>JBKIXD010000001.1:0-1540019 GCA_046604145.1 Hydrogenophaga sp. XSHU_21
GAGGAACAGGCCCAGGGCGTGGATGGGTTGGCGCAGGTCGTGGCTGGCCGCGGCCAGGAAGACCGACTTGGCGCGGTCGGCCGACTCGGCGCGGTCCTTCTGCGAGCGCAGGTCCTCGATCAGTGCGTGGATGCGCGCCTGCGCCTGACGCCGGTCCCGGATGTCGCGCATGACCGTCATGCGCAGCCGGTCGCCTTTGCGCTCCATCGTGCGGCCGATGATCTCGACCGGAATCAGGCTGTCGTCGGCGTGCCGTACTTCGGTCTCGAAGAAGGCGTCGGCGCCGCTGCCGATGGACACGCTCGAGACGGTGTGCTGCTCGGCTGGCGAGAGCGACAGCATGGGGCGACCGATCAGTGCCGCATGGCTCAGGCCCACCAGCCGGCAAGCCGCCGGATTGGCATCGACGATGAGACCGTCGCGGTGAAAGAACACCCCCTCGGCGCTGGCCTCCATGAAGCGCGACAGGCGTTCCTGGGAGGCCAGCAGGGATTGCTCGAAGCGCCGGCGTTCGGTGATGTCGGACATCACCACGAACGTGCCGATGACCGCCCCGTTCGCCGCGCGGTGGGCGGTGAAAGACACCTCGAGGTCCACCGGTTGGCCGGTCACGCCGTGTTGGCGGCGGTATTCACAGGTCACGGTGTGCCCGGTGGCCACATACGCTGGCAGGGCCGTGTGCAGGCCACGCCGATCGTCATCGGTCATGATCTCGTGCGGCAGGCGACCCACGATGTCGTGCCGTTCGAAACCCATGGTCCGCGCATAGCGGTCGTTGGCGAACAGGCACACGGGGTCGGCGGGTGGACCGAAATACGCCACCTCCAGCGGCAACTGGTCGAACAGAAGGTGGATGCGCGTGCTGACCGCCACGGCGTCGAGCCTGGCTTGCTCCTGCTGGGTGATGTCGACAAAGAAGCAGCCGTGTGCGCCCCATCGGGCATCCCAGTTGCCGGCACATTGCCAATGGGTGGAGCCACTGGCACCCGGGCCGTGCCCGGTCTCGATCACGATGTCGAAATCCTGCGGCCGTGACAGTGCGTCCAGCAGTTTCACCAGACTGTCCGGTTCCAGGCTGTCCCGCCATCCGTTGCGCCCGGCCTGTTCAGGCATGCGGGTGGGCCACTCCGCGGAATGGGCCAGTGGCTTGCCCAGCGGTGACAGAAGCGCCGCCACGCCCGGCACCTGCAACCAGTCGTTCATGGGCGGGGCTTGGGTCGACATGAACGGTGGGTGTGTGTGGCGAGAAACGTCTGGCGCTGCGCCGATCGGAATAGCGCAAGAGCATTATTCATTTCCCCGTGCATCCGGCAAAGACTTCGTGAAGATCCTTCAGGAGTGCCGCATGCCCCCATCGTTCTTGCAAGAAGCCACGCGAGACACGCCCGCGACGGTCCACGCCCGGGCTGTGCGGTCCCCCGAGCCCACCTGGAACGGATCCCTGACGGCGCCACAGGTGCGTTTGCACCTGATCCGACTGTCGACGGAACCGATGAACGGTGAATCCGCGGCGGGAGAACCGCATGTCGGGCTGTCGGATCGGGTGCAGCGGGGCATGGATGCCTGTCTTCGTCTGCTCGCCAGGCGATCGGTGCTGGCGGCGGCCATCGACACGCAGCAGCGGGTCGATCGGCTGGTGCACCTGTGCGAGGGCCGGATGGCGCCGGGTGAGCCCGATGGAACCCTGCTGGCCGCGCTGCACGAGCGGCAGCAGGCCATGCACGGCCATGTGACCCATGCCCTGGGTCAGTGGTGGCGACACGCCCACCGGTTCACCCAGCTCACGCACCTGCTGCCCACGCAGATCGGGCCGCTCGCTTCGCGGCCAGAGCGGCAGACGGTCGCGGACTGGCAGCGCCTGATCGAGATCCGGGTTCGCGGCGGATCCGGCGTGTCGAACGAAGCGTTCGACGCCGCACTGTCGCGCTGCATGCAGGCGCAACGGATCAGCGACTCGGCAATGACGGCGTCCCTTCGATCGCTGGGCGTGTTGGCCGCGGCCGAATCGTCGTGGCGGCTGGGGCGGTTGTCTGCCCCTGCGCTGGCCGATGCGCTGCTGAGGGCGTTCGAGGACCGGCAGGCACTGATCGATGCAGAGGCCGAACGGTCATGCGCCTGTGACTGGCTCGAAGCCCTGACGGTCTGCTGAGCCCGTGCCCGCGGGTGCTGCGGGCACAGCGCTGCCGGTTCAGTGAACGGTGCTCACCGCACCTTCGAGTTTGGAGGGTGTGCGAAACCACAGACCTGCAAACTGGCTGTAGCGGTGCATGTTTGCCTGTTTCAGGCGCTTTTCGATTTTTTTCTCGATCACCGGCATGCGGGTGAGCATCTGGATGACGCAGGGCTCCCAGCGCTGCACCTTGATGAAGGCGGCGTAGATTTCGAGCCCTGAAGTGCTCAACCCCACGGGCCTGACGCTGACCCGCACCAGGTCGGTGGTCAGGCCCATCACCAGAAAGCACTCGCTGATCAGTGCCTGGTAGTCGCTCGAAATCGACGTGGGCATGAGTTCGGAGTCGACCTGTTCATCGTTCTTCATGTGCTGGGATGCCCTCATGCCCAGGCGCTCCATCATTTCGATCGCCATTGCAGGTCTCATGTGTGCGCCTCTTCGGTTTCAAGGAGGTTGAACCTTGTCGCCAGGCTGGCCTGAACGAGCGTTCAACATGGACGCAGTATGCGGACGGTGGGGCATCCGTCTCAATAATGCACGAGCACTATTTTGAAATCGCAGAATGCCGCGCCTCACGGCGGAGCGGTTCTTCGGCCGTGCGGTCAGAGGTTGGCGTCGACGTCCGGCGCTTCCATCAGACCCGACTGCATGGCGTAGGCGGCAATCTCTGCACCGTTGTGCAGACCCAGCTTGAGCATCACGTTCTGGCGGTGCTTGCGTGCCGTGAGCACGCTGATGTGCAGGCTGTCGGCGATTTCCTGGTTGGTCCCGCCGCGCGCGATGAGCCGCACGATCTGCTGTTCACGCTTGGTGAGGGTTTGCGGCAGACCTTGCGCGTTCGGCCGCTTGTTGGCCGCGCTGTCGAGCCCTTTGGCCACCTGCGGGCTCACGTACTGCCGTCCCGACATGACGGTGTGGATCGCATCGAGCAGTTCCGAGCCATGCTCGTGCTTGAGCACGAACCCGTTGGCGCCTGCGCCGAACGCGTTGGCCACCGACCCGGGATACACGTTGCCCGTGGCCACGAGGATGCGCACGCCAGGCGCCACGCGGCGCACCTTGCGGGCGACCTCGATGCCCGAGCTGTCGCTCAGCGCCAGGTCCAGCAGGAGCAGGTCGGGCTTGTGGAACTGCACCAGCACTTCCACGTCGCTGCCTCTGGCGGTCTCGGCGACCAGCTCGAATTCGCCAGCCGACTGAAGGAGCATGGAGATCCCCTGGCGAACCAGGGCGTGATCTTCGGCAACGACCACTCGAATCATGATGACCTCGTGTCAGTAAAAAGAATCTTTGACCGGGGTCTTCGTTTGATCTAACGATGACTGATCGGCGCCGAGAATACTACCTTAGTACCAGTAATACGCAGTCTCATTGAGGGGGAAACACAACAAAAAAGCCCACCGCCAAATGGCGGTGGGCCAGATTACGCCCTTTGGCCGACTTCAGAAAGGAATGTCGTCGTCCATGTCGTCGAATCCGCTCGACTGGCGGGCAGGCGCCGGTGCGGGTGCAGGGCGGGCGGCAGGGGCGCCGGCGCGGGGTGCGGCTGCACTGCGCGGTGCGCTGGCCGGTGCGCCGTCATCGTTGCCGCCCATGCCTTCGCGTCCACCGAGCAGCTGCAGTTCGGTGGCAATGATGTCCACCGTGTTGCGCTCGACGCCCGACTGGTCGGTGTACTTGCCGTACTTGAGCCGGCCTTCCACGTAGATGGGACGGCCCTTCTTGACGTATTCGCCCGCGATCTCGGCCAGCCGGTCGTAGAAGGTGACCCGGTGCCACTGGGTGTCTTCGACGGTTTCGCCGCTGTTGCGGTCCTTGCGGCGGCTGGACGTGGCCACGCTGACGTTGGCCACGGCCTGACCCGACGGAAGGTAGCGGATTTCGGGATCGCGTCCGCAGTTGCCGACGAGGATGACTTTGTTGACGGATGCCATGGGGTGATGTCCTGACGAATGGGGCGCTCGGCGCGCCCGAGAAAGCGGTCGGTCATTGTGCCGCATCCCGCCGCCGTCGGGACTTACACTGACCGCCCATGAAGGGCGAGCCGGATTTCCTGCAGAACCTGCGCGACGAGTTCGGTGGCGGCCGCCAGTGGCTCGATCGCGTGATCGTGCTGGTGTATGCCGTGCTGGCTGGCCTGGCGGTGGTGCTGCTCACCCTGCTGGCCGATGCCGCCACGGACGCTTACGCCGCGATGCGCTCGCTGGCCTGGTGGACACCCCTGGTGTGGACCCCGGCGCTCACCGCGTTCATTGTCTGGGCGATCCGCCGCTGGGCGCCCGGGGCGGGGGGCTCAGGCGTTCCCCAGGTGCTGGTGGCGCTGGACCCCGCCACACCGATCGGCGAACGCGCGCGGTTTGTCTCGCTCAAGGTCACCCTGGCAAAAGTGCTCGCGGTCTCCGGTTCGCTGCTGGCGGGCCTGTCGGTCGGACGCCAGGGGCCATCGGTGCAGGTGGCCGCAGGCGTCATGCTGCACGCGCGGCGCTGGCTGTCACCCGGCTCGGGCATCTCCGACCGCGAACTGCTGGTGGCCGGCGGTGCAGCCGGCATTGCGGCGGCCTTCAACACCCCGCTCGGCGGCATCGTGTTCGCCATCGAAGAGCTGTCGCGCAAGCTGACCGAGCGCAGCAGCGGCCTCATGCTGGCGGCCATCGTGATCGCGGGTCTGGTGGCCCTGTCGGCGTTCGGCAACCTGTCGACGTTCGGGCGTGTCCGCACCGATGGTGTGTCGTGGTGGTCATTGCTGGGCCCCGGCCTGCTCGTCGCAATCGCCTGCGGCCTCATCGGTGGATTGCTGTCGCGCCTCATGCTGGCTTCGTTCACCGGCACACCCGACCGCTTCTGCGCCTACCGCCGCAAACGGCCGGTGGCTTTTGCGGCGCTGTGTGGTCTGGCGGTGGCGGTGATCGCGATCGTGAGCGACGGCAGTGCGGTCGGGGTGGGGCACGCCCACACGCGGGAACTGCTTGACCAGACGGTCGATCCGACGGCCGGACACCAGCCGCTGGTCTTCACCTTCCTGAAGTTCATCGCGTCGTGGCTGTCGGCCTGGGCCGGTGTGCCGGGTGGCATCTTCGGACCCAGCCTGTCGCTGGGTGCCGGTGTCGCTGCCGACGTGGCGTGGCTGCTCGATTCACCGCACGGCGCGGCGCTGATCGCGGTCGGCATGTGCGCGCTGCTCGCGGCCGTCACGCAGGCCCCCATCACGGCCATGATCATCGTCATGGAAATGACCGACGGGCACAACATGGTGCTCAGCCTGATCGCGGCGGCCCTGCTGGCCAGCCTGGTGTCGCGCATGATCAGCCGGCCGCTCTACAGCACCATGGCCCAGCTCATGATGCGCTCGTTGCGCGAGCCGACGGTCGAGGGTTCAGGACCGCGTTGACCCGTCGGGGGCGGTCGGCTTCATGGGCCAGGCCAGCACCAGCCAGACGATCACGAGCGCCGCGCTGAGGGTGAAGATGCCGGCCGATCCCCAGGCGCGGGCCACCACGCCGCCAAGCGCTCCGCCACAGAAGATGCCGAGCGACATCAGCGTGTTGTACACACCCAGGGCGGTGCCGCGCTGATGCGGCGCGGCCAGGCGCGAGGCCAGGCTGGGCTGGCTGGCCTCCTGGGTGTTGAAGCCCACGAAATAGAGGCACAGCAAGGTGCCCAGGGCCAGCAGGCCGGGCGCGGAAAGCTGGCTGAGGAAGGCCAGCTGCACCACCGCAATGAGGGCGATCGAACCCAGGTACACGGCGCGGAAATACCCCAGCCGCTCCAGGCGGAACAGCAGCCCGCCCATGATGAGGAGCGAAACCAGCACCGCCGGCAGGTACACCTGCCAGTGGCGGGACGTGTCCAGCCCGGCCTGCAGCAGCAGCGCCGGCACCGACAGCCAGGTCATGATCTGGGCCGCGTGCAGGACGAACACGCCGAGGTCGACCCGCAGCAATTCGGCGTCGCGCAGCACCTCGCCGAGTCGGGCGCGCGGCGCGTTGACCTGCTGTGCCGGTTCGGCAGGCACCACCCAGGCCACCACCGCCATCCCGGCCAGTGCGAGGCCGGTGGTGATGGCAAACAGGCCCGACAGCCCGACGTGCGGCACCAGCGCGGGCGCTGCCACGAGCGAAAGGGCGAACATGAGCGCAATGCTGATGCCCACCAACGCCATGGCCTTGGTGCGCACCGCGTCGCGCGTGAGGTCGGCCAGCAGCGCGGTCACCGCCGCCGAAATCGCGCCGGCGCCCTGCAGGGCACGGCCGGCCACCAGCCAGGCCATGGTCGGTGCCCAGGCGGCCACCGCACTGCCGATGGCGAAAAGCGCCAGCCCCAGCAGGATCACGGGCTTGCGGCCGATGCGGTCCGAGGCCATGCCCAATGGCACCTGCAGCAGCGCCTGGGTGAGGCCGTAGGCCCCCATGGCCAAGCCCACCAGCGCCGGGTCGTCGCCACCCGGGTAGTGCCGCGCCTGCAGCGCGAACACCGGCAGCACGATGAACAGCCCCAGCATGCGCAGCGCATAGATGGCCGCGAGCGCACCGCTGGCGCGGCGCTCGGCCGGCGTCATGCGCCGGCCATCGTCGTGGCGCTCGGGGGCGGATTCGGCGGGGGCGGAGCGCGAGGCGGTCAAGGCGGGTGGGAGATCGTTGGGAGCCGCGTATTGTCGGCCAAGGCACGGACCGGGCGGGTGGCCCGGGCAAGGCGGTCGCCCGGAAATGCCCGGCACCGTATCATGCCGGGTTGCCCTTCACGTCCCGGGTCCGCCTTGAACCAGAACCTGCCGTCCGAACTGCTCTCCGCCAGCGAGCCCGAGGCACGCCACCTGGCCGACGTCCTGCGCCAGCGCAACACCATGCTGTCGGTGCGGGGTGCGCGCACCCACAACCTCAAGAACATCGACGTCGACATCCCCAAGCACCGGCTGGTGGTCATCACCGGCCTGTCGGGTTCCGGCAAGTCCAGCCTCGCCTTCGACACCCTGTATGCCGAGGGTCAGCGGCGTTACGTGGAAAGCCTGTCGGCCTATGCCCGGCAGTTCCTGCAGCTCATGGACAAGCCCGATGTGGACCTGATCGAGGGGCTGGCGCCCGCGATTGCCATCGAGCAGAAGGCCACCAGCCACAACCCCCGGTCCACCGTCGGCACGGTGACCGAGATTCACGATTACCTGCGCCTGCTGTACGCGCGCGCCGGCACACCGCATTGCCCCGACCACGACCTGCCGCTGGCCGCGCAGAGCGTGGCGCAGATGGTCGATGCCACGCTGGCCCTGCCGGAGGGCACGAAGATCATGGTGCTGGCCCCGGTGGCGCGCGCCCGCAAGGGCGAGTTCGCCGAATTGCTGGCCGACATGCAGACGCAGGGTTACGTGCGCTTTCGCATCGGCGGACAGATCGTCGAGGCCGACGCGCTGCCGGTCCTGAAGAAAAACGAGAAACACGATATCGATGTCGTGATCGATCGCCTGAAGGTGCGCGCGGCGGGTGAAGACGACGCGGCCCACCCCCAGCGGCAACGGCTGGCCGAGAGCTTCGAGGCCGCCCTTCGGCTGGCCGACGGGCGCGCCATCGTGCTCGACACCGACCACGGGACCGAGCACACGTTTTCGGCGCGCTTTGCCTGTCCGCTGTGCAGCTACACCATCAGCGAACTCGAGCCCCGCCTGTTCTCGTTCAACTCGCCCATGGGCGCCTGCCCCACCTGCGACGGGCTGGGCCACACCGAGTTCTTCGACCCCGCGCGGATCGTGGCGTTTCCTTCGCTGAGCCTGGCCAGCGGCGCCATCAAGGGATGGGACCGGCGCAACGGCCACTACTTCTCGTTGATCGAGAGCCTCGCCGCCCACTACGAATTCAGTGTCGAGACGCCCTGGGAAGACCTGCCCGAGGCCGCACGCCACGCCATCCTGCATGGCTCGGGCGAGGAAGCGGTCCGTTTCACTTACGCCCTCGATGGTGGTGAGCGTGCCGGCAAGCGGGTCACCAAAAAGCACCCGTTTGAAGGGGTGGTGCTGAACTTCGAACGCCGCTGGCGCGAGACGGACAGCGTCACTGTTCGGGAGGAACTCGCGCGCTACCGGGCCGTGCGTGCCTGTCCGGACTGTGGCGGTGCCCGCCTGCGGCGCGAGGCGCGGCATGTGTTTGTCGGCGAGGGATCGCAGCGCCGCGCCATCTTCCAGATCGGTCATGTGACGCTTGGCGAAGCCATGCGCTGGTTCGGCGATCTGGTGCTGCCTGGTGCCCGGGGCGAGATTGCGGCACGGGTCATCCATGAGATCCGACAGCGCCTGAAGTTTCTCAACGACGTCGGTCTGAGCTACCTCAGCCTCGATCGCAGCGCCGAGACCCTGTCGGGCGGTGAGGCGCAGCGCATTCGCCTGGCCAGCCAGATCGGCAGCGGTCTCACGGGCGTGATGTACGTGCTGGATGAACCCAGCATCGGGCTGCACCAGCGCGACAACGACCGCCTGATCGCCACGCTGCAGCACCTGCGGGACCTGGGCAACACCGTGCTGGTGGTGGAACACGACGAGGACATGATCCGCGCCGCCGATCATGTGATCGACATGGGGCCGGGGGCCGGCGTGCACGGCGGTCATGTGATGGCGCAGGGCAGCTGCACCGACGTCATGGCCAGCGCCGGTTCGCTCACGGGGCAATACCTCAGCGGCGCGCGCCGCATCGAGGTGCCTGCGAACCGGACGCCATGGCGCCCACCGGTCGCGGCCGAGCAGGCCGCTCCACCGGAGCGGCCACGGTTTCCCGGTGGCGCGCGGGCGCCGGTTGCGCCGGTGGCGGCCGCATCGGCCAGCACGGCCTTGCGCATCGTGGGTGCGCGCGGCAACAACCTGAAGGGCGTCTCGGTCGACGTGCCGGTCGGTCTTTTCACCTGCGTCACCGGGGTGTCCGGTTCCGGCAAGTCAACGCTGGTGAACGACACGCTGTATGCGGCCGTGGCACGCACGCTCTATCGGACGCACGACGAACCGGCCGCGCACGAGGCCATTGAAGGCATCGAGCATTTCGACAAGGTCATCAACGTCGACCAGTCACCGATCGGCCGCACGCCGCGCAGCAACCCCGCCACCTACACCGGCCTGTTCACCGGCATCCGCGAACTGATGGCCGAAGTGCCCACCGCGCGCGAGCGGGGATACGGCCCCGGGCGCTTCTCGTTCAACGTCGCGGGCGGGCGCTGCGAGGCCTGTCAGGGCGACGGCGTGGTCAAGGTCGAGATGCACTTTCTGCCCGATGTGTACGTGCCCTGCGAGGTGTGTCACGGGCAGCGCTACAACCGCGAGACGCTCGAGGTGCTCTACAAGGGGCGCAACGTGGCTCAGATCCTGGACATGACGGTCGAGCAGGCGCACGATTTCTTCAGTGCCGTGCCGACGCTGCGCCGCAAGCTGCAGACGCTGCTCGATGTCGGGCTGAGCTACATCACGCTGGGGCAGAGCGCCACCACCCTTTCGGGTGGCGAGGCGCAACGGGTCAAGCTGGCGCAGGAGCTCTCCAAGCGAGACACCGGCCGGACCCTCTACATCCTCGACGAACCCACCACCGGCTTGCACTTTGCCGACATCGAATTGCTGCTCAAGGTGCTTCACCAGCTGCGAGATGCCGGCAACACCATTGTGGTGATCGAACACAACCTCGACGTCATCAAGACCGCCGACTGGGTGATCGACATGGGCCCCGAGGGTGGTGCGGGTGGCGGCTCGGTGGTGGCGCAAGGCACGCCCGAAGCCGTGGCCGCCTGCGAGGCGAGCCACACCGGCCGCTACCTGGCGCGGCTGCTGGGGCGCTGAGAAAGACTCAGCGGTTGCGCCAGGCCAGACCCACCGTGGCGCTGTAGGTGGTGGGCCGCGTGGCGAGCGGGCTGCGCGCGGCGGCGCCCTGCAGTTGCGACACGCCCAGGCCGCCGTAGGCCACCCAGTGGCGGTTCAGGGCCGAGGTGATGCGCCAGCCGATCGACACGTTGTCCCAGCCCGCGCCCAGGCTGTATTCGGGCAGGGGTGTCGCGGCCGCGCCTTGCGGTGAGACGCCGTAGTAGGTCTGGCGGTAGGTGCCATTGGCCCAGCCGACCCCGATGGAGAAATCCCAGTGGGTTTGCGGTGAGACCGGACGGCGGTACCCCAGCCCGGTGTCGATGCGCAGGCCACCGCCCCGGTCGAGCAGGTCTTGCGAGGCGCGTGAGGTCAGGCTCCAGCGGTCGGCCAGCGCGTAACCGAGCGTGACGCGACCGCGCACGGTGGCGCGCACCTTGGGCAGACCGCGAAACCGGGCGTCCTTCTCATCGCGCCAGTCGCGGCCATCGTCCAGCGACAGCGAGGTGTTGAGCGAGAGCTTGTCGCTGCGGGCCAGCACCGTGCTGACGCCGCTGTCCACGGTTTCGCGACCCTGGTTGAGCAGGGCGCTGGCGCCAGAGCTGGCGAACCGGAAACGACCAAGCTGGAATGCCCAGATACCGCCCAGCCGCAGCTTCTGTTCAGCGGTTCCCAGCGGGTCGGCCGACGAGGAAAGCGAAGCCCCGATCAGGTAGTCGCGGCTTTCGTCCAGCCGCACATCGTCGGGGCGTTCCTGGGCCTGTGCGCCGGCACAGGCCAGCAGCGCCACCGCCATCGCCCAAGCGCGGTAGGCCATGGGTTGATCAGAGGCGGCTCAGGTCTTCGACGGCATCGATCACCATGCCGGTGCCCACAGCGATCAGCAGGATGTCGGTGGCCACACGCACGAACTTGTGTCCTTCGGGCGGCAGTCCGAGCCGGATCGTCACGCTGTCGGGCACCGGGTAGTACACGACATCCCGGGGGAGAGGTGAGCCCTTGCGCCACTGCTTGGCCTGCCCGGGCGGCATGCAGCCGTTGTTTTTCTTGGCCAGACCCGGCGGGCAATTGCCGGCCTTGAACCTGGGCTCGTAGTAGTCCACCACCGCGCGCCGCTGCGAATCGGTGAAGTAACCACCGATCTGGACATTCACGGACAGACCACCCCGGTCGCCACCGGACTGGACCGACCGGTGCCCTTCGTCGTCCCCGCCCTTCGATTTGCCGCCGCCTTTCTGGTCCACCCACTGGGGCTTTCCTCCTCCAGCGTGAGCGGGCTTTTCGGCCAGTGCTGGCAGCGTGCCCAGCGCCAGGGCCAGTCCCAAGGCAATCGATCGGATCGGGTTGGTGTGGGTGTTCATTTTGTCGAGCCTCGAAAGCAGATCGTTGAGGGAGAAATGATGGTCGCAACCCGCGCGTCGGTTCCGGCAGGCGAGACCGGCGGTTTTTCCAACACGGTGTACGGATTGTTGCGCGATGTCGGACTCCCTTGGTGACGGGATGTAAGGTATGGTTCCGGGCCCACGCCGAACGAATCAGACATGGCCCAGGAAACCGAGATCAAGCTGGCCCTGCACCCCCAGGACCTTCCGCGCCTGATGGAGCACCCGCTGCTTTCCGCGCACCCCGGCAGGGTCGAGCGGCTGTTGAACACCTATTTCGACACGCCTGCGCTCGATCTGCGGGCTGCGCGCATCGCGCTGCGGGAGCGGCGTGTGGGACGGCGTGCGCTGTTGACGGTGAAGACGGCTGGCAGTTCGGTCGCGGGGCTGTCGCGCCGGGGGGAGTGGGAGGTGCCCAGGCCCCGCGGGCGCCCCGATTTCAAGCGCATCGTGGACGACGCCGAGCTCGCGCGCCGGCTCGACACCTGGGCGCCGTTGCTCGTCCCGGTGTTCCACACGGATTTCACCCGCCGCACCTGGCAGGTGACGCACCTCGGCGCACGCATCGAGGTGGCGCTCGATCAGGGGGATCTGCGCAGCGGCGCAGGACCGACGCTGCGGCACGAAGACCTGCTGGAGGTCGAGCTCGAATTGCTCGACGGTTCCCTCGACGCGTTGCTGGACCTGGCTCACACGTTGGTGCTCGGGCCGCAGGGCAGCACCGCGCAGGCGCTTCGACTGCGCCCCTCGCAGCGCAGCAAGGCCGAGCGGGGTTATGCCCTGTTCCTGGGTGAACCACCCCGTCCGTTGAAGGCCGAGGCGATCGATCTTTCACCCGCCATGTCGGTGGACGAGGCCGCCCGGGTGGCTTTTCTGGCTTGCGTGTCGCACTTGCAGGCCAACGAAACCGGCCTGATGGCCCGGGTGAACGCGCGCCACCTTCCCGATCCCGAGTTCGTGCACCAGGCCCGCGTGGCACTGCGGCGTCTGCGAACGGGTTTGAGGCTGTTCCGCGATCACCTCCCCGCACCGTGGGTGAGGCACTGGTCAGCGCACTGGAAGGCGCTGGCCGATGCGTTGGGCACCGCACGCAACTGGGACGTGTTCGCCACCGAAGGCCTGCCCGAACTGCTGCCGCCAGACATCGATTCCGCCGATGCAAAGGCGCTGCGGCTGTGGGTGATCAACCAACGCCTGCAGGCCAACCGGATGGCCTCTGCGGCCATCTCCAGCCCGGGCCATGCCCTGGCCGTGCTCGCGTTCACCCGTTCGGTGATCGATCTGCCGCCTTCCCGGGAGGTGGCCGACCTGAGTGCCTGGGCGCAGGCGGTGCTGCGTGACGGCCATCAACGGCTGCGCCTGCAGGCCATGGAAGCCCGCCGGCTGGGACCGGACGGCCGCCACGAACTGCGCCTCGTCCTCAAGAAGCTGCGCTATGCCCAGGAATTTCTTGCCGGCCTGTTGCCCCCCAAGCGGGTGGCGCGCAGCACCGCCGCCCTGGCCGAAGCCCAGGCCCTGCTGGGTGAGTTGAACGACCTGAGCACGGCACAGGCGCTGCTGGCCCAGGTGCCCGACGGTCTGGCGCCACGCCTGGTCGCCCAGCTTCAATCCGGGCTTCAGGCGCAGCTTGACGCCGGCCTGATGGCGTTGCCCACCATGGAGCAGGCACTGGAGCGCTCGACCACCCCCTGGCGCTGACGCCGCTGAGCGTCAGGCCATGAACCCCAGGTTGCGCGGATAGTCGGTGCCGCCGAAGTTGCCGATGTAGGGCAGGATCTGGCCGAGCTCGGCGTTCTCCACGCCGAACCAGTTGGCCAGTGTGGCGGCGTACTGATCGACCGAGGTGCTGGGCAGCAACCGACCCTGACCCACGTGCCACTGGTCGAACGAATCCGTGTTGCTGTTGCCCACGCTCACCGGCGGCGCCTTGCCGTAGAAGGCCGCGCCACGCACGGCGCCACCCACCATCAGGTGGTGCGAACCCCAGCCATGGTCCGACCCATCGCCGTTGGACGTGAGGGTGCGCCCGAAGTCCGAGGCGGTGAAGGCGGTGACCTTGTCGGCCACGCCCAACTGCACGGTGGCGTCGTAGAAGGCGGTGAGCGCGCTGCTCAGGCGCTCCATCAGCGTGGCCTGGCCGCTGATGAGGTTGTCGTGCAGGTCGAAGCCGCCGAGCGACACGAAGAACACCTGGCGGCGGGTCGACAGCACGTTGCGGGCCGCAATCAGGCGCGCCACCAGGCGCAGCTGGCTGGCCAGGCTGTTGTTGGGAAAGGCGTTGAACGGTGCGTTGGTGGCGGGGAACTGGTCGAGTGCGTTGGTGAGTGCGCTCTCGGTGCTGAACGCACGCCCGGTGACGAGGTTGTATTCGTTCTCGAGCGTGTGGGTGCGTGACTGCAGGGCGATTTGCAGCATGGCTGCGCGCACCGCCGCAGAGCCGTACACGTTGTTGTTGAGGCTGTTGATGCGCACCGCACCGTTGCTGCTGACCTGGTAGCTCAGTGCCTGGTCGCCGGACAGGAACACCGTGTTGCCGGCGACGGACACGCAGGTCAATACGTTGTTCGGGTTGTTGGACGATCGCGCCAGGTCGCCGATGTGGCCGCCCCAGCCGGTGGTCGTTCCCTCGGCGGCCGACGTCATCCACACCGACTGCTGGTCGTTGTGCGAAAACAGTTTGGGCGGCCTGGGGTAGAGCGTGCGGTTGGAGCTGTTGTATTGCTGCCGGGTCAGCGGCACCACCAGCGGCCCGACGTTGAGCTGAACGGCCGCCTTGCCGCCGTTGAACAGACCGGCCAGGCCCGTCATGGACGGGTGCAGCGCGTACTGAACACCATCGGGCAGGGGCGTGGTGGGGGTCAGCGCGGTGGCTGCCAGGCTGGCCCGCGGGATGGAAATACCTCCACGGATCGTGGCGTATTGACCATGCGTCGTGGGGTCGTAGTTGATGACGGTGTTGGCGTAGTCGTTGCCGCCGAACAGGAAGACGCAGACCAGCGCCTTGTAGTCGGTGGCATTGAACGCCGCGGCCTCGCCCATGGCGGCCAGGTTCATCGCGGTGGGCAGGGCCGCGCCGGTGAAGGCGAGCTGGCCGGCGCGGCGCAGGAAGGCGCGGCGTGTGTGCTTGGCGGGATCGATCAGGTGCATGGTGCAGCCCTCACTTCTGGATCAGGTATTCGGGACTGGCCATCACCATGAAGATGGCGGCCCAGACGCGGCGGTTTCTGGCATCGGCGCTGCTGGATGCCGTCAAGGGCGTTCCTTCGAGCGCAGTCACCATGGTGGCCTTCGTGCCTGCGGACAGCTGGCCGGCGGTCAGCACGAGATCAAGGTGATTCACCAGCGCGCTGGCGTTCATCACCAGTGCCAGCTCGTTGCCGTAGTTGGCCTTCACGTCGTACACGTAGTTGTTGTAGGCCGCGTAGGGCACGCCGGGGTTCGGGCAGTTGATGCCTCGTTCGATCACGCCCTGCATGAAGTTGAGGTAGCCGCCCACGCTGGTTTCGTTGACCAGCTGGAACTCGGGCGCGGTGGCGCCGCTGGGCGACAAGGCAGTGCCCGGAGGCACATAGCCAGGACGGAAGAAGTTGAACACCGAGGGCGCGCGCAGCGGACTCTGACCCAGCTGCGTGCCGGCGTTGCCGAGGTCGAAGATCT
This sequence comes from Hydrogenophaga sp. XSHU_21, assembly GCA_046604145.1. Lineage (GTDB taxonomy): Bacteria > Pseudomonadota > Gammaproteobacteria > Burkholderiales > Burkholderiaceae_C > Hydrogenophaga. Next base: position 15,026 of record JBKIXD010000001.1, read on the forward strand.
TCCAGCTGCCGGCCGCCGAGGTCACCGAGAAGGTGCGCGCCCACTGGATGAAGCGCAGCATGGGTTCGCGCAGCTTGCCGTGGTTCGGGTTGGTCAGCGTGCCGGCCCCCCGGGCTTCTTCGTCGAGGAGGATGGCGGTCCAGACCGCCGTCAGATCGCCACGAACGCCTTTGCCGTTGTCGTTGAACTTCGCGGCCACCCGGGCCACGTAGGCCGGGCTGGGGTTGCTCGTCACCAGCCGCTGGATCATCTGGCGGGCAAAGAACGGGCCCACGTTGGGGTGGTTGAACAGCGTGTCCATCGCGATGCGCAAGGCCTCGCGCCCTGGCGTTCCGGCCGGAATCACCGCACCGAGAAACCGCGCCTCGAGCGTCGAATGGCGGCTTTCGCGCAGGCTCATGGGCTTGCGGGCGAATGCCGAGGACTCGATCGTGTAGCTCTGCCCCGGCACCGTGTGGCGAACGCCGTCGGAGGTGTCGAAGTCCCAGCCGGTGAAGGCGCGCGCCAGGTTGGTCACATCGTCCTGAACGTAGCTTTCCAGCGGCACGCCGCCGCTGGTGCGGGGGGTGCCGTCCGGGTTGAGCTGAACCAGTCCGATGGTGAACAGCTGCATCACCTCCCGGGAATAGTTTTCGTCGGGCACGCGGCCGGTCGCCGTGTTTTCCTTCTGGTTGCCCTTGGTGTTGAGGAACCAGCCCATGGCCGGGTGCAGGGTCACGTCTTCGAGCAACTGGCGGAAATTGCCGAACGCATTGCGCACCAGCATGTCCCACCACGACGCGTAGGCGTGGCTGCGCCAGGTGAATTCGGCCGACGTCATGGACGTCACGAAGAACTCGGACAGCGCCAGCGCGCAGCGCTTGCGCATCATGTCCGGGCCGCTGAGCAACTGCGCCCAGATCATGAAGTCGGCCGGGTAGGTGTTGAAGAAATAGCTGTTGGTGTCGATGGCGCCGTAGCCACGCGCCTGCATCCAGTCCCAACCGCTGGACCGCAGGGGTTGCTGGTACTGCCGGGCCAGCCACATCGGGAAGCCCTCGGCCCGCACCGCCGAGATCTCGGCGCGCGTGGAGGAAAACTGGGCCTGCTGCAGGAACCGGGCGGCTTCCGCGTCGCTGCCTGCCTGCAGGTGGGTGTAACCGGCGGTGGAAAAATCGAGCACCGGCACGAAGGGCGCTTCGGCCGCACCGCCGCCACCACCACCTCCACCGCCGCAGGCCGCCAGCGCGGCCGCTGCCCCCACCGCCGCAGCGGTTTTCCATGCCTGAGCGTTGTCGATGTCAGGGTCGACTTCGATCACCACACCGGCGGGTGTGTCGTCCCGTTCCTTTGCTGCCATGACCGTCCTCCATTGCGATGGGGGCCGAGTCTAGGCAGCGTTCACGGTTTTGTGATGGCGGATTGCGGCTCGTTACAGATGCCTGTCGCGGCGCCGCCGCAGTCGCCGAATGGCTTACCGCTGGGGGGTATCGGAAAAGCCGCCGGTCGGTCAGGGGCTTCGCGCGGCGTGCAATTCCTCACGCGTGCGGATGGCGACCTGGCGCGCCGCGGCCGCGTAATCGGGGCCGGGCGACGCGTACAGGATGGCGCGCGATGAATTGACCACGATCGGTCCTGTGACCGTGTCGCCCGTGGCACGCAGGCCGGCCCGCACCGTCGCCACCGCGTCGCCACCCTGGGCGCCCACGCCGGGGATCAGCAGCGGCAGCGTGGGGGCCAGTTCGCGCACGCGCGCGATCTCGGCCGGGTAGGTGGCGCCCACCACCAGGCCCAATTGGCCATTGAGGTTCCACGGACCCTGCGCCAGGCGGGCCACGTGTTCGTAGAGCAGCGGCTGGCCGTCAATGGACGCCAACCGCTGGGACTGAAGGTCGTCGCCACCGGGGTTGGAGGTGCGGCACAAAAGAAATGCGCCTTTTCCATGGTGCTTCAGGTAGGGCTGCACCGAATCGAAGCCCATGAACGGCGACAGCGTGACCGCGTCGGCGCCATACCGCTCGAAGGCTTCGATGGCGTACTGCTCGGCGGTGCTCCCGATGTCACCGCGCTTGGCGTCGAGAATCACCGGCACGGCGGGCGCAACCGCTTTCATGTGGCGGACGAGCCGCTCAAGCTGTTCTTCGGCGCGGTGCGCGGCAAAGTACGCGATCTGTGGCTTGAAGGCGCAGACCAGATCGGCGGTGGCATCGACGATCGCGGCGCAGAAATCGAAGATGCGGCCCGCGTCGCCGCGCAAGGCATCGGGAAAACGGGCAGGGTCCGGGTCCAGGCCCACGCACAGCAGGCTGGCGTTGGATCGCGTGGCGGCCTGCAACTGGTCGATGAAAGTCATGGGCGCCATTTTAGGTGGGGCATGTGCCGCAGGTCCCGCCCATGCCCGCCTTGCGCTTAGCATCCACATCCATGCACGCCATCTCCCGCCAGCACCTGGTGCTGCTTGTTCTTCTCACCCTGGTCTGGGGCATCAACTGGCCCATCATGAAGTTCGGCGTGGTCGGTTACGAGCCGCTCACGTTCCGGGTGCTGAGCATGTGGATCGGCCTGCCGGTGCTGGCCGGGGTTCTGCTGTGGCGGCGCGTGCCGTTTGCGCTGGCGCGCGAGCACTGGGGCGCGCTGGCCTGGCTCACGGTGTTCAACATGCTGTTCTGGCACACCCTGGCGGTGCTGGCCATCGAAACGCTGTCCAGCGGTCGGGCGGCCATTCTGGGCTACACGATGCCGGTGTTTTCGGCGGTGCTGGGCGCGGTGTGGTTCGGTCAACGCCTGCCGCTGCGGGCCTGGGGGGGTGTGGCGGCGGCGGCGGTGGGCGTGGTGCTGCTGCTCTGGCACGAGTTCAGCCGCCTTTCGGGCGCCCCGCAGGGGGTGGTGATGATGTTGCTGGCCGCTGCCATGTGGGCCGTGGGCACACAGATGATGCGCCGCACGACGCTGCCGTACCCCACGCTCACGCTGAGTTTCTGGATGACCGTGCTGACGGCCCTGTGGATGAGCGCCCTGGCCTGGTGGTTCGAGCGCGAGGCCTGGGCCAGCGCGCCATCGCCCGCGGTGTGGGCCAGCATCGTCTACAACGCGTTGGGGGTGTTTGCCTTTGCGCAGGTCGCCTGGCTGGTGCTGGCGCGCGACCTGCCGCCGATCGCGTCCACCCTGAGCGTGATGATGATCCCGGTGCTCGGCGTGTTTGCCGGCGCCTGGTGGTTGAACGAGCAGCTGCACTGGCAGGACATCGCCGCCGTGCTGCTCATCATGCTGGCCATCGCCTCGGTGCTCTGGCCGGCCCGTGACCCGGCCGCCGTGCGGCCGGATGGCGGCTGACTCACTGGTCCATCGCCAGACAGAGGTCGGCCCAGGCCTTGGCCTTGTCGATCGGGTTGCGCAGCAGGTAGGCCGGGTGGTAGGTCACGATCACCGGCACGCCCTCGTAGTGGTGCACCTGACCGCGCAGCCGCCCGATGGGTTCGGTGGTCTTCAGAAGCGCCTGCACCGCAAACCGCCCCATGGCCAGGATCAGGCGTGGCTTGACCAGCGCCACCTGGCGTGCCAGGAACGGTTCGCACTGCGCCACTTCCTCGGGCGCGGGGTTCCGGTTGGCGGGGGGGCGGCACTTGAGCACGTTGGCAATGAACACGCCCTGCGGGCCTTCGGCCGTGCGCGATCGCCCGCAGGCGCGCAGCATGGCGTCCAGCAGCTGGCCCGCCGCCCCCACGAACGGCTCGCCCTGGCGGTCCTCGTTTTCGCCCGGGGCCTCGCCCACGATCATCCAGTGGGCCTGCACGTCGCCCACGCCAAAGACCGTGTTGCGCCGCGTTTCGCACAAACCGCAGGCGCGGCACTGCGACACCGCCTCGCGCAGCGCTGCCCAGTCGAGCGCTGCCACGTCGGGGCGGGATGTGGCCACAGGGGACACCGTTGCCGTGGCGTCGACCGCAGGCGCCATGGGCTTGACAGGCTTCGCGGGTGCGGCGGCCGGCGCCACCGCAGGCGCGACGGCCACATCCACATCCATACCCACGCCCACGCCCACGCCCACGGAAGCAGGTGGAACAGCCGGTTGCACCGCGTGCCGGGGCGCCCACACCTTGACCCCCATCTCGCCCAGCATCGCGCGTTGCCGCGCATCGAGCGCCCGAACCCAGGTGTCGTCGGCGCTCATGCTGGTTCTCCGACCGAGCCAATGCGCAGGCTCATCACGATGGCGTCCTCGCGCTGCAGCGACGTCAGGGGGTAGTAGCCCCGGCGCACGCCAACGGCCTGAAACCCGCACCGCTCATAGAGGCGGCGCGCTGGTGCGTTGCTCTGGCGCACCTCCAGCCACAGCGCTTGTGCGCCCTGCCCGCGGGACCACAGGGCGAGGGCATCGAGCATGAACCGGGCCCAACCCTGCCGTTGGTGCGCCGGTGCCACGGTGATGTTGAGCAGGTGGACTTCTTCCACACCCGGCATGGCCACCAGGTAGCCCATCAGCCAGCGGCCGTCGGGTCGGGCTGGAAACGGGAGCTCGCCGGGCATCGGATCGCCCAGCAACATGACGGCCGGGTGTCCCGCCGCCAGCGAGTCGCGGAAATGCCTGCGCGACCAGGGGTGGGCGTAGGCGCTGGTTTCCACGGCGTGCACGGCATCAAGGTCGGCCTCTGTCATGGGGGCGAAGGCAATGGGCCGGTCGACAGCGCCCGAGGGGGGTTGAAGTGCCCCGGTGGGCGCGGGCCACAGGCCGAGGGCCCAGTCGGGCAGCGAGGCGGCGTTCATGCCGAGCCCTCGCGTTCGGCGGTGGTGCGTGCCACCTTGTCGCGCACGTACAGCGGCAGGGCATCGCGCGCCGGCACGGCCTGACCGGCGGCGAGGGCGGCGGCGGCCAGCCGCAGCAGCGCCGGCGCCGTGGGCAGCGCATGGCGGCGCTCGCCCGGTGCACCGTCCAGCAACGAGGCATACACCATCCAGACATTGCCTGCCAGCAGGGTGTGGCTGCCTTCGCCCAGACCCTGCAGCCCCAGCCATTCGGTCAGTTCGCCAGGGGCGCACAGGATCGGTGCGGCGACCTCAGCCAGGCCCTGCGGGCCGCTGGCATAGGCCGCCACGTACATCTCGTCCATGCGGGCATCAAGCAGCGAGACGATGTGCGCAGGCGCCCTGCGTCCATCGGCTTCGTGGTCGGCGCGCGCCTGTTCGGCCAGTGCCCGCAGCGTGTCGATGGGCAACACCGGCAGGCCCACCGGGAAGCGCTGGCTGCGCGTGCCATAGGCCAGGCCCTGCGCCACCGCGCAGGCGGTTCGCAGGCCGGTGAACGAACCCGGCCCACGGCCGAAGGCAATTGCATCGAGGTCGCTCAGGTGCCAGCCGGCTTCGTCGAGCAGGGCCTGCACTTGGGGCAGCAGCGTGGTCGATGCGGTCGCTCCGCCCGGGCCCTCGTGCACCCACACCGGTGCACCCGGGCGGCCTTCGCCCAGCGCGACCGACAGTGTGTCGGTGCTGGTCTCGATGGCCAGAAAGCGGAGGACAGAAGGCATCGCCCGATTATCGGCGAGGCCCCGGGCGAGGGCGCCCGTCGGCGTGGCGGCCCTGTGTGCGTCAGGGCACCGACGGGTTCGGTGCCTATCCCTACGCTGGGCATCGAAGCAACCGAAGTCAGAAAGGCCAGGTCATGCCATCCGTTTCCCACCGTTCCCTCAGCCAGACCGTGCACCGGTCTGCGCCCTCGCCAGTGCCCCAGGATGCGTCCATGCGCTGGCTGACCACCGCCTCGCATTTCGCCCGCACCGGCGGCCTGCTCACGGTACCGGACCTCGCGCAGCGGATGCACCAGCGGTGGGTCACTTGCGGGTTCGTGCCGATCGATGAAGACCCCGTGGGTTGTCTGGCCCGGTGGGTGGTTTCGGGCCATGTCCTGTCGCTCGACAGCCCCTGGGGCCGGTTGGTGCCGATGTTCCAGTTCGACCAGGGCACGGGTGTCCAGCACGCCTGCATGCTGCGCCTTCTGGCGGTGTTGCGCCCGGTGCTCGACGAACACGACACGGCGCTCTGGTTCGTGACGCCCAATCACTGGATCAACGACCAGTGCCCCGCGACCACCATGCACGACAACCTGCCGCAGGCGCTGATGGCCGCGCGACTGGACCGCCACATCGTGTGCGGTGACGACGTCCCCCAGGTCGCCGAGGGGCGTTCGAATCCGGGCGAATCTACAAGGTCGTCTCCAGCACCGCGGTGGGAATCACCTTCGCGTCGGTGACGGTCTGCCGCTGAGGCATGTAGTGCAGCAGCAGGTCGGTTTCCTTGCGGACCACGCCGTAGCACTCGCAGCTCAGGGCCTCCAACCTGGGTCGATCCATCACCTTGATGAGGCCGCGCGTGTAAGCGATCACCCCGAGCTGCTGGAGTTTCAGCGCGGCCTGCGTCACGCCCTCGCGGCGCACGCCCAGCATGTGGCCGATGAACTCCTGCGTCATGGTCAGGTGGTTGTGCGAGAGCCGGTCCATGGACAACAGCAGCCAGCGGCACAGTTGCTGGTCGATCGCGTGGTGCCGGTTGCACACGGCGGTCTGGGCCACCTGCGTGATGAGCGCCTGGGTGTACCGCAGCATCAGAACCAGCAGTTCCCCATGGCGCGCGAACTCGGCCTTCACCCGGGGGCGGGGCAGCCGGTAGGCGTATCCCGCGCTTTGCACCACCGATCGGCTGGGCGTGCTCTCGCCGCCCATGAACAGGGTGATGCCCAGCAGCCCTTCGTTGCCGACCACCAGGATCGCGGTGGAGGCGCCGTTCTCCATCACGTATTGCAGCGAGACGATGGAATCGGTCGGAAAGTACACGTGGCGCATCGGTCGGCCTGACTCGTACATCAGGGCCCGCAGTGGCAGCTTCACCAGTTCGAGGTAGGGAAACAGGCGTTCCTGAACCTCGGGCGACAGGGCGGCCAGCAGGTGGTTCTGGCGTGGGTGGGGCAAGGGCGGGGCGGGCATGGCGGCCTTTCTGGCGGGGCGGCATGGGCACAAGCGCCGATGCGCTTGACAGCGTGCGCCGATCGGTCGCCATCCGTCGGTGCGCTGGCGCACATGGGCGCCGCCAACCCACTGGCCCGCGGGCACTGCCCGTGGACTTGATAATGTCCACGTGATGCGATGCCGACCGTTTCTGGCTGCACTGGCCGTCCTCAGTGCCCTTTCCCTGCCCGCCTGTGCGCAGGGTCCGTCGCGCGAGGCCCTGCCGTCGCCGGTGCTGGCGGCATTGCAACGCGCGCAGGTGCCGCCCGCGGCGTTCTCGGCCATCGTGGCCCCGCTCGACGCCCCCGAGGCGCGCCTGCGCCACCAATCGGCGGCGGTGGTCAACCCGGCGTCGGTGATGAAGCTCGTCACCACCTATGCCGCCATCGATCTGCTGGGGCCTGCGCACACCTGGCGCACCCGCTTCTACACCGACGGCGCCATCGAAGGCGGCGCCCTGCGCGGCAACCTCTACGTGCGTGGTGGCGGCGACCCCAAGTTCGTGCTCGAGCGCGTGCAGGAAGCGTTCTACGTGCTGCACGACCAGGGCGCGCAGGTGATTCTGGGCGACCTCGTGCTCGACCACAGCGCCTTCGACGTGCCCGACCGCGACCCGGGCGCCTTCGACGGCGAGGCCCTGCGGCCCTACAACGCCAGCCCCGACGCGCTGTTGGTGAACTTCAAGTCGGTGGTGTTGAAGTTCGTGCCCGACCCGGCCGCCGGTGTGGCCCGGGTGCTCAGCGAGCCCCCGCTGGCCGGCGTGGCCATCGATGCCACCGTGCCCCTGTCGGGCGGCCCTTGCGGTGACTGGCGCACAGGATTGCAGGGCCGTTTCGACGACCCCGCCCGCATTGCCTTCGAGGGGCGCTATCCGCTGCGCTGCGGCGAAGGCCAGTGGCCGCTGGCTTACCAGGAGCCGTCCAGTTTTGCGGCCCGTGCCCTGGAAGGCCTCTGGCGAAACACGGGCGGCCTGCTCACCGGCCGCGTGCGCGCAGGGCTGGTCCCGGCCCAGGCCACCTTGCTGCTCGATGCGCCGTCGCTGCCGCTGTCCGAGATCATCATGGACGTGAACCAGTGGAGCAACAACGTGATGGCGCAGCAGGTCTTCCTGACGCTCGGCACGCTGGCTCCGCAGGCCACCGCGCTGCCGGGCGCGGGGCCTTTGCCGTTGCCCCGCAGCGGCTTCGACCAGGCGCGCGCCGTGGTGGGCGACTGGTGGCGCCGCACCTTCGGACCCCGGGTGCCGGCGCCGGTGATCGACAACGGCTCGGGACTCTCGCGCGACGAACGCATCACGCCCGAGGCCCTGGCCCTGTTGCTGCGCCACGCGGCCCGTCATCCCGCGGCCGAGACCTTCGTGGGATCGCTTTCGCTGGCCGGCGTGAGTGGCACCGCCCGCCGCTACGCCACCCGCGCCGATCACCCCGTGTTCGGCAATGCCTGGCTCAAGACCGGCAGCCTTCGGGATGTGCAGGGCGTGGCCGGCTACGTGAAAGCCGCCAACGGCACGCGCTACGTGGTGGTGGCGTTCGTGAACCACCCCAACGCGGGCGCTGCGCGGCCCGCGCTCGAAGCGCTGGTCGAGTGGACCGCGCGCCTGTCGGACTGATCCCTTGAACCCCACCGATCTCGTCGGCTTTGCAGCCGCCTTCCTCACCACGGCCAGCTTTGTTCCGCAGGCCTGGTTGACCTTTCGAACGCGGGATGTCAGCGGCATCTCGCTCGGCATGTACGGGGCCTTCACCCTGGGTGTGGCGCTGTGGCTGGTGTACGGGCTGGCCATGGGCGCCTGGCCCGTGGTGGTGGCGAATGCCGTCACCCTGGCGCTCGCCCTCGCCATTCTGGTGATGAAGCTGCGCTACGGGCGCACACCGGGCGGCGCCCGCAGCGGATCAACGACCGTCAGGCCGCCGCCCGGCTGAGCCGGTCGCGCACGCCGTCCCACTCGGGGCCGTCTGGCGGCGTTTCCACCCAGATCAGGCGAACACCGCTGGCGTCGAGCTCGCGCAGCACCGCGAACAGCTCCTGCGCGGTGGCGGCGGCGCCCTCGGGCATGCGCCGCCTGGGCACGGACCGCGGCACCTCGATCGGACTGCGGGCATACAGCGCAATGTGTCTGGCATCGTTGCCCAGCACCTGGAACGCCGCCCGCAGCTGCTTGATGTCCATCAGCCGCACCCGGGCCCGCGGTGCGTAGTGCGATTCCAGTGTGCCCGAGGCCCGCGGGGCGGCGTCGTCCCGCGCCCGCAGCGGCATGCCGGCTGCGGCTTCGATCTGTGCCGGCGTGAGCATGCCGGGCCGCAGCAGCACCGGCTGCCCGCGCGTGCAGTCGACGATGGTGGATTCGATGCCCACCGGGCAGGCCCCACCGTCGAGGATCAGCAGGTCGCCGTCGCCAAGCGACGAAAACTCCTCGGTCACATGGACGGCGGTGGTCGGGCTCACGCGGCCGAAGCGGTTGGCGCTGGGGGCGGCCACGCCCCGCACACCGTGGGCGGCGGCGGCGCGCAACACGGCCTGCGCCACCGGGTGGGCCGGGCAGCGCAAGCCCACCGAGTCCTGACCGCCGGCGGCCACCGCCGCCACATCGGCCCGGCGCGGCAGGATCAGGGTGAGCGGGCCGGGCCAGAACGCGTTCATGAGGCGCAGCGCGAAGCCCGGCACCTCGCGGGCGTAGTGGTCGACCGCGAGGCGATCGGCCTCGGGCGCCACGTGCACGATCAGCGGGTGTTCGGCCGGCCGACCCTTGGCCTCGAAGATGCGCCGCACCGCGCTGGCGTTGTCGGCGTCGGCCGCCAGGCCATACACGGTTTCGGTGGGCAAGCCCACCAGGCCGCCGTCGGCCAGGCGCCGGGCTGCCTGCTCGATGGCCTCGGGCTGCGTCGCGTCGAGCACCAGCGGCATGGCGGGGTCAGGCCGCCAGGGGTGGCAGGCCCAGCAGGGCGAGCACCCGGCCGGCGGTGTCGCGCACCGTGGCCACGTCGGGCCCGGTGATGTTCAGGTGCCCCATCTTGCGGCCCGGCCGTGCACCCAGCTTGCCGTACAGGTGCAGGTGCGTGCCAGGCAGCGCCAGCACCTCGGCCCACGGCGGGCTCACGGGCGATTCGCTGGCGTTGGCGCGCACCCCGTTCGGCGCGAACCAGAGGTCGCCCAGCAGGTTCACCATGATGGCCGGGCTGTGCTGGACCGGCGGGCGCAGCGGCAGGCCGGCCACCGCCCGCACCTGCGCCTCGAACTGCGACAGGTCGCACGCGTCCATCGTGTAGTGGCCGCTGTTGTGCGGGCGCGGCGCCATCTCGTTGACCACCAGGTCGTGCCCGCCTTGCCCGTTGTCCACGATGAAGTACTCGACGCACAGCACGCCCACGTAATTCATCTGCTGCGCGATGGCCATGGTGGCGCGCTGGGCCCGCTCGGCGAGCGCCGGGTCGATGGCGCCTTCATGCACTTCCGTCACGGCCAGGATGCCGTCGTGGTGCGTGTTCTTCTGCACAGGAAAACCGACGCAGGTGCCGTCGACGCCGCGCGCCACGATCACCGAGCACTCGGCGCGCAACGGCATGAGCTTCTCGAGCACACAGGGCACCCGGCCCAGCCGGTCCCATGCCGCGGCGAGCGATTCGCGGTCTTGCACGCGCACCTGGCCCTTGCCGTCGTAGCCCATGCGGGCGGTTTTCAAGATGCCGGGCAGCAGATCGCCCGGCACGGCGGACAGCAGTTCGGGCGAATCGATGGCCGCGTAGGGCGCCGGGTGCACCCCGCTGGTGGGTGCACTGCGCACGAAATGCGCTTTTTCCTTGACGCGGTCCTGTGCTGTGGCCACGCACTGGGACGACGGCGCCACCGGGCGGTGCGCACCCAGCGTGAACAGCGCGCCCGCCGGCACGTTCTCGAACTCGGTGGTGATGGCGTCGCAGCGCTGCATCAACTGGGCTAGGCCGTCCTGGTCGTCGTAGGCGGTCTGGATGTGGTAGTGGCTCACCAGCCCGGCCGGACTCGCCGGATCGGGGTCGAGCACGGCGGTGAAATAGCCCATGGCCTGTGCGGCCTGCACAAACATGCGGCCGAGCTGGCCGCCGCCCATGACGCCCAGGGTGATCTGCTGGCCCGCGGGCGACGTGGTGCCGGGCAGCAGGGTTTTGGCGAGGCTCATCGGTGTGGGCAGCGGGCGGCGTTCAGGCGACGGGGGGCAGGGTCATGGCGCGGGCAACGGCCGTCTGCTCGGCGCGGAACGCCTCGAGCCTGGCGCGCAGGGCGGGGTCTTCGCCGGCCAGCATGGCCACGGCGAACAAGGCGGCGTTGGCCGCGCCGGCCGCACCGATGGCAAACGTGGCCACCGGCACACCCTTGGGCATCTGCACGATGCTGTGCAGCGAATCCACCCCGCTCAGGTGCCTGCTGGCCACCGGCACGCCCAGCACCGGCACCACGGTCTTGGCCGCCAGCATGCCGGGCAGGTGGGCGGCGCCACCGGCGCCCGCGATGATGGCCTTGAGTCCCCGGCCGACGGCCGATTCGGCGTAGGCGAACATGTCGTCGGGCATGCGGTGCGCCGAGACCACGCGCGCCTCGTGGGCAACACCGAACTGCTGGAGGATCTGCACGGCGTGCTGCATGGTGTCCCAGTCGCTGCTGGAACCCATGACGACGCCCACGTGGATGGGGTTCATGGGGATCGGCTTTCGGCCCGCGGGGCCTCCGGTAAAGTCTCGATTTTACGGTTCGACCCTTATCCCCCCTGCGAGCGCCCATGATCGACGTCACCATCGCCAACTTCGAAGCCGAGGTCATCGAAGCCTCGATGCACACCCCCGTGCTGGTGGATTTCTGGGCACCGTGGTGCGGGCCCTGCAAGGTCATCGGCCCCATCCTCGAGAAACTCGAGGCGCAGTACGCGGGCCGGTTCAAGCTGGTGAAGATCGATTCCGACCAGGAACAGCAACTCGCCGCGGCGTTCGGCATCCGCAGCATCCCCACCTGCGTGCTGCTCAAGAACGGCCAGCCGGTCGACGGTTTCATGGGCGCGCTGCCCGAGGGGCAGATCAAGGCCTTCCTGGACAAGCACGTGCCCGGCGAAGGGGAAGTGGAGGCCGAAGCCGAGGAGGCTGCGGCGCAGGAGGCGCTGGCCGATGGCGACATCGAGGCCGCGCTCGAGCGCCTTCAGCAGGCCGTCAAGGCCGACCCGGACAACACCGACGCGCGCTTCGATCTGGTGAAGCTGCTGCTGGAAATGGGGCTCGACGACGACGCCAAGGTGGCGTTCGCACCGGTCATCGCCAAGGCCGACGGTGTGCGCCGGCTCGATTCGTTGCGGCGCTGGATGGCCGCTCGCGACAGCGCCTTCGAGGTGAGCGACCCGAACGCCCGCGCGGCCGAACTGCAGGCGCGGATCGCCGCCAGCAAGCGCGACTTCGACGCCCGGTTTGCCCTGGCCCAATTGCTGTTCGCGCACGGCCAGTGGACGGCCGCCATGGACGAGCTGCTGGAAATCCTGATGCGCGACAAGGCCTGGAGCGACGACCTGGCGCGAAAGACCTACATTGCCATCCTCGACGTGATCGAGCCGCCCAAGCCCAAGGTGGCCGAGGGCCAGGTGCCGCCCGAAGACCCCACCGTGGCCACCTACCGCCGGCGGCTCTCGAGCGTGGTGCTGAGCTGACGCTCAGTCCACCAGACGGGTCAGCGCCTCGCGGTATTTCTCGGCGGTCTTCTCGATCACCTCGCGCGGCAGGCGGGGCGCCGGTGGCGTTTTGTCCCAGGGCTTGCCGCCCACCCGGGCGGTCTCGAGCCAGTCCCGCAGAAACTGCTTGTCGTAGCTCGGCGGGTTGCCGCCGACGGCATAGCTTTCGGCCGGCCAGTAGCGCGAGGAATCGGGGGTCAGCACCTCGTCCATCAGCACCACGTTGCCTGCCTTGTCCAGGCCGAACTCGAACTTGGTGTCGGCAATGATGATGCCCTTGGCCCGAGCGATGTCTGCCGCTGCCTTGTACAGCGCGATCGCGGTGTCGCGGATCTTCGCCGCCACCTCGGCACCCACCATCTCGACCGTGCGTTCGTAGGTGATGTTCTCGTCGTGCTGGCCCATCTCGGCCTTGGCCGCCGGGGTGTAGATCGGCTCGGGCAGGCGCGATGCGTTCTGCAGGCCATCGGGCAGCTTCACGCCGCACACCGACCGGTTTTCCTGGTATTCCTTCCAGCCGCTGCCCGCGAGGTAGCCGCGCACCACCGCCTCCACCGGAATCGGCTTGAGGCGCTGCACCAGCATGGACCGGCCGCGCACCTGCTCGCGCTCGTCGGCCGACACCACGCTCTCGGGGTCTTGCCCGGTGAGGTGGATGGGGCAGATGTTCAGGCCCGCGGGACCGAGCCGGTGAAACCAGAACAGCGACAGCCGGGTGAGCAGTTCGCCCTTGCCGGGGATCGGCTCGCCCATGATCACGTCGAACGCACTGATGCGGTCGGACGCCACCATCAGGATGCGGTCGTCGCCGACGGCGTAGTTGTCGCGCACCTTGCCGCGCGCCAGCAGCGGCAGCGAGTGCAGGTTGGAGGTGTGCAGGGCGGATGTCATGGCACGGTATCCGGGAAGGCGAGAAAAAAGGCCCGTTGAACGCTCAACGGGCCTTGCGCAGTTCGCTGGAATTATCGCCGCATCACTGGACCACCTGGGCCAGTTCGCCTTTGGCGTACTTGCCGGCCACCACCTGCAGCGGCTCGCCCTTGATCTTGCCGGCCTGGCCTTCGCAGCCGAACTCGATGTAGCGCTGCTTGCAGACCTGTTTGGCGGCTTCGCGGGCGGGTTTGAGCCACTCGCGGGCATCGAACTTGTCGGGGTTCTCGGCGAGGAACTTGCGCACGGCGCCGGTCATGGCCAGGCGGATGTCGGTGTCGATGTTGATCTTGCGAACGCCGAATTTGATGGCCTTCTGGATTTCCTCGACCGGCACGCCGTAGGTTTCCTTCATCTTGCCGCCGTACTGGTTGATCTGGGCCAGCAGTTCCTGCGGAACGCTGGACGAACCGTGCATCACCAGGTGCGTGTTGGGCAGGCGGCGGTGGATTTCGGCGATGCGCTCGATCGCCAGGATGTCCCCCGTGGGCTTGCGGGTGAATTTGTAGGCGCCGTGGCTGGTGCCGATGGCGATGGCGAGGGCGTCGAGCTGCGTCTTCTTGACGAAGTCGGCGGCTTGCTCGGGGTCGGTCAGCAACTGGTCGCGCGTCATGGTGGCGTCGGTGCCGTGGCCGTCTTCCTTGTCACCCTTCATGGTTTCGAGGCTGCCCAGGCAACCCAGCTCGCCTTCAACGGTCACGCCGAGCTGGTGCGCCATGTCCACCACCTTGCGGGTCACTTCGACGTTGTAGTCGTAGCTGGCGATGGTCTTGCCGTCGGCCTCCAGGCTGCCGTCCATCATGACCGAGGAGAAGCCCAGGTCGATGGCGCCCTTGCACACATCCGGGCTCTGGCCGTGGTCCTGGTGCATCACCAGCGGGATGTGCGGGTACATCTCGATGGCGGCCTGGATCAGGTGCTTGATGAACGCCTCGCCGGCGTACTTGCGGGCGCCGGCGCTGGCCTGCAGGATGACCGGGGCCCCCACCTCGTGGGCGGCCATCATCACGGCCTGCACCTGTTCGAGGTTGTTGACGTTGAACGCCGGGATGCCGTAGCCGTTGACCGCGGCGTGGTCGAGCAGTTCGCGCATGGAGACGAGGGCCATGGGGGGTTCCTTGTGGAGGTCGGTGGGGCGGGGGACAGCCGACGATTTTAGCTTTTGCCCACCACGGGCGCACCTTTCACGAACCCGCTCACCCGATCGAGCACCGGGGCCAGCCCCCGCAGCGGCGCCGCGAAGGCGCCCATCAGCGTGGTGTGGCTGACCCGTTCCAGCAGTTCGGATTGCACCTGCACCTTCCGTTCGCGCAGCGCGGTCGCCATCGACACAGTGTTTCGCTGCGGGTCGACCAGCACGTCGCTGCGCGCCGCGAGCAACAGCGCGGGCGGTGCCGCCCCTTCCAGCCGCCGGGCGTGAAACAGCGGCTGCGAATCGGCCGGGGTGGACGGCCAGTCGAACGCCACCTGCACGTCGCGCAGACCGATCGGCAGAAAATCGTACGGGCCGGCCAGGCCCACCCACCCCGCAAGCTGGGCGGGCTCCAGCCCGGCGCTGCGCAGCCAGCGAGGGTCGAGGGCCAGCATGGCCGCGTTGTAGGCGCCGGCGCTGTGGCCCACCAGGTGCAGCCGCCGCGGGTCGGCGCCCAGGCGCCCCGCCTGGCCATGCGCCCAGCGAACGGCCAGGGCACAGTCTTCCAGAAACGTGGGGTATTTCACGTCCGGGCTCAGCCGGTAGTCGGCGACCACAGTGACGATGCCGCGCGAGGCCAGCGCTTCGCCGGCAAACCGGTAGTCGCTCTTGCTGCCGCTTCTCCAGCTGCCGCCGTAGAAAAAAACCACCAGCGGCGCGTGGTCGGTGGCGCCCAGCGGTCGGTACACGTCCAGGCGTTGGCGGGGTGCTGCGCCGTACGCGATGTCGGCCTCCAGGCGGTGCGTGCCGGACGGCACGGCGGCGTTGATCAGCCGCAAGGGCGAACAGGCCTGCAGCAGGGGCAGCAGGCCCAGCGCGGTGAGCGTTCGTCGGGAAAATCGGGTCATGGCGGGAAGAGCATGGCGCAACATGCTTTTCCTACGCCGCCCAGGGGTGGTCGGATTCAGCCTGCGCGGCAGATCTTGAGCGTGTTGGTGCCGCCCGGCTGGCCCATGGGTTCGCCCACCGTGATGGCGTACACGTCGCCCGCCTGCACGATGCCGCGGCGCTTGAGGTGGGCTTCTGCGTCGGCCAGCGCGCTGTCGCGCTCGGTGCTGTTGTCCATCAGCAGCGGCCGAACGTTGCGGTAGAGCGTCATTCGGCGCTGGGTGGTCAGGTTGGGCGTCATCGCGTAGATGGGCATGCGCACGTTGTGGCGGCTCATCCACAGGGCGGTCGATCCCGAGTCGGTCAGCGCCACGATGGCCTTGGCGCCCAGGTGGTGGGCGGTGAACAGCGCACCCATGGCAATGCTGTGGTCGATGCGGGTGAAGGTCTTGCCCTGGAAGTCGGCGCTCAGTTCGTGGAAGTCGGCCTTTTCGGCCTCCAGGCAAATGGCGGCCATTTCCTTGACGGTCTCCAGCGGGTACTTGCCGGCCGCGGTCTCGGCGCTCAGCATCACTGCATCGGTGCCGTCCAGCACGGCGTTGGCCACGTCGCTGACCTCGGCGCGCGTGGGCACCGGGTTGACGATCATGCTTTCCATCATCTGTGTGGCGGTGATGACGACCTTGTCCATCTCGCGCGCCAGCCGGATCATGTGCTTCTGCAGCGCCGGCACGGCCGCGTTGCCCACCTCGACCGCCAGGTCGCCCCGCGCGACCATGATGCCGTCGGATGCCTTCAGGATGTTCGCCAGCTCGGGGATCGCCTCGGCGCGCTCGATCTTCGCGATCAGGCCCGGCTTGTGGCCGCCACCGGCCACGGCACACAGCTGCCGTGCCAGCTCCATGTCGGTCGCCGTCTTGGGAAAGCTCACCGCCACATAGTCGGCCTTCAGGCCCATGGCGGTCTTGATGTCGTCCATGTCCTTGGCGGTCAGCGCGGGCGCGGTCAGACCACCGCCCTGCTTGTTGATGCCCTTGTTGTTGGACAATTCGCCGCCCAGCTTGACGGTGGCATGCACCGCGGCCCCCACCACCGCATCGACCGTCATGACGATCAGGCCGTCGTTGAGCAGCAGCGTGTCGCCGGGCTTCACATCACGCGGCAGTTCCTTGTAATCGAGACCCACGCCGTTCTCGTCGCCCGGTTCGGTGCGGGCGGCATCCAGCACGAACTTGGTGCCGGGCTGAAGCATCACCTTGCCCTGGGCGAACTTGCCCACGCGGATCTTCGGGCCCTGCAGGTCGGCCATGATGCCGACCTCGCGCCCGGCCCGCTGGGCCGCTTCCCGCACCAGCGTGGCGCGGTCGACGTGGTCCTGCGCCGTGCCGTGCGAGAAATTCAGCCGCACCACGTTCACCCCGGCGCGGATCATGGCTTCGAGCAGGTCGGGGTCGCTCGAGGCGGGGCCGAGGGTGGCGACGATCTTGGTGGCGCGCGTGGGCATGGGGGGCTGTCTCCTGTTGAATCGGGGCTGGCCGGTCGGCCCGGCTGTAACCCGGTTTCAATTATCCGGCAACGCGGTTACCGGCCGGTTTCCAACCGCGCCCGCCGGCAGCAGCGCCACGATGCGGGTGCCGCGACCGGGTGCACTGGCCACGGTCAGCTCACCGGCGTGAGACTCCACGCGCACCCGCATGCCCAGCAGCCCGTGGTGGCCGGGCGGCACGGCGTCGGCATCGAAACCCTGCCCGTCGTCCTGCACCTCCACCCGCACCCGATCGCCCACCGGGGTCAGTGCCACCCGAACGCGCCGCGCCCGGGCGTATTTCCGGACGTTGGTCAGCGCCTCCTGCACCAACCGGTACGCCGTGAGTTCGGCGTCGGTCTCCAGCACGACCGTGTCGAGCGCCGCCTCGACCGGAATGCCGAGGTCGCCGGCTGCTTCGCTGCACAGCATCTCCAGGGACGCCAGCAAGCCCAGCTGGTCGAGCGCGGTCGGGCGCAGGTGTTCGACGATCCGCCGCTTGACGGCGATGCCCTCGTTGAGCCGTTGCTCGATGCCGTCGGCCCGCTCCAGCGCCGCGGGCGGCAACGCCGGTACTCGGCGCAACCGGGCGAGTTCGAGTTTCATGGCGGTGAGCAGTCCGCCCATTTCGTCGTGCAGCTCGCGGGCCACCCGGCCTCGTTCGTCTTCTCGCGCCCGCACGTGGTGGCCCGCCAGGTTGCGCAGGGCGGTGGTGCGCAGCGCCACCTGGCGCTCCAGCGAGTCGCGTTCGCCCTGCAACGCGGCCGCGTGCGCCGCCTGGCTGGCGTGCAGCGCGGCGTTCTTGCGCAGGAAGAACACGTAGGCCAGCAGGCCCAGCAGGGCCAGTGTGTGGACCGTGTAGCGCCCGATGTCGAGCGTGCGGTAAATGGCCACCCGCTCGGCGGCGATTCGGCGCTCTTCCGTCACCAGCAGCACGTCGGCAGCGCGCCGAACCGCCTCCATCTTCTCGCGGCCGATGTCGGTGAGCAGCAGCCCCTGCCAACTCTGGTGCGAGCCCGCGTTGTAGAGGGCAATGGTCTCGGCCGCCTCCGACACTTTCTGCAGCGCCCGCTCCTGCAGGTCGTTCACCACCTTGAGCAGTTCGGGGTCGTCGCGGTAGTGCTCCTGCAGCCGGCGGATCGCGCTGTCGAGCGCATTGCCCGCCGCCTCATAAGGGGCCAGGTACTGGCTGCGCCCGGTCAGCAGGTAGCCGCGCTGGGCCGATTCGAGGTCGAGCAGGCTGCGCACCACGTTCTGGGCCGCGTTGCGCGCGACGTCCCGTCCGCCCATGTTGACCAGGGAGTCGAGCGCGCGCTGGTGGGTCCACTCGGTGCCGGCGAACACCCCCAGGGCGAGCAGCAGGGCCGTGCCCACCGCCACCGGCATGCGCCAGATCGAATCTCGCCATGGCAGTCGGACCGGGCCGCGCGCGTTCGTCGTCAATGCAGCTCACCCGGCCTGGTGGGCGTGCCTTCGGCCAGGTCCTCG
This sequence comes from Hydrogenophaga sp. XSHU_21, assembly GCA_046604145.1. Taxonomy (GTDB): domain Bacteria; phylum Pseudomonadota; class Gammaproteobacteria; order Burkholderiales; family Burkholderiaceae_C; genus Hydrogenophaga. The sequence continues at coordinate 33,643 of JBKIXD010000001.1, forward strand.
CAATAGCTGAAAAGTGCCTCGAGTTCGCAGGACTTGTCGAACACCCGGTCGGCACCGAGCAGGGCGCACCGGCGACGGATGTCGGGGGTGGCGCGGTTGGTCAGCACCACGAGCCGGCCCGGCAGGCTGGCCTCGCGGGCCGCCTTGAGCACCCCGAGTCCCGAGCCCGACAGCAGGTAGATGTCCACGATCATCAGATCGAAGGGTTCGCCGGACGCCAGCCATTGCACGGCGCGCGATTCGTCCCGCGCATGCCCGATCACGTCGACCCTCAGCAGTTCCTGAAGGGTCGTGACCAGGTTGTCGTAGATGACCTGGTTGTCTTCGACGATGTAGGTGCGCAGGCGGGGCACGGAGCGGATCGGGTCACGGTGTGGAAGTCGGGTGACATCATGCCGCGTCTGTTGCGGCGAGCCAATGCCGTGGCGCCGATCCGCCTGTAGGAGTGGTCCTACAGGCGCACCGGCCCACGGGATCGGTCAGCGGATGACGATGTCGTTGCGCACCGAGGTCACGCCCGGCACGTTGGCGGCCAGCCGCTCGGCGGCATTCTTCTCGTCGGCCGACTTCGCGAACCCCGACAGCTGGACGGTGCCCTTCAGGGTCTCGACGTTGATGGACATGGCGCTGACCGCCTGGTCTTCGGCGAACCGCGTCTTGACGCGGGTGGTGATCGTGGCGTCGTCGATGTAGGAACCGACGGTTTGCTGGTCCCTGGCCACGGCGCAGCCGGTGGTGGTGACCACCGCCATGGCGGCGGCCGCTGCCAGCAGTGCATGGGTGATTTTCATGGGTGACTCCTTGGGGGGAGGCGCCGCCCCCGTGCCGGACCCGGTGTCCTGGCGGGCGTGGCGGCGCCGTTAACCGAACATCGGTGGTGGATCAGCCCTGGCCCTGCACGGTCAGGCGGTTGTCGACCTGGACGACACCGTCCACGGCCGACGCCAGGGTGGTGGCGCGGTTGCGTGCTTCGGTGCTGGGTGCCGTGCCGCTGAGTTGCACGCGACCATTGCTGGTGTCGACGTCGATCTTCAGCGCGCTCAACTGGTCATCGGCGGCCAGGGCGGCGTTGACCTTGGCGGTGATGGCGGCGTCGGCGGTGCCGCGGGCCATGGCATCGGCCGCGTCACTGCCGGCGGCCTTGAGTTCTTCGGCGGTCTGACGGGCCTCGCTGCCCATCTGCGAGCCGGCCTTCTGAACGTCGGTCACGGCGCCGTCCAGGCGCTCGCCCACAGTGGCGTCCTCGGTCTCTCCACACGCCACCACCAGGGTGGAGGCGGCAATGGCGGCGGCAAGGGCGGTGAATCGGAGGGTGCGTTTCATGGTGAATTCCTTCTGTCTGGACCGGCGAATGCGCCGGCCTGGGTGTGAATGGCGGTGAATGGCGGTGGGTGGCGCTCACCGGCGATCAACGCTGCTTGCGGGTCGGGGTGTCGAACCAGTCGTCGCTCACCTTGCGTTCCCAGGAGGCCACCTGGCGCTCCGCTTCGTCGCGGGCACAGCCATAGCGCTCCTGGATCTTTCCGGCCAGCTGATCGCGGCGTCCTGCCACGACATCGAGGTCGTCATCGGTGAGCTTTCCCCATTGCTCGACCATCTTGCCCTTGACCTGTTTCCAGTTGCCTTCGATGCGGTCCCAGTTCATGTGTCGACTCCTTCAGTGGTGTGGTTTCGGAAACGCCTTCCGGTGGGTCGGCGTCGGCCCGGTGGCATGTCGCCGGGCCGTGAGGTCACTGTAGGAATTCGATGGCGTGTGCGATGTCGGTGGTGCGCCCGACGGTTTGTAGGACAAGGCCTATGCGCCGTGCGTCGGTCACCTGATAAATTGGCACCGTCGCATTGCGGGGAGCCTCATGATCAGGATCGGTATCGTCGACGACCACGCCATCGTGCGAACGGGCCTGCGCCAGTTCCTCGGCGAGCATGTGGACCTGCGCGTGACCGGAGAGGCCCACAACGGCCGCGAGGCGCTGGAGCTTGCGCGGGCCGGCGAGGTGGACGTGCTGCTGATGGACCTGTCGATGCCCGAGCAGGGTGGCGTGGACGCGCTGCAGGCCATCAAGGCGCGTTTCCCCGACGTGGCCGTTCTCATCCTGAGCGGCTTTCCCGAAGCGCAGTTCGCCACGCAGCTCATGCGCCACGGTGCCAGTGGCTACCTGAACAAGGAATGCGATCCGGAAGAAATCGTCGAGGCCATCCGGGTGGTGGCGCGCGGTCGACGCTACATCAGCCCGGCGGTGGCCGAACTGCTGGCCGACAACGCGCTGGGTGATGGCCAGAAGGCCCCGCACGAACTGCTGTCCGAGCGGGAACTCCAGGTGTTCCTTCGCCTGGCGGGCGGCGAGACGGTTGGCGCGATTGCCGAGGGCATGTTCCTGAGCGTGAAGACCGTCAGCACCTACCGCACCCGCGTGCTGGAGAAGCTCAAGCTCGGCAGCAACAGCGACCTCACCTACTACGCGCTCAAGAACGGGCTGATCCAGTGACGCGGCGCGTCAGAGCCAGCGCTCCACGAGCCGGCCCACACCCTCGAGCAGGCGCGACCCGATGCCGCGCCGTTGCCACGACTCGAGGTCGATGGTGCGGGACGCCGCGCGGTCGCGCTCGAACAGGGCGTTCATTTCGGACCCGAAGTCCTCACCCAGCACGATGACGTTGAGTTCGTTGTTGGTGACGAAGCTCAGCCAGTCGAGGTTGCTCGAGCCCACGGTGGAAAACACGCCGTCGATCACCGCCGTCTTGGCATGCATCACGGCCTGGTCCATCTCATGCACACGAACGCCGGCTTCGAGCAACTGGCTGTAGTAGGCCCGCCCGGCGTGCAGGGCCAGCGTCGAATCGCTTCGGCCAGGCAGCACCAGTTCCACCGCCACACCCCGCCGCGCCGCATCGCACAGGGCCTGCACGAAATCAGGCCCCGGCGCGAAGTACGCCATGGTCAGGCGCACCTCCACCCGGGCGGCGTCGATGGCCGCCAGCAAGGAGCTGTAGATGCGGTTGACGTCGTCGCGCGGGTCGCTCGCCAACACCTTGATGACCCGTTCTCCCGGTTCGGGGGAGGCGGGTGCGGGGCCGGGGCCGCCCAGAGCGCCCTGGCATCCCTGCTCGCGCCAGGTGTCCTCGAACACACCGGCAATCACCGGCACCACCGGCCCCCGCATCTCGATCTGCGTGTCGCGCCAGCCATCGTCGAGCGGGGCGGCCGTGCTGGTGGGCGGGCGCCTTCGCCATGAGCCCGAGCCGGAGCCGTAGACGCGGCTGATGTTGATGCCGCCGGTGAACGCCACCGCCTGGTCCACCACCAGCAGCTTGCGGTGATCGCGGTGGGTGATGCCCCAGCTCCCCGGTCTTTGGGCGGGGTTGAGCGGGTTGAATCCGCAGACCGCCACGCCGCCGTCCACCAGCCGCTTGAAGAACGCTGCGGGGGTGGTGATCGATCCCACCGCGTCGTAGATCACCGCCACCTTCACGCCGTCCTGCGCGCGTTGCAGGAGCAGGTTGGCCACTTCGGCCGCGACGCCGCTGTCTTCAAAGATGTAGCTCTGCAGCAGCACGCGGTGGCGCGCGGCTGAAATGGCGGCCTTCATGGCGCCGAAGGTGGCGGGTCCGTCCACGAGCAGCCGCGTGCGGTTGCCCTGGATGAGATCGGCGTCACCGCTGCGCGCAAGCACGCCCAGGTGGTGCCGGAAGTGAGCCGCCTTGCCCTCGGCTGCCACCTCGCGCAGGGTGTCGCGCCGCTCCTCGCGGGGCACCGTGCCCTGGGCGCCTTGCACCTCGATGCGGCCCGGCGCGGTGCCCGATGCCTCCGGCGTGCGGGCAGGCAGGCTGGCGCACCCGGTGAGGGCTGCCAGCACCAGCAGTGCGCCGGCGAGCCCTGGCCATTGGCGGGGGTGCGCGGTGCGGCAGCAGACACGCAGGTTCATGGTGCGACCCTCCTTGGATCGCGTCGAGTCTGCGCCCGATCGGGCTCGGGCGCCATCGGCGCACGCCGGGCGCCGTTGTCGGACATGTCCTGCGCGGCGTTCCCAACTGGCTGGTGCGCGCCAGGAGGTGGCTTCAGCAGGTATCGAAAATCGGTACCGATCGAACTTCAACTGGGAACCGGTCCATTCATCCGGTCCTTTTCGGTCGCGTCGGCACCAGCATGAAGGCCTGTTCAACCACCACACAGGTGATTCATGTCGACGATCGAAACCCCCGCCAGTCCTGCCGCTTCGCCGAGCGCGACGGCACCGCGAGAAGCCCGCGCCCACCGGGATCCCGCACCACATCGCGCACCGCGCGACACGCGGGCCTGGCAGGTCCAGGTCTGGGTGTCCTTCGGTCTGGCGGTCTTTCTGTGTGCCGTGGGTCTTGCATGGCTGCCGGGTGTGGCGCTCGACCGCGCGTTCATGGTCATGGGCTACGTGTTCTGTCTGTCGAGCGTCTTCGTGTTGTCCAAGTCGATCCGCGACGGCGAGCAGGCCCGCCGCGAGCACCGGCCCGAGGCGCCGCTGTGGCGCTTCGTGGTCTGGGGCGGCTTTGCCGTGGCCATGGGCCTCACGGGCTGGGGACTGCTGCGCATGGAGATCAACCCCACCTACCGGGCCTACCTCGGTGTCAGCTGGCTCTACCTGGTGACCACCGCCTTCACCCTGGCCAAGACCCTGCGCGACCGGTTCGAGGCCGACCTCGCCGACCGCGGTCTGAATCGCTGATCTTCACCACACCACCTGGAGAACCTCATGTCGTCACTGTCTTTTGTTCGTCGCCTGGCCATGGTGTCGGGCCTGTCCCTTGCCCTGTTGGCCGGTCCGGCCCGGGCCCAGAGCGAGGCCTCGGTCGCCTTGTCGATGATGCCGGTCGCCTCGGTCGTCGTGTCCGGCATGGCGGTATCCGGTGCCGCCGCTGCGGTCAGCGCGGTGCCGGTGGCCCTCACGGTCAGCGGCGCGGTGCTCGTGGTCAAGGCCGTGGAGGCCAGCACCACCGGGACCGTCTATGTGCTCGAGCGCGCATCGGATGGGGCGCGCGTCAGTGTCAACGTCTCGGGCGCTGCCGTCTCGGCGACCGCGATCGGCGTGGGCAGCGTGGTCACGGTCAGCGTCATCGCCAGCGGCGTGATCCTGTCGACCGCGGCCGAGGTGCTGGCCTTCATTCCCAACGAAATCGGTCGCGCGCTGTTGCACAACGAGCGCGTGACCTGGTGAGGGAGACCTGGATGAAACGGTTTTTCTGCGCGCTGGCCCTGGTGGCCGCGCTGACACCCCTGGCCCACGCCGGCCGCACCTGCGAGGCCAAGGCCCTCACCGCCACCACCATCGAGCGCGGCATGGCGCTGGCCCAGCGCACCGCCGATGCACTGGACGCCGAACACGCCCGCAGCGGCGCGCGCGTGGTGCTGTTGGCCCGGGCCGGCCAGGACCTCACCCGTTACCGGCTGCGTTATTCGCACCTGGGCTGGGCGTGGAAGACGCCCGAAGGACCGTGGCGCGTGCTGCACAAGCTCAACGAATGCGGCACGGCCGTGGGTTCGCTGTACCGGCAGGGCCTGGGGGAATTCTTTCTGGACGACCTGTGGCGGCACGAAGCCACCTGGCTGGTGCCCGCCCCCGCGCTGCAGGCTCCGTTGCTGGCCGTCTTGAACGACCCGCGGCGCCCCCTGGCCCTGCACACACGCGACTACAACATGGTGAGCTATCCGTGGAGCACGCGCTACCAGCAAAGCAACCAGTGGGGCATTGAATTGCTGGCCGCTGCGGCCGAACCGGCCATCACCGGTCGGGAGCAGGCGCAGGCCTGGCTTCGGTTCAAGGGCTACCAGCCCACCACGCTCCGTCTCGGGGCGCTCACGCGCCTCGGCGCGCGTGTCGGGTCGGCCCACATCGCGTTCGACGACCACCCGAACGACCAGCGCTTCAGCGACCGCATCGCCACCGTGACCGTGGATTCGGTCTGGGCGTGGATGCCGGCCGCGGGGCTGTCGGGTCCGCCGGTCACCGTGTCGCTGCGCTGAGCCGCCGCTCTTCGAGCCACAGCGGACGCAACGCCCACAGCCCTAGCGCAGGACCGATCGCCAGCCACGGCAGCAGGGTGCCGAGTGGCACCGACTCGGCCAGCCAGACAAACAGCAGGATGCTGACGATGCTGATGCCGAAACCGATGCTGTTGGTGAGGGTGAGCACACTCCCCACCGCTTGCGGCGGGGCGTTGCGCGCGGTGAGGGTGGAGAACTGAGGGGAATCACCGGCCACGGTGATGCCCCAGAGCACCAGCCAGCCATAGAACGCAGCGCCGGGCGCATCGAGCATCCACGGCGTGGCCAGGCAGCATGCGCCACTGATGGCCAACTGGCTGCCGGCCACCCGGGCGCTGCCCCAGCGCTGCGCCACCCAGCCGCCGCCTGCGCAGCCCACCGCCCCGGCCGCCAGCACGAAGAACGCCGCCCAGGAGAGGTGGATGCCTTCCAGCCGGGTGGCCAGGATCAGCGGCACCATGACCCACACGGTGTAGAGCTCCCACATGTGGCCGAAGTAGCCCAGCACCGACGAGCGCACCCGCGTGTCGGTCCACACCGTGCCCAGTGCGCGCCACTGCAGCGTCGTCACCCGGGCCACCGCGCCCGGGGGGTCGCCCAGCGTCAGGTACAGCAGCGCGCCTCCCAGGGCGGCGAGCAGGGCCACGCCCAGCATCAGCGTGGGCCAGGGGAGCGCATCGCCCAGGGCGCGCAGCGCATGCGCGCTGGCCGATCCCACGACCAGCGCCGCGATCAGCAGACCCAGCGCGGCGCCCAGGCCTTGGCGGTACCACTGCGCCGCGATCTTCATGCCCACGGGGTAGATGCCGGCGAGGAAGAAACCGGTGGCAAAGCGCCAGGCCAGCAGGGCGGTGAAATCGCGCACCGTCCACCAGGCGCCCACGGTGCAGGCCGCTCCCGCCAGCGCGCACACCAGAAACACCCCACGGGGCGCGAACCGGTCGGCAATGGCCAGCAGGGCGAACACCAGCGTGCCGAGGATGAAGCCGAACTGCAGCGCCGAGGTGAGCGTGCCCACCGCGCTGGTCGGCCAGCCCAGCTCACGCTGCAGATCCGGCATGACCGCGTTGACGGCAAACCAGAGCGAGGTACCGGCAAACTGGGCCAGCACCAGCACCGGCAACACGTGGCGGGGAACGGCGGCAGTCATGCCCTGCAGCTTAACGGGCCGCCGTGCGCGCCTCGCACCACCGTCAGACGCCGCGTGCCCGGTCGGCTTGAAAGCGGGCCCTGAATTCGCTGAACGTGCCGGCCTCCAGCGCCGCGCGCACTTCGCTCATCAGGTTCAGGTAGTAATGCAGGTTGTGGATGCTGGTCAGCATGGGGCCGAGCATTTCGCCGCAGCGGTCCAGGTGGTGCAGGTACGCGCGGCTGAATCCGTCGCGACCGCCGTCGGCCCAGCTCACGCCGCTGGCGCCGGCGCAGGCGTGGCAGGTGCAGGTCTCGTCGATCGGGCGGGGATCGGCCTTGTGCTTCGCGTTGCGGACCTTGAGATCGCCGAAGCGGGTGAACAGCGTGCCGTTGCGCGCGTTGCGCGTGGGCATCACGCAATCGAACATGTCCACGCCGGAGGCCACGCCTTCGACCAGGTCTTCCGGCGTGCCCACGCCCATCAGGTAGCGCGGCTTGTGGGCGGGCAGGCGGTGCGGTGTGTGCGCCATGATGCGGCGCATGTCTTCCTTGGGTTCGCCCACGCTCACGCCCCCCACGGCGTAGCCGGGGAAGTCCATCGTCACCAGCGTTTCGAGCGACGCTTGGCGCAGGTGTTCGAACATGCCACCCTGCACGATGCCGAACAGCGCGTTGGGGTTGCCCAGCCGCTCGAATTCGTCCTTCGACCGCTGTGCCCAGCGCAGGCTCATCTGCATGCTCCGCTCTGCCTCGGCTTCGGTCGTGATGTGGCCATGTGTCTCGTACGGCGTGCATTCGTCGAGCTGCATCACGATGTCGCTGTTGAGCACGGTCTGGATCTGCATGCTCACCTCGGGCGACATGAACAGCTTGTCGCCGTTGACCGGGCTCGCGAAGTGAACCCCTTCCTCGGTGATCTTGCGCATGTCGCCCAGGCTCCAGACCTGGAACCCGCCCGAGTCGGTGAGGATGGGCTTGTGCCATTGCTCGAAGCCGTGCAGCCCGCCGAAGCTTTTCATGATGTCCAGCCCCGGGCGCATCCACAGGTGGAAGGTGTTGCCCAGAATGATCTGCGCGCCCATCTCGGTCAGGCTGCGCGGCATCACGCCCTTGACCGTGCCGTAGGTGCCCACCGGCATGAAGATGGGTGTCTGAACGACACCGTGGTTGAGCGTGAGCGTGCCGCGCCGCGCGTGGCTGGCGGGGTCGATCTTGAGGATTTCAAACTGGAGCATGGTCGGTCCTGGAGAGCAGCATCGCGTCGCCGTAGCTGAAGAATCGGTAGCGTTGTGCGATGGCGTGGCGGTACAGCGCCATCACATGGTCGTATCCGGCCAGGGCGCTCACCAGCATCATCAGCGTGCTCTTGGGTAGGTGGAAGTTGGTGATCAAGCGATCGACCACCCGGAACTTGAACCCCGGCGTGATGAAGATCTGCGTGTCGCCCTCGGTGAGGCCGGTGGCGGCCCAGCTTTCCAGCGTGCGAACGGTGGTGGTTCCCACGGCGACCACCCGGCCACCGCGCGCGCGGCAGGCTTCGATGGCGGCGATGGTGTCGGGTGTGATGCGGTACCACTCGCTGTGCATCGTGTGCTCGGCGATGTTCTCGGTTTTCACCGGTTGAAAGGTGCCCGCCCCGACGTGCAGGGTGACCTCGGCGGTGTGAATGCCGCGCTCGGCCAGCGCGGCCAGCACGCCCTCGTCAAAGTGCAGCGCGGCCGTGGGCGCGGCCACGGCGCCGGGGTGCTTGGCGAACACGGTCTGGTAGCGGCGTTCGTCGTCGGCGGTGTCGCCGTGTTCGATGTACGGCGGCAGCGGCACGTGGCCGTGCGCGGCCATCAGGGCGTGCGGCTCGCCGTCGAAGCGGAAGCGGAACAGCGCGCCCTGGTCGTCGGGCCACCGTCCCAGGAGTTCAGCCTGGAATCCGCCGGCCATGTTCAGCACCGCGCCCACCGGCGGCTTCTTGCTGACCTTCATGTGGGCCACCACCTCGTGGCCGGGCAGCACGCGCTCGACCAGCAGCTCGAGCTTGCCGCCGGTGGCCTTTTCGCCGAACAGGCGGGCCTTGATGACCTGGGTGTTGTTGAACACCAGCAGGTCCCCGGGATTCAGCAGCCCTGGCAGGTCGCGGAACACGCGGTCGGCGGGTGAGGACGAGGTGCCATCCAGCAGGCGCGATGCGCTGCGCTCGGGGGCGGGGTGCTGGGCAATGAGTTCGGGCGGCAGCGAAAAGTCGAAGTCGCCGAGGGTGAAAGCGCGGGTGGTGGGGGACGTGGTCATGTCGCTTGAGGGCCGGACGGGCCCGTTCCAAGGGGTTGGGAGCATGCGCCGGAGCGCACGGGCAGAATTGTCCCATGGCCGAGCCGATCGCCCCCGCTGCCCCGCCCAAGGCCCTGACCGCCCCGCAGAAGGCGATGCACAAGCTCGGCCTGCGCCGGGACATCGATCTGGCGCTGCACCTGCCGCTGCGCTACGAGGACGAGACCCGCATCGTTCGGCTGGCCGGTGCCCGCCCCGGCGAGCTGGCGCAGATCGAGGGCACGGTGACGCACAGCGAGGTGCAGTACCGCGGGCGGCGCCAGCTCATCGTCACCCTCGACGACGGAACCGACACCTGCACGCTGCGCTTTTTCAGCTTCTACCCGTCACACCAGAAGACGCTGGCGGTGGGCGCCCGCGTCCGGGCGCGCGGCGAGCTCAAGGGCGGCTTTGCCGGGTGGACCATGCTGCACCCCACGTTCAAGCTGGCCGGCGGCGATCTGCCCACCGCGCTCACGCCGGTCTATCCCACCAGCGCGCAGTTGCCGCAGGCCTACCTGCGCAAGGCGGTGGTGGGTGCGTTGGCACGGGCCGATCTGCGCGAGACGGTGCCACCCGACCTGCTGGCGTCGCTGCAGCGGGTGGTACCGGTGGCGCCCACGCTGCGGGAATGCCTGCACCAGCTGCACCACCCCGGCCCCGAGGTGTCGGTCGACCGGCTGGAGGACCGCAGCCACCCCGCCTGGCAGCGGCTGAAGGCGGAAGAGCTGCTGGCGCAGCAGTTGTCTCAGGCCGTGGCCCGGCGCGAGCGCGCGGGTCAGCGCTCGCCCGAGCTCCGGCCGGTCCGCGGCGGCTTGCAGGAGCAGCTGCTGGCGGTGCTGCCGTTTTCGCTCACCGCAGCCCAGCGCCGGGTGGGCGAAGAAATCGCTCTCGACCTCATGCGCTCCGTGCCCATGCACCGCTTGCTGCAGGGCGACGTGGGCTCGGGCAAGACGGTGGTTGCGGCGCTGGCCGCGGCGCTGGCCATCGACGCCGGCTGGCAATGTGCCTTGATGGCGCCCACCGAGATCCTGGCCGAGCAGCATTTCCGCAAGCTCGTGGGCTGGCTCGAGCCCCTGTTGCAGCCGCTGGGCAAGCGCGTGGCCTGGCTCACGGGCAGCCAGAAGAAAAAGCAGCGCACCGACATGCTGGCCCTCATTGCCAGCGGCGAAGCGGCGCTGGTGGTCGGCACCCATGCGGTCATCCAGGAGCAGGTGCGCTTCCAGCGCCTGGCCCTTGCGCTGATCGACGAGCAGCACCGCTTCGGCGTTGCCCAGCGCCTGGCGCTGCGCGAAAAGACCCTCGACGGGCTGGAGCCCCACCTGCTCATGATGACCGCCACCCCGATTCCGCGCACGCTGGCCATGAGCTACTACGCCGATCTCGACGTCTCGACCATCGACGAGTTGCCACCCGGGCGCACACCCATCGTCACCAAGGTGGTGAGTGACCAGCGCCGCGACGAGGTGGTCGAGCGCATCCGGGCGCAAATCGGTCAGGGGCGGCAGGTGTACTGGGTGTGTCCCCTGATCGAGGAGAGCGAGGCACTCGATCTGTCGAACGCCACCGCCACCCACGCCGAGCTGTCGCAGGCGCTGCCCGGTGTGCTGGTGGGCCTGCTGCATTCGCGCATGGCGCCGGCCGAAAAGAAGGCGGTGATGTCGCTGTTCGAGGGTGGGCAGATGGGCGTGCTGGTGTCCACCACGGTGATCGAGGTGGGCGTCGACGTGCCGAACGCCTCGCTGATGGTGATCGAACACGCCGAGCGCTTCGGCCTGAGCCAGCTGCACCAGTTGCGCGGGCGGGTTGGCCGGGGTGCGGCCGCGTCGGCCTGCGTGCTGGTGTTCAGCACGCCAGAAGGAGGGCGGCTGGGCGAAACCGCCCGCGACCGCCTGCGCGCCATGGCCGAGACCACCGACGGGTTCGAAATCGCCCGCCGCGACCTGGAAATCCGCGGGCCTGGCGAGTTCCTGGGGGCCCGCCAGTCGGGTGCGCCGCTGCTGCGTTTCGCCGACCTCGCCACCGACACCCACCTGCTCGCGTGGGCGCGCGAGGCCGCACCGGCCATGCTGTCGCGGCATCCCGCGCTGGCCGAACAGCACATCGAGCGCTGGATGGGCAGCCGGGCCGAGTACCTCAAGGCTTGAGGGGCAAGGGCTGCTCCGCATGGCGCTGCGGCGGGTGGGTGGCGCACAATAGCCGGCCATGACGCTCACCGAACTGAAATACATCGTGGCCGTGGCGCGCGAAAGGCACTTCGGCAAGGCGGCCGAAGCCTGCTTCGTGTCGCAGCCCACCTTGTCGGTGGCCATCAAGAAGCTCGAGGAAGAACTCGAGCTGAAGATCTTCGAGCGCAACGCCACCGAGATCGCCGTCACCCCGTTGGGCGAGGAAATCGTGCGGCAGGCCCAGACGGTGCTGGAGCAGGCGGCGGCCATCAAGGAAATCGCCAAGCGCGGCAAGGACCCGTTGGCCGGTCCGCTGAAGCTGGGCGTGATCTACACCATCGGTCCCTACCTGTTGCCCGATCTGGTGCGCCAGGTGATCGACCGCACGCCGCAGATGCCGCTGATGCTGCAGGAAAACTTCACCAGCAAGCTGCTCGAACAGCTGCGCCTGGGCGAGATCGACTGCGCCATCCTGGCCGAGCCCTTCCCCGACACCAACCTGGCCATCGCGCCGTTGTACGACGAGCCCTTCATGGCCGCCGTGCCGCACAACCACCCGCTGGCGCAGCAGGGCTTCATCACGGCCGAGGAACTCAAGCGCGAGACCATGCTGCTGCTGGGCACCGGCCACTGTTTCCGCGACCACGTGCTCGAGGTCTGTCCCGAGTTCGCGCGCTATTCCAACGACACCGAAGGCATCCGCAAGAGCTTCGAGGGGTCCTCGCTGGAGACTATCAAGCACATGGTGGCGGCGGGCATGGGCGTGACGCTGGTGCCGCGCCTGTCGGTGCCCCGCTCGGCGCTGGAGGGTGCGGTGCGGCCCGGCTCCGAACTCGGTGATTCGATGTACGTGCGCTACCTGCCGTTCAAGGGCGAAGCACCGACGCGCCGCGTGGTGCTGGCCTGGCGGCGCAGCTTCACGCGGTACGAGGCCATTGCCGAATTGCGCAACTCGATCTACGCCTGCGAACTGCCGGGCGTCAGCCGCCTTTCGTGAGCATGAACCCGTCGCTCGCTCCGGTGCCGCGCGGGCCTTCGCGGCTGGTGCTCTGGCTCGACCTGATCCGCTGGAATCGGCCCGCTGGCTGGCTGTTGCTGCTGTGGCCGACGCTGTCGGCCCTGTGGATCGCGGCCGGCGGATTTCCCGGCTGGCACCTGCTGGCGGTCTTCGTGCTCGGCACCATCCTCATGCGCAGCGCAGGCTGTTGCGTCAACGACGTTGCAGACCGCGACTTCGACCGCCACGTCAAGCGCACCGCGCAGCGCCCCGTCACCTCGGGCAAGGTGTCCACCCGCGAAGCCCTGGCGGTGGGCGCGGTGCTGGCACTGGCTGCGTTTGCGCTGGTGCTCACCACCAATGCGCTCACCATTGCGCTGTCGGTGGCGGCGCTGGTCATCACGCTGGCCTACCCGTTTGCCAAGCGCTTCGTGTCCATGCCGCAAGCGGTGCTGGGCGTGGCCTTCAGCTTCGGCATTCCCATGGCCTTTGCAGCCGCGCAGGGCGCGGTGCCGCCGCTGGCGTGGGTGCTGTTGCTGGGCAACGCGTTCTGGGTGCTGGCCTACGACACCGAATACGCCATGGTCGACCGCGACGACGACCTGCGCATTGGCATGAAAACCTCGGCGATCACGCTCGGCCGCGCCGATGTGCCCGCCGTCACCGCCTTCTACCTGCTGCACCTGGCCATCTGGACCTGGGCGCTGTGGTCGGTGGTGAACCCCGTGGTCTGGCTTGGCATGTCGGCCCTGGCGCTGGCCCAGGTGGCCTGGCACTTCACGCTCATTCGCCAGCGCGGGCGCGAAGGCTGCTTCACCGCCTTCCGCGCCAACCACTGGCTGGGGTTCACGGTGTTTGCGGGGGTCGTGGTCGGGTTGGTTTGAGGACGCAGCGTTTCGCGCGTGGTACCTCGCAAGCCCGCGGATGCGCCGTGCCTTGCTCCGCGGCTGTCCCCCGGCGGCTGGTGCCGCCTCCTCCTTCATGCCGCTGCGCAAGGCACGGCGCATCCGCGGGCAGGGGGGTGGCGATGGCTGCTCAAGACTGGGTGCAGAAGGCTGAGTCGGCGCCTTGAACGTCCAGGCTGCGCCACGTCACAGTTATTCGGGTGCCAGCCTTGGACTTGGATCTCTTGCGTCCGACGATGTCATGGCTAGCCTTCCGCAATCGGCCAGAAGCGGACAGTCATACCGCGATCGGGAAAGCTCTTTGGGTAATCGTGATTTGAATAGGGATGGGCAAGGGATGCAGGCATCACTACTTTGCACAGCGGTCGCAGTTTCGCTTGCGATTGGCACTGCTGGCTGCACTGATGCAGGACCGGCGCTGGTACAGGGGAAGAATGGTGCTGTGGATGACCAGCCAAGGTTCATGGCCATGCCCAGGAAGGATCTAGAACTGGCTGCGATGGAGGCGAGGAATAGCCTTCCGGAGTTTAGGCAGCTGATTCAGGTGCTTGGGGACAGTGCTTACCCGCCACTGGTTAAATTTCGAGTCCCAGATTCCGAAGACACTTGGCTTTGGCTTGTCGTTCTTGAGGCTAAAGAAACGGGTTTTGTTACAGCGGTATTCGAGGCTCCTCCTGAATTGCCACAGATGAGAATAGGAACTCGTCGGTGGCTCCCAGACACTGAAGTGGGCGATTGGATGATTGTGGGAAAGCAAGGGGTTGTGCACGGCGCCTACTCGCTGCGCCTCCAAAGGGAGAGACTGCCACAGGATCGGCGAGCCAACTTTGATCTACGCATCGGTGCACGAAGTTATGCACCGTTGCCACGCTAGCCCTTCGTGCGTGACGACACTACCCGTCATTTCGGTTGTCCGCAATCAGTTCCTGAGTCGGAGGTGTCGCAGATGGGCCGGTTTTGTTTCAGCTTCAGCTAGCATGGATGCCATCGGCCAGAAGCGGACTTCCGCTGCTAAGTGAGCAAATATAAGTGTCCGACGAGAAGTCAACCGCTTCAAATCGATGGAGGAAGAAGATTCCGTCGGGGCCAATCACCTTGGAGGAGTATGAGAGCTTCCAGCGCAGACACAGGGAGGTGTGGGCCGCACTGATAGTCGTTGCTGCCTATGCACTATCCGTCGCCTTGCTTGATAAGTTGAGCAAGAACTATCGCGTGGATATTTCTGGACTCGTCATAGTCCTTGGCATCTTGCTCCTTGTCATCTGCACAATCGTTGCGATTCTTCGCTTCAGATGCCCACGCTGTGGTGTGATGCCCACGACAAAGGCTGCTTCATTCTCAGATGGTGCTGCTACGTACGGTAAGTACGTGGCGCTTCGACCCAAGTCCTGCGGGACATGCGGAGTTCAATTCGCTAGGCCTCATGAGGACAACTCTAGCAGTCAAGTGACAGAGGCGTCACACTAAACTGGCGTATACGTCAGCTTTGGGGCCAGCACTGCCTCAGCTAGCATGGCGGTCATCGGCCACAAGCCGACATCTGAAGCACTTCGTGTCCTACCTGATCGAACCCTACACCTTGTGCCAATGACAACGTCCCATGCCATTCGACCGCTTCGGGCGATCGGCCCGGTTGCGCTAGGCGATTCGCTTGATTCTGTCAAGGCTTTAGGACTGAGACACGATGCGGCGCTGTCATGGGACGGAAGGAAATGTTTTCGATCAGCAGACCTTGGTCTGATCTGCTATTTGAGCCAAGATCGTGTTCAATCGGTCTCTTGCTGGACAAGCTGCACATACAAGGGAGTTGATCTGATTGGCCTTGGGGAGTATGACCTCGAAAGGCTGCTAGGGAAGCCAGAAAGCATAGACAGTCCAGTCTGGGTCACCGACGACCGCTGGCAAAAGGCGGCAGAGTTTGACAGTTTGGGGTTGATGATTTGGTTGGAGCATGGGCGCACTATCAAAGTCGTTCTCTGGTGGGATGGAGAGGAATGAAAAGCTAACCGCGGAGATTGAGACTGATTTCTCTGCAAACTTCCGCAATGGGCCCGATGCGGACCTCAATTCATTCGTAGACGATTGAAACGCCCACGACTGAGGACTCCCTCTTGAAGCTCTTTGGGCCACTCGCTCCCTCAACGACTATCTCTCGCTCCGAAATCCATCGAATCGTCAGAGGTACCTTGCCATCAAGAATCAGAGCGTTTCCTGGACCATTCGGCTTGTTGCCGCTTCGAACAATCGAGACCTGCGTGTTGAAGCCTACCGTTGCACCACAGCCGCGTTCAAACACTACTACAGCGAGAGCACCCGTTGGGGCCAGAAGAATATCGCGCACTTCGTTCTCGCACCCCAGGTCACACCCCCCCGAGAGGAGCGCTATCCCTAACGCCCCAATGCCAGTGAACTGTTTGAATCTGAAGGTCACAGCCTCGACGCCTCGCCTGATGTCCGCTTGTGGCCGATAGCGGCAGTCTAGCGGGCACTTTGCTCCACGCAGGGTGTCGGCCTGGTCGTTTCGTGGACGAACAGCCGTAACGTGGCACATAGCGCCCACTGAGTGCGCGGGGGTCGCGGGCAGCGCGAGGTGAAGCCCTCCCAGGAAGCTCACCCCCCGAATTCGCGCCCCAGTTCCTCGGCCCGCGCCTGCGCCGCCTTCAAGGCCGTCTCAAACGACGCCTTCATCCCCGCCGCTTCCATCGCCGTGAGCGCCGCATGGGTGGTGCCGCCTTTCGAAGTGACCCGCTCGCGCAGCACCTGCGGCGGCTCGGCCGAGCGTTGGGCGAGGGTGGATGCGCCCACGAAGGTGCCGATGGCCAGTTGCAGCGCGGTGTCGGCGGGCAGGCCCATGCGGGCGCCGGCGTCGCGCATGGCCTCCAGAAAATAGAACACGTAGGCCGGGCCCGAGCCCGACAGCGCGGTCACGGCATCGAGGTCGCGTTCGGCGGCCACCCACACCAGTTCCCCGGTGGTCCGCACCACCGATTCGACCAGCGCGCGGTCGGCGGCCGACGCACCGTCGCGCGCAAAGAGGCCGGTCATGCCAAGACCCACCAGGGCGGGGGTGTTGGGCATGGCGCGCACGATGCGCTGGGTGTTCAGCCAGCCGGCCATGCTGTCGCTGGTGATGCCGGCCGCCACGCTCAGGTGCAGGGCCGGGCCCAGGTGCGGTCCGGCGGTCAGCGCGGCGTCCTTGAAGGTTTGCGGTTTCACCGCCCAGACCACCAGGTCGGAAGGCTGCAGGCCGCTGCCGGCGGCGGCGAACAGCGCGACCCCCGGGAACTGTTGCGCCAGGCGCGAGCGCTGTTCGTCCCAGGGTTCCACGATCTGCAGCCGGCTGGCCGCATGGCCCTGCCTGAGCAGGCCGCCGACGATGGCGCTGGCCATGTTGCCGCCGCCGATGAAGGTGATGAGGGGTGAGGATGTCGTGTTCATGCGCGCGATTGTCGCGCGCGGCGGTGCCGGGCTACGGCGCGACGGTCTGCCGCACCGCGTGTTCCCAGGCCGCCATTTTTTCGGCGGCCCGTTCGCGCGACAGCGTGGGGTGAAAGGTGCGCTCGGCACGCCATTGGGCGCGCAGCTCATCGGTGCCGGCGTACACCCCGGTGTGCAGGCCGGCAAGGTAGGCCGCTCCCAGGGCGGTGGTCTCCACCACCGCGGGCCGCACCACCGGAATGCCGAGCAGGTCGGCCTGGATCTGCATCAACAGGTTGTTGACGCAGGCCCCCCCGTCCACCCGGAGTTCGCTCACCGGCACACCACCCGCGGCCACCGCGTCGCGGCTCATGGCCTGCAGCAGGGCGGCGCTCTGGAAGGCGATGCTTTCGAGGGCGGCGCGCGCGATGTGTGCCATGGTGGTACCGCGGGTCAGGCCCGTGATGGTGCCGCGCACGTCGGGCTGCCAGTAGGGCGCGCCCAGGCCGGTGAAGGCCGGCACCAGCACCACGCCACCCGCATCGGGCACGCTCTCGGCCAACGCCTGCACCTCGCTGCTGGACTCGATGGCGCGCAGACCGTCGCGCAGCCATTGCACCACCGCACCGCCAATGAACACGCTGCCTTCCAGCGCGTATTGCGCCGGCCCCGGTACCTGCGCGCAGGCGGTCGTGATGAGGCCGTTCTGGCTGGTCTGGAAACGCTCGCCGGTGTGCATGAGCATGAAGCAGCCGGTGCCGTAGGTGTTCTTGGCCATGCCGGCCTCGAAACAGGCTTGGCCGAACAGCGCACTCTGCTGGTCGCCCGCCACACCGCCGATGGGCAGCGCCGTGCCCAGCCACGACGCATCGACTTCGCCGAAGGCCGCGCTGGAGGGCAGGGCCTCGGGTAGCAGGCTGCGGGGAATGCGCAGCAGGTCCAGCAGTTCGTCGTCCCATTCGCGGGTGTTGACGTTGAACAGCATGGTGCGCGCGGCGTTGCTGTGGTCGGTCACGTGCCGTGCCCCGCGGGTGAGTCGCCAGATCAGCCAGCTGTCCACCGTGCCGAACGCGAGCTCGCCGCGTTCGGCCTGTGCGCGCGCGCCGTCCACGTGGTCCAGGATCCACTGCAGCTTGGTGCCGGAGAAATAGGCATCGATGCGCAGGCCGGTCTTGCGTTGCACCTGCGCTTCGTGTCCCTGTTCGCGCAGTTGCGCACAGGCGGCCTCGGCCCGCCGGTCCTGCCACACGATGGCGTTGTACACGGGTTCGCCGGTCCGGCGGTTCCACACCAAGGTGGTCTCGCGCTGGTTGGTGATGCCCACGGCATGCACCTGGTCGCTGCGCAGACCCGCCTTGGCGATCGCCTGCCGCGCGGTGTCGAGCTGGGTGTTCCACAGGTCGCGCGGGTCGTGCTCCACCCAGCCCGGCCGCGGGTAGATCTGCCGGAACTCCTGCTGGGCCATGGCCACCACGCGGCCCTGGCGGTCGAAGACGATGCTGCGCGAACTGGAGGTGCCCTGGTCCAGGGCCAGCAGGTGGGTCATGTGACGGAAAAGGTCGAGCGGCTGTCGGCGGTGGCGCCGATCGGGGTCTCCCGCTCGGCGGCCACGACGCATTCCACGTGGCTTTGCTCGAGCAGGTCGATGAAGGGAACCGGGGGTGGCTGGTCGGTGAACAGCACGTCGAGGTCGTCCAGTCGGGCCAGCTCCACCATCGCGGGCCGGTTGAACTTGCTGTGGTCGGCCGCCAGCCACACCTGCCGCGACTGGTCGACGATGGCGCGGGCGACCTTCACCTCCCGGTAGTCGAAATCGCGCAGCGTGCCGTCGGCCTCGATGCCGCTGATGCCGATCAGGCCGATGTCGACCCGGAACTGGCGCATGAAGTCGACCGTGGCTTCGCCCACGATGCCCTGGTCGGCGGCGCGCACCTGGCCGCCCGCCACGATCACCTCGCAATCGGGGTTGGTGCTCATCAGCGAGGCGATGTGCAGGTTGTTGGTGATCACGCGCAGGCCGCGGTGGCGCTGCAGCTCGCGCGCCACCGCCTCGATCGTGGTGCCGATGTTCATGATCAGCGAGCAGCCGTTGGGCACACGCGCCGCCACGGCGCGGGCAATGCGCTGCTTGGCGTCGGCCTCCAGCGCCTGGCGCTGGCGGTAGGCAATGTTCTCGGTGGTCGAGCCGGGCAGGCGCACCCCGCCGTGGAAGCGGGC
This sequence comes from Hydrogenophaga sp. XSHU_21, assembly GCA_046604145.1. GTDB lineage: Bacteria > Pseudomonadota > Gammaproteobacteria > Burkholderiales > Burkholderiaceae_C > Hydrogenophaga. The sequence goes on from JBKIXD010000001.1 coordinate 52,789, forward strand.
CAGCAGGCCGGCTTCGGCCAGGCGCTGCACGTCGCGGCGAACGGTCTGCAAGGTCACGCCGAAGCGCTCGGCCAGCGCCTCGATCGTCTGCGGGCCGTGGGCCCGCACTTCGTCGAGCAGGTGGGTGTGGCGGGGGTTCAGGTTCATGGCACGGGGCGCACCGGCGTCCGGGGTCGAACATATCGGAAAACCGGCGACCCTCGATAAGGGTAAATACCGAACAAAAAAAGAACATAAACGAACAAAAATTCGCGGAAACGAAAGCGCATGACCGTTGCCGGTCGTTCCCCGCGCGCCATTCCCCCATGCAACTCTCGCTTGAGCAGATCACCAAGGTGGTGGGTCCCTCGACCCATCTCTACCCCATGAGCCTGTCGCTGGTGCCGAGCGCGGTGACCGTGCTGCTGGGCGCCACCCAGGCGGGTAAGACCAGCCTCATGCGCGTGATGGCCGGTCTTGATTTCGCGAGCACCGGCCGTGTGCGGGTCGACGGTGCCGATGTCACCCGCCACCCGGTGCGCGAGCGCAACGTGGCCATGGTCTACCAGCAGTTCGTCAATTACCCGTCGATGACTGTGGCGCAGAACATCGCCTCGCCGCTGCGGCTGCGCGGCGAGCGCGACATCGAGTCGCGCGTGCGTGCGCTCGCCGAGCGCCTGCACATCGCCCAGTTCCTCGACCGGCTGCCGTCCGAGTTGTCGGGTGGCCAGCAGCAACGCGTGGCCCTGGCGCGCGCCCTCGCCAAACGTGCGCCCCTGATGCTGCTCGACGAGCCTTTGGTGAACCTTGATTACAAGCTGCGCGAGGAACTGCGCGAAGAACTGGGCGCGCTGTTTGCCACCGGTGACTCCACCGTGGTCTATGCCACCACCGAACCCGGTGAGGCCTTGCTGCTGGGTGGACACACCGCGGTCATGGACGCCGGCGAGCTGCTGCAATACGGTCCCACGGCCGAGGTGTTCCACAAGCCCGCCAGCATCCGGGTGGCCAAGGCGTTCAGCGACCCGCCCATGAACCTGATGGCGGCCCGCCGCCACCCGCAGGGCGGGGTTCGGGTGGCCGACTTCGCCGATTGGCCGGTGAAGTTGCCACCCGAGCTGGGCGATGATTTCGTGCTGGGCATCCGTGCGGGCGGGCTGCGCGTGCACCCCCGCCCGGGCGACGTGGCGATTGCCGCCGAGGTCGAGCTGGCGGAAATCGCAGGCTCCGACACGTTTGTCCATGTGCACTCGCCCGTCGGCGAACTGGTGGCCCAGCTCACGGGCGTGCACCAGCTCGCCCTGGGCGAGGCGATCGCGTTGCACCTCGACCCCGATCAGCTGTTCGTGTTCGACGCGAAGGGTCCGCTGGTGCGCGCGCCCCGTGGGCCGAATGCAGGAGCCCGGCCATGGCACTGATCGAGCTTGACCTGGCCCATGCCTACCGGCCCCGGCCGCAGACGGACGAAGACTACGCGCTCCTGCCTTTGAAGATGGCGTTTCGCGACGGTGGTGCTTACGCCTTGCTCGGGCCCTCCGGCTGCGGCAAGACGACCATGCTGAACATCATTTCCGGCCTGCTCGCCCCCTCGCAAGGCTCGGTGCGTTTTGACGGGCGCGACGTCACCAATGCCTCGCCCCAGCAGCGCAACATCGCCCAGGTGTTTCAGTTTCCGGTCATCTACGACACGATGACGGTGGCCGAGAACCTGGCGTTTCCCCTGCGCAACCGCAAGGTGCCCGAGGCCGAGATTCGCAATCGTGTCGGCCGCATCGCGGAAATGCTCGAACTCAGCGGGCAGCTCGACCAACGCGCCGCGGGCCTGAGCGCCGATCAGAAACAGAAGATCTCGCTGGGCCGCGGCCTGGTTCGCTCCGACGTGTCCGCGGTGTTGTTCGACGAACCCCTGACGGTCATCGATCCCCACCTCAAGTGGCAGCTCCGGCGCAAGCTCAAGCAGATCCACCACGAGCTCAAGCTCACGCTCATTTATGTCACGCACGACCAGGTCGAGGCCCTGACCTTCGCCGACGAGGTGGTGGTCATGTCGCGCGGGCGGGCCGTGCAGGTGGGCGCGGCCGAAGACCTGTTCGAGCGCCCGGCCCACACCTTCGTGGGCCACTTCATCGGCTCCCCCGGCATGAACTTCCTGCCGGTGACGGTGGTGCGCGGGGGGCTGTTGGTCAACGATCAGCCGCTCGCGCTGCGCGACGGGCGTGTGCTGCCCGAAGGGCCGCTGACGCTGGGCATCCGGCCCGAGTACCTGGCGCTCGGCGAAGCCGGAGACGGTGCGTCGCTGCCCGCGAGGGTGGCCCGGGTGCAGGACATCGGCACCTACCTGCTGCTGACCTGCGAACTCGGCCCCCACACCCTCAAGAGCCGCCTGCCGGCCGGTGGACACGTCCCCACGCTGGGCCAGACGGTGCACCTTCGCCTGCTGGGCGAGCACACCTGTTACTACCAGAACGACCATCTGGTGACCGCATGAGCACAACCACCAAACCCGTGAACCAGAAGGCGTGGCTGCTGGTGCTGCCCGTGGTCATCTGCGTGGCCTTCTCGGCCATCCTGCCGCTGATGACGGTGGTCAATTACTCGGTGCAGGACATCATTTCGCCGCAGCGGCGGGTGTTCGTGGGCACCGAATGGTTCGCCATGGTCATGCGCGACGAAGACCTGCACCAGGCCCTGTGGCGGCAGATCCAGTTCTCGCTGGCGGTGCTGCTGGTGGAGATTCCGCTGGGCATAGCGTTGGCACTGTCGATGCCGGCCAAGGGCTGGCGCGCCTCGGTGGTGCTGGTGATCGTCGCGCTGTCGCTGCTGATCCCGTGGAACGTGGTGGGCACCATCTGGCAGATCTTCGGCCGCAGCGACATCGGGCTGCTGGGCCACACGCTCGAGCGCCTGGGCTTTGCCTACAGCTACACCGGCGACCCCGACCACGCCTGGTGGACCGTGCTGGTCATGGACGTGTGGCACTGGACACCGCTGGTGGCGCTGCTGGCCTACGCCGGCCTGCGCAGCATTCCGGACGCGTACTACCAGGCGGCCAGCATCGACGGCGCGAGCAAGTGGGCGGTGTTCCGCTACATACAGCTCCCCAAGATGCGGGGTGTGCTGATGATCGCCGTGCTGCTGCGCTTCATGGACAGCTTCATGATTTACACCGAGCCCTTCGTGCTCACGGGCGGAGGCCCGGGCAACGCCACCACCTTCCTGTCGCAGTACCTCACCACCAAGGCGGTCGGCCAGTTCGACCTGGGGCCCGCGGCCGCCTTCTCGTTGATTTACTTCTTCATCATCCTGCTGTTCTGCTTCGTGCTCTACAACTGGATGCAGAGCCTGGGGACTTCCAGCAAGGAGCAGGGCAATGGATGACTTTCCGCCGAGCCGTCTCAAGGAAAGTTGCTCTCCTTCGGGGGGACAGCGCGCAGCGCGAAGGGGGCAGCATGACTGAACGCCGGTTCAAGAAGCGGTCACTTTTCCTGATCGCCTACATCGTCTTTGCGCTGTTGCCCATCTACTGGATGGTCAACATGAGCTTCAAGACCAACGAGGAAATCCTCTCGTCCTTCACGCTCTGGCCGCAGAGCTTCACCTGGGCCAACTACCGCACCATCTTCACCGATCCGTCCTGGTATTCGGGCTACATCAACAGCCTGATCTATGTCGGCATCAACACGGTGATCTCGCTCACCGTGGCACTGCCTGCGGCGTATGCGTTCTCGCGCTACCGGTTTCTGGGCGACAAGCATGTGTTCTTCTGGCTGCTCACCAACCGCATGACGCCGCCGGCGGTGTTCCTGCTGCCGTTCTTCCAGCTCTACACCACCCTCGGGCTGATGGACACGCACATCGCCGTGGCCATGGCACACCTGCTGTTCAACGTGCCGCTCGCGGTGTGGATCCTGGAAGGGTTCATGAGCGGCATCCCGCGCGAGATCGACGAAACCGCCTACATCGACGGCTACAGCTTCCCGCGGTTCTTCTTCACCATCTTTCTGCCGCTCATCAAGGCGGGCGTGGGCGTGGCGGCGTTCTTCTGCTTCATGTTCAGCTGGGTCGAGTTGCTGCTCGCACGCACGCTCACCAGTGTGAACGCCAAGCCGATCGTGGCCACCATGACACGCACCGTCTCCGCATCGGGCATGGACTGGGCCACCCTGGCAGCGGCCGGCGTGCTCACCATCGTGCCGGGCGCCATCGTCATCTGGTTCGTGCGGCACTACATCGCCAAAGGCTTTGCGATGGGGAGGGTCTGATGTTCTCGTGGATGGTCTGGACCACCCCGGTGGCCGTGTTCTTCACCTGCATCGTGCTCATGCTGATCGGCATGACGGTGTGGGAAATCAAGTCGCCCACCATCGAGCGCAAAGGCTTCCTGCCGATGCGCACCACGCGCGGCGACCGCCTGTTCGTGGGCCTGTTGGGCGCTGCGTACATCAACCTCGCCTTCGTGGGCGCGTCCGGCTGGTTCGTCGAGTGGTTCGGGCTCGAGCAGGAGCCCAGCGTCTGGATCAGTTTCGTGATTTCAATGGCCTGGCTGGCGCTGGTGATGCGCAAGGGCTGAGGCCCGTTTTTCCAACGACCGGCCCGCCGCTTCCCCGGTGCCGCGTCGATCAGTTTGCCGGGGGGCGAATTTCATCAAGGAGACAATCACATGAAACTGCGACACACGGCCCTGGCTGCGTTGATCGCCACCGGCGTTGCCATGCCCGCCTGGGCCGACGAGGCCGCCGCCAAGCGCTGGATCGACACGGAGTTCCAGCCCTCGACCTTGAGCAAGGCCCAGCAGACGGCCGAACTCAAGTGGTTCATCGACGCCGCGGCCAAACTCAAGGCCAAGGGCGTGCGCGAGATCTCGGTGGTCTCCGAGACCATCACCACCCACGACTACGAAGCCAAGACCCTGGCCAAGGCCTTCGGTGAAATCACCGGCATCACGGTCAAGCATGACCTGATCCAGGAAGGCGACGTGGTCGAAAAGCTGCAGACCTCGATGCAGTCCGGCAAGTCCATCTACGACGGCTGGATCAGCGATTCGGACCTGATCGGCACCCACTACCGCTATGGCCAGATTCTCAACCTCACCGACTACATGGCCGGCGCGGGCAAGGAGTTCACCAACCCCGGGCTCGACCTGAAGGACTTCATCGGCACCAAGTTCACCACCGGTCCCGACGGCAAGCTCTACCAGTTGCCCGACCAGCAGTTCGCCAACCTGTACTGGTTCCGCGCCGACCTGTTCGCGCGCCAGGACCTGAAGGACAAGTTCAAGGCCAAGTACGGCTACGACCTGGGCGTGCCGCTGAACTGGAGCGCCTATGAAGACATCGCCGAGTTCTTCACCAACGACGTCAAGACCGTCGACGGCAAGCCGATCTATGGCCACATGGACTACGGCAAGAAGGACCCGTCGCTCGGCTGGCGCTTCACCGACGCCTGGCTGTCGATGGCCGGTACCGCCGACATCGGCAACCCCAACGGCCTGCCGATCGACGAGTGGGGCATCCGTGTGGGTGATGACAAGTGCACGCCGGTGGGCGCCAGCGTGGCCCGTGGCGGCGCGACCAACTCGCCGGCCGCTGTCTACGCACTGACCAAGTACGTGGACTGGATGAAGAAGTACGCGCCCAAGGAAGCCACCGGCATGACCTTCGGCGAGGCCGGGCCCGTGCCCGCGCAGGGCCAGATTGCCCAGCAGATCTTCTGGTACACGGCCTTCACCGCCGACATGACCAAGCCCGGGCTGCCGGTGGTCAACGCCGACGGCACGCCCAAGTGGCGCATGGCCCCGGGCCCCAACGGCCCGTACTGGAAGCAGGGCATGCAGAACGGCTACCAGGACGTCGGTTCCTGGACCTTCTTCAAAGGCCACGACGCCAACCGCACGGCCGCCGCCTGGCTGTATGCGCAGTTCGTCACCGCCAAATCGGTGTCGCTCAAGAAGACCCTGGTCGGCCTGACCCCCATCCGCGAAAGCGATATCCAGAGCAAGGCCATGACCGACATGGCGCCCAAGCTGGGTGGTCTGGTCGAGTTCTACCGTTCGCCTGCCCGGGTGGCCTGGAGCCCGACCGGCACCAACGTGCCCGACTACCCCAAGCTGGCCCAGCTCTGGTGGCAGAACGTGGCCCAGGCGGTGACGGGCGAGAAGACGCCCCAGCAAGCCATGGACAACCTGGCCGACGAGATGGACCAGGTGATGGCGCGCCTGCAGCGCGCCGGCATGGAGCGCTGCACGCCCAAGCTCAATCCGAAGGGCGACCCGGCCAAGTACCTGAGCGACAAGGCCGCTCCTTGGAAGAAGCTGGCCAACGAGAAGCCCAAGGGTGAAACCATCGCCTACGACCAGCTGCTCAACGCCTGGAAGGCGGGCAAGGTCCGCTGACCCGAAGGCCCCAGTCCGCCAGCCACCCCGGGCATCCGCCCGGGGTTTCTCACCGCCCATGAACCGATCACAACGATTTGAACGCCTCGCTGCCACCCAGACATTCGATCTGGTGGTGATCGGCGGCGGAGCCACCGGCCTCGGCGTCGCGCTCGACGCGGCGCTGAGGGGGTTCTCGGTGGCACTGTTCGAGTCGCACGACTTCGCGGGCGGAACCTCATCGCGCGCCACCAAGCTGTTGCATGGTGGCGTGCGCTACCTGGCACAAGGCAACGTGGCGTTGGTGCGCGAGGCGCTGGCCGAGCGCACCACCATCATGTCGATCGCGCCGCACCTGGCGCAGCCACTGCCATTCGTGATGCCGAGCTACCACTGGTGGCAAACGCCGTTTTACGGCGTCGGTCTCAAGCTCTATGACCTGCTGGCCGGTCGCGCGGGGCTCGGTCGCACCGAGCTGCTCGGCCGCGAGCGCACGCTGGCGGCGCTGCCCGGCGCCAACCCGGTCGGTCTGCAAGGCGGCGTGCGGTACTGGGACGGCCAGTTCGACGACGCCCGGCTGGCGATTGCCATCGCCCGCACCGCCGAGGCCGCCGGCGCGCTGGTGTTCAACCACACCGAGGTCACCGCCATCGGCGCCGATGGCGAGGGCCACGCCGTGGGTCTGGTCGACCGCCTGACCGGCGCGCCGCACCGGGTCAGGGCCCGCTGTGTGGTCAACGCCACCGGGGTGTGGGTCGATGCCCTGCGTGAGATCGCGGGCACCCCGTCGCACATGGTCAGCCCGAGCCAGGGCGTCCACGTGGTGGTGGACCGGGACTTCCTGGGGGGCGACCATGCCCTTCTGGTCCCCCGAACCCAGGACGGGCGGGTGCTGTTTGCCGTGCCCTGGCTCGGCAAGCTCATTCTGGGCACCACCGACACCCCGCGATCCGACCTCGCCCGCGAGCCCGAGCCCTTCGATGCCGAGCTCGATTTCATTCTGAACGAGGCGTCGCGCGCGCTCAGCCGGCCGGTGCGCCGGGCCGACATCCGCAGCATGTGGGTGGGTTTGCGGCCGCTGGTGGCCCCCCCGTCCGATGGCGGCGGGAGCACCAAGGGGCTGTCGCGCGAGCACACGGTCGTGGTCGACCCCAACGGGCTGGTCACGGTCACGGGGGGCAAGTGGACCACCTACCGCGCCATGGCCGAGGACGTCCTTGACCGCTGCTTCGACGCGGGGCGCCTGCCGCCCCGACCGGCCGGGCAGAGCGCCCGGCACGGGCTGGTGGGCGCTTGCGCGTCCGGCAGCCCGGTGCCGGTGCACGCGGCCCCGGGCCTGCACCTGTACGGCAGCGAGGCCGCCGCGGTGCGGGCGCTGCCTGGCGCCGACCAGCACCTGGGCATGGGGCTCACGGCCGCCATGGTGCGGTTTGCGGTTCGAAGTGAGTATGCGCACACTGTTGAGGACGTGCTTGCGCGCCGCTGGCGAAGCCTGTTCCTCGATGCCGCCGAGGCGGTCCGTATGGCGCCTGCGGTAGGCGAACTGATGCGCGCCGAGGGCGTTGCCGACCCGAGGGAGGCCGACTTCATGGCCCTGGCCCTGACGTACGGCGCAGCCGGTGTTTGACGCCCGCTGACTCTCATGCCATAATCTGCGGCTTCGCTCTTCGGGGTGAAGTATCTGGCGCAAGCCTTCTGCCCACCGAAGGGGGGCGCCTGCCGCGGCAGCAGCCGTTTGCAGCAGGTGTCTTCCAACGACGGGCCCAAGACTGATCGCTGTCGGCCGCGGTGGCCTTCAGGATTCAAGTTGGGACTTAAATCAAATGATCCAAACGCAATCTCGACTCGATGTTGCTGACAACACGGGTGCCAAGTCCGTGATGTGCATCAAGGTGCTCGGTGGTTCCAAGCGCCGGTACGCCAGCGTGGGCGATGTCATCAAGGTCAGCATCAAGGAAGCAGCGCCGCGTGGCCGCGTCAAAAAGGGCGAGGTCTACAACGCCGTGGTGGTTCGCACCGCCAAGGGCATCCGTCGCCAGGATGGCGCACTGATCAAATTCGACGGCAACGCCGCGGTGTTGCTCAACGCCAAGCTCGAGCCCATCGGCACCCGCATCTTCGGCCCGGTCACGCGCGAACTGCGCACCGAGAAGTTCATGAAGATCGTGTCGCTGGCCCCCGAGGTCCTCTGAGGAAGCATCCATGAACAAGATCCGTACCGGTGACGAAGTCATCGTGATCGCCGGCCGCGACAAAGGCAAACGCGGCAAGGTGCTGTCCCGCACCGACGAAACGCGCGTCATCGTCGAGGGCGTCAACATCGTCAAGAAGCACGCCAAGCCGAACCCCATGAAGGGTGTGACCGGCGGCATCGTCGAAAAGACCATGCCCATCCACCAGTCCAACGTCGCGATCTTCAATGCCGCCAGCGGCAAGGCCGACCGCGTGGGCGTGAAGCTGCAGGCCGACGGCAAGCGCGTGCGCGTCTTCAAGTCCAACGGCGAAGAAATCAAGGTGGCATGACCATGGCACGACTGCAACAACACTACCGCGAGAAGGTGGTCCCCGAGCTCTCCAAGAAGTTCGGCTACAAGTCCGTGATGGAGGTGCCCCGCATCACCAAGATCACGCTGAACATGGGCGTGAGCGAGGCCGTGGCCGACAAGAAAGTCATGGACAACGCCGTGGGCGACCTGACCAAGATCGCCGGCCAGAAGCCCGTCGTCACCCGTGCCCGCAAGGCCATCGCCGGCTTCAAGATCCGCGAACAGCAGGCCATCGGCTGCATGGTCACCCTGCGTGGTGCCCGCATGTACGAATTCCTGGACCGCTTCGTCACCGTGGCCCTGCCCCGCGTGCGCGACTTCCGGGGCATCTCGGGTCGCTCCTTCGACGGCCGCGGCAACTACAACGTCGGCGTCAAGGAACAGATCATCTTCCCCGAGATCGAGTACGACAAGGTCGACGCGCTGCGTGGCCTGAACATCAGCATCACGACGACCGCCAAGACCGACGAAGAGTGCAAGGCACTGCTGGCGGGTTTCCGTTTCCCCTTCAAGAACTGAGGTGGCACGTGGCCAAACAAGCACTGCTCCAACGTGAACTCAAGCGCGAGAAACTCGCCGCCAAGTTCTCCAAAAAATACAACGAGCTGAAGTCGATCGCCGGCGACGCCAAGAAAAGCGACGAAGAGCGCGACGCAGCACGCCTGGCGCTCCAGAAGCTGCCCCGCAACGCCAACCCGACCCGCCAGCGCAACCGCTGCGAGATCACCGGCCGCCCGCGTGGCACCTTCAACCATTTCGGCCTGGCTCGCGCCAAGGTGCGCGAGATGGCGTTTGCCGGAGAAATCCCCGGCATCACCAAAGCCAGCTGGTAAGCCTCAGGAGATCCCCACATGAGCATGAGTGATCCCATCGCCGACATGTTGACCCGCATCCGCAACGCGCAGATGGTCGAGAAGGCCTCCGTGTCGATGCCGGCGTCGAAAGTCAAAACGGCGATTGCCCAGGTCCTGAAGGACGAGGGTTACATCGATGGCTTCAAGGTCGTCAAGGACGGCGGCAAGAGCGAACTCGAAATCGCCCTGAAGTACTACGCCGGTCGCCCCGTGATCGAGCGCATCGAGCGCGTGAGCCGTCCCGGCCTGCGCGTTTACCGCGGCCGCAACGCGATTCCCCAGGTCCAGAACGGTCTGGGCGTCGCCATCGTCACCACGCCCCATGGCGTGATGACCGATCGCAAGGCTCGCGCCACCGGTGTCGGCGGCGAAGTGCTTTGCTACGTCGCCTGATGCGGGCATCAAGGAGAAATTGAATGTCACGTATTGGAAAACTGCCGGTTGCCGTCCCCGCGGGGGTCGAAGTGGCCGTCAAGGACGGGCTGGTCAACGTCAAGGGTGCCAACGGCGCCTTGACCCAGGCCCTCAATCCCCTGGTCAAGGTCGAGCTCAATGCCGGCAAGGTGACTTTCACCCCCGCCGACGAGTCTCGCGAAGCCAACGCCATGTCGGGCACCATGCGCCAGCTGGTCAACAACATGGTCACCGGCGTCAGCAAGGGCTTCGAGAAGAAGCTCACCCTGGTTGGCGTGGGCTTCAAAGCCCAGGCACAGGGCGCCAAGCTCAACCTCACGGTGGGTTTCTCGCACCCGGTGGTCATGGACATGCCGGCCGGCATCAAGGTGGAAACGCCTGCGCCGACCGAGATCGTCATCAAGGGTGCCGATCGTCAGCGCGTGGGTCAGATCGCCTCGGAAGTGCGTGCCGTGCGTCCGCCCGAGCCCTACAAGGGCAAGGGAATCCGCTATGCGGATGAGAAGGTCGTGATCAAGGAAACCAAGAAGAAATAAGGAGTCCGATCATGCTGACCAAGAAAGAACAACGCCTGCGCCGTGCGCGCCAGACCCGCATCCGCATCGCCCAGCAGGGCGCCGTGCGGCTGACGATCAACCGCACCAACCTGCACATCTACGCCAACGTCATCTCTGCCGACGGCGCCAAGGTGCTGGCCTCTGCCTCGACGGCCGAGAAGGAAGTGCGCGCCCAGCTGGGTGCCGCCGGCAAGGGTGGCAACGCCGCCGCTGCCGCCATCATCGGCAAGCGCATTGCCGAGAAGGCCAAGGCCGCCGGCATCGAGAAAGTGGCGTTCGACCGCGCCGGCTTTGCCTACCACGGCCGCGTCAAGGCCCTTGCAGACGCCGCGCGCGAAGCCGGCCTGCAGTTCTGATGAAACGGAATACACGTCATGGCTAAGTTTCAGGCAAACATCAAGAACGAAGCGAACGAAGACGGTCTGCGCGAGAAGATGATCGCGATCAACCGCGTGACCAAGGTGGTCAAGGGCGGTCGCATCCTCGGTTTCGCTGCACTGACCGTCGTTGGCGACGGCGATGGCCGCGTGGGCATGGGCAAGGGCAAGGCGCGCGAAGTGCCGGTGGCCGTGCAGAAGGCCATGGAGCAGGCCCGCCGCAACATGGTCAAGGTCGCCCTCAAGGACGGCTCGCTGCACCACGCCGTGCAGGGTGAGCATGGCGCCTCCAGCGTCATGATGCTGCCCGCCGTCAAGGGCACCGGCATCATCGCCGGCGGTCCGATGCGCGCCGTTTTCGAGGTGCTCGGCGTCACCGACGTCGTCGCCAAGAGCCACGGTTCGAGCAACCCCTACAACCTGGTGCGTGCCACGCTGGACGCACTGCAGAACTCGAGCACCCCGGCCGAGATTGCCGCCAAGCGCGGCAAGACGGTCGAGGAAATCCTGGGCTGAGAGGAACCACGATGAGCAATCAGAACACCGTCAAGGTCCAGCTCGTGCGCAGCCCCATCGGCTGCAAGCAGGACCACCGCGCCACCGTGCGCGGCTTGGGCCTGCGCAAGCTCAACAGCGTGAGCGAGCTCCAGGACACGCCCGCCGTGCGCGGCATGATCAACAAGATCAGCTACCTGGTCAAAGTGATCTGATCGGAGACCGACGACATGGAACTCAACAACATCAAACCGGCTGGCGGCGCCAAGCACGCCAAGCGACGCGTCGGCCGTGGCATCGGCTCCGGCCTGGGCAAAACCGCCGGCCGTGGTCACAAGGGCCAGAAGTCGCGTTCGGGCGGCTACCACAAGGTGGGCTTTGAAGGCGGCCAGATGCCCCTTCAGCGCCGCCTGCCCAAGCGCGGCTTCAAGTCGGCGCTGCTGCAGTACAACGCCGAAGTCACCCTGTCCGACCTCAACGGCCTCGAAGCCAGCGAGATCGATGTGCTGCTGCTCAAGCAGCAGGGCCTGGTGCACCAGATGGCCAAGCGCGTGAAGGTCATCAAGTCGGGTGAAATCACCCGCGCCGTGACCCTCAAGGACGTCGTGCCCACCGCGGGTGCCAAGGCGGCCATCGAAGCCGCTGGCGGCCAGGTGGCTGCGGCCTGATCACGCCCCTTCGGAAGGACCCCGTGGCAACCGCTTCTCCATCCCTGGCCAAGACAGGCAAGTTCGGCGACCTGCGTCGCCGGCTGGTCTTCCTGTTGCTGGCGCTGGTGGTGTATCGCATCGGTGCGCACATCCCCGTGCCCGGCATCAACCCCGAGCAGCTCCAGCAGCTGTTCCAGGGGCAGCAGGGCGGCATCCTGAGCCTGTTCAACATGTTCTCGGGTGGCGCGCTGTCGCGCTTCACCGTGTTCGCGTTGGGCATCATGCCGTACATCTCCGCGTCCATCATCATGCAGCTCATGACCTACGTGGTTCCCACGTTCGAGCAGCTGAAGAAGGAAGGCGAAGCGGGTCGCCGCAAGATCACCCAGTACACCCGCTACGGGACGCTGGGCCTGGCCATCTTCCAGGCCATGGGCATCGCCCTTGCGCTCGAAGGCCAGGCCGGCCTGGTCATCGACCCCGGCATGGGGTTCCGAGTGACCGCGGTGGTCAGCCTGGTGGCCGGCACCATGTTTCTGATGTGGCTGGGCGAGCAGATCACCGAGCGCGGGCTGGGCAACGGCATCTCGCTGCTGATCTTTGCCGGCATCGTGGCTGGTCTGCCCACCGCGATTGGTGGCTTGCTGGAGCTGGTGCGCACCGGCGCCATGAACATCCTCGTGGCCCTGTTCATCATCGCCCTGGTGGTGCTGGTGACCTACTTCGTGGTGTTCGTCGAGCGCGGGCAGCGCAAGATCCTGGTGAACTACGCACGCCGTCAGGTGGGCAACAAGGTGTACGGCGGCCAGTCGTCGCACCTGCCGCTCAAACTGAACATGGCTGGCGTGATCCCGCCGATCTTTGCCTCGTCCATCATCCTGCTGCCCACCACCGTGGTGAGCTGGGTGAGCACCGGTGACTCGACCCGCTGGCTTCGCGACCTCGCGGCGGCCTTGTCGCCCGGGCAGCCCATCTACGTGGCCCTGTACGCCGCGGCCATCATTTTCTTCTGCTTCTTCTACACGGCGCTGGTGTTCAACAGCCGCGAAACCGCCGACAACCTGAAGAAGAGTGGCGCGTTCATTCCCGGCATCCGACCCGGTGACCAGACCGCGCGCCACATCGACAAGATCCTGCTGCGACTGACGTTCGCCGGTGCGATCTACATCACCGCGGTGTGCCTGCTGCCCGAATTCCTGATCCTCGAGTACAACGTGCCGTTCTATTTTGGCGGCACCTCACTCCTGATCATCGTTGTCGTGACCATGGATTTCATGGCACAGGTGCAAAACTACATGATGTCCCAGCAGTACGAATCACTGCTGAAAAAGGCGAACTTCAAGACTTCTATCGGCGGCTGAACCATGGCCAAGGACGATGTGATCGAGATGCAGGGCGAGGTCGTCGAAAACCTCCCCAACGCGACCTTCCGGGTCAAACTCGAAAACGGGCACGTGGTGCTCGGTCACATCTCCGGCAAGATGCGCATGCACTACATCCGCATCCTGCCTGGCGACAAAGTCAAAGTTGAACTCACGCCCTACGACCTCACGCGAGCCCGCATCGTATTCCGCGCCAAGTGAAGCGCACGAACTGAACGTTTACTGGATTTCTAGGAGAAGACTATGAGAGTTTCGGCTTCGGTCAAGAAGATGTGCCGCAACTGCAAGATCATCAAGCGCAACGGCATCGTGCGCGTGATCTGCACCGATCCCCGCCACAAGCAGCGTCAAGGCTGATCGATTCGTCAAGAGGACTCACATGGCCCGTATTGCAGGCATCAACATTCCGCCGCACAAGCACACCGAAATCGGTCTGACGGCGATCTTCGGCATCGGCCGCACCCGCGCGCGCCAGATCTGCGACAACTGTGGCATTGCCTACAGCAAGAAGATCAAGGACCTGAGCGACGCCGAGCTCGAGAAGGTGCGTGACCAGGTCGGCACGTTCACCATCGAGGGCGACCTGCGCCGCGAAACCACGATGAACATCAAGCGTTTGATGGACATCGGGTGCTACCGCGGCTTCCGTCATCGCCGCGGTCTGCCGGTGCGCGGTCAGCGCACCAAGACCAACGCCCGCACGCGCAAGGGCCCGCGCAAAGCCGCCCAGTCGCTGAAGAAGTAATCGGTTCGAAGGAAAACCATGGCCAAGTCCCCCGCCAGCAGCGCCGCTGCACGCGTTCGCAAGAAAGTCCGCAAGAACATTGCCGACGGCATCGCGCACGTGCACGCTTCGTTCAACAACACCATCATCACCATCACCGACCGCCAGGGCAACGCCTTGTCGTGGGCGTCGTCGGGTGGTCAGGGCTTCAAGGGTTCGCGCAAGTCGACCCCCTTTGCTGCCCAGGTGGCTTCCGAAGTGGCCGGCCGCGCCGCCATGGAGCAGGGCATCAAGAACCTCGACGTCGAGATCAAGGGCCCTGGCCCGGGTCGCGAGTCGTCGGTCCGTGCGCTGGGTGCCCTGGGCATCCGCATCACGTCGATCTCCGACGTGACCCCGGTGCCGCACAACGGCTGCCGTCCCCAGAAGCGCCGCCGCATCTGAACCGACACCGGGCAGTCTTCCGCGCCCGCGGTAGAATGCCGGGTTTTTCGAGCGCCACCGCAGTACCGCTGCGGTGGCATTTTTGCTAAGCCCACCGCCCCCGCCATCGCGGGTGGCTCCCGCAACAACACGGTTGCGGCAGAACTGACAAGGAAACCAACGTGGCACGTTACCTCGGCCCAAAGGCCAAACTTTCCCGTCGCGAAGCGAGCGACCTGTTGCTCAAGAGCGCCCGCCGCTCGATCAGCGACAAGGCCAAGTTCGACTCCAAGCCCGGCCAGCACGGCCGCACCTCGGGTCAGCGCACCTCCGACTTCGGCGTGCAGCTGCGCGAGAAGCAGAAGGTCAAGCGCACCTATGGCGTGCTTGAGCGCCAGTTCCGCCGCTACTTTGCCGAGGCCGATCGCCGCCGTGGCAACACCGGCGCCAACCTGCTGTTCCTGCTCGAATCGCGCCTGGACAACGTGGTGTTCCGCATGGGTTTTGCGTCCACCCGCGCCGAAGCCCGCCAGATGGTGTCGCACAAGGCCATCACGGTGAACGGCCAGGCCGTCAACATCCCGTCCTTCCTGGTGAAGGGTGGCGACGTGATCGCCGTGCGCGAGAAGTCCAAGAAGCAGGCCCGCGTGATCGAAGCGCTCGAGCTGGCCAAGCAGATCGGCTTCCCCGGCTGGGTCGAAGTGTCTGTGGACAAGGTCGAAGGCGTCTTCAAGAAGACCCCCGATCGCGACGAATTCGGCGCGGACATCAACGAGTCGCTGATTGTCGAACTGTATTCGCGTTAATCCCGTCCCCGGTGGGCGTGGCATTGCTCCGCGCCGCCGGGCCATTCCATGCTCCATCTGCCTTATCGGTGTAACGAGCCGAGGGAACTGAAGGAAGTCTGAATGTTGAACAACCTGCTCAAGCCCAAGTCCATCAACGTCGAGCAAGTCTCGGCGAATCGCGCCAAGGTCACCCTCGAACCCTTCGAGCGCGGCTACGGGCACACCCTGGGCAACGCGCTGCGTCGCGTGCTGCTCTCTTCCATGGTCGGCCATGCGCCCACCGAAGTCACCATCGCCGGTGTGGTGCACGAGTACTCGTCGATCGACGGCGTGCAGGAAGACGTCGTCAACCTGCTGCTGAACCTCAAGGGCGTGGTGTTCAAGCTCCACAACCGCGACGAAGTCACGCTGAGCCTGCGCAAGGACGGCGAAGGCGTGGTCACGGCCGCCGACATCCAGACGCCGCACGACGTCGAGATCGTCAACCCCGGCCACCTGATCGCCACCCTGTCGGCCGGTGCCAAGCTGGACATGCAGATCAAGGTCGAGAAGGGCCGTGGTTATGTTCCCGGCACCCTGCGCCGTGGCGACGACCCGTCGCGTTCGATCGGCCGCATCGTTCTGGACGCCTCGTTCTCGCCCGTCAAGCGCGTGAGCTACACCGTCGAAAGCGCCCGCGTCGAGCAGCGCACCGACCTCGACAAGCTGGTGCTCGAGATCGAGACCAACGGCTCCATCGGACCTGAAGAAGCGGTTCGCGCGTCGGCCAAGATCCTGGTCGAGCAGCTGGCGGTGTTCGCCCAGCTGGAAGGCGCCGAACTGTTCAGCGAAGCCCCGCAGCAGCGCAGCTCGCAGCAGTTCGACCCGATCCTGTTGCGCCCGGTCGACGAGCTCGAGCTCACCGTGCGGTCGGCCAACTGCCTCAAGGCCGAAAACATCTACTACATCGGTGACCTGATCCAGCGCACCGAGAACGAGCTGCTCAAGACCCCCAACCTGGGTCGCAAGTCGCTCAACGAAATCAAGGAAGTGCTCGCCTCGCGTGGCCTCACGCTGGGCATGAAGCTCGAGAACTGGCCGCCCGCCGGTCTCGACAAGCACTGATCGCGCAACCCCACCCCTGAGCCTTCGGGCCAGACCATGACGAACCGCCGGTACCTGATCCGGCCGGCGGCAAAAGACGGAAAGGAACCACCATGCGTCACGGACACGGACTTCGCAAACTCAACCGCACCAGCGAGCACCGCCTCGCCATGCTGCGCAACATGATGAACTCGCTGCTCACGCACGAAGCCATCAAGACCACGCTGCCCAAGGCCAAGGAACTGCGCCGGGTCGTCGAACCCATGATCACGCTGGCCAAGGTCCCCACCGTGGCCAACCGCCGCCTGGCCTTCGACCGCCTGCGCGACCGCGATGTGGTGGTCAAGCTCTTCAACGAGCTGGGCCCGCGCTTCAAGGCCCGTCCCGGTGGCTACACCCGCATCCTCAAGATGGGTTTCCGCGTGGGTGACAACGCCCCCATGGCCCTGGTGGAGCTGGTCGACCGCGCCGAGCCGGCCGCGGAAGCCGGTGACGCCGAGAAAGCGTGATAGAATACTAGGCTTGACGCGGAGTGGAGCAGCCTGGTAGCTCGTTGGGCTCATAACCCAAAGGTCGCAAGTTCAAATCTTGCCTCCGCAACCAACAAAATCAAGCACCAGCTTGTCGATGAGGCCCTCGGAAACGAGGGCCTTTTTGTTTTTGACGTGCTTTTTTGACGCGTGTTGTGACGGGGTCTTTGCCGTCACAAAAACGGCGGTAGGCAGTTGCGACCGTTGGGCCACCTGTCGGGGTTCTCGCTGATTGAGATCACTTGTTGAAGTGGCTCGTGAGCGACTCTTCTGCAGCGATTGCCGACGTGGCGGAATGCAGCTTCATGGGCTGCTGTGGGCCGGCATTGATCGTTCGATGGGCTGATTCTGCACGGCTGCTACAAGTCCTTGATGGACACGTACCGGCATGTACCTCGAACGCTGTCTTCAGGGTCCGATATCTCTCGAGGCTTCATTCCGATCTTCTCGAGTACCCTGCGGGAGGCTGCGTTTTCCTTCAGGGTGGTCGCTGTCAGACGAGCGAAAGCCAGTTCACCGTGTGCGTGTTCCAGGGTCGCAGCCGCCGCTTCCGTGGCATATCCTTGCCCTGCATGCACGTCAGAAATGGCATACCCAATCTCCACGTCCCCTTGACTGTCGCGTCGCACGAGTCCGCAGATCCCCAGCGGCGTTCCGCCATCTGCCAACTCCACGATGTTGAAGCCGAGACGTTCCGAGCAGTACCTGAAGATCGGGGCAGTTGCAAGGTAGTCATGTGCATCCAGGACTGTCCGTACGCCTCGATCCCCGATCAACCGAAGGTAGGCTGACTCGTTCATCAGACGCACCAGAAAGGCGGCGTCGGCGTTGCTCGCTTCTCTCAGAAGGAGGCGGCGCGTTTTCAACGTCTTCATTTTGCAGTTCCGGCTGAACAACCCACAACTGTGGCGCCACTTGCAATGAAGCGCCCGAATACTTGAACGGCATACGGTCAATCTGAAACAGCCGTTGCCTCCCTGAAACTCAGATGAAGCGACAGCGGCAACTGCCAACCCGTTTCAGACCAGTCGGCCAGTCGCTTGCCTCAACCTGGCGTGATCGTCGCCGCACCCTTTGCGTCGATCGCCACATCGTTCTCGACGATCAACCGTGAGATAGCGGGTGGCCATCTGATGACGGCCTGTGTACCATCGGTCCGTGGATTTTCTTCTTCTCCTGCCCATTGCGCTCGTCGCCTTGTGGATCGTCAGGGCCAGGCAACAGCAACGGCGCATCGCCATCCTGGCCCGCTACCTGCACGGCCACGACATCGAAAAACACATCGAGACGCTCTCGCAGGGCTACTTGCGCGCCCTGGGCGAGTCAGACCCTGCCCGCAGCGAGCAGGTCTGGGACGTGCTGCGCGGGACCGAGGACGTTCTGTGCCGGCAGGTCTGCAAGGTGGCAGAGGATTTCGCGGGCGTTGAGCCCACGGCCACCCGCGTCAGCAAGTTCCCGATCTGGCTGCCCCGCTCGCCCGCGTTCGACAGGTCCTTCGACATGCGCGAGGCAATGCGCATACACGCCCGTGGCATCTGCCGTGCGATCGAGGAAAAGGATGCGTTCCCCAAGGACCGCGCCTTCGTCATCCTGGCCGAAATGCTCCTGATGCAGCACACCTGTCACTGGTATTGCCGATCGAAGTCCGTGGCGTCGGCCCGCATGCTGGCCAGCCACCAAACGTCACACGAGCAACTTGTCAGAAGCGTGCTGCTGGAGACGCGACAGGCGTACCTCTCGCTGGTTTCTTGACGATGCAGGGGGCTTCTCGCGGAGCCGGCAAAGAACCGTGCACGGTGGCAGTGCGACCCCAACAGCCATTGAACGCTGAAGGGGCACCGTCCCCCCGAAGAGCCGCCCCTCGCCGTGACCATGTGCCCCCGGCTTGCGGATGATCGATATCAGCCCGATGAACGCCGATGGCGGGTCTTCAAGGCCTCGACAAAGAGGTCGACGCAGACACCCGTTCGAGCACAGCCATGAAATGCGAAAGCGGTGGCACGGGATGCCCGGGCACCTTGGCCCGATCGTCGTAGCGGCGCAGGCGGATCGCCGCGCCGGCATTGAACACCCCGCCTCTCCGCCCTGTCCAACGTGTTGCACGTGGCATTGACCCGGGCGGCGCCGGGCCGCGCGTGGTTCCAGGGCACGGCGCCCCGGGCGCTGCGCGAAGAAGCCATGCACTGCCTTGACCGCGTGGGTCTGGCCGACAAGGCCCTGCAGCGGGCCGACCACCTCTCCGGAGGGCAATCGCAGCGCGTGGCGGTGGCCCGCGCGCTGATGCAACGCCCGCGTTTCCTGGTGGCCGACGAGCCCGCGGCGAGCCTCGATCCGGTGTCGGGCGATGAAGTCATGGGACTCTTTGCCAGCCTGGTTCGGCGCGAGGGGCTTACCTTGCTGTTCACGTCGCACGACCTCGCCCACGCCCTGACCCATGCCGACCGGGTGATCGCCCTCAACCACGGTCGCGTGGTCAAGGACACCCTGAGCACAGACACCAACGCTGTCGAACTGCGAGCGCTGTATGACCACCGACCTTCAAACGACTGACCCGCGCGCACTGCCGCAGCGGTTCAGCCAGATGAGCCCCACGTCCTTCGTGGCCTGTGTGGCGGTGCTGGCGTTCTTCCTCTGGTCCCTCAAGGGCACCCAGGTGTCGCTGGGCGATCTGTTCGACGGCTTTCCGCAGATGGGTCGGCTGGTGGGTGAAATGCTGCCGCCTTCGGGTGCGCGGCTCGAAGCCGTGGGGCGTGCGTTGTTGGAGACCTTCCAGATGGCACTGGTGGGCACCGTGGTCGGTGTGTTGCTCAGTGTGCCCATCGCCGTGCTGGCCACACCCCACCTTTCACCGCACCCGGTGCTGTACCACGCCGCCCGCACCCTGATCGCGTTCTTCCGCACCGTGCCCGATCTGGTCTGGGCGCTGTTGTTCGTGGTGTCGGTGGGGCTGGGGCCCTTTGCCGGCACGCTGGCCCTGGTGGTCGACAAGATCGGTTTTTGTGGCCGTTTCTTTGCCGAGGCCATGGAAGAGGTGGACCGCGGCCCGCAGGAAGCACTGTCGGCCATGGGCGCGAGCCGCCTGTCCATCATCGGATGCGCGGTGATTCCAGCGGCGCTGCCCTCGTTCATCAACACCTCGCTGTTCAGCCTCGAGAAGGCCACCCGCTCGTCGGTCATCCTGGGGCTGGTGGGCGCCGGGGGCATCGGCATCGAGCTCAAAGTGGCGATGGACCTGTTCAGCTACGACGAGGCCGCCACCATCATCCTCGCGATCTTCGCGTTGGTGCTGATCGTCGAGCGCTTCAGCGCCTGGCTTCGGCAGCGGTTGATCTGAGCCGGACCACTTCCGGCGCCTTCGATCGGTGGGCTGGCGCGCAAGAGCTGCGCCGTGTCGGTCAGCGCACAGACGGGCGCGGTGCGTGCCCTCAGGCTTGAAGCCGACACCCCCCCCGGCCCCTTGCCACCGAAAGCCCACCATGGACCCGCTCGCCTCCCCCCTGAACATCTGCATCCTTTTTGCCGCCGCGGCCCTGACCAGCTGCGCCTACCCGGTCTACGAACAGACCAGCGACAACCCGCCTGCTTCCCAGCCGTCGACGGTTTACGTCTATCCCGCGGCGCAGCCCGCCACGCCGGACTACCGACGCCGCCCCGACGAAACGCTCTACAGCGTCGAGGTGCAGACGGTTCGCGCGATCGCCGGCAGCAGCGGCCACCGCTGCTGGATCGAGCGCAGCGAGGTGGCACCCACGCGCGCGCCCGCCAACGTGCCCGGTGCGATCGTGGGCGGCGTGATCGGTGGCATCCTGGGCCACCAGATCGGTGGCGGAAGCGGCCAGGACATCGCCACGGTCGGTGGTGTGGTGGCTGGCGCCGCGATTGGATCGAACGTCGGCCGCGACCGGTTCGGCAACCCGACGGCCACGCAGGACGTCCAGCGCTGCACCAACGACCCGAGCGCGCGCACCGCCGACTACTGGGACGTCACCTATTCGTTCCGCGGCGTCACGCACGCGGTGCAGATGACCTCGGCACCCGGCCGCTACATCACCGTCAACGGCAACGGCGAGCCGCGCATCTGAGGGGTGCGCCGTGGTGTCAGTCCGCGCGCTTAGATGAATGCGACAGGAAGAAGCGCAGCATCTCGCCGGACGCGTCCGGTCCACGGGGATCGGTGAAGCTGCCGCGCGCGTCGCCACCCGACCATGCATGGCCCGCGCCGTGCACGGTCCACGATTCAACCCAGATCCGCCCCTGCGCATCGCGGTGAAGGGTGCGCGTGTGGCCTCGTTCCGCCGCTGATCCGGCAGCGCTGGTCACGACATTGACCGACAGGCCCCGCGGCGCGTGGGCCTGCACCGCCTGGCGCAAGATCTCGGCCGCGTTGGTGGCCTGCACGGTGTGGTCGCGGTCGCCATGAAAGACGATCACCGGCACCGGCTGGATGCTGGTGCGCGCGGTGCCGCTCGCCGCGGGAAACGGCCCCCGACCCCGCCCGCCCTTCATGGCCTTCAGTGCCGAGGGCACGTCGTGCGCGCTGGCGAAGGGCAGGCCGGAGTGCACACCGACGGCAGCGAACACATCGGGGTGGGTCTCACCCATCACCAGGGCCATGGCGGCGCCCGCCGACAAGCCCGCCACAAACACACGGTCTGCATCGATGCCGTGACGCGCTGTCACTTCGCGGGCGATGCCCGCGATGATCGACGGCTCGCCGCCGTCGCGCTGCTGGTCCTTCGACAGGAACCAGTTCCAGCAGTTCGATGAATTGGCGTGGGCTGGCTGTTCCGGGTAAGCCACAACCACGCCGTGCACATCGGCCAGCCGGTTCATCTGCGTCCCCAGGGCGAAGTCGTCCGGTGACTGGGTGCAGCCGTGAAGCATCACCACCAGCGGCGCGGCGCTGGACAGCCCGGCGGGCACATACAGCCGATATCGGCGGCTGCCGCTCGGGCCCTGGTGCCAGTGCCAGTCGAAGCGCCCTTGGTCGATGTCGTCAGGGGTCGGCGGCGCTGCCTCATCCGGTGTTTCGAAGGCCTGATCCACCCACCGCGCGCTCACATCGATCGGCGCTTCTGCCGAGGCTTCACGCCCTTCTTGACCCGCTCCGCCGGTGCCGGCCAGTGCGCGCCGGATCGTCTCGGTCGCGTCCCGCACCGACCCGGTCCGGGTGTCCAGGCCTGCGGCCTTCAACGCACGCTCGATGGTGTCGCTGATCGCCTCTGCGTCGAAGCCGGTCGGCGGCGGGGTGAAGGGAAGTTTCATGGGCAGGGGCTCCAGGGCAGGTGGCGAACGGGTCCGCGTTCAAGGTCCGCGCGATGGTCCAGTGGAACAGCTTTCTGCGTCCCGTGTGCGGGTGGGTCATGCGATGTCGGTTCCATCTGTCCGTCGCCACTACGCCCCGTTCGCCAGCGCACAGACCAGCCCGGACGCCTCGCCTACGGTGTGCCTTTCCCTTCCTTCATCTTCTGGAGTAATTTCATGAATCTCATCATTTGGCTCATCGTTGGCGGCGTCATTGGCTGGTTGGCCAGCATCCTCATGAAGACCGACGGCCAGCAAGGCGTGATCCTGAATGTGGTGGTCGGCGTGGTCGGTGCCATGGTCGGTGGCTGGCTGCTCTCGCCCATGGTGGGTGCCGGCACGATCAACCAGAGCAACTTCAGCCTGCCTGCGCTGGGTGTGTCACTCGTGGGTGCGGTCATTCTGTTGGCCATCGTCAACCTGCTGCGGCGAGGCAGCGTTCGCTGATCCCGTCTGTCACACCCCCAGGAGTCACCATGAAACCCATCCGATCTGCGGAAGAACGCCGCATCGATCCTGTCACCGAACACGGCATCGATGACCGCATGGAGCCGGCGCACGTGGGCGTTGGCGACCTCACCCCACCCAGGCGGGTGGGGCCCATCGTGGCCGGCAAGGCCGCGCGCGAAGGCCTGTACGAACAGGTCGACACCGGCCGAGGTGTGTACCAGCGCGTTCCCGACACGCCGGTCACCGCACCATGGGACCGACTGGCGGCTGCTGTGCGAGGCGCGTGGGACCGGCTTCAGCGATCAGGCGATCGCCCGGGCTCCAGCGGAGGACACCGGTGACCCGCCCCGACCCTGACCAGCAGCGCGCGGCTGCCATGCCGCACGCCGAGCATCTGCTGAAGGGATTCGGCCAGGGTTCAGCGCTGTCGCCGCCGCGCGGCGACAGCAGCCTGGACGCTGCCGAGCAAACGGTGCTGACCACCAACCAGGGCGTTGCCGTCAGCAACAACCAGCATTCGCTCAAGGCAGGGTTGCGGGGGCCTGTGCTGCTCGAAGACTTCGTCCTGCGCGAGAAGCTCACCCAC
Organism: Hydrogenophaga sp. XSHU_21; assembly: GCA_046604145.1. Lineage (GTDB taxonomy): Bacteria > Pseudomonadota > Gammaproteobacteria > Burkholderiales > Burkholderiaceae_C > Hydrogenophaga. Next base: position 76,301 of record JBKIXD010000001.1, read on the forward strand.
TTCGACCACGAACGCATTCCCGAGCGCATCGTGCATGCGCGCGGTTCGGCGGCCCACGGCTTCTTCGAGGCCTATGCACCGCTGACCGAACTCACCTGCGCCGCGCCGTTTCAGGCCGCGGGCAAGACCACGCCGGTGTTCGCCCGCTTCTCCACCGTGGCCGGCGAGCGCGGATCGGCCGATACGGCGCGCGACGTGCGCGGCTTCGCGGTCAAGTTCTACACCGACGAAGGCAACTGGGACCTCGTGGGCAACAACATCCCGGTCTTCTTCGTGCAGGACGCGATGAAGTTTCCCGACCTCATTCATGCCGTCAAGCCCGAGCCGCACCACGGCATGCCCCAGGCGGCCTCGGCGCACGACACCTTCTGGGACTTCGCCTCGCTCTCGCCAGAGACCACGCACACGCTGATGTGGGTGATGTCCGACCGCGGGATTCCCCGCAGCCTGCGCATGATGCAGGGCTTTGGCGTGCACACCTTCCGGCTGGTGAACGCCGAAGGCGTGTCGCGCTTCGTCAAGTTCCATTGGCGCCCCTTGCTGGGCACCCATTCGCTGGTCTGGGACGAAGCGGTGCGGATTTCGGGTGCCGACCCCGACTTCCATCGGCGCGACCTGTGGGAGGCCATCGAGGCGGGTGAACACCCGCAATGGGAACTGGGACTGCAGGTCTTCACCGAGCAACAGGCGCTCGATTTCAGCTTTGACGTGCTCGATGCCACCAAGCTGATCCCCGAGGAGCTGGTGCCGGTGATGCCGGTCGGCCGCATGGTGCTCGACCGGAACCCGGACAACTTCTTTGCCGAGACCGAGCAGGTTGCTTTCTGCACCGCGCATGTGGTGCCCGGAATCGACTTCAGCAACGACCCGTTGCTGGCCGGTCGCATCCATTCCTACATCGACACCCAGATCTCGCGGCTGGGTGGTGTGAACTTTCACGAACTGCCCATCAATGCCCCCAAGGTCGCGGTGCACAACAACCAGCGCGACGGCATTCACCGGCTGGGTGTGCCACGGGGTCGGGTGGCTTACGAGCCGAATTCGCTGGGCGGAGGCTGTCCGATGCAGGCCGGCGTGGCCGGCTTCGTGTCGTTTCCCCAGGCGATGCAGGGGGACAAGCTGCGTGGCCACCCCGAGAAGTTCGCCGACCATTACACCCAGGCCACCTTGTTCTGGGAGAGCCAGACGCGGGTGGAGCAGGAACACATCGTTGGCGCGTTCCGGTTCGAGCTGGGCAAGGTCACGGTGCCCGCCATTCGCGAGCGCATGGTGTCGTCGCTGATCCACGTGTCGGCCGACCTGGCGGCCGCGGTGGCCGAAGGTCTGGGCATGGCGCTCCCCGAACCCATGGTCCGGGCGCTCGATCGTCCCGCCACACCCGAGGTGACCGCCTCACCCGCGCTGTCGCTGGCGGCGCTGCCGGGTGATGGCGGCATCCGCACGCGGCGGGTTGCGGTGCTGCTGGCCGAGGGGGTTCACGGTCCCTCGCTGGCGTCCGTGATCGAGCCGCTGGAACTGGCCGGTGCGAGCGTGCATCTGGTGGCGCGCAAGTTGGGTGGGGTCAAGCCCGCCAAGGGCAAGGGCCTTATGGCCACGGCGACCTTCGAGAACGCACCCGCCGTGTTGTTCGATGCGGTCGTGCTGCCCGATGGCCAGGCGGCGGTCGACCGGCTGGCGGCCGATCCGCTGGCGCTGGAGTTTGTCGGCCTGATCCACCGCCATGGCAAGACCCTGCTGGCGCTGGGCGCCGCGTCGCAGCTGTTCGATCGGGTGGGCGTGGCGGCACGCCTGCCATCGGGCGAACCCGACCCCGGTGTGCTGCTGGCCCGGCAGGACCAGGCTGCCACCGCGGCCGATGCGCTGATCAGCGCGTTGGGCCGCCACCGCCACCCAGAGCGCGAAGCTCCGTAGGCGGCTCCCCCATCAGGGCCAGCAGAAAGCCGGTCTCTGATTCGTCACGGTCGACGGTGGCGAACAGCATTCGCCCAACCCCCGCTGTGGACCGCAGGTGAAGCGCCTGCGTCTGCGGCGGCATGCTCACCTTGGCCCGCGCCAGCATCGCTTGCAGCCGCTCCTGGCTGGCCGGGTCGAGCGAGCTGTTGATCGGCGATCCCTGCAGCTGCAAGCGCGAGACGCCCAGCAGGCGGAGGGCCGCATGGTTGACCCTGCGCACCACCGTCGAGGCATCGATGTCCAGGTAGCCCACCGGCGCGTGGTCGAACAGAAACGTCTGCCGGGCCAGCGCGTCCTCAAGTGCGCCGCGCGACATGGCCAGGTCTTCCCGCTGCAGCTCCAGCTCCACCTGATGCACCTGCAACTCGTGCAGCACCGCGAGCGCGTCCTTGGCGGTGGTCGGCGACGACGCCAGCTGGAACAGCACACCCAGGGCCTCGGATGCGTTCAAGGGCTGGCCGTTGTGGACCTGGGCCTTGTCGAGCACCGCCGCGGCCCGTTGGCGCAGGGCAGACTGATCGGATGGAGACGGGAGTGTGTTCATGCTGCTTCTGCCGGGTGGGAACGATGGCGGGCGACGGTGGCTCACCGCTGCCGCAGCCGGGATTCGAGCTCTTTGGCCGCGGTGATGTCGATGAAGGTGATGACCACCCCCTGGATCACGTCGGCCAGGGTGCGGTAGGGCTTGATCCTCACCATATACCAATGGCCATCGGTCGTCGTGATTTCTTTTTCCGTGAATGTCAGGGTCTTGAGCGTCTGGCGGGCGTCGTCGTTGAGCCCGGGATAGTTCAGGGTGCTGGCGAGGTCGGTCAGGGGGCGGCCGATGTCGCTCTCGCGCAGGTTGACGATGCGCGTGATCTGGTCGGTGAAGCGGCGCACGTTGAGATCGGCGTCGAGGAAGAGCGTGGCGATGTCGCTGCTGTTGAGCAGGTTCTGCATGTCGCTGTGGGCGAGTGCCAGGTCGTCCAGCTTGGTCTGCAGCTCCTGGTTGAGCGTCTGCAGCTCCTCGTTCATCGACTGGGATTCCTCTTTCGAGGTGGTGAGCTCTTCGTTGGCCGACTGCAGTTCTTCGTTGGTGGACTGCAATGCCTCGTTGGCCGCCTGAACCTCCTCGGCGGAGGTGGCCATGGCCAGGCGCAAGGCCTGGATTTCGTCCTTGCAGCGCTGCAACTCTTCGATCAGCTCGGGTGCGCGCGCCGCATCCTTGGCCCGGCGCCTGCGCCGCGGCGCCTCGGGAAGCGGCGCATCGCGAAAGGCGATCATCACCAGCCCCGCCAGCGCCGGCGGCGCCTGCAGGGGCCGCACGGTCACATCCACGGGTGCCTGCGCCGGATCGTCACTGAGCCGCAGGCCGTGGAGTTCCACCGCGGCTCCGTCGTTCACCGACTGTCGCAAGGCCAGGGCCAGCTGCGCGCGGATCAGGGGGCGGGCCATGACATGCACGTTCCAGTTGGCCTTGCCCGCCGCCGGTTCGAGGTAGCGACCCACACTGCCGTTGATGTAGACCACGTCGCCCTGCAGATTGACCAGAACAGCGGCTGGCGCAAAGGCCTGCAGCAGGGCCTGCTCGGCCAGGGACTGCAGGTTGGCGGGTGGCGTGGGCGAAGCTGGCACGTGGGGTTCCTTGCTGTGTGGGCCCGGGTGGCGTCGGGGACCGACGGGAAAGTCCACCAATCCGGCACCGGGTGGATTGTCGGTTCTCCAGTAGAGGCGAGATTTGCCGCTCAAGGGCGTGAACCACGACTGCGCGCTGCCCACGGTCTCGGAGCCGCCCAGCAGCAGCGCGCCACCGGCGCGAAGGCTGTAGCCGAACAGCGGGATCAGCCGGCGCTGCAACGATGCATTGAAATAGATCATCAGGTTGCGGCACGAGAGCAGATCCAGCCGCGTGAACGGCGGATCGAGGATCACGTCGTGCTGGGCAAACAGCACCATGTCACGAATCTTCTTGTCGATGACAAAGCCGCTGCCGTGCGGGTGGAAGAAGCGCTTCAGGCGCTCGGGCCCCACATCGCCGGCGATCTTGCCCGGGTAGTGCCCGCGGCGGGCCGCCGCGATCGCCTCGGCGCTGAGGTCGCTGGCAAAGATCTGGAGGGTGTGCGGCGATCCGCCGGTGGGCGCCGGCAGGCGCGAAACGGCTTCGGTGAACACCATGGCCAGCGTGTAGGCCTCTTCGCCGGTGGAGCAACCGACCACCCAGGCGCGCATGGGCACGCCGGGGCTGGCGCGCGCCAGCAGGGCGGGCATGACCTCGCTTCCGACCGCGTCCCACACCTCGGGATCGCGAAAGAACCGGGTCACCCCTATCAGCATTTCCTTGAACAGCAGGTCCAGCTCGGCGGGGTTTTGCCGCACGAACGATTCGTAGGCGGCCTGCGTGTCGAGGCCGTGCACCGCCAGCCGCCGCTCGATGCGCCGGCGCAGGGTGCTGGGCTTGTAGTCGGACAGGTCGTGGCGCGTGTGCTCGCGAAGCCGCTGCAGGATGGCGGCCAGTGCAGGCTCGTCCTCGGGGGTTGCGGCGGGGCTGTCCGGGGGCGGATCGACCGTGCGGCCCGTGACGCGCAGGATGCGCTCGGGCAGTTCCTCCGCCGGCGCCACGATGTCCACGCACGACGTGGCAATGGCGTTGCGTGGCATGTCGGCAAACTGGGCCGAATCGGGTGATTGCGCCAGCGTGAGGCCACCCTGTGACCGGATCGCCTGAAGGCCGAGCGAACCGTCGGCCCCCATGCCCGACAGCACCACACCGATGGCCCGCTCGCCGCCATCGCGGGCCAGGGAAGAGAACAGCCGGTCGATCGGCAGGCGCATGCCGCGCGGTTGCGAGGGGGCTTCAAGGCGCAACATGCCGGCGGACACGGTCAGGTCCTTGTTGGGCGGGATCACGTAAACCCCGTTGGGCTGCAGCCTCATGCCGTCGGTGACTTCGCACACCGGCATGGCCGTGACCCGCTGCAGCAGTTCCACCAGCATGGCCTTGCGCGTCGGGTCCAGGTGCTGAACCACCACGAAGGCCAGACCGCTGTTCGCCGGCACCCGGGCCAGCAACGCCTCCAGGGCGACCAGACCGCCGGCCGATGCGCCCAGTCCCACCACCCGAACGGGCGGCGGCGGCAACGATCCCGTGCCCGGCGGGCGGTTGGTGGTCATGCCGGATTATGGAGTTGTCCAATGGCCGTTCAGGGCGTATGGGCCACCCGGTCTGTCGGCACCTCCATCCACGCGAACTGTTCTTTCAGCGGACGCGTTTGCGGCGTGATGTAGACGATGGCGGTGCGACTGGCGGCGAACACCGTTCGCACGTGGGCATCGTAGAAGTCCACCGGCACGTTGATGCAGCCATAGGAGATGCGGTTGTCGTCGGTGGTGGGGGTGGCAAGGCGCTCGGCCCGGCGCTCCAGTGGCTTGGCGGTGCGCACGCGGTGCATGGAGATGGCGGCATGGTGGTCGACCCACACGATGTCCTCGCCCTGAAGGTTGCGGCCGGCCTCGGCCACGAAGCGACCCGCGGGCGTGGTGCGTTCCTCGGGCTGTATGAGCCCGATCGGGCGGCTGCCGATGCCGGGCACCGAATCGTCGCCCGGCGCCGAGCCCAGCAGAACCGGCGAACTGGCCTGGAGGCGCGAGTCGCCATCGAACACATGAAGCGTGGCGGTGGCCTTGTCGATCACGAAAAAGGGCAGCCCCTGGTGATCGCGCACGCGCGCCACGTTGTTGGCCAATGCTCGCGCGGCCGGGCTGGGCGTGGTCGAGCCGAAGTCGGCCACCTGTGCGGTTGAAGCGGGAGCGTCCGGGCGGGCGGCGACGCCCCAGCCGGTTGTCCAGCCCGGGGGCTCCACCGCCAGCAAGAGGCCCGCCAGACCCGCCAGCAGACCGCGCCGAACCGCCGCCAGGCTGTCGCCGTGCGAATCGGGTCGGTGCGGTCCGATGAAGGCCATCGAAGGCTCGATGCGGGAGACGGCGGCGAGCGCCGCGGCTCAGTTGCGATCGGCTTGCGCTATCAGGTTGCCGTTGGCGTCGCGTCGGCCGGTGGTGTTCATCGGCGGATCGATCGCGGCCGGGGTGGTGGTGCCGGACGTGGCCGGGGCATTCATGCGCTCACGGTTCATGCGCTCGGCGTCGGTCTCGGTGGTGGTGGTCACCGCGGGCGGCGTGATGGTCGTGGTGGTGCCGCCCGGCGAGGGGGTGGTGGTGCCCGTCTGGGCCACGGCGATACCGGCCAGGCCGATGACGCCGATGGCGGTGAGGGTCGAGATGAGAAGGCGGGATGTTTGCATGGTCGGTTCTCCAGACGTCGTTGCGCGGACGCCGCGCACACCAGGGAAGGCCGGTGCTGCTCGCATGGTCGCGCAGTGGAAGGCGCCCGTCTGTGCGTCGGCACACCGTTCCGGTGACCGGGAAATCGGGTCGATATCAGCCGCGGTTGGCGCGCATGGATGGCTCCATCGGTCCCTGCCGGTTGGCCAGCAGCCCATCGACCGAGTCCAGGCCGCGCGACGTGCGGTTCCACCACCCCGAGAAGGAATCGCAGGGCCGATCCACGGTTGGAAACAGGGTGGGCGCTGCGGCACAGTCGGCCAGCCGGGGTAGCCACGGCCTCAGGTGCGGTTCGTCCAGGCTGCGCACGCGCCTTGCGCCCTGCAAGGCCGCAGCGAGCGTGGTCGCGTCGGCGCACCAACGCTGGTGCGCCAGCTGACCCATGCGGGCAGACACGAAGCGCCAGCGCCTCTCGCTCCAGGGCCACGCCTGGTGGAAGTCGCTCACTGCAATGGCAATCACCCGCGCATCGTACGGCAGCGTGGCGGGTGGCTCACCCAGGCTCCACGGGTGCACCAGCCAGACATCGCGGCCCGCCACGGAGGCCGCGTCCGGCGCTGCCCAGCTGAGCCCGTCGGGTGGTGTGCCGAACAACCGTGGCTCGGCGTGCGTCGCGGGGACGGGCCGAACGCCATACCCGATGCGTGGCTGGCGCGGAGGCTGACGCGCCAGCCGGTCGAGGGCCTCGTAGCTTGTGTCCAGCACGCTGCCCGGGCTATGCCAGGTCGCGGGGGCGAAGCGCGCCACATTGTCGGCATTGAACAGGTAAGGCTTGCTGCTGCCGGTGCCGGCCACCCACTGCCAGCTGAGGTGGTTGCTGGCCAGGTCGCCATCCAGCAGGTGGCCATACAGCCAGTCGGCCCCGGCGCGCCAGTGAACCTTTCGCACGTGCACCACGTAGCTGGCCAGCCACAGGCGCGCGTGGTTGTGCAGCAGCCCCGTGGCATACAGCGTGCGCACGGCGGTGTCGATGACGGGAACCCCTGTGGTTGCCGAGCGCACGTCGGCGGGCAGTTCGTTGGCGTAGCAGTGTTCAGGCAACACCCCTTCGTGCAGCGAACGCAGGATGGCGTCGCCGCGGTGGTGCCACACATGGCGGAAGTACTCGCGCCAGCCCAGTTCCTGGACGAACTTGTTCCGCACGTCCAGTGCATGCCGCCCGGCCACGCCCGCCAGCACCTCGTGCAGGTCCACGAGGCCGTGCGTGATGTAGGGCGACAACCACGAGACCGCCCCGTCAATGGCATTTCGGCTGCGGGCGTACTCGGCCGGGTCCACCGCGGCGATGCGCGCCAGCGCGGCTTCGCGGGTGGGCGGACAGGTTTCGGTCGTGGGTTGAATGTCCATGGGTCGATGGCGCGAACAGGGTTTGCAGACCGGCATTGGCCGATGGCGGCCTCGTAAATGTCCTATTGACAGAACATTAAAACAGGTTACATGATGCATCGCATGGCTTCCGGCATGCCGCTCCCCAAGTACCACCAGATTTATCTGGTGCTCAAGGAGCGTTTGCTGGAGGGCGAGTTCTCCGACGGGCTGCCCGGCGAGCTGGCGCTCATGAAGCGCTTCGAGGTCGCCCGCATCACCGTGCGCAAGGCGCTCGAGCTGCTGGCTGGTGAAGGGCTGGTGCAGCGCCACCCCGGCCGCGGCACCGTGGCCACCATCCACCGCGACACCACGCCCAACGGGTCGGCGGCCCGGCCCGGCGCCCGGGCCGGTCTGCTCGACAACCTGGTCAGCATCAGCCTGGGTACCCGGGTGAAGGTGCTCGAGCTCGAGACCATCAAGGCCCCGCCCCAGGTGGCCCAGGCCCTGCAGATCCCCGTGGGTGCTCCGGTGCAGAAGGCGGTTCGCTTGCGCAGCACGCGCCATGGCCCGCTCTCGCACATCACCACCTACGTGCCCGCCGAACTGGCCGAGCATTTCGGTCGTAAGGAACTGAGCCGCGAGCCCATCCTGGTGCTGCTGGAGAAAAGCGGCCTTCAACTCGGGCGCGCCCACCAGAACATTTCCGCGCGGCTGGCCGATGCGACCACCGCCCAGGCCCTTGACGTGGCCGTGGGCTCGGCGCTGCTGGCGGTTCGCCGCCTGGTGTACGACCAGAACGACCGCCCCATCCAGTGGCTGCACGGCCAGTACCGCCCGGACCGCTACGAGTACGAGATGAAGCTCTCGCGCGTCGGCGACATCGATGCCCGGGTCTGGGTGACCAGCGAATTGACCACGCAGTACCGCTGAGCCATGAGCGCGCAGATGTGTTGCACCCCCGTTTCCACCGTCCGGGACGCCAGCCCCGGGTTTTGTCCCACACGCTGCCCCGGGCAGCGGCCTTGACCGTCAGGAGATCGCGATGACCAACCGTCGACAGTTCGTTGCACAAACCGCCGCCACCGCCTCCGCGCTGGCATTTCCGCTCGTGGCCGGTGCGCAGGCGCGCACCATCAAGGTCGGCGTGCTGCACCCGGTCACCGGGGCGCTGGCGTACTCGGGCCAGCAATGCCGCGCCGGTGCGCTGATGGCCATCGAAGACATCAACAAGGCGGGTGGCATCAAGTCGATGGGCGGGGCGCGCATCGAGGCCCTGCTGGGCGATGCGCAGTCGCAGCCGCAGGCGGGCGCGGCCGAAATCGAGAAGATGAACGAAGCGGGCGTGTCGGCCGTGGTGGGCGCGTTCGCTTCGGCCATCTGCCTGGCCACCACCCAGGCCGCGGCCAAATACAACCTGCCGCACATCGTCGACGTCGGCGTGGCCGACCAGATCGTCGAGCGGGGCCTGAAAAACACCTTCCGCTTCGGCCCCGGCTACAAGACCGTCGCCGACCTGGCCGTGGCCAACCTGCACGTGCTCAACAGCCTGGCGGGGCGCCCGGCCAAGACCGTGATGATCATTCACGAGGAGTCGCTGTTCGGCACCGGCACCGCCAACCTGCTGGCGCGCGAGCTGCCCGGCTATGGCTTCGAGGTCAAGGAAGTCATCAAGCACGCCAACCCCACGCGCGACTTCAACAACATCGTGCTGCGGATGAAGTCGGTCAACCCCGACATCGTGATTCCCGCCAACTACTACAACGAGTACGCCCTGCTGGTGCGCACCATGCAGCAGCAGCGCGTGGTGCCCAAGGCCATCTACTCGGTGCTGGGTGGCGCGGCGTCCAGCTACAAGTTCGTGCAGGAGTTCCCCGATGCGTCCAACGGCATCATCGACTGCAACCATTGGTTCAACCCCAAGGACCCGCGTGCCCAGGCGCTGAAGAAGCGTGCCGAAGAGCAGAAGCTGTTCTTCAGCTACGAGCTGTTCATGACCTACACGGCCATGACGCTGCTGGCCGATGCGCTGGAGCGCGCCAAGTCGGCCGACCGCGCCGCCATCATCAACGCGCTGGAGACCAGCACCTTCAGCAACCACATCATGCCGTACGGCGCCACCAAGTTCGTCAACGGACAGAACACCGGTGGCCGGCCGCTGATGACGCAGGTGCTGAACAAGGACATCAAGGTCATCATCCCGCGCGAATACCGCGAGGCCGACCCGCTGTTCCCGCTCAAGGCCTGACCGACCACCCCGGGGTTTCTCCACCATGTTCGATCTCGGTATCGTGGTCCCGTCCGTGCTCAACGGACTGACCACCGGGGCGGTCTACGCCCTCATCGCCCTCGGCCTCACGCTGATCTACGGCGTGCTGCACATCATCAACTTCGCGCATGGCGCGTCGTTGATGCTGGCGCTGTATGGCGTGTACTGGCTCAAGCAGGGGCTCGGCATCGACCCCTACGTGGCGCTGCCCGTGATGGTGGCGGTGATGTTCGCGCTGGGCTACGGCCTCCAGCGCGTCGTCATCAACCGCGCCAGCCACGGCAAGGACGAGAACATCCTGCTCGTCACGCTGGGCCTGTCGATCGTGATGGAGAACCTCGCGCTGCTGTTCTTCCGCTCGGACACCCGCACCATCGACACCGCCTACACGCTGACCACGGTCGAGATCGGGCCGGCGTTCATTGCGTTGCCCAAGCTGATCGCCTTTGCGGGTGCGCTGGTGACGTCGGCGGTGCTGCTGTGGCTGGTGACCCGGACCGACCTGGGCCGCGCGATCCGCGCCGTGGCCAAGGAGAAGCAGGGCGCTCGCCTGATGGGCATCGATGTCGACCACATCTACGCCATGAGCTTCGGCATCGGCCTGGCCTGCCTGGGTGCGGCGGCGTGCTTCCTGCTGCCGGCCTACTACGTCAACCCGCAGGTGGGCGGCGGCTTCGTGCTGGTGGCGTTCACCATCGTGGTGCTGGGCGGCATGGGCAGCTTTGCCGGCGCGCTGGTCGGCGGGCTGCTGATCGGCGTCGTCGAATCGCTGGGTGGCCTGTACCTGGGTGAGTCGCTGGGCCAGATCGGCATCTTCCTCATCTTCATTGCGGTGCTGCTGTTCCGGCCGCAGGGCCTGTTCGGATCCAAGGCATGAAACCCCTGTTGTCGATTGCGGCCTTTGCGCTGCTCGTGGCGGCGATCCCGCTCGTGACCCAGTCGGGCGTCTGGCTCAACTTCGCCATGATGACGCTCTACGCGGCGCTGCTGGCGCAGGCCTGGAACCTGCTCGGCGGCTTTGGCGGCCAGTTCTCGTTCGGCCATGCACTGTTCTTCGGCTTTGGCGCCTACGCCCAGGCCATCGCACAGCTCCAGTGGGGGATCAACCCCTGGCTGGCGCTGGTGCTGGCGGCGCTCATCAGCGCCTTTGTCGGTCTGTGCGTGGGCGCCATGAGCTTCCGGTACGGGCTCAAGGGTTCGTACTTCGCGCTCGTCACGCTGGCCTTTGCCGAGGTGTTCCGCATCCTGGCGCTGTCGGTGGATTTCACCGGGGCGGGCGTGGGCCTGATGATTCCGCTGAAGGAATCGGCGGCCAACCTGCAGTTCGGTTCGCGGGTCGGGTACCTGTACCTGGTGCTCGGCTTCGTGGTGGCGGCGCTGTTGGTCACGCACTGGCTGCAGCGCTCGCGCTTTGGCGCCTACCTGCAGGCGGTGCGCGACAACGAAGACGCGGCGCGCGCCGTGGGGGTCGATCCGCTGCGCGTCAAGCTGGGGGCCATCACGCTGTCGGGCGCGTTCATGGGCCTGGCCGGCGCGTTCTACGTGCAGGTGTTCCAGTACATCGATCCCACCATCGCCTTCGGCCCGCATGCCTCGGTCGAGGCGCTGGTGGCGGCGATCGTGGGCGGCATGGGCACCCTCTGGGGACCGCTGCTGGGCGCTTTGGTGCTCCACGTGCTGGCCGACCTCACGCGCAACCTGTTTGGCGAGTTGCCGGGCATCAACATGGTGATCTACGGCAGCGTGCTGGTGCTGATCGTGATGTTCGTGCCGCGCGGCATTGCCGGCATCGGTCAGGACGTCCGGCGCCTGTGGCAGGGGAAGCGCAATGACTGACGCATTGCTCCACATCGACGGCGTGTCGCGCTCGTTCGGCGGGCTCAAGGCCGTCAGCAACGTGAGCCTTCGCGTGACCGAGGGGTCGCTCACCGCGCTCATCGGGCCCAATGGCGCCGGCAAGACCACGCTGTTCGCGCTGATGTCGGGCTTTCTGCAACCCGACGCCGGCAAGGTGACGTTTGCAGGGCAGGACATCACCGGGCAACCCCCCCACCTCAATGCGCGCCTGGGCATGGCGCGCACCTTCCAGATCGTTCAGCCGTTCGCGGCCCAGACGGTGCGCGAGAACATTGCCGTGGGCGCACACCTGCGCCACCCCGACCGCCGCGAGGCCCTGGCGCGCGCCGAGGCCGTGGCGCAGCGCGTCGGGCTGGCGTCCCAGCTGGACAAGCCCGCCTCCGACCTGACGGTGGCCGGCCGCAAACGCCTCGAACTTGCCCGGGCCCTGGCCACCGAGCCGCGCCTGCTCCTGCTCGACGAGGTGCTCGCCGGACTCAACCCGCAGGAGATCGCCGACATGCTGCCGGTGGTGCGCGCCATCCGCGATGGCGGCGTGACCGTGCTGATGATCGAGCACGTGATGCAGGCCGTGATGAACCTGGCCGAGAACGTGTGGGTGCTCGCGCAGGGCGAGTTGATTGCCGAAGGGGCGCCGCACGAGGTGACGCGCAACGAACGCGTGGTCGAGGCCTACCTCGGCCATGGCACGGCGGCCCGCTTGCAGAAGGCGGAGGTGGCGCGATGAGCGAGGCGTTGCTCCAGGTCGACGACCTCCGCGGCGGCTACGGCCGCATCGAGGTGCTGCGCGGACTCAGCCTGTCGGTGGGTCGCGGTGAAATGGTGGCGCTGCTGGGCAGCAATGGCGCCGGCAAGACGACCTTCAACAACCTGGTGTGCGGGCTGCTGCCCGCCACCGCAGGTCGGGTGCGATTCGACGGCCGCGACCTCAGCGGCGCGCACTACCGGGATGTGGTCAAGGCCGGCTTGATCCAGGTGCCCGAAGGCCGAAAGATCTTTCCCAACCTCAGCGTGCTGGAGAACCTGGAACTCGGGTCGTTCACCCGGGCCCGCGCGAACCGCGCACGCAACCTCGAGCGCGTGTTTGCGATTTTTCCGCGGCTCAAGGAGCGCACCGGGCAACTGGCCGGCACCATGAGCGGCGGCGAGCAGCAGATGCTGGCCATCGGCCGGGGCCTGATGGCCGAGCCACTGCTGCTGATCCTCGACGAGCCGTCGCTCGGCCTGTCACCGCTGCTGGTTGAAGAGATGTTCTCGCTCATCCGGCGGCTGCGCGAAGAAGGGCTTTCCGTGCTGCTGGTCGAACAGAACGTCGCTCAGTCGCTGGAACTGGCCGACCGCGTGTACGTGATCGAGAACGGCGCCCTGCGCTTCACCGGGCTGCCCGACGAACTGATGCACTCCGACGAGCTGCGCCGTTCTTACCTGGGCTTGTGAGATGAGCGGCCCGCAGACCCTGGCCCAGAAGCTGATCGCACGCGCCGCCGGGCGCGATGCCGTGCGCGAGGGCGACATCGTGAACTGCCGCGTCGACCTCGCCATGTTCCACGATTCGTCGGGCCCCCGGCGCCTCAAGCCGATGCTGGAGGAGCTGGGTGCGCCGATCTGGGACCGTTCGCGGGTCGTGCTGGTGATGGACCATTTCGTGCCCGAGGCCGACGACGACGCGCGGCGCATCGTGCGCATCGCCCGGGACTGGGCCGACGAACAGCGACTGCCCCACGTTCACGACAGCGTGGGCATCTGCCACGTGGTGCTGCCGCAAAAGGGCCACCTGCGTCCGGGCATGTTCTGCGTCGGCGGCGATTCGCATTCGCCCACTGGCGGGGCGTTCGGCACCTACATGTTCGGCATCGGCAGCACCGAGATGCTGGGCGTGGTGGTCACCGGCGAAATCTGGCTGCAGGTGCCGCGCACGGTGCGACTGCGCTGGAATGGCCGGCTGGCCGACGGGGTGTGCGCCAAGGACATGATGCTGCACATGATCGCGCGCCTGGGCATGAACGGCGGCAACTACCAGGCCATCGAATTTGCGGGCGACACGGTGCGGGCCCTGGGCATGGCCGAGCGCATGACGCTGTCGAACATGAGCGCCGAGCTGGGTGCCCAGGCCGGCTTGATCGCGCCCGACGACACCACACGGGCATGGCTTCGCGGCGTCGGCGTCGAGCTGGACGATGCCGCCACGGCGGGCTGGCACACCGACGAGGGGGCGACCTGCGAGGACCATGACTTCGACGCCGCCGCGCTGGTGCCGATGGTGGCGGCACCCCACAGCCCGGCCAATGGCCACGCGGTGACCGCGCTGGCCGGTGAAGCGCTGCAGCTGGCCTACATCGGTGCGTGCACCGGCGCCAAGCTGGAAGACCTGCAGGCGGCGGCCCGCGTGCTGAACGGCCGGCACATCGCACCGGGCATGCGCCTGCTGGTGGCGCCGGCCAGCGTGCACGACCTCGACGAAGCCCGACGCAGCGGCGTGGCGCAGGTTCTCGAGGCCGCCGGCGCCGAATTCCTGCCCAGCGCCTGCGGCGCCTGCGCCGGCTACGGACAGGCCGTGCAAGGCAGCGCGCGCGTCATTGCCACCACGGCGCGCAATTTCAAGGGCCGCATGGGATCGGCCCAGGCCGAGGTGTTCCTCGCATCGCCCTACACCGTGGCCGCCTCGGCGCTGCGCGGCTGCATCACCGACCCCCGCGAGGTGCTCGCATGACCCGCCACCGCGTCTGGACGCTCGGGGCCGATGTCGACACCGACGCGCTGGCGCCCGGGCACGCCATGAAGCACGGCATGGACGTGATCGCCCGCCATTGCCTGGAGTCGTTGCGCCCGGACTTTGCCACCGGCGTGCGGCCGGGCGATGTGCTGGTGGCCGGTCCCAACTTCGGCATCGGTTCGTCGCGCGAGCAGGCCGCCGCCGTGCTGGTGGCGCTCGGCGTGCGCGCGGTGATTGCCCCGGCCTTTGGCGGTCTCTATTTCCGCAACGCCTTCAACGTCGGCCTGCTGCTGCTCACCTGCCCCCAGGCCGGACGGTTGCAGGAGGGTGAAGCCATTGCGCTCGATGTGAACGATCCGCAGGCGCTGGCCGTGGTGGCGGCCGACGGCACGCGCCTGCCCTGCGACCCGGTGCCGGCCTTCCTGATGGAGCGGGTGCGCCTGGGTGGCCTGCTCAACGAACTCAAGCAACGCTTCCGGAAAGAAACCCATGTCTGATTCCCCGCTCGATCCGGTCACGCTGGCCGTGCTGAAGGGGCGGCTGGAGCAGATCGCCGACGAAATGGACGCGACGCTCTACCGCAGTGCCTTCAACCCGATCATTGCCGAGGCGCACGACGCCTGCCATGGCCTCTACGACGGTGTCACCGGCGACACGCTGGTGCAGGGCAAGTCCGGGCTGCCGGTCTTCGTGGGCGCCATGGCCTTCGCGGTCCGCGCGGCCCTGAAAGCCGCCAACGCCCTGGGGGGCATGCGCGAGGGCGAGGTCTGGCTGTTCAACGACCCTTATGAAGGGGGCACCCACGCCAACGACTTCAAGCTGGTCAAGCCGGTGTTTCGCGACGGGCGCCTGGTGTGCTTTCTGGCGTCGGCCGCGCATTGGCACGACGTGGGCGGCGCGGTGCCCGGCAACTACAACCCCGCGGCCACCGAATGCTGGCAGGAAGCGGTGCAGATTCCGCCGGTGCGCATCGTCACGCAGGGCGCCATCAACGCCGATGTGCTGGCCATCCTGCGCGCCAACACGCGACTGCCCGACAGCCTGTGGGGCGACCTGAACGGCCAGCTCGCGGCGCTCGAGCTCGGGCACCGCCGCCTTGGCGAGCTGTTCGATGCCTACAGCGAAGCCACCGTGCTGGCCGCCCTGGCGGCGCTGCGCGAACGCGCCCGCAAGCTCATGCACAGCCAGATCGCGTCGCTGCCCGACGGCACCTACCGCTTCGAGGACGTGCTCGACAACGACGGCGTCACCGACCGGCCGCTCACCATCGCCCTGGACATGACCGTGTCGGGCGAACACCTGCGGCTCGACTTCTCCCGCACCTCGGCGCCCTGCGACGGTCCGGTGAACATCTCGCGCGCCACCGCGGTGGCCGCCTGTTACGTGGCGCTCAAGCACCTGTTTCCCGATGTGCCGGCCAACGCCGGCGTGCTCGATGCGGTCGAGTTCGTGCTGCCCGACGGGCTGTTCATCACGGCCGAGCGGCCGCGCCCCGTGGGTGGCTACACCGAGACCATCCTGCGCATGATCGACGTCATCTTCAGCGCCACCGCGCAGGCCGACCCGCGGCGTGCGGTGGCGCAGGCCTACGGCACCATCAACGCGCTGTCGATCGCCGGTCACCGCAGTGACCCGGGCCGCGCCGGTCAGCGCTGGGTCATGTTCAGCTTCTTCGGTGGCGGCCATGGCGGCCACTGCGACGGCGACGGCCTGAGCCACGGCAACGCGCCGATCTCGACCGCCACCATTCCACCGCTGGAAATCCTCGAGGCCGCCTACCCGGTGCGCTTCACCCAGTGGGCGCTGCGCCCCGACTCCGGCGGCGACGGGCAATACCGGGGTGGCCTGGGCGCCATTTACGAGATCGAGCTGCTCGAACAATCGGCCCAGGCCTTCATCTTCGGCGAGCGCGGCAAGGCCTCGCCCAAAGGCATCGCCGGCGGTGGCGAGGCGGCGCGCAACGTGTTCCGCTACCACACCGGGGGCGCGTGGCACACGCCGCCGATGGTGTCCAAGATGCTCGGCATCTCGTTGCAGCGGGGCGACCGCGTGCGGCTGGAGACGCCCGGTGGTGGTGGCTGGGGCTTGCCCGGGCAACGCGAAGGCGCCGCACGAGCGGCCGACCTGGCCCGGGGCTATGTGACGAAAGGGACCGCATGAGCGGCAATCAGAAGGCGCGCCGTGTCGTCGGCGTCGACGTCGGGGGAACCTTCACCGACCTGTTCGTGCTCGACGAGGCCAATGCGCGCGTGGACATTGTCAAGGTGCCTTCCACCCGCGGCGAAGAGTCGGTGGGCTTCATGAACGGCATCGCGCGCGTGGTCGGCGACGGTGCCGGTGCGCAGGGCATCGCCACCATCATTCACGGCACCACCGTCGGCACCAACGCCCTGCTCGAACGCAAGGTGGCGCGCACCGGCCTCATCACCACCGACGGGTTTCGCGACGTGCTCGAGATGCGCCGCCGCGACCGGCCGCAGACCTGGGGTCTGCGGGGCGGCTTCGTGCCGGTGATTCCGCGCGAGCTGCGCCTCGGGGTGCCTGAACGGGTGCTGGCCGACGGCACGGTGCACACGCCGGTCGACCTGGACGAGGTGCGCGCCGCCGCGCGCGCACTGATCGATCAGGGTTGCGAGGCGGTGTGCGTGTTCTTCGTCAACGCCTACGCCAACCCGGCCAACGAGCGCGCCGCCGTGGCCGCGGTTCGCGAGGTCTGGCCCAACGCCCACGTCACCGCCGCCACCGAGGTGCTGCCCGAGATCCGCGAGTTCGAACGCGCGTCCACCGCCAGCCTGAACGCGGCGCTGCAGCCGGTGGTGGGCCGTTACCTGGCCCGGCTCGATGGTGATCTGCGCACCGAAGGCTTCGGCGGCGAACTGCTGATCGTGCAGAGCAACGGTGGCGTGATGTCGCGCGAGACCGCGTGCGAACTGCCGGTTCGCACGGCGCTCTCCGGCCCGGCGGCCGGCGTGATCGCCTGCGCCGCGATCGCCACCGCGGCGGGACACCCGAACGTCATCACCGGCGACATCGGCGGCACCTCGTTCGACGTGTCGCTGATCGCGGGTGGTCGCGCCGCGCTCGCGGCCCAGACCAGCATCGCCTTCGGCATGGTCGTGCGCTCGCCCATGATCCAGATCGAAACCATCGGCGCGGGCGGCGGTTCGATCACCAGCGTGGACGCGGGCGGCATGCTGCAGGTGGGCCCCGAGTCGGCCGGCAGCGTGCCCGGGCCGGCCTGCTACGGCCGTGGCAATGACCGGCCGACGGTCACCGACGCCAACGTGCTGCTCGGTCGCATTGCCGCACAGCGCCCGCTGGGCGGGGGCCTGCTGGGGGCGCTCGATGTGGACAAGGCGCGCGAGGCCATCCAGCGCCATGTCGCCACGCCCCTGGGGCTCGACGTGATGCAGGCGGCCGAGGCCATCCTGACGGTGGCCAACGCGCGCATGGCCGGGGCCATGCGGCTGGTGTCGATCGAAAAAGGGCACGACCCGCGGCAGTTCGCCTACATGCCGTTTGGCGGCGGTGGCGGCCTGCACGTGTGCGCCATGATGCGCGAGGTCGGCGTCACCACCGGCATCGTTCCGCGCTACCCCGGCGTCACCTCGGCGCTGGGCTGCGTGATGGCCGACATGCGGCACGACGCGGTGCAGACCCTCAACCAGTCGCTCGATGCGATCGACTTCGCGGCCCTGCACGCCCTGCGCGCCGGTTTCCAGTCGCGTTGCCGCGAACGGCTGGATTCGGCGGGTGTGGCCTTCGAGGCGCAGCGCGAAGAGATCGTGCTCGACATGCTGTACCAGGGGCAGACCCACAGCGTGGCCGTGCCGGTGGACCCGGCTGCGCTGACCCGCGAGGCGGTTCGCGCCGCGTTCGAGGCCGCCTACCGCGCCGAGTTCGGCCGCGTGCTCGACGGCATTCCGGTGCGGGTGCTCAACCTGCGCTATGCCCTCATCGGCGTGCGGCCCAAGTTCGACCTGGCGTTGCTGGCACCGCAAGGTCCGGGCAGCACCGAACCGCTGGGTGAGCAGCCGGTGTACGTGAACGGGGGCTGGGTGCAGGCGCGCCGCTTTGCGCGGCTCGATTTGCCGGTGGGCACCCGCATCGAAGGCCCGGCCATTCTCGAGCAGTCGGACACCACCGTGTGGCTGGAGCCCGGTTTCGTGGCCACGGTGGACCGCTTCGGCAACCTCATCCTGCGCCAGGCATGAAGACCGCCCTGATCATTATCGACCTGCAGAACGACTTCCTCGACCCGGCCGGTGCCTACGCCCGTGGCGGTTGTGCCAACCCGTTGGCGCAGGCCCTGCCCGAACGGGTGTTGCCGCTGGCGCGCGCGGTCAAGGCGGCCGGTGGCCTGGTGGTGGCCAGCCAGTTCACCCTGTGGCCCGGGCCCGACGGCGAACCCCTCATATCCCCCCACCTCAAGGCCCTGCGCCCGTTCTTGCGCCGCGGCGATTTCGCGCCGGGCAGCCGCGGTCAGGCCAACGTCGACGTGCTGCAGCCCGTGGTCGATGTCTCGGTGCAGAAGGTGGCGTACTCGGCCTTCTTCAACACCCAGCTCGACTGGCTGCTGCGCAAATGCGCGGTGCAGCGGGTGGCGGTGTGCGGCATCGTCACCAACGGCGGCGTCGCCAGCACCGTGCGCGACGCCCACATGCGCGATTTCGACACCTGGGTCATTGCCGATGGCTGTGCCGCCTTCAAGCCCGAGGTGCACGCCAACGCGCTGGCCGACATGGGCACCGTGGCCCGCCTGAGCAGCGTGCAGGGCTTCATCGACGAGGGACTGGCGTGAAGGTGCGTGTGGTGGTCGAACCGTCGCTCGAGGCGCCGATCGAGGTGCCGGCGCTGATCGTCGGTGCGGGCGCCTGCGGTCTGACGGCCTCGCTGGCACTGGCCCAGCGCGGCGTGCCGACCGTGGTGCTCGAGCGCGATGCCCTGCCGAGCGGGTCCACGGGCCTGTCGTCGGGCTTCATTCCGGCCGCCGGCACGCTGGCGCAGCGCGCACTCGGCGTCGACGACAGCCCGGCGCGCTTCGCCGAAGACATCCAGGCCAAGGCCCACAACGAAGCCGCTCCGCACCTGGTGGAGGCCTACACCCAGGCCATTGCGCCGGCCATGGATTTCCTGCAGACCGAACACGGCCTGCGGTGGGAGGTGCTCGACGGTTTTCTGTATCCCGGCCACTCGCGCCACCGCATGCACACCCTGCCGGCGCGCACGGGCGCGGCGCTCACCCAGACGCTCGAGGCCGCGGCCACGCAGGCCGGTGTGGACATCCTCACCGAGGCCCGCGCCGAAGAACTCGTGGTCACGCCCGATCGGCGCGTGCTGGGTGTGCGCGTGCGCCGGCCCGACGACAGCCTCGAGACGATCGGCTGCCACGCGCTGCTGCTGGCCTGCAACGGCTACGGCGGCGCGCCCGAACTGCGGCGCCGCTTCATCCCGGAAATGGCCGACGCCGCCTTTGGCGGTCACACCGGCAACGACGGCACGGCGATCCGCTGGGGCGAGGCGCTGGGCGCCGCCCTGGCCGACATGCGGGCCTACCAGGGCCACGGCTCCTGGGCCATGCCGCACGGGGTGCTGATCAGCTGGGCGCTGATGGTCGAGGGCGGGGTGCAGATCAATGCCAGCGGCGAACGGTTTCACGACGAGTCGCAGGGCTACTCCGAGGCGGCGCTGCATGTCGTGGCCCAGCCCGGGCGCGTGGCCTGGAACGTGTTCGACGGCCCCATCCACGCCATGGCGCAGGGCTTTCCCGATTTCGTCGAGGCCGAACGGGCCGGCGCCGTGCGCTGCGCGGCCACGGTGGAAGAACTGGCGGTGGTCATCGGCTGCCCGGTCGACGCGCTGGCCCGCACGCTGGCAGGTTGGCAGCCCGGCGAAACCGACGGCTTCGGCCGCCGGTTTTCGCGGCGCCTTGAAGCGCCTTTCTTCGCCGTCAAGGTCACCGGGTCGTTGTTCCACACCCAGGGAGGCCTGGCCGTGGACGCCCGTTGCCGCGTGCTGGACCTCGCCGGGCACACCTTGAACAACCTGTGGGCCGCGGGTGGCGCGGCACGCGGCGTGTCGGGCAACCACGTCAGCGGCTACCTGTCGGGCAACGGTTTGCTCAGCGCCGTGGCGGGCGGCTACATCGCGGCCCATGCCATGGCCGATGCCCTCGGGGAGAGAACCACATGAACCTGCGCGAACGGCTGGGGCAGGGCACGCCGCTGCTGTGCCCCGGCGTCTACGACGCCTTCAGCGCGCTGCTGGCCGAGCAGGCCGGGTTCGAGGCGCTCTACCTCTCGGGCGCCTCGATTGCGTACACCCGGCTGGGCCGGTCCGACGTGGGGCTGACGACCTACAGCGAGGTCTGCGACACGCTGGCGCACATCACCGAGCGGGTTCGCCTGCCCGTCATCGTCGATGGCGACACCGGTTTCGGCAACGCGCTCAATGTGCAGCGCACCGTGGCCGGTCTGGAGCGCGCCGGTGCCGCCATGGTGCAGCTGGAGGACCAGGGCTTTCCCAAACGGTGCGGTCACCTCGACGGCAAGACCGTGGTGCCGGTGGGCGAGATGGTGGGCAAGCTCAAGGCCGCGCTCGACGCGCGCCGCAGCGACCAGACCCTGATCCTGGCGCGCACCGACGCGCTGGCGGTGGAAGGTTGGGACGCCGCCATGGACCGCGCCGAGGCCTACTTGGCCTGCGGCGTGGACGCGCTGTTCATCGAGGCGCTGCGCAGCCCCGAGCAACTGGCCCGGGTGGCCGACCGGTTTGCGTCGCGCATTCCCATGCTGGCGAACATGGTGGAGGGCGGCAAGACGCCCATCACGCCAGCGCCCGAGCTGGGCCGCCTGGGCTACCGCATCGTGATCTTTCCCGGGGGTACCGTGCGCGCCCTGGCGCACGCGCTTCAAGCCTATTTCGGCAGCCTGCGCGAGCACCAGACGACCGAACCCTGGCGCGGGCGGATGCTCGACTTCGATGGCCTCAACGGGGTGATCGGCACGCCCGAGCTGATGGCCCGCGGTGCGCGTTACGACGCCGGCTGATTTCAGCGCCGGAAGTGCTTCTCGAGTTCGGCCAGCACGCCGTCGATGCTTTGCAGCGTACCCGCCAGGTCGCGGCACAGCAGCAGCCACTCCTGCCGCTGGGCGGCGTGTCCGGGGTCGGTGTCGCTGGTGATCAGGCCCACGGTGGCCTCGAGGTCGGCGCCCGCGCGCTGGCGCAAGCCCATGGCGTGAATGAACAGGCTGCGCGCGGTTTCCTGGGTGTCGCCCATGGCGGTGCGCGCATCGCCGGTGGTCATCACATCGGCCATCAGCAGGTTGCGGATGGTTTCCAGCGCCCCGGTGAGGTGGCGCATGCGTTCGCACACGGCGACGAGGCGGTCGAAGGCGTTTTCCATGGTCAGCCAGCGAACATATCGCAGCCGGTCGCCGGGCGGGTGTGAAGCGGATCACGCGGCAGTTCCACCAGACCGGCGGAAAGTTGCAGCGGACCGGCGGATCGGATTCAGTCCTCCCGCGCCTCGGCCTCGCGCGGGACGAAAGCCACCTCCCGCCCGTCGGCCAGCAACTGGCGGATGCGCCTGGGCCGGCCCTGCGCATCGAGTTCGAGCAAGCCCACGCCACTGCCGTTCAGGAGCCGCCGGCCGTGCGGCGTGCCCTCGGGTTTGCGCGGCGTCACCTTCATGTGGCGGCGCCGGGTGAACCGGTTCAGCGGCGACCGCGGTGAATACAGCCAGCGGTTGAGGTGGTCCAGCCAGGCCAGCAGGCGGTCGGGAAAGGTGTTTCGCAGGCCGCTGCTGCAGATCTGCCAGATGTGCGGTCCCTGCACCGGTCGGCGCCCGCGCGGCCGGAGTTCCACGTCGTACACGAAGCTGTAGTGCACGTCGCCCGACAGCACCACGAAGTTCTGGGGCGTCTTGGGGTGGCGGAAGATGTTGAGGATGGCGCTGGCAGCGCCCGGGTGCGCCATCCAGTTCTCGGCGTCCACCAACAGCGGGCGGCCGAAGAAGGTGAAGACCCGCTGCAGGGTCTCGATGAGCTTGACGCCGAAGATCGGGGCCGAGGCCACCAGCAGCACCGCCGGGTGTCCCCGCAGGGCCTGCTGCAGGTCGGTGAGCGCTTCCCAGTCCATCAGCCCGGACGGTTGGCGCGACGCCACTTCGGAGCGCCAGCGGTGGGTGCGGCTGTCCAGCACCATCAGCGGCGGGCTGGTGGGCCACACGTAGTGCCAGTCGCGCCAGTGCAGCAGGCGTTCGATCAGGGCGTCGTGTGCGGGACCGCCGGGTGCATCGAGCGATGCCTGCACCTGCGCCAGCAGGTCGGCGGGAAACGCCTCCGGGCGGTTGCCCCAGCCCTGGTTCAACAGGTAGCCCACCAGCGCGTTGCCCACCACGCGCCGCGAGAACGGATGCCCGTAGGCCGCCTCTTCCCACTCGCGGCTCAGGTTCCAGTCGTCGGTGATGTCGTGGTCGTCGAACACCATGGCCACCGGCACGTGCGCCAGCAATCGCCGGACGGCGACCAGGCCGGTGCGGAATTCGTCGATCGCCTCGGCCTCCCTGGCATGGCGCTGCGCCAGCTTGTCGTCCAGCCCCGGTGGGGGCGACACGGTCAGCCCCTGCCAGGGCACCGGCGACCAGACCAGCAGGTACATGGCCAGCACCTCGGCCAGGGTGATCAGGTGGTTGTGCGCGTTGTCGCTGGTGAACACCGGCTTCTTGACGCCGCCGAACAGCAGGTCGATGAGCTGTGCGTTCCGGGCGGAGCGCGGCAGCAGCTGGTGGCGGCGGTAGTAGGTGTCGGGGTGTGCGCGCAGGTCGCGTGCGTCGTGCATGCCACCAGCCTCGGCGTTCGACAGCACCTCGTGTGGCAGGCCGAGCCGGTCGATGAGTGCGTGAATGGCGCGCAGCATCGGCCCCGCCACATCGTCGCAATACACCTGGTCACCGCTGAGCACCAGCGCCGACGGCCACCGTTGCAGGTCGCCCGCGGCCGAACACGCCCCCAGCCAATCATCGGCGCGCACCAGACCGTCGCCGCCCCGGTGGTGTGGCTTGCGGCACGAGCCGTGCAGCACCGAGCGCACCTCGGGTGCGTACACGAACCCGGGGGACGGGCGGCCCGGGTGGCACAGGTCGGGCTCGTCGATGGCGCGCCAGGCGCCGTCGCTGCCGCGGTGTTCGATCCGGTAGCCGGTCCAGCCGCCGCGCACCCAGTCGCGCGCGATGGTCAGATCGACCAGCAGGATGAACAGCCGTTCGCCGGCCTGCAGCGTGTGCACCACCGGCTCGTGCACGGTCGACTCACCATCGGGGTGTTGCAGCGCGATGCGCAGGTCCAGGCGCTGCGGGCTGGCCAGCCACAGGCTCAATTGCCGGGACTGCAACCGCCGCAACACGGGACCCGCCAGCAGCAGTGGAAGGGCTTCATCGGACATTTCGGGCATGCGAGTCGGATTGTGTGCCCAGTGCGCCGTGGGTTGCTGCAGCGCCGCAAAAGCCCGACCGGATCAAACCACCTGCCGCAGCGTCTGCACCAGCAGCTGGTGCAATCCGTCCACCGCGGGGGAACCGCGCGAGGCCCTGCTGCGGTAGGCCGCCACCGCCATCGGGCCCAGCGGGCCGAGCCCGTGCCCGGCGCCCAGCACCTGCAGGTGGGGCGGTGCGCTGCACTGGGTCAGCACGGCCACCGCCAGGCCGCTCTCCACCGCGGCGATCTGCCCCGCGAGGCTGGAGCTGTGGTAGATCACCCGGTGCCGACGGCCTTGCAGCGACAGGGCGATGAGCGCATGGCGGCGCGCCAGACTGCCGTCCTCGTACACCGCGATCGGCAACGGATCGCGGCGCCACACATCGAACTGCGGCGACCCCACCCACACCAGTGGTTCGTGAAACAGCAGCGTCCCGCGCTGGGCGTGGTCGCGCGACACCAGGGCGAGGTCCAGATCGCCCCGCGCCACGCGCGGGATCAGCGAGGTCGACTGTTCGCACACCAGTTCGATCTCGACCGCCGCGTGGCGCGAGGCAAAGCGCTTGAGCACCGGTGTGAGGTAGCGCGCGGCGTAGTCGTCGGGCACGCCCAGCCGCACGCGCCCCATCAGGGTGTCGGGCCGCATGGCGGCCTGCGCCTCGGCGTGCAGGTCGAGCAGGCGGCGCGCGTGGCCCAGCAAGGCCTGGCCATCGGCGGTGAGTTCGAGCCGGCGTGGTCCTCGCAGCAACAGGCTGCGGCCCACGGCGCGCTCCAGTTTGAGCAGCTGCATGCTGACCGCCGACTGCGAGCGGTTGACCTCGGGAGCGGCCGCCGACAGCGAGCCGGCGTCCACCACGGCCACAAAACACTTGAGCCAGTCGATCTGCAGGTCGTTGGAGCGCATGAATCCGTTTTTCGGATGGATGTGATCCGAATTATCCGCTTCTCGAACAATCAAGCGAGGCGCAGAGTGCCGGCATGGACAAGACGATTCGTGGCGCCACCTGGCGCATGGCCGCCGGGGGAGCGTTGCTCGGCACGCTGGGCGTGTTCCTGATCGAGTCGGGCAGTGCTGCGGCGTCGGCCGCGTGGTTTCGCTGTGCGTTCGGCCTGCTGGCCCTGACCGCCTGGGCCTGGGCCGCCGGCCGTGCGCCGCTGTGGCGGTTGCCGCCGGGCGCCGCGCCACGCGTGTGCCTCGCCGCCGGGCTCGTGGTGTTGAGCTGGGTGCTGTTTTTCGAGGCCATCCAGCGCCTGTCGGTGGGTCTGGCCACCGTGGTCTTTCATGTGCAGCCGCTGTGGCTGATGGTGGCGGGCGCCTGGTGGCTGGGCGAGCCTTTGTCGCGCGAGCGGATGTGGCTGGTGTGCCTCGCCCTGCTGGGACTGGCACTGGCCACCGGCGTGCTGGGCGCCGCGGGCGGGGTCTCGATGGCCGGGGTGGGTCTGTGCCTGCTGGCCGCCGCCGCGCAAACGGTGGTGGGCGTGTTGCTGCGTGCCCGCGCACCGGTGCCGCCGCTGGCGCTGGCCTGGTGGCAGTGCGCCGTCGGGGCATTGGTGCTGTGGCCGTGGGTGCTGGCCCAGGGGTGGCCTGCGTGGGGACCCGCGTGGGGCTGGCTGGCGGCACTGGGGGTGGTGCACACCGGCCTGGCCTATGTGCTCATCTATGGCGCCATGGCGCGGCTGGACACGGCCCGAACGGCGGTGCTGCAGTTCGTCTATCCCGCCGTCACGCTGCTGGCAGACGCGCTGGTGTACGGCCGCTGGCTCGACCCCGTGCAGTGGCTGGGGGTGGGGCTCATGGCCACGGCGCTCTGGCGCAGCTCCCGTGCGCCGGTCACTTCCCGTGAGGCGCCAGCTTGATCAGGCGGTCGATGGCTTCACAGAGCGCCTCGACCGTGTCGGGCTTGTAGATCAGTTCGTCCACCCCGGCCGCAGGCGCCTGCTGGCGCAGTTCTTCGCTGATGAACCCCGACGCGATGGCCATGGGCAGGTCGGGCCGGATGGCTTTCACCTGGCGCGCGAGGGTCAGGCCCGACATGCCGGGCATGTTGAAGTCGCTGATGCACAGGTGAAAGTCCTCGGCTTCCCGCCGAAGCAACTGCAGGGCGGATTCGACGTCGGTGAACGCGCTCACCCGGTAGCCATCGCGTTCCAGCCAGCGCCGCACCAGCAGGGTCATGGCCTCGTCATCGTCCACATAGAGCACCCGCAGGCCGTTGGGCGCCCTCGTCACGCTGGGGGTCATCACGATGTGCGGGTCGCTCGCATGGTCCGCCTCGGTGCCCTCGAGTCCGGGCAGCCAGATGCTGAACCGGGTGCCCTCGCCAGGCCGGCTCTTCACGCGCAGGACCGCGCCGTGTTCGCGCAGGATGCCGTGCACCACCGCCAGCCCCAGCCCCGTGCCGGTGCCGGGTGCCTTGGTGGTGAAAAAGGGTTCGAAGATGCGCGCCAGGGTTTCGGGTGGCATGCCGCTGCCGTTGTCGCTCACCTCCAGCCGCGCAGCGGTGGCCGGCCAGTCTCCCGGCACCGGCAGGACCTCGATCTCTCCGGGCTCCACCGCCGGTGGTGGCCCGTCGGCCCGGTCAAGGCGCAACTGCACCTGTGCGCCGGGACGACCCTGGGCCGCCTGCAGGGCGTTGTTGGCCAGGTTGAGCATCACCTGTTCCATCTGGGTCGCGTTGGCCATGACGGCGGGCGAGCCCTCACCCACATGCAGTTGCAGGGAGACGTCGACTGGCAGCGTGGCGCGAAGCAGGGCGTGGGCCTCTTCGATCACGGCGCGCAGGCAGGTCGGCCCGCGCGCGCTGTCCTGCCGGCGGCTGAAGGCCAGGATCTGCTGCACCAGGTCGCGGGCGCGCCGCCCGGCTTTGCGGATTTCGTGCAGGCTGGTGCGCGCAGGGCTTTCGGCCGGTACGTCGTCCAGCGCCAGCTCGACGTTGCCCAGGATGGCGGCCACGATGTTGTTGAAATCGTGCGCCACACCGCCGGCCAGCGTGCCCAGCGCCTCCATCTTCTGCGATTCCCGAAGCTGGTTTTCGAGCAGCCGCCTGGTGTCTTCGGCCATCTGGCGCTCGCGCAGGTCGTAGTCGATGCAGAAGAACTCGGGCCGTTCGCCTTCGCGCTGCAGCAGCACGTGGCCCGAATACACCGGCACCGGGTTGCCATTGCGGTGGCGCAGCACCAATTCGCCCGAAGGGATTGCTTCGCCCGTGGCCATCATCTGTTGCGTGGCAGCCACGACGTCGGCGCGCATGCCCTCGGGAATGATCAGGTCGAGCAGGTTTCGGCCCACGGCTTCTTCGGGTCGCCAGCCGTAGAGCTGCTCGGAGGCCCGGTTCCAGTAGCGGCAGATCATGTGCTCGTCGTAACCCTGCACCGCGACGTTGGGAATCGCGTCCAGCAGGCGCCTGAAGCGCGCCTCGCTCACCCGCAGGTTCTCCTGAGCCTGGCGGTTGTCGGTCTGGTCCAGCACGAACACGTGCCACACCAGGGTACCGTCGCCGTCACGCATCGGACGACCCACGCCATGCAGCCATTTCGTGCGACCCGAAGGCGTCTTGATGCGCCACTGCCAGTTCCAGTCTCGAAGCTGGGCTGCGCACTCGGCGATCGAACGCCACATCGGGGGGAGGTCTTCCGGGTAGACCATGGCCCAGAGCGAGGCCATGTCGTGCTCCACCGCCGCGGCGTCGAGCTCCCAGATGTCGAAGCAGCCGCGCGTCATGTGGTCGAGCACCCGGCGCCCATCGCTCAACACCCGGAAGCGGAACAGCGCGCCCGGAACGAACTCGGCGAGTTGCTCGATCGGCAGCGGCCCGCCGCCAGTGGCAGGCCTGGGTTCAGGGGTCAATCGCGTCTCCTGGTGATCCCTTCAACGCGATCCCAGTATGACGCAGGGATGGCACGAAAGCCAATTCCCTGCGGACGCGACCGTGAATCAGTCCTCGAGAAGCGAGCGCAACATCCAGGCGGTTTGCTCGTGCACGGTCAGGCGTTGCACCAGCACGTCGGCGGTGGGTTCGTCGTTGGCCTTGTCGACCAGGTCGAACATGGCGCGGGCGGTGCGCGCGGCGCCCTCGTGGCCCTTGGCCAGGATGGCGACCATTTCCAGCGCCTTGGGTGGGGTGCTCGGTGCGTCGGGCAACGAGCTGAGCTTGGCAAACTCGGTGTAGCTGCCCGGGGCCACATGCCCCAGCGAGCGGATCCGCTCGGCGATCGGGTCGACCGCGTTCCACAGCTC
Source organism: Hydrogenophaga sp. XSHU_21 (assembly GCA_046604145.1). Taxonomy (GTDB): domain Bacteria; phylum Pseudomonadota; class Gammaproteobacteria; order Burkholderiales; family Burkholderiaceae_C; genus Hydrogenophaga. The sequence goes on from JBKIXD010000001.1 coordinate 104,431, forward strand.
GGTGTACTGCGCCATGAACATGGCGTGCAGGCTGTTGAACATCGGCCCCGTCACGTTCCAGTGGAAGTTGTGCGTGGTCAGGTAGAGGGTGTAGGTGTCGGCCAGCAGGTGGCTCAGGCCCTTGGCGATGGCGGCGCGGTCCTTTTCGCTGATGCCGATGTTCACGGCCATCACGGGTTTGGTGGTTTTCTTGCTCATGTGGGCTCCTGGATGGGGGGAAGGTCAGGGCGCAAGCTTATCCCCCGCCTGCGGAAAACCCCTCGGCATGGGTCCGGTGGGCGTGGTGCAGCGGGCCATGCCCCTGTCCCAGCCGCCAACCGGCCGAGCCTTGCAGCGCGCCCCGCACGTAGTCCCGGGCCATGGCCACCGCGTCGCGCAGCAGAAGGCCGCGCGCCAGCCCGCACGCAATGGCGCTGGAGAGGGTGCAGCCGGTGCCGTGGGTGTTGGTGGATTCGATGCGCGCGCCCTCCCAACGGGTCACCGCGTCCCCCTTGATCAGCAGGTCGGTGAGCACCGGTCCGGCCAGGTGGCCGCCCTTGAGCAGCACGGCCCGGGCACCCATGGCCTGCAGTTGCCGTGCCGCGGCTTCGAGTTCTAGTGCCGAGCCGATCGGCTTGCCGATCAGCCAGCCCGCTTCGTCGAGGTTGGGCGTGATCACGCTGGCGCGAGGAAACAGCTCCTTCACCAGCACCGCCTGGGTGTCGTTGGCGATCAGGCGGTCGCCGCTGGTGGCCACCATCACCGGGTCGAGCACCACCCGGTGCAGGCGGTGGCGTTGAATGGCCTGCGCCACCACGCGCACCACGGCCGGGTCGTGCAGCATGCCGATCTTCACCGCGTCCACGCCGATGTCTTCCACCACCGCGTCGATCTGCTCTGCCAGGATGGACGGCGGCAAGGCGTGGATGGCCCGCACGCCGCAAGTGTTCTGGGCCGTGATGGCGGTGATCGCCGTCATGCCGAAGCAACCCAGTGCCTCGAATGTCTTGAGATCGGCCTGGATGCCGGCGCCGCCGCCGGAGTCGCTGCCGGCGATGCTGAGCACGCGGGGAGGGTGGTTCATGGGGTCCGGAGGGAAGGATGGCGCCAGCAGACGGGGCGGCGCCAGAGGCGTGGCTGCGGAGGCACGGGGAAATTATGTCAGCGGCCCTTCAGCCCGGCCGCGGCCAGCGCCAATGTGCCCAGGGGCGCCAGGGCCTGCAGATTCCCCATGGTGGCCAGGGTGGCGGCGCTGGCCAGGCACCACAGTGCGCCCACCCCGAACAGCAGCCACCACACGGATCGAACCACCGCGTGTGGCGCCCGCAGGTGCAACAGCAGTCCCAGGCCGGCGGCCACCGTGGGGTCGGGGGCCAGTCCCACCAGCTCGGCCTGGGTCCACGGCCGGTCGCCCAGCCACGCCAGCCAGGGCCAAACCAGCGCCGCTGCCACCAGGAGCGCACGGCCATGGGTTGATGGCCGCGACACGGCCGTGGGCGACAGGGCCAGCCAGCCCACCGCGGCCACCGCGAGCAGCGCCGCCAGCGGCTGCGCGCCCCAGTTGACCGGCGCATACAGCCGCCACACGAAGCCCCAGGCGGCGCACGCGCTGAGGACCGCCAGCAGGGCGGCCGCCATCCGCGCGCCGAGAGAGGGGCTGCGCGCCAGGGCCAGCGGAAGCGCCAGGCAGAGGGTGTTGGCCAACACGCCCAGGGGCCACCATGCCGCGTTGTGCAGCTCGAACAGGCGCCAGTAGGTGTCGGGCGCGAACATCAGGAAGTCCGCCGGCCGGTAGGTCCACCACTCGCTCATGGGGGCAGCGCGTGCGCGGCGCTCAGGCCGCCGCCACCGCGCGCGCGATGCGCTCGCGCTGCGACGCGTCGGGCAGCCGGCCCCTGGCCGCGGCCAGGTTTTCGCGCACATGGGCCACCTGGCGGGTGGCGGGAATGGCGCAGGTCACGGCCGGGTGGGCCAGCACGAACTTCAGGATCAGCTGCGCCCAGCTTTGTGCGCCGAGCTCGGCGCGGGCCCACTCGGGCAGGGGGCGGTCCTGCAACGCCCGCGTGAGCTGGCCTTCGCGGAAGGTGCGGTTGACGATGACGGCCACGCCGCGCTCCTGCGCCAGCGGCAGCAGGCGTTGCTCGGCCTCGCGGTCGAGCGGGTTGAGCGTGAGCTGCACGAAGTCGATCGACTGCGTTCGCAGGATCTGTTCGATCTCGGCATGGCGACGGCCCTCGGAGGTGCTGACGCCGACGTGGCGCAAGCGGCCCTCGGCCTTCATGCGCTGGAGCAGCGGCAGGTGCGATTCCCAGGCCAGCAGGTTGTGGACCTGCAGCAGGTCGAAACGCGGCACGCCCCAGTGCGCTCGCGATGCCTCGATCTGCTCCGGGCCGCGCGACCCGCTGCCGGTCCACACCTTGTCGGCCGAGAACAGCGCCTTGGGGCGGCCTGTTTGCGCCAGCGCCTCGCCGATCACGGGCTGCGCGGAGCCGTACATGGGCGAACTGTCGATCAGTTGGCCACCCGAATCGAAGAATGCGTGCACCACCGCCGTGCATTGCGCCCGGGCCCGGGGATCGTTGCCCACGTTGAACGTGATCCAGCTGCCCAGCCCGACCGCGGCCAGCGGTTCGCCGCTCGACGGGATGCGGCGCTGCAGGATCGGGGTGTCGGCCAGGGCGCCTGGCGCCAGGCAGGCGAGGCCCAGACCCACCAGGTGGCGTCGGTTCAGTGCGGCGGTGGACATCATGGGTGCTCCCGGAAATCCCGGATCAAGGGGTGGATGTTGGTCGGATATTGATGGGATCGGCGCGCCAGCGGAAATATCCCGTCAAGAATGCCGGGGACGTGAATCGATATCCCGTTCTGTTGTTTGCTGTGCTGGCCGGCATGGCCGGTGCATCGCCTGCCGAAGAAGCGCCCGTGGTGGTGGACGACGTGGCGGGCGCGCTGGCGCCCGTGGTGATCACCGGCAGCGGAGCGGCCGACGCGCGCTGGCGCGGCAGCGCCACGGTCGACGTGGTCGATGGCCGCGAACTGCGCGACGGCCAGCTGCAGATCAACCTGTCGGAGGGTCTGGGTCGCGTGCCTGGCCTGGTGATCCGCAACCGGGAAAACTACGCCCAGGACCTGCAGGTGTCGATCCGCGGTTACGGGTCGCGCTCCACCTTCGGTGTGCGGGGTGTTCGTTTGTTTGTGGATGGCATTCCCGCCAGTGCGCCCGACGGGTCGGGCCAGGCGGCCAACTTTCCGTTGGGCAGTGCCGACCGCGTCGAGGTGGTGCGGGGCCCGTTTGCCACGCTGTACGGCGCGTCCAGTGGCGGGGCCATTCTGCTGTTCACCGAGGAGGGGGGTCGCCCTGGCGAGTGGCGCACCGGCGTCGGGGTGGCCGGCAACGGCCTGTGGCGGTTGTCGACGCAGCTGACCGGTCAGACAGGCACCGCCGATGCGCCAGGCTGGTCGTATTCGCTCGACACCGGCCGGTTTGCCACCGACGGATTGCGGCCCCAGTCGGCCGCGCAGCGGAGCACCACCAACGTCCGCCTGTCTCGCGCGCACGAAGGCGGTCGCACGGTGTTGCTCCTGAACCGTCAGAGCGCGTTCGCGCTGGATCCACAAGGGCTCAACCGGGCGCAATTCAACGCCGATCCCACACAGACCGCGGTCCAGGCCATCAACTTCAACACCCGCAAGTCGGTGTCGCAGACGCAGGTCGGCCTGGCCTGGGACCAGTCCCTCGGTGGCGGCCAGCGCATTGAATGGCTGGCGTATGCCGGGCAGCGCCGCGTCATCCAGTTCCAGTCCATTCCGCCCATGTCCCAGGACCCCGCGACGAGCTCGGGCGGCGTGATCGATCTGGACCGCGGGTACTGGGGCTTCAACGCCCGCTGGCGGCAACGCAGCGAATGGCAGGGTGGGCAGCTCGACCTGAGCGCCGGCCTGGCCGGCGACCGCCAGAGCGATCTTCGGCGCGGGTACAACAACTTCACCGGATCCAGTGCGGCGCCCACGGCGATCGGCGTCCGGGGCGATCTGCGGCGCGACGAAACCAACCGCGCCCGCACCCTCGATCCGTACCTCCAGGCCTCCTGGGCCCGCGAGTCCCTGACGCTCGAAGGCGGTCTGCGCCGCGTTCGCGCCGAATACACCTCCACCGACCGCTTCGTGACCGTCGGCAACGGCGACGACAGTGGCGACGTTCGCTACGCGCGCACGGTGCCGGTGGTGGGCGCGCGGCTGCAGGTCACGCCGCAACTCCAGGCGTTTGCCAGCGTGGGCCAGGGTCTGGAGACGCCCACCCTGAATGAAGCGTCGTACCGCAGCGGGGGCGCCACCGGCCTCAACACCGACCTGAACGCGGCCCGCAGCACCAGCGCCGAAATCGGTGTGCGTGGACGGGGTGGCGCGGGGTTGTGGAACGCCACCCTGTTCGACATCCGCACCCGCGACGAGATCGTGGTGGAAAGCAGTGGCGGTGGGCGAACCGTGTTCACCAACGCCGGGCGCACCGAGCGCCGCGGTCTGGAGCTGTCGGCCGAAGCCGGATGGGGCGACTGGACGCTCGGCACGGCCTACACCTACCTGCGCGCGCGTTACGCAGCGTCGGCCGATGCCCGGTTTCCGGCCGGCAATGCGCTGCCCGGCGTGCCCGCTCAGCAATTCTTTGCGCAGCTGTCCTGGGCACCCGCCTGGGCGCGAACGGCCGGCGGTGTGTTGTCCCTCGAAGCGCGCCACACCGGGCGCGTCCAGGTGAACGACCTCAACACCGACGCCGCCGAGGGCCACACCCTGTTCGCGCTGGGTGTCCGGTTCGAGCAGACCTCGGGACCCTGGACCTGGCGCCAGTTCGCGCGCATCGACAACCTGACCGATCGACGCCACGCGGGCTCGGTGATCGTGAACGATGGCAACGGCCGATTCTTTGAACCCGGGGCCGGGCGTTCGCTGTCGGCCGGGGTGGAGTTGGTGCGGCGTTTCTGAACGGCGGCCTGCCGAACGATCCGCAAACGATCAGCGGTCGCACCGGGGGGGTGAACGTGCAACCCGGGCGACGAACGCTCGGTAGCATCCGGCAACGCATTGATACTCCATAGGGGTATCCCGAACTTTTGCCATCCGGAGTTGCCCGATGCCTCTTTCGCCACGCCGTCCCGCCGCCGCCGGCATGAACCGCCGCACGTTTGCCCAAGCCGCCCTGGGCAGCGCCGCAGGGCTGGCCCTGCCCGCCCTGCACGCGCAAAGCAACCGCATCGTGCTGGGACAGTCGGCCGCCTTCAGCGGGCCTGCCGCCCAGCTGGGCATCCAGTTCAACGCGGGCGCCCAGCTGTTCCTGGACCAGGTGAACCAGCAGGGAGGCGTGGCCGGCCAACGCTTCGAGATCGTCAAGCTCGACGACGGTTACGAACCCGACCGCTGCGCCGAAAACACCCGGCAATTGCTGGCACGCGGCTGCACGGCGCTGTTCGGTTACATCGGCACGCCCACCAGCCTGGCGGCACTGCCCCTGTCCACACGGGCCGACACGCCTTTTGTGGCGCCCTTCACCGGTGCCATGGGTCTGCGCCAGCCGTTCAACCGCCTGGCGTTCCACCTGCGCGCTTCCTACAACGACGAGACCGCGCTGATTGTTCGTCAGCTCACCAGCCTGGGGCTCAACGACATTGCCGTCTTTCACCAGAACGACGCCTACGGCAAGGCCGGTCTGGATGGCGTGACGCTGGCGATGGCGGCGCGCAACCTCAAGCCCAAGGCGACCGCCACGGTGGAGCGCAACTCGGTGGACGTGGCCCAGGCGGTCAGCACCCTCGTGGCCGCCAAGCCGCAGGCCATCGTGCAGATCAGCGCCTACACCTCGTGCGCGGCGTTCATCCGCGAGGCGCGCAAGGCGGGCTTTGGTGGCACTTTCTACAACGTGTCCTTCGTGGGCACGCAGGCCTTGGCCGACGAACTCGGCAAGGAAGGTGCGGGCGTGGTGATCTCCCAGGTGGTGCCCAACCCCTTCTCGACCACGCGCCCCATCACGCGCGAGTTTCTCGAAGCCATCGAACGCGGCGGCAACAAGGTGCAGCCCAACTTCTCGAGCTTCGAGGGCTTTCTGTCGGCCCGCCTGCTGGTCGAGGGCGCGCGCCGTGCCGGTTCGCGCCTGACTTCCGATTCCCTGGTGAACGGCCTTGAAGCAATCGGTGACACCAGTTTCGGTGGATTCACCATTTCGCTGAGTCCCACCAACCACGTGGCCTCCCGGTTCGCCGAGCTGTCCATGCTCACGGGCGACGGCAAGGTTCGCACCTGACGCGTTGCCGGTTTGCCTCCCCCAAAGAGGCAGGGCGGACGCTGGCGCCCGGTTCGCGAACGTTGCATGATGAGGGCCGTTGAAACGCTCGCCCGAACGTGACCATGCCCAACGCACACCGGCCCCCGTCGCCCGTCAACGAATGGCCGCCCCTGGTTGGCGACCGTGTGGCCTGCGCGCTGTTCGTGGTCACCGCCGACACCCGCGTCTGCGCGGCCAATGGCACCGCCACCGCCTGGTTCGATCCGCCGCCTGGCCTGATGACACCGCTGGCCAGGTTTCTGGGCATCCTGGAAAGCGACGATCGCCTCGCCGAGCTTCAAACCTTCATCGACGACCTGCGCAGCCACCTGAAGGTGCGTGAGCTGCGGATCTCGCTGTACCGGCACAACCGGGAACCCTTCTCGGCCCTGCTGGTGGCCACGCCGCTGGTGAACGAGGCGGGCACCTACCTCGGCTTTGACGCCATGCTGGTGGACCTCTCGCGCTGGCAGGACCGCGAAGACCTGGTGCCGCTCACGCGCAGTGAATCGCTGCACCGGCGATTCGACCTGCTGGTGCGCGAGCTGGCCATGACGCAGCGCGAGCTCGAATCGCTCTCGCAGATTCTGGCCCACGACCTTCGCGGCCCTCTGCGACACGTGCAGGGCTACCTGCGCCTGATCCGCGAGCGCGCCGACACCTTGAACGACGAGCCCCTGCGCGAATACGGTCAGCTCACGTTGCAGGCTGCGCACCGCATGGGCGACATGATCGAGGCCATGCACGATTACCTGCACCTGTGCCGCGCCACCCTCGACGTGCAGGACGTCCCGCTGGGTCCGCTGATCGAAGGCGTCCGTGCGCACTTGCGGCTGCCCGCCGGAGGGCCCGCCATCGAATGGCGGATCGACGCCGAGCTGCCGGTGGTTCGGGGTGACCCGATGCTGCTGGCGCAGGCGTTCCGGCACCTGCTGGACAACGCCGTGAAGTTCACCCGCAAGGTGGCCCACCCCGTGATCACCATCGGCTGGCAGCGCTCGGACGACGGCAGCCGCACCTTTCACGTGGAGGACAACGGTGTCGGCTTCGACCGGCGCCGCGCGGAGCGGTTGTTCCTGCTGTTCCAGCGCCAGCACCACTCCACCGAGTACGAAGGGCTGGGTCTGGGCCTGGCCATGACCAACCGCATCGTCGAGCGCCACGGCGGCACCCTGTTCTGCGATTCCAGCCCCGGTGCCGGCTGCCGGGTGAGCTTCACGCTGCCGGCCGAAATGGTGCCCAGCGTCTAGGGCCTGTTCAGTCGGGCAGCACCGCCGTCACTTCGATCTCGACCTTGGCGCGCGCCTCGACCAGGCGGCGGACTTCAACGCAGGTCATGGCGGGAAAATGCTTGCCCATGACCGCGCGGTACGCCTCGCCCAGTTCCCGCAGCCGCGCGTTGTATTCATCGCGGTCCAGGATGTACCAGGTCATCCGCACCATGTGCTCGGGTCCGGCGCCCGCGCACCGCAACACGTCCAGCACGTTCTGCAGCGCCTGTCGTGTCTGGGCGATGAAGTCGTCGCTCTCGAACTGCTGTTGCCCGTTCCATCCGATCTGCCCGCCGATAAAGACTTGCGTGCCGCGCACGGCAATGCCGTTGGCGTAACCCTTGGGCGCGGTCCATCCGGCGGGTTGGAGTGTGTGTTGCATGGTGTCTCAGGCTTTCGCGGCCTGCTGGCGCAATGCAAAGCGCTGCAGCTTGCCGGTTTCGGTTCTGGGCAGGCGGTCGACGAAGACCACCTCGCGCGGGTACTTGTAGGGCGCCATGCTGGCTTTGGCATGGTCCTGCAAGGCCTTGACCGTGGCGGCGTCGCCGGTGTGTCCGGGCTTGAGCACGACATAGGCCACGATCACCTGGCCACGGTCCTCGTCGGGTCGGCCCACCACACCGCACTCGGCCACCGCCGGGTGCGCGAGCAGCGACGATTCGACCTCGGGCCCGGCCACGTTGTAGCCCGCGGTGATGATCATGTCGTCGGTGCGGGCCTGGTAGAAGTAGTAGCCGTCGGCGTCGCGCCGGAAGGCATCGCCGGGGAAGTTCCAGCCGTCCTGCACGTACTGGGTCTGCCGAGGTTCGTCGAGATAGCGGCACCCCGTGGGGCCGATCACCGCGAGCCGGCCCACCTGGCCCTCGGGCACCTCGCGCCCGTCGTCGTCCACGATGCGCGCGGTGTATCCCGGCACCACCGTGCCGATGGCGCCGCGCCGGGCTGCTTCGGGCGCGGCCGAGATGAAGATGTGGAACATCTCGGTGGCGCCGATGCCGTCAAGCATTTCGATGCCGGTGGCTTGTTTCCAGAGCTGGCGGGTGGCGTCGGGCAGGCCCTCGCCGGCGCTCACGCAGATGCGCAGGCGCCCGACACCGCCCTGTGCGGCGAGCTGCTGCGCAAACGGGGCCATCTGCCGGTAGAACGTGGGCGCCGTGTAGCAGATGGTCGCGCCCTGTGCGGCGATCAGCTTCACCATCGCCTCGGGCGTGTACGGAATCGAGGGGTAGTACACCGAGCAGCCGGCCCACATGGGAAACACCAGCATGCCACCCAGCCCGAAGGTGAAGGCCAGCGGCGGCGAGCCCATCACGATGTCGTCGGGGGTGGCCCGCAGCACGTGGCGCGGCCAGCATTCGCAGGCGGCCAGCACGTCGCGGTGGGTGTGCACGGCCGCTTTGGGCACACCCGTGGTGCCCGACGTGAACGCCAGCAGGGCGATGTCGCTGCCGGCGGTGGGGCAGGGCCTTGAATCGGTCGGTTGGGCCGCCGCGAGCGACTCCAGCCCATCGGCGGCATCGGTGTTGAACCGCACCAGCGGCAGGCCGCTGTCCAACGCCTCGAGCTCGCCGGTCAGTGCCGCGTCGCACAGCAGCAAGGCGGGTTGTGCCTTGTCGACGATGGCCTTGAGTTCCTTGGCGCGCAGCAGCGGCATGGTGGCCACGACCACCAGGCCGGCCTGCACCACCGCCAGCCACGCCAGTGCCATCGCCACCGAGTTGCCGCCCCGAAGCAGCACCCGGTTGCCAGGCACCAGGCCGGCATCGGCCAGAAGCCAGCTGGCGATGCGGTTGACCGCCTCACGGGCCTGCGCGTAGGTGAGCGTGCGCGCATCGCTGCGCAGGAAAGGCCGCCCGGCGTGGCCTTGCGCCACGGCACGGTCGAACAGATGCTCCACCAGATTGACCTGCGCGGGAATCGCCTTCAGCTCGGGCGTGTCGAAGCGCATCTGCGGCCATTGCGCCTGCGGGGGCAGGCGGTCGCGCACAAAGGAATCAACTTGGGCGGTTGTCATGGTTTCAGTGCGGCCTTGCCGAGAATGAGCAGTTGCACTTCGCTGGCGCCTTCGTAGATGCGCAGCGACCGGATGTCGCGGTACAGGTGCTCGACCACCTCGCCGACGCGCACACCGCGACCGCCGAACATCTGCACGGCCATGTCGATCACCTTCTGGGCGTTTTCGGTGGCGGTGAGCTTGGCCGCTGCGGCGGCCGCGGTGTAGGCCGGTGTTCCCGCACCCTGCGTCGCACTTTCGTCGCGCATCCAGGCGGCGCGGTAGGTCAGCAGGGCGGCGGCGTCGATCAGGGCGCTCATTTCGCCCACGCGCGCCTGCGTGAGCTGGAAATCGGCCAGGTGCTGGCCGAACATCTTGCGCTCACGGGCATGCGCCACCGCTTCTGCGAAAGCGCGTCGCGCCATGCCCAGCGCAGCGGCAGCCACCGAGGCGCGGAAGATGTCGAGCGTCTGCATGGCGAGCTTGAAGCCGCCGTCCACCGTGCCCACCAAGGCGTCCGCGCCGACCCGGCACTGGTTGAACCGCAAGGTGGCCAGCGGGTGCGGGGCCATCACGTCGATGTGCTCCGAGGTGTCCAGCCCCGGTGCGTCGGCCGGCACCACAAAGGCGCTGATGCCGCGCGCGCCGGCGTCGGGCGTGGTCTTGGCAAACACGACGTAGAAGTCGGCCAGCCCGCCGTTGCTGATCCAGGTCTTGCAGCCATCGAGCACCCAGCCGCCTTCGGTGGCCCGGGCGGTCGTGCGCATGCCCGCCACGTCGGAGCCGGCGTCGGGTTCGCTCAGCGCAAAGGCCGCGATCTGTTGTCCGCCGGCCACCGCGCGAAGGCGTTGTTCGCGCTGCAATCCGCTGCCACCCAGCGTGATGCTGCCGCTGCCCAGTCCCTGCATGGCGAAGGCGAAATCGGCCAGCGGCGAATGAAAGGCGAGGGTCTCGCGCAGGATGACCAGTGCCCGGGAGTCGAGCTTGTCGAGCGCGCCGCCATGGGCGGCGGGCACGCAATAGCGCAGCCAGCCAGCGGCCCCCAGGCGGGCCACCCAGTCGCGACAGGCCCGGCGGTCGTCCGACTCGTCGACGCGCTGTGCGGCGGCCCAGTCGTCCACACCCAGCGCGAGTGCCTGGTGGTGTTCGGCAAAGAAAGGCAGCGCCCACTGCGCTTGCGGTGGCTTCATGCCATGGGGGCGGTCAAAGGCAACCATCGGTGCGTCCTGCTCAGTCGCCTTCGAACACCGGGCGCTGGCGGGCCGCGAAGGCCTCGTAGGCGCGGCGGAAGTCCTGCGTCTGCATGCAGATCGCCTGTGCCTGTGCCTCGGCCTCGATGGCCTGGTCGAGCGTCATGGCCCACTCCTGGTGGAGCATGGTCTTGGTCATGCCATGGGCGAAGGTGGGTCCCTCGGCCAGCGACTTCGCCAGCTTCAGGGCCGCCTCGGCCAGCGACTCGGGCTCGTGCAGGGCATTGAAGAAACCCCAGGCGTGGCCCTCGGCCGCGGTCATCGATCGGCCGGTGAAGAGCAGTTCGCTCGCGCGGCCCTGCCCGATCATGCGCGGCAGCAGCGCACAGGCGCCCATGTCGGCACCCGCCAGCCCCACCCGCGTGAACAGAAAGGCGGTGCTGGTGCGCGGAGTGCCCAGCCGCAGGTCGGAGGCAAGCGCCATCATGGCGCCTGCGCCCGCGCACACGCCGTCGATCGCGGCCACCACCGGTTGCGGGCAGGCGCGCATGGCGCTCACCAGGGCGCCCGTCATGCGCGTGAAGGCCAGCAGTTCGGGCATGGTCATCTTCGTCAGCGGCCCGATGATCTCGTGCACATCGCCGCCGGAGCAAAAGTTGCCGCCCGCACCGGTGAGCACCACCGCCTTCACATCGGTGGCGCGCTGCAGGCCGGTGAACCAGTCGCGCAGTTCGGCGTAAGAGTCGAAGGTCAGCGGGTTCTTGCGGTCCGGCCGGTTCAGCGTCACGGTGGCCACGCCGTCGGCGATCGACAGCGCGAAGTGCTTCGGGCCGGCCGCCGCCGGGCCGTACTGGCCGCGCATGGGGTTGTGGTCGGGAATGGGGTGCTTCATTCGTCGAGTTCTTTCTGGTGCTGCTTGACCTTGCCCAGCAGCTTGTGGAGTTGTTCCAGGTCGCGCGGCGACAGGCCCTCGAAGGCCTCGACGATCCAATGCTCGTGCTGCTCGGCCATCGCGGCGAAGGTGCGGCGTCCGCGGTCGGTGAGGCGCACGCGAAACACCCGCCGGTCGCCTTCGACACTGGTGCGCTCCACCAGGCCTTCGGCCACCAGCTGGTCGGTGATGCCGGTGACGTTGCCCCCGGTGACCATGAGGCGGTGCGACAGCTCCTTCATCTTCAGGCCGTCGGGGTGCCGCTCCAGTTGCGCCATCAGATCGAAGCGCGGCAGCGTGGTGTCGAAGTGCTCGCGCAGCCCGGCGCGGATGCGCTTTTCGATCAGTTGCGAGCAGGTGAGCAGGCGCAGCCACAAGCGCAGTTCCTGCGCGTGCTCGCTGTGCGCACGCGCCTCCATGTCCAGGGTTTCGGTGGCGTTCACTTGGCGGCCTCCTCTTCTTCGGCGGCCTTCATGGCCTGCTGGCGCGCGATTTCGCGGTAGAGCTGGTCGCGGCCGCTCAGGTAGGGCGCCGGCCATTCGATGGCGCGCGTCTGCAGGCGGGCCGCTTCGTGCAGGGTCCATGCCGGGTTGGCCAGGTGGGGGCGCGCGATCGCGCACAGGTCGGCACGGCCGGCCGCGACGATGCTGTTGGCGTGATCGGCTTCGCTGATCGCACCCACCGCCATGGTGAGGATGTCGACCTCGTTGCGGATGCGGTCCGCAAACGGCGTCTGGTACATGCGGCCATACACCGGTCTGGCCTGCCGGGTCGTCTGACCCGAGGACACGTCGATCACGTCGCAGCCGGCCTGCTTGAACAGCCGCGCGATGGCCACCGCGTCGTCGGGCGTGTTGCCGCCAGGCGCCCAGTCGTGTGCCGAGATGCGGACGCTGAAGGGTTTGTCGGCCGGCCATGCGGCCCGCATGGCGGTGAAGACCTCCAGCGGATAACGGCAGCGGTTCTCGAGCGATCCGCCGTATTCGTCGGTGCGCAGGTTGGTGAGCGGGCAGATGAAGGCAGACAGCAGGTAGCCGTGTGCGCAGTGCAGTTCCAGCCAGTCGAAGCCGGCCGCTGCAGCGCGGCGCGTGGACTCGACGAAGGCGGCGGTCATGGCGTCCATGTCGGCTCGCGTCATGGCGCGCGGCACCTGGTTCTGTTCGCCGTAGGCCACGGCACTGGCCGACATCAAGGGCCAGTTGCCGGAGGGCAGGGGTTCGTCGATGGCCTCCCAGCCAAGCTGCGTGGAGCCCTTCGGGCCGCTGTGGCCGAGCTGAATGCCGATCTTTGCGCCATTGCCGTGTTCGTGGGCAAAGCGCACGATCCGCTCGAAAGCCTGCTGCTGCTCATCGTTCCAGAGCCCTGGGCAGCCGGGCGAGATGCGGCCTTCGGGTGTGGGGCTGGTCATCTCCACCATCACCAGGGCCGCACCGCCCGCCGCTCGAGCGCCCAGGTGCATGAAATGCCAGTCGCCCACCACACCGTCCCGGGCCTTGTACTGCGCCATGGGCGAGACGACGACGCGGTTCTTGAGGGTCAAACCGCGCACCTTGAGCGGCAGCAGCATGGGTGGGGTGGGGTGCTTGCCCGGCGACTGGCCGGACCGCTCTTGAAGCCATGCCTCGTAGCTTCCAAGCCAGCGGGCGTCGCGCAGGCGCAGGTTCTCGTGGCTGATGCGCTGGCTGCGCGTGAGCAGCGAGTAGGCGAACTGCTCGATCTCCATGCCGGTGTAGCGGTCCACATGCTCGAACCACTCGGTCGAGTTGCGGGCGGCGTTCTGGATCTTGAGCACCTCCACGCTGCGCCGTGCCTCGTAGGCCTGCAGCACGGTGGCCACATCGGATTCGGGGTGGCGCTCGAATTCGACCGCCAGATCGATCGCGTCTTCGAGGGCGAGCTTGGTGCCGCTGCCGATCGAGAAATGCGCGGTGTGCGCCGCGTCGCCCATCAGCACCACCGGTGTGGGCCGTCCGCCGATGTGATTCCAGTGCACCCAGGTGCCGCAGATCACGCGGGGGAAGCGGATCCAGATGGCCGATCCGCGCAGGTGGGCGGCGTTGCTGATGAGCCGGTGCCCGTCGAGGTAGGGCGCGAAGAGCTTCTCGCAGAAGGCGATGCCTTCCTCCTGGCTCATCTGGTCGATGCCGTGCGCCTGCCACACGTGCTCGGGCGTCTCGACGATGAAGGTCGACGTGTCGGCGTCGAACTTGTAGGCGTGTGCCTGGAACCACCCATGCTCGGTCTGCACGAAGGCAAAGGTGAAGGCGTCGAACGTTTTTTTGGTGCCCAGCCAGACGAAGCGGCACTGGCGCGTGTCGATGTCGGGCTTGAAGGTGTCCTGGTAGCGGGTGCGGATCCGGCTGTTGAGGCCGTCGCTGGCGATCACCAGGTCGGCCCGGTACTGAGCGGCCAGTGCCTGGTCGTCGGCCACGTCGGTTTCGAACACCAGGTTGACCCCGACCTGCTGGCAGCGCGCCTGCAGGATGTTGAGCAGGCGCTTGCGGCCGATGCCGCAGAAGCCGTGTCCACCGCTGCGCACGCTGCGTCCCTTGAAGAACACCTCGATGTCGTCCCAGTGGTTGAACGCGTCACCGATCTCCTGCGCGGTCTGCGCGTCGGCCTGGCGCAGGTTGACGAGCGTCTGGTCGGACAGCACCACGCCCCAGCCAAAGGTGTCGAACGGGCGGTTTCGTTCGACCACCGTGACCTCCAGCGATGGCTGCCGCTGCTTCATGAGCAGCGCGAAATACAGGCCCGCCGGACCGCCGCCAATGCACAGGATGCGCTGAAGTGAGGTTTTCATGTCTAATTAGTTTAGACTTGAAATATTGACCCACAACAGGGTAAACCCGAATCGGGCGCGACAGCGCTGGCACCACCCTCCGGTTCGGCGTATCTTGTAACAAACACCCACGGGAGCCCCCGACCATGTCCGTCTACCGATTCAAGTCCCGCGAGACGGGCGACCTGGTGATGCTGAGACCCCACGGCAAGCGCATGCTGGAGATTCTGGGCAAGGACCCGGAAGCCCCGGGCGTGCTGATGCCGGGTGACATACCGCGCGCCGTCGACGCCATCCGGGCTGCCGTGCTGGCCGAAGAGGCCGAGCAGAAGCGACTGCGCGAAGAGGCAGAGGCCAAAGGTGAGCCGCCGCCGATGTTCGAAACGGTGAGCCTGCGCATGCGCAGCACCCCGTTCATCGAGATGCTGCAGCGCTGCGAGAAGGAGAAGGTCGAGGTGGTCTGGGGCGTCTGACCGGCCTCGACCGGTCCGCCGTCAGTCGACCTTGGCGCCCGAGGCCTTGACCACCGGCTCCCACTTCCTGATTTCCGAATCGATCTGCGCGGCAAACTCCGCCGGCGTGTTGCCGCCGGGAATGGCGCCCTGTGCCAGCAGGCGCTCCTTCACCGCGGGCAGGGCCAGTGCTTTCGCGGTTTCCTGCTGAAGGCGGTTGACGATGTCGGGCGGGGTGCCTGCCGGCGCCAGCAGGCCGAACCATGAGCTCGCCTCGAAGCCGGGCAGGTTGCCGGCCTCGGCCACGGTGGGCACGTCGGGCAGCGCGTCGGAACGCACCGCGCTGGTCACGGCAAACGCCTTGAGGGTTCCCGCCTTGATGTGCGGCATGGCCGAGGGCAGGTTGTCGAACATCACGTCCATGGCGCCGGCCAGCATGTCGTTCATGGCCGGCCCCGAGCCCCGGTAAGGGATGTGCGTCATGAAGATCTTGTTGCGCGCCTTGAAGAGTTCGCCCGCCAGGTGGATCGAGGTGCCGTTGCCGCTGGACGCCATGTTCAGGCGCCCCGGGTTGGCGCGGGCGTACCGGACGAAATCCGACACTGTGTTGATGCCCAGTTCCTGGGCCCGCTTGGTGTTCATCACCATCACGTTGGGCACGCCCGCCACCAGCGTGATCGGGGCGAAGTCTTTCTGCGGGTCGTAGGGCAGCTTGCTGTAGAGCGCCTTGTTGATGCCGTGGGTGCCGACGGTGCCCATGAGCAGCGTGTATCCATCGGGTGCCGATTTCGCCACCGCCTCGGCACCGATGTTGCCGCCGGCGCCCCCGCGGTTGTCCACCACGAAGCTCTGGCCGAAGGCCTTGGTGAGTTCCGGGGCCAGCGTGCGCGCCAGGATGTCGGTGGTGCCGCCCGGGGCAAAGGGCACCACGATGCGCACCGGTTTGGTCGGCCACGCACCCTGCGCCAGCGCGAGGGCGGGGAAGGTCAGGGCCGCGGTCAGGGTGACGACGGTTCGGCGGTTCAGGCTCATGGGTGTCTCCTTTGCAGTGGGTGAATCTGCGCCTTCAGCGGCCGGCCGGGTTCGATGCCCAGCTCGAGCGCCGCAGCGTTGGCGTGGCTGACCACGCCTTCTTCCAATGTACTGGCCGCGTGCCCGATGCGCGCGCTGGTGTGCGACACCGCGCAGCCCGCCAGGCCCTGAGCCTGCAACAGGGCCAGCCCGGCAATGCCCGCCTCGTCCTTGCCCACCCCGGCGTCGTTGAAGACCGACAGCAGCGGCCGCACCGCCAGCGCATACCGGGCCGAACTCACCCCGCCGTGCGACCCGCTCAAAGCAATGCAGCCCGCGTCGGCGGGCTGCAGTTCGGTGATGGAGTCCACCAGGCGGACCGGGATCATGGGGCCCCGTGGACTGGTGGACGCGCGTGTCTCACCCCGGCGGATGCCGTGGAACCGGCCTTGCCGGACCACAGGCACCGTCCCCCGAAGGCGACGGCACGGAGCGCCGCAGGGGTGCTCAACGGTCAGTCGGCGTACTGGCCGGCGGCGTCGATGACGGTCTTGAGCTTGTTGATCTGGTCGGCCACGTACTTCTTGTGGCCTTCCGGCGTGACGCGGGCATCGTTCACCACGATGGCGCCCAGGTCTTCCTGCTTCTTGATGAACTCGGGGTCCTTCAGGGCCTTCAGCAGCGCGTCGTTGATCGTCTTGAGCACCGGGGCGGGCGTTCCCTTGGGTGCGTACAGGCCGTGCCAGATGGTCAGGTCGAAGCCGCGCAGGCCCATTTCCTGCAGCGAGGGGTAGTGCTTGAGGATGGGGTGGGTGCTCAGGGGCTTGGCCGTGGTCACGGCAAACGCCTTCACGCGGCCGCCCTCGATCTGTGCGGTGGTGTTGGTGGTCTGGTCACACATCACGTCCACCTGGCCGCCGATGAGGTCGTTCATGGCCGGGCCGGTGCCGCGGTAGGCGATGGTGGTCATCGACTTGTCCAGCTTCACGGCGTACTGCCACATCAGGCCGCACAGGTGCGAAGCCGAACCCAGGCCGGCGTGGGCCAGGTTCAGCTTGCCGCCGTTGGCGCGGATGTAGGCCTCGAAGTCGCGGTAGGTGTTGGCGTTGAGCTTGTTCGAGCCCAGCAGGGTCATCGGCACGTCGTTGATCATGCCGAGGTACTCGAAGTCCTCGAGCGGCTTGTAGGGCAGCTTGCGGTACAGGCCGGCGGTGGCCGCCATGCCGATGTGCCACACCAGCAGGGTGTGACCGTCGGCCGGGGCGCGGGCGACCTTGGCCGCACCGATGGTGCCCCCGGCGCCGGTGGCGTTCTCGACCACGATGTTCGAGTTGGGGATGTACTTGCGCATGGTCTCGGCCAGCTGGCGAGCCACGAGGTCGGTCGGTCCGCCGGCGGCGAACGGGACCACGAACGAGATGGGCTTGGTCGGGAAGGCCTGGGCCTGGGCACCGACCGAAACGGCCGCGGTGAGGGCCAGGGCGACGATCTTTTTCATGGGTTGTCTCCGGAATGGGGAACAGGATTGGAACCCACGAATGCTATTCCCCGGTATCCGCCCGGAAATCGCGGAAAGTACGTAGCGACCCCCCGGGGCAAACCCGCCCCGGGCGCGATCAGCGGTAGCTGCGGGCGTCTTCGATGACCTTGCCGTCGTTGGGCAGGCTGCCCGGGGCGACCAGCTCGACCTCGCTGCGCAGCTTGGTCACGTCGCGCACGGCGGCCGCAATCAGCTCGCGCAGGGCCGGGTCGCCGCTCTCGGCGGCTTCGACCCGCAGACACATCTGGTCGTTGGCCATCTCGCCGCTGACCACAAGGCGGGCGCGCCGGATCTGGGGAAAACGCCGGGCGATGTCGGCCACCTGCGAGGGGTGCACGAACATGCCCCTGACCTTGGTGGTCTGGTCGGCGCGGCCCATCCAGCCCTTGATGCGCGGGGCGGTCCGGCCGGTCGGGCAGGCGCCGGGCAGGATGGCGGAGAGGTCGCCGGTGCCGAACCGGATCAGCGGGTAGGCCGGGTTCAGCGTGGTGATCACCAGTTCGCCCACCTCGCCCTCGGGCACCGGCTCGCCAGTGCCCGGGCGCACGATCTCCACGATCACCTGTTCCTCGACCACCAGCCCTTCGCGGGCAGGGGTTTCGTAAGCGACCAGGCCCAGGTCGGCGGTGGCATAGGTCTGGTAGACCGCCACGCCGTGCTCGGCGAACCAGGCGGTCAGGCTGGGCGGGCAGGCCTCGCCGCCCACGCTGGCCTTGCGGATGCACGACACGTCCGTGCCGACCTCGGCCGCCTTTTCGATCAGGATGCGCAGGAAGCTCGGCGTGCCGGTGTAGGCGTCGGGGCGCAGTTCTGCAATCGCCTGCAGCTGCTGCTCGGTCTGGCCGGTGCCGGCGGGGAACACCGTGCAACCCACGGCGTGGGCGCCGGCTTCCAGAATGAACGCGCCCGGGGTCATGTGGTAGCTGAACGCGTTGTGCACCAGGTCGCCCGAGCGGAAGCCCGCCGCGAACAGCGCACGGCCGGTCCGCCAGTAATCCCGGCTCGCCCCCTCGGGTTCGTAGATCGGGCCCGGCGACGCGAAGATGCGCGACATCTGCGGACCCCGCACCAGCGCGGAGAAACCACCGAACACGTCGCTGGCGCGCTGCGCCTTCTGCCGCTCGAACAGTTCGCTCTTTCGCGTGACCGGCAGCCGGGCCAGCGCTGCACGGCTGTTCACCGATGCCGCGTCCACCCCCGCCAGAATTTCGCGAAAGGCCGCGCTGTGCGCCTGTGCATGCGCCACCTGCTTCGCCAGCGCCGCCATCTGCTCGCTCTCGCGCTGCGCTGGTGTGCGCGACTCGAGCGCGTCAAAGAATTCGTTCATCGCCCATCCCGTCGATTTAAGTGTTCCATCCAGAAACACCGCGGATCCGCCCTTCGACAGGCTCAGGACGGTCCGCTGGTGTTGCCCCCTTGAGGGGGTCGCGCGAAGCGCGGCGGGGGTGCGCCGTCAAGCAAGCCAACGTTTCCGGCGCTTGTAGCTTTTCACGTCCTTGAACGACTTGCGCTCGCCCCCACCCATGCCAAGGTAGAACTCCTTGACGTCCTCGTTGTTGCGCAAGTCGGCGGCCGGTCCGTCCATCACGATGCGGCCGCTTTCCATGATGTAGCCGTAGTCGGCGTAGCGAAGCGCCATGTTGGTGTTCTGTTCGGCCAGCAGGAAGGTGACCTTCTCCTTCTGGTTGAGGTCCTTCACGATCTCGAACACCTCTTCGACGATCTGGGGCGCCAGGCCCATCGACGGTTCGTCGAGCAGCACCACGCTGGGGTTGGCCATCAAGGCACGACCGATGGCGCACATCTGCTGCTCGCCACCGCTGGTGTAGGCCGCCTGGCTGGTGCGCCGCGTCTTCAGGCGAGGGAAGTAGGTGTAGACCTTCTCCAGATTGCGCGCCACCTCGGCCTTGTCCTTGCGGGTGTAGCTGCCGGTCATCAGGTTGTCCTCGATGGTCAGGTGCGCAAAGCAGTGCCGCCCCTCCATCACCTGCACCACGCCACGTTGCACCAGATCGGCCGGCGTGAGGTGCTCGATGCGCTCACCGCGCAAGGACACGCTGCCTTTGGTGACTTCACCGCGCTCGGCCTTCAGCAGGTTGGAGATGGCGCGCAGGGTGGTGGTCTTGCCCGCGCCGTTGCCGCCCAGAATGGCCGCGATCTGCCCCTCGGCCACCGTCAGCGAAACGCCCTTGAGCACCAGGATCACGTGGTTGTAGATGACCTCGATGCCGTTGACATGAATGACGGGTGTGGGTGTGCTCATGAGGATTCCTTGGGGACCATTGGCAAGGGCGGCACGCCGCCCTTGGCGATGGCGCCGCGTTCGCCGCCCCCTCCGGGGAGCGTGCGAAGCGCGGCGGGGGGATCAGGACTGGCAGTCGGCGCCGCTGCGGCGCGTCAGCTTCTTCTCGGCCGCGTACTTGTCGGCCGCTGCCTTCACCATCGGCTTGATGATCTGCTCGTCACCCTGCAGCCAGTCGCTGGTGAACTCCCACTTGGTGCCGTCCCAGGTGTGCACGCGGGCCCAGTTGGCGCCCATGTGGTCCTGGCAGCTGGTGGACACCGGGCGCATCACGCCCTTGAAGCCCAGCGCGTCGAGCTTGGGCTGGGTGAGGTTCAGGTTCTCGTAACCCCAGCGGGCCTGTTCACCGGTCATCACCTTGCCTTTGCCGAAGCGGTCCTGCGCGGCGCGCACACCTTCAACGGCAAACATCGCGCTCATCAGGCCGCGCATGTAGAGCACTTCACCCACTTCTTCTTTCGGCCCGGTGCCCTGGCCCTTGGCGTGCAGCTTCTCCAGGATTTCCTTCACGACCGCCGCGTTGCGCTCGGTGCCGTGCTGCATGGTCACGGCGTTGTAGCCCTTGGCGCCTGCGCCCACGTCCTTCACATCGGGTTCGGCACCGGCCCACCACACGCCGTACATCTTCTCGCGCGGGTAACCCGTGGCCTGCGCTTCCTTCAGCGCGGTCGAGTTCATCACGCCCCAGCCCCAGTTGAGCACGTAGTCCGGGCGGTCACGGCGGATCTGCAGCCAGGTGGCTTTCTGTTCCACGCCCGGGTGCGTCACCGGCAGCAGGCTCAGCTGGAAGCCGTGCATGGCAGCGCGCTCCTGCAGCAGGGGAATGGGCTCCTTGCCGAACGGGCTGTCGTGGTACACAAGGGCGATCTTCTTGCCCTTGAGCTTGTCGAGCCCGCCTTCTTTCTTGGCGATGTGCTGGATCAGCACGTCGGCGGCCACCCAGTAGGTGCCGGCCAGCGGGAAGTTCCACTTGAACACGCCGCCGTCGGCCGATTCGCTCCGGCCGTAACCGGCGGTGATCAGCGGAATCTTGTCGATCGGGGCCTTTTCGGTCAGCGCGAAGGTGATGCCGGTGGACAGCGGCTGGAACACCGTGGCGCCGCCGTTCTTGCCCTTCAGGCGCTCATAGCACTCCACGCCACGGTCGGTGGCGTAGCCGGTTTCGCATTCTTCCCACGACACCTTCACGCCGTTGATGCCGCCACGCGCATTGGTCAGCTTGAGGTAGTCGACATAGCCGTTGGCAAAGGGCACGCCGTTGGGCGCGTAAGGGCCGGTGCGGTACACCAGCGCCGGGAAGAACTGTTCCTTGGCCTGGGCCATGGCGCTGGGCGCGACCAGGGCCGAGGTCAGCCCGGTGGCGGCAACGGCCACCGCCAGAACGAGATTGCGCAGCTTCATCACTTGTCTCCTATTAAGAACGAACACACACAAAACAGTGGGCCCTTGAGTTCAATGCGTCCGTGCGCCGCGGTCATCAGGACTGTCCCCATTGGGGTTGTCCCTCGGACCCGGTGGGCCGGTGCGCCCGAACCCTCGTCAGTGCGGAAAGGGCCAGAGCCGCAACTTCTGTTTTCCAATGCTCCAGAGCTTGGCCAGGCCGTGGGGTTCCACAATGAGGAACCACACGATGAGTGCGCCGAAGATCATGAATTCGGTGTGCGAGATCGCGGCGGTGGAAATCGTCACGCCGACCAGGCCGCCGAGCACCGGCAAGAACTGGTTCAGGAAGATGGGCAGCACCACGATGAAGGCAGCGCCGAAGAAGCTGCCCATGATCGAACCCATGCCGCCGATGATCACCATGAACAGCAGCTGGAAGCTGCGGTCGATCGAGAAGGCGGCCGGTTCCCACGAACCCAGGTGCACGAAGCCCCACAGGCCGCCGGCCACGCCGATGATGAAGCTGCTGACCGCAAAAGCGCTCAGCTTGGCGTACATCGGCCGAATGCCGATCACCGCGGCGGCCACGTCCATGTCGCGGATGGCCATCCATTCGCGGCCGATGGCCGAGCGCACCAGGTTTTTGGCGAGCAGCGCGAACACCACGACAAAACCCAGGCAGAACAGGTACTTCTCGACTGGTGTGTCTATCTTCCAGCCGAACATCTGCAGGTTGGACACCGACACCGAGCCTGACGCGGTGTTGTTGGTGAACCAGCCGATGCGCAGGAACGCCCAGTCGCAGAAGAACTGCGCCGCCAGGGTGGCCACCGCCAGGTACAGGCCCTTGACCCGCAGGCTCGGAATGCCGAAGAAGATGCCGACCAGCGTGGCGAAGAACCCGCCGATGAGCAGCGCCGGCACCAGCGGCATGCCCTCGATGCGCACGAAGGTGTTGTAGGCCATGTAGGCGCCGACCGCCATGAAGGCACCCGACCCCAGGCTGATCTGGCCGCAGTAGCCCACCAGGATGTTCACCCCGATGGCCGCCAGCGCCAGGATCAGGAACGGGATCAGGATGGCGCGGAACAGGTATTCATCGGCCAGCAGCGGCACGCCGATGAACGCGAATGCCACGATGGCCAGCACGGCCCAGCGGTCCTGGGCGATCGGGAAGATCTGCTGGTCGGCGCGGTAGGAGGTCTTGAACTGACCGTTTTCTCTGTAGAACATCTGTCAGTCCCTCAAACGCGATCAATGATCTTTTCCCCAAAGAGCCCTTGGGGTCGGAAAAGAAGAAACACCAGCGCCAGCACATAGGCGAACCAGATCTCGATGCCGCCGCCCACGAACGGGCCGAGGTAGACCTCGGACAGCTTCTCGCCCACGCCGATGATCAGGCCGCCGATGATGGCGCCGGGCACCGAGGTGAGACCGCCCAGGATGATCACGGGCAGGGCGCGCAACGCCACGGTGGTGAGCGAGAACTGGACCCCGAGCTTGGAGCCCCAGATGATCCCGGCCACCAGCGCCGTGATGCCGGCCACGAACCAGACGATCACCCAGATGCGGTTCAGCGGAATGCCGATCGACTGCGCCGCCTGGTGGTCGTCGGCCACCGCACGCAGGGCGCGGCCGGTGCCCGTTTTCTGGAAGAAGAGCGACAGGCACAGCACCAGCAGCGCGGCGATGCAGGCGGCGTACACGTCTTCCAGGTTCACGAGGATGCCGCCCTCGAACACCCCGTCGAGCAGGAACACCGGGTCCTTGGGCATGCCGACATCGATCTGGTAGATGTCGGAACCGAAGATGGTCTGACCCAGACCGTCGAGGAAGTAGGTGATGCCCAGCGTGGCCATCAGCAGCGTCACGCCCTCCTGGTTCACCAGGTGGCGCAGCACGAAACGCTCGATCAGCCAGGCCACGCAGAACATCAATGCGCCGGCGAGCGTGAAGGCGATGATGTTGCCGAGCAGCTTGCTCTCGATGCCCAGCCAGCCCGGAATCCATTCGGAGAACCGCGCCATGGCCAGTGCCGCGAACAGCACCATCGCGCCCTGCGCGAAGTTGAACACGCCCGAGGCCTTGAAGATGAGCACGAAACCCAGCGCCACGAGCGAATACAGCATGCCGGCCATCAGGCCACCAAGGAGAGCTTCAAGAAAAAACGCCATGGTGTTGCCTCAATGCGAAGTGCCGAGGTAGGCACTGATGACTTCTTCGTTGTTTCGCACCTCTTCGGGGGTGCCGTCGCCGATCTTCTTGCCGTAGTCGAGCACCACCACGCGGTCGGAGATGTCCATCACCACGCCCATGTCGTGTTCGATCAGGACGATGGTGGTGCCGAACTCGTCGTTCACGTCGAGGATGAAGCGGCTCATGTCCTGCTTCTCCTCGAGGTTCATGCCGGCCATGGGCTCGTCGAGCAGCAGCATCTGCGGCTCCATGGCCAGTGCCCGCCCCAGGTCCACGCGCTTCTGCAGGCCGTAGGGCAGGGTACCCACCGGCGTTTTGCGGTAGGCCTGGATTTCCAGGAAGTCGATGATGCGTTCGACGAACTCCCGGTGCTGTTCTTCTTCCTTCTGCGCGCCGCCGATGCCGAACGGGTTGCGGAACGCCTGCGCAAACAGGTTGCTGCGCACCCGCAGGTTGCGCCCGGTCATGATGTTGTCGATGACGCTCATGCCCTTGAACAGCGCCAGGTTCTGGAAGGTGCGCGCGATGCCCATTTCGGCCACCTCGCGGCTGTTCATGTGCTTGAACGTCTTGCCGCGGAAGTTGATCGAGCCTTCCTGCGGCTGGTACACGCCGTTGATGCAGTTGAGCATCGAGCTCTTGCCCGCGCCGTTGGGCCCGATGATGGCGCGGATCTCGTGCTCGCGCACGTTGAAGCTGATGTCGGTCAGCGCCTTGACCCCACCAAAACGCAGGCTGATGTTGTGCACGTCGAGGATGACCTCGCCGATCTTTTTCTGGTTCATGGGGGCTTCCGTGCGGAGCGGGCTGGGAGGGGCTTCGACAGGCTCAGCCCGAACGGGGGTGGGCTCGACGCGAGCGGTGGTCGACTCGGCCCGAGGCTCAGTCGAGTCGACCCGAGGGGTGGCGACGGCGCTCATGCGGCGGCCTTCACGGGCGTGTAGGTCTTGGCGTCGCGGATCTGCAGCGTGGCGCTCACCGAGCCCGTGCGGCCGTCCTCGAACTTCACCTGGGTCTCGATGTACTGCTCGGTCTTGCCGGCGTAGAGCGCCTCCACCAGCACACCGTACTTGTCGCCGATGTAGCCACGGCGCACCTTGTTCGTGCGGGTGAGTTCGCCGTCGTCGGCGTCGAGCTCCTTGTGCAGCACGAGGAAGCGGCTGATCTGGCTGCCGGCCAGCAGTTCGTCGCGGCTGAGGTCGGCGTTGACCTTCTCCACGCATTCCTGGATCAGCGCATACACCTCGGGCTTCTGGGCCAGGTCGGTGTAGCCGGCGTAGGAGAGGTTGCGCCGCTCGGCCCAGTTGCCCACCGCGTCGAAATCGATGTTGAGCATCACGCAGACCCGCTCGCGCTTGTCGCCGAACGCCACCGCCTCCTTGATGAAGGAGAAGAACTTGAGCTTGTTCTCGACGTACTTGGGCGCAAACATGGCGCCGTCGTTCGGCCCGCCCATGATGCGGCCGACGTCCTTGACGCGGTCGATGATCTTCAGGTGCCCCGAGGCGTCGATGAAGCCGGCGTCGCTGGTGTGGTACCAGCCTTCGGCGTCCAGCACCTCGGCGGTGGCCTGCGGGTTCTTGTAGTAGCCCTTGAGCAGGCCGGGCGAGCGCACCAGGATTTCGCCGGTCGCGCTCAGCTTGATCTCCACCCCTTCGCATGGCACGCCCACGGTGTCGGCGCGGGCCTCGTGGTCGGGCTGCAGGCAGACGAACACCGCGGTCTCGGTGGAGCCGTAGAGCTGCTTGAGGTTGATGCCGATGGAGCGGTAGAAGCTGAACAGGTCCGGGCCGATGGCCTCGCCTGCGGTGTAGGCGACGCGCACCCGGCTCATGCCCAGGTTGTTGCGCAGCGGACCGTAGACCAGCCAGTCGCCCAGCCGGTACTTCAGGCGGTCGACGAAGCCGACCGACTTGCCATCCATCAGGTCCGGGCCGATGCGGCGGGCCAGGTCCATGAACGAGTGGAACAGCTTGCGCTTGAGCGCACCGGCGTCTTCCATGCGGATCATGACGCTGGTGAGCAGGCCCTCGAACACGCGCGGCGGGGCGAAGTAGTAGGTGGGCCCGACTTCCTTGAGGTCGATGGTGACGGTGCCGCTGCTTTCGGGGCAGTTGACCACGTAGCCGGCCACCAGCCATTGCGCGTACGAGAAGATGTTCTGGCCGATCCACGCCGGTGGCAGGTAGGCCAGCACCTCGTCCTGCGGGGTGAGCTTGTCGAACTTCGTGCCGACGGACGCGCGGTCGATCAGCGTGAGATGGGTGTGCACCACGCCCTTGGGGTTGCCGGTGGTGCCACTGGTGAAAAACATGGCGGCCACGTCGTCGGGCCGCCCCTGGTCGACCTGGGCCTGGAACAGGCCGGGGTGCTCCTTGGCGTGTGCCTTGCCGGCGGCGATCAGCCCGTCCACGCTCTGCAGGCCGGGTTGGTCGTAGTTGCGCAGCCCGCGCGGGTCGTCGTACCAGATGTGCGAGAGCTGCGGGCACTGCTCGCGGATCTCCAGCATCTTGTCGACCTGCTCCTGGTCCTCGACCACACAGAAGCGCACCTCGGCGTTGTTGATCGGGAACACGCATTCGGCGCCCACCGCATCCTGGTAGAGCGGCACCGGAATGGCGCCCACCGACTGGGCCGCGAGCATGGCGGCGTACAGCCGGGGCCGGTTGGCACCGATCACGACCATGTGTTCGCCGCGCTGCAGCCCGGCCAGGTGAAGGGCACAGGCCATCGCCTCGACCAGTTCGGCCATCTCGGCCCAGGTCGTGGTCTGCCAGATGCCGTATTCCTTCTCGCGCATGGCGGCCGCGCCGGGTCGGCGCTTCGCGTGCTCCAGCAAGAGCCGGGGGAAGGTGGTCTGCATGCCTTGTCTCCTGTGCGGGCTGCCCTGTCCGAACGTCGTCGGGCGGCCTCGTTGCATGCGTTGCATGGTAGGCCTGTGTTTGACGTTATGTTGTCGGTCCGACGACAATCTGGGGTCAATCCTCCTAGGACTTTCCCGCATGTTCCAACCCCACCGCAGCGGCATCCGGGACCGCGCGCGCCACCCGACCGAGGCCGAACTCGCGGGCATTCCCTGGCTCCCCGCCCTCGAGGGAGAGGCCCGCGAACGCGCGCTGGAGTCGCTTCGCGTGGGCGAAGCCGAGGCCGGCGATTTCGTGTGCCGCTTCGGACGGCCGGTCACGTACTGGTTCGGCCTGGTGGATGGCCTGCTCAAGATGAGCAACGACGATTCGAGCGGCACGGCCATCACCTTCACCGGGGTGGCGCCCGGCGGCTGGTTCGGCGAGGGCACCGTGCTCAAGCACGAGCACTACCGCTACAACATCCAGGCGCTGCGCTCCAGCCTGGTGGCCGGCCTGCCGATCGAGACCTTCGACTGGCTGCTGGACCATTCGATCGCGTTCAACCGCTTCGTGATGCACCAGCTCAACGAGCGGCTGGGCCAGTTCATCGCCGCCCGCGAGATCGACCGCCTGACCAGCCCCGATCTGCGCGTGGCTCGAAACCTCGCCGCGCTGTTCCACCCTTTGCTGTCGCCCAATGTGGGCGGCATCCTGCGCATCACGCAGCAGGAACTGGCCTATCTGGTGGGCCTGTCGCGGCAGCGCGTCAACGAGGCGCTGCGCACGCTGCAGGACAAGGGGTGGATCCGCATCGAGTACGGCGGTTTGCGGGTGCTGGACCTGCAGTCGTTGCGGTCCGGCATGCTGGATTGATCGCGATTTGCCGGCGCGCGAGCCCGGCGGCACAAGCCGCTCCCGGGGAAGGACAATCCCCCCATGTCCCAAGACCCTCCCCAGCGCACCCTCAAACTGAAACCCGCGGCCCCGAAGCCGCCCGCCGACCCCCGCGCCCCGCGCCGCCCGCCGGTCCGCCCGCCGGGCCCGGCCCGGGCCCGGCCCTTGAGCGAGGCGCGGCGTCCCGACCTGCCGGTGCAGCCGGCGGCCGCGGCCAAGGCACCGGCCCCTGCCCAACCGGCCACCCGGTCCGAACCCCGGTCGGACCCCCGGCCAACGGGTCGACCCCCGGCCCGCTTCGACCCCCGCAGCCCGGCGCCGGCGGGCGCGACAAGGGCCCCTCGCGCCGCGACCCCTCGCGCTGAGGCCCCTCGCGCTGAGGCCCCTCGCGCTGAGGCCTCTCGCGCGGCGTCCCCGGCGCCGGCACCATCCCGTGCCGTGCCCGCTGCCCCGGCGCCATCCCTGGCCCCCCGTGAAGGCATCCGCCTGAACAAGCGCCTGGCCGAGCTCGGCCTGTGCTCGCGGCGCGAGGCCGACGAATGGATTGCCCATGGCTGGGTGCTGGTGAACGGGCAAGTGGCCGCCATGGGCCAGCCCGTCACGCCCGACGATCAGATCAAGGTCCTGCCCCAGGCCACCAGCGCGCAGGACGAGCGCGCCACCTTCCTGCTGCACAAGCCGGTGGGCTACGTGAGCGGACAGCCCGAGGACGGTCACGAGGCGGCGGTGGTGCTGCTGCACGCCCGCAACCGCTGGAAAGACGACCGCGGCCCGCGCCGTTTCTCGCCCTCGCAACTCAAGGGGCTGGCGCCGGCCGGCCGGCTCGACATCGATTCCACCGGCCTGTTGGTGATGACGCAGGACGGGCGCGTGGCGCGCACCCTGATCGGCGAAGACAGCGGTGTGGAAAAGGAATACCTGGTGCGGGTGGTGTGGGCCCCGAACGGGCCGCAGGGCCCGGGCGTGGTGGAGCAGGACGTCCAGTCGGTGTTCCCCCCCGATCGGCTGATGAGCCTGCGCCATGGCCTGTCGCTGGACGATCAACCCCTGAAGCCGGCGAAGGTCGAGTGGCTCAACCCCGAGCAGCTCCGCTTCGTGCTGACCGAGGGCCGCAAGCGCCAGATCCGCCGCATGTGCGAGGCGGTCGGCCTGCACGTGGTGGGGCTCAAGCGCGTGCGCATCGGACGCGTCAACCTCGGGAACCTGCCGGTGGGGCAGTGGCGCTACCTGCTGCCCGACGAGGTCTTCTGACACCGCCGGTCCGGCCAGAGCCGGCCACCGGGGTGGCGTGGCGACAATCGGGCATGAACGCACGCACCGCTCCGTCCGACCGCCCGCGCCACCTGCGGCCGACCGACATCCGGGCCGCGGCCCAGCTCGCCACCCAGGCCACGCTGGGCGTGATCGGCATCACCGAGGGCGTGCACCAGGCGGTGCTCCGGCGCATCGGCCTTCCGGTGGGCGAGGCGCCCGAGCGCACCGGCGGCCTCACCGGCCGGGTTTATGGCGCCATCCGCGGTGTCACCCACGGCATCGGCGCGGGCATCGACGGCGTGTTGCACAGCGTGATGCCGCTGCTCGACGACCCCGCCCGCGGCGATGCCGACTCGCCCGCCCGCGAGGCCGTGCTGGCGGCGGTCAACGGGGTGCTGGGGGATCGGCTGGCGGCCATGGGCAGTTCGCTGGCACAGCCGATGGAGCTGCGCCTGAACGGTCGGGTGCTCGACCCGAACCAACCCGGCCAAATGACCCTAGAGCCCGGCGCGGTGACGCCCCACCTGCTGTTGATGCTGCATGGCCTGTGCATGAACGACACGCAATGGCGCCGCAGCGGTCACGACCACACCGATGTGGCCCGCGAAGCCCTGCAGGCCACGCCCGTCCACCTTCGTTACAACAGCGGCTTGCACATCGCCGCCAACGGGCGCGAACTGGCCAGCCTGCTGGAACGCCTGGTCGGGCAATGGCCCGTGCCCCTGCAGGGCATCACGCTCATCGGCCACAGCATGGGCGGGCTGGTGGCGCGCAGCGCCGTGCACGAGGCCCGGCGGGCCGGGCTTCGCTGGCCCGATCGGCTCCAGCACCTGGTGTTTCTGGGCACCCCCCACCATGGCGCACCGCTGGAGCGCGCCGGCCATGGGGCCGACCTGCTGCTGGCGTCGTCGCCGTTCTCGGCGCCGCTGGCCCGCCTGGGGCGCCTGCGCAGCGCCGGCATCACCGATCTCCGGTACGGCCACCTGCGCCACCCGGACGGCGCACGGCCTGACGAACCCCTGCCGTTGCCCGAAGGCGTGGCCTGTTTCGGTGTGGCGGCCTGCCTGGCGCCGCGCCGCGGGCTGCTGGCCGAGCGCCTGGTCGGCGACGGCCTGGTGCCGCTGCGCAGCGCCCTGGGTGAGCACGACGAGCCGGCCCGGGCGCTCGCGTTTGCCCGCGACAGCCTGCACGTGGTGCACCGCACCGGACACCTGGACCTGTTGTCCAGCCCGGAGGTGGCCGATCGGCTCCGGCGCTGGCTGTCGCCGGCACCGCCGCCCGCCGCCGACTGATGCCACCCGGGTCTTCCGGGCCTTGAAAACCCCGTGGGCGCCCTCAATTCCTGCGCGGCCAGCGCCGCCGGGCCCGGGCCGCAACGCCCGGCGGGCGTGTTCCTTTGTCCGTCATCATTCCAGCCATGAGCAAACAGACCCATTCCTTCCAGGCCGAAGTGGCCCAGCTGCTGCACCTGGTCACCCACTCGCTGTACTCCAACCCCGACATCTTCCTGCGCGAGCTGGTCTCGAACGCGTCCGACGCCTGTGACAAGCTGCGGTTCGAGGCACTGAACAACGCCGCGCTGTACGAGGACGCGCCCGAGCTCGAAGTGCGGGTGGCCTTCGACAAGGAGGCGCGCACCATCACCATCACCGACAACGGCATCGGCATGAGCGCCCAGGAGGCGATCGACCACCTGGGCACCATTGCCAAGAGCGGCACCCGCGATTTCATGAGCCGGCTGGGCGCCGACCAGAAGGACGGTGCCCAGCTCATCGGCCAGTTCGGCGTGGGTTTCTATTCGGGCTTCATCGTGGCCGACCGCATCGTGGTGGAGAGCCGCCGCGCCGGCCTGCCGGCGGCCGATGGCGTGCGCTGGACCAGTGGCGGCAGCGGTGACTTCGAGGTCGAAACCATCGAGCGCGCGGCGCGGGGCACCAGCGTCATCCTCCACCTGCGGGAGGACAAGACCGAGTACCTCAACCACTGGAAGCTCAAGTCGATCATCGGCAAGTACAGCGACCACATCAGCCTGCCGGTGCGCATGCAGAAGGAAGACTGGGACGCCGAGAAAAGCGAGTACGTGCTGAAGGACGAATGGGAGGCCGTGAACTCGGCCAACGCGCTGTGGTCCCGCCCCCGCAAGGACGTGACCGACGAGCAGTACATCGAGTTCTACAAGAACCTCGGCCACGACACCGAGGCCCCCCTGGCCTGGAGCCACAACCGCGTCGAGGGCAGCACCGAGTACACGCAGCTGCTCTACATCCCGGCCAAGGCGCCGCACGACCTCTGGAACCGCGACCGCAAGGCCGGCATCAAGCTCTACGTCAAGCGCGTCTTCATCATGGACGAGGCCGAGGCCTTGTTGCCCGCCTACCTGCGCTGGGTCAAGGGTGTCGTCGACTCGAGCGACCTGCCGCTCAACGTGAGCCGCGAGCTGCTGCAGGAAAGCCGCGACGTGAAGGCCATCCGCGAAGGCAACACGCGCCGGGTGCTCGGCATGCTCGACGACCTGAGCAAGGACGCCGACAAATTTGCCGCCTTCCACGCCGAGTTCGGCTCCGTGCTCAAGGAGGGGCTGGGCGAGGACTTCGCCAACCGCGACAAGCTGGCCAGGCTGCTGCGCTTTGCCAGCACCACGCAATCCGCGCCCACGTCGCTGGCCGACTACAAGGCCCGCATGAAGGAGGGCCAGAAGGCCATCTACTACCTCACCGCCGACACGCTGGCGGCGGCGCGCAACAGCCCGCAGCTCGAGGTGTTCCGGCAGAAGGGCATCGAGGTGCTGCTGATGGCGGACCGGGTGGACGAGTGGGCCCTGTCCTTCCTGCCCGAGTTCGACGGCACCCCGCTGCAGAGCGTGGCCAAGGGGGCGGTGGACCTCGGCGATCTGCAGGACGAAGCCGAGAAGAAGGCCGCCGAAGCCGCGGCGGAATCCTTCAAGCCGGTGCTCGAGAAACTGCGCGAGAGCCTGAAGGACAAGGCCAAGGACGTGCGCGTCACCTCGCGCCTGGTCGATTCGCCGGCCTGCCTGGTGGTGGAGGACGGCGACTACTCCATGCAGCTCGCCAGGCTCCTCAAGCAGGCGGGTCAGAAGGCGCCCGAGGTCAGGCCCATCCTCGAGGTCAACGCCGGCCATGCCCTGGTGAAGAAGCTCGAAGCCAGCGACCGTTTCGACGATCTGGCCCATGTCATCTTCGACCAGGCCCTGCTGGCCGAGGGCGGTCTGCCCGACGATCCGGCCGCCTACGTGCGCCGCGTCAACGGGTTGCTGGCCTGACGCTTGAGCCCTGAACAACTTTCGCGCGGGTTCACTACACTCGGGCGAAAGGTTCAGCGCGGGGTCCGTGCCACCTCAACGACCCCGCCATCGCTCACCCGCCGTGCAATTCCAGCGCCCCTACGATCCCGCCGTCTCGTTCCGCAACAGCCAGGGTGAAGCCGCCCGTGGCACGCTGACCAGCGTGCAGCGGCGCTCGCTGGTGATGGAGATCTACAACCCGTACTCCATCGTCCAGGTGAGCGAGGTGCTCAGCGACTTGACCATCCGCGCCGGCGACCAGGCCCTGTACAAGGGCAAGGCGGTGGTGGTCGGCATGCTCAACACCGGCCTGATGGCGGTGGTGTCGGTGGCGCTCATCGATGAGTGGTCCGACCTGAACGCCGTGCGCGGCAACGTCGATCAGGTCCGGCTCGAGGCGCAGCGCTTCGTGCAGAGCTGGGAAGACCGATTTCGCGTGCGCCACACCTACCAGGTGGCCATCAGCGAGTTCCGCGCCTTCCTCGCCGAAACCGCGCGCTGGGTCGACCAGGCCGACCTGGTCGAGTCGCTGCCCAAAGGCCCCGATGGTCGCCTGACCGACGAGGTGTTCGAGGCCATGGCCCAGCCGCTGATGGTCAAGGGCAAAGCGTTCCTGGACCGGCTCGAAGGCGAGGCCGCCGGTTTGTCCGAAGAGGAAGGCCCCCTGCACAGGGCCTATGCGCAGGCGGCGCTGCACCCGCTGGTGTTGCGGGCGCCGTTTGTGTGGCGCACGTTCTCCAAGCCGCTGGGCTACGCCGGCGACTATGAAATGGTCAACCAGATCCTGGCCGATCCGCGCCAGGGTCAAAGCACCTACTTCCAGATCGTCAACGCCATGTTCCTGCGCGCGGCCGTTTCGCAGGCGCACCGCAACCGCATCGACATCCTCGTGAAGTTCCTCGGCCAGGCGGTGGACAACGCCGAACGCGAGAACCGCACCGTGCGCATCCTCAACGTGGGGTGCGGCCCGGCCATCGAGGTGCAGCGCCTGATTGCCTCGGGCCGCGATCTCTCGCGCCTGCACTTCACGCTGGTCGACTTCAGCCGCGAGACGCTGGACTACACCCGGGCCCGCATCGACGAAGCGCTTCAGCGCCACGGCCGCACGCTGGCGGTCGAGTACGTGCAGGAATCGGTGCACGACCTCCTCAAGCGTCCGGCGCGCTCGGAACCCCCCGCGCCGGGTCAGGGCGAAGACCTCGTTTACTGCGCCGGTCTGTTCGATTACCTGTCCGACAAGGTGTGCAGCCGGCTGGTGCGCTATTTCCTGTTCCGGTGCAATCCCGGCGCCCGGCTCATGGTCACCAACGTGCACGCGCAGAACCCCGAGCGCTTCGGCATGGAGCACCTGCTCGAATGGCACCTGATCTACCGCGACGAGGCGCAGATGCGCGCCATGCTCGACGAGGTGGACGGTCCGGTGACGCTCTACACCGACGACACGGGTGTCAACCTGTTTGCCGAGTTCGGCGCGCGCAGCCCATGAGCCCACCGCTCGCGCAGGACTACCAGCAGGAACTCGCGGACTTTCGCGTCACCTACAGCCGCGCGGGCTGCGTCACTGCCATCGTGCTGGTGATGGCCGGCGTGGGGCTTGACCTGTCCACCTACCCCGAGCGCTGGCTCGAGTTCCTGGCCCTGCGCGTGGCGGTGTCGCTGGTGTCGCTGGCCATCCTGGCGCTGCTGTTCACCGGCTTCGGTCGCCGCAACGTGCGCCCCCTCACCATGCTGTGGCTGTTGCTGCCGCAGGCCATGATCGCCTGGATGATCCAGCAGACCGACGGCGCGGCCTCGATCTATTTTGTCGGTCTGCACCTGGCGCTGTATGCCGTGGGCATCATCCTGCCGATCAGCTTCTTCGAGTCGGTCAGCTTCGGCGTCATCACGCTGCTGCTCTACCTGCTGGCCTGCGCACTGCACCCCAACGGGCTCGGACAGGCGTCGATGATCGTCACCAACTCGTTGTTCATCGGTTTCTCGGCCGCGGCCAGCGCGGTGTGCACCTGGTTCAACGAACGCGCCCGGGTGCGGCTGTTTTCGCTGCAGCGAGAGGTGCGCCTGAAGAACGAATCGCTGGTCGAGATCAACCAGACCTTGACCGAGGTCAAGGGCCAGTTGGTGCACCGCGAGAAGATGGCGGCCATCGGCACCTTGTCGGCAGGCCTGCTTCACGAACTCAACAACCCGGTCAACTTCAGCCTCATGGCCATCGACATGGGCTTGCAGCAGCCCGCCGCCCGGCAGGACGAATTCGTGCGCGAAAGCCTCAGCGACGCCCGCGAGGGGCTGGTGCGCATCCAGAACATCGTCACCGACCTCAAGACCTTCGCCTACCAGAAGCCGGGCGGCGAGAGCATGCGCCCGTTTCTGTTCGAGAACGCGGTGCGCTCGGCCATCCGGCTGGCCGGCTTCGACCTCAAGGGCATCGAGGTGCGTCTGGACATGCCGCAGGACAGCCATGTGCTGGGCGACGAACCGGCGCTGATCGGCGTGCTGATCAACCTGCTGAGCAATGCCGCCATCGCGGTGCGCGCCGCCCACCGGGAACATCCCGAAATCGTGGTACGGGCCACGGTGTCGGGGGATCGCCTGGGGGTGGTGGTGCACGACAATGGGGAAGGCATCCGCCCCGAGAACCAGGCGCGTGTGTTCGAGCCCTTCTTCACCACCCGCGACGTGGGCAGCGGATTGGGACTCGGGCTGAGCATCAGCTACGGAATCGTCCAGCGCCACGGCAGCACCCTGGCCGTGCGCAGCGAGCCCGGCGCGTGGACCGAGTTTTCCTTCGATCTCCCCCGACCCGAATGAGCGAGCCCACGCACAACCCGACCGAGGTGCATGCCGTCCTGGTGGTGGATGACGAGCCTCAGGCCTGCAAGTGGTTTGCCCGCCGCTACGGCGACGAGTTCACCGTGCTGGCGGCGGGCAGCGTGGACGAAGCGTTGGCGCTGCTCGCCGAACGCGGCGCCGGCATCGCCGTGGTGCTGACCGACTACCGCATGCCCAAACGCACCGGCGTCGATCTGCTGGCGGCTGCCCGGGAGTCGCATCCCCACGTGGTCCGGGTGCTGGTGTCGGCCTACGCCGACAAGGACGTGGCCCTGCAGGCGGTGAACCTGGGCCGGGTCGAGCACATTCTCGAGAAGCCGCTGGACGAAGCCCTGACGCGGGCTGTGCTGCGCGAGTCGTTGGACATGGCGCGCCAGCGCGCCAACGACCTGGCGGTGGGCGAACGGCGCGCGGCCATGTTGCGCGAGACCCTGGGATTCCTGGCGCACGAAGTGCGCACACCGCTGGCCACGGTGAGTGGCTACCTCACGGCGCTGCACGACCGGCACACGGGTCAGCGACAGGATTCCGACCAGGTGGCGCCCGGCGACACGCTGCGCATGATCGAGGCGGCGCAGCGGCGCGCCGACTATGCACAGTCGCTGGTGACGAGTTTCGTGAACACCGCGCGTGAGGCCTACCGCCCGGGCGCTCCGCCCCGCCTGGGCGCGCGCGACCTCGTGCTTTCCGTCTGCCGCGAATACCCGTTCGAGGCCGGTGAACGCGACCGCATCGTTTGCGACCTCGCCGCCGATTTCGGTCTGCCCGCGCCCCAGCGCGATCTGCTCTACCTTGTTGTCTGCACGCTGCTGAAGAACGCGCTGCAGGCACAGCGCGGCCAGGCCGACCCTCAACCGGTGATCCGGCTGCGCTTGGGCATGGCCCGG
Organism: Hydrogenophaga sp. XSHU_21; assembly: GCA_046604145.1. Taxonomy (GTDB): domain Bacteria; phylum Pseudomonadota; class Gammaproteobacteria; order Burkholderiales; family Burkholderiaceae_C; genus Hydrogenophaga. Next base: position 139,785 of record JBKIXD010000001.1, read on the forward strand.
TGGCCCGACGCCGATCTGGTGCGCCCGGCGCTCAGCGTGATCGACAATGGTCCGGGGCTTCCGCCCGAACTCAAGGCCCGCCTGACCCGGGAGCCCGTGCCCTCCCGCCCCGGGTCGGGTGGCAGCGGCATGGGCCTGCTGTTCTGCCGGCGGGTCCTCGCATCGATCGGTGGCGACATCAGCGTCGACGACACGCCCGGCGGTGGCACCACCGTGACCCTGCATTTCCCCGATAACAAACCAGTGGAGATCTCCCCTTGAACCGCAGCAAGATCCTGTACGTGGACGACGAAGCCATGGCGCTGAAGTACTTCGAGCGCCTGGTCGGCCCGATCGCGCCGGTGCTCACCGCGGCGTCGGTGGACGAAGGGCGTGCGCTGCTCGACGCCCATGCCGACGAGGTGGCGGTGCTGGTGTGCGACCAGCGCATGCCGGGTGCCCGCGGCAACGAACTGCTGCGCCATGCGCGCGATCACCACCCCTCGGTGGTGCGCATGCTGACCACCGCGTATTCCGACATCGGCGAGGCCATCGAGGCCATCAACAGCGGCGAAATCTACCGCTACATCAGCAAACCCTGGACGATGGAAACCCTGCGCGCCGATCTGCGCAACGCCCTCGATCTGGCGGCGCTGCGCGCCGAGCGCGACAGCCTGCTGCGCGAGAAGCTGATGGTCACGCAAGGCCGGTTGCTGGGTCAGCGCATCGGTCAGTTGTGCACCGTGGCCGCCGCCTTGGGCGCAGACCATCCCGAGTCTGCCGTGCACGACTTCGTGCGCGCGGCCCTGGGCGCCGGCATGCAGGCGCCGGTGGTTGACTGGCACCGCTGGGGCCACGCCGAACTGCAGCGCGTGGAGGCCGACCGCTCGGTCCGGCTGGTGGCTCAGGTGCGCAGCTGGTGGACCACCTGGGGCACCCCCACCGTTGGCTGGCCTTCGACCCTTGCGCCATTGGCCCGTGCCCTCGATCTGGTGCCCGATGGCGACATGCTCCGCGTGCCGACCAACGGTGTGCTGACCGCCTGGTTTGCCTCGGCGCCGGGCGAGCCGCCGACGGCGCGCGACTCGGCCCTGCTGGCGTGGATGCTCTGGATCGGTGGCGCCGCGAGGCTGCAGATCGAGGACGGGCTTGTCCTGCTGCACCCATCGGAGCCCCGAACCCCGCCGCGAGACTGGCTGGCCGATGCGATCGAGGCCGCCGAGCCACCGCCGGGCTGACGCCGGTTGGCGGTCAGGAACCGGCCGGGATCAGGTTGGTCACAATGGACCACCGAACCGCTCACTGGAGAACCCCATGAAGATCCCCGCACGTCCACCTATCCGGGCCACGGTGCTGGCCGCCGTGGTGCTGACCGCCGGCGCACTGGCCGGGTGCAGCAGCGTGGGCGTGGGCGTGGGCATTCCCATCGGCCCGTTCTCGATCGGCGTGGGTGCCAGCAACCAGGGAGTCAGCGTGGGTGTCGGCACCAGCGTGGGTCCGGTGGGCGTGGGCGTGGGTGTTGACCAGGGTGGGCGGGTCAGCGCTGGCGCGGGCGTCGGCGCCAGCACCGAGATCGGCAACAGCGGCGTTCGCGCCGGCGTGGGCGTCGGCACGAGCACGGTCATCCACGACCCCGCCAAGAAGTGAGGCGGCGGTCGGCTTGCGCACCAGACCCGGGTGCCGGGTGAAACGAAAAAGCCCGCCGACAGGCGGGCTTTTTGTTGGGGCAGTGCCCGATCAGGCCAGCGTGAGCGTGACCGGAATGTTGCCGCGGGTCGCGTTCGAGTAAGGGCACACCTGGTGGGCCGTGTCGACGAGGTCCTGCGCCACGGCGCGGTCCATGCCCGGCAGGTGGATGGTCATGCGCACGGCAATGCCGAAGCCCTGGGGGATCGGGCCGATGTCGACTTCGGCGTCAATGGCTGCGCCGGCGGGCACCGGGACCTTTTTCATGCCCGCCACGTGCTTGAGCGCGCCCATGAAGCAGGCCGAGTAGCCCGAGGCGAACAACTGCTCGGGGTTGGTCGCCGTGCCGGCGCCGCCCATGGCTTTGGGCGGGGACAGCTTCACGTCGAGCAGGCCGTCGTCGCTGCGCGAGGTGCCTTCGCGGCCGCCAGTGGTGTGGGACCGTGCGGTGTACAGGACTTTGTCGAGGGTGGTGGGCATGGTGGCTCCTTGGGGTGGTGCTGTGACAGCGGGTTGATGGGTGGGCTCGTTGTGGATCAGGCGCTCAGCCGGTCGCGCAGCGCCTGCACGTCGCGGGTGAGGGACAGTGCGTCCGTGGGGGAGCACTGCGTGGCTTCGAGCACGCAGGCTGGAATTCGCGCGGCGCGCGCCTTCAGGCGACGACCGGCCGGCGTGAGGCGGATCCGCACACGCCGTTCGTCTTCCACATCGCGCAGGCGGACGATGAAGTCGCTGGACTCGAGGCGCTTGAGCAGGGGCGTGAGCGTGCCCGAGTCGAGGTGCAGGCGTTCGCCCAGTGCCGACACGGTGACACCGTCTTCCTCCCACAGCGCCAGCATGGCGATGTATTGCGGGTAGGTGAGGCCGATCTCGTCAAGCCAGGGCTTGTAGAGCTTGGTCATGGCCAGCGAGGCGGAATACAGCGCAAAGCAGAGCTGGTGGTCCAGCCGCAACAGGTCGTCGGAGCGGGGAGTTTTCCGGGGTGGGTTCTGCGCCATGGCGGTATTGTATCGAACAATTGAATTGCACGCAATTTGATTGTTCGAACGGCAATCGGTCGAGCAGGGTTGTTTCAGGCGTACAGCGGCTCCTGCTGCATGGCCTCGATCTGCTCCCGAAGCAGCCTGACCTGGCCACGCCAATGGTCGGGGTGGGCGAACCACGGAAAGTTGGGCGGGAAGCTCGGGTCGTCCCAGCGCCGGGCAATCCACGCGTTGTAGTGGATCAGGCGCAGCGTGCGCAGCGGCTCGATCAAGGCCAGCTCGCGCCGATCGAAGTCCCGGAACTGGTCGTAGCCGTCCAGCAGGGCCGACAGCTGCAGGGTCTGCTGCTGGCGATCGCCCGACAGCAGCATCCACAGGTCCTGCACCGCGGGACCGGTGCTGGCGTCGTCCAGGTCCACGAAATGCGGCCCCGCGCCTGGCAGCCCTTCCGGAGTCCAGAGGATGTTGCCCGGATGGCAGTCGCCGTGCAGGCGCAGCGTGGCGATGCCGCCCGGGACGTCTTCGCCACGCAGCACCGCGTGCTGTTCGACGGCGGCCACGGCCTCGGCCACGACCGCCTCCCATTCGCGCTTCACCTCCAGCGGCACGGTGTCGTTGTCGACCAGCCATTGCATCGGTTCGCGCGCCATGCGCTGCGCGTCCAGGCGCGGGCGGTGGCGAAACGGCTGAGCGGCTCCCACGGTGTGCAGCCGCGCCAGAAAGCGGCCGATCCACTCCAGCACCTCCGGGTCGTCCAGTTCCGGGCGGCGGCCACCGCGCCGCGGGCTCACCGACCAAAGAAAGTCCCCATGGCGGTGCAGGCTGCGGCCTTGCGGGCGCAAGGGCGCCACCGCAGGCACCTCGGCGTCGGCCAGCTCGGCTGCAAACGCGTGCTCCTCGGCAATCTGCGCGTCGGTCCACCGCTGCGGGCGGTAGAACTTCGCCACCACCACGCCATGGCCTTCGAAGGCCGGGTCCAGGTGCGCCTGGTAAACGCGGTTCTCGAAGCTGTTGAGGGTGGTCAGGCGCCCATCGCCACACAGGCCGGCGGCATCGAGGGCGTCGAGTACGACATCGGGGGTGAGGGTCTCGAACGGGTGGCGTGAATCGGAGGTCATGCGCGATTGTCGGTGGGTGGTCCCCTATCATCGCGGCCATGTCAGCCTCCCGTCATCAGCAGCCCGCCCCGACCCTGCAGCAGCAATTGCCCGAACTGCGCGAAGGCCAGTCCATTGCCCTGCTGCAGGAGCTGCACATCCTCACGCGGGAAGGCAGGCTCAACCAGGACACGCGGCGCAAGCTCAAGCAGGTCTATCACCTGGTGCAATTCATCGAGCCCCTGCTGCAAGAGGTGATGCAGGCGCGGGGCGACGTGACGCTGGCCGATCACGGGGCTGGCAAGTCGTATCTGGGGTTCATCCTGTACGACCTCGTGCTTCGACCACAGGGCCGTGGCCGGGTCATCGGCGTCGAGGCGCGCGCGGAACTGGTGGACAAATCCAGGGCGCTGGCCGAACGGCTGGGGTTTGAGCGCATGCAGTTTCTGGCCACCACGGTGCAGCAGGCGATGGACCACCCCGAGCTGCCGGCACGCATCGATCTGGTGAGCGCGCTGCACGCCTGCGACACGGCCACCGACGATGCGATCGACTTTGCGCTCGCGCGGCAGGCCAGCCACGTGGTGCTGGTGCCGTGTTGCCAGGCCGAGGTGGCGGGTGTCATGCGCCAGCACAAGGCGCTGGCGCTGAAAAGCACGCCGCTGGCCGAGCTTTGGCGGCATCCGCTGCACACGCGCGAATTCGGCAGCCAGATCACCAATGTGCTGCGCTGTCTGCGCCTTGAAGCACATGGTTACACCGTGATGGTCACCGAGCTCGTCGGATGGGAGCATTCCATGAAGAACGAGCTCATCCTCGCCCGTAGAATGCACGACGACCGCAACGGACAGCGCGACAAGGCGCGCCAGCGGTTGCTGCAGGTGCTTGACGCGTTCGGCCTGCAGGACATGCAGACCCGCTTCGGGGTCTGATTCGCGGCGGCCCCCCGGGCCGTCATGGGAATGAACCGCCGGCCGCGCCTGCGCGCGGCCGATGCACCCGCCCCACTCGGCCCCGTGCCGGCACTCAGGGGGTGGGTCACCAACCGGAGTCCGCACCCGTGGTCCAGACCGATCCTGCTTTTCTGCTTCAAGCCGTGGCCTGGCCACTGGTGCTCCTGTTTGCCTGGTTCCTGGCCGAACTGCTGCACGATCGCTGGCAGATTCCCCGCGTCGCGAGCTATGTCGCCGTCGGGCTGCTGGGCAGCCTCGTGAACCTGCCCGGCCTCACCACCGACATTCCCGGCCTGCCGTTCCTGGCCAACGTGGCATTGGCACTGGTGCTGTTCGAGCTGGGTTACCGCATCAACCTGCGCTGGTTCCGGCACAACCCGTGGGTGCTGGTGCTCGGGTTGGTGGAATCGGTGCTCACGTTCGGCGTGGTGTTCTGGGCCACCGGCTGGTTCTCCCTGCCCCTGGAGCAGCGGCTCATCATTGCGGCGCTGTCGGTGTCGGCGTCGCCAGCGGGGGTGCTGCGCGTCGCCAACGAACTGCGCAGCACCGGACAGGCCACCGAACGCGTCCTGCACCTGTGCGCCATCAACTGCCTCATGGCCGTGGTCGCGCTCAAGCTGGTGGTGGGCTACTGGACCCTGTCGACCTCGGGCGACATCGTGATGGCGGCGTTCGGCAGCGTGCACGTGGTCGGCACCTCCATTGCGGTGGGCGGTGTGCTGGGTGTGGCCGTGCCCTGGCTGCTTCGCTTGCGCAACACGCACGAGCGCGGCGTCACAGTGGTTTTCGCGCTGGCGGTTCTGCTGCTCACCACCGCGGCCTACAGCCTCATGCTGTCGCCGCTGCTGGCGGCACTCACCTTCGGCATCGTGGCCCGCGAGCGGCGCGTGCACCTGACCAGCGCGCAACGCGACTTCGGCACCGCAGGCGACCTGTTGTCGGTCTTTCTGTTCGTCTACATCGCTTCCCTGCTCACCTGGACCGATGTTCGTACCACGTTCGTGATGGGCGTGGTGTTCATTGCCATGCGGACAGCCGCCAAGGTGCTGTGCAACGTGGCGGCCGCACGCCTGTCGGGCATCAGCGAGCGCAAGGGGTTGCTCACCGGCCTGGCCCTCACGCCGATGTCGGCGTTTGCCATCCTGCTGATCGAGCAGGCGCGGGTGTATGGCTTCGAGCCCGCGGTGCAGGTGCTGGCGGCCATGGCCGGCATGATGCTGCTGCAGGAGCTGCTCGGACCGATCGTCACGCAGCGTGCGTTGATGGCCGCCCGCGAAACCCACGTGACCCGGGAGTGACGCCATGCCCCTCGAAACCTTCAAGGCCTCTGAATCGCTGACCATGGGCGTCGAGCTCGAGCTGCAGCTTGTCAACAGCTACGACCACGACCTGTCCAGCAGCGCCAACGACCTGCTCGACCTGCTGGCGCGCAAACCGTTCCCGGGCGTCGTCACGCCCGAGATGACGCAGAGCATGATCGAGATCGCCACCGGCATCCACACGCGCCATGGCGAGCTGTTGCAGCAACTGCGCCAGATCCGCGACACCCTGGTGGCGGCCGGCGACCGGCTCAACATCGAGCTGGCGGGTGGCGGCACCCACCCGTTCCAGCGCTGGTTCGAGCAGCGGATCTTCTCCAAGCCGCGGTTCGAGCAACTGTCGGGGTTGTACGGCTACCTGGCCAAGCAGTTCACCGTGTTCGGCCAGCACGTGCACATCGGGTGCAGTTCGCCCGACGAGGCGCTGTTCCTGCTGCATTCGCTCAACCGCTACGTGCCGCATTTCATCGCCCTGTCGGCCTCGTCACCGTTTTCGCAGGGCGTCGACACCCTGTTCGATTCGGCCCGCCTGAACTCGGTGTTTGCGTTTCCACTGAGTGGCCGCGCCCCGTTCGTGCTCGGTTGGGACGAATTCAGCAACGGCTACTTCACCAAGATGGAGAGCACCGGGGTGGTCAAGTCCATGAAGGACTTCTACTGGGACATCCGCCCCAAACCCGAGTACGGCACCATCGAACTGCGCGTGTGCGACACCCCCCTGACGGTGGAGCGGGCTGCCGCACTGGCCTGCTACCTGCAGGCGCTGTGCCGCCACCTGCTCGAGCGCAACGAACCTCCGCCCGAAGACGACGACTACCTGGTCTACACCTACAACCGCTTCCAGGCCTGCCGTTTCGGCCTCGACGGGATGATGGTCAACCCGAAGACACGAGAGCAGATCAGCATCCGCGAAGACGTGCTGGCCACCTTGCGCACCATCACGCCCCACGCCGCGGCCCTGGACAGCCTGGCGGCGCTCGATGAAATCGAACGAACCGCGGCCCACGCCGGCAACCACGCCAGCTTCCTGCGCAACCGCTACAAGGACAGCCGGAGCGTTCAGGCGGTTGTGCGGTCGAGTGTGGAGGCCCTGCGGCATGGACCGTGACAAGTGTCACGAATCGCCTGCGAGGGAACTCTGACGCCTGTCGGGGAAATTCCTACAAGGCGAATGGCAGATCGCCGACTTAACGGTCGACAGGGGCATCGATACAGTTTGTTTCATCGACAGCCCCTCTGTATCACCCGTTTCTTCAGGACACCGCCATGAAATCCTTCGCCGACCGCACCAACCCCTTCGTCCTCATGCTGGATCCCGAGGCCGTCATCAGCGCCATGGAAAACAGCCAGCCCCTGCGCGGCCTGGGTGGCCGGGTCTGCCGCCCGCTGGACAAACCGCTGATCCCCAAGCTCTTCGACACCACCATCCGCGAGTTCGACGCCGCCATCGACAGCGAAGAGTTCATGGACAGCGGCATCGACGCCTACGTCGACGCCCAGCCCGGCCTGCAATCGGTGCATTGAACCGGCCAGGCTGGCGCCTGGGTCACCGGGCAAACCGCTTCCGGGTGAGCGCCAGCGCCAGCCAGAAACCGCCGATGGCGTAGGCCGCGAGCACCGTCAGGTGCAATGCGGCGTTGGTGGGCCATTCGCCCAGAAACAGCGGACGCACCAGCAGCACCGCGTGCGTGAGTGGCAGCAGGTCGGACAGCAGCAGCACCGGGCCTGGCAGTTGCTCCCGTGGAAAGAACACGCCCGAGAGAAACATCATGGGCGTGAGCACCAGCGTGAAGTAGTAGCTGAAGAAGTCGTAGCCCTTGGCCAGCGCGTTGAACACCAGCGCGATGCACGAGAACGTGATGCCGGTGGCCCAAAGCACCGGCCACGCCACCAGCAGAAGCGGCGAATGCGTGATGCCCAGGCCCAGCATCACCAGCAGGATCACCGACACGGTGAACAGCGACTTGAACGACGCCCACAGCATTTCGGCCAGCACCACATCGTCCAGGCTCACCGGGGCGTTCATGATGCCGTCCCAGGTTTTCTGCACATGCATGCGCGAGAAGGCCGAATACAGCGCCTCGAAGGTCGCGGCGTTCATGGCGCTCATGCAGATGCTGCCGCTGGCCAGGAACAGGATGTAAGGCACCGCCATCGAGCCCGACGGCGTGGCCATGTTCACCGTGCCCACCAGGGCGCCCAGCCCGTAGCCGAAGGCCACCAGCCAGATCAGGGGTTCGGCGATGTTGGCCACCACACTGGGCAAGGCCAGCTTGCGCCAGACCAGCAGGTTGCGCAGGAACACCGGCCACCAGCGGCGCGACAGCCGCGGCGGTGACCAGGGGTTGGGCGTGAGCGTGGACATGTTCAGATCAATCAGGTGCAGCGTTGTTGGCCAACAGTTTCACCGCCGGGCCGCCCCAAGGTGAAACGCACCCCCTCGGGGGGTAGCGACCCGCGCAGCGGTGGAGCGTGGGGGCGCATGTTCAGCCGTCCTCGCGAATCTGCCGACCCGTGAGTTTCAGGAAAAGGTCTTCCAGGTTCGCCGGTCGGTGCAGGGTTCGGAGCTGGTGGTTGTCGGCCAGCGCGGCCAGGATGGGTTGCGCCTGCGCGGTGTAGAAGAAGACGGTCTCGCCGCTCACCTCCACCCGGGCCGCCAGCGTGCGCAGTGCCGCGTGCGCCTCGCCTTGGGCGAGATCGAGCGCACCCGGCCCGTACACCTCCACCACGTCGGGTTCCAGGTGCTGAGCGATGAGGTCGCGCGGTTTGCCCTCGGCGATCTTGCGGCCGTGGTCGAGCACCAGCAGGCGCGAACACAGGCGCTCGGCTTCGTCCATGAAGTGCGTCGTCAGGAGAATGCTCTTGCCTTGTTGCAGCAGCAGTTGCAGGCGTTCCCACATGAGGTGTCGCGCCTGCGGGTCCAGGCCGGTGGTCGGTTCGTCCAGCATCAGCAGCTGGGGGTCGTTCACCAGCGCCCGCGCCAGCGAAAGGCGGCGCTTCATGCCGCCGGACAGCTCGCCCGGCCGTGCCTTGCCCTTGTGCGTGAGCGCGGCGAACTCCAGCAGGCGGGGGATGCGCTCGCGAATCACCGCGTCCTGAATGCCGAAGTAGCGGCCATAGACCAGCAGGTTCTCGGCGCAGTTGAAGTCGGGGTCGAGCGTGTCCATTTGAGCCACCACACCCAGGCGTGCCTTGATGGCCAGCGCGTCGCCCGGCATGTCGAGCCCGAACGCGGTGATGCGGCCGGCGTCGGGTTCGGTCAAGCCCAGGCACATGCGGATGGTGGTGGTCTTGCCCGCACCGTTGGGGCCGATCACGCCCAGGCATTCGCCGGGCTGGATGTCGAAACTCAGGCCATCGACCACGGTGGTCTCGCCATAGCGCTTGACCAGGTCGATGACCGAAAACAGGGGAGCGGTCATGGGCGGGGATTGTGCCCCTGGCCGCATACCCCTCGGAGGTGGCTCCTACAATCCGGCACCCATGTCCCTGGCTGTACAACTCCAATACCTGCTGCCCAAGTTGGCACTCACCCGCGTTGCGGGGCTCTTTGCTGCTTCGCGCGCGGGGCCGGTCACCACCTGGATGATCCGTCGTTTCGTTCGCCGCTACGGCGTGAACATGGCCGAGGCCGCCCAGCCCGATCCGTCGGCCTACCCCTGTTTCAACGATTTCTTCACCCGCGCCCTCAAGCCCGGTGCAAGGCCCCTGGCCGACGCCGCGTTCGTCTGCCCGGTCGATGGCGCCATCAGCCAGTTCGGCCGCATCCAGCGCGACCAGGTCTTTCAGGCCAAGGGCCACCACTACAGCACCACCGCGCTGCTCGGGGGCGACGCCACCGCCGCGGCGGCCTTTGCCGACGGCGACTTCGCCACCATCTACCTCAGCCCGCGCGATTACCACCGCATCCACATGCCGGCCGCCGCCACACTGCGCAGGATGGTGCACGTGCCCGGTGATCTGTTCTCGGTGAACCCCGCCACCGCGGCCGGCGTGCCCGGCCTGTTCGCGCGCAACGAGCGCGTGGTCTGCCACTTCGAGATGCCGGTGGGCAATCGCACCGTGCCCTTCGTGCTGGTGCTGGTGGGCGCCACCATCGTCGGCAGCATGGCCACGGTGTGGCACGGGGTGGTCAACCCGCCCAGGCCCGGCGCCGTGCGCGAATGGCGGTACGAAGACGCGCCCGTGGCGCTCGACCGCGGCGCCGAGATGGGGCGGTTCCTCCTCGGATCGACCGTGGTGCTGCTGTGGCCGCGCGACACCATCGCTTTCAATCCCGACTGGGCCCCGGCCCGCCCTGTGCGCATGGGCGAAGCCATGGGCACCGCGGCCTGATGCTTCATTCGGCAAGGACAAGACCATGACCACGCTCGGCACCCCGCTGTCGCCCTCGGCCACCAAAGTCATGCTGCTGGGCAGCGGCGAACTCGGCAAGGAGGTGCTGATCGCCCTGCAGCGCCTGGGCGTCGAAACCATTGCCGTCGATCGCTACGACCACGCGCCCGGGCAGCAGGTGGCGCACCGCGCGCACACCATCGCCATGAGCGATCCGGCGCAGCTCAAGGCCCTGATCGAGCGCGAACGTCCGCACATGGTGGTGCCGGAGATCGAGGCCATTGCCACGCCCATGCTGCAAGAGCTCGAGGCCGCCGGGGTGGTGCGCGTCATCCCCACCGCGCGCGCGGCGCGGCTCACGATGGACCGCGAAGGCATTCGCCGCCTGGCCGCCGAGACACTGGGCCTGCCCACCAGCCCCTACCGCTTCTGCGATTCGCTGGCCGAACTGCAGGCGGCCATCGATGGCACGAACGGGCAACCGGGCATCGGCTACCCCTGCATCGTCAAGCCGGTGATGAGCAGCAGCGGCAAAGGCCAGAGCAAGATCGACGGACCGGCCGACGTTCAGAAAGCCTGGGACTTCGCCATGGCCGGCGGCCGGGTCAGCCATGGCCGGGTCATCGTCGAGGGATTCATCCGCTTCGACTACGAGATCACGCTGCTCACCGTGCGCGCCCTGGGCGAAGACGGTCGGGTGCAGACGCACTTCTGCGACCCCATCGGCCATGTGCAGGTGAGCGGCGATTACGTGGAAAGCTGGCAACCCCACCCCATGAGCGCGCTGGCGCTGCAGACGAGCCGCGACATCGCCAGGGCGGTGACCGACAACCTGGGTGGCCAGGGCCTGTTCGGCGTCGAGCTGTTCGTGGCGGGCGATCAGGTCTGGTTCAGCGAGGTGAGCCCGCGCCCGCACGACACCGGCATGGTGACCATGACCACGCAGTGGCAGAACGAGTTCGAGCTGCACGCCCGCGCCATCCTCGGCCTGCCGGTGGACACCACGCTCAAGAGCCCTGGGGCCAGCGCCGTGATCTACGGCGGCGTCGAGGCCACGGGCATCGCCTTCGACGGCGTCGACGACGCGTTGCGCGTGCCGGGCACCGAACTGCGCCTGTTCGGCAAGCCCGAGAGTTTCGTCAAGCGGCGCATGGGCGTGGCGCTGGCCCGCCATGCCGACGTCGAGCAGGCGCGGGTGAACGCCAAGCTGGCGGCCTCGCGGGTGCGCCCCCGCCAGGGTTGAGTCAACCGGCGGGGGGTATCGACCCTCCGCGCCTTCCTACACTGCGGACGCTCCGCGGTGCGCCTTGCCCCGCGGCAGCTCAGCCGACGGGGGCATGGATGGAGATCAGGCAGCTTCGCTATTTTCTGAAGATTGCTGAACTGGGCAGCTTCTCGAAGGCATCGCTTGCCCTGCACATCGCGCAACCCGCCTTGAGCCAGCAAATGGCCCGCCTCGAAGACGAACTGGGACACCCTTTGCTGCATCGCCGGCACAACGGCGTCCGCATGACCGAGCAGGGCGAAGCCCTCCATGCCCACGCCCGGCGGGTGGTCAAGCAGATCGAGGATCTTCCCAATGTCGTGAAGCACTGCAAGGACAGCCTGACGGGTGCCGTGTCGCTCGGCCTGCCCCAGACCACCGCTCCCCAGTTCGCCATGCCCCTCATCGCCGAACTTGGACAGCGCCTTCCCGCCGTGAGCGTGGAGTTCCACGACGAGATGAGCGGCAACCTGCTGCGGCACCTGAACTCCGGTCAGCTCGACATCGCCGTGCTGGTGAACGACCAGGACGCACGGCTCGTGAATGCCCTGCCCCTGATGGACGAGGAGCTTTTTCTCGCGTCGTCGGCGCGGCAGGACCATGGCGCACGTTGTCGAGTGGCGGATCTGGCCGCGTTGCCCTTGGCCCTTCCCGGGGTGCAGCACGGTGTGCGTGCGCTGGTCGACAGCGCCATTCGCGCCCACGGTGCCAGCCCTCGAGCGCCCGCCATCGAGGCCAACTCGATGGGCATCATGCGCCGTGCGGTCGAATGCGGAATGGCCTGCAGCGTGATGCCATGGGGCGCGGTGTGCGACGAGATCGGGCTCGGCACCATCCGGATCACGCCGCTTGCACCGCGACTCACGCGCCGCGTGCACGTGTGCACCGCCCGGGATGGACAGCTTTCGCTGGCAGGTCAGGCGGTGCGAGACCTGCTCATCGAAATCACCCGACGCCGCGTCGAGTCCGGGCAGTGGCTGGGCGTCACGCTGTTGTGACCCGGACGCGGCACGGCGAGGCGCAGCCAGCGCGCAATGCCCGCCATCGTTTTCGCCACTGGGGCCAGACGAATTCGGTATTTCTCGCCGGAGTCACCCGTCCCTAGACTGGCTGCGACCGCTGCAGGGGCAGACCGATCGACCAGGTCAGCAGCCTGCATGGCACTTGCCATGACGGTCGTCACCATCGAATCCGGAGGTTCCTCATGGACCGAAGACGTCTTCTGGCGCTGCTGTCCGGCAGCACCATTCCCCTGATTGGCCACCCCGGTGTCGGGCTCGAGGGCGCCGCGGACAAACCGCCTGGTGCGCCCCAGGGCGACACCATCGTTCTGGGTCAGACCGCCGACTTCTCCACGAGCCGCGCGGCGATTTCCAAGGCCTATGCCGAGGGCGCGGATCTGGTGTTCCAGGCGGTCAATGCCGGTGGGGGTGTTCACGGGCGGCGCATCCGCGTGCTGCAGCTCGACGATGGCTATGACGTGAAGCGGGCTGAAGACAACGTGCGCATCCTGAACGAGCAGCACAAGGTCTTTGCACTGGTGCACCTCGTGGGCACCGGCATCGTCGAGCGGGTGTTGCCTTATGTCGCTCAGGCAGGCATTCCGCTCGTGCATCCCATCACCGGTGCCGACAGCGTGCGCCCTCCCGCCCGCGCCGTCAGGGAAGCCTTCTTCCTTCGCGCCAGCTACGGCCGGGAGGTCGACCGCATCGCCAGCCACCTGGCCACGCTGGGCATCGACAAGCTCGGCCTGCTGATCGAGGACGAGCCTTTCGGCCTCAGTGTGCGCAAGAACGTGGAAACCGCGACCGAGAAACACAGCCTCGACCTGGTGGCCAGTGGCGTGGTGCCGCCCAACCGGCCCACGGCCGAGGCCGTCGCTCCCGCCGTCAAGGCGATGCTCAAGGCCCGGCCGCAGGTCATTCTCTTCGGCACCGCCGGGCCGGTGGTCGAGCAGTTTGTGCGGGCCTATCACGCCGCAGGTGGTCGGGCCCAGTTCTATTGCCTGTCGGTGGCCAACGTGGAGCGCCTGGTGCGCGACCTCGGACCCCTGAGCGCCGGCATCGTGGTGGTGCAGGTGATGCCCGACGTGCGAACCAGCAACCTGCCTCTGGTGCGCGAGTACCGTGAAGCGGTCATCAAAAGGAACGCCACACCGGGCGTCTTCGGACTGGAAGGCTACATATCGGCCCGCGTGATCGTGCAGGCCTTGCGAGACGCCGGCGAAGCACCCACCCGGGAACGCTTCATGGCCGGTCTGGAGCGCCAGAGTCAGGTGGGGGGCTTCCCCGTCAAGTACAAGGACGCCAGGCAAGGCTCGCCGTTTGCCGAGCTCTCGATGATCGGCCGCGAGGGCAGGTCGGTGCGCTGAACCCCCTGCGTGAACGACGGGGTGGTCAGGAAGACGTGGCCAGCTTGATCGCTTCTTCGATGCGCTGGTAGGTGCCGCATCGGCACAGGTTGCCGGCCATGGCGTCGGCAATTGCCTTGCTGTCGGGCTTGGGGTTGGCCTTGAGCAGCGCGCAGGCGCTCATGAGCTGACCGGTCTGGCAGTAGCCGCACTGCACCACGTCCACCGCGGTCCAGGCCGCGCGGAGCGCCGCGATCTCGGGGCCTTCGATGCCTTCGATGGTGGTGATGGACCGGCCCTCGACGGCCGACAGCGGCGTGACACACGCGCGGATGGCCTGACCATCGGCGTGCACGGTGCAGGCGCCGCACAGCGCCATGCCGCAGCCGAACTTGGTGCCGGTGAGCTTCAGGTCGGCCCGCAGCACCCACAGCAGCGGTGTGTCGGGTTCCGCGTCCACCGTGACGTTGCGGCCGTTGACGTTGAGTGTGGTCATGGCAGTTTCCTCAGGCCGGTTTCAATGGAAGGCTGCGAAGGCGCTGGCCGGTCAGCGCGAACAGCGCGTTGGCCACCGCCGGTGCAATGGGGGGCAGGCCGGGTTCGCCCACACCCTCGGGGTGTTCGGTGCTCGGCATGATCAGGCATTCCACGCGCGGCGCCTCGGTCAGCCGCACCAGTGGCTGGTCGTGAAAGTTGCTTTGCTGCACCTGCCCGTCCACGATGTCCACGCCACCGTGCAGCGCCGCCGACAGCCCGAAGACCACGGCGCCTTCGAGCTGTTGCCGGATACCGGCCGGGTTGACCGCGAGCCCGCAATCGATCGCGCACCACACGCGGTGCACCCGGATGGACTTGTCGGGGCCGATCGACACTTCGGCCACCTGACCCACGGTGGAGCCGAACGAGTCGTGCAAGGCAATGCCCCGCGCGGTCCGGGCGCCGTCGGGGGCGTTGGGCGACGGTGTCCCCCAGCCAGCCGCCTTGGCCACTGCCTGCAGCACCGCCAGTTGCTTCGGATGCTGACGCAGCAGCGATTCGCGAAACGCCAGCGGGTCCACGCCCGCGGCGTGCGCGGCTTCATCGACGAAGCTTTCCTTGAAGAACGCCTGGTGCGAATGGCCCACCGCCCGCCAGAACCCCACCTGCAAAGGCAGGTCGACGTTGACGTGCGCGATGCGCGCGGCCGGCCATTCGTAGGCCTGGTCGAAGGCACCTTCGCTGGCCGTCTTGTCGGGGCCGCCACCGGGCAGCCCGAAGGAGCGCCGCAGCACCTGGGGAATGATGGCCTGGCCCGCGCTGGTGTTCTTCCAGGCGACCAGGCGCCCGTCGCCGTCAAAGCCGGCCTCGAACCTTGCCACGCAGGCGGGGCGGAACAGATCGTGCCGGGTGTCCTGTTCGCGCGTCCAGAGGGTCTGCACCGGTTGGCCCGGCACGGCCTTGGCAATCGATGCCGCCTGGGCAATGAAGTCCACCTCGAGCCGGCGGCCGAACCCGCCGCCAAGCACCATCACGTTCACGGTCACCGCTTCGTCGGGCAGATCCAGTGCGTTGGCGGCGGCCCGACGCGCCAGGCCGGGCACCTGGGTGGACACCCACACCGTGGCCTTGTTGCCCTCGAACAGCACGGTGCAGTTGATGGGCTCCAGGGCGGCATGTGCCAGCCAGGGCGCGCGGTACTCGGCCTCGATGCGTCGGGCCGCACCCGCCAGGGCGGTGTCCACTTCGCCGGTCTCGAAGAACGCATACCCTTTTTCGGTTTGTGCGGCGCGTGCCAGTTGCTCCATCGAGTCGGCGCTGCCAAAGGTCGCGAGCTCGCCGTGCGCCCACACCACGTCCACCGCATCGGCCGCCTTGCGGGCGCGCCAGGGGTGGTCGGCAATCACCGCCACACCACCGGTGCCACCCACCGGCGGTTCGATCGCCGTCACCGCCTTGACACCGCGCACGTTGCGCGCGGCCGCATCGTCGAAGCGCTGCGCACGACCACCCAATGTGGGGCACATCTTCACGCTGGCGTACAGCAGGCCTTCGGGCAGCGCGTCGATGCCGAAACGTGCGCTGCCGTCGATCTTGCCCGGTGTGTCCAGCCGCTTGGTGGGCTGACCGATCAGCCGGAACCGGTCGGGTGTCTTGAGCACGGGGTCGCCCGGCAATGGCCGCTGGGCGGCGGCGGCGGCCAGTTCGCCGTAACCGAGGCGGCGTCCGTCCGGGGCCACCACCTCACCGTTCTCGGTGTTGCAGTCGGCCGGGTTCAAACCCCACTGGCTGGCCGCAGCGCCCACGAGCATCTCGCGCGCGGCGGCACCGGCCTGGCGCATCGGCAGCCAGAGGTCCTTCACGCTGGAGGAGCCACCCGTCATCATCACGCCGACCTCGCGCATGGTCTTGGCGGTGAGCCAACGCACCGCATCGAGCACGAGGTTGTCGGTGTCGGGGTGCACCGGCAGGCCGTCGACCACCGAGCTGATGTTGTTGTAGATCTTGTCGATCGGCGACATCTCCCAGCGCACGCGCGACCAGTCGGCGTCGAGTTCATCGGCCAGCAGCATGCACAGCGAGGTCACCACGCCCTGGCCCATCTCGCTTTTGGCCAGCGCGACCGTGACCGTGCCGTCGCGGGCGATCTTGACCCAGCCGTTGAAAGCCACCTCGCCCTCGCCGGTGGGCAGGGGCTGTGAAGTGGTGAGCCGCTGCCGAGGTGGCAGCACGCCCCAGCCGATGGCCAGCGCGCCAGCCACCCCCAGGGTGCCGAGGATGAACTTGCGACGGGTGCCCATGAGCAGCTTTCGTTGGGGTTATTGGAACGCCACTTCCGCGAAGCTTCGCAGCTTGCGGCTGTGCAACTGGTCCACGCCGCCTTCGCGCAGCCGCTCCACCGCGCGAATGCCGATGCGCAGGTGCTGATCGACGCGCTCGCGGTAGAAGTGGTTGGCCATGCCCGGCAGCTTGATCTCGCCGTGCAGCGGCTTGTCGCTCACGCACAGCAGGGTGCCATAGGGCACGCGGAAGCGGAAACCGTTGGCGGCAATGGTGGCGCTTTCCATGTCGAGCGCCACCGCACGCGATTGCGAAAAGCGCCGCTGCGGCTGGTTGTCGGGCAGCAGCTCCCAGTTGCGGTTGTCGGTGCTGGCCACGGTCCCGGTGCGCATGATGCGCTTGAGCTCGCTGGGGGCGACACCGGTCACGTCGGCCACCGCGGCTTCCAGTGCCAGCTGGATTTCGGCCAGCGCGGGGATGGGCACCCACAACGGCAGTTCCTCGTCGAGCACATGGTCTTCGCGCACATAGGCGTGTGCCAGCACGTAGTCGCCCAGTTGCTGCGTGGTGCGCAGCCCGGCGCAGTGCCCCAGCATGAGCCAGGCGTGGGGGCGCAGCACGGCGATGTGGTCGGTGATGTTCTTGGCGTTGGCCGGGCCCACGCCGATGTTGACCATGGTGATGCCGCTGCGATCGCCCCGCATGAGGTGGTAGCCCGGCATCTGCGGCAGGCGGGGCGGTGCGTGGCCCAGTTCGTCACCGGGCTCGTGCGGCAATCCCTTTCGCCGCGTCACCACATTGCCGGGTTCCACGAAGGCGGTGTAGGGGCTGTCGGCCTTCTCCATTTCGGCGTGGCCCAGCTTGATGAACTCGTCGATGTAGAACTGGTAGTTCGTGAACAGCACGAAGTTCTGGAACCAGTCGGGTGAGGTGCCCGTGTAGTGGCGCAGGCGCTGCAGCGAATAATCGACCCGCGGCGCGGTGAACAGCGACAGCGGGTGGGCTTCACCCGGACCGGGCTCGTGGGTGCCGTTGGCAATGCCGTCGTCCATGGCCGTGAGGTCGGGCAGGTCGAAGACGTCGCGCATGAAGGCGCGGCGATCGGCGCTCATCTGGCCTTCCACATGGTCGTGCTCGGCGAACGAGAAGTGGATCGGGATCGGCTGGCTGCTGGTGCCGACCTCAAGCTCGCCACCGTGGTTGGCCAGCAGCAGGCGAAACTGGTCGCGGTAGTAGTCGTCGTACAGGTCGGGTCGGGTGAGCGTGGTTTCGTACCGGCCGGGGCCCGCCACGAAGCCGTAGCTCAGGCGTTTCAGGCCCAGTTCGTCGGCGCCGTCGCCCAGTCGCAGGTTGCTGTGGGTGTGGAAGCGCACATACGGGTAACAGGCGCGGATGCGCACGTCGTTGAAATTGGCGCCGTTCACGTACTCGTGCAGGGCCTGCCGAAGGAAATCCACGCTGCCCTGGTAAATGGCGCGCACCTGCGCCAGCGCGGCATCGGGGTCGGTGAACACGCGGGGGGCGGTAAAGTCGGGCGATCTCAACATGCGCCTATTGTGAACGCCTGGTGTTGAACGGTCTGCCTGCTGCCGATGTGTCCCACGCAGCCGCCACCCTGGCGGTGGCGCTCGGTTGCGGCCTGCTGGTGGGCATCGAGCGCGAACGCCGCAAGGGCGAAGGCCCGGCCCGCGCGCTGGCGGGGCTGCGCAGCTTCGCGCTGGCCAGCGTCACCGGGGCGGCGGCGGCGCTCACCGGCCTGGTGGGCGTGGTCGTGGTGGGGGCGGCCTTCATCGCCAGCCTGGGTCTGGTGGCCTACTTCAAGGACCGCTCCAGTGACCCCGGCGTGACGACCGAAATCGCGCTGCTGCTGATCTACCTCATCGGCGTGCTGTCGGCCACCAGCACGGTGCTGGCGGCCGCGCTGGCGGCTGCGCTCACGGTGGTGCTGGCCGTGCGGGAGCGCGCGCACCGGTTCGTCACGCAGTGGTTGCGCCCGGGCGAGGTGCGCGACGGCATCGTGCTGGCGGCCCTGGTGCTGCTGGCACTGCCGCTGGTGCCCGATCGCCCGCTGTGGGGCAACACGCTGAACCCGCACGTGATCGTGCAACTGCTGGCCCTGCTGCTCGGCGTGCAGGCCGCGGCCCACCTGTCGCGCCGCCTGCTGGAGGCCCGCCATGCGGTGGCGTTGTCCGCGCTGGCGTCGGGCTTCGTGTCCAGCACGGCCACCATCGCCACCCTGGGGCTGGCGGCCCGCGACGGAAAGGGGGGTGCTCGCCTGATGGCCGGTGGCGGTCTGCTCAGTTGCGTGTCGACCCTGGTGCAGCTGCTGCTGGTGGCCACCGCGGTGCAGCCGGCCTGGCTGGTGCACCTGGCCCTGCCCGCGCTGGCCGGCGCGGTGCTGGCCCTGGTCTGGGGCTGGTGGCTGGTGCGCGGCGCACCGCCGGAAACACCGCCCGCTGCCACCGCCCCCGATGAGCGCATGTTCAGCCTGAAGGGGGCAGCGGCGGTGGCGGCACTGCTGGCGGGCATTCAGGCCTTGGTGCACGCACTCACGCTGTGGCTGGGCGATGCGGGCCTTCTGGTGGGCAGCCTGCTTGGCGCCCTGGCCGATCTCCATGCCGCCCTGGCCGCGGTGTTCACCGCCGGGCCGCCCGCGCCCATCGGGCACCAGGCTGTGATGGGGGCACTGGCGGTTCACGCCGCCAGCAAGAGCGTGACGGCCGCGCTGGTGGGTGGCCGCCACTACGCGATGTGGTTGCTGCCCGGGCTGTGGGCCCACACCCTGGTGGTGATCGGCTTGCTGCTCGCCTGATCGGGCGATTCCTCAGTTCCTGACCGGCTCGCGCATGGTCACGAACTCTTCGGCCGCGGTGGGGTGGATGCCGATGGTGCTGTCGAACACCGCCTTGGTGGCGCCTGCCTTCAGCGCCACCGCAAAGCCCTGAACGATCTCGCCCGCCTCGGCGCCGACCATGTGCAGTCCCACCACGCGGTCCGACGCCGTGTCCACCACCAGCTTCATGAGCGTGCGTTCGCTTCGACCCGACAGGGTGTGGCGCAGTGCCTTGAACTCGCTCCGGAACACCGTCACGGCACCGAAGCGCTCGCGCGCCTGCGCCTCGCTCAGTCCCACCGTGCCGATGTTCGGGTGCGTGAACACCGCAGTGGGGATGAACTCGTAGCCCATGGTGCGCGCGGCCTTGCCCGGGGCGGGTCCGCAAAGCTGGTCGACCACCACCATGGCTTCGCCCAATGCCACCGGTGTGAGCTGCACGCGGTTGGTCACGTCCCCGACCGCGAAGATGTGGGGCACGTTGGTCTGGTACTGCCCGTTCACGATGACCTCGCCCTGTGCACCGGTGACCACGCCGACGCGCTCCAGCCCCAGGTCGCGCGTGTTGGGCACACGGCCGGTGGCGTAGAGCGCGGCGTCCACCACGAAGGTGTTGCCGTCCTCGCACTTGACGCGAAGGCCTTCCCCGGTCTTGCGGATGTCCACCACACCGGCATTCAGGCGCAGGTCCACACCCGCCTTGACCATCTCGGCCGCGGCGAAGTGGCGGATCTCGTCGTCGAAGCCCCTCAGCACCTGTTCCCCGCGGTAGAGCTGCGTCACCGTCGACCCGAGGCCGTTGAAGATCGACGCGAATTCACACGCGATGTAGCCCCCGCCGACGATGAGCAGGCGGCGCGGAAACGGATCGAGGTCGAACACCTCGTTGCTGGTGATCACATGCTCGCGGCCGCTGAAGTGGGGCACGTGGGGGGTGCCACCGGTGGCAATCAGGATGTGGGCGGCGGTGAACCGCCGGTGTCCCGGCGACCCGTCGGCGTTGAGCGTCGACAGTTCGATGGCGTGGTCGTCGACCAGGCGCGCGAACCCGTCGAGCTGCGTCACGCCCGAGCCGCGCAGCAGGTTGGCGTAGACGCCATTGAGCCGGGTGATCTCGCGGGCCCGGTTGGCCTTGAGGGTGGCCCAGTCGAAGCGCGTCTCGCCGACGCTCCAGCCAAAGCCCTGTGCCTCCTCGAAGGCTTCGTGGTAATGCGCCGCGTAGCTGTAAAGCTTCTTGGGAATGCAGCCCACGTTGACGCAGGTGCCGCCCAGGCCGTCGGTGCCCAGCACCTCGGCCAGCGCCACGCGCAAGCCGCGCTGCGCGGCCATGCGCGCGGCGCGCACACCGCCGCTGCCCCCGCCGATGACGAAAAGATCGAAGTCGTGATTGCTCATGGTGCCAATGGTAGGCGCAGGGCGCGCCCGACGCATTGAGGCGCGTCAAGGGCACGGCGGAGCCGGGGGCATGCGGGCCGTGCTGCGCAGGCGGTGGGTCGCCACGCCAGAATCGGCTGCATGCAACTTCTGGAAGACGGGCAATCGCCCACCGCCGCTGCGGCCTTGACGTTGGTGCTGGGTGGCACCGGCGGTATTGGCGCCGCACTGGTGCATGCCCTGGAACAGCGGGGGCACCGCGTGCTCGCGGTGGGCCGCCGCACCGATCCGTCGGTCGATTACACCGATCCCGCCAGCGTGGAACGGCTGGCGGCCCACCTGTCCCGGCGCCTGGAGGCCAGCGGCGAAACCCTGCAGACGCTGATCGTGGCCACCGGGGTGCTGCACCAGGACGCGGTGCAACCCGAGCGCAGCTGGCAGCACCTGGACGCCACGGCCCTGCAGCAGCTGTTTCTGGTCAACACCATCGGACCCGCGCTGGTCATGCGGCACCTGCTGCCGCTGCTGCCGCGGCAGGGCCGGTGTGTGGCGGCGTTCCTGTCGGCCCGTGTGGGCAGCATCGGCGACAACCGGCTGGGCGGGTGGTACGGTTACCGCGCGTCCAAGGCCGCGCTGAACCAGCTGGTCCGCACGGCGGCGATCGAGCTGGCGCGGCGCAACAAGCAGGCGCTGTGCGTGGCGCTGCATCCGGGCACAGTGGACACGCCGCTGTCGAAGCCTTTTTCCAAAACCGGTCTGGACGTGCGGCCGCCCGCGGTGGCCGCAGCCGACCTGCTGGGCGTCCTGGACAACCTGCCCGACGGCGCCAGCGGTCGGTTCTTCGATCACCAGGGCGTGGAAGTGCCCTGGTGATGCGCGCTCAGTAGCTGTACACCCCGCGGCTGGTCTTGCGGCCCAGGTAGCCCGCGGCCACCATTTCCTTGAGCAGCGGGCAGGGCCGGTACTTGCTGTCGTTGAACTCGGCAAAGTACACGTTCATCACCGCGAGGCACACGTCCAGGCCGATCATGTCGGCCAGCGCCAGCGGGCCGATGGGCTGGTTGGTGCCGAGCTTCATGCCGGCGTCGATGTCCTCGGCGCTGGCGATGCCCTCGGCCAGCACGAAGAAGGCTTCGTTGATCATGGGCACGAGGATGCGGTTGACCACAAAGCCGGGCGCGTTCTTCACCGTGATGGGCGATTTGCCCAGGCGCTCGGCCAGCGCCTTCACCGTGTCGTGCGTGGCGTCGCTCGTCTGCAGGCCGCGGATGATCTCGACCAGCGCCATCATGGGCACCGGGTTGAAGAAGTGCATGCCGATGAAGCGGTCGGCGCGCTGGGTGGCGGCCGCCAGCTTGGTGATGCTGATCGAGCTGGTGTTGGTGGCCACGATCACCTCGGGCGCCAGCAGCGCGTCGAGCTGTTGCAGGATCTTGATCTTCAGCGCCTCGTTCTCGGTGGCGGCCTCGATCACCAGCCCGGTGCCCTGCAGGTCTTCGTAGCGGGTCGAGGTGGTGATGAGCGACAGCGCCTGGGCCTTGGCCTCGGCGGTCATCTTGTCTTTCTTGATGAGACGATCGAGACTGCCGGCGATGGTGGCCAGGCCCTTGTCGAGGGCGGCCTGTGCGATGTCCACCATGACGACGCGGATGCCGCTGGTGGCACAGGCCTGTGCGATGCCGTTGCCCATGGTGCCGGAGCCGATGATGCCGACCGTTTGTATGCTGCTCATGCGATGAAACCTCGTGTGGAATTTCAGGGGAAACCCGGCGTCGCGGGGGCGTCTTTCCTAGGCGGTGCTGCCTAACGCGCGCAGGGGGCCTGTGCTAACTTGCCCGCTGATTGTCGCGCAGCCGTGCTGCGCTGCAGCGACACAGGAGACAGCATGTACGACGTGATCATTGTGGGTGGGGGCTCGGCGGGCAGCGTGCTGGCGGGCAGGCTGAGCGAGGACCCGAACCTTCGCGTGGCCCTCGTCGAAGCCGGACCCCCCGACCGCAGCGTGCTCATCCATTGCCCGGCCGGGCTCGCCCTGCTGGCGAAGAACGGTCAGGCCAACTGGTGCCTCGAGACCGTGCCCCAACCCGGGCTCAACGGCCGGCGCGGTTACCAGCCGCGCGGCAAGGTGCTGGGCGGGTCGAGCTCCATCAACGCCATGGTCTATGCCCGCGGCCACGCCAGCGACTACGACGCGTGGGCCGCAGAGGGCAACCCGGGCTGGGCCTGGGCCGACGTGTTGCCCTATTTCAAGCGCGCCGAACACAACGAGCGCGGTGCCGATGCCTTCCATGGCACCGGCGGTCCCCTCAACGTGAAGGACCTCACCAGCCCCAACCCGTTCGGCGCGCACTTCGTGCAGGCGGGGCGCGAGGCGGGTCACACCGTCAACCCCGATTTCAATGGCGCGAGCCAGGAGGGCGTGGGGCATTACCAGGTCACCCACAAGGATGGCGAGCGCTACAGCGCGGCCAAGGCGTACCTCGCGCCACACCGGGGACGCCCCAACCTGACCGTGGTCACCGACGCCCTCGTCACGCGCGTGGTGCTCGACGAAGAAGCCGGCCAGCCCCCGCGGGCGGTGGCGGTGGAATACCGGGGCCAGGGCGGCCGCGGACCGATGCAGCTGCTGCGCTGCAAGGAGGGCGGTGAGGTGGTGTTGAGCGCGGGTGCCTTCGGTTCGCCGCAGCTGCTCATGCTCTCGGGCATCGGACCGGGCGAGCACCTGCAGGCGCACGGCATTCGCACCGTGCGCGCATTGCCCGGTGTGGGCGGCAACCTGCACGACCACGTGGACGTGGTGCTGGTGATGAACGCGCCCAAAGTCACCGACCTGTTCGGGCTGTCGTTCAAGGGCGCGCTGAACGCGTTGCGGGGCATGGCCGAGTGGCGCCGCACGCGCACCGGCATGCTCACCAGCAACTTTGCCGAGGCGGGCGGCTTCATCAAGAGCTCGCCCGACGAGGCGATTCCCGACCTGCAACTGCATTTCGTGATCGGCAAGCTGGTGGACCACGGCCGCAAGACGGTGTTTGGCCACGGCTTCTCCTGCCACGTCTGCCTGCTGCGGCCCAGAAGCCGCGGCACGCTGCGCCTGGCCAGCCGCGACCCGCAGGTGGCGCCCCTCATCGACCCGGCGTTCCTGCAGGACCCGGACGACCTGCAGCGCCTCGTGCGGGGTTTCAAGGCCATGCGGACCCTGGTGAAGCAGCCCGCGCTGGCGCGCTTCGGTGGCTTCGAATCCCGCGCCTCGGCCGACGCGCAGAGCGACGCGCAGCTCGAGCAGTTCGTGCGCAACCACGCCGACACCATCTACCACCCGGTGGGCACCTGCCGCATGGGGCATGACGCCGCCGCCGTGGTGGACCACGAACTGCGCGTGCACGGCGTGAACGGGCTGCGGGTGGTCGACGCCTCGGTGATGCCGCAGGT
This sequence comes from Hydrogenophaga sp. XSHU_21, assembly GCA_046604145.1. Lineage (GTDB taxonomy): Bacteria > Pseudomonadota > Gammaproteobacteria > Burkholderiales > Burkholderiaceae_C > Hydrogenophaga. The sequence goes on from JBKIXD010000001.1 coordinate 164,144, forward strand.
GGTGGGCGGCAACACCAACGCGCCGGTGATCATGATGGCCGAGAAGGCGGTCGATATGATCCGGGCGGCACGCCGCACGGCGGCGCCCTCAATGGAGACCGGGCATGATTCTGGAGCACGCGGACATCCGCATCGATCCCTCGAACGCATCGGCGTTTGAAGAGGCCATCCTGCGCGGGGTGACGACCGTCATCGCGCACGCCAAGGGCTTCAGGGGCTACAAGGTCAACCGGAGCATCGAGAGCCCGGGGCGATACCTGCTCATGATTTACTGGGACACACTGGAAGACCACACCCAGGGGTTCCGCGGTTCACCGGCGTTTGCCGAATGGCGCGCCATCGTGGGGCCGTACTTTGCTCAACCCCCGGTGGTGGAGCACCTGGCGCTGGTGGGCAAGAGCTGAACGCGCTGCACGCCCTGCGGCGCGTTATTGCTTGCGCATCAGGGTCGATTTGCCGAACAGGCTCTCGATCAGGTCCACCGCGAGTTCGGCGGTGCGGTTGCGAACGTCGAGCGCCGGGTTGAGCTCCATCACGTCGAGCGAGGCCAGCCGGCCGGTGTCGGCGATCATCTCCATGCACAGCTGCGCCTCGCGGTAGGTCGGCCCCCCCGGCACCGTGGTGCCGACGCCGGGTGCAATCTCCGGATCGAGAAAATCCACATCGAAGCTCACGTGCAGGTGGGTGTTGGCGTCCATGCCGCCGAGCGCCTGCTCCATGGTGTGGCGCATGCCCATTTCGTCGATGTAGCGCATGTCGAACACCTCCAGGCCGTGCTCGTGCACCAGGCGCTTTTCGCCGGCGTCCACGCTGCGGATGCCGATCTGCCGCACCACGCTGGGTGAGATCGCGGGCGTGGTGCCACCGATGCCGGTGAGCTCGGCCGGCCCCATGCCGCACAGCAGCGCCACCGGCATGCCGTGCAGGTTGCCGCTGGGGGTGAGGGCGGCGGTGTTGAAATCGGCGTGCGCGTCGAGCCAGACCACCCGCAGCGCCTTGCCGGCGGCACGGCAATGCCGGGCCACCGCGCTGATCGACCCCAGGCCCAGGCAGTGATCGCCTCCCAGCACGATGGGCAGATGACCCTGCTGAAGTTCTGCAAACACCGCCTCGTGCAGCGTGCGGTTCCAGGTGACCACCTCGCCGAGGTGGCGGTAACCGTGGCTGGGCGGAAGCCATGGGTTGGCCGGGCCGCTCAGGTTGCCCCGGTCGAGCACCCGCAGCCCGTGCGAGCCGAGCACCGAAGCCAGCCCCGCCACCCGCAAGGCCTCGGGCCCCATCGAGGCGCCGCGCGAGCCCGCACCGATGTCGGTGGGCGCGCCGATGAGGGCCACGGGAGCGGGGACGATCGAGGGCTGCATGCAGGAAAGCCGGCCTGAATCCGGGTGGGGTTGGACACCGCCGCCAAGTGTCTCACGGCCAGCGCCACCGACCGCCGGCCCGCCACGTGCCCAAGGCCCTGCGGCGCCGACGGTGCGGCCGGTGATCGACAATCCGCGGGCGACGCCCTGGCCACCGCCCGGCCCATTCACTCCCTGTCCGCATGACGACCCTTCCCCCCACGCCCTGGCCCGCCAGCGGCGCCCGGCACCTCGACACCGATGAAAGAGGCTGGCTCAAGCCGACCCCGGCCTATTGGCGGCACTGGCTGTTGCGCCCCGAACTCGCGCTGGTGCCCGAGTCCTGTGTGGCCGAGCGCGCCCTGCACGAAGCCTTGATCGACGATCCGCTGCGCACCGTCATTGCCGGACAGGTCGAGGCCATGGCCGACCCCGACGTGCGCGAGAACTGGCGCCACTTTCTTCGGCTGCGCGACACGGTTCAGCGGGCGGGCACCCTCGAAGCCGCCTGGGCCGGGTTGTTCCGCCGCGGCGGGATCGAGCTGCCCCCGCTGTTCCTGGACCTGCTGGTCCAGGCCATCCTGACGCAGGTGCTCAAGGACGTGGACGACGCCTGGGTGTGGCGGGCGGCCGAGCTTCTGTTTCGCCGGCAGCGCGTCCGGGTGCAGGACGGGCGGGTGCTGGCCGGCGACGCCGAGACGCTGGACCGGCTGCACGAAACCGCCGGCCTGGGCAGCATCGGTTCACTCCTCAAGCAGGCGGGCGCCACGCTTCGCGGTGTCGACCTGCAGGTGCTCACCGAGGACACGGCCGAGGCCTACAAGGCGCAACGCGACCAGGCCAACGACCACCGTTTCGTGCTCGATCTCACGCACACGGTGCAGCAGCACCTGTCCCACGGGCTGGTGCTCACCATGAACCGGTCGCAGTCCGGCCTGAAGGCGCTGGCGCAGGTGCTGGAGCGCTGGACCGCCCACCTGCAAGGTGTGGTGGTGGAGATCGAACCCGAGCCCCGGGTGGACGACCCGGCCTGGCGCTGGCACATCGGTCTGGACGTCGAGGCCACCGCGCTGTTGAACGACCTGTACGAAGGACGGCCGGTGGACGAGGCCCGGTTGCAGCGCCTCATCAGCCTGTTTCGCCTGCGATTTGCCGACCCGATGCAGCAGCGCGAAGACCTGCGTGGCAAGCCGGTCTACCTGGGCCTTGCCATGAACGACCAGGGCCTGTTGAGGCTCAAGCCGCAAAACCTGTTGCTCAACCTGCCCCTGGCCTGAGGCGCGGCCAGGCCGCTGGCACCAGATACCCTGGCCCGTACGCCTGCTCCGGCTTGCCTAGACTGCTTGCCCCGCCCTTGGGGCATCTTTGTCCGGAGCTCGCCATGTCCTCATTCCCGCTTCGCACCCTGCTGACCGGTGCGGCTCTCGTGCTGTCGGCCCCTTGGGCGCAGGCCCAGGCCAGCGGCGGCATCGTCACCGTGGTCAAGGTGTCGCCCCTTCCCTGGTTCGACCGCATGGCGCAGGGCGTGGCGGCCCATGCGGCCCAGCCGGGGGCGCTGAAGGCCAGGCAGGTCGGGCCGGCCCGCGCAGAACCCGCCTTGCAGGCCGCGCTCATCGAAGACGTCATCCGGTCGTCGCCCAAGGCCATCGCGATCGTGCCGACCGATCCCGCCGCCATCGAAGACGTCGCCCGGCGTGCGCTCGAACGCGGCATCACCGTGGTCACCCACGAGGCCGACAACCAGGTGCACACGCAGGCCGACCTCGAGGCTTTCGACAACCCCGCTTTCGGCGCGGCCCTGCACGAGCGGCTGGCCCGGTGCATGGGGGGTCAGGGCAAATGGACCACTTTCGTGGGCACCCGCGGCAGCCGCACCCACCTGCGGTGGATCGATGGCGCGGTGGCCAATGCGCGCCGGCACCCCGGCCTGCAATTGGTGGAGCCGCTCAACGAGTCGAACGACAACGCGGCACAGGCCTATGTGCGCGCGCACGAACTGCTCAAGCGCCATCCGGACATCAAAGGCTTTCAGGGGTCGGCCTCCAGCGACGTGATCGGCATCGGTCGCGCGGTGCAGGAAGCCGGGCTCACCGGCAAGGTGTGCGTGGTCGGCACCGGTCTGCCCGAGCGCAGCAAGCCGCTGCTGCAAGCGGGTGTGATCCAGGCGATCGGTTTCTGGGACCCCCGCCACGCAGGCTTTGCGCTGAACCGCCTGGCCGAACGGGTGGCGAGCGGTGAAGTTCCCCGCGATGGCATGGACCTGGGCGCCCCGGGCTACCGGCGCGTGACCGTGCGCCCGGGGCCCGGCAAGGGCGTGATCGTGACGGGCGATGCCGCGGTGATCGTCGACAGACGGGGCGCGGCGGCCTATCCCTTCTGAACCACGCGCAGCGCCGATCGGCGAACCGACACGGTGAACGAACGCGCCAGCCCGAGCCACTCGCCATCGGCGGCCAGCGGCAGATCGCCCCGGCCGAGCACGGTCATCTCCTCGAACGCCTGGGTGCGGATGCGGGGATGACCCAGGTGGGTGCCGGTCAGCAGGCGCGGCAGCATGCACAGCGCGCCCAGCCGGTCGAACGGGCCGGCCAGCAGCAGGTTCAGCAGCCCGTCGTGGATGCGCGCGCCGGGCGTCGCCGGCATGCCGCTGCCGAAGGTGGGGGTGTTCAGGCTCGAGGCAAACAGGCCCGGGCCGGCATGGACCGGCAGGCCGTCCACCGTGACATCGAGTGACCACGTTCGCAGCGAAGCCAGCTCGCCCAGCGTGGCCCAGAGGTAGCGGGGCAGTCCTCGCAGGGCGGGCGGGCCGAGGAGGGCCCGGCGCACCACGGCCGCGTCGAAGCCGGCGGTGAGGCTGGAGAGAAACAGCGTTTCGCGGCGCTTGCCATCGGCATCGTGCCACGCCACGCTGCCCAGGTCCATGAAGGAGGGCGGCCCGTTGAGGGCGTGCACGACCCAGTCCATCGGCTGCTTGCCCCGCAACCCGAGCGCACGCGCCACGTCGTTGCCGCTGCCCATGGGCACCACCCCCAGTTCGTGATCCCGGTCCACCAGGGCCGGCAGCCAGCGGTGCAGCGTGCCGTCACCGCCGACGGCCACCACCCGGCTGCCCTCGGGCAGGCCCCGCAACACCCGCAGCGCGGCCTCGATGCCGTCGGGCACATGCAGAACGACATCCGGTGGCAGGGCGTCTTTCAATCCCGGCAGCAGACGGTCTGCGCGTCCACCCCGCGCCTGCGGGTTCAGGACGACGGCGCGCACGCGAAGCCGGGCCTCACATGTTGCGGCGGTACTGGCCGCCCACCTCGAAGAGGGCGTTCGTGATCTGCCCCAGCGAGCAGCAGCGCACGGCGTCCATCAGCACCTCGAAGACGTTCTGGTTGTCGATCACCGCTTGCTTCAGGCGCTCGAGCATGGCCGGCGCCTCGTGGGCGTGCCGCGCATGGAAATCCTGCAGCCGTTGCAACTGGCTCTGCTTTTCTTCCTCGGTCGATCGCGCCAGTTCGAGCGTCTGCGGAATCGGATCGCCGTGGGGGTTGCGGAAGGTGTTCACGCCGATGATGGGCAGCTCGCCGGTGTGCTTGAGCATTTCGTAATGCATCGACTCGTCCTGGATGCGGCCGCGCTGGTAGCCGGTTTCCATGGCGCCCAGCACGCCGCCGCGTTCGGCGATGCGCTCGAACTCGGCCAGCACCGCTTCCTCGACCAGCTCGGTCAGTTCCTCGATGATGAAGCTGCCCTGGCTGGGGTTCTCGTTGCGGGCCAGCCCCCACTCGCGGTTGATGATCAGCTGGATGGCCATCGCGCGGCGCACCGATTCCTCGGTCGGCGTGGTGATCGCCTCGTCGAACGCGTTGGTGTGCAGGCTGTTGCAGTTGTCGTAGATCGCAATCAGCGCCTGCAGCGTGGTGCGGATGTCGTTGAACTGGATCTCCTGCGCATGCAGGCTGCGGCCGCTGGTCTGGATGTGGTACTTCAGCTTCTGGCTGCGCTCGTTGGCGCCGTACTTCTCGCGCATGGCCACCGCCCAGATGCGGCGCGCCACGCGGCCCATCACGGTGTATTCGGGGTCCATGCCGTTGCTGAAGAAGAAGCTCAGGTTGGGCGCGAAGTCGTCGATGTGCATGCCGCGCGCCAGGTACGCCTCCACGAAGGTGAAGCCGTTGGACAGCGTGAACGCCAGCTGGCTGATCGGGTTGGCGCCGGCTTCGGCGATGTGGTAGCCCGAGATGGAGACCGAGTAGAAGTTGCGCACGTCGTGGTGCACGAAGTAGCTGGCGATGTCGCCCATCACCTTCAGGCTGAACTCGGTGCTGAAGATGCAGGTGTTCTGGCCCTGGTCTTCCTTGAGGATGTCGGCCTGCACGGTGCCCCGCACGTTGGCCAGCACCCATTCACGGATCTTGGCGGCCTCGGTGTCGGTGGGCTCGCGGCCGTTGTCGGCCTTGAACTTCTCCAGGTTCTGGTCGATGGCCGTGTTCATGAACATGGCCAGGATGCTGGGCGCCGGGCCGTTGATCGTCATCGACACCGACGTGGCCGGATGGCAGAGATCGAACCCGCCATACAGCACCTTCATGTCGTCGAGCGTGGCGATGCTCACCCCCGAGTTGCCCACCTTGCCGTAGATGTCGGGCCGCGGGTCCGGGTCGTTGCCGTACAGGGTGACCGAGTCGAACGCGGTGGACAGGCGCTTGGCCGGCATGCCCTCGGACAACAGCTTGAATCGCCGGTTGGTGCGGAACGGATCGCCCTCGCCGGCGAACATGCGCGTCGGGTCCTCGCCCTCGCGCTTGAAGGCGAAGGTGCCGGCGGTGTAGGGGAAACTGCCGGGCACGTTCTCCAGCATCAGCCATTTCAGGATCTCGCCGTGGTCCTCGAAACGGGGCAGGGCCACCTTGCGGATCACGGTGCCCGACAGGCTGCGGGTGGTCAGCGCGGTGCGGATTTCCTTGTCGCGGATCTTCACCACGTATTCGTCGCCGGCGTAGGCCTTCTGCATGTCGGGCCACTGCTGCAGCAGCTTGCGGGCGGCCGGGTCCTGATCGAACTCGCGCACCTGCGCCAGGTCGATCACCGCCTCGGCCGCCTTGGGCCGCCCGGCCTTGTCGGCCCTGAGCATGCCGGCCGTGGCGTACAGCTGCTGGATCTCGCGCGCCAGCCGGGCCTGCTGGTGCACCTTGCGCTTGTAGCCGCGCACGGTGTCGGCGATTTCGGCCAGGTAGCGTGTGCGCGCCGCCGGCACGATGGGTGTCTGGTTGGTGCTGTGCCGGACCGCCACCGCCGGCAGCCGGCCGGTTTTCAGGGCCAGGCCGAGTTCGGTCAGCCGCAGCTTGAGCGACTGGTACAGCGCGGTCACGCCGTCGTCGTTGAAGCGGGCGGCCATGGTGCCGAAGACCGGCATGTCCTCGGGGCGCTTGCCCCAGGCTTCCTTGTTGCGCTGGACCTGCTTGGCCACGTCGCGAAGCGCGTCGGCCGCGCCCTTGCGGTCGAACTTGTTGATGGCGACGAACTCAGCAAAGTCGAGCATGTCGATCTTCTCGAGCTGGCTGGCGGCGCCGAACTCGGGCGTCATCACGTACATCGGCACGTCGACGTGCGGCACGATCGCCGCGTCGCCCTGGCCGATGCCCGAGGTTTCCACCACCACCAGGTCGAACCCTGCGGTCTTGCAGGCCGCGATCACGTCGGGCAGCGCGGCGCTGATCTCGCTGCCGAAGTCGCGCGTGGCCAGGCTGCGCATGAACACGCGCGGGCCCTGTTGCCACGGGCCGATCGCGTTCATGCGGATGCGGTCGCCCAGCAGGGCGCCGCCACTCTTGCGGCGGGACGGGTCGATGCTGATGATCGCCACCCGCAGGTCATCGCCCTGGTCCAGCCGCAGGCGGCGGACCAGTTCGTCGGTGAGCGAGGATTTGCCCGCTCCGCCCGTGCCGGTGATGCCCAGCACCGGCACCCGGGTCTTGCCCGCGCTGTCCCGAACCTGTTGCAGCAGACCCGGGTCTGCCTTGCCGTTCTCGATCACGGTGATGAGCTGCGCCAGCGAGCGCCACGCCATCTCGCCGTGGCCCTGCACCGCCGCCAGCGCACGGGGCGCGTGGCCCGACAGGTCCTGGTCGCAGCGCATGACCATCTCGCCGATCATGCCGGCCAGGCCCATGCGCTGCCCGTCCTCGGGGCTGTAGATGCGGGCCACGCCGTAGGCCTGGAGCTCCTGGATCTCGCTCGGGACGATCACCCCGCCGCCGCCGCCAAACACCTGGATGTGCGCGCCACCACGGGCCTTGAGCAGGTCGACCATGTACTTGAAGTACTCGACGTGGCCCCCCTGGTAAGAGCTGATGGCAATGCCCTGCACGTCCTCCTGGAGCGCGGCGGTCACCACCTCGTCGACGCTGCGGTTGTGCCCGAGGTGGATCACCTCGGCGCCCATGCCCTGCAGGATGCGGCGCATGATGTTGATGGCGGCGTCGTGCCCGTCGAACAGGCTCGCGGCCGTGACGAAGCGGACCTTGTGGGTGGGGCGGTAGTTGGCCAGGGCCTGGTAGTCGGCGGACAGCTGGGTCATGGTGCTTGTCTCGGTGTCGGATTGTCTTGGGGAAGTCAGGCGATGCGCAGGTTTTTCAGCGCAGGGTCTTCGGGCGGGAATCGCAGCTCAAGCGCCTTGAGCGTGTCGCGCACAATGGTCGCGATCATGAGGTTGCGGTGCGTCTTGCTGTTGGCAGGCACCACGTTCCAGGGTGCCCAGGGCGTGCTCGTGGCCCCCAGCAGGTCTTCGTAGGCCTTCTGGTACTGCGGCCATTGCTTGCGCACCTCCAGATCGCCGAGGCTGAATTTCCAGTGCTTGTCGGGGTCGTCCACGCGGTCCTGCAGCCGCTGCCGCTGCTCATCGAACCCGATGTGCAGCATGAACTTCAGGATCACGGTGCCGGTTTCGGCCAGCAGGCGCTCGAACTGGTTGATCTGGTCGAAGCGCTGGCGCACCGTGGCCTTGTCGACCCACCCGTTCACGGCTGGCACCAGCACGTCCTCGTAGTGGCTGCGGTTGAACACCACGATCTCGCCGGCCCCCGGCACCGCCTGGTGGATGCGCCAGAGGAAGTCGTGGGCCCGTTCGCGCTCGGTCGGTGCCTTCCAGCCCACGGTGCGCATGCCCAGCGGGCTGGTGCGCGAGAACACGCCCCGCACCGTGCCGTCCTTGCCAGAGGTGTCGGTGCCCTGCAGCACCACCAGCAGCTTGTAGCGTGCATCGGGGTAGAACACGTTCTGCAGCGCGTCGATTTCCCCCGCCAGGGTGTCCAGGGCGGTCCGGTCGGCGGCCTTGTCCCCGCCTGAAAACGGCTTGGCGGCGGGGTCGAGCGACTTCAGCGACACCTGGGGCTTGTCGGCGTCCGGATCGATCTGCCACGCGTGCCAGGCGCTGCCTTTGGGCGCGCGCAGCAACCGCTCGGCAAAGGGCAGGCGGACGTCGCTCTGGCGTGGCATGGCGTCTCCGGTGGGGTGATCGGGCACTACCCTAACCGGGCAGGCGGGACTTGACGTTAACGTAAACGTCAATGGTAACGGCTTTCCACAAAAAAAGGGGCGCCGAAGCGCCCCTTGCCGGGATGGGCGGCGTTCGCCGCCGGAGGTGCATCAGTTGTAGAGCACCGACGGCAGCCACATGCCGATCTCGGGGAAGATGTAGAGCAGCACGATGGCCACGACCTGAATGCCCATGAACGGCAGCATGCCGGCAAAGATCTGGTTCAGCGTCACGTGCTTGGGGGCCACGCCCTTCAGGTAGAAGGCGCTCATGGCCACCGGCGGGCTCAGGAAGGCCGTCTGCAGGTTCAGCGCCACCAGCAGGCCGAAGAACAGCGGGTCGACCCCGAAGTTGTCCAGCAGCGGAATGAAGATCGGCATGAAGATCACGATGATCTCGGTCCACTCCAGCGGCCAGCCCAGGATGAAGATGATGACCTGCGACAGGATCAGGAACTCGGTCTTGGACAGGTTCATGCCCAGCACCCACTGTTCCACCAGCTCCTGGCCGCCCAGCAGCGCGAACGCGGCCGAGAAGATGGCCGAACCCACGAACAGCCAGCACACCATGGCGCTGGTCTTGGCCGTCAGGAACACGCTTTCCTTGACCACGTTGAAGGTCAGCTGACGGTAGGCGATGGCCAGCAGGAAACCGCCCATTGCGCCCACGGCCGCGGCCTCGGTGGGTGTGGCCAGACCGAACACGATCGAGCCGAGCACGGCCATGATCAGCACCAGCAGCGGGAAGAAGCTGGAGAGCAGCATCTTGAAGATCTCCAGCCGCGCGTAGCTCAGCAGCGCATAGAAGACCGCCAGCGCCAGGGCGCCGATCGCCAGACCGATCCAGTAACCGGTCGATGCCTTCGGGGGTTCGGCATCGGCGGCCGGCGCCGTTTCGGCCTGCGGCTCGGCCAGGCCGCCCGCGGCCGCGGGTGCCGGCGTCTCTTCGGCTTCGGTGCCCTCGGGTTCGGCCAGGGCGCCTTCTTCGGCCGGCGGCTCGGCCAGCCCGCCCTCGGCTTCGCCCTCCTCGGTGGGTGGCTCGGCCAGGCCACCTTCTTCTTCCTCGGTGGCACCGCCAGCGGCGGGCGGTTCGGCCAGGCCGGTGGCGGCCTCGCGGTCCGATGCGCCACCCAGGGCCTCGAGTTCGCTCGACACGGCCTCTTCGACCACCACCCGGGTGGCGCTCTGGTAGCTCATCAACGCCACCGCGGCAAACAGCACGGCGGGCGCCGCCACGATGGCCAGCTGCCCCAGCAGGTAGCGGGTGGAGACGTTCTGGTTGTTGCGGCCCTTGAGCGCGCGCAGCAGGCCCAGCACGGCCGATTTGCCGGCGGTGGCACCCACCTTGAGCAGCGGCTCGGGCAGTGGCACGGCCCGCTGTTCGGCGGTCAGCGGCGGCGCCCAGGCCGGCTTGATCTTGGCGACGATGATCACGTAGACGATGTACAGACCGGCCAGCATCAGGCCCGGGAACAGCGCGCCGGCGTACAGCTTGACCACCGAGACGCCGGCGGTGGCGCCGTACACGATCAGCAGCACCGACGGCGGAATCAGGATGCCCAGGCAACCACCCGCGGTGATCGACCCGGCGGACAGGCGCACGTCGTAACCGCCCTTGAGCATCTGCGGCAGCGCCAGCAGGCCCATCAGCGTGACCACCGCGCCGACGATGCCGGTCGCGGTGGCGAACACCGCACAGGTCACCAGCGTGGCCACCGCCAGCGAGCCCGGCACGCGTGCGAGCGCCAGGTGCAGGCTGCGGAACAGTTTTTCGATCAGGTTCGCGCGTTCGACGAGGTAGCCCATGAACACGAACAGCGGGATCGAGATCAGCACGTCGTTGGCCATCACCGAGAACGCGCGCTGCACCATCAGGTCGAGCGTCTGACGGATCGCCCCGGCCGCCGTCTGGTCGCCGGAGTGGTAGGCGAAGAACGTGAAGATCATCCCCATGCCCATCAGCGTGAAGGCGGTGGGGAATCCCAGCATGATGGCCACGACCACCAGCGACAGCATCAGCAGGCCGTAGTGGCCATTGGTCATTTCGTCGACGCTGATCACCATGCCGGCCGCAGCGGCAATGATCAGCCCCATCAGGACGAAGCCGAACCAGAGTTCCTTGCGGATCGTCATGCCTGGCTCCCCTTCTTCACCACGAGCTTGTCCAGGGCTTCGATGTCGGCGTCCTTGACGTGCACCATCTCCTTGAGCTTGTCCACGTCGACTTCCTCGACGTCTTCACCGCGCGCAGGCCACTGCCCGGTCTGCAGGCAGATCACGCAGCGGATGATCTCGACGATGCCCTGCAGCAGCAGGAAGGCCCCGGCCACCGGCACCACGAACTTGAACGGGTACACCGGCAGCGGGTCGGCGTTGAAGGTCTGCTCGCGGATGGCCAGCGACGCATTGGCGAACTCCCAGCCGGCCCAGGTCAGCGCAACGATGCCCGGCAGGAAGAACACGATGTAGAGCACCAGGTCGATGGTCGCCTGCGTGCGCGGCTGAAAGAAGCCGTAAAGCACATCGCCCCGCACGTGCCCGTTCTTGGCCAGCGTGTAGGCCCCCGCCGTCATGAACAGCAGGCCGTACAGCATGATCTGGGCGTCGAGCACCCAGGCGTGGGGGTTGTTCATCACGTAGCGGGAGAACACCTCCCAGCTGATGAGGAGGGTCAGCGCGATCACGGACCAGGCACAGGCCTTGCCGAACCAGGTCGACAGGGCGTCAACCGCGAGGAGTAGTTTTTGCATGACGGTTCACCGGAAACGGAAAAGGGCGCCCGCAGGCGCCCTCTCTGGGCAGGGCCGAAGATCAGCTCTTCTTGGCGCCGCGGCCGAAGTAGTGGTTGTAGGCCATCTTGAAGTCGACCAGGTAGTCGTTCTGCCACGCACCGGCGCGCTGGGCAAACGCTTTCTGGCTGTCCAGGATCTTCTGGAACATCGGGTTCTCGCCACCCTTCTTCTTCATGATCTCGTCCCAGGAGGTGAGCTGGGCCTTGAGCACGGCGTCGGGCGTCTTGTAGAACTTCACGCCGGCTTTCTTCAGCTCGATGTAGTCCTGGCTGTTGCGCTGGATGGCTTTCCAGCTCATGTCGGCGCTGGCAGCCTGCACCGCGTAGTCGATGATGGCCTTGAGCTCGGGCGCCAGGGCGTTGTACTTCGTCTTGTTGAACAGGATCTCGAACTGCTCGGTGCTCTGGTGGAAGCTCTGCAGCATGCAGTTCTTGACCACGTCCGGGAAGCCCAGCAGGCGGTCGGAGGTGGCGTTGTTGAACTCGGCGCCGTCGATCAGGCCGCGGTCCAGCGCCGGCACGATCTCGCCGCCGGGCAGCGGGTTCACCGCGGCGCCCATGGCCGTGTACATGTCCACCGCGAGGCCCACGGTGCGGAACTTGGTGCCCTTGACGTCGGTGGCCTTGGCGATCGGCTTCTTGAACCAGCCGAACGGCTGGGTGGGCATGGGGCCGTACAGGAACGACACCACGTCGAAGTTCAGGCTCTTGTAGATCTCGTCGAGCATGTCCTTGCCGCCGCCGTAGTAGTGCCACGACAGCAGCATGTTCGGGTCCATGCCGAAGCCCGGGCCGGAACCCCACAGGGCCAGCGCGGAGTTTTTGCCGTAGTGGTAGGCCACCACGCCATGGCCGCCGTCCAGCGTGCCCTTGGCCACACCTTCGAGCAGCTGGAACGCCGGCACCACGGCACCGGAGGGCAGCACCTCGATCTTGAGTTTGCCGCCGGCCATGTCGTTCACCTTCTTGGCGAAGTCGTTGGCGTACTCGTGGAAGATGTCCTTGGCAGGCCAGGTGGACTGGAAGCGCAGGGTGGTGGTCTGGGCGGTGGCCACCATGGGCACGGCCATGGCGCCGGTGGCAACGGCAGCGCCCTTCAGTACGCCGCGGCGCGACGTGGCGGTTTTCTTTTCGCTCATCGAGGTTGTCTCCTGGGTGGGTCGGGGTAAAGGGTCATCATCCGTCCGCAAGCATGCTTACCAAGACAGGGTTTTCACCAACTCCGCAGAAGGTGTCAGCTTCCGACAGCCTGTTGGAACCCCTCAGATCCCCGGAAGCGGGTTCCGCGTGAATTTTCTTGAAGGCCTTTGTGAAATCCGGATCCGATCGACCATCATTGGCACCCGCCACCCACCAGCAAGCCACCCCGGACATGTCCCCCAGCCCCATCCAGTTGTTCGATCCCGCGTCGAGCACCTACACCTACCTGCTTGGCGATCCGGCCAGCGGGGAGGCCCTGATCATCGATCCGGTCGACGAGCACCTGGCGCGCGACCTCGAAGCGCTGCAATCGCGCGGCCTGCGCCTGGTGTGGGCCATCGAGACGCATGCGCATGCCGACCACATCACCAGCGCCGGGCGCCTGGTCGAGCACACCGGTGCCCGCAGTGCCGCCCCGTCCGGCTGCGGCATCGGCACCGCCGCGGTGCAGTTGCAGCACGGCGATGAGCTGCGGTTCGGCGGCGAGACATTGCGCGCGCTGCACACGCCCGGGCACACCGCCGGCAGCATGAGCTTCGTCTGGCGCGGGCAGGTGTTCACCGGTGACACCCTGCTCATCGGTGGCTGTGGCCGCACCGACTTCCAGTCGGGCAGCGCGCACGACCTCTACCGCAGCCTGACCGAGGTCCTCTTTGCCCTGCCGGACGACACGGTCGTCTGGCCCGGGCACGACTACCACGGCCGGACCCACTCCACCATCGGACATGAAAAGCGCCACAACGCCCGGGTGGCCGGGCGCAGCGAGGCCGAGTTCGTCGCGCTGATGAACAGCCTGAACCTGCCGCGGCCGCGGCGCATCGATGAAGCCGTTCCGGCCAACCTCACATCGGGATTGCGCCACGACGCGGGCGGTGACGCCTTGCCGGACCCCCGCTCGCCCGCCGGGCCGCACGCCGGTACCTATGCGGGCGACGTGACGCCCGAGCTGGCGTGGCAATGGGCGCAGGAACGCCGTGCCGTGCTGGTGGACGTGCGCACCGACGCGGAGCGCGAGTGGGTCGGCTTTGTGCCCGGCGCCGTGCCGGCCGCCTGGAAGCAGTGGCCCGGCATGCAGCCCAATCCCGCGTTCGACGACCAGGCCAGGGCGGCCGCCGAAGGCGGGCGGCCGCTGTTGATGCTGTGTCGAAGCGGCGTGCGGTCGATCGCTGCCGCCCAGCGAGCCACGGCATTGGGGCTGACGGCCTACAACATTCTGGAGGGGTTCGAAGGCGACCCCGACGAGCATGCCCACCGGGGCACGCAGAGCGGCTGGCGCTGGCGCGGGCTCCCATGGCGCCAGAAGTGATGGCGGCACGCCGTGACGAAAACGTCACGCACATCCGACCATTGGTCGGCTGCCCCAGCCCAAACTTGAGACGAAAGCGTCACACCCCCTGTCAGACCTGACAGGGTTCGTGCGGAAGATCACACATTCTTTTTTTCAATCGGGTTCTCTGTCTGTCTAGGAGAACTCCATGGAAACGTTGGGAATGCTGGAAAGGGTCGCTCCCAAAGACCCTGAAATGAATCCGGTCTTGCGCGCCCGCATCGAGCGGGAATTCACGCCCCGCTGGGAAGGGCAGTGGGGCGGAAAGTTCGTGCTGCATGGCAGCCAGCCGGGCCCCAATGCGGTGCGGCTCGACGGCAACGACTACCTGAGCGTCACGGGTCACCCGGACATCGTGTCGGCGCAGGTGAGTGCCCTCACGCGCAACAGCGAGTTCGTGGTCCAGTCGGGGGTGTTCGTGCTTCAGCAGCACCCATCGCGCTCGCTCGAAATGGCGCTGGCCGACTGGGTGGGCAAGGACGACGCGCTGATCTGCCAGTCCGGCTATGCGGCCAATGTCGGGCTGCTGCAGTCCATCGCCAACCCCGACACCCCCGTGTACCTCGACACCCTGGCGCACACCTCGCTGTGGGAGGGTGCGCACGCCGCACGCGCGCCGGCGCATGCGTTCCGCCACAACGACCCGGCCCACCTCGATCGGTTGCTGGCCCGCAAGGGGCCGGGCGTGGTGGTGGTCGACTCCGTCTACAGCACCACGGGGGCGGTCTGTCCGCTGCGAGAGATGGTGGAGGTGGTGGAAAAGCATGGCGCCATGATCCTGGTGGACGAATCGCATTCGCTCGGCACCCACGGGCCGAAGGGCGCGGGCCTGTGTGCCGAACTCGGGCTGAGCCACCGTGTGCACTTCATCACCGCCAGCCTCGCCAAGGCCATGGCTGGCCGGGCCGGGTTCTTCACCATGCCGACGGGCATGCGCTACTACGTGTTGAGCGCCAGCTTCCCGAACATCTTCAGCTCGTGCCTGCTGCCGCACGAAGTGGCCGGCCTGCGCGCCACGGTGGACGTGCTGCAGCGCGCCGATGAACCACGCAAGCGCCTGCATGCCATCACACGCCGGCTGCGCGAGCGCCTGAGCGACCTGGGCTACCCGATCCACCAGGGCACCGAGCAGATCATCTCGCTGGAGGCGGGCAGCGAGCCCGCCACCATGCGCCTGCGCGACGAACTCGAGGCGCGCGGTGTCTTTGGCGCCATCTTCTGTGCACCGGCCACCAGCCGCAACCGCGCCATGGTGCGGCTGACGCTGAGCTCGTCGCTGACCGATGCCGAGTTGACCCACATCGAGACCGTGCTGGCCGAGGTCGCGCCGATCGTGCAACCCTGGGACTGGCCGATCGCACGCCGTGCGCGTGCCGCGTCGGTTGAGTGACGACCCGGCGCCTCAGTGGTCGTGCACGCTGCGGTGGTTTTCTTCCTGCAGGAAGTGCTGGTAAGCGTAAACCGGTTGAGGCATGTCGTTCGGGGCCAGCGCGAACGCGGCGGCCATGAGAAGACCGTCCTCACCGATGGAGGTGGCCGGGGCGGTGCGCACCGCACCGCGCAGGCCCAGCTGCTGGTGCAGTTCGACGGCGGCCAGCCTTCGGCCGTCGCGCACGGCCTGCACCACATCCATGCCCAGCGCCGCCGAGGCTGCCAGCTCGGCCAGATCGGCGAGGCTGGCGGTCGGCTCCAGCTGCAGCCAGTGGGCGCCGCCGCGGGCATCGAGCCCGAGCAGGCCGAACGGCTCGCCCAGCACGACGTACTCGACCCACTGGTGGTGGGTGTAATCGCGCAGCCACTGCGCCACCGATGGAATCTGCAGCAGCGAAATCTGGTGCGGGCGCAACACCGCGCGCCACAGGGTGTTGAGCCTGGGGTGCGGTGCCTGCGCGAGCCGGCGAAGCACGCCGAGCAGGTGGCGGGTGATGTCGGTCGCCTGCTTCGGCACGAACTGGTCGATCAGTCCGTTGTTGAACGCCTGGATGGCGATCTGCTCGTCGGCCTGTCCCGTGAGCAGCACCCGCGAGCCCGGCCAGTCCAGCAGCGTGTTGAGCACGCTCAGACCGTCGGTGCCCGGCATGGCGTAGTCCACCACGCAGATCTGCGCCAGCCGGTAGCGCTCAGGCTGGGTGGCCCAGTAGCGCAGCACCTGGGGCAACAGCGGCTGGCCCTGGCGCCATCGGTCGATCATCTGCAACTGCTGGGCCGCATCGGCTTCCCAGCGGGCGGGTTCGGACTGCATGCGGGCCAGGAACCCCGAGGGGCGTGAGTACAGCTCGACCTGGGTCTGTGCAGGCACCACCATGCCGAGCATCTCGAGGTAATCGGGATCGTCGTCGAGAAACAGCACGGCGCCAGGGCGCTGAAAAAGGGACAGGGTGAGGGCCATGGCGGTCAGGCAGGGTGGGCGGCGCGTGCGGGCGCACCAGAGGTGATCAGGGGGAGGTCGATCATGAACACCGCGCCCAGTCCGGGCTCGGAGTGAACGCTGATGCGACCGTGGGCGGCCTCGACCACGTTCTTGCAGAACGTCAGGCCCAGGCCATTG
Source organism: Hydrogenophaga sp. XSHU_21 (assembly GCA_046604145.1). GTDB lineage: Bacteria > Pseudomonadota > Gammaproteobacteria > Burkholderiales > Burkholderiaceae_C > Hydrogenophaga. The sequence goes on from JBKIXD010000001.1 coordinate 180,874, forward strand.
CCGGCGCCAGCCTGGGTGGAATAAAACGGCTCGAAGATGCGCGATTGAAGCTCGTGGGAGATGCCGATGCCGTCATCCGACACGGCAATGCGGCCCTTGCCGTGGTGGATGCCGACGTCCACCCTCAGATCCCCGGGCTGTGGCGCCGTGCTGGCAGCGGCCAGGGCATGAAGCGCGTTCTTGATCAGGTTGGTCACCACCTGGGCGAACAGCGAGCGCGAGCCCATGAAACAGAAATCCTGCTGCACCTGAACGCGCACGCAATCGCGCTCGCGGGAGCTCCGGTAGGGGTAGTTGGCCAGCACCTCCTGCACCAGTTCGGCGGCCTGGATCGGCAGGTTCTCGCGCGGCAGCCGCATCAGCTGGGCGTTGGAAATCTGGGTGTCGATCTGCCGGTTCATGCTGCGAACGAGGTTCTGCAAGCGGGTTGACAGCTCCTCGAACCGCTTTCGCTTGGTGTCGCTCACATCGTTCTGGGCCAGATTGCGCAGCACGTCGCCCATCAGGTTGACCGTGGCCAGCGGGGTGCGAAGTTCGTGGGCCATGACGCCCATGGTGGACAGTGTGTTGAGCAATCGGGCACGGCGCAGGTTGGCGCTGGACACACCGAGCATGAGGCCCATCATCCAGGCGAACGCGATCACGACGACGTTGGCCATCGGCTGCGACGGACCGATCGCCTCGATGCCGCCCAGGCTTGCGGTCATGGCGCCTGCCGCACCGCCGGTGATCAGGCCCAGCGTGGCCAGCCGCCAGTCGGTGGCGTGGTAGTAGATCAGCACCATGGCCGCCATACTCCCCAGCCAGACCGGATTGCCCCCGTTCATGCAGTACATCCAGGTGAAGAACCACGGCAGCTGGATCCATGTGGCCAGGGTGAACAGACGCCCGCTCTGGGTCGACGTCGGGTCGCGCCGCAGGCCCGGCATCAGGTAGATCAGTGCGGTGAAGGCCATGAACACGCGGATCAACAGGTTCTCGTGGGGTTGGGGAATCGCGATGGCCCAGATCCAGTAGAAGAGCAGGTGCCCGCAGAACGTGAAGATGCCGATCCACAGCAGCCGCCAGGGAGATGGATGCAAAATGGGCTCCAGGGGCGTGTCGACGATCTCGTCGCGCCACCATTGGCGCCAACGCGCCAGCGTGTTCCTCATCTGCAACCGGTCCAGCCGCAACATGCTCTCCTGTTCAGTCGTGCGCCCTGCGCGAAATACCTCGGCCTCCCCGGCTGCGCGCATTCTGCGCCCCCATGGGGGGGGTGGTGCATGACCCTCCCTGTCAACTTTGACAGTGTGGGGGTCGACAGCATCCTGGCCGACTGGCTTTGTGCGCTGCGCGAGCAGGGGGTCGAGGCCCTGGTGGTGCTGGGCCCCGACCCGCTCGGCCCGCGCGAAAAACGCGACGTGCTGGCCGCCCACCCGCCCCGGGTGCTGCTGGCGGCCGAGGCGCTGGCCGAAAGCCGGGATTTCGGCTCCAACTGGCGCGAGAGCGATGCGCCCCTCGTGGCCTGGCAGGACATCTCCAAGTCGGCTGCCGACCAGGGAAGCCGCTGGCGCCGCCTGTTTCTGGCCCATGGCCACCAGACCCTCGTGCGGGTGGCGTTTCCCCTGCCCGCCGGCCGTGCCTTCGAGTGCTTCATGTTCAGCCCGCGCGCGTTCGGCAGCCGGTCGGAGGCCGCCACCCTGGCCTGGTCAGCGTTCAACGTGTGGCCGATGCTCAAGCGCGCCCTGGCCGAGCAGCGGCTGGCGCTGAGCCCGCGCGAACTCGAATGCCTCAACCTGGCGTTCGAAGGGCTCACCGCCCGCGAAACCTCCCTGCGCATGGAAGTGTCGGAGCGCACGGTGAACTACCACCTGGCCAACGCCATGGCCAAACTTCAGACCGACAACAAGGTGGCCGCGGTGCAGCGGGCCTGCCTGCTGGGCCTCATCTGACCTGACGTCCGGCGCCCGGAGCCCGGGCGGCTTGGTCATAATCGCGCCCCATGGCCTTTCTTGCCCTGGATGTCGGCAATACCCGCCTGAAATGGGCGCTGTACGACGAACCCCACGTCGGCGCGAAACTCATCGTGCAGGGTGCCCAGTTCCTCGAAAACATCGAAACCCTCGAGGACGGCGACTGGAGCCGCCTGCCCACGCCGAAGTGGGTGCTGGGCTGTGTGGTGGCGGGCGACGCGGTCAAGCGCCGGGTCGAGGAACAGCTGGAACTCTGGGACGTGACGCCCCAATGGGTGGTGTCCAGCAACCAGGAGGCCGGACTCGTCAACGGCTACGACCACCCCGCCCGGCTGGGCTCGGACCGCTGGGTGGCCATGATCGGGGCCCGTCAGCGGCTGCTCGCGCGCGGCCCGGCCAGACCCTGCGTGGTGGTGATGGTGGGCACCGCGGTCACGGTCGAGGCGATCGACACGCAGGGCCGGTTCCTGGGCGGCATCATCCTCCCGGGTCACGGCATCATGCTGCGGGCCCTCGAATCCGGCACCGCCGGCCTGCACGTGCCGACCGGCGAAGTGCGCGACTTCCCCACCAACACCAGCGATGCGCTCACCAGTGGCGGCACCTTTGCCATTGCCGGCGCGGTCCAGCGCATGGTGGAGAACCTGCGCCGCCACTGCGGCGAGCAGCCGGTGGTCTACATGACGGGGGGCGCGGGCTGGAAGATGGCGCCGTCGATGTCGACCGAGGTCGACCTGGTGGAAAGCCTGATCTTCGATGGCCTGCTGCACATCGCCAGCAGGCGCCTCAACCTCGCCTTGCCCGACCGCTGACGCGGCGGCGGCGCTTCAGTCGTCGCCCCAGGGCAGCATGAGCGTGAGCGCCAGCAATTGCTCGAACGCCGGCGTGAAGCCATCGATGATGGCCTGGGGTTCGGGGCACAGCGCGGTGTCCGCAATCACGCCGAACTGCACCCCGCCGCCGTAGCTGAGCACCGAAACCCCCAGCCCCACGGTGCCCGTCTGCGGCACCCAGAACATGGTCTGCTCCAGCGTGCTGCCGCACACCTGCAGCTTGCGGGCCGGCCCCGGCACGTTCGTCATCACGGCTGTGGTCTTGCGGCCGAACAGGCTGAGCAGGGCGTCCTGGGCCGGCTTGACCAGCAGTCCTGCGACCGACAGCAGGCCGAAGGTCAGCAGCGGCTGCAGGCTGCCCTTGAGGCTGTTCATGCGGGCGCGCACCGCATACAGCCGCTCGACCGGATTGGTCACGCCGATCGGCAGCAGCAGCGGCACCAGGCCAAAGCGGTTGCCCAGTTTCCACGCGTCTTCCATGGGCCGCAGGTTGATCGGCACCATGGCCCGGATTTCCTGTCCTTCGGTGCGGTCGCCCAGGCCGCGCAGGTAGTCTCCGATGGCGCCCGCCACGCACGACATCAGCACGTCGTTGACCGATGCGTTGAACGCCTTGCCGATGGCCTTGACCGCGTCCAGCGGGATCGGCTCGCACCAGGCAACCCGCTTCACGGCGCCGGGCGTGCCCTTGAGCCGCGTGCCCGAGTCGTCCGGCATGAGCGCCAGCGCCGACAGGTCGCTGGCCAGCTGCGCACCGATGCGCGCCACATCGACCGCCTGATCCAGGGTGCCCGACAGCGTTTGCTGCGGGGCCGACATGAGGGCCAGCGAACGCGCCGCGCTGCCCCCGGCCACCTCCAGCGCACGCGCGGTCAGGTCACCCAGCGGCCGGATCAGCGTGTCGGCCAGCCAGTCTTCCGCCCCCTCCATCCCCTCGTGGCGTGCTGCGGTCTTGCGCTTGCGCTGCGGCGGCAGGGCGCCGCCGTCCACCAGGCTCATCATCACGCCGATCAGGGCGATGCCATCGGCAATGCAGTGGTGGATGCGGGCGATCAGGGCCGAGCCACCGTCGTAGTGCTCGATCAGCTCGAAGCGCCACAGGGGGTGGTGGTGGTCCAGCGGCTGCATGGCCAGCGCGCCCACCCTGGCCTGCAGCGCGGCCTGTTCTGTCTGCCCCTTGCCACGCTTGAGGCGGTGGGTGACCAGGTGCCGGTCGAGGTCGAAATCGGGGTCGTCGATCCAGGCGGCGCCCGCGGCGTCTTCCCGCGCCAGTTGGGTGAAGCGCCGGTAGGGCAACAGCCGCTCGCGGATGCGATCGGCCAGTGCGGTCCTGGAAATGGCCGGGCGCAGCACCCAGACCCCGACGATCATCATCAGGTTGGACGCCGAATCCATGCGCAGCCAGGCCGTGTCGACCTTGCTCATGCGCTCGCCTTCCAGGCCGATCGCGCTGCTCAAGGCCTGTGTGACGGCAGCGACGCGGTGATCCATGGTGTCTCCTCGGGTGGGTTCTCTATTCTGGGCACGGATGGCTCCGTAAGATACCGGGACAAACCGCCATTCCACCAGGAGACCCCATGTCCGATCTCAAGGCCCGTTTCGAAGCCGCCGTCGCCAATTCCAAGAAGCTCGCCGAGCGCCCCGACAACGCCACGCTGCTGAAGATCTACGGCCTGTACAAGCAGGCCACGGCCGGCGACAACACCGAGAAGAAGCCCGGCTTCGGCGACATGGTGGGACGCGCCAAGTGGGACGCGTGGAACACGCTCAAGGGCACCTCGGCCGCCGACGCCATGGAGCAGTACGTCGACCTGATCGAGAGCCTCAGCTGATCTGGCGGCCGTGCGGTGCGGTCTCCCCCCGGGGTGACCGTGCCGCGGTCAGGCGGCTCTCTTTTTGGCGGCGGCCTTCTTCGCGGCCGGCTTGCCGGCCGCCAGCAGGGTGTCCAGGTTCTTCACGATCTCGGACTCGATGCGGTCCTTGAACGCGCCCAGCAGAAAGCCGAGCTTGGCGTCCAGCACGAACTGATCGCCCGACACCCGCAGGCACCCGCTCACGCCCGAGCGCGAGAACTGCACCTCGTCGGCGTCCTTGCCTTCCTCGTAGGTGCAGCTCATGTCGAACTCTTCCTCGGCCTGCTCGGCCCACTGCCAGGCCAGCTTGCGGGCGCCCTTGAGGCCCAGTTCGTGTTTGCGCTCGATGTGGATGTCGGCCATGGCGGGGTGTTCTCCAGGTGGTCAGCGCGTGGGTGCCAGCGCGAGCAGGATCGCCTCGCGTTCGGCCTTGGGCCGTTTGGCCAGCGCACGCACCGCATCATAAAAGCGCGCGAAATCGCGGCCTTCGCGTTCGAACAAGGCCTCGAAGCCCGGCACGAACCGGTCGTAGGCGCCCTGGGCGCCCAGCAACGCGTTGTTGACCCGGGCCACCCAGGGGTCGTAGCCTGAAAAGCCACCCCAGAAGGCCTTGAGCTGGTCGTACTCGCGCCGGAAGTCGTCCATGACCGCCTGTTTGCGCTGCAGCTTGCCGGCTTCATCGGTCGTGGGATCGCTGTAGACCACCTGAAGCCGGTCGCGCACCGACCGCGTGAGGGCCCTGAACGCCTGGCGGCGCTGGTCGAACGCGGTGTACTCGGCGCGGGCCGCGGGCGTCGCGGCTTGCTGCAGCCACCGCTGCACACCCAGCCGTTCCACCGCGGTGGCAAACGACTCGTTGAACGCGGTGTCGTCCTGCACGTAGAGCACCTGGTGTGCCAGCTCGTGGAACAGCAGGCGCGCCAGTTCGCCCTCCGGGTAGACGATGAAGGTGTTGAGCACCGGGTCGCCACCGGCCCAGTTCATCCAGCCCAGCGTGGAATAGGCCGGCACGGGGTACACGCCCACCTCCAGACCGTCTTCGCTCCCTTCGCCCTCGCGCAGTTGCCGCGCATAGGCCTGCGCATCGGCTTCGCTGTAGTAGCCACGGTACCCCACGCAGCCCGCCACGGGAAAGCACCAGGTCTTGAGTTGCAGCGACAGCGCGGGCGCTGCCACCACGTTGTAGACGGCGGCCCGCCGGCCCAGGTCGGCGTAGCGCTTGTAGCTGGCGTTGTCGGGCAGGCCGAGCTCGGCCGAGGCGAAATCGCGGATGCGCCGCGCCAGCGCCAGCCGCTCGCGAAGGTTGGCCGGCGTGGTCTCGTCGCTCAGCCAATGGTCGATGGGGCGCGAGCGCCACATCAGCTCGGTGTGCCCGGCGACCGATTGCCAGTAGTAGCCCGGGCCGTGCGTGCGCGCGCAGCCGGTGGCCATGGCCACCACCGCCAGCAACGACAGCCACAGTGCCCAGAGGCTTTTGCGCATCAGGCCTCGGTCTCCAGCGGTGCCACCTGCACGTGGCAGTCGTAGAAGGTGGGTGCCCGGCCCAGGTCGGTCAGGCGCTGGCTGGTGACTTCGTTGACGTTGGTGCCGAACGGCCCCAGCTTGCGCCACCAGATGCCCAGCCCGTTGACCACACCGGGGCGCGCCCGAGAGGACACCTCGGCGGCGCATCGGTACTCGCCACGTTCGTTGAACACGCGCACCATCTGGCCGCTGCGGATGCCGCGCGCGCTCGCGTCGTCGGCGTGGATTTCCAGCAGCGGCTGACCCTCGATGTCGCGCAGGCTTTGCACGTTGACGAAGCTGCTGTTGAGAAAGTTGCGTGCCGGTGGCGAGATCATGGCCAGCGGGTAGTCGGGGTGGGTCCCGCCGGGCTCGGCGTTGGGCAGGTGGTCGGGCAGCGGGTCCAGGCCCTGCGCCGCCAGGCGCGCGCTGTGGAACTCGCACCGGCCCGATGGCGTGGGAAACCCGCCCTCGGCAAACGGTGCGTCGGGCACCGGCAGGGTGGCCCAGCCCACGTCGAGCAGTTGCCCGAAGTCGATCCGGTCGCCAAACGCGGTGCGGCACAGCGTCAGGTCGTCCTCCTGCAGGCAGGCATCGTCGAAACCCATGCGGGCGGCCAGCGCTCGGAACACATCGGTGTTGGTGCGCGCCTGGCCCACCGGTGCAATGGCCGGCCGGTTGAGCAGCACGTCGGTGTGGCCGTAGCTGGTGTGGATGTCCCAGTGCTCGAGCTGCGTGGTGGCCGGCAGCACGTAGTCGGCGTGGTCGGCGGTGTCGGTCAGGAAGTGCTCCAGCACCACGGTGAACAGATCGTCCCGCTGGAAGCCCTTGACCACCTTGCCGGAATCGGGCGCCACCGCCACCGGGTTGCTGTTGTAGACGATCAGCGCCTCGATCTTCGGACCGAATCCGGACGATGCGTCGCGCAGCAGGTCGTCGCCGATGGTGCTCATGTTGATCGTGCGCGGCGCTCGATCGCCCAGCAGGTCGGGGCGGAACAGCGCGGCCCGTTGCACCGGGAACATGCCCGAACTGGACAGCAGCAAGCCGCCCGCCCGGTGCCGCCACGCCCCCACCAGCGCCGGCAGGCAGGCCACGGCGCGCGCCGCGTTGCCGCCGCCCCGCACGCGCTGCATGCCGTAGTTCAGGCGGATCGCCGCCGGGCGTGTGGTGCCGTAGGCGCGCGCCAGGTCCCGGATCTGCTGCACCGGCACGCCGCACACGGCGGCGGCGCGCTCGGGTGGCCACTGCAGCGCGCGCTCGCGCAGCGCGTCCCAGCCCAGGGTGTGGCGGGCGATGTAGTCGTGGTCGAGCCAGCCGTTCACCGTCAGTTCGTGCATGAGCGCGAGCGCCAGCGCGGCGTCGGTGCCCGGCTTGAGCGCGATGTGCTCATGGCATTTGTCGGCGGTCTCGGTGCGGCGCGGGTCGATGCACACCAGCCGGGCCCCGTCGCGCTTGGCCTGTTGCGCCAGCTTCCAGAAATGCAGGTTGCTGCCGATGCTGTTGCTGCCCCAGATCAGGATGAGCTTCGACTCGGCAAAGTGCTCGACCTTCATGCCGACCTTGCCACCCAGCGTCTGCACCAGCCCTTCACCGCCAGCCGCTGCGCAGATGGTGCGGTCCAGCAGCGACGCGCCCAGCCGGTGGAAGAACCGCGCCGCCATGCCCTCGCCCTGCACCAGGCCCATGGTGCCGGCGTAGCTGTAGGGCAGGATCGCCTGCGGATCGCGCGCCGCGATGGCGCCGAGCCGGGTGGCGATGTCGTCGAGCGCAGCGTCCCAGGTGACCGGTTCGAATTGGCCGCTGCCCTTGGGGCCGACGCGCTTGAGGGGGGTGAGCAGCCGATCGGGGTGGTGCGTGCGCTCGGCGTAGCGGGACACCTTGGTGCACAACACACCGTCGGTGTGGCGGTGCGCGGGGTTGCCCTGCACCCGCACCGCGCGGCCGCTTTCAACCGTGGTCAGCAGGGCACAGGTGTCGGGACAGTCGTGCGGGCAGGCGCCGCGCACGGGGGTGGAATCGGTGGTCATGCCAGGTCGTCGGAAGTGATCGATCGATCATAGGGGCGCGCGCTGGAACGCTGCAGCATGCCGTTCAGCGGCTTCCGGGCGAACCCTGATGCGATTGTGGGTATACCCGGTTCCGGTATCCAAAAAACCTCAGGAGGGTGATCCATGCGACGTCGACAACTGCTGTCCGGTGCGGGTTCCGTGGCCGCACTGCCGCTTCTTTCCACCCTGTCCGCCCCCGCGCGTGCGCAGGTGGCCGGTCTGACAGACACCACCGTCGTGCTGGGCCAGTCGGCGCCCTTCAGCGGGGCCGCCGAGCAGCTTGGTCTGCAGTTCCACCTGGGGGCCCAGCTGTTCTTCGAGCAGGTCAACGCCAAGGGCGGCATTCAGGGCCGGCGCATCGAGCTCAGGCGGCTGGACGACGGCTATGAGCCCGAGAAATGCGCGGCCAACACGCGCCAGTTCATCGGTGAGGGTGTGTTCTCGCTGTTCGGCTACATCGGCACGCCCACCAGCGTGGTGGCGTTGCCCTTGGCCACCGAGGCCAAGGTGCCCTTTTTTGCGCCGTTCACCGGCGCCGAGGTGCTGCGCGATCCCTTCAACCGCTATGCCATTCATGTGCGCGCGTCCTATTTCGACGAAACCGCTGCCATCGTGCGCCAGCTCACCCAGGTGGGCATCAAGCGCATCTCGGTCTTCTACCAGAACGACGCCTACGGCAAGGCCGGCCTGGAAGGCGTGACCCGCGCGCTCAAGGCGATGAGCCTCGAGCCCGCCTCGACCGGCACGGTCGAGCGCAACACGGTGGACGTCGCCGAGTCGGTCAAGTCCATCATGGCCGCCCGCCCCGAGGCCATCGTGCAGATCAGCGCCTACAAATCCTGTGCGGCCTTCATCCGGGAATCGCGCAAGGCGGGCTATGCCGGCAACCTGTACAACGTGTCGTTCGTGGGCACCCAGGCCCTGCTCGACGAGCTGGGCAAGGACGCGCGGGGTGTCGCGGTGAGCCAGGTCATGCCCTTCCCGTACAGCCCGGTCACGCAGATCTCGGGCGAATACCTCGCCGCGGTCCGAGCCAAGCAGGGCCGGGCCCCCAACTACTCGGGCATCGAGGGCTTCGTGGCCGCCAAGGTGTTCTGCGAGGCGCTCAACCGCGCCGGCCGCGGCGTCACCCGCGAGAGCTTCATCACGGCCATCCAGTCGCTGCGCAACGTCGACATGGGGGGCTTCCCGGTTGAATTCGGGCCGAACGACCACACCGGTTCGAAGTTTGTCGAACTGACGCTGCTGACCGAAGACGGCCGCATCCGGCGCTGACCGGCATCGAGTGCGTCCCGATGGGGTCGGCCATCGGGCTGAAAGCACCGTTCCTTTGGCCGATTGGGCGCGCCGGGAAACGATCGGCCGGCTAGCATGCCCTGGCCCGCTGCTCCGGCGGGGCATCCACCAAGCTCATGATCCGCTCCCGTTGGCTGGCCGGCTTTCTTTTGTTGCTGTTCGTTGCGCCGAGTTCGGCGGGCGACGGTGGCTGGGACTCGCTGGTGTCGGCGGCCCGCGAACGCGTTCGCACGGCGCAACAGGCGGTGGTCGACAAGCACAGGCTCGGCGATTTCGAGCGCTACGACATCTACAACGTCGAGGGCAACCGGCTCGAACTGGTGTTTTCGACGGCGGGCAAGGCGGGCTTGGTCGCGCGGGTGGTGCATGTGGGCACCCTCCGGACCGACACCGGCACCTGGCGCTGGGGCTGGGCCGATCCCGCGGTGCCGAAAGGGGCGACCCAAGCGGTCCGCAAGGTGAGGCAGTACGGGCAACGGCATGGGCACGACCGGCTCACCGAGCCGGAATGGCCCGCCGACCGTGACGACGCCGGCGACATGCTGGCCGTCGCGCACCACCTGTTGAACGGCCAAGGCATCTACATGGCCCCCGACGGCGGCGCGATCAGCTACCTGATCATCACCGACCTTCGCGCCGTGCGGCCCTGAGCCCGCGCACCCGGGGCGATGCCCCCAGGTGACCGGGCGTTGTCGCGGCCGGGGCTCGTCCCGGGCCGGTCGAGCCGGTACCATGCCCGGTTTCGGAGACCGGACATGAAGCTCATCGATTCCATCGTCACGCAGGCCGCCGGCATTGCCGCCGTGCGCCGCGACATCCACGCCCACCCGGAACTGTGCTTCCAGGAAGTGCGCACCGCCGACGTGGTGGCCGCCAAGCTCACCGAGTGGGGCATTCCCGTGCACCGTGGCATGGGCACCACCGGCGTGGTGGGCATCGTGCACGGCCGCGACGGCGGCGCCAGTGGCCGCGCCATCGGGCTGCGCGCCGACATGGACGCGCTGCCCATGCAGGAGCACAACCACTTCGATCACGCCAGCAAGCACGCGGGCAAGATGCACGCCTGCGGCCACGACGGCCACACCGCCATGCTGCTGGGGGCAGCGCAGCACTTTGCCCGCCACCGCAACTTCGACGGCACGGTTTACCTGATCTTCCAGCCGGCCGAGGAGGGCGGCGGTGGCGCGCGTGAAATGATCAAGGACGGCCTGTTCGAGAAGTTTCCGGTCGAGGCGGTGTTCGGCATGCACAACTGGCCCGGTCTGCCCGCCGGCAGCTTTGCGGCCAGCGCCGGCCCGGTCATGGCTTCCAGCAACGACTTCACCATCACCATCCGCGGCAAGGGCGCCCACGCCGCATTGCCCCACAACGGCATCGACCCGGTGCCGGTGGCGTGCCAGATGGTGATGGGCTTCCAGACCATCATCACGCGCAACAAGAAGCCGGTGGACGCCGGCGTGATCTCGGTCACCATGATCCACACCGGCGAGGCCAACAACGTGGTGCCCGACCACGCCGAACTGCGCGGCACCGTGCGCACCTTCACCTACGAAGTGCTCGACATGATCGAGCGCCGCATGAAGGAAATCGCCGAGCACACCTGCGCGGCCTACGGCGCCACCTGCGAGTTCGTCTTCAACCGCAACTACCCGCCCACGGTGAACCACCCCGACGAAACCGCCTTCGCCCGCGAGGTGATGGCCGACATCGTGGGCGCCGAGCGCGTGGTGGCGCAGGAACCGACCATGGGCGCCGAAGACTTTGCCTACATGCTGCAGGCGCGACCCGGGTGCTATGTGTTCATTGCCAACGGCGACGGCTCGCACCGCGACATGGGCCATGGCGACGGTCCCTGCATGCTGCACAACCCGAGCTACGACTTCAACGACGACCTGATTCCGCTGGGCGCCACCTACTGGGTGCGGCTGGCCGAACAATGGCTGGCCCGGCCGCGCGCGGGGCAGGCGTGATCGCGCTGCACGAGGCTTTTTCGGCCAGCTACGCCAAGGCCCGCGTCAAGTTTCTGGAAGCCGCCGCCACCGCCGGCATGGCGATCCGCAGCCACGAGCACCCGCTGAAGGGGCGTGATGGCGAAACGCTGGCCATGGACCTGGCGCTCGACGGGCCGGCCAACGCCGACAAACTGCTCATCGTCAGCAGCGCCTGCCATGGCGCCGAGGGATTCTGCGGTTCGGGCGTGCAGGTGTTTGCCGCGCACGACGCCGAATGGCGCGCCAAGGCCCGCGACGCCGGTGTGAGCGTGCTCTACATCCACGCGCTGAACCCGCACGGGTTTTCGTGGCTGCGCCGGGTCACGCACGAAAACGTCGACCTGAACCGCAACTTCCAGGACTTCTCGGCACCATTGCCGGTGAATCAGACCTACGCCGAGCTGCACCCGCTGCTGCTGCCCGACACCTGGCCACCCGACGAGGACAACGAAGCCGCGGTGGACGCGTGGATCGCCGAGCATGGGCTCACGCGCTACCAGGCCGCGGTGTCCACCGGCCAGCATGCGTTTCCCGACGGGCTGTTCTACGGCGGCGTGGCGCCCACCTGGAACAACACCACGCTGCGGCAGGTGCTGCGCGAGCACGGCCGGGCAGCCCGCCGCATCGCGTGGATCGACCTGCACACCGGCCTGGGCCCCAGCGGCCTGGGCGAGCGCATCTGCGCCTGCCGCGACGACGCGGCCGCCTTGCAGCGCGCCCGCGCCTGGTGGGGCGGCAACGGCGCCACCCCGGTCACCAGCATCTACGACGGCTCGTCCACCTCGGCCAAGTTGACCGGGATGATGTGGGCCGCCGCCTACGACGAATGCCCGCAGGCCGAGTACACCGGCATCGCGCTCGAATACGGCACCGTGCCCATCACCGAAGTCATCGAGTCCCTGCGCGGCGATCACTGGCTGCACCAGCACCCCGACGCCCCGGCCGAGCTGCAGGCGCAGATCAAGCAGCGGATCAAGAACGCCTTCTACACCGACACCGACGTCTGGCGCGGCCAGATCGTCACGCAGGCGCGGCAGGCGCTGTTTCAGGCGGTGGACGGGTTGGCTGGCTGACGTTGCCGGCCCGCTTGGCTGGCGTGCCGAGGGCTTGGGCGGTGCGACCGGGGACGCCGGTTTGCCGCCCTTCGCGCTGCGAAGGGTTCCCTGCGGTGCTCGGCTGGCCGGGCCGCGGCGGAACTCGCTGCGCGGGCTTCGCCCGCTCCGCTCAAACAGCCGCCGCGAGTCAGTTCACGAAGCGCGCTGCGCGCGCGCCCGGCCAGCCTGCGCTCCTCGGCGGCGCACAGGCGCCCCCGGCCGCACCGCCCAAGCCCTCGGCGAGGGAAGGGATGTTGACCAATGGGCTTTCGTTGAACAGGATGGCAGCCATCTGCCAGAAGCAGGCGTCGCTCGATCGCGGAATTAGACGTTCAACACCGAATTCATCGGGCTAAGACGGGCGGACGCCTTGCCCACGCGCCGGAGCATAGGCAGCGGGCGCCTCGCGGGTAAACTGGCCCGCCGCTAGCGCTACAGTTAAGCACCCTCCTAGGCTTCACCCGGAGCGGCCCCCTTGGTTAGGAGTTTTCGCTCTAGGGATGACACAAGTGCGTCGATTGAAGCTCGCTTTAGGCTATGCAGTGCTTCAGCGGGATTCTTTGAGACTGCGTCTGCAACGACAGCCTTTACCTGAGCCTTCATGGCGTCATTCCAAGGCTTACCCTGCTTTTCGAAGCAGGCTTTCATGCGGTCAGACCATTTAGCGTTTCCACGAAATGCTTTGTCTTTGAGATCAACGCCAAATTCATCGAGAACCTGTGATTCGTAGACAGAAGGGTCGAATGCGTCCTCCATCTCTGAGGATGGCATACCCCTGCAGCTAACGAAAGTGGTGTCAGCTACTTTTAGCGTCTTTTCATTGATCGCCTTAGCGTATGCCTTTTTGCCTGCTTCATCGTTGTCCAGCAGAACGTGAGTGACGCAAAGGGCATTCGACAAGAGCGAAAGCTTATAGGAGAGGTTGCCCGCGCCGCCTATCTGCTCAATGACCAGTTGATACTGCCTCAGCGCTTTAGATAGAAGTGGGCTGAGTGCAGGAAGTAGTGCTTCAAGGGCAACTACGTCCTCGTCTCCTTCAACTACAAGTACATGGCTGGCGTTTACAAGGTTATCGGAGGCGCGGACTCCCAGGAGTTCGCGGATGGAGGCGATGTCGCGAGCTGGCTTTGCCTTATTTCTGTCTATGAGTATGTTGCGTCCCACGGATGCCCTATCTACGAACAGAGGACAGTGCGTGGTTAGAACTACTTGGTTCGTCGCCGTGAGGGTCTCAATGACTTCTCGCAGGCTGTGCATTGCACCTGGGTGCAGGTGGGACTCGGGTTCCTCGATGGCCACAATGGACGCGCCGTCAATAATCTCCTTATCCTTAAGAAGACCGAGGGCCGCAAGGCTTTTGACCCCGTCTCCTTTGTACTCGAGAAGCGTCCTGGATCCATCATCAATCTCGATCTGGCACTGACTACGGAGAGCCACCTTTCGCGCATAGGCTGGTACCCTTACGCTTACACCCTTGATTCCAGGCAGAAACTGAGCGAGTGACTTCTGGATCGAGCCAGAAACCTTTTCCAGGATCGGCTGCTGGAGATCTGCGATCTTCTGCAGCGCGGCCGTATATTCCTCATTCCTTTCCAGTTGGGCCAGTTCGTTTGACAGCATCTCTTGGACGACAGACAAGGCTTCGTCTTCCGTTCTAACTGCCGGAATGTAGATGAACTGAATATGTTCTGCGACGTACCTAGCGACCTTCGCTGACTTCGCAGATAACGCAGGGCCTCCCGGCCCTTGCTTCCGGACGTTGATTTCTGCTCGGTTATTCTTGCCGAACTTCACCTCTATGGGCAGGATTCCGTTCAAGTTATTCTTTACTGTGTTTTTAAACTCCTCGGTTTCGGCGGCGGTGAGTTCAAACTCTAGGCGGAAAATTGACTCGGTTCCGCTCGTCCTGCTCTGTAGCGAGATAGGAAAGTCCCGCCGCCAAGAGTATGTGTGAGCATCTCGGTGATCCCGGTAGGAGACGGGCTCCTCCGCTGCGTGAGATGTCAATGCTTTCATCGCAATGCTCAGTGCCCTGAGAACGTTGGACTTTCCTTCGTTGTTGCGGCCCAAGAGAACCGTCGATTCCCCTATCGGGATCTTGTGCGCATCGGTAATGCTTCGAAAGTTCGTGACCGAGAACGATACGAGTCGCATAGGGGTTTCCTGTGATGTCTGCGATGGGATGCCGCTCGATGGAGGTGTTGAGCCCCCAGTGACGTGAAGCGCACATCAGTAGTACTGCTTGTAGTCGGCTTCGATAGATGCAAGCTGCGCAAGTTGGTTAAGTACGGCAATGCCAGACGACAACAGAATCTCGGTTCTGTACGGGTCGTCCCAGCCTGCGCCGCCGTGCTTACCACCGTGGAAGAGATTGTTGCGTACCGTCTTCAATAAGAGTACAAGATTTGACAGGTCCGATTTTGACTTTGTAAGGTCAACCTCACGCCACTTGAGTTCGTCATTAGGGCCGACGATCTGCTGTTCTGGCTTGGCCGCCAGCAAGGCGCACGCCTCGGATGAGAGGATGTACGTGGAATGCCACTTGTCGACAAACTCTTTCCAACCCGGCTCGGCCTTTGCACCTCTTGAGTGACTCTTTAGGTACCCGTTCTCTTTGAGGGCGAACTCAAACCGCGAAAACCAAAAGAAGAAGTCGAAAGCTAGCGACGACAAGTTGGTGGCCACGTCTTCTTTGCGCATAGTGAACGTAAGGGGGCTAACGTAATGAATCTCGTCTAGTCTGCGGGATGAGCTTGATGGTGCGGGCTATTCTTGTCACGCGTTCCTCCCCAAAATGTTGATGGATCATGGACCTGCTCACTTCAATCTGCTGGTTTAGGTAGGTGAAGAGGAGTCATGAAGCTGGGCGCCCGCGATCTCATGCCAAATAGGCTTGTGGGCCAGTTTCTTGAATGCGTCCGGTGTTTCACTACGGCTTTCAGAAGTCACTCGCCGCTGTCAAAAGGCGTCAGTACGTCCTTGATTCCGAAGTGCGTGGGTCTGGGGCGGCTACGTCCGGAGACTTGCTTTGAGAAGGCTGGCGACAACACCTTGGCGCCGTCCGCTCTGGTCCCACTACCTGCACGCCTACCTCGCCCGCGTCAGGCCACGGGCTGCCTTCGGGGTGGCGCCTCGGCAGTGCCGAGAAGCGCAGGGCGGCCGGCCGCGCGCGCAGCGCGCTTCGTCATCTGATTCGCGGCGGCTGTTTGAACGGAGCGGGCAGCGCCCGCGCAGCGAGTTCCGCCGCGGGCCGGTGGTCCGAGCATCGCAGGGGACCCCTCGCAAAGCGAGGGGCGCTGCCGTGAAGCCACCCCGAAGGCAGCCCCTGGCCTGACACCCGCCAACCAGCTCAGCGCTGGTACGAAGAAGACAGCCCCATCAGGTGCTGCCGCTGCGCCGGCTCCAGGTAGGGCGCCAGTTGGTGCAGCACGTGCTGGGCACCGCGCAGCAGCGCCGCCTGGGCCTGTTCGGGTTCCAGCGCGCGCCGCGGGTCGCGCACGTACTCGTAGCTCAGCCAGTAGGTGATCAGCACGACCATGCTGTCGGCGGTGGGCTCGACCTCGCGGCTGTCGATCTGCACCGCGCCCGAACGGACCAGCCCGTTCACCAGGCCGCGCACGGCCCGGGTCTTGGCGGCCAGCAGTGCCTGGAAGCGCGTCTCCAGCAGGCGGTTCTTGGACAGCAGGTCGTTCAGGTCGCGGTACAGAAAACGGTATTCCCACATGCGCTCGAACAGCGAGTGCAGAAAAAACCACGCGTCTTCGACGTTGCGCACGCCGTCGGCCGCGCCCAGCAGCTCACCGAGCGAGCGTTCGTAGCGCTCGAACAGCGAGTTGATGAGCTCGTCCTTGGCCGGGTAGTGGTAGTACAGGTTGCCCGGGCTGATGCCGAGTTCGGCCGAGATCAGCGTGGTGGACACGTTCGGCTCGCCGAAGCGGTTGAACAGGTCGAGCGTGGTCTCCAGGATGCGCTCGGCCGTGCGGCGCGGGGCTTTCTTGGCCATGGGCTCGGGTGGCGCTCAGGCGGGTTGCGGCAGCCGCCGCTGCAGTTCGTCGAGCACGCGGTGCAGGCGCGCGGCCACCGCGCTGTCGGCGGGTTTGATGCGCGTGTTGATCAGGTGGCGCTTCGGGTCGGCCAGCGAGGCGTGGTTGATGGTGATGCCGTGGCGGCTCAGCTTCTCGGCCAGCCGCCCGGCGCGCAGGCGCAGCAGCGCGCGCGTCTGCTGGTAGGCGTGTTCGGCCATTTCGCGCCGCTGGCGGTAGCTGAAGGTGTTGGCAAAGAACAGGGCGGCGTCGCGGTGATCGGGTTCGATCAGCACGATGTCGGTGTCGGGGTAGGCGCGCTCGTACTGCTTGAAGCCCAGCTCCAGCCGCGAATGGATCATGGACCGGAAGGTCTGGCTCATGACCACCGGCAGGCCGCCTTCCACCAGCGCAGGAATGCGACCGTCGTGCGTGGCGTCGGGCGACGCGTGGTAGGGCACCAACGGATTCACGCACAGCAGCAGGTCCACGCCTTCTTCAAGCGCCACGCTGGCGTGCAGGGTTTTCTTGAGGGCACCGTCCACGTAGTGACGGCCTTCGATCAGCACCGGCGGGAACAGGCCCGGCAGCGCGGCGCTGGCCTGGATGGCGCGCGAGATCGGCACATGGTCGAGGCCCGGCTGGCCGAAGGGCGCGGCATCGCCCGAATCGAGCGCGGTGGCCACCAGCGTCAGGCGGGACTTCAGGTCGCGAAAGTCATTGGTGCGCCCGGGCTGGCTGAACAGCCGCTCGATTTCGTGGTGAATGGCTTCGTTGTCGAGCACGCCGGTGGGCAGGGCGGCCCCCAGCCGTTCGACCGACTGGGTCAGCGCCTTGCCCTCCACCAGCCAGGACCAGGCCGCGCCACCCGCCAAGCCCGGCAGTGCGCGCAGGCGCTGGGCCAGTTCGCCCCAGGCCGGTCGCATGAGCCAGGCGGGATCGAACCCGTCGAGCCGGGGCCGGTCCTCGATGAAGGATTCGCACAGTTCCCGCGGGCTGATGCCGTTGGCGAGCGCCGCGGCGATGAAGCCGCCGGCCGACACGCCCACGTAGTGCCCGCAGGCGTTGAGGTCCAGGCCGTCGAGCGAATCTTCGAGGGCGCACAGCGCGCCGATCTCGTAGATGGCGCCCAGCGGGCCGCCGCCCGCCAGGGCCAGCGCAATGCGCGGCCCGCGCGGGGCCACCGGGGATCGGGTGCGGGTTCGGGTCATGCGACCGAGTGTAGGGCGGGGCCCGCCTCAGGGCTGTCGCGGGTGGTCAGGCGGCGCTTTTGCGGGGCGCGGCGCGCTTGGCGGCGGGCTTGCGGGCCGCCGCCTTGGGCGCTGCCTTGCTGGCCACCTTGCGGGCCGGCTTGGCAGCGGCACCGGCGCCACCCATCTTCATCACCTGCGCGTTCAACGCGTCGATGCGCTCGATCAGGGCATCCACGTCGCGGGCGGACGGCACGCCCAGTTTGCCCAGCGCCTTGGCCACGCGCTCTTCGAACAGGCTTTCCAGCTTGTCCCACTGGCCGGCGGCCTTGTTCTGGATCTCGCTGGCCATGGTGGTCACGCGGCTGGTGGCTTCGTTGATGCGTTCCTCGGCCACCGACTGGGTCTTGCGCTGGATGGACAGGCCTTCCTTGACCAGGGTTTCGAAGGCCTTGCCGCCTTCTTCCTGGGCCTTGGAGAAAGCGCCCAGACCGGCCAGCCAGATCTGCTGGGCAGAGTCCTTGATGGCGCCCGCCAGCGGCGATGTGCCGGTGCTGCCGGTGCCGGACTTGCCGTTGGTGCTGCTCTTGGAGATTTTCTTGACCATGCTGCGGACTCCTGTGGATCGGGTTGCAAGGGAAGTTGCAGGCGGGTGAAGCCATCCGCCATGCCCGCATGTTGGCCCTGTCGGTCGCGCCTGTGTAGGGAAGCGCAACTAGAGCCCGGCCGGGCGGCACGCGGGTTTCTGCGGAATGGAAGGGGCTGGCGGCTGCAACAGAATCGCAGGCGATCCGTCCTTTCTTCGCTCAGGAGCCCTTTCATGCATTACTTCGTCACCGGTGCCACCGGCTTCATCGGCAAGCGTCTCGTCGCCAGGCTGCTGCAACGCAAGGGGGCGGTGGTGCACTTCCTCATCCGCAAGGAGAGCGAAGGCAAGGTGGCCGGGCTGCGCGAGCACTGGGGCGTGGGCCCCGCGCGCGCCATTCCGGTGTTCGGCGACCTCACCCAGAAAAAGCTCGGCGTGTCGGCCGACGACACCAAGGCGCTCAAGGGGCAGATCGACCACTTCTACCACCTGGCCGCGGTGTACGACCTGGGCGCCGACGAAGAAAGCCAGGTGGCGGTCAACATCGAAGGCACCCGCCACACGGTGGACTTTGCCAAGGCCATCGGTGCCGGCCACTTCCACCATGTGTCGTCGATTGCCGCCGCCGGCCTGTACGAAGGCGTGTTCCGCGAGGACATGTTTGACGAGGCCGAGAACATCGACCACCCCTACTTCATGACCAAGCACGAGAGCGAAAAGCTGGTGCGGGCCGAGAACAAGATGCCCTGGACGGTGTACCGCCCGGCCATGGTGGTGGGCGACAGCCAGACCGGCGAGATGGACAAGATCGACGGCCCCTACTACTTCTTCAAGCTCATCCAGCGCATGCGGCAGATCCTGCCGCCGTGGCTGCCCGGCATCGGGCTGGAGGGCGGTCGCATCAACATCGTGCCGGTCGACTTCGTGGTGAAGGCGCTGGACCACATCAGCCACGGGCAGCGCAAGGGCGGGGAATGCTTCCACCTGGTGGACCCGGTGGGTTACCGCGTGGGCGACGTGCTCGACATTTTCAGCAAGGCCGCGCACGCCCCCAAGATGAACCTGTTCGTCAACGCGGCGCTGCTGGGGTTCATTCCCAAGAGCGTCAAGAAGGGCATGATGGCGCTGGCGCCCGTGCGCCGCGTGCGCGACGCCATCATGAAGGACCTGGGTCTGCCCGAGGACATGCTCACCTTCGTGAACTACCCCACGCGGTTCGACTGCCGCGGCACGCTGGCCGCGCTCAAAGGCAGCGGCATTGAATGTCCCAACCTCAAGGACTACGCCTGGCGGCTGTGGGATTACTGGGAACGCCACCTTGACCCCGACCTGCACCGCGACCGCAGCCTGCGCGGCACCGTGGCCGGCAAGGTGGTGCTGGTCACCGGCGGCAGCTCGGGCATCGGCCTGGCGGCGGCGCACAAGTTCGCCGAGGCCGGCGCCATCACCGTCATCTGCGGCCGCGACCAGGACAAGCTGGACGAAGCCTGCAAGGAGGCCAAGGCCAAGGGCTACGAGTTCATTGCTTACGCGGCTGACATCGCCGACATGGCGGACTGCGACCGCTTCGTTCAGTTGCTGGTCCAGAACCACGGCGCCGTGGATTTCCTGATCAACAACGCCGGGCGTTCGATCCGCCGTGCGATCGAAAGCAGCTACGACCGCTTCCACGATTTCGAGCGCACCATGCAGCTCAACTACTTTGGCTGCCTGCGCGTCACCATGGGACTGCTGCCGGGCATGGTGGCCCAGCGCAAGGGGCACGTCGTCAACATCAGTTCCATCGGCGTGCTCACCAACGCGCCGCGCTTCTCGGCCTACGTGGCCAGCAAGGCCGCGCTCGACGCTTGGACGCGCTGCGCCTCGAGCGAGTTTGCCGACCAGGGCATCACCTTCACCACCATCAACATGCCGCTGGTGCGCACGCCCATGATCGCGCCGACCAAGATCTACCAGAACGTGCCCACGCTGGCGCCCGAAGAAGCGGCCGACATGATTGCGCAGGCCTGCATCGACAAGCCGGTGCGCATTGCCACCCGCCTGGGCATCACCGGGCAGGTGATGCACGCGCTGGTGCCGCGCATTGCGCAGATCGTGATGAACACCAGCTTCCGCATGTTCCCCGATTCATCGGCCGCCAAGGGCGAGAAGGGCGCCAAGTCGCAGCTGTCGCCCGAGGCAATCGCCATGCAGCAGATGATGCGCGGAATTCATTTCTGACCCCCCCGGCGCCGCTTCGCGTCACCCCCCGCAGGGGGGCAACACCAGCGGCCCGGCGGAGCCGGTTCCGCGGTGTTTCCGGGTTCGAGCTGTGGCGCTTGCGTCGGCGTCCCTAAAATCGGCGTTCAACGCACCCTGCCGAACCGTCAACGCCCATGACCACCGCCCCCGACATCACTTCCGTGGCCCCGCGCGACCGCGCCGAGATCCTGGCCCAGGCGCTGCCCTACATCCGCCAGTACCACGGCAAGACCATGGTCATCAAGTACGGCGGCAACGCCATGACCGACCCGGCGCTGCAGCAGGACTTTGCCGAGGACGTGGTGCTGCTCAAGCTGGTGGGCATCAACCCGGTGGTGGTGCACGGTGGCGGGCCGCAGATCGAGACCCTGCTCAAGCGGCTGGGCAAGCAGGGCCAGTTCATTCAGGGCATGCGCGTGACCGACCCCGAGACCATGGAGGTGGTGGAATGGGTGCTGGCCGGCGAGGTGCAGCAGGACATCGTGGGGCTGATCAACCAGGCGGGCGGCAAGGCGGTGGGCCTCACCGGCCGCGACGGCGCCATGATCCGTGCCCGCAAGCTGCGCATGACCGACCAGAAGGACCCGAGCCTCGAGCACGACGTGGGCCAGGTCGGCGACATCGTGTCCATCGACCCGGCCGTGGTCAAGGCGCTGCAGGACGACCAGTTCATTCCGGTGGTCAGCCCCATCGGTTTCGGCGAGCAGAACGAAAGCTACAACATCAACGCCGACGTGGTCGCGGCCAAGCTGGCCACCGTGCTGCAGGCCGAGAAGCTGCTCATGCTCACCAACATCCGCGGTGTGCTCGACAAGGCCGGCGAACTGCTGACCGAACTCACTCCCCGCGCCATCGACGAACTGGTGGCCGACGGCACCATCTCGGGCGGCATGATCCCCAAGATCGCCGGCGCCCTGGACGCGGCCAAGAGCGGCGTCAAGGCCGTCCACATCATCGACGGCCGGGTGCCGCACGCGCTGTTGCTCGAGGTGCTGGGCAACGAGCCCTTCGGCACGATGATCCGCTCGCATTGATGGGTGCCCCCACGCTCCACCGCTGCGCGGGTCGCTGCCCCCGGAGGGGGTGCGTGTCGCCTTGGGGCGGCCCGGCGGCGAAACTGGGTGCCCCCACGCTCCACCGCTTCGCGGGTCGCTGCCCCCAAGGGGGTGCGTTTCGCCTTGGGGCGGCCCGGCGGCGAAACCGTTGGTCTCGTTGATTCACCCCTGACGCCATGCGCCTGCTTCTGGTCGAGGACGATGTGATGGTGGCGAGCGGCATCAAGCTCGGGTTGAGCGATGCCGGTTACACCGTCGACTGGGTCGGCAGCGCCGAGCGGGCCGAGCAGGCGCTCGACCGCGATGCGTTCGACGCGGCCATCCTCGACATCGGGTTGCCGGGCGTGAACGGCCTTGAACTCACGCGGCGCGTGCGTGCCCGGGGCCTCACCATGCCGGTGCTGATCCTCACCGCCCGCGACGCACTGCACGACCGCGTGCAGGGGCTCGACCTGGGCGCCGACGACTACATGGTCAAGCCCTTCGAGCTGCCCGAGCTGCTGGCGCGTCTGCGCGCGCTGCTGCGCCGCTCGCAGGCGGCCACCTCGGCGGTGCTCGGTTTCGGCTCGCTCGAAATGGACACCGCCCAGCGGCGCGCCACGCTGGCCGGTCAGCCGCTGGAGCTCGGTCCCAGGGAATGGTCGGTGCTCGAGTACATGCTGCTGCAGGCCCCCAAGCCGGCGGCCAAGGACAAGCTGCTGGCGGCGCTCACCGGCTGGGACAAGGAAATCACGCCCAACGCGATCGAGGTCTATGTGTCGCGGCTGCGGGCCAAGCTCGAACCCGCCGGCATCGGCCTGCGGGCCATCCGCGGCTTCGGCTACCGACTCGAGTGCGCCGATGCACCTGGTCCCACCGACCCCGCCTGAGCGCTCGCTGGCGCGCGACATGATCGGCGGCCTGCAGCGCCGCCTGCTGGTGATGTTGCTGGTCACCATCGCCATCATTGGCGCGGTGAGCGTGTTTTTCAACTACCAGAGCGCTGGCACCGCCGCGCTGCTGCAGGACCAGCGCCTGGTCCGGCTCGTGCCGCTGCTGGCCGATTCGGTGGTGGTCTCGCAAATGGCCCGGCGCGGCGCCGATGGCGTGGCCGAGACAGCGCCCGACCTCACCGAACTCGCCGCCACCCCGGAACTCACCCTGCTCATGGCCCCGGCGGTGCAGGAGTTTCTGGCCGATCGCGATGGCCTGGGCGCCATCGGCGTGTTCAACGCCGAAGGCCGCCAGCTGCTCGGCGACCGGTGGCTGCCCACGCTGCTGCCGGTCACCGATGCGCCCGAATTCCTCAGCGTGGTCGAGGCAGGCATCACGCACCGCGTGGTGGCCCAGCGCGTGCGCACCGACGCCGGCGAACTCATCGTGATGATCGCCGACGGCAGCGACGCCCGGCAGCACTGGCTGCGCAACGTGGTCCTTCGCGTGCTGCTCCCCAACCTGCTGCTGTTCGCGGTGGCTGCGGTCGTCCTGAGCTGGGGCGTTGCCCGGGCGCTGCAGCCCCTGATCGACCTCAAGCTGGCGGTCGAGCGGCGGTCACCGCGCGACCTGAGCCCCATCGACGATGGCCAGACCCCGGCCGAGGTGCGGCCGCTGGTGGCCGCGCTCAACCGCCTGTTCGACCGCGTGAACGAGCAGAGTGAATCCCAGCGCCGTTTCGTGGCCGACGCGGCGCACCAGCTCCGCACCCCGCTGGCCGGCCTGCAGGCACAGGTGGAGGCGTGGGCGCAGGCCGCGCGCAGCATGGGCGCGGGCGACCTGCTCAGCCTGCGCGCCGAGCAGGTGCTGCGTCTGCGCGACGCCACCCGCAACACCACCCAGCTGGCCAATCAGTTGCTCGCGCTGTCGCGCACCGATGCGCTGCGCGACGACGACAGCGCGCTCGAGCAGATCGACCTGTCCGAGCTGTGCGAGACCATCCTCGACAAATTCCTCGACATCGCCAGCGCGCGGCACATCGACCTCGGCCTCGAGGCCGCGCCCGCCCAGACCCGGGGTCACACCTGGCTGTTGCGGGAGCTGCTGATCAACCTCGTGGACAACGCCCTCAAATACACCCCGTCGCGCGGCACCGTCACCCTGCGCTGTGGCCAGAGCGAAACACCCGCCGGGGCGCGGGCGTGGATCGAGGTCGAGGACGACGGACCCGGCATTCCCGAACACGAGCGCGAACGCGTGCTGCAGCGCTTCTACCGCGTGCCGGGCACGGCGGCCGGCGGCCATGGACTGGGCCTGGCCATTGCCGACGGCATTGCCCGCGTGCACCGCACGCAACTGCAGTTCGACACCGGCGCCGGTGGCCGTGGCTTGCGCGTCCGGGTCGCTTTCGATGCGGTCGCCCACTAGCTGCGCAGGCCGCGCAGATGCTGGGTAACCAGATGTTGCGAGCTGTGCGAGAATGCCGCGCAGGGAGTACCCCCGGGCCCATCCGGCGCCCTCCGCAGCCCACTCACGGACCGAAGCGACGACCATGACCACTGCCGCGCCCGAGATGCCCTCGCCCGAAGACGACGCCGTGGCCGCCGCCGCGCCGAGCGATGCCGCCGACACGGGCGCACGCAAGCGGCCCAAGCCCGGCGAACGCCGGGTGCAGATCCTGCAGGCGCTGGCCACCATGCTCGAGCAACCCGGCGCCGAGCGCATCACCACCGCCGCCCTGGCGGCGCGCCTGGAGGTGAGCGAGGCCGCGCTGTACCGCCATTTCGCCAGCAAGGCGCAGATGTTCGAGGGCCTGATCGAATTCATCGAACAGTCGGTGTTTGGCCTGATCAACCAGCTGGGCGAGCGCGAATCCGACGCCCTGGTGCGCTGCCGTAAGCTGGTGACGGTGCTGCTGCAGTTCGGCGAGAAAAACCCCGGCATGACCCGCGTGATGGTGGGCGATGCCCTGGTGTTCGAGAACGAGCGCCTGCAGCAGCGCATGAACCTCTTCTTCGACAAGATCGAGTCCACGCTGCGCCAGAACCTGCGCGAGACCGCCCTGCTCAGCGGCGCCAACACACCCACGGTGGATGCGCAGGCCGACGCGTCCGTCATCACCGCCTTCTGCGTGGGCCGCCTGCAGCGCTTTGCCCGCAGCGGCTTCAAGCGCTCGCCCGGTGAAAGCCTGGAGCACAGCCTGGCCCTGCTGTTGCCCGGTGGCCGACGCTGACCCCGGCCTCCTGACCCCGCCTTCGCCCTGGCAGCCGGCCCGGCTCGCCCCGGGGCTCGACCTCTGGCTGCACCCCGGCGGCGCGGCATTTCTGCCCGGCCCTGGCGCCCTGCTGGTGGCCGACGCCCATTTCGGCAAGGCCGCCAGTTTCCGCCGGCTGGGCGTGCCGGTGCCGGCCGGCTCCACCGCCGCCACCTTGCAATCGCTGCGGCAGACCATCGACGACCTGGGCGGCGCCTCGCTGCAGCACCTCGTGTTTCTGGGCGACCTGTTGCACGCGGCGCGCGGGCGCAACCCGGCCATGCTCGCCGCGGTCGGTGAATCGCTGGCGGCCTGGCGGCTGGCCCGACCGGGTCTGGACGTCCATCTGGTGCGTGGCAACCACGACCGCGCCGCCGGCGATCCGCCCGCCGACTGGGCCCTTCAGGTGCATGCCGAGCCCTGGCCCCTGGGCCCCTGGGCCCTGTGCCACGAACCGCAATCCGTGCCCGGCGCCTACGCCCTGGCGGGGCACTGGCACCCCTGCGTGGCGCTGCAGGGGCCGGCCCGTGACCGCCTGCGCCTGCCGTGCTTCTGGTTCGGCGACCCGGTCCGGCACGCGGTCGGCGTCCTGCCGGCCTTCGGCGATTTCACCGGCATGCACCCCATCGACCGCCGCGCCGGCGACCGGGTCTGGGTGGTGGCGCGGGACACCGTTCGCGAGCTGGCGCACCGGCCGGTCTAGAGGCCACGCCCTAAACAAAGCGTGCCGTTTGCACGGGCACTTGCGTGCAACGGGTCAATCTGGGTCAAAATAGAACGATCGTTCGTTTCTTTTGACGAGCCCGACCGACCCGATCCACCCACCCGACCCACGCGCATGAGCGAGACCACCGCCCGACGACCCCGCACCGCCGCCGCGCGTTCGGCCGATGATCCGTCGGCCAAGCCGCAGCCCAAGGGCCAGCAGACCAAGGCCGCCATCGTCGATGCGGCGCTCGGCCTGGCCACGCAGATCGGGCTCGAAGGCCTGTCCATCGGTGCGCTGGCCGAGGTCATGCAGATGAGCAAGTCGGGTGTCTTTGCCCACTTCGGCTCGCGCGAGGAACTGCAGATCTCGGTGATCCGCGAATACCACACGCGCTTCGAGGACGAGGTGTTCTACCCCGCGCTGAGCGCGCCGCGCGGCCTGCCGCGCCTGCGCGCGCTGTTCGACAACTGGATGAAGCGCACCTCGGTCGAGATCGATTCGGGCTGCCTCTACATCAGCGGTGCCGTCGAGTTCGACGACCGCCCGGGCCCCGTGCGCGACGCGCTGGCCAGCTCGGTCACCACCTGGCAGGACGCGCTCAAGCGCGCCATCGAGATCGCGGCCGAGGAAGGCCACGTGGCCAAGGGCATCGACGCGCGCCAGGTGGCCTTTGAAATCCACGGCCTGATCCTGGCCCTGCACTACGAGGCACGCTTTCTGCGCAGCCCCGGCTGCCTCGAACGCGCCTGGCGCGGCTTCGACGCCATTCTCGATCGCCACGGCGTCACACCAGCCGCCCGCCGCAAGAACTGATTCCTTCCCTTTCGACGAAACCACAGGAGAGCCCCCATGCCCGTCTACAACCCCCCGCTGCGCGACATGCAGTTCGTCATGCACGAGGTGTTCAATGTCGTCGATGAACTGAAGTCGTGTCCCAAGCACGCCGACATCGACGC
This sequence comes from Hydrogenophaga sp. XSHU_21, assembly GCA_046604145.1. Taxonomy (GTDB): domain Bacteria; phylum Pseudomonadota; class Gammaproteobacteria; order Burkholderiales; family Burkholderiaceae_C; genus Hydrogenophaga. Next base: position 207,375 of record JBKIXD010000001.1, read on the forward strand.
CGACACCATCAACGCGGTGCTCGAAGAAGGCGGCAAGTTCGCGGCCGAGGTGACCTTTCCGCTCAACATCAGCGGTGATGAAGAGGGCTGCAAGCTCGACAAGACCACCCATGAAGTGAAGGCCCCGAAGGGCTTCAGGGAGGCCTACCGGCAGTACGTCGAGGGCGGCTGGCCCGCGCTGTCGTGCGACCCCGAGTACGGTGGCCAGGGCCTGCCCTTCATCGTGAACCAGTGCTTCTACGAAATGCTCAACAGCGCCAACCAGGCGTGGACCATGTACCCCGGTCTGTCGCACGGCGCCTACGAATGCCTGCACGCGCATGGCTCGGCCGAGCAGAAGGCGATGTTCCTGCCCAAGCTCACCAGCGGCGAGTGGACCGGGACCATGTGCCTGACCGAACCCCATTGCGGCACCGACCTCGGCATGCTGCGCACCAAGGCCGAACCCCAGGCCGACGGCACCTACCGCCTCACCGGGCAGAAGATCTTCATCAGCGCGGGTGAGCACGACCTCGCCGAGAACATCGTGCACCTGGTGCTCGCGCGCCTGCCGGACGCGCCGGCCGGCAGCAAGGGCATCAGCCTGTTCCTGGTGCCCAAGTTCAATGTCAAGGCCGACGGTACCCTGGGCGAGCGCAACGGCATCTACTGCGGCGGCCTCGAGCACAAGATGGGCATCCACGCCAACGCCACCTGCCAGATGGTGCTCGACGGCGCGGTCGGCACCCTGGTGGGTGAACCCAACAAGGGCCTGCCCGCCATGTTCGTCATGATGAACGCCGCCCGGCTGGGCGTGGGCAACCAGAGCCTGGGCCTCACCGAAGTGGCCTACCAGAACGCGCTGGCCTACGCCAAGGACCGCATCCAGATGCGAAGCCTCTCGGGCGTGAAGGACAAGAGCAAGCCGGCCGATCCGATCATCGTGCACCCCGACGTGCGCAAGATGCTGCTGACCGCCAAGGCCTATGCAGAAGGCGGCCGCGCGCTGCTCATGTTCTGCACCATCCTGCTCGACAAGGAACTCAACCACCCCGACGAAAAGGTGCGCAAGGACTGCGCCGACCTCGCCGCGCTGCTGACCCCGATCGCCAAGGCCTTCCTCACCGACAACGGTTTCGAAGCCACCAACCACTGCATGCAGGTGTTCGGCGGCCACGGCTACATCAAGGAATGGGGCATGGAGCAGTACGTGCGCGATGCCCGCATCAACATGATCTACGAGGGCACCAACACCGTGCAGAGCCTGGACCTGCTGGGCCGCAAGGTGCTGGGCAACAACGGCGCCACGCTGAAGAAGTTCGGCAAGCTGGTGGCCGCGCTGGTGGAGGAAGAGGGCGTCAACGAGAAGATGGCCGAGTTCATCAACCCGCTGGCCATGCTGGGCGACCAGATGACCAAGTTCACCACCGAGCTGGGCTTCAAAGGCATGCAGAACCCCGACGAGGTGGGCGCGGCCGCCGTGCCTTACCTGCGGGTCGCGGGTCACCTGGTGTTCGGCTACTTCTTTGCCCGCATGGCGCAGGCCGCACAGCGCGCCATCGACGCCGGCAGCACCGACCCGTTCTACCCCGCCAAGCTGCAGACCGCGCGCTTCTATTTCGCCAAGCTGTTCCCCGAGACCTCCACGCTCATGCGCCTCGCCCGCTCGGGCAGCAAGGTGCTGATGGACACCGATCTGGCGCTGGCCTGATCTTTCGCTTCAACCCCAGGAGACCGCCATGTTCCGCCAGACCACGTTCGCCGCTTCGCTGATCGCCCTTGCCAGTCTGGCCCACGCCCAGACGACGCCGGTGGGTCTCTGGAAGACCATCGACGACGACACGAAGAAGGAAAAGTCGCTGGTGCGGATCACCGAAAGCAATGGCGTGTTCACCGGGCGCATCGAGAAGCTGCTCGACCCCGCCACCGACCCCAAGTCGGTGTGCGGTGACTGCACCGACGACCGCAAGGACAAGCCCGTGCTCGGGCTGGACATTCTGCGCGGCATCAAGAAGAGCGAGGCCGACGCCTCGGTGTACGAGGGCGGCACGATCGTCGATCCCAAGAACGGCAAGAGCTACCGCGCGCGCCTGAAGCCGGTCGCCGGCGGCGCGCAGATGGAAATGCGCGGCTACATCGGCCCCTTCTATCGAACCCAGGTCTGGCAGCGGGTGGAGTGACGCTTCGTCAGCCAGCAACGGAAACAACATGAACCGATTCAACGTCAGAAAAGTCGCCGTGCTCGGCGCAGGCGTGATGGGCGCGCAGATCGCTGCCCACCTCGTCAACGTCAAGGTGCCGGTGGTGCTGTTCGACCTTCCCGCCAAGGAAGGCCACAAGAACGGCATCGTCACCCGCGCCATCGACAACCTTCGCAAGCTCAAGCCATCGCCGCTGGGCGTGGCGGCCGACGCCGACCTGATCGGCCAGGCCAACTACGAAGAGCACCTGGACCAGCTCAAGGACTGCGACCTGATCATCGAGGCGATTGCCGAGCGCATGGACTGGAAGCTCGACCTCTACCGCAAGATCGCGCCCTTCGTGGCCGATCACGCGATCGTCGCGTCCAACACCTCGGGCCTGTCGATCACCCAACTGTCGGCGGCGCTGCCCGAGTCCATCAAGCCGCGCTTCTGCGGCATCCACTTCTTCAACCCGCCGCGCTACATGACGCTGGTGGAGCTGATCGCCACCCCCGCCACCCGGCCAGGGATTCTTGACGACCTCGAAACCTTTGTCACCAGCGGCCTGGGCAAGGGCGTGGTGCGCGCCAAGGACACCCCCAACTTCATCGCCAACCGCATCGGCATTGCCGGCATGCTGTCCACCATGAAAGAGGTCGAGCGCTTCGGCCTGACCTTCGACGTGGTCGACGACCTGACCGGCAAACGCCTCGGTCGCGCCAGTTCGGGCACCTTCCGGACCGCCGACGTGGTGGGCCTGGACACCATGGCCCACGTGATCAAGACGCTGCAGGACAACCTCAGCGCCGAGACCGATCCGTTCTACGACAGCTTCGGCACGCCGCCGGTGCTCAAGGCGCTGCTGGACCTGGGCCACCTGGGCCAGAAGAGCAAGGCCGGCTTCTACAAGAAGGTCGGCCGCGACGTGCTGCGCTTCGAGCTGGAGAGCGGCGAGTACGTGCCCGCCGGCCAGAAGGCCGACGAGGTCTACGGACGCATGCTGAAGAAGCCCGCCGGTGAACGCCTGAAGCTGCTGCGCCACAGCACGGGGCCGCAGGGCCAGTTCCTCTGGGCCATCCTGCGCAACAGCTTTCACTACGCGGCCGTGCACCTGGCCACCATCGCCGACACCGCCCGCGATGTCGATCAGGCCATGCGCTGGGGCTTCGGCATGAAGCAGGGCCCGTTCGAGCTCTGGCAGGAGGCCGGCTGGCTCGAGGTGGCCCGAATGGTCCAGGAGGACATCGATGCCGGCAAGGCGCTCAGCAAGGCGCCGCTGCCCGAGTGGGTGTTCAAGGGGCCGGTGGCCGAAGCCGGTGGCGTGCACACCGCGCAAGGTTCGTGGAATCCCGCCAAGGGCATGTTCGAGCCACGCCGCGAATTGCCCGTGTACCAGCGCCAGCCCTTCCCCGAGCTGCTGCGCGGCGAGGCCGGTCCGCGCTTCGAGGCCGCCGGCACCACCATCGAGGAAACCGATGCGGTCCGCCTCTGGACGCTGGACGGCGACGTGTTGATCGCGAGCATCAAGACCAAGATGCACGCCATCAGCCCCGAGGTGTGCGAAGGCCTGATGCAGGCGGTGGAGCTGGCCGAGTCGCAGTACCAGGGTCTGGTGGTCTGGTCGGGCGATGAACCCTTCAGCGTCGGCGCCGACCTGCAGGCCATGCTGCCGGCCTTCCTGGCGGTGGGCGTGGCTGCCATCGAAGACGCCGAAGGCTTCATGCAACAGACCATGCTGCGCCTGCGCTACGCCAGCGTGCCGGTGGTCTCGGCCATCCGCGGCATGGCGCTGGGCGGTGGCTGCGAACTGGCGGTCTACAGCAGCAAGCGCGTGGCGCACATGGAGAGCTACATCGGCCTCGTGGAAGTGGGCGTCGGCCTGATCCCGGGTGCCGGCGGCCTCACCTACATCGCTCGCCGCGCGGCCGAGAACGCCGCCACCTCGACCGGCAAGGACCTGCTGCCTTTCCTGACCGAAGGCTTCACCGCCGCGGCCATGGCCAAGGTCGGCACCAGCGCGATCGAATCCCGCAGCATCGGCTACCTGCTCGAGTCCGACCTGATCGTTCCGCACAAGGACGAACTGCTGTTCGTGGCGCTGAACGAGGCCAAGGCCATGTTCCGTGCCGGCTACCGCCCGCCGCACAAGCGCCTGTTCCCGGTCGCCGGCCGCGCCGGCAAGGCCACGGTGATGGGGCAGCTGGTCAACATGCGCGACGGCGGCTTCATCAGCCAGCACGACTTCCACATCGCCACCCTGATCGCCAACGTGGTCACCGGCGGCGACGTCGATCCCGGCACGCTGGTGAGCGAGGAATACCTCATGACGCTCGAGCGCCAGGCCTTTTGCGCGCTGATCACGAACCCGAAGACGCAAGAGCGGATTCTGGGCATGCTCAACACCGGCAAGCCCGTTAGAAATTGATGAACACCCCCGCGCCGGGCTACGCCCGTCACCCCCTCAAGGGGGCAACACCAGCGGCCCGGCAGAGCCGGTTCCGCGGTGTTCCCGAGCAAATACCCCTGGAGCTCCCATGAAGCAGATCCAAGACGCCTACATCGTTGCCGCCACGCGCACGCCCATTGGTCGTTCCCACAAGGGGTCGTTCCGGAACCTCCGGCCCGACGACATGCTGGCGCTCGCGCTGCGCTCCGCGCTGGCGCAGGCGCCGGGCCTCGACCCCAAGGCGATCGAAGACATCATCTGTGGCTGTGCCATTCCCGAGGCGCAGCAGGGCCTGAACGTGGCGCGCATCGGCGCCATCCTCGCGGGCCTGCCCAACAGCGTCGGTGGCATCACCGTCAACCGCTTCTGCGCGTCCGGCCTGTCGGCGGTGGCCATGGCGGCCGACCGCATCCGCGTGGGCGAAGCCGACGTGATGATCGCCGCCGGCACCGAGAGCATGAGCATGGTGCCCATGATGGGCAACTCGCCCAGCCTGTCCCCGGCCATCTTCGCCAACACGCAGGACGTCGAGCAGTACGGCATTGCCTACGGCATGGGCCTCACCGCCGAGAAGGTGGCGCAGCAATGGAAGGTGTCGCGCGACGCGCAGGACGCCTTTGCCCTGCAGTCCCACCAGCGCGCGGTCATCGCCATGAAGAACGGCGAGTTCGCTGACGAGATCACGCCGGTGGAAGTGACCGAGCGCGACGTCGACCTCGAGAGCGCGGCGGTGAGCACCCGCACGCGCACCGTGAACCTCGACGAAGGCGCACGGCCCGACACCAGCCTGGAGGGCGCGGCCAAGCTGCGCACGGTGTTTGCCGCGCGCGGGTCGGTCACCGCGGGCAACAGCTCACAGACCAGCGATGGCGCGGGCGCGCTGATCCTGGCCAGCGAGTCGGCGGTGAAGCGCTTCGGCCTCAAGCCGCTGGCGCGCTTCGTCAGCTACGCGAGCCGCGGCGTGCCGCCGCACATCATGGGCATCGGTCCGATCGAGGCGATTCCCGCCGCGCTCAAGTCGGCCGGCCTTCGCCAGGACGACATGGACTGGATCGAGCTCAACGAGGCGTTCGCCGCCCAGTCCCTGGCCGTCATCAACACCCTGGGCCTCGACCCGTCGAAGGTGAACCCCATGGGCGGTGCCATTGCCCTGGGTCACCCGCTCGGCGCCACCGGCGCCATCCGCTCGGCCACGGTGGTGCACGCGCTGCGCCGCCACCAGAAGAAGTACGGCATGGTGACCATGTGCGTGGGCATGGGGCAGGGCGCCGCCGGCATCTTCGAACGCGTCTGACGGAGCCCGCCATGAGCCACCCCTTCGACCAGGCCATTGCGCTGCAACCCGCCGGTCAGGGGCGGTTCGAGGGCCACACCTCGCCGGCCTACGCCAACATGGTGGGCCCCTTTGGTGGGGTCACCGCCGCCACCGCGTTGAACGCGGTGTGCCAGCACCCCGATCGCATCGGCGACCCGGTGTCCCTCACGGTGAACTTCTGTGCCGCGGTGGCCGACGGCGCGTTCGAGGTGCAGGCGCGACCGGTGCGCACCAACCGGTCCACCCAGCACTGGCTGATCGAGATGCAGCAGGGCGGGCAGACCGTGCTGACCGCCACCGCGCTCACCGCGGTCCGGCGCGACACCTGGGGGTCGCAGGACGAGGTGGCGCCGCGCGTGCTGTCGCCCAACGCGCTCGGGCGCCCCAACATGGCGGCCGCTGTCGAGTGGATCCGGCGCTACGACATCCGCATCGCCGAGGGCGCGATTCCGCGGGTGTGGGATGGCTCGGGCGAGCAAAGCCGCACCACCCTGTGGGTGCGCGACGAACCGCCGCGCGCGCTGGACTTCACCAGCCTGTGCGCGCTGTGCGACGTGTTCTTTCCGCGCGTCTGGCTGCGCCGTGCCACACGGGTGCCGGCGGGCACGGTGTCGATGACGGCGTATTTCCACGTGGGCGCGGCCGAACTGGCGTCGGTGGCCGACGGCTGGCTGCTGGGCCGGGCCCAGTCGAGCGTCATGCGCAACGGCTATTTCGACCAGAGTGCGCACCTCTGGAGCCAGGCCGGCGCGCTGCTGGCCACCACCCACCAGGTGGTCTACTACAAAGAGTGAACCGGCTCAGGGCCGACCGAGGAACAGGTACAAGCCGGTGAAGCCCTTGGGGGCGCTCACCACGCTGAGGTACAGCGGCCCGATGCCGGTGTCCGCGCCGATGAACAGGCTGCCCGCGCCCCTCAGGTCGCGCAGCGAGATGTCGCCACGGTCAAACCACGCGTTGCCGGCTTCCAGCGAGCCACCAGCGAACAGGGCCCGCGCCACCCCCGCTTCCCAGGGAAGCCGGCGGTAGTAGGTCAGGCGACCGAACACCAGGTAGTTGCCGGCCACCTGGCCGGTGCGGTAGCCCGAGAGGTTCTGGAAGCCACCCAGCGAGTACTCGTCGATCGCCGCGATCGGAATGTCGCTGGCATGCGCCAGCCGGGCGCCGACGTTGAGCGTGTTGGCCCCCCAGCTCTTCGCACCGGTGAAGCTGCCCTCCACCCGCGTGAAATGGTTCGACTCGCCTCCGATCACCCGCCGCCGACCCCACACCACTTCCCCCAGCGCGCGGTAGCCCCGCGACGGGAAGTTGGCAAAGTCGAGCTGGTCGGCAATGACCGCGGCCCGAAGCCCGTTTTCGCGCCAGCGCACGCCCAGCGCCACCGGCAGGTTGGCCACGCTGGCGTCCAGCAGTTCGGGCGAGGCCCGCCGCGCGGTGGACACCAGCCCCACCCGCATGTCGCCGATGGTGCCGCGCAGCCCGATGGGCCAGCCGAAATCGACCCCCACACGAACCCCTTCCCGCTTGACCCGGGCCAGCGCGTCGCCCGAGTCGCCGTAGAAATCGACCTTGCGAACGCTCGCGTCGGCGTAGGCCGACACGAACTGTTCGCCCAGCAGCCCCAGCGGCTGGTAGATCTCGGTGAACAGCCCGAGCGTCTCGCCCAGCTGCACGCGGTTGCGCCATTCGGCGCCGCTGTCGTTGAGCCAGTGGCGGTTGTGGCTGATGCGCAGGTTGAAGGCGCCTTCGCCCTGGAAATCGGTGCGCAGGTCGAGGCCGATGCGCAGGTAGTTGGGCCCCCAGTTGTTTTCGCGCAGCCCGATTACCAGGTCTTCGCCCCCGGTGTCCGGGTTGCGCAGCAGCCGGTAGTCGATGCGCTCGTAGTCCCCGCTTGCGGCCAGGTCCTGCAGGTCGTCCTCGATGCGCCGCACGTCCACGCGCTGTCCAGGCACCGTGTCCAGGGTGGCCGCCAGCCGTTCGGCCCGAGGCTCGCTCACGCCCTCGAACCGGATGCTGGCGATCTGGCCCACCCGGGTGGCGTTGAGCTCGGCCTGCGTGCGCCGGGCTTCGGCCCAGGCCTGGTAGCGCGGCGCCGGGACCGAAAAGCGCGCCAGCGCTTCGCTCACGGTGCGGGCGTAATCGTTGCCCAGCTTCACCAGTTCGGGCGCCCGGTTGAAGTCGGCCGAGGTGAGTTTGCCCAGCGGCGGCGCCAGCAGCAGGTCGTTCGGTGTGAGCCGGGCGATGCTGGCCTGCACGTTCTGCTCGGTCAGGATGTTCACCATCTGCGTCGTGATGCCCAGCAGCGAGTCCAGCGTGTCGCGCCCGGCCAGCGGCGTGCCGATGTTGACCGCAATGATCAGCTCGGCGCCCATCTGGCGGGCCACGTCGACCGGCAGGTTGTCCACCAGGCCGCCGTCACCGAGGATGCGGCCTTCGATGTTCAGCGGCGAAAACACGCCCGGCACCGACATGCTGGCGCGCAGTGCCGCGGCCAGGTCGCCGCGGTCCATCACCACCGCCTTGCCGGTCTCCATGTCGGTGGCCACGGCACGAAACGGGGTGGGCAGGCCGTCGAACCCGGGCAGGTGCCGCGTGGGCAACGTGTATCGGCGCAGCAGCATTTCGAGCGACCGGCTCGACACCGCACCGGTGGGCAGGCGGAACTCGCCATCGCGAAACCCCAGCAGCAGCACCGGCGACAGCTCGAAATCCTCTTCCTTGCGCCTCTGCGACAGCGACTGCCGCGGCTGCCGTCCGCTGAACAGGCCGTCCCAGTCCACCTCGAGAATTTCGCGCTCCAGCTGCTCGGCCGTCATGCCGCTGGCGTACAGCCCGCCGATGATCGCGCCCATCGATGTGCCGACGATCAGGTCCACCGGCACGCGCGCGGATTCCAGTGCCTTCAGCACACCCACGTGTGCAAAGCCGCGTGCGCCACCGCCCGACAACACCAGCGCCACCCGTGGGCGGTCCAGCGGGGCTTTGGCGGTGGCGGGGCTGCCGCCCGCCGGCGGTGTCTGGGCGTGTGCGGGCGCCAGCATCGTGCACAGGCACAGCAGGCAGGTCAGCAGTCGGATCGGCATGGGGGCACCGGGCAAGGGGGGTGTGCCGGGGGTGGCACACAAGGCGGCAAGTTTAGGGGTCCGGGGCCGGCTTGCTGCGGGCCGATACAGCCTGTCACGCACTGGTCAGGCATTGGGCAGGGCGCTCCATTCAGGGGCGGGTCTTCGTGGTAACTTGCCCGGCTGATTCCCCACCCCCATTCCCCGAGCACGACCATGAGCGACATCCTCGTCCACACCGAAGCCGGCATCCGCAGCATCACCCTCAACCGCGTCGACAAGAAGAACTCGATCACCTCGGCCATGTACGCCGCGATGGCCGACGCACTGGCCTCGGCCGTGGACGACCCCGCGGTGCGCGTGGTGGTGTTCCAGGGCCACGAAACCGTCTTCTCGGCAGGCAACGACATCGGTGACTTTCTCAACCAGCCCCCCGCGGGCATGGACTCGCCGGTGTTCCGTTTCCTGCAGGGCATCGCCGCGTTTCCCAAGCCGCTGCTGGCGGCGGTGTGTGGGCCCGCCGTGGGCGTGGGCACCACCATGCTCTTCCATTGCGACCTGGTCTACGCCGGCGACAACGCCGCGTTCTCCATGCCGTTCGTGAACCTGGGCCTGTGCCCCGAAGCCGCCAGCAGCCTGCTGGTGCCGCAGATGATGGGCTACCACCGCGCCGCCGAAGCCTTGCTGCTGGGTGAGCCCTTCATGGCCGAAGCCGCCCTGGAGGTGGGCCTGGTCAACCGCGTGCTGCCGCCCACCGAAGCCCGCGCCTACGCGCACACCGTGGCCGCCAAGCTGGCGGCCAAGCCGCTGTCGTCGCTGGTGGAGACCAAGCGGCTCATGAAGAAAGGGCAGAGCGACCTGGTGCTCAGGACCATCGCCGAAGAAGGCGTCAGCTTTGGCCGCATGCTGCGCGAGCCCGCCGCCAAAGAAGCGTTTGGCGCCTTCATGGAACGGCGCAAGCCCGATTTCTCCAAGGTCTGAATTTCCAAGGTCTGATCGATCCGATGAGCACCGACCCCGTCGAGCGCGCCAAGGCGCATTTCTTTGCCGGCAACGACCACTTCGAGGCCGGCCGTTTCGCCCAGGCGCGCACCGACTACGAAGCCGCGCTGTTGCTGGTGCCCGGCCGGCCCTCGGTGTTGGCCAACCTCGGCGTCACCCTGTGCCGGCTCGGCGAGTGGTCTGCCGCCATCGAGCGCCTCGATGCCGCCCTGCTGGCCGACCCCACCCACCTCGATGCCTGGGCCGCCCTCGGCCTGGCGCGCGAAGCCCGCGGCGACTGGGCTGGCGCCACCCACGCGCTGCGCCAGGCCATTCGCCTCGGTGCCCGACAGGCCGGCCTGAGCCTGTCGCTGGCGCAGTGCGAGCTGCGCCTGAACCGCCCGCAGGAGGCCTTGCAGGCGCTGGACGAGGCCCTGGCCATCGACCCCACGCTGGGCGAGGCCTGGAGCCAGCGCGGCCACCTCATGCGCGAGGCCGGCCACCTGGCCGAAGCCGCGAGCTGCTACCAGCAAGCCCTCACCCACGGCGCCGATGCCGATCTGCACCGCCACTACCTGGCCGCCGTGACCGACGTGCGAGACCCGCCCCCACCACCCCCGGTGTACGCGCAGGCGCTGTTCGATCAATACGCCGACGACTTCCAGGACCACCTGAGCGCCTTGCTCAAGTACACCGCGCCACAAACCCTGCTGCAGCCCCTGATCGACGCCGGCCTGCGGTTCGGCCGTGTGCTGGACCTGGGTTGTGGCACCGGCCTGTGCGCCGAGCGCCTGGCGCCGGTGGCCGACGCCATCGATGGCGTCGATGTGTCGTCGTCCATGGTTCGGCGTGCGCAGGCGGGCGGCCACTACCGCCGCGTGGTGCACGGTGATCTGCTCGGTTTTCTGGGCGACGGCGGTGAGCCCGCCGACCTCATCGTCGCGGCCGACGTGTTCATCTACGTGGGCGCGCTCGATGCGGTGTTTGCCGCCACCGCCCGGCGCCTGGCGCCCGGCGGCCGCTTCGCCTTCTGCGTCGAGCAGGCCGACCCCGGCCGCGACCTGCAGCTGCGCCCCAGCCTGCGCTACGCCCATTCGCGCGAAAGCATCGAGCGCCTGGCGGCTGCGCAGGCGCTGGTGGTCGATGCCCTCTGGGCAGCGCCGATCCGCGAAGACCAGCGTCAGCCCGTCATGGGCTGGTACGCCCACCTGAGACGCCCGGCGGGGTGATTCGCCACGAATACCGCCCTCGCGGTATGGCGCTGACCGCAATTCCTTGGTGATATCGCGCATCCGCGGTGCCCTCGATGGCGCCGCGTCTGTCACACACACCAGGTCAGGGGTTGAAGCATGAAATCACCGCGTTGGAGCGTGGGGGGTGGTGGCGCGCGCGTCGCGTCGATGGTCATGGCGCTGGCCATTGGGTGCGCGTGTTGGCTGGCCTTGTTGGCCGCACCCAATGCGCACGCCCAGGTTCAGGCCCAGGCCCAGGCCGTTGAAACCGGCAAGCTCACCCAGCGCTACGGGTACGACCAGGCCGATCGCCTCAGCCAGATCCGGTACATCCGCAACGAAGGCACGCCCCACGAACAGCTCATCGAGCAGATCGACTTCACTTACGACGCCAAGGGCCAGGTCAAGTCCCGCACCACCCTCAACGGCCATGGCAGCGGCGTGCAGGACACACCGTTCACCGCCACCTACGACGCGGCCAACCGCATGACGGCCATCACGCTGAACGTGGGCGGTGCCAGCAAGACCTACACCCTGACCCACGACGCCAACGGCAACCTGACCACCCGACAGAACACCGCCGACCCGAGCGACACCACCACCTACACCTGGGACAGCCGGGACCGCCTCACCCGCATCACCCAACCTGGCCTGAGCGCCAGCTTCACCCACGACGCGTTCGGCCGGCGCATCCAGAGCTCGATCACCAAGGACGGTACCACCAGCACGGTGCAGTACGTCTACGAAGGCCTGCAGGTCCTGGGCGAGGTCCGGGACGGAAAACTCAGCCACCGCCTGCTCACCGGGGTGAGCCTGGACGAAACCATCGCCCGCATCGCGATCGCCCCCAGCGGGCAGCGAGACCCTGCGCAAAGCCGCCTGTTCCTGACCGACGCGCTCAACAGCGTCATCGCGCAGATGAACGACGACGAGACGGCGAGCCTGGCCACCAGCCACGGCTACAGCCCCTACGGCGAGAGCCAGACCATCGGGCCCGATGCCACCGGCAACCCGATCCAGTACACCAGCCGGGAGAACGACGGCACGGGTTTGATGTATTACCGGGCGCGGCACTACGACCCGGTGTTGAAGCGGTTCATCTCGGAGGATCCGATCGGGCTGGCGGGGGGATTCAATCCGTATGCCTACGTCGACAACGCCCCACTCATTCATACAGACCCAGAGGGGCTGACCAAACGGGGACCGAAGGAGATCGCCAAACCGACTCCCTTGCCAGTCGTTTCCGGTGGGCGCCTTCGTTCCACGGGGGGTGCCAACCTAATCCAGTCCATTCCACTTGCAGGCGGTGACATCAAGCCTGTTGGCGGTGCGTCCATTCAATGCCCCACCGGGTACGACCGACTTGTAAAGGACCCCCCCTTCAATCCACATGGACAGAAGGTTTTCACCAATGGCAAGACTTTCTTGACTCTGGATGCGGACGGCCACAATGGAGGTGTATGGAAGCTCTTTGACCGGCACGGCAATCGCCTCGGAACCTACGACGCCAACATGAACAGAATAAAGAAATGACCTTCGGAATTCATGCAACTCCCGCCATTCATGGTGCTCCTGCCACCTACTCAATTGTTCTTGAGGGCGATCAGGAGGGGGGAAGACTCGTCACCACGTTCTGGGATTGTGGTGCCTATGAACACCAGTGGCGTGAAGCGTTGAAGGCGCTGTCGCAGCGCAGGGTACAAAGCTGTGTACTGATCACCGATATTCAGCCTCCGGCGGAGAGTTATGGTGTCATGTACTGGGCGGTGTTCAGAGACGATTCTGACGTTTTTCTTCAAGAGCGATTCTTGCGTGCGGATCCCTACCGCATCGTTGGGAGACCTGAAGATGTGGAGGCGCGCATTCCTCCCAGATTCCAGTCACGAGATGTAGCAGGTCCTGCTGTGTCCGAATGGCGAGTTCGCTTTTCAAGCATATGTGCTTTCGTCGGCCTTGACGTGTGATCCTTTGTCGTTCTTGGCTGCCTCCCAATACCTCGTGCGATTGCGCCCAGCGTCCAGTCAAGGCTGATCGAGCGTTCGATCTGGAGCCGCTCGGCCGATCAGGTTTCCGAACGTTCAATGCATTCACGAAGGCCTGCAGGACCTCGGCGAGGTCCGGGACGGAAAACTCAGCCACCGCCTGCTCACCGGGGTGAGCCTGGACGAAACCATCGCCCGCATCGCGATCGCCCCCAGCGGGCAGCGAGACCCTGCGCAAAGCCGCCTGTTCCTGACCGACGCGCTCAACAGCGTCATCGCGCAGATGAACGACGACGAGACGGCGAGCCTGGCCACCAGCCACGGCTACAGCCCCTACGGCGAAAGCCAGACCATCGGGCCCGATGCCACCGGCAACCCGATCCAGTACACCAGCCGGGAGAACGACGGCACCGGCTTGATCTACTACCGGGCGCGGCACTACGACCCGCTGCTCAAGCGGTTCATGTCGGAGGACCCGATCGGGCTGGCGGGGGGATTCAATCCGTATGCCTATGTGGGTGGGAGCCCTATTGGCCACACCGATCCGAGGGGACAGAATCCCGTTGCGGGGGCCTGGGGTGGTGCCGCCGCCGGGTCCGCGTTCGGCCCCGTCGGCACCGTGGTCGGCGGCATTGCTGGCGCGGGCGCAGGTGCCTGGGTGGGCTGGAATGTGTTCGGCCCGATGTGGGTCAAACCGCCGCAGAATGCCTACGACCCCAACGGACCCAAAGCGCCGGGCAAGCCTGGCCCGGCCGAAGGGTTCAGGGATCCCAAGGGTGGGGAGAACTGAGTGCCCAATCCAAACGGAAGGGGAAATGGCTGGCTGGCAGATGACGGCGGGGTGTGGTGGCCTACCGGTCAGGGCGGGTCTGCTCACGGTGGGCCACATTGGGATGTTCAGTACCCTGGCGGAGGTGGTTTCAACATGCACCCTGGAGGCAGACGCCGTGACAGAAGATGATCAGCTTGAGTTGATTGCGAGGAGGGTTTGGTACTACTCAAGGAACGACGAGGAGGCGTTCTTTGAGTGGCTTGACAAACTGCCTTGCGTCAGACGCTATGAAGGAGAACTTGATGTGCTTCGCATCCATATCGACAAGGGAAAAGTCGATGAATACGCGCTGCGCGAGCTTCTCTCTTTGTTTCGCCGATACGCCGTTGACATGAAGCAGCTGCGCGCATTTGACAACGATGAGTTTTCGATCTGGTTTCGTGATCCCCGTGCGTACTGGCATGCATCGATATTTGGTGATGTGATGGACTGATCTGGGGAAGCTTGCCCAGCTTCTGGGTGATGCAGGCCATTCGCTTCCAAAATGCTGCCTGCCTCGTGCACAGGAATCTGGCGGCCGCTGCTGTTGCAGACACCTTTTCGTGGCGTTGCTTGCCAACCCCCCTCACGCCCCCGCCGCCGGCTTGTACTTGAACGCGGCGCGGATGACGCCGTGGTCGCCGGTGCCGGCGTTGGCGTGGTTGTCGAAGTTGAGGTGGTCGTTGTTGATGGCGAGGCCGTCGAACATCCACACGCGCTGGCGGCTGTGGTCGTAGAACTCCTGGCTCACGAGGATGTGGTCGAGTGATTCGCGGATGTCCTGGTGCACGTGGGTGTAGTACACGTCGCGGGTGTCGCGGTATTCCTGCAGGGTCTGGGCGGTGTACAGCGCGGTGTCGCTGCCGCCGATGGAGCCGCCCACCAGGTAGCGTGGCTGTTCGGTCAGGATGTTCGCGGTGTTGCTGTGCTGGCCGTCGTTGATGTCGCCCAGCACGATCACCGGGTTGTGGTTGCCCTTCATCAGCGTCGACAGGATGAAGCGCAGTGCCGCGGCTTCGGCGGTGCGGCGGATGGTGGAGATGGCGGCGCCCAGGCCGATGGCGTGTGGCCGGTAGGTGTCCACTGCCTCGCGGTACCAGTCTTCGTTGAAGACCTTGGTGGGTCCTTTGCTTTTGAAGTGGCACACGAACACGTGCACCGGTTGCCGGTCGTCGCGCGGGGCGATGGTGAAGTGCAGCACCGGGCGCGAGAAGCCGCGGATGTTCACGTCGATGGCGGGGGTTTGCGGGTCGTCGCCGCTGGAGCGCAGCTTGAAGGCCGCGGGAAAGGCGGCGATCCATTCGGGTTCGCCCACGCGCAGGCCCTTGCGCACCAGGGCGCCGCAGTGAATGCGGGTGCCGTTGGCCTGCGGCGGGGCGATCAGCTCGAACTCGTCGGCCAGGCCGGCCTGCTGCGCTGCGCGTTGCACCGAATCGGCGTGCCACAGTTCCTGAAAGCCGGTCACGTCGGCCACCAGCGACCGCAGTTGCGCCGCCGTCCACGCGATCTTCAGGTCGTACTGGGCCTGCGTCCAGCCGTCGCGGTCGGTGTAGATCGCCTTGCCGGGTTCGTTCAGGTTGTACAGGTTGAACGACGCGATGCTCAGTTCACGCAGCTTCATGACAGCCTCCTTCGGTCGAGGAGACGTTAGGCGCCCCGTGTGGCGCCGTCATGGTCAAACTGGGGGAAAGCGACGGGCGGCGCTCGATCAGGCGCCGTTGCGGCGCGCCACCCAATAGGTGGCGCCTTGTTCGCCGTACCGCTCGGCGTGCGGCACCTCGCGGTCCAGTGCAAAGGTGTCGCCGGCGCGCAGGTGCCGGGTGGCGCCGTCCACCGTCAGCCAAAGGTCACCAGCGGTCACCACCGCCTTCACCGAGAACGGGTGCGTGTGCGTCTCCAGCTCGGTGCCCGGATCCCAGTGACGCTCCAGCACCTCGTCAAAGCCTTCGGCCAGGGCCTGCGCACGAAAGGTGTCGAATGGTTGGGTGTTCATGGTGGCCATTCTCGGCCTAGGATGTCCGCTTGTCATCCCGGAGGATTTCCCGTGTCCTACATGCTGCTCATCATCGAACCCGTGGGCCAGCGCGCCGAACGCACCGAGGCCCAGGGCCGCGAAGCCTATGCCGCGATGCAGCGCTTCGGCGAGCGCCTGCAGTCGCAGGGCAGGCTGCGCGCCGTGGAGTCGCTGGCCTCCACCAGCGACGCGGTGCGCATCAGCCAGGCGCCGGGTGCGCCGCGCCGCATCGACGGTCCGTTTGCCGAGGCCAAGGAAATGGTGGGCGGTTTCTTTCTGCTCGACGGCGTGACCCGCGAACAGGCGATCGAACTGGCGCGCGAATGCCCGGCGGCGCAATGGGCCACGGTCGAGGTGCGGTCGCTGGCGCCGTGTTTCGACGACAGCCACGCCTAGGGTTTCAACGTTGGCGGGCCGGTCGAAATCGCCCTGCCCCGACCGTCGTGTGACAGGTGGACGGTTCATCCGTCCGTTGCCTGCCACCCACCTGTCCAAGGAGCACCCCATGCGGTTCATGATCATCGTCCGGTCCAACCCCGAATTCGAGGCCGAAACCTCCCCCGACCCCGACCCCGCGCTCATGAGCGCCATGGCCGCTTTCCACGAGGAACTGGCCCGCGCCGGCGCCTTGCTGGATGCGTCGGGCCTGCATCCCAGCCGCAAGGGCTGGCGGGTGGTGCATGGCGCGGGCGCGCCGAGGGTGGTTGACGGGCCCTTCGCCGAGGCCAAGGAGCTCATTGCGGGTTACACCCTCATTCAGGTGCGCAGCCGCGAAGAGGCCCTGGAGTGGTCGCGCCGCTTTCCCAACCCTGCAGGGCAGGGCAAGCCCGCCGTGGTCGAGGTCCGTCAGGTCATCGAGCTCGACGAATTCCAGCCCGGTCCCGGCGTCGACGCCTTCCGCCGAGTGCTTCCATCCTGACCCGGAGACAGACCATGCCCACCAAGCTTTTCGTCAACCTGCCCGTGGCCGATCTGCCGCGTTCGCGCCACTTCTACACCGCGCTGGGGTTCACCTTGAATCCACGATTCAGCAACGAGCAGGCCGCCTGTGTGGCCATCAGCGAACACCTTTTCGTCATGCTGCTGGTCAAGCCCTTCTTTCAGGGCTTCACCCACCTGCCGCTGGCCGACCCGTCCAAGGCCACGGCCGTGCTCAATGCGCTGGAGTGCGACAGCCGCGACGAGGTGAACGGATTCGTGCAGCGCGCTCTGGCCGCGGGCGGCACCACGCCCAATCCGCCGCAAGACCACGGCTTCATGTTCCAGCATGGCTTTGCCGACCCCGACGGCCACCAGTGGGAGGTGTTCTTCATGGACGAGGCCGCTGCCCCCGCTCAGTTCTGATGCCCAGCGCCGTCCACGAACGCATCGCCGCCACCTGGCGGCTTGAATCGGCGGCCATCGTGGCGGCGGTGGCGCGGCGCGTGCGCGACCTGGGTGTGGCCGAAGACATCGCCCAGGACGCCCTGGTGGCCGCGCTCGACCATTGGCCGCGCGAAGGGGTGCCCGACAAGCCGGGCGCCTGGTTGATGCGCGTGGCGCTCAACCGCGCCATCGACCACCTGCGCCAGCGCACCACGCGCGAAGGCCACGAGGCCGATCTGGCCGCCGACCTCGTGGCCCTGCAGGCCGACCGCGTGCCCGACATCGCCGACGCGGTGGACGCGGCGCGGCAGGACGTCATCGGCGACGATCTGTTGCGGCTGATCTTCACCGCCTGCCACCCGGTGTTGTCGCCCGACGCGCGCGTGGCCCTCACGCTCAAGCTGCTGGGCGGTCTCACCACGCACGAGATCGCGCGCGCCATGCTGCAGACCGAGCCCACGATCGCGCAGCGCATCGTGCGGGCGCAGCGCAGCCTGCGATCCTCCGGCGTGCCCTTCGAGGTGCCGCGCGCGGAGGCGCTGGCCGAGCGGCTGTCGTCGGTGCTGGAGGTCATTTACCTGGTCTTCAACGAAGGCTACACCGCCACGCGCGGCGACGACTGGTTGCGCCCCGCCCTGTGCGACGAATCGCTTCGCCTGGCGCGCGTGCTGGCCAGCCTGATGCCCGAGCAGCCCGAGGTGCTCGGCCTGCTGGCGCTGCTGGCCATCCAGGCCTCGCGCATCCCGGCCCGGCTCGACACCGAAGGCCGGCCGGTGCTGCTCGAGCAGCAGGACCGCAGCCGATGGGACCGACTGCTGATCCGCCTCGGGCTCGAGGCCCTCGAGCGCGCCGACGCCACCGCGCCAAGTCCCGGCCCCTACCACCTTCAGGCCGCCATCGCCGCGTGCCACGCGCGTGCGCCCACGGCCGCCGACACCGACTGGGCCCGCATGGCATCGCTGTACGCCGAACTGGCCCGGGTGCAGCCTTCGCCGGTGGTTGAGCTCAACCGCGCGGTGGCTGTGTCGCGCCATGCGGGTGCGGCCGCCGGCCTGCAGGTGCTGGCGCCGCTGCTGGGCGAACCCGCGCTGGCGCGTTACCCCTGGCTGCATGCGGTGCACGGCGACCTGCTGGAGCGCCTGGGCCACACGCAGCTCGCCAGCGACGCATTCCAGCGAGCCGCCGCCCTGAGCGGCAACCGCCCTGACCAGACCTTGCTGCAGCAGCGGGCCGACGCGCTGCGCGGTGGCGAACCCGCCGACCCCTGAACGCGCCGTCGTTCAGACGCGCCGCGCCAGCACCACCGCCATCGAAGATCCCCGCCCCACCACGGCGCACCAGGCGCGCAGCAAGGCACCGGCGGGCGGGCTGACCAAGGCCGCGGCTTCGTCGCGGTGCTCGCGCTCATCGCCCTGGCACGCCACCAGCAGGGCGCGCAGGTCGTCCACGCCGGCCCGGTCTGCCAGCCGGTCGATTTGCGCCTGGTAGTGCACGTCGACAAAGGTCTCGACCGCGGCGATGGTGGCGTACACCGCGCGCGGCCCCGCCAGCGCCGGCAGCGCGCCGGTCAGGAAACCCGCCACCCGCCACGCCGGCAGCAGCACGCTGCGGCGCAAGGGCGGCAACCATTCGTTCACCTGGCGCAGGTGGTCGGACTCGGTGGCGCCGTGGCGCTCGGCAAAGGCGCGCAGTTCGGCGTTGCGCGACACGGCGCGGATGCCGCGGTAAATCCACACGGCGCCCGTTTCGCCCGCCTGGTCGCTGCGCAGGTCGCCCACCATGTCGGCCGGCAGGTGCGCCGTGTCCCACGCCCGAACCACGCGCTGGATGGCCGGGCGCCACCGCAGAAAACCGACGTAGGCGCGTTCCATCAGCCACAGCATGCCGGGCAGTTGCGCCAGCCGCGCCAGCCAACGCCAGCCGGGCAGTCGCGCCCACAGCGCCACAAAGGCCGCTGCCCCGCTCACCAGGGTGCCATCGGCCAGCTGCACATGAAAGCGCGCCAGCAACTCGGCCCGCTGTCGGTCGGGGGGCAATGCAAGCTGCGGGTCGCTCACATCGGCAAAGGCGAGGGGTGCCGTGGCGGACAGGTTCTGGTAGAGCGCGATCTCGCGCCGGCACAGTGGGCAGGCGCCGTCGTACAGCACGGTCATGCCCTGGTCGGCGGGCAGGGAGGCATCGGCACAGGTCGTCGAGCGGGACATGGCGGCATTGTCGAAGCGACCTCGACGGTCTGCCCGACCCGGCCGCAATGTCCGCCATTCCCGACGCCGCCGCCCGGGCATCGGTGCCTTGGCGGTCTCGCGTCGCCTCGGGACCGGCTGCCTTGCGCTGCCCTGGGAACTGACGGGCTCGCGTCAGCGGGCGCGCGGGCGGGCCTGGGCGTCGTGCTTGGCGTGCGCAATGCGCCGGCTGCTGCGGTCCTGCATGCGCTCCAGCCCCACCGCCTCGCGCCGGGTCAGGCGGCCGTCGGCGTCGGCGTGCGCCTCGGCGCGGTCGATCCGGTTCTGCTGGCGCGTCAGCCGCGCTGCTTCGGGGCGGGTCAGCTCGCCCGAGGCGATGCCCTGGTCGATGCGCTGTTCCTGGCGCGCCTGGCGGTTGTCCACCCGCTCGCCGAACGCCTCGGCCGGCGTCTGGGCGTGGGCGGACCAGGCGCCCAGCAAGAGGGCGGTGGCCAGCAGGGCGCGCGGCAGCGCCGGGCGGGTCGAGAGGCGGTGGGTGGTGGTCGTCATGAACAGCGCTCCTTGGCAGGTGATGGGTTCACGGGGGCTTCGGGGTGCCGCCCGCATGCTCGACCCGGCGTCCGGCGGACGGGGCGTCCGGTCAGGTGTCGGGTCTGCCGGTTGAACCCGGGCCGGCCATCCGGGCTTACGCCGCCCGAGCGCCCGACCCCGCGCCGTTGCGGGTCTTTCGGCGCCCGGCGTAAGAACCCGGGCCGTAGCGGGTTCAAGGGGGCAAAGCCGGTTTTCTGCCATGCCGATCCGACACCTCCTTTCCTCCTGGCGCCTGCGCCTGACCCTGCCTTGGACCGGGCTGCTGCTGTGCGCGGCGCTGCAGGTCCATGCGGCGCCGGCCGTGCCCGATCCCGCGGAATGGTTTTCGCTCACCCCGCAGCAGCAGGCCGAGCGCCGTGAAGCGATCCGCCGCGAGCTGCGCACGGCCACGCCCGAGCAACGCCAGGCGTTCCGCGATGCGCTGCGCGAACGCCTGCAGACGCTGTCGCCCGAACAGCGCGAACGCCTGATTGAAGGCACGCGCGAGCGCTGGAACGCGCTGCCCGCCGACCAGCGCGAACGCATCGCCGAAGAGCGCCGAGCGCGCATCGGCGCCATGTCGCCCGCCGAGCGGCGCGAGTTGCTGCGCCAGCGCCGTGCGATCCTTGATTCCCTCAGCCCCGCCGAGCGCGAAGCGCTGCGCGAGAAACTGCCCGTTCGATGACACCCACCCACCCCTTCAGCGCCTGCCCCGCCGCGTGGGCACCTCCCACGGTCCGGCCCGGTCGCCCGGCCCGCTGGTCGCCCCCCCACCTCATGGCCGCCGTTCAGGTGTCGGTGCGCCGCGCCCTCGGCCTGCCGGTGAACGACTGGGACCTCTGGCGGCTGGCCACCTCGGGTGATCCGCGCGCCGCCGAGGCGCTGGTGAGCCAACTTGCGCCGGCCGCGCTGGCGCTGGCGCGCCAGATGCTAGGTCGCCTCGAGGACGCCGAGGACGTGGTGCAGGAATCGTTCCTGCGCCTGTGGGGTGCGCAGGCCGACGGCTCTCGCGGTGCGCAACTGTCCACCTACTTCCACACCATCGTCCTCAACCGGTGCCGCAGCCTGCTGGTGCGCCAGCGCGAACTCAGCACCGACCCGGACGACCTCACCGGCCTGCAGGACGCGCGGCAACTGGCGCTCGATGCCCCGCTGGATGCCATCGACGCCGATGCCCTGCGGCAGTGCCTGCAGCGACTCCCGGCCCGCCAGCGCATGGCGCTGGCGCTCTGGGCTTACACCGACGCCGATGCCGACGCCATCGGCCGTGCGCTCGACATCGACACCAACGCCGCCCACCAACTGCTGTTTCGCGCCAAGCGCAGCCTTCGCGAGCGCTGGCAGGAGAACCGCCATGGCCAATGACACCGATGAATCGCTGCGCAATGCCCTGCGCGCGAGCTTGGCGCAAAGCCCCCGCGAGGACAGCGCCGCCCTGGAGCAACGCGTGCTGGTGCAGTGGCAGCAGCGGCACGCGCAATGGGGCACGCAGGCCGTGCTGGCGGGCGCTGGTTCGTCGGGTGGCGTCGGTCAGCGCACCTGGATCTGGGCCGCGTTGGCGCTGCTGGTGCTGGCCGGCGCCCTGGCGTACGGCGTGTCGCTCCGCAACGATGCTTTGATGGAAGAACTCATGCAGCCCGACGTGCTGTCGCAAATGGGCCTCGGCGAACTCTGAACCCATCGCGCGATCGCGTCATCGCGTCATCCGGCACAGTGCACCCGCACGCCTGCGCTGACTGTCATCGCGCTTTCATGGGGCGGCGGCACCCTGTGGGCCCATGCCGCCCGTCATGCCCGCTGCCCTCGCGCCCTCCAGCCCCAACCCCTGGTTGCGGTTCGACATCTGGTTGTTCCAGCGCCTCGGTGCCGGTCGCGGCCCCCGTTGGCTGATGGCCCTGGCCAAGGCGGTGGCGCGGTGGAGCTGGTTGCCGCTGCTGGCCCTGGTGGTGACCGTGTCGGCCGCTGAGGGCGGTGGTGTCGGGGGTGTCTTGTGGGCGCTGCTGGTGCTGATGCAGGCCGGTCTGCTGCAGTGGATCGGCAAGAAGCTGGCTCGGCACTGGTCGGCCCAGCGTCCGTTTGTGCTGGGTTTGTGCGCCAACCACCTGGGCCACGGCGGACGCGCCGGTTTTCCCAGCAGCCATGCGCTGGTGATGGGCGCCGTGCTCGGGGCGTTGTTGCCCCACACCGGCAGCGATGCCTTGTTGATGGCGATGGTGGCGGTGGCCATGGGGACCGGTTGGGCTCGCGTGCACACCGGCACGCACTTCCCGACCGATGTGCTCGCCGGCCTGGCGGCCGGACTGGTCTGGGGACTGCTGTTCGGGATCGCGCTGCCGGGCTGATACTTCTGCCTCACCGGGCGAACACCGATGCGCCCGGCCACGGTGGGCGGGCACACTGACGGTGCATGTCCGACACCCGCCCCGCGCCCGATCAACACCAAATCCTCATCGTGGGTGCCGGCCCGGCAGGTCTGGCGGTGGCGGGCAGCCTTCGGCAGCGCGGCCTGCAGGCCACCGTGATCGAGCGGGCTGCGCAACCCGGCTCGTCCTGGCGCCAGCACTACGAGCGCCTTCACCTGCACACGGTCAAAACGCACTCGGCGCTGCCGGGCCTGCCGTTCCCGGCCGGTGCACCGCGCTACGTGTCCCGGCAAGGCGTGGTGGATTACCTCGACGCCTACGCGCAGCACTTCGCCATCGAACCGCTGTTCGGCCAGGCCGTCACGCGCGTCGAGCCCGGCGCGGGCAGCGGGCGCTGGCGGGTCTGCACCGCGGCAGGCCAAACGTTCGACACGCAGCAGCTGGTGTTGGCCACCGGTGCCAACCGCGAGCCCAAGGCGCCGTTCCTCCCGGGTGCCGAAGAATTTGCCGGCGAGGTGCTGCACAGCCACGCTTACCGCCGGGCGGCCGACCTCGCCGGGCGGCGCGTGCTGGTGGTTGGCATGGGCAACACCGGTGCCGAGATCGCCCTTGACCTGGTCGAGCACGGCGTTCGCGTGGCGCTGTCGGTGCGTTCGCCGGTCAACATCGTCCACCGCGATGTGCTGGGGCGGCCGACGCAGCTCTCCAGCATCGCGCTGGCCCGGTTGCCCGAGCCGCTGGGCGACGCGCTGGCCACGCTGTTGCGCAACCTCACCGTGGGCGATCTGTCGCGCTTCGGCTTGCGCACGCCCAAGGCATCACCGCTGCACCAGTTGCGGCATGAGGGCAAGACGCCGGTGATCGACGTCGGCACGCTGGCCCGCATCCGCGCGGGCGAAATCCGCGTGCACCCCGGCATCGCCACGCTGACCCGGCAGGGTGTGCGCTTCACCGACGGCACGCAGTTGGCGGTGGACACCGTGCTGCTGGCCACTGGTTACCACCCGGCGCTGCAGTCGCTGTGGCCGGCCGTGCCCTTGCCGCTGGACGAACGCGGCCTGCCCACCGTGCTGCATGGCCGGGGCGACCTCGATGGCGTTCACTTCGTGGGCTTCGACATCCGCCAGCCCGGCGGGCTGCTGCGCACCATTGCGCAGCAGGCCACGCGTGTGGCCGAGCGCGTGGCCATGAACGTGGCCGCCTCGACCTAGCCCATCACCTCGAAGGTGGTGCCCATGCCGCCCGCGTGGTGCTCCAGCACGTGGCAATGGATCAGCCAGCGCCCCGGGTTGTCGGCCACAAACGCCACATCGGCCCGATCGCCTGGCGCCAGCAGCACGGTGTCTCGCCACGCGGCTTCCTCAATGGCCACGCCGTTGCGCGACAGCACCTTGAAATGGTGGCCGTGCAGGTGCATGGGGTGCCACCACGCGGTGGGGTTCTCGAAGGTGATGCGCACCGTGCTGCCCAGTCCCACCCGGAACGCCGGCGCGTGGTGGCCGTGGTGGTCGCCCACGTGCGCATGCCCGTTGATGGTCCACGCGGGATCGGCTTCTTTGGCACCGGCGGCGCGGCGCCGCTGGCGCGCCTCGCGCGCGTCGGCCGGGTCGTCGGGCCAGCCGTCGCGGCTGCGGGCGCCACCGCCCAGCCGCAGGGCTTGGGCCTGCGCCGCGCCCAGATCGGGCGCGGGCGGCGGCTCGTGGCGCGAAGGCACCGGGGCTGCCCGTGTGCCGAGGTCGTCGGCGCCGGTCACCACCAGCGTGGCCAGCGGCTCGGCGTCGCGCCCGCTCAACTGCTGGATGGCAAACCGCCCGGCGCGCGGCGTGTCCACCACCACGTCGGCGCGCATGCCCGGGCCGATCAGCAGCGGGGCGTCCCAGGGCACGGCCCGCGGTGACGGCATGCCGTCGCGCGCGATCAGCCACGCGTTCACGCCGGGTTCGGGTTGCAGGGCGAAAAGCCGCGCGTTGGCGGCGTTGATCAGGCGCAGCCGCACGCGCTGGCCGGTGCGCAGCGGCAGCTCGGGCCGCACCATGCCATTGACCGTGAGGCGCTGGCCCATCCGGCCGGCGTGGGCCACGTCGTGAAAGCGGTAGAAGTCCTCGGCGATGCGGCCCTGGGCGTCCAGGCGCCAGTCGTCAAGCACCCAGGGCAGGTCGGCGTCCACCGGCGGCGGATCGTCGTCCTCGACGATGAGCGCGCCCGCCAGCCCGCGCTCGAGCTGTTCGGCCGTGCCCAGGTGGGGGTGGTACCAATAGGTGCCGCTGTCCGGCAGGCGAAAGCGGTAGCGGAACCGCGCGCCCGGCGCGATCGGGTCCTGCGTCAGGTGCGGCACGCCGTCCATGGCATTGGGCAGGCGAATGCCGTGCCAGTGCACGGTGGTGGCGTCGGGCAGGCGGTTGTGCAGGTCGATGTCGACCCAGTCGCCGCGGCGGTGGCGCAGCACCGGCCCGGGCACCAGCCCGTCGTAGGCCCAGACGGGCAGGGCGCTCTCGCCCGCGGCGGCGCGCTGCGCCGGTGCGGGGGTCAGGGTGCGCGGGGCCGGGCTTTGTGCCCAGGCCGGCAAAGCGAGCCAGGGTGTCGCCCCCAGCGCCTGCAGAAGGTCTCGTCGTTTCATGGCAGAAAGTGTCGGCCGCAGAGCCTAAGCGAGCGCGCA
Source organism: Hydrogenophaga sp. XSHU_21 (assembly GCA_046604145.1). GTDB lineage: Bacteria > Pseudomonadota > Gammaproteobacteria > Burkholderiales > Burkholderiaceae_C > Hydrogenophaga. The sequence goes on from JBKIXD010000001.1 coordinate 232,517, forward strand.
AGCACGCGCGGGGCACTCGGGCATTGGGGCATTGGGGCCCGGCGCCGGGCACCTTTCGTCGATTCACCCCAAGGGGCGGTGGCGCACCGAAAGAAATGCCGCGAGCATGCGACAAACCGTCATCGCGCCGCAGCGCACAACAGGAGGGTGACCCATGAAGGCCATCTGGAACGGCACCGTGGTGGCCGAAAGCAACGACATCGTGACCGTGGAAGGCAACGCCTACTTTCCCGCCAGCGCGCTGCGCAGCGAGTTCGTGGTGCCCAGCGATCACCACACCACCTGCCACTGGAAGGGCGTGGCCTCGTACCACAGCCTTCAGGTCAATGGAGAACTGAACCGCGATGCCGTGTGGTACTACCCCGACCCCAAGCCCGAGGCAGCGGCCGTCAAGGGGCGCGTGGCGTTCTGGCGCGGCGTGCGCGTGGAGGCCTGACCGCCCGATGCGACGCGACCCGATTCCCGCCTTGACGGACCTCGCCGCCCGGTTCGCCGATGTGCGCGCGCGCAGCGAAGCGCTGTGCGCGCCGCTGCAACCGGAAGACCACGTGCCCCAGCCCGTGGTGGACGTGAGCCCGCCCAAATGGCACCTGGCCCACACCACCTGGTTCTTCGAGGCCATGCTGCTGTCGCCCGCCGATGCCGGGTACCGGGTGCACCACCCGTTGTACGGGCACCTTTTCAACAGCTACTACGAGGCCGAGGGCGATCGCGTGCCGCGTGCACACCGTGGACACCTGAGCCGACCCACCGTGAACGAGGTGCTGGCGTACCGGCGCCATGTGGACACCGCCGTGTTGCGGTGGCTGACGACCCGGCCCGAGCCGCGCTGGATCGAGCGGCTCGAGCTCGGCCTGCAGCACGAGCAGCAGCACCAGGAACTGCTGCTCACCGACATCAAGTTCATCCTCGGACACAACCCGCTGCGCCCCGCGTACTCGGCCACCGACACGCCCGCGGTGGCCGTGCAACTTGAACACGCGCCGCAACCGGAGCCCATGGGCTGGCGGCACCACCGCGGCGGCGTGGTCGAGATCGGTCACACCGGCGAGGGATTCGCCTTCGACAACGAAAGCGGGCGCCACGCCGTGCTGCTGCAGCCATTCGACATCGCCGACCAGCTGGTGAGCAACGCCGAATTCATGGCCTTCATCGACGCCGGTGGCTACCGGAACGCCGGGCACTGGCACGCCGACGGATGGGACTGGTGCCAGCAGCAACGGCCGCAAGCGCCCCTGTACTGGTTCCGGGGCGACGACGGTCGCTGGTGGCACCAGACGCTGGCCGGGCCGCAGCCCGTGCCCGACCTGGCCCCGGTGACCCACGTGAACTGGTACGAGGCCATTGCCTTTGCCGACTGGGCCGGCGCCCGCCTGCCCACCGAAGCCGAGTGGGAGGCCGCCGCCACCGACGGCATGCCGTGGGGCCGGCGCTGGGAATGGACCGCCAGTGCCTACACGCCTTACCCCGGGTTCCGCCGTGCCGAAGGCTCGGTGGGGGAGTACAACGGCAAGTTCATGGTCAACCAGCAGGTGCTTCGAGGGGCTTCGTTCGCCACGGCGCCCGGCCACGCACGCGCCACCTACCGCAACTTCTTTGCCCCGCCGCAGCGCTGGCAGTACACCGGCATCCGCCTCGTCCGACGATGAAACACCCTTCCCGCTCCCTGCCTGCGACACCCGTGCCACCCGCGACACCCGCGACACCCGCGCCGGACCTGGCGGCCGTGCCCCGAACGGCCGCCGCCACCCTGGCCGACGACGTGCGACACGGCCTGACCGCCACGCCCAAGCGCCTGTCGTCCAAGTACTTCTACGACGCCCGCGGCTCGAAGCTGTTCGAACGCATCATGCGGCTGCCGGCCTACTACCCGACGCGGGTCGAAGCCCGCCTGCTGCGCCGCCACGCCAAAGACCTGCTTGCCGCACTCGCACCGGCCAACGCCGACATCGAACTGCTGGAACTGGGCTGCGGCGACGGGCGCAAGACGCTGGCGCTGTGCTGCGCATGGCTCAAGGCCGGCGCCACGCTGGTGTACCGGCCCATGGACATATCGGCGCAGGCACTCGACCAGCTGACCGCGCGCATGGCACGCGGGCTGCCCGAGCTGCCCGTGCACCCCTTGTGCGGCGACTACTTCCAGACCTGGCCCATTCCCCGCGCCCACCGCCACCAGGTGGCGTTGTTCCTGGGCAGCAACATGGGCAACTTCACCGACGAGGAATCCCTGCGTTTCCTCAGGCGGGTGCGTGTGCACCTGCGCCCGGGCGACAGCCTGCTGCTGGGCTTGGACCTGCGCAAGGACCCGCACACCGTGCTGGCCGCTTACGACGATCCCGAGGGTGTGACCGCGGCCTTCAACCTCAACCTGCTGCGCCGGCTCAACCGCGAACTCGGCATGGATTTCGACCTCGACGCCTTTCGCCACTACGCCAGCTACTGCCCGCTGCAAGGGGTGGCGCGCAGTTTCCTGGTCAGCCAGCGGCGGCAGGTGGTGCACAGCCGCGTGCTGGACCAGCGGTTTCACTTCGAGCCGGGCGAAACCATCTACACCGAGCAATCGCAGAAGTACGAGCGCCCGGGCACGACCGCCATGGTCGCGCAGGCCGGGTTTGCGGTGCAGGGCTGGATCGAAGACCCCGACATGCCCTACGCCCTGGTGGCCTGCCGCGCCGTGGCTTGAGCAGCGGGCCGCGCGGGCGGCCGGCCTTGTCGGGCACGCGACAGGTCGGGGGTTAATTTCACCAAGCAACCGCTTGCTATAAATCGGTGGCGCTGCTAAGGTGCCAGCCGATGGATGTCCTGACCGAAGACCCGCCCACCCCGGTGCGCCGCAGCCGGGGCCGCCCGCGCAAGACCGCGCTGGAGCGCGACGACGGCAACCGCCGGCAGGCACTGCTGCGGGCGGCGGCCCGCCTGTTTCGCCAGCAGGGCTTTTCGGCCACCAGCACGCGCGACATTGCGGCCGCCGTGGGCATGCGCTCAGGCTCGCCGTTCTATCACTTCGACCACAAGGAAGCGCTGCTGGCCGCGGTGATGGAAGACGGCATGCAGCGTGCGCTGGCGCACCAGGGCGCCAGCATGGAACGCGCGGTGGCGGCATCGCCCGTGCCCCTCTCCGCGCGCGACTGCCTGCGCGTGCTGGTGCGCAGCCATTTCGACAACTTGCTCGGTCCCGACAGCGACCACATCCCGGTGATGCTGTACGAATGGCGGGTGCTGTCCGATGACCAGAAACTGGCCGTCAACCGGTTGAAGGACGAATACGAGGCCGTGTGGGTGCCGGTGCTGGCCGCGCTGCACGCGCAAGGCGCACTGCGTGGCGATCCACGCGTGGCCCGCCTCATGCTGTTTGGTGCGCTCAACTGGGCGGCGCAGTGGTACGTGCCCGGTGGCCGGTCCACGCTGGACGACCTCACCGACACGGCGATGCAACTCTTTCTGAAGGACACGCCATGACCGCCACGCCCGCCCACCGCTACCGTTCGGTGTTTCGGCCCGGCCTGTTCGCGGGCCAGGTGTTCGTGGTCACCGGGGGTGGCTCGGGCATCGGCCGCTGCACCGCGCACGAACTCGCCAGCCTGGGCGCCCACGTGGTGCTGGTGGGCCGCAAGCTCGACAAGCTGCAAACCGTGGCCGAAGAGATCCTGACCGACTGCGCCGCCGTGGGCGGCCGCGCCAGCTTCATGGCCTGCGACATCCGCCACGAGGCCGACGTGCAGGCGCTGGTGACCGCCATCGTGGTGGCGCACGGGCGCATCCACGGGCTGATCAACAACGCCGGCGGGCAGTACATCAGCCCGCTCGAGAAGATCGGCGCCAAGGGCTGGCAGGCGGTGCTCGACACCAACCTCACCGGCGGCTTTCTGATGGCGCGCGAATGCTTCCTGCAGAGCATGCAGGCGCACGGCGGCGCCATCGTCAACATCGTGGCCGACATGTGGGGCAGCATGCCCGGCATGGGGCACAGCGGTGCGGCGCGCGCGGGCATGGTGAGCTTCACCGAGACCGCCGCGCTGGAGTGGGCAAAAAGCGGTGTGCGCGTGAACGCCGTGGCGCCGGGCTACATCGCCTCCAGCGGCATGGACCACTACCCCGAAGAGGCTGGTCCCATGCTGCGTGAAATGCGCGACACCGTGCCGCTGGGCCGCTTCGGCAACGAGGCCGAGACCAGCGCGGCCATCGCCTTCCTGCTGTCGCCGGCGGCCAGCTTCATCAGTGGCAGCGTGCTGCGCGTGGATGGTGCGCGCCCGCAGGTGCGGCTGGGCTGGGGCGACATCGCCGCCCCGGCCGACGCACAGGGCCGGGACGCGGTGAAGCCCTTCGACGGCTTTCACCGAGCCGTGGTGCCCAAGGTGTTCCAGGCATGACATTCGAATCCGGTTTCAACCCCCACACCGACGCCGCGCAGCAGCGCCGCGCCGCCATGCTCGAGCGCATCGGCGAGCTTCGGGCCATCGAGGCCCGCGCGGCGGCCGCCTCGGCACAGAGCAAACCGGTGTTCGACAAGCGCGGTCAGTTGCTGCCGCGCGAACGCATCGCGTTGCTGGTGGATCCCGGTGCGCCCTGGTTGCCGCTGTGTTCGATCGCCGGATACGGGCAGGACACGCGCGACCTCGCGAAGTCGGTGCCCGGCGGCGGCATGGTCGCGGGCATCGGTTTTGTGGCGGGGGTGCGCTGCATGGTGGTGGCCAGCGACTCGGGCATCGAGGCCGGCGCCATCCAGCCCAAGGGACTCGAAAAAATCCTGCGCGTGCAGGACATCGCGCTGCAGAACAAGCTGCCATTCGTGCACCTGGTCGAGAGCGCGGGCGCCAACCTCACCAAGTACAAGGTCGAAGGTTTCGTGCACGGTGGTTCGCTGTTCCGCAATCTCGCGCGGCACTCCGCCGCCGGCCTGCCGGTCATCACCGTGCAGCACGGCTCGGGCACCGCCGGCGGCGCGTACATGCCGGGGCTGTCCGACGTGGTGGTGATGGTGCGCGGGCGTTCGCGCGCGTTCCTGGCCGGGCCTCCGCTGCTGAAGGCCGCCACCGGCGAAGTGGCCACCGAAGAAGAACTGGGCGGTGCCGAAATGCACACCAGCGTGTCGGGCCTGGGGGAATACCTGGCCGAAGACGACCGCGAGGCGCTGGGCATTGCGCGCCGGCTGATCGCGTCTCTACGGTCTGGGCCATCCACCGTTCGCCCTGAGCCATCCTCTGTTCGCCCTGAGCCTGTCGAAGGGTTCACCCACACCTGGGCCAGGGCTTCGACAGGCTCAGCCCGAACGGAGTGGGGCTCAGCCCGACCAGAGTGGGGTTCAGTCCGAGCGGAGTGGGGCTCAGCCCGACCAGAGTGGGGTTCACCCCGAACGGGTGTACCTGAACCCATGCTCCCCGCCGACGACCTGCTGGCGCTCATGCCCGCTCACCACCGCGAGCCGGTGGACATGCGCGAGGTCATGGCGCGCATTGCCGATGGTTCGGACCTGCTGGAATTCAAGCCGCTGTATGGCGCCGCCACGCTGTGCGTGCAGGCCCGCATCGGTGGACACGCGGTCGGCCTCATCAGCAACAACGGGCCCATCGACGTGCCGGGCGCCAACAAGGCCACGCACTTCATCCAGTGGATGTGCCAGCTCGGGCACCCCATCATTTACCTGCAGAACACCACCGGCTACATGGTGGGCAGGGACAGCGAGCAGGGCGGCATGATCAAGCACGGCAGCAAGATGATCCAGGCCGTGACCGGTGCCACCGTGCCGCAGATCACCATCCAGTGCGGCGCGTCGTTCGGTGCCGGCAACTACGGCATGTGCGGCCGTGGCTTCGACCCGCGCTTCCTGTTCAGCTGGCCGCAGGCGCGCACCGCGGTCATGGGTGGCGAACAGGCCGCCCGCACCATGCAGATCGTGGCCGAAGCCGGTCTGGCGCGCAAAGGCATCGTGCCCGACCCGGCGCAGATGCAGCAGCAGTTCGACCAGATCGTCCAGGTGTTCGAAAGCCAGGCCGATGCTTTCCACACCAGCGGTCTGGTGCTCGACGACGGCGTGATCGACCCGCGGGACACCCGCGCCGTGCTGATCTTCTGCCTCGACACCTGTGCCGAGGCGGCGATGCACCAACCCAGGCCACTGCCGTTCGGCGTGGCCAGAATGTAGGAGACGACCCATGCAGTTCACCCACGAACACCGCGAGATCCAGAAGACGCTCAAGCGCTTCATCGACGACCACATCAACCCCCATGTGGACGAGTGGGAAGCCGCCGAGATGTTTCCGGCGCACGAGGTCTTCAAGGGCCTGGGCAAGCTGGGTCTGCTGGGACTGACCAAGCCCGAGGCACAGGGCGGTGCAGGGCTGGATTACAGCTACAGCGTGGCCATGGCCGAAACGCTGGGCCACATTCATTGCGGTGGTGTGCCCATGGCCATCGGCGTGCAGACCGACATGGCCACACCGGCGCTGGCGCGCTTCGGCAGCGACGAGCTCAAGGCGCAGTTCCTGGCGCCAGCTATCGCGGGCGACACCGTGGGCGCCATCGGCGTGAGCGAACCCTCGGCCGGCAGCGACGTGGCGGGCATCAAGACGCACGCCCGAAAGGACGGTGACGACTACGTCATCAGCGGCCAGAAAATGTGGATCACCAACAGCCTGCAGGCCGACTGGATCTGCCTGCTGGTGAACACCAGCGACGGCCCGGCGCACAAGAACAAGAGCCTGGTGATGGTGCCGCTGCGCGAGAACGGCAAGACGGTCAAGGGTTTCGAGGTGGGCAGAAAGATCCGCAAGATCGGCATGAACTGCAGCGACACCGGCCTGCTGTACTTCGACGAGGTGCGCGTGCCGCAGCGCTACCGCATCGGCGAGGAGGGCGCCGGCTTCATCTACCAGATGCAGCAGTTCCAGGAAGAGCGCCTGTGGTGCGCCGCCAGCACGCTGCAGAGCCTGAACAACTGCATCGAGTGGACCATTGAATGGGCGCAGGAACGCAAGCTGTTCGGTGCCAGCCTGTCCGATCAGCAGTGGGTGCAGTTCAAGCTGGCCGAGCTCAAGACCGAGGTGGAGTCGCTGCGCGCGCTGACCTACCAGGCCTGCGAACACTACGTGGCCGGCGAGGACGTGACCGAATGGGCCACCATGGCCAAGCTCAAGGCGGGGCGGTTGAACCGGATCGTGCCCGACACCTGCCTGCAGTTCTGGGGCGGCATGGGCTTCACGCTCGAGAACAAGGTGTCTCGCATGTACCGCGACGGCCGGCTGGCGTCCATCGGCGGCGGGGCCGACGAGGTCATGCTGGGCATCCTGACCAAGATCATGGGCATCGCCAAACGGCCGCCGCGGTGACCGCCATGTCGAACTCGGCGCTGAAGATCGAACGCCACGGCGATGTGGAGCACTGGACGCTCAATGACCCCTCTTCGCGCAATGCCCTGAGCGACGCGATGGTGGTGGGCCTGTATGCCGCCTGCCTGCGCGCCCGCGACGACACCACCCTGCGCGGCGTGGTGCTGACCGGCGCCGGCGGCGCGTTTTGCGCCGGTGGCAGCCTCGGCAACTTCCAGCACCTCATTGGTCAGCCCCTGGCACCCGGCGACACCGATCCGGTGGTGGGCATGAACCGCGCTTACGGCGACCTGCTGCACGTGCTGGCGGCCTTGCCCCAGTGGCTGCTGTGCGCGGTGGACGGCCCCGCCATGGGCGGTGGCTTCGGCCTGGTGTGCTGTGCCGACCTGGTGCTGGCCAGCGAGCGCGCCACCTTCGGCACGCCCGAGGTCACGCTGGGCCTGCCGCCGGCGCAGATTGCGCCCTTTGTGTGGCAGCGCCTGGGCGACGCCACCGCCCGGCAATGCCTGCTGACGGGCGTGCGCTGGACCGCCCGCGAAGCGCAGGCCGCCGGGCTGGTGAACACGGTGGTGGCCGACGCCGAACTCGACCCCGCCGTTCACACCACCACGCAGGCCCTGCTGCGCGCCGCGCCCGGTGCCGTGGCGGCCACCAAGCAATTGCTGCAACGCCTTCGTGGCCACGCGCCCGATCTGCGCGAAGAGGCCGCGCTGGCCTTTGCGCAAGCGCTGCGCGGCCCGGAGGCCGCCGCCGGCCTGGCCGCCTTTGCCCGCAAGCAACCCGCGCCCTGGGCGAAGGGGCCCGAATCGTGAAGTGTCTGCTGATCGCCAACCGCGGCGAGATTGCGCGCCGTGTGATCCGCACCGCACACCGCATGGGGATCGACACCGTGGCCGTGTACAGCGAGCCCGACGCGAACGCCCTGCACGTGCGCGAAGCCACGGGCGCGGTGGCGCTGGGCGGCACCCGCTCGGCCGAGTCGTACCTTCGCATCGACGCACTGCTGGCGGCTGCGCGCGCCAGCGGCGCCGACGCGGTGCACCCCGGCTACGGCTTCCTGAGCGAGAACGCCGACTTTGCGCAGGCCGTGGTGGATGCCGGGCTGACCTGGGTCGGCCCACCGCCGTCGGCCATCCGCGCCCTGGGCAGCAAGTCGGCCGCCAAGGCACTGGCGCTGCAACATGGCGTGCCGGTGCTGCCCGGCTACTTTGGCGCCGACCAGTCCGACGCCACCTTCATGGCCGAGGCCGCGCGCGTGGGTTACCCCCTGATGGTGAAGGCGGTGGCCGGCGGTGGCGGCCGGGGCATGCGCCTGGTGCACGAACCCGCGCAACTGCCCGCCGCACTGGCCAGCGCGCGCGCCGAAGCGCTGGCCGGCTTTGGCAGCGCCGATCTTCTGATCGAGCGCGCCGTGCTGCGCCCCCGCCATGTGGAGGTGCAGGTGTTTGCCGACGCGCACGGCCACTGCATCCACCTGGGCGAACGCGACTGTTCGGTGCAACGCCGCCACCAGAAGATCATCGAAGAAGCCCCGAGCCCGGCGGTGACGCCCGCCTTGCGCGCGCAACTGGGCGCCGCCGCCGTGGCGCTGGCGCAGGCGGCGGGTTACGTGGGCGCGGGCACGGTGGAGTTTCTGTTGGAAGACGCTCCTGAAGGGGCTTCGACAGGCTCAGCCCGAACGGATGAGATGGCCGTTCGCCCTGAGCCTGTCGAAGGGTCCGAGCCCACCTCCGTTCGGGCTGAGCCCACCTCCGTTCGGGCTGAGCCTCCCTCCGCTCGGACTGAGCCTCCCTCCGCTCGGACTGAGCCCACCTCCGTTCGGGCTGAGCCCACCTCCGTTCGGGCTGAGCCCACCTCCGTTCGGGCTGAGCCTGTCGAAGCCCCCGCCCACCCCTGCGCGTTCCACCTGATGGAGATGAACACCCGCCTGCAGGTGGAGCACCCCGTCACGGAAATGCTCACCGGTCTCGACCTGGTCGAATGGCAGATCCGCGTGGCGCGTGGCGAACCCCTGCCCCTGACGCAGGAACAGGTGAGGCTCGACGGCCACGCGATCGAGGTGCGGCTGTGCGCCGAAGACGACCACTTCACGCCCCACACCGGCACCGTGCGCGCCTTTGCCGAACCACCGTTGCCCGCGGGCCTGCGCTTCGACCACGCGATCGAGCACGGCACCGAGGTCACCCCGCACTACGACGCCATGCTGGGCAAGCTCATCGCCCATGAGCCCACCCGCGCCCAGGCCATTCAGCGCCTGGCCCACGCGCTCGATGACACGGTGCTGCTGGGCTTGCCCACCAACCGCGGCTTTCTGGCCGCGTGTCTGCGGCACCCGGTGTTTGCCAGCGGCCACGCGCTGATCCCTTTTCTGGCCGACCACGGTGACGACATCCGCACCGCCCTGCAGCCCCCGCCGACGGTGGTGCTGGCCGGCGCGCTGGCCGCCAGCTTCGCCAGCCGCCCGGCGGCCGCCGCGCTGCCGTGTCCCTTTCCCCGACCGCTGCGGTGGCGGCAAGGCCTGACCCCCACCACCGCCACGCCCATCGAGTTCACCGCGCTCGAACGCGGCCACGGTCGGGTCGACGTCACTGCCGGTGGCCACACGCACGCCGCGCAGGTTCGGCCTGGCCAGGTGGCCATTGACGGCCTGTCGCACCCTTGCCTGGCCGTGCCGCTGGGCGGTGGTCGCTGGCAGGTGCAGGTGGGCCGCCACACGCTCGATCTGCACGACCAATCCTTTGAGCCGCGCGAGCGCGCAGGTGGGGCTGCGGCCGGGCGCGAACTGCGCGCGCCCTTCAACGGCAAGCTGGTGGCGGTGCACGCGCTGCCTGGTGACCGCGTGGCCAAAGGCCAGCCGCTGCTGGCCATCGAAAGCATGAAGATCGAACACCAGGTGGCCGCGCCGCGCGACGCCACGGTGGAAGCGGTGTCGGTGTCGTCGGGCCAGCAGGTGGCCCCCGGGCAACTGCTGATCACCTTTGCCGCGGAGCCCGCATGAACTGGACCCCCGAAGACACCACCGCGCTGCTCGACACGGTGGACCGCTTTGCGCGCGAGGCCCTGGTGCCCCACGTGAACGACTGGGATGCTCAGGCCACCTTCCCGCGCGACCTGTACCGCCAGGCCGCGCACATCGGCCTGCTGGGCCTGGGCTACCCCGAACACCTGGGCGGCACACCCGCCCCTTGGCGCGCGCGCAATGCGGTGTCGCAGTTGCTGGCGCGGCGCACCGCCAGCGGCGGTCTGCTGGCCAGCCTGTTCAGCCACAACATCGGCCTGCCGCCGGTGCTGCGGCACGGCACACCCGAACTGCAGCAGGCCGTCATTGCACCGGTGCTGCGCGGCGACCAGATCGCGGCGCTCGGCATCACCGAACCCGGCACCGGCAGCGACGTGGCCAGCCTGCGCACCACCGCGCGCCGCGACGGCGACGACTACGTGATCGACGGCGAAAAAGTCTTCATCACCTCGGGTATGCGCTGCGACTGGATCAGCCTGGCCGTGCGAACCAACCCCGCGCACAAAGGCGCTGGCGGCATCAGCATGATCGCCGTGCCCTGCGACGCCAAGGGCATCAGCCGCACACCGCTGCAAAAAATGGGCTGGCATTGCAGCGACACCGCGCACATCCGCTTCGATGGCGTGCGCGTGCCCGCGCGAAACCTGCTGGGCCAGGAACACCAGGGTTTTCGCATCATCATGGGCAACTTCAACGGCGAACGCCTGGCCATGAGCGCGCTGGCCCTGGGCTTTGCCGAAGCCTGCCACGACGAAGCCCTGGCCTGGGCCCGCGAACGCCATACCTTCGGCCAGGCGCTCCTTCAACACCAGGTGGTCCGCCACAAGCTCATGGACATGCGCATGCGCATCGCGTCCACCCAGGCCTGGCTGGACCAGCTGAGCGACCGCGCCGACGCCGGCGACGAAGGCCCCGACTGGGTGGGCCACGTGTGCCTGCTCAAGAACCACAGCACCCAGGCCATGCAGGCCAACGCCGATGCCGCCGTGCAGATTCTGGGCGGCATGGGCTACATGCGCGGCACCGCCAGCGAACGCATCTACCGCGAAGTCAAGGTCATGATGATCGGCGGCGGCGCCGAAGAAATCATGAAGGAACTGTCGGCCCGGCAGTTCGGGCTGTGAACCGCACACAGCCGCACCCAGGTTTTCCCATGAGCACCCACAAGACACCCCCCAGCGCCTTCGAACCCGAATTCGTGCAACTGCTCACCCACCTGTTCGAGCAGAAGATCGTCTTCAACACCGTGCTCGGCCTCAAGGTCAACGGCATCACCCACGACCGAGTCAGCGGCCGCATCGACATGCGCCCCGAACTCATCGGGTCCTACACCCACAACCGCATCCACGGCGGCGTCATCAGCGCCTGCCTGGACGCCATGGGCGGCCTGGCCGCCATGGCCGCCATCGGCGCCCGCCACATGGACGAACCCCCCGAACAGCGCCTGCTCCGCTTCACCAAACTCGGCACCATCGACCTGCGCATCGACTACCTGCGCCCCGGCATCGGCACCCACTTCGACCTCACCGCCGAAGTCCTGCGCCTGGGTTCCCGCGTGGCCAGCACGCGGATGGAGTTTCGGGGGCCGGACGGGAAGTTGCTGTCGACGGGGGCGGGGGCGTATATCGTGAGTTGAGCGAGAAATCGGAAGAAAAATCTTAGCCCTCAAGTGGGCAGTCACCGACTGGATTGGTGCCCATCTTTGCCTATGGGGCTTTTTGGGACCTACTAGATCCTCAGTTCAAGCTTTAGTTTGGAATGTTTCTTGGAAACATCAGAGCCATCACCTTGACACACCGGGTGCTTGAAGTGTTACGGATGCCGCTACCGTAGACGGGACTGCGCTTGCAGAGATCCTTTCCCGATGGACACACCACGCTTTGATCATATTGCGGAGACTATGTATGGTGCCGATGTTCTGAAGCAGCGCGCGGCGATGAGACTGTCGATGACGGAGACGTCAGGGCGACCGGTTGGCATCACCAGATTTGGAGCTGCCGGCGATATCAAGCTGCGGCAGTGCGCTGTTCCTTATGAAGTCAGTCGCATTGTCAAGTAGCTCACCTTCAGGAAGACGTCCGGTACCCCGCAGCGCGCACTCCCAGATGACAAGCACGCGCCAACGAGCTGCCAGCAATGCATCGATCGCCTGACGATCACGGGCGGCATTCGCTGTCAGCTTGGTTTTCCAGAACTCCTGCTGCGTCATCGGAATCTTCGAAAGTGCACATTTGTGCACGTGCCAAAAGCACCCGTGGATGAATGCAGCTGTGTTGTATCTCGCGAACACGAGATCAGGTCTGCCCGGGAGCGATTGGTCATGCAGTCGGAAGCGCAGACCTCTGGCGTGCAGCCCTCGGCGGATCAGCATCTCGAGCTTCGAGTTCTTGCTCTTGATGTTGCTCATGTTGAGCTGCCGTTGCGCTGGCGTCAACACGTCTGCCATTACGCCCGCCCTCCTGCGTCTGTCACCATGGTACGCAAGCAGCTGCGCAGCTCGTCGCCCGACATTCCGGGCCGCAGCGTCACAGCACCGAAGCGGAACTTCTTGCGATACGCGGGATGGAATAACCGTCCGGGAACCGGTGCCACCTTGAAGTCAGACTGTAGATCTAGTGGCACGTGCGGTGTCAGCAGATAGGCGGCCGTCACTACGCTCGCAGTTTGGCCGCTTGCTGTCTCCTGCACTAGCGCATCACGGTAGGTGTGTATCGAATTCAGGGCGTCATTGAGGCCGTTATTGATCCTGTACTTTGCATCGAGCACAATCACGCGCCGCTCGGCCCCACCCAGATTTTTGCCTGCTAGAACCACATCGGGCACCATCGTCCTGCTGAAACTGCCCTCGCGGCCGTCCTCGACCCAGTATTCGCGGTACTGGCGCTGGAAGCACAGCACGCGTTCGCCGTCAATCGGGACTGTGATCGCACCAGCTGCGATCGTCACAGCGCCACCTGCTTCACTGTGGAACAGATTACTCAGGTCTGAGTCCGTGGCGCCGTATTCTTCGACGGCGGCACGCAGAAGGCGGAAGAAGCACCACAGCTCGTACAGCTCGTAGGTCCGGGCCAGCGGCATCTGAAGGAAGTCACCGAACAGTCCGGCCAGCCCGAGGTTCATGTCTTGCCAGAGCCGATAGAAGCGCCGATAGACAGGATCGTTGCGAAATAGCGAGGACATGCGTAGCAGCGCAGGTCCCTCGCTGACTTCTGTCATGAAGCCGGCCGCGGTCGCATCGTTGAGCAGTCGCGCGATACGGCGGGCACGCACGGCCCAGCTACTTGCCTTTGTGACCACCTCCACATCGTCGGCTGCGCCCGCCTTTGCCAACAACTCGGCGATACCTGAGAGCCAAGCCGCCCATGTGCGCAGGCAGGCCTTGATTTGCCGATGCTCAGCGATATCCACGCTGTTGCGCCGCTGCCTTAGCGTGATATGCGCCGGCAGGTGGCCCTTAAGCGAAGCCGGCAGACGCGAAGGCTGCACTGTTTCGGTCCTAACTGGACCCGACCGGAGGGATTTGATGATTTCTGGACCAGTTACGCGAGTTGCGCGATGCGCCGGTACTGTTATGTTCTCGGCGCGCAAGTAGTGGCGCGGGGCACGCGCAATCGCAGCGACCGTCGCGACAATGGCATCCGCTCGCGAACGCAGGAACTCGAGGCGGGCTAGCGGCGGCGGCCGGTTGCCAGGATTCCGTGCAATGCCTTTACGAAACGCGCTCAGCGAGAAGAGGGCGAAGGTGTCTTCGAGAACTTCGCGCACCATCGTATCGAAGTCGTCGCGCGTTAGCTTACGCAGGTCGGGGTCGGTCGTGATCTCAAAGCGGCGCGTCCCGATGCGTGGCGCACTTAGCAATGCCTCGACTATGCCGGCATGGAAGCCGGGCTGCCATCGCCAGCGGGCGTTTCGGGGCTCGCGCGATCGCAGAGCCTCGACCGGCGCATCGTCGATCAGTAGGTCAGCTGCAAGCGCATCGTCGCTGTCGCGCAGCTCAAAGATATATGGAACCCCTTCCCGCACAGCTCCGGGTGGCACCGCATCCGGCACGGGCCAGACTTTCCATTCCGGTCCGCCGCTTTCTGCCCGGATGTAGAGCGCCGTCATGAGTCACCGCATCGCCTGGAATGAGCCGAAGTCGTCGAGATCAATGAGCAACCGGCGAACGAAGGCCTGTGAGCGCGGCAGGCCGTCGCACGCCTTTTCTAGTTTAGTCAGCAGCGAGCGCTGCCTTTCGCCGCCACGCAGCTTGACCAGAACCTTCTGCACCAGCAGCTGGTCGGTGACATCGGCGGTGGTGCTCTTCAGATGCGCTGCATCGAAGGCGTGATAGCGCACGAATTCCTCGATCACCCGGTAACCAAAGCCGAGCCCGTAATCGTGCATCAGATTGTGGATTTCAGTAAGCTTAGCTTCTGAAGCAGCGCGCGCATCCTTCAGGTTAGGAGAGCGGGCTTCGAGCGAAGCTAGGAAGCCCGGTACATCGACGGCGGACATATCGATTACCGACGCGCGGTCGAGTACCTTATCGCTTACCGGATTCGTTGTTTCGTCGACGTTGATTGTGCCGATGATGAACAGATTCTCTGGCAGCGGCAGCTCTGCCCGGATGCTGACGCCAGTCGTACCTTCAAGCGGCACGCTGTTCGAGTGCAGCTGCAGCCTGCCCCGTGTCTCCATGCAGGAGAGCACATCGGAAAGGTAATACTCGACACGTGCCAAGTTCATTTCGTCTAGGATCACGAAGACCGGGGACTCACGGTGCGCGGTCGCAACCAGTACCGCCTCTAGGAAGGGTGGAACGACGTAGCGGTTCGAGAGCACGTCGAAATAGCCAGTCAGTCCGGTCGGGTCGGTCCACTCCGGCCGCACAGGACAAACGAAGATAAGCGGATCTTCGTCCGTGTTGGAGGTCAAGCCATGCACAGCCCTGGCGTATTTCAGGGCGAGCTGCGTCTTGCCCGTGCCGGATAGTCCGTACAGGATTACGAAGTGCTTATGAGACAGGAAATTCAGCGCCGCGTGGAGGCGCTGCACTTCGCTGTTCGGGTAGTGACCGCCGAGCTCCTTGACGGCAGCTGAAATTTCACCGATCGGGATGCTGGCCGGAGTGCGGCGCATTTCTGCGCTCAGCGTGCCGGTATCGGTCCAGACCTGTAGCTCGTGAATCTTTTGCGAACTGACGAGGCTACCAAGCCACCCTATGAATTCCCGCGCCAGCAGGCTACGCCTTGCTGACGCGGTCGGTGGATACAGCGCGACGACGATCTGGTCAGGTTCGCTCGCCGGTTCAAGCGGCGTACGGTCGAAGTCGAGACTCGACCAAAAGCCCTTGTTGCGCAGCCAGAGCTTGCCGTCCCGGGCGAGGTAGATTGCAACGTTGTTGTTGTCAGCCTTGTACTTGACGGCTGTACCTCCATCCTCGGCCGTGGCTTCGGAAGCTTCCGCTCCGTCACCAAGCTTGGTACCGCTGCTGCCAAAGCGCTTCATTTCGGCGAGCCGCTTGACGAAGCTTCCTTTGTCCTTGCGAACCAGTACAGCGAAGTAAACCTCGTCCTCGGGCGGGAAGCGCATGACGCAGCCAAGAATCAGCGCCTCGACATCGTCCTTTACGTTGTCGAGATTGACGACTCCGAGCTGAATTCCGCCTTCGACGATCTTGGCGCTGTTAGAGACGCCGAACAGTTCGCGTGGGCGGACCGCCTTCGATGTGCCGAAATACTTCTGCGCAGCCTCAAGAAACTGTTGCTGTCGCTCGACCAAGTTCATCAGAAGTCTCCCTTTCTGTTTGTTTGAGCGTCTTCATGATGTGCGTGGCGACTGCCTTCGCGAGCAGCGGCGGTACGGCATTGCCGATCTGGCGGAAAGCGGGGTTCATCGTCCCACAGAAAGCAAAGCCGTCGGGAAAAGAGTGAAGACGCGCGGCCTCGCGCACGGAGATTGTCCGAGCTTGCTTGCTGTCGTAGTGGATGTGGCTGTAGCTGTCCTTACCAAGGTGCGCCATCAGAGTGCGCGCTGGCTGGTCGCGCCACATCTTGCGCCACTTGTTCGGGAATTTGCTCACGTCGTAGGGCGGCACTATCGACGCTTTGATCTCTTCGTACTGCTTTGATCCCGTAATGATCTTGACGCCCTGCTTGGCCAGGAGACCAAGGTGCTGTTCGAACATCTCCATCGCATGTTCATATGCTTGCGGATATTGGTCCCCCGGATTCATGCGCGCAAACAACGGATAGTCTCGCGGCAGATAACGAATAACATGGTCGGTCAGTGCTGGCGGTGCTTCGAATCCGGGCCACGTGCGCATCAGCTTCGCATACGGTGTATGCGGTTCTTTGCCATAGGGCATAGGTTCGTCGAAACGCCGGGCACCGCGACGCAGAGCGCCGCTCTTGAGCAGCTTGCGCGCGTCGATCGCAGGAAGGTCCCCAAGTGCCTGTTCAGCTGTGATCGCTGGTGGAAGCGTGCGCGCGGCTTTCGGGGCGTGGATGTAGCGGTGCGCGTCGTCGGCGATTTCGCTATCAAGGAATTTGAGTGCGACTGATCGGGTGCCTTCATAGCCAGGCGGCAGATCAATATAGTGCGTCGGCTCAGGAAACGTTACCGCGTCGGTAATCTCTCGGCGGTAGGCAATCAGGATCATCCGCTCACGCATCTGTGGCACGCCATAGAAGGCGGCGTTCAGGAGGGTGTAGCGGCAGATGTAGCCCTTACTCTCCAGGACTTCAGCGATTTCCTCGGCAATGTTCTGCCCGCCATGATTCAGTACGTCGGGGACGTTCTCGACTACGACGGCAAGCGGCGCAAAAGCTTCGACATAACGCAGGTAGTCGATGTAGAGCTGGGCACGTGGGTCATGCTTAAAGGCCTCGGCGTGGTTATCCACCTCACGCAGCTTGGGCCTGCCCACACGTGCGAAAGCTTGGCAGGGCGGACCGCCGACGAGCACGTCGAACGCCTCGGCGGTGGGGCCAACCTGCAATTCGCTTGCAAGTTGGTCAGGGCTGGTTTTCGTGATGTCGCGGGCCTGCGAGTGCACTGCGTTGCCGGCGTGGAAGTTGCGGCCATGGGAGGCTGCAGCTTCAGGGTCGAACTCGACCGCGCCGGCGATCGTGAAGCCGGCAGCCGAGAACCCAAGCGAGATCCCGCCACATCCGGCGAAAAGGTCCAGTAAACGGGGTTCTCCACCCGCCCGCAGACGGGCAATCTTCTGTCGAATGAAGCGTGCGTTGATTGTCATAGGGTCACGCCTTCCCGAATCTGCTGGATGGTCATGGGGCGGGCCTTGTTGGTGCTCTGCATAGCGGCACTCTCACTGCTTGCTCTGAAAAAGCGGGTACTGTGCCTCGACATACTTTTCGACTGCATCGCGTACGACCCACGCCACAGATACCTTTTTATCCTCGGCGATCCGCTCAAGCTCCGCGTAAAGATCAGCGGGAAAGGTCACCGACGCACGGGTAGCCTCTCTAGAAAGGGACGCTTGCTTTGCTGAGATCGCCATGGGGACCTTACGGTAGATTGAGGGTTTGCACCAAATTACACCACGACGGTGCAAGACGTGGCTTGGTTGACACACCTCTGCGAAGGGAGTCGCGAGCTGTGAAAATATACAGTATTTCGCTCTGACGCTGTCTTTTGGTCAACTATCAAGCTTTCATGCTCTCCGCTGGACTTGTACCGGGGTTTCGAACTCTTCGGTTGCACGGAGGCCCCGCACGATGAATGCCCTGCATGGCCAGGAGCATCTCGTGAGAGCTTAGATTCTTGAATACCAAATCACTTTGGCGCAAAGCAAGGCGCCCCGATATACGGGTAGAGGAGGGCGCTCCCAAGCTGCGCACGCTTACCGTTTTCGAAGCGTTTGTTCGCAATTGCCCTAACTTCTACGTCGTTAATGCTACAAGCTTAAGGCCATCGCACGCGTACTCAGAGCCGTCACGGAAGCAAGGAGATCGACGTGCACGATCAAGTCAGACCGCGGAACCGATTAATCTTTGGGCAAACTAATAGGAGAACCTCTGGGTGCCGGCTGGAGCTCAACTTCAGCCTCCTGCGCAACCCGATCGTTGACGCCAGTCGCAAGAGATCATCGGGCAGGTGAACGAGGAATGCCTAAACACCACATTACCCATCTCGTGAACGAATCGCGGAGCAAAATTGAGCTATGGCTAGGTTGCAAGGCCCAGTATGCTCCCGCTTCGCTCCTAGCTGGGCCACTCCCCTGGAAACTATTCGCCGTTGTCAGTTCCAGCTAACAACGGCGATCTAATGGGGAATGAATTGCAACTCGCAAGCGATGCTGGATCGAGTCCAACATTAAAGAACTCTAGTTGACAACCGTCACCAGGTTTAGCTCGCAGTCTTAAAGATCGTCTAGAGTGATTTTTCGCTCATGTCGACTCGGCAATTTCAACGCGTACCTGAACATATCTCCGAGCACCGGATAGATGTCGTTATGTTTCGCCCCGAAGCGCATAAGACGTGCTTGAAGGTCAAAGGCTCCAAGATCACGGTTTGCCCCATCTTCATCGCTTGGGAGATAGGCTTTAAGACCCTGAATCCCTGCCGCTGCGCGCTCTGGTTCAGTCATGGAATAAAACCGCCAAGCCGGATTCTCGTGTGAATAGTCCAGCTTCGAAATTCCATCAAGAAGCTTTTCAAGGTTTTGCTCCGAATCAGAAGATTTTCTTTTGCTGAACGCAAAATCGAAGGTAAGCTTGGCCAAGGCCTTAAGGACGACTGGCTGGGCTGCAACTGTATTCACCTTTGCGCCGGGCGCTCCGAACCCAGGAATCGCGCTTACAGCAGTCCAAAATGCAGTCGCGACATCCTTCCTAGACTCCACGTCAGCCGGGGCGGCGCCACTAATGTTCGTCTTGTTCAAGAAAAGAATGGCGTTGATGGCTACGAGGTCCTTCAGCGCAAGTTGTCCTGTGTCCTCCGACCAGTTGACAATATCCTTTTCAATCGGATCGATACCCAGCACATCGTCGACAAGGACTTCCTTGATGTAGCGATTGACTGGATTCGAACTATCGAACTGGAGTGCCAGACTCTTCTCAACCTTCTTGCCAAGATTGTTGAGGTCGTGAAAAAGCTGCCGCTCCTGGTTAACGTTGAGGCCAAGGTGAGCCTCAACCGTAACGGTACAAAAGCCACGGGCGACTTCCAGGCATTCACTCCAAACTGCGAGCTCTTCCTTGGAAACGTCTACCGAATCAGTTGGGAAGAGGCTACCTTTCTTGGGATAGCGATGAGTCGATTGGACTCCGTTCAGGAACTCGAATACCGAGTCCATTGCTTTTCGGCGGTGCTGGCCATCGACGACCCAGAGAATATCGCGCTGGGAGAGCATTACCTTGAAACAGGCCGTCTCTTCTTCTTTGGTTACCATGCGCGAGCCGGGCAGGTTTGCGCCTCTGGGATCGCTGCTTCGGATATTGGCAACTATCGGCTGCATGGACATATATGGTTGTCCTCCCATCCTGTCGAGTACGGCCTCAAGTGCGGGGAAGGCGGGCTTCTTCTGTACAACCCTACGTTCAACTGCGGCAGATAGAAGTCCCTTCAGGATGTAGCTTGCCAGCTTGGCTGCATGTGTCTCATCTAGCTTTCGCTGTGTGACAGGTTCGCCGTTAGCGCCCCGTTCATTTGCAACCGCCGACATTGAATGAAAGTCGTGCATCGGTACAGCCATTAGGAATGCACGATTTCCCAGGTTGTGCGCGATGAACACCTTGTGTGGCTTGGCTGAGGTGTCGCCGTCTGCCATCAAACTGTCAAGGGTGCCGATGGGGGTCGGAAGCGAGTCTTGCGAAGGGAACATAGATTACTCCTGGATGTTCCTGGATGCGTCTAAAAACACTCCAGGAGGAGCCGAAGTTTATCCTGGATTGTATAAACAGCCCTCACCGTTCATCAGTTTTTCATCCAGGATGTTCTAAGTGATCTCCAGGATGCTTCGCGAGACACCCTGCGGGATGCAGAATGATTTGCAGCCTGGCTTCTGGCGTTCTCTAGGGGTACACAGAGGCGTACAGAAGGGCAGTTACGGTCTACTGCTAAGTTTGTTCTACTAGTCACTCCATGTTTTGCCTTGCTGCCAAGGGCACGCGCTGTGTGATCTTTGCCAAATGGGACTGCTGCTCCAACGGAAAGATGTCCGCGCTGGTAGTAGTGTGATTCCATGTCCCCAAATGGCTGGTTTTGCCTCACCAAGCTGAGTTCAGCGGCAGCCTTGCTGGTGTTTGGCAGTCACGTTCGAGCCTGCCTGTGTGGTCTGGGTTTTATGGATGTCCCATCACCGCAAACACCCCCGTCGCCCTCGCCACTTCCACCCCCTCCACCACCATCACCGCCTCCAGGTGCGCCACGTCGGCTTCGCGGTGGATTAGGTGGGCGGTACACACCACAGTGCCCTGGCGCACGGCGCGCAGGTAGGTGATGCGGGCGTCCACCGTGGCGCAGCGTTCTGTGGCGGGCAGGGCGCTCATCAGGGCGGAGCCCATGGCGGTGTCGGCCAGGGTGAAGAGGGCGCCGCCATGCACCACGCCGTTGCCGTTGAGGTGGTGGGGCTCGACCCGCAGCGTGAGCACGCTGGTGCCCTGGCGGGTGTCGGCGATGGTGAGGCCGACGTGCTGGATGAATCGGGGTGACATGGCGGGCGGGTGTGCGCGCAGTGTAGGCGGGCACGCCCTGGGGCGGTGGGCATGCCAGGGCCGCACCACCTCACCCCGCCGGTGGGCGGTGGTTGTGCCGGGTCAGGCCGGGGCTTTGCCCAGAAACGTTTCCCAATGGCGGTGTTTCTGCAGGCAGTGGTGCAGTTCGGCGATGAGGCGGTGGCGGTCGAGCGCGGGGCGCTCGATGCAGCGTTGCAGCAGCACCTGGCCGTCGGCCGGCAGGATGAAGAGCCGGTCGTGGGCCTGGGTGTCTTCATCGACAGGGGCCTCGGGCCAGGCGATGTCGTGGTGCGGTTGTGCCTCGCTGTTCAGGTACCCGGGTGATGTGGTCATCAGCCAGTGGTCGGCGTCCACCGACGCGCAGAGCGTGACAGGCACCTGGCCATCGAGCGTGATCACGTGGTAGCCGTTGCCTTGCGCGTGGGCCGCTGGTGTGCGTTCGTCGTGGGTGCAGGGCGGGCCCAGCAGGTCGTGCAGCAGGGTGGTCAGTGCGTCCATGGTTGGGGTGCGCTGCTGCCGCTGCTTCAGCCGGGTCCGTTCGCGCGCCGGTCGGTCCACGCCTGCCGACGCTGCGCCCTTTGCGGGCTGTCGGTGTTGGCCGACACGCGGGTCATGGCCTGGCGCACCTGCGCCCTGTCGACGTCGGCTGGCAGTTGAACGCCGGGGACGGGGAATGTGTTGAGCAGGCTGGCGATCGAGGCGTGGGCGGCGCTCACCGATTCGGCCATGGACGTGGCCTCTTGCTGTTGCACGTGCACATAGGCCCGCGCGTCGTTCAGGTTGGCGGTCGGCGGCGCAGCGGCGGGCATCTGCACCAGGTTCATGACCGATGTGCGCGCCCACCGGAACAGCGCGACCACCTCGGCGATGTCTTCGAGGCTCGGGTTTTTGTGCGCGCTGTTGATCTCTCTCAGCTTGCGCTGAAGGCCCCGCTGGGCGTTGCCTGCATCAAGCTCCAGCTGTTCACGCTGGCTCAGGTGGGGAACCGCTTGCGGGCCCGGCGGCAGGGGGTGCATTGGTGGCCGTGTGTCTTGAATGACGGGCACGAACACGGGAATGTGCCCGGGGGCGTTGCTGGAGTGCGATGGTGCATGGCCCTGGCCCCGACCGCGGCCGCGGCCTGTGGGTTGTGGCTGGCGGGCGTAGGGATGCTCACGCACCCTGCCTGAAGGGCGGAGGAACGGCGGCTGTGGTGGCTGATGCGCCAGTGACGGCAGTGATGCCATTGATGCCAGGGAAGGCAGTGGCGACACGTGGGACATGGCGAGGTTGAAATGATGGAAGCTCGGCAGGCCGTCCATGTCGCTGCTGCCGCTGCCCTGGATGGATGGGGGCAGCGGCAGGTCGTGGAACGGGAGGGTGGGTGAATGCCCGCCAGACCCCCACTGCACCGCCAACGGTTGATCGGGGTTGGCCGGCGACACGATGTTGACGACGGGCACCGGCGTCACCGCTGGAGAAGCCGACGACTCGAGCGACGTGGAAGGCGATGCCGTCGAGGGAATCTGGTGTCGGTTTGGCGAAGTGTTCGACTTGGGGATCATGCTGGGCGCAGGGTGAATGGAGCAATCGCTCCGGGGCAGGGACTCTGGGTGGGTAACCCGCCCGCCGGCATCTGTTCCCTGCCGATGGCCTGCAACAGGTCAGCGCCTGCCCGCCGGCCGCACCCACCACCACGCCAGCGCCACCAGCACCGCAAAGGCGGTGTAGGCGGCCACAAACACCCACCACGGCGCGCTCCAGTACAGCAGGCGCGACAGCCACAGTTCCATGAAGCTCTGGGTGTAGGTGCCCTCGCCGGCGATCTCGCGCAGGCGCTGTTCCCACACCGTCAGCGGGCACAGCTGCCCCAGCCAGGCCTGCCCGGCAATGAACACGATGAGGGCCAGGTGCGCCAGGCGCAGGCCGCGGTGGCGCACCCAGGACCAGCCCAGGGCGCCGCCGGCCAGCACCAGCGGCAGCAGCCCCACCACGAACAGCACCACGCCGACGTGCAGCGCGAGCAGCGCGTCGGCCAGCCATTGGGCGGTGGCGGGGCTCATGGGGCCCATGCTACGGCCCCTTCACCATCGGCGGGGTCAGTTGGCCGATGCGTCCGCGCGCGGCAGCAGCCCGTCGGCGCGGGCCTTGGCGGCGGCCTGCTGCAGCAGTTGCTGGGTTTCGGCGTTGGCCAGCGCCAGCGCCGGCTGCGCCCGCAGCGACAGATCAAGAATGGCGTGCAGGGCGTCCTGCAGCTCGTCTTCGTTCAGGGGCGAAGCCGGGGCCACGGTGTCGGGCTGCAGGGCGCGGGCCGTCAGCAGCGCGGATGCCCGGGCAATGGCGTACAGGCTCAGGAACTGGCCGGCCACCCACAGCCGCAGCGTGTGGCCGTACTTGCCTTTCTCGGCTTCCACGGCCTCGACGTCGGCCAGATCGAAGCGGCGCACGCGGGCGGGGCCGCTGCCCTGCATCTGGATCACCGACGACGTGGTCACCACCCACGCGCCGCGCCCGCGGCCCACGATGCGGCCACTGGCAAAGGCGACGATGCGCTCGTCGCGCCCGAGCTGGTTGCGCAGCAGGTCCACGTCGGCCTGCGGCAGCAGCTGGTTGGCGTAGGGGTTGGTGCCCTCGATGAGCAGTTCCCACATTTCGTTGTGGTTGCGGATGTAGTCTCCAAGTGCCATGGCGGGTGTGTTCGGGTTGGGGGTTGTGGTGCGTGGTGCCGGCGTTGCATGGCCGGCAGGCCGGCCGGGACAATGCCGCAGCCGCCGTGTCTGCGCCGCCCCGGGGTTTTTGGGGATATTCCGGAAATTCGGGTTATTCAGGTCATTGCGCCAGGCCATGGTGGACGCAGAAAAGCCGCCGGGCTTTCGCCGCGGCGGCTTGTTCGGAGGCGAAACGGTGCTTCGGTGGGCGCTTACTTGTTGCGGCCACCGCCGTTGCCGCCGCCGTTGCCGCCTCCATTGCCACCGCGGTTGCCGCCACCGTTCTTGCCGGCGCTGGCGCCACCTTTGTCGCTGCCGGCCATCGAGGCGCCGGGGCCAGCGTCAATGCCCACCGTGCTGGTGGTCTTGAGGCCTTTGGTGCTGGACAGTGCGCTGCGCTCGGTGGCGGTGGCGCTGGTCTTGGGTTTGGCGCGGTTGGCGGCGCTCACCACGTCGCCCAGGCGCACGCCCAGGCTGTTGGCGATGGCGCCCCAGCCCATGCCGTCTTCGCGCATGGTTTGCACCTTGTCGGTTTCGGCGGCCAGTTGCTGGTCGGTCGGCTGGGTCACGCCGTCAATGCGCAGGCGCTCTTTGGCGATCAGGCCGGCAAAGTCCTGCCCGGTGGCTGGAGCCGTTGCCGTGGGCGAGGTCGGGCTGGTGGGCTCGGTGGGCGCGGTCTGCGCGGTGGCCCAGCCCACGCTGGCGGCCAGCAGGGCGGCAGCGGCGGTGGGCGCAAGGTGGCGCTTGAGATTGAAGTTCATGAGCGTCTCCTGGGGGTTTGATCGGCCCTTGATTGTGGGCGCCTCAGGCCATCAAGGTGGTAAGCGGTTGTGAGCGGTCACTGGCAGGGAAGGTCGGTGCGTGTCCATCAGGAAGGTTGCCGCGGCGAAAAAAAGCCGCCGGGCTTTCGCCGCGGCGGCGTCTGCGCATGGCCCGATGACCGGGCGGCGCTGATCGGGTTCAGACCCTGACGGTCACGACCTGGGCGTCACTTGGCGCCTTCGATCTTCATGTACTCGCTCACCACCTTCCAGCGGTTGTCCTGCAGTTGCGACAGGCGGGTGGCGTTGCTGCCCAGGCGCTTGGTCGAGCTGAAGGTCATTTCCGCGCTGCCGAAGATGTCGGGCGGAATGGTCATGCTGTCCATGGCCTTGATGAAGCTGTCGGTGGTGAGGTTGTTGCCAGCCTTGCCCGCCGCACGGATGAACGCGTCCATGGCGCTGTAGCCGTACACCGAGAACACGGTGGGGTCTTCGTTGTACTTGGTCTTGTACTTGTTGGCCCAGAAGCGGATCGGCTGCGATGCCTCGTCGAGGTAGGGGTTCTGCACCGTCATGGTGGCGTACAGGCCGTTCATGGCGGGGCCGCCCAGCTTGTGGATCAGGTCGGTGTAGGCCGCGCTCGATCCGATGAAGGTGGGGTTGAAGCCCAGGCGGCGCGCGGTGGCAATGCCGCCGATGGTCTCGCGGATGATGGTGCCCAGCACGACCATGTCGCACTGCTCGGACGCCAGCTTCTGCATCTGCGACGCGAAGTCGGTGGCGCCGCGCTTGTAGCTGGTTTCCACCGCCAGCGTCATGCCGATGGCCTTCAGGCCGTCTTCGGCACCGCGCTTGACCTCCAGGCCGAACTCGTCGTCCTGGTACATGGTGCAGACCTTCTTGGCGCCTTTCTCTTTCACGAGCTTGGGCACCGCGATCTTCATCTGGTCGTAGTAGGTGGCGGCAAAGCTGTACTTGAGCTTGTGGAAGGGCTCGTACATTTCGCGTGCGGCCGTCACCGGGAAGAAGTTCACCACGTTCTTCTGGAACTGCACCGGCATGGCGGCCATGTTCTGCGCGGTGCCGATGTGGCCGATCATCGCGAAGATCTTGTCCTGGTTCACCAGCTTCTGGGCCGCCAGCACCGCGCGGCGCGGGTCGTAGGCCGAGTCTTCAACGACCAGCTTGATCTTGCGGCCATTGATGCCGCCCTGCTCGTTGGCCTCGTCCACGCGCAGCATCATGCCCAGGCGCACCTGCTTGCCGAAGCCGGCAATGGGGCCCGAGAGGTCCTGGATGGAACCAAGGACGATTTCGTCCTTGCTCACGCCCTGGCTCTGCGCCATGGCGGCGCCCGTGCTCAGCGCGATGGCCGCGCCGATCAGGCTCAGTGTGGTCTTTGTCGTCATCGCTGTTGTCTCCTGTGGGTGGGTGATGAAAGTGAAAGGGTGGTCGATCAGCCGTACATGGCGTCGATCTGGGGCGCGTATTTCTTCTGGACCAGCTTGCGCTTGAGCTTCATCGTCGGGGTCAATTCCTCGTCTTCGGCGCTCAACTGGGTGTCGAGCAGGAAGAACTTCTTGATCTGCTCCACACGCGCAAACTTCTTGTTGACGCGATCGAGCTCGCCTTGAATGAGTTGCTGCACCTCGGGGGTCCGCGTCAGGCTGGCGTAGTTGGAGAACGGCACGTCGTTGTCCTGTGCAAACTTCTCCACGTTCTCCTGGTCGATCATGATGATCACCGTGAGGTAAGGGCGCTGGTCACCGATGACCACCGCATCGGTGATGTAGGGCGAGAACTTCAACTCGTTTTCCAGCTCGCTGGGCGTGATGTTCTTGCCCCCCGCGGTGATGATGATGTCTTTCATGCGGTCGGTGATGCGGAAAAACCCTTCCTCATCCACCGTGCCCACATCGCCCGTGTGCAGCCAGCCATCGGCGTCGATGGTCTCGGCCGTCTTCTCGGGCAGGTTCAGGTAGCCCATGAACACATTGGGTCCGCGCACCAGGATCTCGTTGGTCTGCGGATCGAGCTTCACCTCGTTGAACTGCGCGGCCGGGCCGATGCTGCCGGGCTTGATGCGCTCGGCCGGGATGCCGGTCGACGCGCCGCAGGTCTCGGTCATGCCCCACACCTCGAGCATGGGCACGCCGAGCGCGAGGTACCAGCGAACCAGGTCGGGCGAGATCGGCGCGGCGCCCGTCACGAGGAACCGCGCCCGGTGAATGCCGATGAGCTTGCGCACGTTGTCCAGCACCAGCACGCGCGCCAGCTTGAACCGCAGGCGCAGCCCGCCCGGCACGTCCTTGCCCTGCATCACCAGGTCGGCCACCTGCTGGCCGGTGCCGATGGCCCACGCATAGGCGGCCTGCTGCAGCTTGCCGGCTTCTTTCAACGTGATCATCACGCCGGAGTAGAACTTCTCCCACACGCGCGGCACGGCGGTGAACACCGTGGGCGCGATCTCGCGCACGTTCTCGGGCACGGTTTCGGGGTTCTCGACGAAGTTGAGTTTGGCGCCGGTGTAGAGCGAGAAGTACTCGCCCCCCATGCGCTCGGCAATGTGGCACAGCGGCAGGAAGCACATGCACTCGTCGCGGTCGTCGCGCGAGATCAGCGTGTTGTAGCCCCGCACCGTGTACACCAGCCCCCGGTGGGAATGCATGGCCCCCTTGGGCTTGCCGGTGGTGCCGGACGTGTAGACCAGAATGGCCAAGTCGTCGGGCTTCACACCCGCCACGCGGTCGGCCATCTGGGTGGGGTGCTGGCGCGCGTGCTCGCGCCCCAGCTCGCGCAGCGCGGCCAGGCTCATCACGCGGTCGTCGCGAAAGTCGCGCAGACCTTCCATGTCGGCCACGATGATCTTCTTGAGCATCGGCAGGGCGTCGCGCACCTCCAGCGCCTTGTCGAGCTGCTCCTCGTCTTCCACAAACAGCACCGAGGTGCGCGAGTCCTCGCACAGGTACTGCACCTGCTCGGGCGCGTCGGTGGGGTAGATGCCGTTGGACACACCGCCGGCGCTCAGCACGCCGAGGTCGCACAGCACCCATTCCACCGTGGTGTTCGACAGGATGGACGCGGTGTCGCGCGGCTGAAAGCCCAGCGCCAGCAAGCCGTTGGCGATCTCGCGCACCGCCTCCCCGGTCTGCGACCAGGTCCAGCTGCGCCAGATGCCGAAATCCTTCTGGCGCATCCACACGTTGGGGCCGCGCGCCTTCACCGCGTTCCAGAACACCGCGGGAATCGTGTCGCCCTCCATGACGACGCGCGTCTCGGGCCGGATGTGGGAGAGGTCCCAGAGGTAGCTCATGTGTTATCTCCAGTTCTTCTTCTTTTTCCAGCGCCGGTCGGCCCGCACACCCTGTTCCTTCATGCCCAGGTAGAACTCCTTGATGTCGTCCTTTTCGCGCAGGTGTGCGCAGGTGTCTTCCATCACGATGCGGCCGTTCTCGAGCACGTAGCCGTAGTCGGAAGCGTTCAGCGCCATGTTGGCGTTCTGCTCGACCAGCAGGATGGTGGTGCCGCGCTCTCGGTTGATGCGCACCACGATCTCGAAGATCTCCTTGGTGAGCTTGGGCGACAGGCCCAGGCTGGGCTCGTCGAGCAGCATGAGGTCGGGGTTGGCCATCAGCGCGCGGCTGATCGCCAGCATCTGCTGCTGGCCGCCCGACAGCAGGCCGGCGTCCTGCGTGGCGCGCTCGCGAAGAATCGGGAAGTAGGCGAACACCGCTTCCATGTCGCGCGCCACGCCGTCGCGGTCCTTGCGGGTGTAGGCGCCCATCAGCAGGTTGTCGCGCACGCTCAGCAGGGGGAACACCTCGCGCCCCTCGGGCACGTGCAGCAGGCCCTGCTGCACGATGTGCGCCGGGTCCTGGGCGGTGATGTTCTCGCCCTTGAACTCGACCGTGCCCTTGCGCGGATCGATGATGCCGCTGATGGTCTTGAGGATGGTGGTCTTGCCGGCGCCGTTGCTGCCCAGCACGGTGGCGATCTCGCCCCGGCGAACCTGCAGGCTCACGCCGCGAATGGCCTTGATCGGGCCATACGCGCTTTCGACGTTGGACAGCTTGAGGACGGGGGCGTCACTGGTCGGCACGCTCATGACGCCACCTTGCGGGACTCGTTGTGGTTTTCGCGGCGCAGGCTGGACACGTCGTCCACGCTGCCCAGGTAGGCTTCGATCACGCCCGGATGGCTCTGCACCTCGGCCGGCGTGCCGGTGGCCAGCTCGGTGCCCATGCTCATGGCCAGCACGCGGTCTGACACTTTCGACACAAGGCTCATGTCGTGCTCGACCATCAGCACCGTGATGCCGAGTTCGTTCTTGATGTCGGTGATCCAGAACGCCATGTCGTCGGTTTCCTCGACGTTCAGACCCGACGAAGGTTCGTCGAGCAGCAGCAGGCGGGGCTCGGTGCACAGCGCCCGCGCCAGTTCGACCACCTTGCGCACGCCGTACGGCAGGCCCGCCACCATGCTCTCGCGGTGGTGTTGCAGGTCCAGCAGGTCGATCACGTGTTCCACCCGCTCGCGCGCCTCGATCTCGGCGGCGCGGGTCTTCTTGGTGAAGAAGATCTCGCTCAGCAGGCCGGTGCGCCGGTGCGTGTGGCGCCCGATCAGCAGGTTCTGCAGCACCGTCGCGTGTTCGAACAGTTCGATGTTCTGGAACGTGCGCGCAATGCCCAGCTTGGCGATGGTGTGCGGCGCCTGGTCGGTCAGCCGGATGGACCCGTTGGGGCCGGCGTAGTCGATGGTGCCGGTGGTGGGCGTGTAGATGCGGCTGATGAGGTTGAACACCGTGGTCTTGCCGGCGCCGTTGGGGCCGATCAGGGTGAACACCTCGCCCTTCTTCACGTCGAAGCTCACGTTGTTGACCGCCAGCACGCCGCCGAAGCGCACGCTGAGGTTCTGGGCAGAAAGCAGGATGTCGTCGTTCATGGCGTTCACTTCAGGCGGTCAGACTTCTGGAACGATTTCTGCCGCTTGAACATGCCTTTGCGATAGAACGGAAAAAGCTGGAAATACGCGCGCACCTTCAGCCAGCGGCCGTACAGGCCCATGGGCTCGAACAGCACGAACGCGATCAGCACCAGGCCGTACACCGTGCCCTGCAGGCCGGCGGCCTGGCCGATGGCCGTGGGCAGGAAGTCCTTGCCCAGCGCAATGAGCTGCGGCATGACGATGAGGAAGATCGCGCCCAGGAACGCGCCGTGGATCGAGCCCAGACCACCGATCACCACCATGAGCAGCAGGTCGATCGACTGGATGATGGAGAACTGCTCGGGCGAGAGGAACTGGATCTTGTGTGCGTACAGCGCGCCACCCAGACCCGCCAGCGCGGCCGACAGCGCGAACGACAGCGTCTTGTAGCGGGCCAGCTGGATGCCCATGCTCTGCGCCGAGATCTCGGAATCGCGGATGGCCACGAAGGCGCGGCCGGTGGACGAGCGCATCAGGTTGACGATGGCCAGCGTGGCGCCCACGCACACCACCAGACACAGAAAGTAGAACTCGTTGGTGGAGTCCAGTTCCCAGCCGAACAGGTTGGGGTAGCTGACCATCAGCCCCTTGTTGCCCCCGGTCACCGATTCCCAGCGCGCCATGCCTTCCTCGACGATGAAGCCGAAGGCCAGCGTGGCCATGCCCAGGTAGATGCCCTTGACGCGCAGCGCCGGCAGGCCCACCACCACGCCCACCGCGGCCGACAGCAGGCCCGCGCAGGCCAGCGCGATCGGGAACGGCACGCCCGCATTCACCATGACACCCTGCGTGTACGCACCCACGCCCAGGAACGCCGCGTGCCCGAGCGAGAACAGGCCGGTGAAGCCCGCCAGCAGCATGAGCCCCAGGCCCACGATGGAGTAGATCAGCACGAAGGTGAGCTGCGCCAGCCAGTACTCTTCGATGGCCCAGGGGGCCACCAGCAGGAACAGGCACAACAGGCCATACCAGAACACATGCCCGCCGTGCTTGGCGAGGCGGATGTCCTGGTCGTAGTCGGTCTTGAAGAGAAAACGCATGGGGTCGGCCTCAGACTTTCTTGCGCAGCTTTTCGCCGAACAGCCCGTTGGGCTTGAGCACCAGCATGATCAGCACCACGATGTAGGGGGCAATGTCTTTCACACCTTCGGGCAGGTAGAAGCCGGCCACGGCCTCGACGATGCCGATGATCAAGCCGCCGACGATGGCACCCGGGAGGCTGCCGAAGCCGCCCACCACCGCCGCCGGAAAGGCCTTCAGGCCGATGAAGCCCATGTTGGCGTGCACGAACGTGATGGGCGCGAGCAGCAGGCCCGCAATGGCCGCCACCGCCGCGGCCAGGCCCCACACCAGGCCGTTGAGCCGCTTGACCGGAATGCCCATGTAGTAAGCCGCCAGCTGGTTCTGCGACGCCGCCTGCATGGCGATGCCCAGCTTGCTGTATCGGAACATGGTGAAGAGCAGCGCGCACAGGATGGCGGTCGCGCCGATCACCACGATCTGTTCGGCCGAGATCACCAGCGCACCCAGGTTGAGCACCTGGCCGGCGTACGGCACCGGCAGCGTGTGCGTGTCGGTGCCGATGTTGGGGATCATGGTGATCAGCCCGCGCAGCACGTAACCCACGCCGATGGTGAGCATGACGATGGAAAAGGCCGGCTGGCCCAGGATCGGGCGGATGACCATGCGCTCGAGCAGGAAGCCGAACAGCCCCATGCCGATGATGGCGGCCGGCACCGAGACCCAGAACGGGAAACCCAGCAGCGTCATGGTGAGCAGACCACCAAAGGCGCCCACCATCATGAGGTCGCCCTGGGCAAAGCTCACCGTCTCTGTGGCCTTGTAGATGAGCACGAAGCCCAGCGCAATGAGGCCGTAGATACAGCCCTGCGCGGCCCCGCTGATCAGCAGTTGCAGCAGTTGCACGAAACCGTCTCCTGTCTTGTATGGCCGGGGCGCAGGTGCGTGGCTGCTGCAAGCTTGGGAGCAGGCCGCGCCGTCAGGCGTGCGGAAGTTATAGCTGTCCTCCCCGGGACTGCCGCTAGGGGTTGTCCCCCATCGGCAGTCGCGCAGGTGCCAGCACGATGTGGTCCATGCAATCCATTCGAATCGGCGCTGGTCTGGGTTTCTACGGAGACGCCTGGGAACCCATCGCCGCCACCATCGAACGCGGCGGGGTGCAGTTCATCGCCAGCGATCACCTGGCCGAGCTCACGCTGGCGATCCTGCAGAAAGACCGGCAGCGCGACGCCTCGCTGGGCTATGCGCGCGACGTGGTACCGCTGCTGCTGCGCCTGTGGCCGCTGATGCAGCGCCACGGTGTGCGCTTTGTCTGCAACGCGGGCGGGCTCAACCCGCACGGTGCGGCCCATGCGGTGCTGGCGGCGTTTGCCGCCAAGGGCCTGAAGGCGCGGGTGGCCGTGGTCACCGGCGACGACGTGCTCCCGCAATTGACCGACGAGTCGGTCGGTGAATTTGCGCACCTGTTCACCGGCGCCTCGGTGGACGCCGTGCGCGAGCGGCTGGTGTTTGCCAACGCCTACCTCGGCGCGCGCCCCATCGTGCAGGCGCTGGACGGCGGGGCCCAGATCGTGATCACCGGCCGGGTGGCCGATGCGGCGCTGTTCCTCGGACCGATCGCCCACGCGCACGGCTGGCGCATCGACGGCGCCTGCGAAGGGCCCGAACTCGACCGGCTGGCTCAGGGCCTCACGGTGGGGCATCTGCTGGAATGTTCGGGGCAGGGCAGCGGTGGCAACTTTGGCGCACAGGGCCACTGGCAGGGCATTCCCGATCTGGCGCACATCGGTTATCCGATTGCCGAGGTGTGGGCCGACGGCAGCGCGCTCATCACCAAGGCACCCGGCACCGGCGGACGCGTCAACTTCGACACCGTGCGCCAGCAACTGCTGTACGAGGTGCACAACCCGCACGCGTACCACAGCCCCGATGTGGTGCTCGACATGGGCGGCATCCGGCTCGACGACGAGGGACACGACCGCGTGCGCCTGACCGGCGCCAGGGGCCGGCCGCCGGGCGATCGGTTGAAGGTGGTGGCCGGGTTTCGCGATGGCTTCAAGGCCGAGGTCACCTGGGGCTTTTCGTGGCCCGATGCCTGGGACAAATCGTTGCAGGCGCAGGCCACCATCCGGGCGCTGCTGAAAGAGCGGCGCGTGCCGCATGACGAGCTGTATGTGGAACACCCAGGCCTCAACTCGGCACACGGACCGCTGGCACCGATACCGGCCGCCGATGCCCTGAACCAGCTCAACGAGGTGTGGACCCGGCTGGTGCTGCGCACACCCGACAAGCACGCCGCCGAAGGCTTCGGTCGCCTGTTTCCGTGGATGGGTCTCAGCGGTCCCGCTTACACCTGCGGCTTCACCGGTCTGCACAACGTGAGCGAGTTGCTGGGCATCTGGCCCACGCTGGTCGATCGCGCTGCGGTGGAGGCCGGCGTGAAGGTGGAATGGATCGGGGAGCCGGCATGAACGACGACCTTGAACCAGCGGCCCGGCTGCGCATTCCGCTGGCGCGCATCGCCCATGCCCGCAGCGGCGACAAGGCCGACTGGGTGGACTTCGGCCTGTTCGCGTGGAACGCCGAGGGTTACGCGATCCTGTTGCGCGAGGTGACGGCCGAGCGCGTGCGGGCGCACTTTGCACCGTGGTTGCCGGGCGAGGTCGACGCGTGGCCGCTGCCGAACATTCTGGCGCTGAAGTTCGTGCTCAAGGGCGCGCTGCAGGGGGGTGGCGCGCGCAACCTGCGGCTCGACAACCTGGGCAAGTCGATGGCGGCGGCGCTGCTTCGGCTGGAAATCGAGGTCGACGCGGCCGAACTCGATGCGGCCATCCGTGCGCCGCGCGTGGGCTGGTGGGGGGAATGACCGTGGCCGTTCAAACCGAAGTCATCGACGGCATTCACGTCGTCACGCTGAGCCGGCCCGAGGTGCGCAACGCCGTCGACAGCCCCACCGCCCGCGCCCTGCACGAGGCGTTTCTGGCGTTCGAGGACGATCCGAACGCCCGCGTGGCCGTGTTCCACGGCGCGCACGGCCATTTCTGCGCCGGCTGGGACCTGCAGTTCGGCGCGCGCGCGGCGCAGCTCGGGCAGGCGGGTGTGCTGACCGACCTCGATTTCGACAGCGGCGACGCACGCGCGCTTGGCCCCATGGGGCCGTCGCGGCTTCGGCTGTCCAAGCCGGTGATTGCCGCCGTGAGCGGTGCGGCGGTGGCTGGCGGCATGGAGCTGGCGCTGTGGTGCGACCTGCGCGTGATGGAAGACGACGCCTACTTCGGCGTCTACTGCCGACGCTTCGGCGTGCCGCTGATCGACGGCGGCACCGTGCGCCTGCCGCGCCTGATCGGCATGGGCCACGCCATGGACCTGATCCTCACCGGGCGCAAGGTGGAAGCCGCCGAGGCGCTGCAGATGGGCCTGGCCAACCGCGTGGTGCCCCGCGGCCAGGCGCGCGAGGCGGCGCTGGCGCTGGCCCGCCAGCTGGCGGGCTTTCCGCAGGCCACCATGCTGGCCGACCGTGAGAGTGCCCACGCCCAGTGGGACCTGCCGATCGGCGAGGCGCTGCAGCAGGAATGGCGGCGCGGCAAGGACCGCATTCCGGACGCGCTGGAAGGGGCGCAGCGGTTTGCGGCAGGGCAGGGGCGCCACGGTCGGTTCTGAGCGCGGCGGTCCGATTGGACCCGCCTCGGGCGCCCGGGCTGCCTACCATCGCGGGCCATGCCCCCGATTGCCCCGACCCACGATGTTCTGGTGCTGCAGCACACGCTGGAGGACCACCCCGCCCACCTCGGCCACTGGCTCGATGCGCAAGGCGCCGACTGGCAGGTGTTCTGCGCCGAGGCCGGCCAGGCCTACCCCGACAGCGTGGCCGCGTACCGCGGTCTGGCGGTGCTGGGGGGCGAGTGGAGCGCCAACGACGAGCGCCCCAGCCTGCGGCACGCCGAGGCGCTGATCCGCGAAGCCGATGCGCTGGGCGTTCCGGTGATCGGGCACTGCCTGGGCGGGCAGCTGATGGCCCGGGCCTTCGGGGGCCGCGTCACCCGCCTGCCGAAACCCGAGGTGGGCTGGTTGCCGATCACGGTGCACGACGGGACTGCCGCTCGGGACTGGTTCGGTGCGGTTCGCCAGCCCACCGTGTACCAGTGGCACTACGACAGCTTCGTCGACCTGCCGCCGGGGGCCGAGTGGCTCGCCTCGTCGCCGGCCTGTGCCCACCAGGCGTTCGCGCTCGGCATTCACCTGGCCATGCAGTTCCACATCGAGATCACGCCGGAAAAGATCGATGCCTGGCTGGGTTCGCCGGGCCCGGTGTACCCGGGCGCCATCGGCCTCCACCCGGACACCGTGCAGCCGCCCGACGCCATGCGCGCCGCCACCGGGCGGTGCCAGACCGGCAGCGAAGCGCTGGCCGACCGCATCTACAGCACCTGGCGCGCCCGCTGGCGGGCCTGAGGCGCCGTCGGCGCTGCCGCTGGCGCCCGGGTGACCCCCGGGCGGACAATGGGGCATGGACGTTTCCGGACCTGGATGGCGCCGACGCGATTGCCTGCATGCCCTGGGGGCCTTGTCACTGGCGGGCGGCCTGGTGCCGGGCCCCGCCAGCGCGGCCGACCCGGTTGCGCCAGCCTGGACGCCCCTGCTGGCCCGGCAGGCGCTGGCCCTGCTGACGGCCGCGGGCGAGCACGGGCTGGACCCGGCCGATTACGGCGTTGAAGCGCTGGCGCGCGAACTGCCTGGTGCCCTGGGCGGCCCGCCCGGCCAGCTGGCCTTGTCGGGCCCCGTCGCCGCCCTGAACAACGCCTTTCTGCGTTACCTCGGCCACCTGGCCTTCGGGCGGGTGGACCCGCGGCAGGTTCACCACCGCTTCAGCGTGGCGCCGCGCGCGGGTTTCGACCCGGCGCAGGCGCTGTCGGCCGCGTTGGCGTCGGGGCGCCTGGACGACGCCGTGCGCGCGGCCCTGCCGCCCATGCCGGTGTATCGCCAGTTGCAGTTGGCGCTGGCCGCCTTGCGGGCGCTCGGCAACCACCCGGCGTGGGCGGTCGGTCTGCCGCCGCTGCCGGTGCCGCGCGGCGCGCGCGCCGGCAAGCTCGAGCCCGGGCAGCCCTGGGCGGGCTTGCCGTTGCTCGCGCAGCGGCTGGCGCTGCTGGGCGACCTGCCGGCCAACCTGCCGGTCGACTCTGCCGTGCCCGACCGCCTTGAAGGCCCCTTGCTCGCGGCGCTGCAGGCGTTCCAGCAGCGCCACGGTCTGGCCGCCGA
Organism: Hydrogenophaga sp. XSHU_21; assembly: GCA_046604145.1. GTDB lineage: Bacteria > Pseudomonadota > Gammaproteobacteria > Burkholderiales > Burkholderiaceae_C > Hydrogenophaga. The sequence goes on from JBKIXD010000001.1 coordinate 268,250, forward strand.
CGGCGTGCTCGGCCCGGGCACCAAGGCCGCCCTTGAGGTGCCGCCCGCCGACCGGGCGCGCCAGGTCGAGCTCGGCCTGGAGCGGCTGCGCTGGACACCGCTGATGCACGGCCCCCGCATGGTGGTGGTCAACATCCCCGAATACGTGCTGCGCGCGTATGAGGTCATCGACGGCCGCATCCGCCTGCGCCTGACCATGCGCGTCATCGTGGGCAAGGCGATGGACCACGAGACGCCGCTGTTCGACGAGCGCATGCGCAGCATTGAATTCAGCCCGTACTGGAACGTGCCACCGTCCATCGCCCGCGCCGAGACCGTGCCGCGCCTGCGGCGCGACCCCGGTCACTGGGACCGGCAGGGCTTCGAGTTCGTGGCACCCGATGGCTCGGTGGACACGGTGCTCTCGCGCAACAAGCTCGACGCCGTGCTGGCCGGTCGCCTGCGCATCCGCCAGCGGCCCGGGCCGGCCAATGCCCTGGGCGACGTGAAGTTCGTGCTGCCCAACCAGAACCACATCTTTCTGCACCACACGCCGTCGGTCGGCTTGTTCGCGCGGGAGCGGCGCGACTTCAGCCATGGCTGCATCCGGGTTGAGGACCCGGTGGCCCTGGCGCGTTTCGTCATGGACGGCATGCCGGGCTGGGACGAGGCGCGCATTCGCAGCCAGATGGCGCTCGGCACATCCACCCACGTGGCGCTGCAGCAGCCCCTGCCGGTCGTCATTGCGTATGGAACCGTTCTGGTCAAGGACGGTCGCACCCACTTCTTTTCCGATGTCTACGGCCACGACGCGCGCCTTCAGGCGGCGATCGATTCGCTGCACAACCGCCCGAGGGAGATTCCACGATGACACACGAGCCCTTTCGCGCGCCACTGCCGCGTCCGCCACGGCGGCGCTTTCTGCGCGCCGGCCTGGGCGCACTCGGCGTGGTGAGCGCGGCACCGGCCCTGGTGCTGCCGTCGAGGGCGTGGGCCGCCCCGGTGAAGGACCTGGCGCTGGACCACCTTCACACGCACGAGCACATTGCGGTGGTGTACGCGCGGGGCAACGATTACCTGCCCGACGCGCTGGGCCGCCTGGACCACTTCCTTCGTGACCATTACAGCGGCGATGTGGGCCGCATCGATCCCTTGCTGCACGACCTGCTGCACCTGGTGCGGCGCGAACTCGCCACCGACCGGCCGTTCCAGGTGATCTCGGGCTACCGGTCGCCGCGCACCAACGCCCACCTCAAGGCGTCGCGCGGCGGCGGTGTGGCCACTCGAAGCCTGCACATGGAGGGCCGCGCCATCGACGTGCGCCTGCCCGGTGTGGCCCTGGCCGACCTGCGCGACGCGGCGCTGGCGCTCAAGGCGGGTGGCGTGGGTTACTACCCGCACGAACAGTTCGTGCACATCGACACCGGGCGCGTGCGCCGCTGGGGCGGCTGAGGCCGCGGGTCGGTCTGCGGCTGGATCCGCGGTTCAGTCCGGCTTGACCCAGCCGGCCTTGGCTTCCTCGGGAATCGGGGTGGGCCGGCCTTCCTGGTCGATCGCCACGTAGGTCAGGCTGGCTTCAGTCACCTTCACGTACTGGCCCTGCGCCGAGAACCGCTCGGCGAACACCTCGACCATCACGGTGATGGACGTGCGCCCGATGCGGGTGACGTGCGAATAGAAGCTGAGGATGTCGCCCACCCGCACCGGCTGCTTGAAGATGAACTGGTTGACCGCCACCGTGGCCATGCGGCCACGGACGAAGCGCGCCGGCACCACCGCACCTGCAAGGTCGACCTGGGCCATGACCCAGCCGCCGAAGATGTCGCCATTGGCGTTGCAGTCGGCCGGCATGGGGATCACCTTGAGCACCAGTTCCCGGTGGTCTGAGGGCAATGGCGTGCGGGCGGGGCTTGAATCGGTGGTCATGGGCACAATCTCCAGGGTATCCACGATTCTCCCGCATGCGCCCAGACAACCCCACCCAAGGCCGCGTGGCCCTGCCGGCCACGCCCGGCCAGCCCACGGTCGAACAACGCTCCGACTGGGCCACGCTCAAGCGCTTGCTCCCCTACCTTTGGGAATACAAGTGGCGCGTGATGGCCGCACTGGCCTTCATGGTGGCGGCCAAGGTGGCCAACGTGAGCGTGCCCGTGCTGCTCAAGGAGCTGGTCGACGCCATGACCATTCCGCCCGGCAGCGTCCAGGCCCTGCTGGTGGTGCCGGTGGGCCTGCTGCTGGCCTATGGCGCCCTGCGGCTGTGCACCAGCCTGTTCACCGAATTGCGCGAACTGGTGTTTGCCAAGGCCACCGAGGGCGCCACGCGGCACATCGCCCTGCAGGTGTTCGGGCACCTGCACAGCCTGAGCCTGCGGTTCCACCTGGAGCGCCAGACCGGCGGCATGACGCGCGACATCGAGCGCGGCACGCGCGGCGTTCAGTCGCTCATTTCCTATTCGCTCTACAGCATCGTGCCCACCATCATCGAGGTGACGATGGTGCTGGTGCTGCTGGGCACCAAGTTCGACATGGGCTACGTGTGGATCACGCTGATCGCGCTGGTGCTGTACGTGGCCTTCACCGTGGTGGTGACCGAGTGGCGAACCCAGTTCCGCCGCCGCATGAACGAGCTCGAGTCCACGAGCCAGAGCAAGGCGATCGACTCGCTGCTCAACTACGAGACCGTCAAGTACTTCAACAACGAGGCCTTCGAGGCGCGGCGTTACGACGAGTCGCTGCAGAAACTGCGCAAGGCCCGCCTGCTCAGCCAGAGCACGCTGTCGATGCTCAACGCCGGCCAGCAACTGGTGATCGCGGTGGCGCTGGTGCTCATGCTCTGGCGCGCCACCCAGGGCGTGGCCTCGGGCCAGCTCACGTTGGGCGATCTGGTCATGATCAACGCCTTCATGATCCAGCTCTACATCCCGCTGGGCTTCCTCGGGGTGTTGTACCGCGAGATCAAGCAGAGCCTGACCGACCTCGACAAGATGTTCGTGCTGCTCGAAAAAGACCGCGAGATTGCCGATGCGCCGGACGCGAAACCGCTGCAGTTGCCGGCACCGCCCGCGGTGCGCTTCGAGAACGTGCATTTCTCGTACGAGCCGGCCCGCGAGATCCTGCATGGCGTGAGCTTCGAGATCCCGGCCGGCAAGACGGTGGCCGTGGTGGGGCCTTCAGGTTCCGGCAAAAGCACGCTGGCCCGGCTGCTCTACCGCTTCTACGAAGTCACGAACCGTGACGACGGCGGACGCATCACCATCGACGGGGAGGACATCGCACACGTCACGCAGGCCAGCCTGCGGCAGGCCATCGGCATCGTGCCGCAGGACACGGTGCTGTTCAACGACACCATCGAATACAACATCCTCTACGGCCGCCCCGACGCCGGTCACGACGCCGCGGTGGAAGCGGCCAAGGCGGCGCACATCCACGACTTCATCAACCGGCTGCCGCTGGGCTACAAGACCATGGTGGGCGAACGTGGCCTGAAGCTCTCGGGTGGCGAAAAGCAGCGCGTTGCGATTGCGCGAACCCTGCTCAAGAACCCGCCCATCATGATCTTCGACGAGGCCACGAGTGCGCTCGATTCGGGCAACGAGCGGGCCATTCAGGCCGAACTGCGCAGCGCCGCGGCCAACAAGACCACGCTGGTGATTGCACACCGGCTCTCCACCGTGGTGGATGCGCACGAAATCCTGGTGCTCGACCAGGGTCGCATCGTCGAGCGGGGTGCCCATTCGCAACTGCTGGCAATGGGCGGCGCCTACGCGCGCATGTGGTCGCTTCAGCAGTCGGGCGAAGACTGACCCCGGAAACCCCGAGCGGTTTCCCGCCTCGGGCCGCTCCATAATCGCGCCCACGATGGAAACCAAGTGGCTTGAAGACTTCGTGAGCCTGGCCGAGACGCGCAGCTTCAGCCGCTCGGCGCAGCTGCGCCACGTCACCCAGCCGGCGTTCTCGCGCCGCATCCAGTCGCTGGAGGCCTGGGCCGGCACCGACCTCGTCGACCGGTCGTCCTACCCGACGCGGCTCACGCCCGCCGGCCAGACCCTGTACGAACAGTCGCTGGAAATCCTGCAGGCGCTCAATGGCACCCGCGCCATGCTGCGCGCCCACACCGCCGCCGCCCAGGACGTGATCGAGTTCGCGGTGCCTCACACCCTGGCCTTCACGTTCTTTCCGCAGTGGCTCTCGGGCCTGCGCGACACCGTCGGGCCGGTCAAGAGCCGGCTGATCGCGCTCAACGTGCACGACGCGGTGATGCGGCTCGTCGAGGGCAGTTGCGACCTGCTGATCGCCTACCACCACCCGGCCCAGCCGATCCAGCTCGATCCGGCGCGCTACGACATGCTGCCCTTGGGCACCGAACAGCTCGCGCCGTATGCAAAGCCGGGACCGTCCGGCGCACCGATGCATGCGCTGCCTGCGCCGGCGGGGCAGACCCAGCCGTACCTCGGGTACGCGCCGGGGGCCTACCTCGGCCGCGTCGTGGAGCATCTGCTCAAAGACCTGCCGGTGGCGGCCCAGCTCGAACGCGTTTATGAAACCGACATGGCCGAAGGCCTCAAGGCCATGGCCCTCGAAGGGCACGGCATTGCCTTTCTGCCGGCCAGCGCGGTGCGCAACGAGGTGGTGGCACGCCGGCTGGTCCCGGCGGCCGAGGGCATGCAGCTCACCCTCGACATCCGCCTCTACCGTGCCCGCCCGGTGGACGCCACCAAGGGAAAGCGCGCGGCCAGCGCTTTCTGGAACCGGCTCAGCGACCTGCTCGCCACCCGGTCCTGATGCCACCTGTCTGCCAGCGCCTACGCCTGATCGCCTGATCAATTAAATGCTGCCTTTGCAGTAGGGACTGAAACAGGCGCCGTCTATAACGTTGCGCTCACGATCCACCGCACGAAAAACCCACCATGAATCTCCTGCTTCGAGTTTGTTCGGGTCTGGTCCTGATGGCAGGCACAGCGGCAGCCGTGGCGGCCCCCGGCGCCGCCAGCGCAGAAACCGGCCCCGTCATCGATCAGCTGCGCGCCCAGCAGCGCATCGTGCTGGCGCACCGCGAATCGTCCATCCCGTTCTCGTATGTCGGCCCCGATGGCCGCCCGGTCGGGTATGCGCTCGACATCTGCAAGCGGCTGGCCGATGCGCTGAAGGTCAAGCTCGGCCTTCCCGCCCTCGAGGTGGTCTACCGCCAGGTCACGCCCGCCAACCGCATCGAGGTGATCGAGAAGGGCGAAGCGCACATGGAATGCGGCTCGACCACCAACAATGCGGCGCGCCGCGAAAAGGTGGCCTTCACGATTCCCCACTTCATCACCGGTGCGCGCTTTCTGGTGAAGGCCGACAGCCCGGTCGACCGCATCGACCACCCTGCGCTCAAGCGCGTGGTGTCCACCCGCAACACCACCCCGCTGTCCGCGGTTCGCCGCGTCAACGGCGAACGTGCCCTGAAACTCGAGGTGGTGGAGGCCGACGACCACGAGAAGGCGGTGCAGATGGTCGAGCGCGGCGAAGCCGATGCCTTCGCCATGGACGACGTGCTGCTGTTCGGGCTGGCGGCCAACCGCCCGGAGCCCAAGGCCCTCAAGGTCACGGGCCGGTTCCTGACGACCGAACCCCTGGCCATCATGCTGCCCAAAGGCGATCCGGCCTTCAAGAAACTGGTTGACGACGAGATGCGCCGCCTCATCCAGAGCCGGGAGATCTACACCATCTACACGCGTTGGTTCGAACAGCCCATCGTGCCCAGCAACCGCCCGCTGAACCTGCCGGTCAGCTACCTGCTGCGCGACTTCTGGAAGTACCCGTCGGACCAGGTGCCCTGAAACCGGGCCGGGCCGTGGCTGCGACAATCTCGGCATGAGCGCCGAGACCCCAGCCCAACCCACCTCCCTGACCCTCACCCGCCCCGACGACTGGCACCTGCACGTGCGCGACGGGGACGCCCTGCGCACCGTGGTGCCGCACACCGCGGCCCAGTTCGGGCGAGCCATCATCATGCCCAACCTGCGGCCGCCGGTGACCACGGCCGCTCAGGCGCTGGCCTACCGCGATCGCATCCGTGCGGCGGTGCCCGAAGGCATGGCCTTCGAGCCGCTGATGACGCTCTACCTGACCGACAACCTGCCGCCCGACGAAATCCGCCGCGCCAGGGACGCCGGGGTGGTGGCCCTCAAGCTCTATCCGGCCGGTGCCACCACCAACAGCGATGCCGGGGTGACCGACATCCGCAAGACCTACCGCACCCTGGAGGCCATGCAGCGCGAGGGGGTGCTGCTGCTGGTGCACGGTGAGGTCACTTCCAGCGACATCGACCTGTTCGACCGCGAGGCGGTGTTCATCGATCAGGTCATGGTGCCGTTGCGGCGCGACTTTCCCGAGCTCAAGGTGGTGTTCGAGCACATCACCACCCGCGAAGCGGCGCAGTACGTGGCGCAAGCGGGTGCCCACACCGCCGCCACGATCACCGCCCACCACCTGCTCTACAACCGGAACGCCATCTTCCAGGGGGGCATCCGTCCGCACTATTACTGCCTGCCGGTGCTCAAGCGCGAGGTGCACCGCCAGGCCCTGGTGGCGGCCGCCACCAGCGGCAGCGACCGGTTTTTCCTGGGCACCGACAGCGCGCCGCACCCCGCCCACCTGAAGGAACACGCCACCGGCTGCGCCGGTTGCTACACCGCGCACGCCGCGCTCGAGCTCTATGCCGAGGCGTTCGAGAACGCGGGTGCGCTCGATCGGCTCGAGGGGTTTGCCAGCTTCCACGGCCCGGCCTTTTACGGCCTGCCCCGAAACACCGGCACCGTGACCCTGCGCCGTGAGGCGTGGACACCCCCCGAATCGTTCGCCTTCGGCAATGCCGAACTCAAGCCGCTGCGGTCGGGCGAAGCGCTGCGCTGGAGGCTGGTGGCCGGATGACGGTCGAGGTGGACTGGTCTGCCCCCTGGCTCGGCCACCTGGCCGGTGCCGGCCGGGCGGTCCAGGCGGCCCGGTCGGCGGGGCTGTGCCTGCCCGACGCGCTCAACCGCGAGGCGCCCGGACCCCTGCGCGCGGTGCCTCAGGCCTGCCTGCCCGACGGCGCGGCCTACGAGACCTTCATTGCGGCCAGTGGCACCGTGCCCACGCGAGAAAACGTCCACGATCTGTTCAACGGCCTGATCTGGCACCGGTTTCCACAGACCAAGCGCGCGCTCAACCGCTGGCAGGCCGCGGCCATCGATGCCCAGGGCGTCGGCGCGGTGCGCGGTCCGCTGCGCGACGCCATCACGCTTTTTGACGAAAACGCCGCGCTGCTGCAGGCGCCCGATGCCCTTTGGCAGGCGTTGCGGTCGCGGGACTGGGCGGGGCTTTTCCTGGACGGCCGCGCGCTGTGGGCGCAGGCGCGGCTGGTGCTGTTCGGTCATGCGCTGCTCGAAAAGCTGGTCACGCCCTACAAATCGATCACCGCCCACGTGCTGGCGGTGCCGGTGCCGCTCGATCTGGGTGCAGAAACCGGCGCCTGGGACGCCTGGCTGGCTGCCCACCTGGACCCGGCCACGCTGGCTTCCAAGCCGTTCACACCATTGCCGGTGCTGGGCGTGCCCGGCTGGTGGCCCGCCAACGGAGACGCAGCGTTCTACCGGGACAGCTCGGTGTTCCGCGCCCCCCGAATGGCTTGAAATCCGCGCCACACCGCCCCATATCGGACCTCGGTATCATCCGCTGCCTTGCCAGGTGGCGGGGAACCTGCCGACCCGAAACGGGTCTGTGGCGCAACCGGTGCAAGTCCGCACCGATGCCCTTGTGGAGCACAAATGAAACGCATCCTGCTGTTCGTCCTGACCAACGTTGCCGTCATGGCGGTGCTGTTGATCACCACGCGCATCCTCGGCGTGGACCGCTTCCTCACCGCCAACGGCCTGAACATGACCGCGCTCGCCGGGTTCTCGCTGGTGATCGGTTTCGGCGGCGCCATCATTTCCCTGCTGATCAGCAAGCCGATGGCCAAGTTCAGCACGGGCGCGCGCGTCATCAGCCAGCCGCAGACCGCCGACGAGGCCTGGATCGTGCAGACGGTCCAGAAGTTTGCCGACAAGGCAGGCATCGGCATGCCCGAGGTTGCCATCTTCGAGGGTGCGCCCAACGCGTTCGCCACCGGCGCCTTCAAGAACAGCGCGCTGGTGGCGGTGTCCACCGGTCTGCTGCAGAACATGACGCGCGAGGAAGTCGAGGCCGTGATCGGCCATGAAGTCGCGCACATCGCCAACGGCGACATGGTCACCATGACCCTGATCCAGGGCGTGATGAACACCTTCGTGGTCTTCCTGTCGCGCCTGATCGGTTACGCGGTCGACGCCTTCCTGCGCCGCGGCAGCGACAGCACCGGCCCCGGCATCGGTTACATGGTGACCACCATCGTGATGGACATCGTGCTGGGCTTCCTGGCCGCCATCATCGTGGCCTGGTTCAGCCGCCAGCGCGAATTCCGCGCCGACGCGGGCGCCGCACAGCTCATGGGCCGCAAGCAGCCGATGATCAATGCGCTGGCCCGCCTGGGCGGACTCACCCCCGGCGAACTGCCCAAGACCATGCAGGCGCTGGGCATCACGGGCGGTCTGGGCAAGCTGTTCAGCACCCACCCGCCGATCGAAGAGCGCATTGCCGCTCTGCAGCAGGGCTGAGCCCACCGCGCTGCCCACAAAAAAAGGCCACCTTCGGGTGGCCTTTTTGCTGCACGCAGGAGGCTTTATCAAGCCGATGGCCCGAACAGTCAAAGACGCCCTGCGGGGCAAGCCCTTGGCCGCGAGTGGTAGTGCGCCTCGAGCTCGGGGCCGCAAGAAACAGGTTGGCCGACCAGTCGCAGCGTCCGTCACCAGCCCATGAGTGGTCGACGTCGCGTCGCCCCCACGGAGGCACTTGGTGCACCGAGGATGCGATGGCTAGACTTCCGCAATCGGCCAAAAGCGGACAGTCACTTTCTTTCCGCTTGATTCCAACGATAGGTTGGAAGGTAAGAGCCTGCGATGAACTCGATGATTTCTTGATGATATACGTTCATCAATCCAAGCTCGTTAGGGTGAATCTCTGGATTCAAGGATACGAGGACTGATTCAAATACCAAAAAATCACTCTCCACAGTAACTGTCGCCTTTGATGGAGAAAGACCGTACTGGACTGAAAAGTGAATCTCACCGATTCCTAATTGCTTTTGTCGAGCCGATGTCAGCGTGAAAATGTGCGCTGAAGAATAATCTTTTCGCTCCTGTCCTGCCGCGACGCATTCCCGTAAGTCTTCATTGCGGTTCCAGCAGACTTTACGCTTACTTAACGACAGTCTGTTGCCTCTTTGACGCACGCTTTGATAGCTCAAAGGTACGGCATAAACGCCATCACCGGCAGCACCGACATTGTACGGTCTCCGGAAAAGCTGCTCGTAAAGCCTAGCTTCAAAGTTCTTGACGTATGGCATAGATACCCCTCGCAGAGGGTTGCCATAGCAACCTTCAGGCTCATTTTTATCAGGTGGAGCGGGGATTTCACGCTTTGCTTTCAAATGAATGCCAGTGCTATCTCTTTCTGCAATAGGATAAATCGGCTCTGTCGAATTGAAGGGAATTTGAAATACGTGACTATTCGCTGCCCAGTATATGTAATTCTTGTCACCACTGCTACATTTAGAAGGGTCAACAGGCTTAGCCTTTGACGGGTTCGACGAAATATAGCGCAGTGATTGGTGGCGAAAACCTTCCGCTTGCGCCGAAACCAATACAAACGACAATGATGCACAAATCCATACTTTGATGAAACGCAGTTTCATATGACAATCGAGTCCATTCTGTGTCGCCCAAATTCTAATACTCATTAAAGCGCATTGCATGAAAACCCCTGGGCTGAGCGCCCGCTTCGGGCCCGAAGCGGAACTTGAATCTCCGTTGATCAATGCTGAATTCGCGGCACTTAAAAGAGTAGAATTATCGCTGGCAATATTGGATGCCCGATGCACGCATTCGACGAATCTGAAACAAAACAAGGACAAGAAGTCCAATTGGTAGCGTCAGGCGCCATAAATACCTTTCCCATCTAAATGCATCGGTATGCCATCGCTTTGTGCCTTCTATTGTCGAAATCGAAGTCTTTTCGGTACCATCTTTTGACCTATAGACCAGACGCTGCTGAACAATACCAAAGGCTGGGTGAAACCAAATCTCGCCTCTCGCGCCATTCAACCGTTCGCCATTGTGTGGCGAAAATCTGTCGCCGAAATATCCATCCATAATCTCGTGTTTGCCGTCCGAAGTCGCAATGAAATAGCGATACTTCACCTCCAGCCGCGAAAAGAGTGGGCGACCGGGTTGAACCTCTATTTCACCGGAATAATAGTAGGTACTCTCAAGTTCCGGAAAAGGCAGGAGGAGTTTGATAAACAACGGAGAAGCGGGGATCAGCGAACCAAGGAAAAGTACCATGGCACAGAGCACGCCGAACCAGTGACCCCTGTTACTCATTTTGAGATCGATATCAATCAATTAAGGTGCTCTATAGTCTATATAGCCCGGATCATTCAGAGAAGTATCTGGGTTAAAGGAGACATCTCAGTAATCTCTCAACAATCTGGTGGCGGCTTCTGGCCGATTGCGGAAGTCTCGCTCTCGACTTTGTTGCAACCAAGCGTGTCAGTTCTATTATTGGGCCATCAGCTTGATGGCACCCGTGCACGTGGGCGTTGCCAGGCTGGTGGCCCAAAGCCAAATGGATCAAAGGCTTGGGTCATGTTCTTTTCCACCTTCCATGAAATCTGGATGGGGCGCCGGAATGCTGTATAAAACCACAGTTTTACCGTTGACCCGCAAAGGTTGTCACTTGACAACTCACGGTGACCACACTATCTTGTCCACACCCGAACAATGACGCGAAGCAAGCACCCAGACAAGGACGTTGAGGCAGCCTTGGCGTACGCGGAGAGCAACGGTTGGGAGGTGAAGGCGGGCGGTCATTGGGGCTTTCTGTACTGTCCCTATAACGACCGGGAATGCCGCTGCGGGACGAGGTGCAAAGCTGGCGTCTGGAGCACGCCGAAGAACGGCGGTAACCATGCCAAGCAGCTGCGGCAGGTGGTTGACGGATGCACGGCCCACAAGGCGGCGCAAAGCCAAACGAAGGCCTCCGGAGGCGGTGAGTGAAAGACGCTGTCGAGCGGAGATGAGATATGGAATTCGAATTCAAGCTGACCTACAAGCTTCCAAACGACCAGACCGACGCCGATCAGGTGATGAGCAAACTGGGCGAGGCGGGCTGCACGGATGCGTTGGTTGGCCTCGGGGTGGCAGGCCAGGTTGGCCTGGAGTTTGTTCGCGAGGCGACGTCTGCCGAGGAAGCAATCCTGAGCGCGGTCGACGATGTCAAGCGAGCCCTTCCTGCCGCGAAGCTGATCGAAGCCGGGCCGGACTTCGTCGGACTGACCGATGTTGCGGAACTGGTCGGGCTCACCCGCCAGAACATGCGCAAGCTTTGGCTGAACAACGAGGCCACATTCCCTGCGCCTGTTCATGCGGGAGCCTCCTCGGTTTGGCACCTTGCCCAGGTGCTGCAATTCCTGGGTGAACGGCAATACGCCGTCACGCGGACCGTGTTTGACGTGGCGCGCGTCACAATGAACCTGAACATCGCTCGCCAGAGGTCGATGGTCACTGACGCGGAGCTGGAGAGGGTGCAGCGGCGTGCGGTCTTCTGAGGGAGACCCTCCACGCCCGGGACTTCGTGACGCTACAGAAGTGCCCGGCAAACAAGCAAAACGGCCCGAGTAGGGCCGTTTTCAGAGCGTTCGGGGCATCAGCCTGATGACACCCGGTACATCGCAACCAGTCAGCGGTGCGTCTCGAAGTGCGGATGCCTGCGGTGATCGCGATGATCGCGATGATCCCGGCGGTGGCCGGGCGGCTGCCAGTGAGGCGCATGGTGGTAACGCTGGCCGCCGATGATGACCACACCACTGGAAATCCGCGAGTACCCATAGGCAGGCGCTGCCTCGTACACCACGGTGGGGGCGGTTTCGTAGCGCACCTGGGGGCGCGACGGGTAGATCGGCGGCGGCGCCGCCGGGAGCGAATCGACCGGGGACACGTTCAGTCGAACGTAGCGGCCCGGGTCCTGGGCCATCTGGGTGCGGTACTGGCGCCCGGCGTATTCGTACACAACGTCGTAGGCCACGGTGCGGGGCTCGTAGGAGGTCTGTGTGCCGCAGCTGCGCACCACTTCGGTGTAGGGCTGGGGTTCACCTTCGATCCGGTTGCCGAGAATGGCGCCGCCGATCAGGCCGATGGCGGTGGCCGCTGCGCGACCGCTGCCATCACCGATGGCGTTGCCCGCCGCACCGCCGGCGATGGCGCCGAGCAGTGCGCCCGCGCCGGATTTCTGACCGCGGTAGCTCACCTGTTCGTCGGTGCACACCTCGCGCGGAACGGCCACCTGTTGAATGATGGGCGTGCTGCTGACGACGCGGCCCTGTTCTTCCTGGGCCTGAGCGGTACCGGCCACGGCAGCCAGGGCGGCCGCCAGAGGCAGCCAGCGGAAAGAGGAGGGGGTGTTCACGAAGGGCTCCTGGGAAGGTTGGAGACTGAATGCTGCGCGAGGTGTGTCAAGCCGGCGTGGCGACCTTGTCACGTTTTGTAAACGCGCCGACCAGCGGCAGGTCCAACGCGTCGCAGGCCAGCGCTTCGGCCACTTTCAGGCCGTCGACACCGGCCGACAGAATGCCGCCGGCATAGCCGGCACCTTCGCCGGCCGGGTAGAGCCCGCGGGTGTTCAGGCTCTGGAAATCGTCGCCGCGGGTGATGCGCAGCGGCGATGAGGTGCGCGTTTCGACCGCGGTGAGCAGCGCGTCGGGCAGGTCGTAGCCCTTGATCTGGCGGCCGAACACCGGCAGCGCTTCCCGCATGGCCTGCACCGCGTAGTCCGGCAGCACCTCGGCGAGGTCGGTCAGGTGAATGCCGGGGCGGTAAGACGGTTCGACCTCGCCCAGCGATGCGGATGGCCGGCCTTCCAGGAAATCGCCCAGGCGCTGCGCCGGCGCGCTGTACTGGCTGCCGCCGGCCACGAAGGCCCGGCTTTCCAGCTGGCGCTGCATGACCACGCCGGCCAGCGGGTGGTGCCGGCCCTGTGCCCGCAGGGCCTGCGCCTGCTGGGCATAGCGGGGGCCGTCGGATTCGCCGAACGCGGCCGTCCACAGCGGAAGGTCTTGCGGAAACGTCTGGGGAAAATCGGCCGGGTCGATGCCCACCACCAGCCCCGAATTGGCGTTGCGCTCGGCGCGCGAATACTGGCTCATGCCGTTGGTCACCACGCGCCCCGGTTCGGACGTGGCCGCCACCACGGTGCCGCCAGGGCACATGCAGAAGCTGTAGACGGCGCGGCCGTTGCTGGCGTGGTGCACGAGCTTGTAGTCGGCGGCTCCCAGCAGCGGGTGGCCGGCGTGGCGACCCCAGCGGGCGCGGTCGATCAGGCTTTGCGGGTGTTCGATGCGAACGCCCACGGAGAAGGGCTTGGCCTCGAGGAACACGCCGGCGTCCCACAGCCAGGCGAAGGTGTCGCGCGAGCTGTGACCCAGCGCCAGCACCACGCGCCGCGCCGCCAGCTCGACCTCGTTCCCGGTGTCGAGTTGCCTCACCTTGACGCCGGTGACCTGCAGCGCGTCACCCTGGTGGGTGGTCAGCAGCCCGGTGACCTGGTGCCGGAAGCAGATTTCGCCGCCCAGCGAGAGGATCTTCTCGCGCATGGCTTCGACCACCTTCACGAGCTTGAAGGTGCCGATGTGCGGGTGGGCCGCCCACAGGATTTCCGCCGGTGCGCCGGCTTCGACGAACTCGTGCATGACCTTGCGGCCCAGAAACCGCGGGTCCTTGATCTGGCTGTAGAGCTTGCCGTCCGAGAACAGGCCGGCACCGCCTTCGCCGAACTGCACGTTGCTCTGGGGGTCGAGCGCGCGCTTGCGCCAGAGGCCCCAGGTGTCCTTGGTGCGCTGGCGCACCGGTTTGCCGCGCTCGAGCACGATGGGCTTGAGCCCCATTTCGGCCAGTGCCAGCGCCGCGAACAGGCCGCAGGGCCCCAGGCCCACCACGATCGGGCGTTGATCGGCTTGTTGGCCGAACTCAGACGGGGCGTGGCCGGGTGCGCGCCAGGCCATGTCGGGCGTCGGGCGGATGTGCGGGTTGCCGGCGTGCCGCGCGATGAGCGCCGCCTCGCCGGCAGCGTCGGCGAGCGCCACGTCGACGATGTACACCGCCAGCAGGTCGGCCTTGCGGGCGTCGAAACTGCGCTTGAACACCTGCAGCCCGGCGATGGCGGCGGGATCGATGCCGAGCGCCTGGGCCGACAGCCGCTGGAGCGCGTCGACCGGGTGGGGCACCGGTGCGCGGTCGGCGTCGGTTTCGCTGGGGGCGTCGGCGGCGCGGCGTTGCTCGAAAGGCACGTCGGCCAGCGGCAACTTGAGTTCTGCGATGCGGATCATGGCGTGGGGCTTGTGGCGATCAAGCAGGCACGTGGAAAGATCCGATTGTCGCCGACTGTGCGCGGTCGGGGATAATCCAGGGGTGAAGCGCGCCAGACCGCCGCTGGTGCAAGGCCCGAAAGGGCGCACTGGAGGAACGTCCGGACTGCACAGGGCAGCGCAGGAGGTAACACCTCTCCACCGACAAGCCGCAAGGCCCTAAGGTGAGGATCAGAGCAACAGAGACGAGTCACCTTGGGTGCCGCACCACCGGCGAAAGCCGGGGGTACGAGCAACCAAGGTGGGTGAAACGGGCAATCTCTGCGCGCAGCAACACCAAATAGGCCAGCGTTGATGTGGCTCCGCGGAGCTGGCGGGTAGGTGGCATCGAGCCGTCCGGGTGACCGGCGGCCCAGAGGAATGGCGGTCACGTTCCGGGCAACCGGAACGCACAGAATCCGGCGTACCGGCGCGCTTCACACTAATCAATTCCCCCCACGCTCCGCCGCCAGGCGGGTCGCTGCCCCCGAGGGGGCTGATCCGCCTTGGGGCGGCCCGGCGGCGGAATGACTTGGCCCCCACGCTCCGCCGCTGCGCGGGTCGCTGCCCCCCCGGGGGGCTGATCCGCCTTGGGGCGGCCCGGCGGCGGAATGACTTGGCCCCCACGCTCCGCCGCTGCGCGGGTCGCTGCCCCCCCGGGGGGCTGATCCGCCTTGGGGCGGCCCGGCGGCGGATCGGGTGGCCGCGTCCTGCGGATTTGGCTCTCCCTGGCTTCGCCGCTGCGGAGGCCGTCAGGCGTTGAAGCCGCCCAGGGCGCGGATGCGGTCGACGTGGGCGAGCAGGGACCGTCTGGCCACGGGCCAGAGGCGTTCGGGCACATCGTCGTAGGCCAGGGGGACCCAGTCCTCGGGGCCGCCGTCGGGGCGCTTCTGCATGGCCAGGGCGATCTTTGCTTCGCGGGCGAGGCGGTGGGCTTTGAGGTGGTCGATGGCCCGGCGGGCGCCGCCTTGGACCGGGGCCGACGGGTGTTCGGCGCTGCGCCGCAGGTCGCCCAGCACGTAGCCGTGCGCCGGCAGGATGAAGTCGATGCCGTGTTCGTCGCAGAGCGCAGCCAGCCGGTCGAGTGAACCGAGGTAGGCGCTCATGTCGCCGTCCGGTGGGTCGATCACGGTGGTGCTGCCGTTGAGGATGTGGTCGCCGGAGAACAGCAGCCCGTCTTCGAGCAGCACCAGGCACAGGTGGTTGGCCGCGTGGCCGGGCGTGTGCACCACCAGCAGGGTGTGGGTGGTGCCGGCCGGGTCGCGCAGTTCCAGCCGTTCGCCGTCGGCCAGCGCCCGATCGGGCGTGAAGCGGCTGTTCTGCCGCGCGGTGGCGGCGCTGGGCAGCCCCAGGATGGGTGGCCGCGCCCGCCCGGCCTGCTCGCAAAGGGCCTGCAGGCGTGCCGCGCCGGGGGAATGGTCGGGGTGTGAATGCGTGCAGACGATGGCGCGCAGGTCGGCGCCCACGGTGCGCCACAGCCGTTCGATGTGTTCGGGTTCGTCCGGCCCTGGGTCGATCACGATGTGGCCGGTGCCGGGGTCGCCCACCAGGTAGCTGTTGGTGCCCGGCCCGGTCATCACGCCGCTGTTCGGTGCGGTCAGGCGCATGACATGGCGCAGCAGGGCCACGGGCTGTTCGTGCTGCCAGTCCAGCGCGTGCACGATCTGCCCGTCGGGGCACACCATCGCCAGTTCACCGAAGGGCGGTTCGTGCTCCATGTGGCGCGATTCGCGTCCGTGCAGCAGCCCCGCCCGCGGGCAGCTGGTCCACAGCGGCTCGTCGTGGGCCGCGCAGGCATCCAGCACCGACTGCACGCTGGCGTGGTGCTGCAGTCGCTCGAGCGTGCGGATGGTCGGAAAGATGATGAAGAAGTCGCCCGCGGCGTGGCGCGCCAGGGCGTCGGCCGGCCGCACCCACAGGGGCTCGAACTGTTCGCTTTCGTCGGCCACCGGTTCCTGACCGTCCGGCATGCGGGCCACCAGAAACGGCACATCGAACCGGCGCGGCAGGTCGCGGTCGGTCACCCAGTGCGCCAGCACGAACACCTCGTCGGCGGCCAGCCGCAGCGCCCGCGCTGCACACTGGGGCGCGAACGGGGCCTGGCGGTCGATGGCGGCAATGTCGTCGGCCGTGGCCCACGATCCATCGGCGCGCCGGGCGATCAGCACGCCCAGTTCCTCGAAGCTCTCGCGGATCGCGGCAATGGCCTGGGTCAGGCGAAGGTCGGTCTGGGTCGGTCGCCGTGCGGCCACGCCGAAGGCCTGCGCATCGGCGGCGTCGATGCCGCCCCCGGGGAACACGTAGGCGCCCGGGGCAAAGCTGGCCGTCATCGAACGGCGCGTCATGAGCACCTCGATGCCGGGGCGGGCCGGGTCTTCGCTGTCGCGCAACAGCAGCACGGTGGCGGCGGGGCGCAGCGCGGCGGGCGCGCGCGGCGGGTGCAGGAGCTGGGAGGGGCGGACCATGCGCGGGATTGTGCGCGAGCGATCCGCCGGCCGGCGTCCTCGACGCGTCAGTCCCATGGCCGCGGATGGGGTGACCGCCCTCCACAGCGCCGATAATCCCGTTCATGCAGATCCGCTTCACCAAGATGCAGGGCGCGGGCAACGACTTCGTCGTGCTCGACGAAACCCGTGGCCTGCTCGGGCTGAGCGAGGCGCAGTACCGCTTTCTGGCCGATCGCCATTTCGGCGTGGGCGCCGATCAGATCCTGTCGGTCCGGCCCTCGCCGGGACCCGGGCTCGACTTCGAATACGTGATCCACAACGCCGACGGCGGCGAGGTGGAGCACTGCGGCAATGGCGCGCGCTGCTTTGTGCGCTACGTGCACGACAAAGGCCTGAGCGACCGCAACCCGCTGAGGGTGCAGGTGAAGAACGGTGTGCTCGAACTCCGCCGCCTGATGGACGGCCGCGTCACGGTCGACATGGGACCGCCGGTGTTCGACCTGGCCGAAGTCCCCTTCAATGCCGCTGGCCTCAAGCCGGAGCGCGTGGGCGCTTTCGAGCGCTGGCCCGTCACGCTGCCTTACGCCGGCGAAGTGCCGGTGGCCGTGCTGTCCATGGGCAACCCTCACGCGGTGCTTCGCGTCGACGACGTCGACACCGCACCCGTGTCCGCCTGGGGTCCGCTGATCGAACGGCACGAACGTTTTCCCCAACGTGTCAACGCCGGCTTTCTGCAGGTGGTCGATCCCCGCACCGTGAAGCTGCGGGTGTATGAGCGCGGTGCGGGTGAAACCCTGGCCTGCGGCACGGGCGCCTGCGCCGCCGTGGTGGCGGGCATCCGCCTGGGCTGGCTCGACGAACGCGTGGACGTTCACACCCGGGGCGGCGTGCTCACCATCGAGTGGCGCGACACGTCCGGCCACCTCGCACCGGTGACCATGACCGGGCCGGCCACGCCGGTCTTCGAAGGCACCATCGACATTCCCGAACTGAGTTGAGCAACCCGGACCCCGACATGAACCAGCCGATCCCGCCCATCACCGAGGACGACATCGCCAATTACCTGGTCAACAGCCCCGATTTCTTCGAGCGCCATGCCGGCCTGCTCGCCGAGGTGCAGTTGAGCAGCCCGCACGGCGGGCGCGCCGTGAGCCTGCAGGAGCGGCAGGCGGAAATGCTGCGCGAGAAGATCCGGGGCCTGGAGCTCAAGGCCGCGGAGATGATGCGCCACGGCAAGGAAAACACGGCGATCGCCGACAAGCTGCAGCGCTGGACGCGCGAACTCCTGCTGGTGCGCGAGGCCCGCGACATTCCCGGTGTGGCCGCCGAGGAACTGGCGCGTCAGTTTCTGGTGCCCCAGGTGGCCATCAAGGTCTGGGGGGTGTCGTCCGAGTTCGCCGAGGAATCGTTTGCGCAGGGCGCCAGCGACGACGCACAGGCCTTTGCCAGTTCGCTGTCGGTGCCGTATTGCGGCAACAACCCGGGCCTGGAAGCCGCGCAATGGCTGGTGGACCCGGCCTCGGCCGCGTCGCTGGCCCTGATTCCCCTGCGCGCCGGCGCAGCGCCCAAGGCCTTTGGCTTGCTGGTGCTGGCATCGGCCGATCCCCAGCGGTTTGCCGCCGACATGGGCACCGACTTTCTGGAGCGCATCGGCGAACTCACCAGCGCAGCGCTGTCGCGCCTGCGCCCGGTGGTGCCGGCCGAAGTCGACTGACACGGATGGACGTCGTCGATCCCCACGACGATCCGGCCCTGATCGAGGCCTACCTGGCGCACGTGCGGGTCGACAAGCGACTCGCCGATCGAACGGTGGCGCTGTACACCGAAGACCTGCGAAAGCTGCGCGAGAACGCGGCGGCCGCCAGCGTGCCGCTGCGAAGGGTGCAGCCCGCCCATGTGCGCCGCTGGATTGCGCAGATGCACGGCAGCGGCCGCAGTGCGCGCGGTATCGCGCTCATTCTCTCGGGCTGGCGCGGCTTCTACACCTGGCTGGTCCGCCAGGGCCTGACCGACCACCACCCGGTCCAGGACGTTCGCGCCCCGAAGGCCGGCAAGCCCCTGCCGAAGGCCTTGCCGGTGGACGAGGCGGTCCGCCTGGCCGAACACACCCAGGCCGATGACGACCCTGGCCTGGAGGCGCGCGACGCCTGCATCATCGAACTGCTGTACGGCAGTGGCCTGCGCATCGGGGAGCTGGTGGGGCTGGATGTGGCGGCCAGCGGCACCGCGAAAGGCTGGATCGACACCCAGGCCGGCGAGGCCCACGTGCTGGGCAAGGGCAGCAAGCGCCGCAGTGTGCCGGTGGGTCGCGCCGCGCTGGCGTCCCTGGCGCGGTGGCTAGAACTGCGCAGCGCCTGGGCGCGCGATGACGCGGCGTTGTTCATCGGCCAGCGGGGCCAGCGGCTGACGCCCCAGCACATCCGCGTTCGCCTGCGGCGGCGGTCGTTGCAGGCCGGCCTGTCGACCCCGGTGCATCCCCACATGCTGCGCCATTCGTTCGCCAGCCACGTGCTGCAATCCAGCGGCGACCTTCGCGCGGTGCAGGAGCTGCTGGGCCACGCCAGCATCGGCACCACGCAGGTGTACACCCGGCTCGACTTCCAGCACCTGGCGCAGGTGTACGACGCGGCCCACCCGAGGGCGCAGTCGCGCAAACCCCGCACTGGCAAGTCCTGATCTTCTCGGTGGGGACGGACTCCCCCTCTTGGTCGCTGGGCCGTGTGCCCGTTCTCCGGCGTGCTCGCGGGCGGCTGCCCGGGTGGGCGGTGACCGTTTCGTGAACACCGTGGCTGGGGCGCGGCCTCTGTGGCAACCGCGAATGGCGCCTGCGCCCGGACACCCGCCCCATCGGCCCCAGTGGCAGGGTGGCGCGCTGACCCCCCCCGTTCGGCCTGAGCCTGTCGAAGGCCCCACCAACCCGGGGACGCGCTGCCTTCCTTGACAGGCGCACCCATCCGTCAGCGGGTGGTGCAGGCGTGAAGCGGGTCCGCCGACCAGGTGGGCGAGGCCTTCGACAGGCTCAGGCCGAACGGAGGGGGTGGCTCGGACCGAACGGGGCGGTGCGCCCGGGCCGAACGGAGGGGGTGGCTCGGACCGAACGGGGCGGTGCGCCCGGGCCGAACGGAGGGGTGGGGATCGAGCAGGGCGAAGCCCCGACAATCGACCCCATGAAATCGATTCGACTCAAGCCCGGCAAGGAACGATCGCTGCAGCGGCGCCACCCCTGGGTGTTCGACGGCGCGGTGGCCAAGGGCAGCGCCGACCCTGGAGAAACCGTTCGGGTGGACAGCGCCGATGGCCAGTTTCTGGCCTGGGGAGCCTGTTCGCCGGAATCCCGAATCCGCGTGCGGGTCTGGAGCTTCGACCAGGCCCAGCGCATCGACGCTGCCTTCCTCCGTGAGCGCCTTCGCGCGGCCATTGCCCTGCGCCACCGGCTGGCGGTGCCCAGCAACGGCGTCAGGTTGGTGCACGCCGAGTCCGACGGGCTGCCCGGGCTGGTGGTGGACCGGTACGGCGACACGCTGGTGGCCCAATTTGGCGCCACCGGGGTCGAGCGGTTCAAGGAGGTGATTGCCGACGCCCTGCTGGAGCTGACCGGCTGCGAGCGCCTGTACGAGCGCAGCGACACCAGCAGCCGCAAGCTGGAGGGGTTGCCTGACGCCACGGGCTGGCTTCGCGGGCAGGGCGACACCGGGCTGGTGCTCGATGAGCACGGCTGGAAACTGGGTGTGGACATCGCCAGCGGGCACAAGACCGGCTACTACCTCGATCAGCGCGACAACCGGGCCATGTGCCGCGACCTGGTGGCGCGGTTCGGCCTGGCCGAGGTGTTCAACGGCTATTGCTACACCGGCGGTTTCACCGTGGCGGCGCTGGCCGGCGGCGCGCAGCGCGTGGTGTCGGTCGATTCGTCGGGCCCGGCCTTGCAGCAGGCCGCCGCCAACGTCGCCTTGAACGGACAGGACGCATCGCGCTGCGAGTGGCTTGACGCCGACGTGAACGCCACCCTGAGGCGCCTGCTCGACGAGGGGCGCCAGTTCGACGCCATCGTGCTCGACCCACCCAAGCTGGCGCCCACCGCGGCCCACGCCGAGCGCGCCGCGCGCGCCTACAAGGACATCAACCGCCTGGGCTTCAAGCTGTTGCGCCCGGGCGGGGTCCTGCTGACGTTCTCATGTTCCGGCGGTGTGGACGTGGGGTTGTTCCACAAGATCGTGGCCGCCGCGGGACTGGAGGCGGGCGTGGACGGCGTGTTCCTGCAGCGCCTGGGGGGTGCACCCGACCACCCCATGACCGTCCAGTTTCCCGAGGGCGAATACCTCAAGGGCCTGGTGGTGATGCGCCGGCCCTGAGCGCGCCTGGCACGCTGCTCGCTACACTCGTTCCCCCACCGCCCAGCCTCCCGTCCTCTCACGCAGACCCCCGCACCATGGCCCTGATTCCTGCCACCATCCTCACCGGCTTTCTCGGCTCGGGCAAGACCACCCTGCTCAAGCGCGTGCTCACGGAAGCCCACGGGCAGAAGATTGCCGTGGTCGAGAACGAGTTCGGCGAAGAGAACATCGACAACGAGATTCTGGTGGCCGACACGCACGAGAACATCATCCAGATGAGCAACGGATGCATCTGCTGCACCATCCGCGACGACCTCCGCGCCACGCTGCAGGATCTGGCGCAGAAGAAGCGCAAGGGCGAGCTCGATTTCGACCGCGTGGTGATCGAGACGACCGGCCTGGCCGACCCCGGCCCGGTGGCCCAGACCTTCTTCATGGACGACGAAGTGGCCGAGCAATACCTGCTGGACGCCATCGTGACCCTCGTGGACGCCAAGCACGCCGCCCAGCAGCTCAATGACCGCCAGGAAGCGCGCCGCCAGGTCGGCTTTGCCGACCAGATCTTCATCAGCAAGGCCGATCTGGTGAGCGCAGAAGAAGTCGACACCCTGATTCACCGGCTCAAGCACATGAACCCGCGCGCGCCCATGCGGCCGGCCAACTTTGGCGATGTGGCGCTCAAGGAGGTGTTCGATCTGCGGGGGTTCAACCTCAACGCCAAGCTCGACATCGACCCCGACTTCCTGAAGGTCGATGACCACGGGCATGGGCACGACCATGCCCATGATGACCACGCACACGGCCATGACCATGACCATGACCATGAGCACGGCGAGCACTGCAACCACCCGTCGCACGCGCACGGTCACGATCACGGGCACCACCATCACCACGACGACGACGTCAAAAGCTTCGTCTACCGGGCCGATCGTCCGTTCAGCCCCGAAAAGCTCGAAGACTTCCTGGGCGCCATCGTGCAGGTCTACGGTCCGCGCATGCTGCGTTACAAGGGCGTGCTGCACATGCAGGGCACCGAGCGCAAGGTGATCTTTCAAGGCGTGCACCAGCTCATGGGCAGCGACCTCGGCCCCGCCTGGGCCGAGGGTGAAAAGCGCCAGAGCAAGCTGGTTTTCATCGGCATCGACCTGCCCCGGGACATCCTGGAACAGGGCCTCGAGCAAAGTCTGGCCTGACGCCGGACCCGTTCCCGTGTGGTTTGTCGCAGCGGCCGCCGCCTGTCGCGCGACGGGATCGGGCGGGGAGGCCGCGCACATCGCTACAATCGCGGCCCGAATCGATCAGGGGGCATTGCCCGGCGCCCATCAGCGCGGGGTCCATGTCGTCAAGGGGGTATAAAGCGCCTTTGCCGACGGGGGGCTCTTCTGGTCCGATGCGTCGACACCGGTCCACGAGCCGGGCCCATGGCCCGTTCGTGCCAAGCCCGAACAACACAGGAGACCCGTTGTGAAAGCCCCGGCATCCAAGGCAGCGAAAGCAGGCAAATCGTCCGCGTCTGGAGCTGCGGCCAAGGCTGCCACTGTCTCCCGAAAACCAACCGCCAAGGCTGCGGCCAAGCCTGCACCGAAAGCCGCACTGAAAACCGCCCCCAAATCCGCGTCGAAACCCGCTGCCAAGGCACCGGCCAAGCCTGCCAAGCCGGCTGTGAAAGCCGCCAAGGCGCCGGCCAAGGCCGCCAAGGCCCCGGCCAAGGTGGCAAAGGCGCCGGCCAAGGCGCCGGTGAAGGCGCCCGCCAAGGCACCGGCCAAAACGGCCGCTGCCAAGCCGGCCACCGCCAAGTCTGCTCCGCCCAAGGCGCCGGCAGCCGGGTCGGCGGCGTCGCGCGCGGCCTCCCAGGCCAGTGCACTGATCAACAAGGTGGCCGCTGCACCGGCCCCCGGCCCCATCGTCATCGAAGCGTCACCGCGCCCGGTGGGCAAGCGCGAGGCGCGCAAACTGATGATGGAGCAGATGACCCAGGCGGAGGTGGTGCCCACCCACGCCGCGGACGCCCCCAAGGCGACCTTTTCACAAGCGAACGAGCGAACCGTCATGACTCCCCCCGTGCCCACTTCCCTGCAGAAAGACCCCAAGCGGGCCAACAACTGGAAGACCCTGCCGGTCGATCAGCTCACCGATCAGGACGTGCTGTCCATGCCCGACGCCGAGTACATGAACGACCAGCAACTGGCGTTCTTCCGGCTCAAGCTGCAGCGCCTGAAGGCCGATATGCTGGCCAACGCGGGCGAAACCACCGAACACCTCCGTGAGGACACGGTGGTGGTGCCCGACCCTGCCGACCGCGCCACCATCGAAGAAGAGCACGCGCTGGAACTTCGCACCCGCGACCGCGAACGAAAACTGCTCAAGAAGATCGAGCAGGCCATTGCCCGGATCGACACGGGCGACTATGGCTATTGCGAAGAAACCGGTGAGCCGATCGGTGTGGGCCGCCTCATGGCGCGCCCGACCGCCAGCTTGTCGCTGGAAGCGCAGCAGCGGCGTGAGCTCAAGCAGAAGATGTTCGGCGACTGACCTTTTTCGCACCTGTTTCGAACGATCCCCTCATGTCCAAGGACGACACCAGCGGCGGCTTCCTCTCCAAGGTGGTGAAGTTCGTCCGCCACCCGACCACCAGCTGGGCCGACCTGGACACCCGTCAGGCCGATCGAGAGAGTGAGTACAGCAAGGCTGCACTCAAGGAAATGATCGAGCGCAAGCGGCGCAACGACTTCGTGCGCAAGCGCGAATTCGACATGCTGCGCAAGATCCGCAGCCGCGAAGGGACACCTGCCGAAGCGCAGGGCATGCGCCCGTCCTTCTTCCAGAGCAGCCTGCCGTCCAAGCCGGACGACCGCGCCATGACGCTCAAGAAGATCGACGAGATCGAAGCGCAGATGTCGATGCAGTGGTGGAAAACCAAGGGCGCCGACTCGATCACCAGCACCGGCTCGGGTCTGGCCACCGGGGCGCACGCCCCCGGCCAGGCGGGCCAGAAGCCCGGCGAGGCGCCGCCCCGGCCCATGCCCACCGTGGATCCCGCCCGCCTGCGCGCCCAATACGACGTGACCGAGCCGGCACCGCTGCTCAATCCGGCCCGCCAGGGCGCTTCGGCTGCGCCTTCCGCAGCGCCACCGGCACCTGCCCCGGGTGCCAAGGCCCCGGCCGCCACAGCCCGCACCGGCCTGATGGCCCCGCGCAGCGGCAGCACCGCGGCGCAAGGGGGCTCGTTCTCCGCGTCGCACTTTTTCGCCCTCGACGTTCAGGAGGTGGCACAGGACCCCGAGGTCGAGGAAGCCGCCATCCGTTTTGCCAACGGCGACGACGCCGGCGCCGAGCAGGGTCTGATGGAGGCGCTGGCGGAAGGTGGGCCGCGCGTCGACCAGGAGGCCGACTGGCTGGCCCTGTTCGACCTGTACCGCGCCACCGGCCAACTGGCGGCGTTCGAGAGCCGCGCCGTCGATTTCGTCAACCGCTTCGACCGGTCTGCGCCCCAGTGGTACGACATGCCGGCCGAGGTGAACCGCCTCGTGGGCAAGATCGACGAGCCCGCGCCGGCCACCCACAGCCGGGCGGTCTGGGTCTCCGAGGCCGAGCTCGACGCCCACGCGGTGGGCACCCTGCAGAACGTGCTGGGCCGTGCCAAGCAACCCTGGGTGATCGACTGGACCGCCGTGGCTTCGATGGACCAGAAGGCTGCCCGTGCGCTGCTCGGCATGGTCACGCTGTGGACCGACCAGGACGTCGAGCTGCGCTTCGCCGGTGGTGGCCGCCTGCGCGACCTGCTCAAGTCGATGACGCCCTCGGGGCGCCGCGACGTGGAGCAGCTGTGGTGGGAACTGCGCATGGCCATGCTGCGGTTGATGAACCGGGCCGATGAATTCGAACTCACCGCGCTCGATTTCTGCGTCACCTACGAGCTTTCACCCCCCGGCTGGGAGCGCCCGCGCTGCAAATACCAGTCGGTTCGCGGCGACGCCGACGAGGGCATGCACTCGGTGCTGGGCGAATCCGTGATCGAAGCGGTGCCTTCCACCCTGAGCGGTGAATCCGGTGCAGATTCCCAGTTGGGCGCCCTGAACCACCTCGGGCTGGTCGAGCTGTCTGGCGAGATCCGCGGCGATGCGCAGGGAACGGTCGACATGCTCGAGCAGCGCCTGGCGGGCGCCGATGTGCTGATCCTGTCCTGCCGCAATCTCATCCGCGTCGATTTCTCGGCGGCTGGCACCCTGTTGAACTGGGTCACCGGCCACCACGCCGAAGGCCGCCTGGTGCAGTTCGTCGATGTGCACCGCCTGGTGTCGGCCTTCTTCCATGTTGTCGGCATCACCGAATACGCCAAGGTGGTGCTGCGCAACGACTGATCCCGAACGCGCAGGTCGGTACGACCGGTTGCAACTTGCGCCTTGCACTCGAGCGGCGCGCCCTCAGATCGCATCCATGGAATCGTTTCACGGCACCACCATCGTCTGCGTTCGCAAGCAGACCCCCGAAGGCGTGCAGGTGGCCATCGGCGGCGACGGCCAGGTCACGCTGGGCAACATCGTCGTCAAGGGCACGGCCCGAAAGGTGCGCAAGCTGCACCACGACCGCGTGCTCGCCGGGTTTGCCGGTGCCACCGCCGATGCGTTCACCCTGTTCGAGCGCTTCGAGGCCAAGCTCGAGAAGCACCAGGGGCACCTGGTGCGCTCCGCCATCGAACTCACGCGCGAATGGCGGTCCGACCGTGTGCTTCGCCGGCTGGAAGCCATGCTGGCGGTGGCCGACAAGACCGCTGCGCTGATCATCACGGGCAACGGCGATGTGCTCGAACCCGAACACGGCATTGTCGCCATCGGCTCGGGCGGCGCTTACGCGCAGGCGGCAGCCAAGGCGCTGGTCGACCACACCACGCTGAGCGCCGAACAGGTGGTTCGCCAGTCGCTCGCGATCGCGGGCGAGCTGTGCATCTACACCAACATGAACCACACCATCGAAACGCTGGATTGAGGCACAACGACATGAAAGCGCGCGGACCTTTGCAGGGCACCCGGACGCAGCATCCGGCGAGCATGGGGGCACCATGTCTTCCATGACGCCGCAGGAAATCGTCTCCGAGCTCGACCGCTTCATCATTGGTCAGAAGGGCGCCAAGCGCGCGGTGGCCATTGCCCTTCGCAACCGCTGGCGCCGCCAGCTGGTCGACGAGAAACTGCGGCCCGAGATCACGCCCAAGAACATCCTCATGATCGGCCCCACCGGTGTGGGCAAGACCGAGATCGCGCGCCGCCTGGCGCGCCTCGCGGATGCCCCTTTCATCAAGGTGGAGGCGACCAAGTTCACCGAAGTGGGCTATGTCGGCAAGGACGTCGACAGCATCGTGCGCGACCTCGCCGACATCGCCATCAAGCAGACGCGCGAGGCCGAAATGCGCAAGCAGCGCGCGCGCGCCGAAGACGCGGCCGAGGAGCGAATCCTCGACGCGCTGGTGCCACCGCCGCGCAGCGTGGGTTTCGAGCCGCAGCCATCGGCCGATGGCACCGCGCGCCAGAACTTTCGCAAGAAACTGCGCCAGGGCGAGCTTCAGGACCGCGAGATCGAGATCGAGCTGGCAGAGGCCCGCCCGGCGATGGAAATCATGGGGCCTGCCGGCATGGAGGAAATGGCCGAGCAGCTCAAGGGCCTGTTCGGTCAGTTCGGTGGCGGGCGCAAGCAGCTTCGCAAACTCAAGATCGGCGAGGCCATGAAGCTGCTGGTCGACGAAGAAGCCGCCAAGCTGGTCAACGAAGAGGAAATCAAGGCCCGGGCGCTGCACAACGCCGAGCAGAACGGCATCGTCTTCATCGACGAGATCGACAAGGTGACTTCGCGCAGCGACGCCGGCACGGCCGAAGTCTCGCGGCAGGGCGTGCAGCGCGATCTGCTGCCGCTGGTGGAGGGCACCACGGTGTCCACCAAGTACGGTCCCATCAAGACCGACCACATGCTGTTCATCGCCAGTGGCGCGTTCCACCTGTCCAAACCCAGCGACCTCATCCCCGAGCTGCAGGGCCGGTTTCCGATTCGCGTCGAGCTGCAGTCGCTCTCGGTGGATGACTTCGAGGCCATCCTGACACAAACCCATGCGTCGCTGGTGCGCCAGTACCAGGCCCTGCTGGCCACCGAAGGCGTCACCCTCGAGTTCGCACCCGACGGCATCCGCGAGCTGGCGCAGATCGCTTGCGAGGTGAACGAACGCACCGAGAACATCGGGGCGCGGCGCCTGTCCACGGTGATGGAGCACCTGCTCGACGAAGTCAGCTTCGATGCGGCCAGGCTGCAGGGGCAGACCGTGCGCATCGACGCGGCCTACGTCAACGCGCGGCTGGGCGCCCTCAGCCGGGACGAAGACCTCTCCCGCTACATCCTCTGACCCCCACAGACACCCACTGACCCCCGAAGGCGGTCCCTACCGCCCGTCGCCCCAGTGAACGCCCGCCGGCCCTGCCGCGGGCGTTCCTGTTTTGAAGCTTCACTTTCACAGCCCGTTGTAAGTGCTTGCTTTTTATGTGCTTTTTGGCTTCAAACTGCGCACGAAATCGCCCCTAAGTGGTTGATTTCATTGAAAAAATGTGTGCGTGCACCCTTGTGGGGAGGGCAATTCCTGCTACAGTGGAAAAAAGTGCAATTAAGTGGTGAAAAGTGCCATCTGAGGGTTCAAACCGGTGTTCCAGGGTCCGTCTTCGTTGAATCTCGATGCCAAGGGGCGGCTGTCCGTGCCGACCCGGCACCGTGACGCCCTGGGCGCGGCCTTGACCATCACCAAGCACCCCCACGGCTGCCTCATGGTGTTTCCGCGCCCGGCGTGGGAAGAGTTCCGTGGCCGCATCGCGTCGCTGCCCATGGGCGCGCAGTGGTGGAAACGGATTTTCCTCGGCAACGCCATGGATGTGGAGATGGACGCGACGGGTCGCGTGCTCATCGCGCCCGAACTGCGCGACGCCGTGGGCATCAGCAAGGATGTCCTGTTGCTCGGCATGGGCGCCTACCTCGAGTTGTGGGACGCGGCGACCTATGCCGCCCAGGAAGCCGAGGAAAAGAAAGCCGAGATGCCCGACGTGTTCAAGGACTTCTCCTTCTAAGGCCGGCGGTGCAGACAGCATGGGTACACCACACCGTCCTGTTGAACGAAGCCGTGCAGGCGCTTTCGGTCAATCCCGACGGTCACTATGTCGACGCCACCTTCGGGCGCGGCGGGCACAGCCGCGCCATCCTTCAGGAGCTGTCGCCGCAAGGTCGACTGACCGTCTTCGACAAGGATCCCCAGGCGATCGCCGAGGCCGAAGCGCTGGCCCATGCCGATGCCCGGGTGTCGGTTCGGCATCAGGGTTTCCGGGCCATCGATGCCTTGCCGCCGGCATCGGCCGATGGACTGCTCATGGACCTGGGTGTGAGTTCACCCCAGCTCGACGACCCCTCCCGCGGTTTCTCGTTTCGCCAGGACGGGCCGCTGGACATGCGCATGGACACCACCCGCGGCCAGAGCGTGGCCGAGTGGCTCGAGTCGGCATCGGTTTCCACCCTGGCGGAGGTCATTCGTGACTATGGCGAAGAACGGTTTGCTTCACCGATTGCAAAGGCGATTGATCGCCGCCGACAGGAACGGGGCCCTTTTCGAACCACCCGTGAACTGGCCGAAGTCGTGGCTGGCGCGGTCAAAACCCGCGAGCCGGGCAAGGACCCTGCAACGCGCACATTTCAGGCTTTTCGGATTTTCATCAACGCCGAGCTTGAAGAACTGCAAGCGGCGCTAGAGGCCAGTCTGCCACTGCTCAAGCCCGGAGGTCGCCTCGTGGTCATCAGCTTCCATTCGTTGGAAGACCGCATGGTCAAGCAATTCATGGCGCGCCATTCGCGCGCCGTGGTTGACCGCCGCGTGCCGTTCGCCGAGCCTGCGCCCACCTTGCTTCAGGATGTCCGCCGTGTCATGCCGTCGGCGGAAGAAATCGGGCGCAATCCGCGCTCGCGCAGCGCCGTGATGCGCGTTGCCACGCGGAGTGGGGCGCAATGAGCGCGGCGCGCGTGCTCATGTCCAGGGCAATGGCGTCGGGAGGGCGGCCATGATCCGCCTCAACCTGGTCCTGTTGCTGGCGGTTCTTGCCAGTGCCTTCTACCTGGTGCACACCCAGTACGAGTCGCGCCGCCTGTACGCCGCCCTCGATCGGGCCCAGGCACAGGGCAAGCGGCTGGATGCCGAGCACGAGCAGCTGGTGGTTCAGCGCCGTGCCCAGGCCACGCCGGCCCGTGTGCAGCAGCTTGCCACCCGCCAGCTTCAGATGCGCTCGGTCACGCCGGGCATCACCCAGTACGTCACCGAGCCTGCCGCCGCCGCACCGGCGGTCGCCACGCCATGAGCCGCAGCATCAACTACACCTCGAGCCCGCTGCTGGCGAGCAAGACGCCGGTGTGGCGCAGCAAGTTCATCGTGGCTGCGCTGGCCGTGGCGTTTGCCGGCCTGGCGGGCCGCGCGGCCTACGTCCAGGTGCTGGGCAACGACTTCTTCCAGCGCCAGGGCGAGGTGCGGTTCGCCCGCAACCTCGAACTGCCCGCCAACCGCGGGCGCGTGCTCGACCGCAACGGCCTGATCCTCGCGTCCAGCGTGGTGGCGCAGAGCATCTGGGCCATCCCCGAGGACGTGGACAAGAACCACCCCAAGCTGCGCGAACTCGCCAAGCTGCTCGACATGCCGCTGGCCGAGCTGCGCCGGCGGCTGGCCAACGACGACAAGACTTTTGTGTGGATCCAGCGCCAGGTGGACGAGCCGGTGGCGAAAAAGATTGCCGCCCTCGACATCAAGGGCATCTACCAGCGCCGCGAGTACAAGCGCGAGTACCCGGAAGGCGAGGCCGCTGCCCACGTGGTGGGCTTCACCAACGTCGAGGACCGTGGCCAGGAAGGTGTTGAGCTGGCGTTCAACCAGCAACTGGCTGGCAAGGCCGGTTCGCGCCGGGTCATCAAGGACCGCCTGGGCCGCGTGGTCGAGGACGTGCGCGACGTGGTGCCCCCGGTCGATGGCCCTGACCTGCAGTTGTCGATCGACAGCAAGGTGCAGTACTTTGCCTCGCAGAAGCTGCGCGAGGCGGTGCAGTTCCACAAGGCAAAGGCCGGCAGCGTGATCGTGCTCGATGTCGTCACGGGCGAGGTGCTGGCATTGGCCAACGTGCCCACCTACGACCCGAACCGCCGGCGCAACCTCAGCGGCGAACAGCTGCGCAACCGGGTGCTCACCGACACCTTCGAGCCCGGTTCGACCATGAAGCCGTTCATCACCGCGCTGGCGCTCGACAAGGGCCTGGTGAAGCCGGACACGCCGATCCAGACGGCGCCCGGTCGCATCACCATCGGTGGATCGACGATCCGCGACACGCACCCGGCCGAGGTGCTCACCGTGTCGGAAATCATCCAGAAGTCGAGCAACGTGGGCACGGTCAAGATGGCCATGCAGATGAGCCCGCGCGAAATGTGGGAGATCTATGCACAGGCGGGCTTCGGCCAGAAGCCGCAGGTGCCGTTCCCGGGCGCCGTGGCTGGCCGCCTGCGCCCCTACAAGACCTGGCGCCCCATCGAGCAGGCCACCATGAGCTACGGGTATGGCCTGTCGACGTCGCTGTTTCAGCTGGCGCAGGCCTACACCATCTTCGCCCGCGACGGCGAGCTGATTCCCCTCACGCTCCTCAAGAGCGACGTGCCCGCGCAGGGTGTGCGCGTGTTCAGCGCCGACAACGCGCGGGCCGTCCGCCGCATGCTGGGCCTGGCCGCCCAGCCGGGTGGCACGGCCACCCGCGCGCAGACCATGGGCTATTCGGTGGGCGGCAAGACCGGCACCGCGCGCAAGCAGGAGGGCAAGGGCTACGCCGAGGACAAGTACCGCAGCTTCTTCGTCGGCATCGCCCCCATCGAGCAGCCGCGCATCGTGGTGGCGGTGATGGTGGATGAGCCCAACAACGGTCAGTTCTACGGTGGCGCCGTGGCGGCACCGGTCTTCAGCGAAACGGTTCAGCACACGCTGCGCATCCTCGGTGTGCAGCCCGACATGAGTGTGAAACCGCAGATCGTGGCCGAGCCGGTGGAGGAGTCGTTCTGATGGTTCAGACACTCGTTCATCCCGAGGCGGTGGCCACCTGGCTGCGCGCCAGCGTCACGGGCCGACTGGTCTGCGACAGCCGGCGGGTGCAACCTGGCGACGGGTTCGTGGCGTGGCCCGGCGCGGCCACGGACGGACGCCGATTTGTCGAATCCGCCCTGAGTGCCGGCGCCGGTGCGGCGGTGGTCGAGCGCGAAGGCCTTGAGGCCTTCGCCTTTCGCGACGATCCGCGCGTGCTGGCGGTGCCCGGTCTGAAGGCGCAGGCGGGGGCGATTGCCAGCGCTTTCTGCCGCGACCCCAGCGGAGCGCTCGACGTGATCGCCATCACCGGCACCAACGGCAAGACCTCCAGCGCCTGGTGGACCGCGCAGCTGCTGTCGGCCTGCGCCCGTCCCGCGGCGGTGGTCGGTACGCTCGGCATGGGGCGCCCGGGCTCGGCGCTGACGCCGACGGGCCTGACCACGCCCGATCCGGTGATGTTGCAGCACCAGCTGCGCGATTTCGTGGACCACGGTCTGCGCGCGGTGGCGATCGAGGCGTCGTCCATCGGGTTGGTTGAAGGACGGCTCGAAGGCACCCGGATCCCGGTGGCAGTGTTCACCAACTTCACGCAGGATCACCTCGATTTCCATGGCGACATGGCGTCTTACTGGGCCGCCAAACAGCGCCTGTTCGATTGGCCGGGTCTCAAGGCGGCGGTGATCAACATCGACGATCCCAAAGGCCTCGACCTGGTGGACCGGTTGGCCGGCCGCGGGCTGGATCTGTGGACGGTGGCCATCGACCGGCACGCGCGCCTCTCGGCCGAGTCGGTGACCGTGACCACCGCCGGCATCGCCTTCGAGTTGGTCGAGCGGGATCTGCAAGGCCGCGAACGAGGTCGGGACACGCTCAGCCTGCCGATCGTGGGCCGCTACAACCTGCACAACCTGCTCGGGGTGGTCGCTGCGGCCCGTGCCCTGGGGGTGCCCATGGCCGCCGCGGTGCACGCACTGACGACGCTCACGCCCGTGCCGGGCCGCATGCAGCACGCCATGGCGGACCGTCCTGACCTGCCGCTGGTGCTCGTGGACTACGCGCACACGGCCGACGCGCTCGAGAAGGCACTGCAGGCGCTGCAACCGCTGGCCAGCGCCCGCTCGGGCGCGCTGTGGGTGGTGGTGGGTTGCGGCGGAGACCGCGACCCGGGCAAGCGCCCCGTCATGGCCGCGGTGGCCGAGCGCGAGTCGGCCCGCGTGGTGCTCACCAGCGACAACCCGCGCAGCGAAGACCCGGAGGCCATCCTCGCGCAGATGCAGGCCGGCCTCGTGCGCCCTGCGGCGGTTCGCGTGATCGCCGATCGGGCACAGGCGATCGCCCTCGCCGTGGCCGAAGCCCGGCCTGCCGACGTCGTGCTGATTGCCGGAAAAGGCCACGAAGACCACCAGGAGGTCCGGGGGGTCAAGCTGCCGTTCTCGGACATCGACCATGCGGTGGCCGCCCTGTCGCGCCGCCAGGGGATGCCTGCATGAAGCCTCTCAACGAACTGCTGGCTTCGCTGCCCGGTGCCCGTCCGGTGGGGCGTGTCAACGGCGACATCCTGCGCGTCCACACCGACACCCGCAGCCTGCGTCCCGGCGACCTGTTCGTCGCCATCCGTGGCGAACGGTTCGATGCCCACGACTTCCTGCCGCAGGCCGCCGCCGCCGGTGCGGTGGGCGCCATCGCCCACCACGGGCTGGCCGCTGCCGGGCTGTCGGGTGTCGAGGTGCCCGACTCCCGTGCCGCCTTGCTGCAACTGGCCCGGGCGTGGCGCGCCGGGTTCGAGCTGCCGCTCATTGCCGTGACCGGAAGCAACGGCAAGACCACCGTCACCCAGATGATTGCCAGCATTCTGCGGGCGCATGCCGGTGAAGCGGCACACGCCACACAGGGCAACTTCAACAACGACATCGGTGTGCCCCTGACCCTGTTGCGGCTTGCGCCCTCGCACCGCTGCTCGGTGGTCGAGCTGGGCATGAACCACCCGGGCGAGATCGCCCAGCTCGCGGCGGTGGCAGCCCCCACCGTGGCGCTGGTGAACAACGCCCAGCGCGAGCACCAGGAATTCATGGCCTCGGTCGAGGCCGTGGCGCGCGAGAACGGCACCGTGATCGAGGCGCTTGGTCCCGACGGCACGGCCGTGTTCCCCAGCGACGACGTGCACACCGCGCTGTGGAAATCGCTGGCGGGTTCCCGCCGCGCCATGACCTTCAGCGACGTCGATCCCGAGGCCACCGTGCGCGCGCATTCGTTCCAGTGGCTGGGTGACCGGTGGACGGTGCATCTCGCCACGCCCGAGGGCGACGCCGAGGTGCATTTGCGCATTGCGGGCCGCCACAACGTGCGCAACGCGCTGGCGGCCACCGCTTGCGCCCTGGCCGCCGGCGTGCCATTGCCCGCGGTGGTCAAGGGCCTCGAGTCGTTCGAGCCGGTGGGCGGCCGCTCGCGCGCCATCGTGCTGCAGGTGGATGGCCGCGTGGTCACGCTGGTGGACGACAGCTACAACGCCAACCCCGATTCTGTTCGCGCGGCCATCGACGTGCTGGCCACCCTGCCGGGCCCGCACCTCCTGGTGCTGGGCGACATGGGCGAGGTGGGCGACCAGGGCCTGG
Organism: Hydrogenophaga sp. XSHU_21; assembly: GCA_046604145.1. Lineage (GTDB taxonomy): Bacteria > Pseudomonadota > Gammaproteobacteria > Burkholderiales > Burkholderiaceae_C > Hydrogenophaga. The sequence goes on from JBKIXD010000001.1 coordinate 302,236, forward strand.
CCTTCCACCTCGAGGTGTTGCGGCACGCATTCGCCCGCGGCATGGACGAGGTGCGCGTGAGCGGTGACCACATGCGGCAGGCATGCGATGCCCTTCGCGGCGCCGGCGAGCCCGCGCCACAGCACGTGGACGACGTGGTCGCCCTCGCCACCGACGTGGCCGCCGAGGTGGCCACGGGCGCGGTTGCCAGTGTGCTGGTCAAAGGCTCCCGCTTCATGCGCATGGAACGCGTGGTTCAGGCCGTGCGCGCCCTCGATCCCACCCAGGCTGCAGACAACAAGGACAACCCCCATGCTGCCTAGTCTTGCCCTTTGGCTGCAGAGCCTCTACCCCGACCTGGGTTTCCTTCGGGTGTTCCAGTACCTCACCTTCCGCGCCGTCATGGCCGCCATGACGGCGCTGGTGGTCGGACTGTTCGCCGGTCCGTGGTTCATTCGCCGCCTCGCGGCGCTCAAGATCGGTCAGCCCATTCGTGAATACGCGATGCAGACCCACCTGACCAAGGGGGGCACGCCCACCATGGGCGGTGTGCTGATCCTGTTTGCGATCGCCTTGTCCACGCTGCTGTGGTTCAACTGGACCAACCGCTTCGTGTGGATCGTGCTCATCGTGACGTTGGGCTTCGGTGCCATCGGTTGGGCCGATGACTGGCGCAAGGTGGTGCACAAGAACCCCGAGGGCATGCCCTCGCGCGAGAAGTACCTCTGGCAGTCGGTGATCGGCCTGGTCGCGGCCTTCTACCTGGTCTTTGCGGTGTCCGAGACCAGCAACGCGCGCGTCTTCGAGCTGTTCATCGACTGGGTCAGTTCCGGCTTCACGCTGGACCTTCCGCCGCAATCGGGGTTTCTGGTGCCCTTCTTCAAGGAGGTCAGCTACCCGCTCGGCGTGGCCGGTTTCGTCATCCTCACCTACCTCGTGATCGTCGGGTCGAGCAACGCGGTCAACCTCACCGACGGTCTGGACGGACTGGCCATCATGCCGGTGGTGATGGTGGGTTCGGCGCTCGGCATCTTTGCCTATGTCACCGGCAACGCCGTGTTCGCCCGCTACCTGCTGCTGCCCTACATCCCCGGCGCCGGTGAACTGCTGATCTTCTGTGCCGCCATGGCGGGCGCGGGCCTGGCCTTCCTGTGGTTCAACACGCACCCGGCGCAGGTGTTCATGGGCGATGTGGGTGCGCTGGCCCTCGGGGGCGCGCTCGGCACCATCGCCGTCATCGTGCGCCAGGAGATCGTGCTCGCCATCATGGGCGGCATCTTCGTGGTCGAGGCGCTGTCGGTGATGCTGCAGGTGACCTGGTTCAAGTACACCAAGCGCCGGTTCGGCGAGGGGCGCCGGCTGTTCCACATGGCGCCGCTGCACCACCACTTCGAGAAGAAGGGCTGGCGGGAAACCCAGGTGGTGGTCCGGTTCTGGATCATCACCATGTTGCTGTGCCTCGTCGGCCTGTCCACCCTCAAGCTGCGATGACCGACCAGCCTGTCCTCATCCTCGGTCTTGGTGCCTCGGGCCTCTCGATGGCGCGCTGGTGCGTGCGCCAGGGCGCCCGCGTGACCGTGGCCGACACGCGCGAATCGCCGCCGCAATGGGCCACCCTGAAGGGCGAGTGCCCCGATGTCGTGTTCGTCAGCGGGCCGTTCGATGAGGCGCTGCTGAGCCGGTCGCCGTGGGCCCTGATGGCACGCAGCCCCGGCCTGATGCCGAACGAGCTGAGCCCGGTGTTTGCACACGCGGCGACCCACGCCATCCCGGTGGTGACCGAGCTCGACCTGTTCGCCCAGGCCTTGAACGCCCTGTCCCGGCGCGAGCGCCTGCCGTACCGTCCGAAGGTGCTGGGCATCACCGGCACCAACGGCAAGACCACGGTCACGTCGCTGACCGGCCTGCTGCTGCAGCGGGCGGGCTGGTCGGTGGCCGTGGCCGGCAACATCGGCCCGGCCCTGCTGGACGTGCTGTCGGCGGCGCTGGATGCCGAGGCGCTGGCGCAGGCAGCAGACGATCAGCGCGCCGAGGCCGAGTCGCAGAAGGCCGAGTCGCAGATGGCCGGGTCGCACAAGGCCGAGTCGCAGAACGCCGCGCTCGAGACGGCGGAGACAACGCCTGCTGCCGGCACCACCGGCACCCCCGGCATCCAGAGCGCCGACGTGGTCGAGTCCGACCCCGAGACGACCGTCGAAGACGAGCCGTTGCCACCCGCCGACGACGACGGCGAGCCCGCGATGCGGGTGCCACCCCCTGCCGAGCCGCCCCCGCCCCCGCACCTGCCGCGCGCCTGGGTGCTCGAGCTCTCGAGCTTTCAGCTCGACGGCACCGAGCGGGGCGAATGGGCCTCCGTGCCCACCGCCGCCACCGTGCTCAACCTCACCGAAGACCACCTCGACTGGCACGGCAGCATGGAGGCGTACGCGCAGGCCAAGGCGGCGGTGTTCGGCGCCGGGGCTCTCATGCTGCTCAACCGGGACGACCCCCGTGTGCTCGCCATGAAGCCCGGCCTGGTGACCGTGAAGATCGGCAACCGCAACCGCCAGGTACCGGCCCGCCCGTGGATGACCTTCGGGCTCGACGCGCCCGCCCGCGCCGGCGACTGGGGTCTTGAAACCGTCAACGGCATGACCTGGCTGGTGCGTGCGCTGGCGCTCGACGAAACGCGCGCCAAAGGACGGTCTGAAGAACAGGAAGAGGTGTACTTCCAGCGCCTGATGCCCGCCGATGCCTTGCGCATCCGCGGCCGGCACAACGCGGCCAATGCGCTGGCCGCCCTGGCGCTGGCGACCTCCACCGGCGCCCCGCTGGGCCCCATGCTGCACGGCCTGCGCGAATACCGTGGCGAACCGCACCGGGTGGAGCCGGTCGCCATTGTCGACGGCGTCGAGTACTTCGACGACAGCAAGGGCACCAACGTGGGCGCCACCCTGGCGGCCGTGAACGGGCTGGGCGCCGAGCGCCGCCTGGTCGTCATCCTCGGCGGCGACGGCAAGGGCCAGGATTTCGGGCCGCTGGCCGAGCCGTTGGCGCGACACGCCCGCGGTGTGCTGCTGATCGGTCGCGACGCGGCGCGCATCCGCAGCGCCGTCGGTGAAGCGCTTCGCGCCGCCGGCGTGGACCTGCGCGATGCCGACGACCTGACCGCAGCGGTGACCATGGCAGCCGACCTTGCACAGTCGGGCGACGCCGTGCTGATGTCACCGGCCTGCGCCAGCCTGGACCAGTTCCGCAACTACGTGCACCGGGCCGAGGTGTTCGTGGCCGCGGTGCGCGGGTTGGCCGAGGCGCAGGGCATGAGCCTGGAGGGGGGCCTGTGAGCCGCCGCAAGAACGCCGTTGAATCCACCAGCCGCTGGGCCGGTCTGCGCGCGCGCGTCGCGGGCTGGATGCCCGCGTGGCTGGGCGGTGAACTGGCCGGCGCCGCCGATCTTCCGGTGCGCCTGTCCAGCCGCAGCTATGGCCGCCAGCGTGGCGTGGCCGTGCGCGAAACCGGTTTCGACCAGCCCCTGCTGTGGGTCACCGTGGCCTTGCTGGCGTGGGGCATCGTCATGGTGTATTCGGCCTCCATCGCGTTGCCCGACAACCCGCGTTTTTCGGCCTACGCCCACACCCATTTCGTGCTGCGCCATGCGATGTCCATCGGCATCGGCATCGTCACCGCGCTGCTGGCGTTCCAGGTGCCCTTGAAGGCCTGGGAGCGGATGGCGCCCTGGCTCTTTGCGCTGGCGCTGCTGCTGATGGTGATCGTGCTGATTCCCTTCATCGGCAAGGGCGTCAACGGCGCGCGCCGCTGGATCTCGCTCGGCGTCATGAACTTCCAGCCGTCCGAGCTGGGCAAGCTGGCGGTGCTGCTCTACGCGGCCAGCTACATGGTTCGCAAGATGGAGATCAAGCAGAACTTCTGGCAGGCGGTGTGGCCGATGGCGGTGGCGCTCGGTGTGGTGGGCATGCTGCTGCTGGCCCAGCCCGACATGGGCGCCTTCATGGTGATCGTGGTGATCGCCATGGGCATCCTGTTCCTGGGCGGGGTGAATGCGCGCATGTTCTTCCTGATTGCGCTGGTGGTGGTCGGCGCCTTCGCGCTGATGATCATGGCCAGCGACTGGCGGCGCGAACGCATCTTTGCCTACCTCGATCCCTGGAGCGAGGAGCACGCGCTGGGCAAGGGCTACCAGTTGTCCCACGCCCTCATCGCCTTCGGCCGCGGCGAGATCTTCGGCGTCGGTCTGGGCGGCAGCGTCGAGAAGCTGCACTGGCTGCCCGAGGCCCACACCGACTTCCTGCTCGCCGTCATCGGAGAAGAGTTCGGACTTGTCGGCGTGCTGACGCTCATTGCCCTGTTCCTCTGGCTGACCCGCCGCGTCATGCACATCGGTCGCCAGGCCATCGCCCTCGACCAGGTGTTTGCCGGCCTGGTGGCGCAGGGCGTCGGCCTGTGGTTCGGGTTCCAGGCGTTCATCAACATCGGCGTGAACCTGGGTGCCCTGCCCACCAAGGGCCTCACGCTGCCCTTCATGAGCTATGGCGGCTCGGCCATCCTGCTCAACCTGATCGCGCTGGCGATCGTGATGAGGGTCGACTATGAGAACAGGGAGATGATGAAGGGGGCGCGCTCATGACGGTGCGTCAACCCTGCGCGCTGGTGATGGCCGGTGGCACCGGCGGCCACATCTTTCCCGGCCTGGCGGTGGCCGAGGCATTGCGCTCGCGCGGCTGGCGCGTGCATTGGCTGGGCGCGCCCGGCAGCATGGAAAGCCGGCTTGTGCCGCCGCGTGGCTTTCCGCTCGAGACCATCGATTTCGGTGGACTGCGCGGCAAAGGCCTTCTCACCAAGCTGCTGCTGCCGCTCAACCTGCTGCGCGCGTTCTGGCAGAGCATCCAGGTGGTGCGCCGCGTGCAGCCCGATGTGCTGGTGGGCCTGGGCGGCTACATCACCTTTCCGGGCGGCATGATGGGCGTGCTGCTGGGCAAGCCGCTGGTGCTGCACGAGCAGAACTCCATTGCCGGGCTGGCCAACAAGGTGCTGGCCGAGGTGGCCGACCGGCGCTTCTGTGCCTTTCCGGATGCGCTGGCCAAGGCCGAGTGGGTGGGCAACCCGCTGCGCGAGGCCTTTCTGGTGCAGGGCGCTCCGGCCGAGCGCTTCGAGGGCCGCAGCGGACCGCTTCAGCTGCTCGTCGTGGGCGGCAGCCTGGGCGCGCAGGCACTCAACCGCATCGTCCCAAAGGCGCTGGCCCTCATCCCCGAGGCGCAGCGCCCGAAGGTGGTCCATCAGAGCGGTGAAAAGCAGATCGACGAGCTGCGGGCCAACTACGCCGCCGCCGGTGTGCAGGCCGAACTCACACCCTTCATCGACGACACCGCCGCCGCCTGCGCCATGGCCGATCTGGTGATCGCGCGCGCCGGCGCCAGCACGGTGACCGAGCTGGCGGCCGTGGGTGCCGCCTCCGTGCTGGTCCCGTTCCCGGCCGCGGTCGACGACCACCAGACCCACAACGCACGCTTCCTCGTGGACGCCGGCGCCGCCTGGCTGGAGCCGCAGGCCGGCCTCACGCCCGAAAAACTTGCGGCCCTGTTGATGGGCCTGGACCGCGCCCGCCTGCTGGCCATGGCCACCAAGGCCAGGGCGGTGGCGCGCACCGGTGCCGTCGAGGCGGTGGTGGGCGCCTGCATCGAACTCGCCAAGGTCAGAACGGCATGAAGCACGCCATCCGCCACATCCATTTCGTCGGCATCGGGGGCGCCGGCATGAGCGGCATCGCCGAGGTGCTGCTCAACCAGGGCTACCGCATCTCCGGCAGCGACCTCGGGGAGAGTGCCACCACGCGCCGCCTGCAGTCGCTGGGTGCCCAGGTGTTCGTCGGCCACGACGCCCGCCACATCGAAGGTGCCGACGCCATCGTCACGTCCACCGCGGTGAAGGCCGACAACCCCGAGGTGATGGCGGCGCATGCCCGGCTGGTGCCGGTGGTGCCGCGCGCCGTCATGCTGGCCGAGCTGATGCGCATGCGCAAGGGCGTGGCCATTGCCGGCACGCACGGCAAGACCACCACCACCAGCCTGGTCGCCAGCGTGCTCGCCGAAGCTGGCCTCGACCCGACGTTCGTGATCGGTGGCCGCCTCAACAGCGCTGGCGCCAACGCGGCGCTGGGCAGTGGCGAATACATCGTCGTCGAGGCCGACGAATCCGATGCGTCGTTCCTGAACCTGCTGCCCATGATTTCGGTGGTGACCAACATCGACGCCGACCACATGGACACCTACGGGCACGACTTCGGTCGCCTCAAGGCCGCGTTCGTCGAGTTCCTCCACAAGATGCCGTTCTACGGCGCGGCGGTGGTCTGCGTGGACGACCCCGCGATCCGCGAGATCCTGCCGCAGATCGCGCGGCCCATCACCAGCTACGGCCTGAGCGAGGATGCGCAGGTTCGCGCGCTGGATGTGCGGCCAGTGGGCGGACAGATGCATTTCCGTGTGCAGCGCCGAAACGGCGTGGCGCTGCCCGACCTCGACGTCGTGCTCAACCTGCCGGGAGAGCACAACGTGCTCAATTCGCTGGCTGCCATCGGCATTGCGGTGGAAATCGGAGTGCCCGACGACGCGGTGCTGCGCGCGCTGGCCGGCTTCAAGGGCGTGGGCCGGCGCTTCCAGCGCTATGGCGACGCGGGGCTGCCGGGGGGCGGCCACATCACGGTGGTGGACGACTACGGCCACCACCCGGTCGAGATGGCGGCCACCATCGCGGCGGCGCGCGGCGCCTTTCCGGGCCGGCGCCTGGTGCTGGCGTTCCAGCCGCACCGCTACACCCGCACGCGCGATTGTTTCGAGGACTTCGTCAAGGTGATCGGGCAGGCCGACGCGGTGCTGCTGGCCGAGGTCTATGCGGCGGGTGAAGCGCCGATCGTGGCCGCCGACGGCCGCTCGCTCACCCGTGCGCTTCGGGTGGGCGGCAAGCTCGAACCGGTGTTCGTCGACGACATCGGCGACATGGCCCGGGCGGTGCTGGACAACGGCCGCGATGGCGACGTGGTGCTGTGCATGGGCGCAGGCTCGATCGGCGCAGTGGCGGGAAGAATCATGGAGTTGGCGAAATGAACAGCAAGGATTTCGGCAAGGTCGCCGTGCTCATGGGCGGGCGCTCCGCCGAGCGCGAGGTCTCGCTCATGTCGGGCAACGGGGTGTTGAATGCCCTGCGCTCGCGCGGTGTGGATGCGCATGCCTTCGACCCGGCCGAGCGCGACCTGGGTGAACTCAAGCGCGACGGTTTTGCGCGTTGCTTCATCGCGCTGCACGGGCGCTTCGGCGAAGACGGCACGGTGCAGGGTGCCCTGGAACTGATGGGCATCCCGTACACCGGCCCGGGCGTCATGGCCTCGGCGGTGGCGATGGACAAGCTCATGACCAAGCGGATCTGGGTGGCCGAGGGCCTGTCCACCCCGGCCTGGCGGCAGGTGCACAGCGCCGCCGAAACGCGCGAGGCGCTGGACGCGCTGGGCTCGCCCATGATCGTCAAGCCCGTCCGCGAAGGCTCGACCATCGGCCTGACCAAGGTCACCCGCCCCGACGAATGCGCCGATGCCTACGCGCTGGCGGCCCGGCAGGACCCGATGGTCATGTGCGAGCAGTTCATCGCCGGCGACGAGGTCACCTGCCCGGTGCTGGGCACGGGCGACAGCGCCGAAGCCCTGCCGGTGATCCGCATCGTGGCGCCCGACGGCAACTACGACTACCAGAACAAGTACTTCACCGACGACACGAAGTACCTGGTGCCCTGCGGCCTGCCCGCGGGCGAGGAAGCCGCCATCCAGGCGCTGGTGCTGCAGGCCTTCCGCACCCTGGGCTGCCGCGGCTGGGCGCGCGCCGACGTGATGATCGACGGCGCCACGCGCAAGCCCTACCTGCTCGAGATCAACACCTCGCCGGGCATGACCGGCCATTCGCTGGTGCCCATGTCGGCGCGGGCGGTGGGCATTGCCTACGAAGACCTGTGCCTGCGCGTGCTGGGCACCGCCGACCTCGACAACCCTGCAGCGGCCTGAACCCGACGACACCATGCCGAGCACCGACCTGCCCCTGGACGTGAAGCTGATGGCCGTGGCCACCCAGCTTCTGCTGGGCGTGTTCGCGCTGCTCACGCTCGGGGCACTGGCCACCTGGGCCGTGCGCCACCCGGTCTGGACGGTCAAGGCCATCAGCGTGCACGGCGACGTGACGCACCAGAGCGCGGTGACCCTGCGCGCCCAGCTGGCCACGCAGATGCGCACGCGCCTGTCGTCGAGCTTTCTCACGGTCGACCTGCAGCAGGTGCGCACGCTCTTCGAGCAGGTGCCCTGGGTTCGCCGCGCGGTGGTGCAGCGCGAGTTTCCGAACCGCCTGCGCGTGACGATCGAAGAGCACCAGGCCGCGGCCTGGTGGGGCGAGACCGGGTCGGGTCAGCTGGTGAACACGCTCGGTGAGGTGTTCGAGGCGAGCCCGGACGACGCCGACAACCTGCCCGAACTGGCGGGTCCTGCGGGTCGTTCGGCCGAGGTCTGGGCCCTTCACCAGACGCTGCAGCCGGTGTTTGCGCGGCTCGAGCTCGGCATCGAGCGACTCGAACTGAGCGAACGGGGCAGCTGGCGCGCGCGGCTTCACAGCGGCGCGGAGATCGAGATCGGGCGCGGCACGCCCGACGAGCTGGTGGCGCGCGCACAGCGCTTCACCGGCACGCTGTCGCAACTCACCGACCGCTACGCAGGCGCGCTGCAGTCGGTCGACCTGCGCTACCCCAACGGCTATGCGCTGCGAATTCGCGGCGTGACCACCGTGACCGACACACCCACCCCGACCACCCGACCTTCACCGACCCGATAAGCGAACGCACCCATCATGGCCAAGGAATACAAGGACCTCGTCGTCGGACTGGACATCGGCACCGCCAAGATCATGGTGGTGGTGGCCGAGGTGCAGAACGGCGGCTCGCTCAAGCTGGCCGGGCTCGGCGTGGCCGCCAGCCACGGCCTCAAGCGGGGCGTGGTGGTCAACATCGATGCCACCGTTCAAAGCATCCAGCAGGCGCTTAAAGAGGCCGAGCTGATGGCCGACTGCCGCATCGCCCGCGTCTACACCGGCATCACCGGCAGCCACATCCGCGGCATCAACAGCAGCGGCATGGTGGCCATCAAGGACCGCGAAGTCAGCGCCACCGACGTGGCCCGGGTCATCGAGACCGCGAAAGCCATCAACATCTCCACCGACCAGCGCCTGCTGCTGGTCGAGCCCCAGGAGTTCGTGATCGATGGCCAGGAGGTGAAGGAGCCGATCGGCATGAGCGGCATCCGCCTGGAGGCCAAGGTGCACATCGTCACCGGTGCCCAGAGCGCGGCCGAGAACATCATCAAGTGCGTGCGCCGCTGTGGTCTCGAGGTGGATCAGCTCATGCTGAACCCGCTGGCCAGCAGCCAGGCCGTGCTCACCGACGACGAGAAGGAACTGGGCGTGGCGCTGGTCGACATCGGCGCCGGCACCACCGACGTGGCGATCTTCTCGGGAGGCGCCATCCGCCACACCGCCGTCATTCCGATCGCGGGCGACCTGATCACCAGCGACATCGCCATGGCGCTGCGCACGCCCACCAAGGACGCCGAAGACATCAAGGTCGAAAGCGGGTGCGCCAAGCAGCTGCTCGCCGATCCCGACACGCAGGTCGAGGTGCCCGGCCTGGGCGACCGCGGCCCCCGCCTGCTGGGCAAGCAGGCGCTGGCCGGCGTGATCGAGCCGCGCGTCGAGGAAATCTTCTCGCTGGTGCAACAGGTGCTGCGCGACAGCGGCCACGAGGAAATGCTGTCCAGCGGCATCGTGCTCACCGGCGGCAGCGCGGTCATGCCCGGCATGGTCGAACTGGGCGAGGACATCTTCCTGAAACCGGTGCGCCGCGGCGTGCCCAACTACCACAGCGCGCTGTCCGACATGGTGGCGCAGACCCGTGCCGCCACCGTGATGGGCCTGCTGGAAGAAGCCCGGCTGGCGCGCGCGCGCGGCCACAAGGTGGCGCAGAAGGCGGGCTCGATGTCGGGCGCGCTGGAGCGGGTCAAGAACTGGTTTGTGGGGACGTTCTGATGAAACTTTTTCACCACCGCCGCGCTTTGCGCGACCCCCTCAAGGGGGTGGCACCTGAGGCCAGTCCTGAGCTTGTCGAAGGGCGGTTCCTCGGTGCCCCCGGGTTCGACCCGGACACCCGGCGCCGACGACGGTGTGCCGAGCACACCGGGCCGCCCGGATGAACCGAATCACCGCTTTTCAGACAACACCAGAGCAACCGGCAACTGCATTTAGGAGAACGCAATGAGCATCGAAATGATCGAAGTCGAAGAATTCAACCTGGGCACGCAGATCAAGGTCATCGGCGTGGGCGGCGGCGGCGGCAACGCGGTCGAGCACATGATTGCGCGCCAGGTGCAGGGCGTGGAGTTCATCTGCGCCAACACCGACGCCCAGTCGCTGGCCCGCAGCGCTGCGCACAAGACGATCCAGCTCGGCGTGACAGGTCTGGGCGCCGGCAGCAAACCCGAGAAGGGCCGCGAGGCCGCGGAAGGCGCGATCGATCAGATCCGCGAAGCCATCGACGGCGCGCACATGCTGTTCATCACGGCCGGCATGGGCGGCGGCACCGGCACCGGCGCCGCGCCCGTGATTGCCCGCGTCGCCAAGGAGATGGGCATCCTGACGGTGGGCGTGGTCACCAAGCCGTTCGACTGGGAAGGTGGTCGCCGCATGGTGAACGCCGAGCACGGCCTGTCCGAGCTGGAAGCCAACGTCGATTCGCTGATCGTGGTGCTGAACGAAAAGCTGCTCGAGGTGCTGGGCGACGACATCACCCAGGACGAGGCGTTTGCCCATGCCAACGACGTGCTGAAGAACGCGGTGGGCGGCATCGCCGAGATCATCAACGAGTATGGCAACGTGAACGTCGACTTCGAGGACGTGCGCACGGTGATGGGCGAGCCCGGCAAGGCCATGATGGGCACGGCGGTCGCCGCCGGCCCGGACCGCGCCCGCATCGCCGCAGAGCAGGCCGTGGCCTGCCCGCTGCTCGAGGGCATCGACCTGTCGGGTGCCAAGGGGGTGCTGGTGCTGGTGACCGCGGCCAAGGGTTCGCTCAAGCTGTCGGAGTCGAAGCTGGCGATGAACACGATCCGCGCCTATGCGTCGGCCGAAGCGCATGTGATCTACGGCGCCGCTTACGACGACAGCCTGGGCGACGAGATGCGCGTGACCGTGGTGGCCACCGGCCTGAGCCGCCAGGGTGCCCGCCGCACCGCGCCGCCGCTGCAGGTGCTGCGCACCGGCACCGACAACACGCCGTTCAACGTGCCGACGGTGAACCAGGCGGTGGGCGGCCCGGGTGCCGGCATGGGTTCGGGCGCAGCCCAGCCCGATTACCAGCACATGGCCGTGCCCAGCGTGTGGCGCACCAACCGCACCCAGGCCGCGGCCAAGGTGGACGCGCTGGCCTCGGGCGGCATGGACGACTTCGAGATTCCTGCCTTTTTGCGCAAGCAGGCGGATTGAATCCGGGGCCTTTCGGGGGTGGCACCTCGCGCACGCCCACGGTCGCGGGGTGCTCCACTCCGCGGCTGTCCCCCGGCCCGCTGTGCGGGCCTCCTCCTTTATGCCGCTGCGTGGAGCACCCCGCAACCGTGTGCTGAGGTGATGCTGGCGTGAGGCCCGACGAGTGCCAACGAGGGCGGCGTTGATCGGTGTCCGGCGCAGCGACATAAAGGAGGAGCCAAGGGCAGGGCCCTTGGCGGGGGACAGTCGCGGAGCCGGATACCGGTCAGCGACGACCGCATCGGCCGGAGACAACATCAACCGCTGAAGACGAAACAGGCGGAGCAGACAACCGGTCCCCTATCAAGCCCATCACCATTTCTCACCGTGTTCCACAGGGCAAAAACCTACAATTCAGGCATGTTGGCGCAACGCACCCTCAAATCATTGACCAAAGCCGTGGGCGTCGGCCTGCACAGCGGTCAGCGCGTCGAGCTGACGTTGCGACCGGCCGCGCCCGACACCGGCATCGTGTTCAGGCGCGTCGACCTGCCCCAGCCGGTGGACATTCCCGTCAATGCCATGGCGGTGACCGACACCCGGCTGGCGTCCACCATCTCCAATGGTGGGGCCAAGGTTCACACCATTGAACACCTCATGAGCGCCTGTGCCGGCCTCGGGCTGGACAACCTGCTCATCGACATCACGGCCGAAGAAGTGCCCATCCTCGATGGTTCATCGGCGTCGTTCGTCTACCTGCTGCAAAGCGCGGGCATCGTGGCCCAGAAGGCGCCCAAGCGCTTCATTCGCGTCACCCGCCCGGTGGAGGTGCGCGAAGGCGAAGGCCGCAACCTCAAGTGGGCGCGGCTCGACCCGTTTCACGGCTACCGGCTCAGCTTCGAGATCGAGTTCGATCACCCGGCGGTGAATGCGTCCGGCCAGCGCGTCGAGTTCGACCTCGGCAGCGGCAATTATTCGAGGGAAATCGCCCGCGCCCGCACCTTCGGCTTCACCAAGGACGTGGAGATGATGCGTTCGCACGGCCTGGCGCTCGGCGGCGGACTCGACAACGCCATCGTGATGGACGACGTGAAGGTGCTCAACGCCGATGGGCTGCGCTACGGCGACGAGTTTGCCAAGCACAAGATCCTCGATGCCATGGGCGATCTGTACATCGTGGGCAAACCGCTGCTGGCGGCCTACAGCGCGTTTCGCAGCGGCCACGCGATGAACAACCAGCTGCTGCGCGCGCTGCTGTCGCAACCCGACGCCTACGAGATCGTGACCTTCGAGAACGAGCGTGAAGCGCCGCGCGGCTTTGCCCAACTGACGCCTGCATGGTGATGACCCCATGCTGATCTTCCGCTGGGCCGTGATGCTGCTGCTGCTGGCAGCCGGCGTGTGTTTTGCGCTCTACATCGGCACCGGTCAGGCGCGCTACCGCACCTGGGGTCTGGTCATCCTGAAGTGGACCGTGCTGGCCGCGCTGGGCTTCTTCGGCGTGCTGGTGCTCGAGCGACTGCTCTAGCCACCCGGCCACCGCGGTTCGGTGGCCTCGGTGCATCAGTAGCTTCGTCCGCCCTTGTAGGCCGCGTGCGTGCGGGCCTTCAGCGGCGCCACGCGCTGGATGGCGGCGGTGGTGCGCGCCACCTGGGCGTGCGTGATGGCCAGGCCGAGCGCGTCCGCCGCGTCCTTGCCGGGCAGGCCGGGCAGCTGCAGCAGGCGCTTGACCATCTCCTGCATCTGTTCCTTGGTGGCGCGGCCGTGGCCCGTCACCGCCTTCTTCAGCTGCAGTGCCGTGTACTCGGCCACCCCGAGGTGGTTGGCCACCAGCGCCGTGACGCAGGCGCCGCGGGCCTGGCCCAGCAGCAGCGTGGCCTGGGGGTTCACGTTCACGAACACGATCTCGCAGACCGCCACCTCCGGCTGGTAGCGGCCCACGACCTCGGTGATGCCGTCGAACAGGACCTTCAGCCGCGCCGGCAGCAGCGCCCCGTCGCGCGGACTGGTCTGGATCGTGCCGCTCGCCACGTAGGCCATTCGCGGTCCATCGGTGTCGATGACGCCGAAGCCGGTGCTCTGCAGGCCGGGGTCGATGCCGAGGATCCTCATGGAATGAACGTCCAGCGCACGGAATGGAAGAACACCGGTGCGGCAAAGCACAGCGCATCGATGCGGTCGAGCAGGCCCGCAGCGCCGGTGACCGAGCGGCGCTCGCCACCCCAGTTCGTCACGCCGCGGTCGCGCTTGATGGCCTTCATGACGAGGTGGCCCAGCGACCCGGCCACGCAGGCCACGAGTGCCATGGCCATGGCCTGCAGCGGCTTGAACGGCGTGAACCCCGCCAGGGCCGCGCCCAGCAGGCCCCCGGCGAGCAGGCCCCAGCCCCAGCTGGCCCAGTGAAAGCTTTCGCTGACCGCGGGCGCCACGGGGTGTTGACGGCCACGGGCGGTCAGGTGCTGCACCAGCATGCAGGTCTGCACCACCAGCACCAGGAAGAACACGAGGAAGGCGTTGTTGCCGAGCCAGCGGGGAAACTGCAGCAGCAGCAAGGCGGGCACGTGGCTCAGGCCATAGACGCACACCATGATGCCCCATTGGAGCTTGGCGTTGCGCTCGAGGAAGCGCTGCGGGTCGTTGCGCAGCGCGCTCACGACGGGCAGCGCCAGGAACACATACACCGGGACGAACACGGTGAACAGATCGAACTGCTTGTTCCAGACCAGCGCGAATTGCGCCGGCAGCACCACGAAGAACGCCAGCACGAGGCTGCGGTGATCGCCGCGGCGGGTGGGCGAGAGGCTGATGAACTCGCGCAGCGCAAAGAACGAGAGCACGCCGAACAGCACGATGGACACGCCTTCGCCGAGCACCCATCCCACCCAGAACACCATCGCCATCACCCAGGACATGCGAAGGAGTGCCGCGTTGTCGTGCCGGCGCTGGGTGCGGACCTCGTCGTCGCCGTGGGCGCGGCGCTCGCGCAGCGAGAGCAGCACGCCGGCCACCGTGACCAGCGTGAGCAGGCCGAACACCACGAGGAACAGCAGACCGACCTGCTGGTTCTGGCTCAGGCCTCGGAGAAAGGCACCCATCAGACGTCCCTCAGGGCCATCACGGCCGCGCGCGCGCGGACCAGGAAGTCGGCGCGCGGTTCGTCGGCACCCAACCGGATCGGCTCGCCGAACGTGACCGAGCACAGCACCGGCACCGGCACCACTTCGCCCTTGGGCATCACCCGCTGCACGTTGTGGATCCAGGTGGGCACCAGCACGACATCGGGAAACTTCATGGCCAGGTTGTAGAGCCCGCTCTTGAACGGCTGGGGATCTTCCTCGAAACCGCGCGTGCCTTCGGGGAACAGGATCAGCGAATCGCCGCTCTCCAGCGCCGCGATCAGCGGCGCCAGCGGGTCCTCGTCGCCCTTGCGCTCGCGCTCCACGTACACCGCGTTGAACACCTCGGTGGTGATCCATCGCTTGAGCGGCGAAGCGGTCCAGTAGTCCTTGGCCGCGATGGGGCGGGTGATGCCGCGCAACTCGTGCGGCAGGGCGGCCCAGATCAGCACCAGATCGGCATGGCTCTGGTGGTTGGCAAAGTAGATCCGTTGTTCGGCTTTGGGTGGACAGCCGTGCCAGCGCGCCTGCGCGCCGGTGAGCAGCCGCACCAGGCCCAGCAGGAAGTAACCGACGGCGTTGGCTGCAATGCGCATGTCAGGGCAGGGCGACGTCACCCATGCGGGCGACGATGGTGCCTGTGCGGCGCGCCAGGTAGGCCGAGCCCGGTCGGCTTTCGAAGAACCGGGGCGAGGGCAGCATCACCGCCAGCCGGGCCGCTTCGTGGGGGCTCAGGCGGCTGGCGGGCTTGTTGAAATAGCGCTGCGCCGCGGCCTCCGCGCCGAACACGCCCACGCCCCACTCCACGCTGTTGAGGTAGATCTCGAGGATGCGGCGCTTGTCGAGCAACAACTCGAGCATGAGGGCCAGCACCAGCTCCTGGCCCTTGCGCAGCAGCGTGCGTTCACCCGACAGCATGAGGTTCTTGGCCAGCTGCTGCGTGATGGTGGAGCCGCCCACGATCTTCGGTGGGCGGGTGGCCCGGTTCGGGTTGCGGGCGGCGCGCTGCTCGGCCAGCTCCTGCCGCCGTTCGTTGCGTTGCCAGGCCTTCTCGATCGCCGCCCAATCCACCCCGCCGTGCTCGAAGAACCCCGCGTCCTCCGAAGCCACCACCGCCCGCCAGAGGTTCGGGCTGATCTGGTCGCCGTCCACCCATTGCTGGCGCCAGCGCCATGGGCCCTCGCCACGGGCGCTGCCCACCGCCACGCGCCAGGCCTCGGAGCGCTGGAACGCGGTGCTGTGCGGATCGAGCACCGCCATCAGGGCGATGTTGAGCAGGAAGTAAAGCTGCAGGGCGAGTCCGGCCAGGACCATCCACAACAACCAGCGACCGAAGGAACGGAGCAAGAGTCGACCCCGCGTTACTGACCGGACAACTGGGTCTGGAGCCCGTCGTCCCGGGTGAAGCGGAACCGCGACACGACGACGATCTGGTCGGCCTGGCGCCGCATCGCGTCGCTGAAGCGGCCAAACGACAGGCCGCTCACGATGGCCTGCGCACGGCGGTCCAGCAGGTTGTTGCCCGAGCCCTGAACCACCTCGGTGGCGAGCACCTGGCCGGTGTGGTTGACGGTGATCACCATGGTGAGTTCGCCGTAGAGCTTGCGGCCGCCCGCCTCGGGGAAGTTGGCGGTGCCGTGCTGTTCGATGCGCCGGCGCAAGCCGTCGTAATAGACGGCGTAGACCGCCTCGCGCGTGGCGGGGCTGATGTAGCGCTTCTTGGGGCGCGAATTTTCTTCGTTGATGCGCTTCTCGATCTCGGCCAGGATCTTGACCAGCGCGCGGCGCTTTTCTTCGCGCTCCACCGCCTCGCGGGTGGACGGTGCCGTGGCCTTCTCGGGCGGGGGCATGGCGGCCAGCGCGTTGCGCACCTGGGCCAGCAGGCGCTCCTGTTGCTCGCGCAGTGCCTCCACCCGGCGGGCTTCTTCTTCGGGCGCCTCGCCCAGGCGCGCCACGGCCGATGGCGGCAGGGGCGACGTGGCCCGGCCGCGTTCGGCGTCGCCGCCTCCGGCCAGCGATGCCTGGGCAATGGCCTGGGCTTTCTCGGGCCGTTGATCGCTGCGCGCGTTCACGAGGATCACCTCGAGCGGTGAGTCCTGGAACACCCGGTCGAAACGTTCCGGGTCCACGAAACGGATCGTGAGCAGGGCCGCGTGCACCCCGAGCGAGATCAGCAGCGCCAGCTGCAGCGTGCTGAGGTTGCGCAGGGTGCTGGCCGCGGCCTGGGCGCGGCCGGGGTTTGCACGGGCCGGATTCTCGCGATCGGACTTCACGCGGCGATTATCCGTTCTGGGGCGCCTCGGCGGGCGGTGCGGCGCCTTCGGCGTCGCTCACGTCGATGGCCAGCGCCAACGGGGCGCCGAGCGGTTCCTCTTCGTCCTCCGGCTCCAGGTTGGCGACGTCCTCGGTCGGCTGGTCGAGGCGCTCGACCACGGTGCCGGACAGTTCCAGCGTGATGTCGTCGATGTTCCCCAACCGGACCCGCAGGTGCGCACCGCGGGCCATGCCGTCGGTGCCCATCACGGGCAGCACCAGGGGCAGGGTGTCGGCGCGCACCAGGTTGTCTTTGATGAGGGTGGCCGTGAGTTCGCCGATGCCTTGCTGACGCAGGTGCTGCAGCGTCCAGTAGCGCTCCATGCCGTTCTGGAAGCCGTTGTACGCGGTGTAGGCCGCGTCGAAGGCGCTCACCACCGCCAGCAGGTTGGCGTCCTTGGGCTTGAAGGGGGCCGCCAGTGCGGCCGTCTTGCCGTGCCGGGCGCACGCAATGATCTGCCACTGGTTGACCAGATCGACATACCGCCGCAACGGCGACGTGCTCCAGGCGTAGCACTTGACGCCGATGCCGGCGTGCGGCTGTGCCCGGGTGCCCATTCGCACCTTCATGCCGGGCGCCAGGCTGGCCTGGCTGCGGTAGATGCCCGGCACGCCGCAATCGGCCAGCCACTGGCCCCAGGTCTTGTTGGCCAGGATCATGGCCTCGGCCACGATCAGGTCGAGCGGGGCACCCCTGGACCGGGTGCCGATGACCACGCGTTCGTTGCCCTCGGGTTCGGTTCCCTGAACGCCTTCCAGGCGGAAGGTGTAGTCGGGCCGGGTGAACGTTTCGGGCTTGCCGCGCACGATTTCGCGCTGGGCCTTGTGTTCCCTCGCGAAGCGGTGCAGGAACGCGAGCATGGGCTGCAGGGCGGCAATCCCGGGCGGCGCATCGGTGGCCGGCTCGCCGGCGAGCCAGGCCTCGGTGATCAGGCTGTCAAGGCGGTCGTGCCGCAGGTTCAGCGCGATCGGCACACGCTCGAGGGCGGTGCGGCTCGAGGTCGGTTGCAGGGTGGCCTCGTCCACCTCCACATACAGGGAGACCGCCGGACAGTCGCGCCCTTCCTGCAGGGTGTAGGCCTGCACCACCTCGTCGGGCAGCATGGTGATCTTGTGCCCCGGCATGTAGACCGTGGACAGGCGGGTGCGGGCCACCTGGTCGAGCGCGCTGTCGGGCGCGATGGCCAGACCGGGTGCGGCGATGTGGATGCCCAGCGTGACCGTGCCGGTGCCCAGGCCCTGCACCGACAGGGCGTCGTCGATTTCGGTGGTGGCCGAGTCGTCGATCGACACGGCGCTGACCGGCGCCAGCGGCAGGTCTTCGGTGATGGCGGGGGCCTGCAGCCCGGAAAAACCGGTGCCCCTGGGGAAGTGCTCGAACAGGAAGCGCTGCCAGTGGAACTGGTAGGCGCTCGTGATGGCGCCCGCCTTCTGGAGCAGGGCCAGCGGTGCGGCCTGGCTGCGGCGGGCGGCCTCGACCACGGCCTTGTACTCGGCGCCGTTCTTGTCGGGCTTGAACAGGATGCGGTAGAGCTGCTCGCGCACGGCGGGCGGGCAACGGCCGGCCACGAGCTCGTCCGCCCAGCCGTCGATCTGCGCCTGGAGCTGGGCCTTCTTTTCGATCGCGGCCAAGGCCTGCGCCACGATCTCGGGCGGGGCCTTGCGAAAGCGCCCCTTGCCCGCGCGCCGGAAGTAGTGCGGCGCGCCCTGCAGGCACAGCAGGGCGGCCGCCTGCTGGGTGGTGCCGGCCTGGGCGCTGAAGTACTCGCGCGCCAGGTCGGCAAAGCCGAACTCCTCGTCGGGCGCGAATTCGTAGGCAAGCTCGAGCTCCATGGCGCTGGCGAGGCGGGTGGCCTCGGCCATGAGCTCGGCGGGTGCGGGTTTGTCGAAGCGCAGCAGCGCGTTGGCGGATTTCACTTTCACCCGCTTGCCGGAATCGAGTTCGATCTGCATCGAACTCTCGGCCTCGGACAGCAGGCGACCGGTCAGGAACTTGCCGGCCTCGTCGAACAGGATGTACATGCGCGCGATTGTCCCATCAGGCCAGTTCAAGGAACCGAAAGAGGGTATCGATGTGGTCGTCGAAGTCGCTGATGGCGTGATCACTCCCCGGCAGCAGCGCAATGGTTCCACCCTCGCAAAACGCCTGCATTTCTCGCCAGTCGAGCACTTCATCGCCCCGCGCCAGCAGGGCAAAGAGGCGATCGGGCGTGTGGGCGCGTTGCGGTGTCCAGCGCGCGATGTCGGCTTCGAGGGCCTCGAGTTCGGCGACGTGACCCGCTGCGAAGAAAAAACGGTCCTCGGGGTTCTGCCAGGTGCGCTGCTCGCCGATGTGGGCCGCCAGATCGCGGGCGGGAAACGGCGCCGGGTTGAGCAGGGCCACCCGGCAGCCGGTCTGCAGGCCGATCCACCGGGCGTAGAACCCGCCCAGCGACGAACCCACCACCGCCATGCGGTCGACCGGCCAGCCGGCCGTGCCCTGCATCACCAGGGCCATGGCGTCGCGGGGCGATGGGGGCAGCTGGGGGCACCACCAGGTCACGCCCGGGTGCTGAGCCTCAACCCGGGCGGCCACCTTGCGGGCCTTCATCGACGCGGGCGACGAGCGGAATCCGTGCAGGTACAACAGGTGGGTGGTTCGGTGCGGTCCGGTCATGCACGCAGGATAATCGCGGCCCATGGCGGTCGTCTTCGATAAACCCACCCTGCTGCAGCGGCTTGTGCCGTTCATGCGCGGCTTCGATTGGCCGCTGATCGGGATCGTGCTGTTCATGGCTGCGCTCGGCCTGATCACCATGTACTCGGTCGGGTTCGACCACGGGTCGCGCTTCGTCCACCACGCCCGCAACATGCTGATCGGCGCGGGCGTGATGCTGCTGTTCTCCCAGATTCCGCCCCAGCGGCTCATGACGCTGGCCTTGCCGCTCTACGCATTGGGCGTTCTGCTGCTGGTGGGGGTCGAATTCGCCGGCATCGAGCGCAAGGGGTCGCAGCGCTGGCTGGACATCGGCGTGACCGTCATCCAGCCCAGCGAGATCATGAAGATCGCCATGCCCATGATGCTGGCGTGGTGGTTCCACCGGCGGGAGGGGCAACTCAAGGCGACCGACTTCGTCGTCGCCGGCGTGCTGTTGTCGTTGCCGGCGGTGCTGATCCTCAAACAGCCCGATCTGGGCACCACGCTGCTGGTGGTCGCTTCGGGGTTGGCCGTCATCTTCTTTGCGGGCCTGAGCTGGAAGCTGATCCTGCCGCCGGTGGTGCTGGCGGTGATCGGCATCATCGTGCTGATCGCCAACGAGGCGAGCTGGTGCGCGCCGGGCGTCGACTGGAAAGTGCTGCACGAATACCAGCGGCAGCGGGTCTGCACGCTGCTCGACCCCACCAAGGACCCGCTGGGCAAGGGCTTTCACATCATCCAGGGCATGATCGCCATCGGCTCCGGCGGGGTCTGGGGCAAGGGCTTCATGCAGGGCACGCAGACCCACCTCGAATTCATCCCCGAGCGCACCACCGACTTCATCTTTGCCGCGTTCTCCGAAGAGTTCGGTCTGCTGGGCGTGCTGGTGCTGCTGGCGGGCTTCATTGCGCTCATCGGCCGCGGGCTGGCGATTTCGGCCGAAGCGCCCAGCCTGTTCTCGCGCCTGCTGGCGGGGGCGCTCACGCTCAACATCTTCGTCTATGCCTTCGTCAACCTCGGCATGGTGAGCGGCATCCTGCCGGTGGTGGGTGTGCCGCTGCCCTTCGTGAGCTACGGTGGCACGGCCATGGTCACCCTGGGCGTGGGCCTGGGCATGCTGCTGTCCATCTCGCGCGCCAAGCGGCTGATCCCCTCATGACCGCCGCCACCGGGACCGTGGCCTTCGTGGGCGCCGGCAACATGGGCGGCGCCATGGTGGAGCGGCTTCGCGGGCTGGGCTGGCCGGTGGCGGTGTGCGACACCTCACCCGAAGCCCGGGCCCGTGCACAGGCCGCCGGCGCCACCCTGTGCGACTCGCCGCAGGCTGCCGCGGCCACCCTCGGTGACGAGGGGGTGCTGGTGATCGTGGTGGTGGACGCCGCCCAGTGCCAGGCGGTGCTGTGGGGCGAGGGCGGGGCGGCCCCATCGCTGCGCGCCGGCCAGTGCGTGATGCTCTGCCCGACCATTGCCCCGGAAGACACCGAGGCCATCGCCCGGCGGCTGGCGCAGCAAGGGGTTCACACCATCGATGCCCCCATGTCCGGCGGACCGGCCCGCGCGCGTGCCGGCACCATGAGCCTCATGCTGGCGGGTGCGTCTCCCGTCATCGAAGGCCACGCCCGGTTGATCGCCGACCTGTCGAACGCGGTGTTTCGCGTGGGTGAGCGCGTGGGCGACGGTGCCCGCACCAAGCTGGTCAACAACCTGCTCGCCGGCATCAACCTGGTGGGTGCTGCCGAGGCACTGGCGTTGGCCGAGCGCCTCGGGCTCGACCCATCGACCACGCTGGGTGTGATCGAGCGGTCGAGCGGTCAGAGCTGGATCGGCACCGACCGCATGCGCCGCGCGCTGGCCGGAGACGCCGCACCGCTGGCCCACATGACCCTGCTGGCCAAGGACACCGGCCTCGCCATGGCGGCCGCCCGTCGGGCGGGTCACGAGGGCGTGCTGGGCCCGCGGGCCGCGGCCACGTTTGCGGCCGCCCTGGCCGGGGGCATGGCTGACCGCGACGACGCCGCCCTGCTGGACTGGATGCGCGCCCACCCCGGCGGGCTGCCAAGACCCTGACGCCCCCACCGGGCCGGGGTGTTCCTACAATGGTCCCATGATTGCCCGCGAACCCACCCTGGCCCGACTGGCCACCGCCGAGCAGATGCTGCTCGAACCCTTCGGCCTGACCACCGACCACCTGCACAAGGCGCTGGCCGAGATTGCGTCGCATGGCACCGACGATGCCGACCTGTATTTCCAGTCCACGCGCAGCGAAGGCTGGAGCCTCGAGGAAGGCATCGTCAAGACCGGCAGCTTCAGCATCGACCAGGGCGTGGGCGTGCGGGCGGTCAGCGGCGAAAAGACGGCCTTCGCCTACTCGGACGACCTGTCCTGGGCGTCGCTGCTGGACGCGGCGCACGCGGTCAGAAGTATTTCCGGTCAGGGGCAGTCGAAGAAGGTCAAGGCATCGAGCAGCAAGGTCGCCAAGTCGCGCTCGCTCTACGGCGGCGTCGATCCGATCGCCACGCTGGACAGCACCGCCAAAGTGGCGCTGCTCGAGAAAGTCGAGCGCATGGCCAAGGCCAAGGACCCGCGCGTGGCGCAGGTCATGGCGGGCCTGGCCGCCGAGCACGATGTGGTGCTGGTGGCCCGTGCCGACGGCACGCTGGCGGCCGACGTGCGCCCGCTGATCCGCCTGTCGCTCACCGTGATCGCCGAACAGAACGGCCGCCGCGAGATGGGCAGTTCCGGCGGCGGTGGCCGTTTCGGGCTGGCCTACTTCGACGACGCCATGGTGCAGTCCTACGTGGACGAGGCCGTGGCACAGGCCCTCACCAACCTCGAATCCCGCCCCGCCCCGGCCGGCGAAATGGTGGTGGTGCTGGGCAGTGGCTGGCCCGGCATCCTGCTGCACGAGGCCGTCGGCCACGGACTCGAAGGCGACTTCAACCGCAAGGGGTCCAGCGCGTTCGCCGGCCGCATCGGCCAGCGCGTGGCGGCCAAGGGTGTCACCGTGCTCGACGACGGCACCATCGCCGACCGCCGCGGCTCGCTCAACATCGACGACGAGGGCCATGCGTCGCAGCGCAACGTGCTGATCGAGGACGGCATCCTGCGCGGCTACATCCAGGACTCCATGAACGCGCGCCTGATGGGCGTCAAGCCCACCGGCAACGGCCGCCGCGAAAGCTACGCCCACACCCCGATGCCCCGCATGACCAACACCTACATGCTGGGTGGCGACAAGTCGCCCGAGGAAATCGTGGCGAGCATCAAGAAGGGGCTGTACGCCACCAACTTCGGCGGCGGCCAGGTCGACATCACCAGCGGCAAGTTCGTGTTTTCGGCCAGCCAGGCCTTCTGGGTCGAGAACGGCAAGATCCAGTACCCGGTGAAGGGGGCCACCCTGGTCGGCAACGGCCCCGATGCGCTGACGCGCGTGAGCATGATCGGCAACGACATGAAGCTCGACAGCGGCGTGGGCACCTGCGGCAAGGAAGGCCAGAGCGTGCCGGTGGGCGTGGGGCAGCCCACCCTGCGCATCGACGGACTCACGGTGGGCGGCACCGCCTGAAACGCCGCCGCTTTTGGCTGTGCTACATTCCACCCCCATGAACGCGCACGCTTTCTACGCCTTTTACTTTTGGTTCTCTGTCCCCGGCGGACGAGAGGCGTAGACACCAACGCGCCAAGAATCTCGACAAGAACCGCCGGAGCCCCAAGCCCGGCGGTTTTTTTTCGCCCACCCGTTTTTCCTTACCGACCCCTCCAGGAGCCCGTGATGAACGCCAAAGCCTCTTCCGCCGCCAGCGACACCTGGTATGCGCGTCCCGTCGACAAGACCAGCGAGACCGACGACGAACGCATCCAGGACATCACCGTGCTGCCCCCGCCCGAACACCTCATCCGCTTCTTTCCCATTGCCGGCACGCCGGTCGAGGCCCTCATCAGCCAGACGCGCCAGCGCATCCACCGCATCCTGCATGGCAAGGACGACCGTCTGCTGGTGGTGATCGGGCCCTGCTCGATCCACGACCCGGCCGCGGCGGTGGACTACGCGCGCCGCCTGAAGCCCTTGCGCGAGAAGTACGCCGACACCCTGGAAATCGTGATGCGCGTGTACTTCGAGAAGCCGCGCACCACGGTGGGCTGGAAGGGCCTCATCAACGATCCGTACCTTGACGAGAGCTTCCGCATCGACGAAGGTCTGCGCATCGCGCGCCAGCTGCTGATCGAGATCAACCGCCAGGGCCTGCCGGCTGGCAGCGAATTCCTCGACGTGATCTCGCCGCAATACATCGGCGACCTGATCAGCTGGGGCGCCATCGGGGCGCGCACGACCGAAAGCCAGGTCCACCGCGAACTGGCCTCGGGCCTGTCGGCCCCGATCGGTTTCAAGAACGGCACCGACGGCAACATCAAGATTGCGACCGACGCGATCCAGGCCGCTGCCCGCGGCCACCACTTCCTGTCGGTGCACAAGAACGGCCAGGTTGCCATCGTGCGCACCAAAGGCAACAAGGACTGCCACGTCATCCTGCGCGGCGGCAAGGCGCCCAATTACGACGCCGCCAGCGTGGCCGCGGCGGTGAAGGACCTCGAGGCGGCCCGCCAGGCACCCCGCCTCATGATCGACTTCAGCCACGCCAACAGCAGCAAACAGCACGAGAAGCAGCTCGACGTGGCGCGCGACGTCGCCTCGCAGATCGCTGGTGGGTCGACGTCCATCTTCGGCGTGATGATCGAGAGCCACATCGAGGCCGGC
The DNA here is from genome assembly GCA_046604145.1 of Hydrogenophaga sp. XSHU_21. Classification (GTDB taxonomy): domain Bacteria; phylum Pseudomonadota; class Gammaproteobacteria; order Burkholderiales; family Burkholderiaceae_C; genus Hydrogenophaga. The sequence goes on from JBKIXD010000001.1 coordinate 326,608, forward strand.
GCCCAGAAATTCACGCCGGGCAAGGACGATCCTGCTGCGCTGCAGTACGGGCAGAGCATCACCGACGCCTGCCTCGGCTGGGGCGATTCGCTGCAGGCGCTCGAGGTCCTGTCGCAGGCGGTGGCGGCGTCGCGCCGCCGGTGATCCGCATCGGGGGTTGTCCGGGTTCGGGCCTGGCGGCATCGGGGCACAATGGCCAGAGAAACCGAGCCAAGGAGACCCCATGCGAAGCCAAGTCACCGTCACCTGGGGCGAGCCCGCGACCTACCGCATCGACCTGGAAGAGGTGCAGCCGCTGCCGCACGACCAGGCGCGGCATTGGCTTGACGAGCAGTTCATCCACCTGGGGTGCGACCCCATCCGCCCGACCGGCAAGGTGCTGATGGCCGACAAGGTGTTGTGCGTCGCACAGGCCGCGGGGCCGGCGCGCTTTGCGGAGCCGGCGCACCGCGAATGGGCGCTGGCGTTCGCGCGGGCGGCCAGCTCGGCGCTGGCCAAGCCGGTGATCACGGTCGACGTGCCCGCGCAGGTGCTGGGGTACTAGAAAAGCACCCGCGTCAGGCGCTCAGGGCCTTCAGCAGGCGGTCGTGAATGCCGCCGAAGCCGCCGTTGCTCATGCACACGATGTGGTCGCCCGGCTGCACCGTTTCCACCACCTGCTGCACCAGGGTGCCGATGTCGGCCGCCACGCGCGCGCGATTGCCCATGGGTGCCAGGGCCTCGGCGGCGTTCCAGTCGAGGCCGCCCGAATGGCAGAACGACAGATCGGCGTTTTCCAGGCTCCAGGGGAGCTGCGATTTCATGGTGCCCAGCTTCATGGTGTTGCTGCGCGGTTCGAACACCGCCAGGATGCGGCCGCGCGGCGTGCCCAGTCGCCGCGCCAGCCCGTCGATGGTGGTCCGGATGGCGGTCGGGTGGTGGGCGAAGTCGTCGTACACCGTGATGTCGCCACCCGCGCGCGGCACCGTGCCCCGCACCTCCATGCGCCGGCGCACGTTCTCGAACCGCGCCAGCGCGGCCGCCGCGTCGGCCGGCGCCACGCCCACGTGTTCGGCCGCCGCCATGGCCGCCAGCGCATTGAGCTGGTTGTGCACCCCCGACAGCGCCCAATGCACGCGGCCGACCGGTTCGCCCCGGCGCATCACCACGAAATCGTGTGGCTCGCCCTGCGCCGTGAAGTCGCTCACCGCGGCGCCGAACGTACAGACCTCGCTCCAGCAGCCCTGGTGCAGCACGCGGTCCAGGCTTTCCTCGAGCCCGTTCACCACCACCCGCCCACTGCCGGGCACCGTGCGCACCAGGTGGTGAAACTGGCGCTCGATGGCCTTGAGGTCGTCGAAGATGTCGGCGTGGTCGAACTCGAGGTTGTTGAGAATGGCCGTGCGCGGGCGGTAGTGCACGAACTTGCTGCGCTTGTCGAAAAAGGCGGTGTCGTATTCGTCGGCTTCGATGACGAATGGGGCCCTGGCGGTGGGGTCGTCGGCCCCCTGGCTGTGTCCCAGCCGGGCCGAGACACCGAAGTTCATCGGGACGCCCCCGACCAGAAACCCGGGTTGTCGGCCGCAGGCTTCGAGGATCCAGGCCAGCATGGAGGTGGTGGTGGTCTTGCCGTGCGTGCCGGCCACCGCCATCACATGCCGGCCCTGCAGCACGTGTTCGGCCAGCCACTGGGGGCCGCTGGTGTAGGGCGCACCGGCCTCCAGGATTGCCTCCATCAGCGGAAACTTCGGCGAACCATCGGGGCGGCGCGCGCGGCTCACCACGTTGCCGATCACCCAGACATCCGGCTTGAGGGCCATCTGGTCGGCCTCGAACCCCTCGATGAGGTCGATGCCCAGCGCGCGGAGCTGATCGCTCATGGGCGGGTAGACACCGGCGTCGCAACCGGTGACGCGGTGACCCGCCTCGCGGGCCAGGGCGGCGACCCCGCCCATGAACGTGCCGCAAATGCCCAGGATGTGAATGTGCATGTGGCGATTCTAGGAGGGCCGTGCAGGCACAATCCCGGCATGCTCGATCGAGACGATGTGGTGGCGGACATTGCCGCAGTGGCGGCCCGGCTGGTGGTCGAAGAAGGCCAGGAATACGGTCCTGCCAAGCGCGCCGCGCTCAAGCAGCTCGGTCTGCCGGCGCGCACCGCCCTGCCCGACAACGACACGCTGGAGGCGGCGGTGCGCGAGCACATCTCGATCTTCTGCGCCGATACCCAGCCCGCCGAACTGCTCGCCTTGCGGGAACTGGCGCTTGTCTGGATGGATCGGCTGGAATCCTTCCGGCCGCACCTGGGCGGCGCGGTCTGGCACGGCACCGCCACCCGCCACAGCGACATTCACATGCACCTCTTCTGCGACGACCCCAAACAGCCCGAATGGGCCCTGATCGATCACCGCGTGGACTACCACCCCGGCAGCGGGCAGGGCTGGCGCGGCGAGCCGGTCGAGGCGCTGACCGTGCGCACCCGCTGCGATGCCTTGGGCCAATGGGTGCTGTTGCACCTGCTGGTGCACGACCACGATGACCTCCGCGGCGCACTCAAGCCCGACGGCCAGGGCAGAAAGCCAAGGGGTGACGCCGCCGCCGTGCGCGCCCTGCTGACCGGAAACGGGGAGGCGGCGCGATGAAGATCCAGCGACGTCACTGGATGATGGGTGGCGTGGCCACCGCCGCCGCCGCCGCCGGTGTCTGGTGGGCCGATCGGCGGTTCAGTCCCCGCCCGGTGGCCGACGCGGCGGCAGCCAGCTTCTGGACATCGAGTTTCGATTCTCCCGAAGGGCGCCCGATGGCCATGGCCGACTTTCGCGGCCGGCCGTTGCTGGTGAACTTCTGGGCCACCTGGTGCCCTCCCTGCGTCGAGGAGTTGCCCTTGCTCAATGCGTTCTACCGGGAACGCTCGGCCCAAGGCTGGCAGTTGATCGGGCTGGCCGTGGACCGGGTGGAACCGGTGCGGCAGTTCCTGCAGCGCCTGCCGCTCGACTTTCCCGTGGCCATGACCGGTTTTGCCGGCGCCGAACTGAGCCGGACGCTGGGCAATCCGGCCGGCGGTTTGCCCTTCACCGTGGTGTTCGACCGCGACGGATCGGTGCTGCACCGAAAGATCGGTCAGGTGCACCGCGAAGACCTCGATCAGTGGGTCAAGCTGGTCTGATGCGCTGAAAATTCGCCAACAGCGGCGAATACCCCCCGAAGTGCTGTTGGACGGGCGGCTCCGCGCCCGGCCGCGCTTCGTGTACACTGCGGCACCCTTTTGCGCCCGGGTGCATTGTGATTCCATGAAGTTGCAAGCATTTAGACCCGGGAAGCATGGAAATCGTTGGAGATGACATGGATTTGCGAAAACTCAAGACGCTGATCGATCTGGTGTCGGAATCGAACGTCTCGGAGCTCGAGATCACCGAAGCCGAAGGCAAGGTCCGGATCGTCAAGGCCAGCCCCGCCCTGATGCCCGCGCCTGTGACCTACAGCATGGCCCCGGCGCCCGCCGCCGCAGCCCCCATGCCGGCGGTGGAGGTGGCCGCCGCGCCCGTCGCCGCCAGCGCGCCTGCTGCCCCGGCCGAGCCCACCGGTCATGTCGTCAAGTCGCCGATGGTGGGCACGTTCTACCGCTCCTCGGCCCCGGGTGCAAAGCCGTTCGTCGAGGTGGGTGACACCATCAAGGAAGGCGAAACGATCTGCATCGTCGAAGCCATGAAGATCCTCAACGAGATCGAGGCCGACAAGACCGGCACCGTCACCCAGATCCTGGTCCAGAACGGGCAGGCCGTCGAGTACGGCCAGCCGCTGTTCGTGATCGCGTGAGGGCGGCCCCCCCATGTTCAAGAAGATCCTGATCGCCAACCGCGGCGAGATCGCGCTCCGGGTGCAGCGCGCCTGCCGCGAAATGGGCATCAAGGCGGTGATGGTCTATTCCGAGGCCGACCGCGATGCCAAGTACGTCAAGCTGGCCGACGAGGCGGTCTGCATCGGCCCGGCACCGTCGGGCCAGAGCTACCTCAGCATGCCGGCGATCATCTCGGCCGCCGAGGTGACCGACGCCGAGGCCATCCATCCCGGCTACGGCTTCCTGTCCGAAAACGCCGACTTTGCCGAGCGGGTGGAAAAGAGCGGCTTCACCTTCATCGGTCCCACGCCCGATTCGATCCGCCTCATGGGCGACAAGGTGTCTGCCAAGCAGGCCATGATCCGTGCCGGCGTGCCCTGCGTGCCGGGGTCGGAAGGCGCGCTGCCGGACGACCCGGTGGTGATCAAGCGGACCGCCAAGGCCATCGGGTACCCAGTGATCATCAAGGCCGCTGGCGGCGGCGGCGGGCGCGGCATGCGCGTGGTGCACACCGAAGCGGCCCTGCTGCACGCGGTGCAGACCACCAAGGCCGAAGCCGGTGCGGCCTTCGGCAACGCCGAGGTCTACATGGAGAAGTTTCTCCAGAACCCGCGCCACATTGAAATCCAGGTGTTGGCGGACCAGCACCGCAACGCGGTGTACCTGGGCGAGCGCGACTGCTCGATGCAGCGCCGCCACCAGAAGGTGATCGAGGAAGCGCCGGCACCCGGCATCCCGCGCCGCCTGATCGAGAAGATCGGCGAGCGCTGCGCCTCGGCTTGCAAGAAGATGGGCTACCGCGGCGCCGGCACGTTCGAATTCCTGTTCGAGAACGGCGAGTTCTACTTCATCGAGATGAACACCCGCGTGCAGGTGGAGCACCCGGTCACCGAGCTCATCACCGGCATCGACATCGTGCGCACCCAGATCGCGGTGGCCGCTGGCGAGAAGCTGCCTTTCACCCAGCGGCAGATCCAGCTCAAGGGGCACGCCATCGAATGCCGGGTGAACGCCGAGGATCCCTACAAGTTCACGCCTTCGCCGGGCCGCATCACCATGTGGCACCCCCCGGGTGGTCCTGGTGTGCGCGTCGACTCCCACGCCTACACCAATTACTTCGTGCCGCCCAACTACGACTCCATGATCGGCAAGATCATCGTGCACGGCGACACGCGCGAGCAGGCGCTGGCCCGCATGCGGACCGCATTGGCCGAAACGGTGGTTGAAGGCATCAAGACCAACATTCCGCTGCACCGCGAGCTGATGGTCGACGCGAGCTTCGTGGCCGGTGGCACCAACATCCACTACCTCGAAGAGTGGCTGTCCCAACGTGAGCGCTGAACCAGACACCGATGCGACCCGGCCCCAGGCCGGGTCTTTGTTTGAGCTCGTGCTGCTCGTGCCCGAGGCCGCCGTCGAGCCCGTGGGCGACGCGCTCGAGGCACTGGATGCGCTCAGCACCTCGGTCGAAGACGCCGACGCCATGACCGACACCGAGCAGGCCCTGTTCGGTGAACCCGGCATGCCGCCACCCCGGGAGGGCTGGCAGCGTTCCCGCGTGGTGGCGCTGTTCGGCACCGAGGCCGCCGCGCGCGAGGCCGCCGCCTTGCTGGAGGCACAGGATTTCTTCGAAGGTTGTTCTGTGCAGGGCGTGCGCGCGGTCGCCGATCAGGACTGGGTGCGCCTGACCCAATCGCAGTTCGATCCGGTCGACATCACCCCGAGCTTCTGGATCGTGCCGTCCTGGCACGAGCCGCCCGCGCAAGCCGCGCAGGTGATCCGGCTCGACCCTGGGCTGGCGTTCGGCACCGGCACCCACCCGACCACGCGCATGTGCCTTCGCTGGATCGCGCACCACACGCCTGTGGGTCCGCGCGTGCTCGATTACGGTTGCGGCTCGGGCATTCTGGCCATCGGTGCTGGCAAGCATGGCGCCGCCGAGATCGTGGCGGTCGACATCGACCCGGCGGCCGTCGAAGCCACACGCCTGAACGCCGACGCCAACCACGTGCCACTGCAGGCCGGGTTGCCCGATGCCGCCAGCGGGGTTCACGACCTCGTGCTGGCCAACATTCTTGCCACCCCGCTGAAGGTGCTGGCGCCGTTGCTGTGTTCGCACGTGCGCAGTGGCGGTTGGCTGGTGCTCGCCGGCATTCTGGCGAGACAGGCCGACGAGCTCAGGCAGGCCTATGCGCCCTGGGTGTCGCTCGACGTGGCCGATGAAGAAGATGGCTGGATCCTCATGACCGCGCGCAAGCCCTGAGGCCAGCCGCAAGGGCGTGCCGCGATAATCCCAGCATGAGCTTCACCACCCGCTGTCCGGCCTGCGGCACCGTGTTCCGCGTGGTGGCCGACCAGCTCAAGATCTCAGACGGCTGGGTGCGCTGCGGACACTGCTCCGACGTCTTCGACGCCACCGTGCACCTGTCGCCCTGGGTGCCGTCGCCGCCATCCAGCACGCCACCTTCGGCGCCATCACCGACGCCATCGCCATCGCCATCACCAGCCCCATCACCCGCGTCGGCAGCGGCTACCGTGGCGAGGCCCGACCCGGTGACGAACCCGGTGGCGGCTCCAGCGTCGAAACCTGTGCCGAGTCCGGCGCAGGTCGCTCCCTCCGCACCTGCCGCACCCGCGGCACCCGCCGGCTCGCCCGATCGGGCCCCCGAGGCACCTCCGCCCGTGGAGGTGGTTGAACTGCCCGACGACGACGACCTCAGGGCGTGGTTCGGAGATGGACCGCTTGAACCGCCGCCGGGCCCCGCCCATGCGCCGGTGCCGAGCGCACTGCTGGTCAGGCCTTCGGCCGATCAGGCGGACGATCCACCCGCCGATGGGGGGCCTGCCGTCACCGTGCCGCCGCCCGACACCGGCATGCCGGCCCCTGCCGGTTCGCTGCCTGCGCCCGACCCGGAGTTTCATGCAGAGCTCGAGCGCTTTGCGCAAACCGTCCGGACCCCCTCCACCGATGCCTCGGCGTCGGCAGCAGAGGGCGATTCCGGCATCCGCGAGGCAGCGCGTGTGCCCACCGCCACGGCCACTGCGCGTGTCGATGACGACGACGATGCCGGACAGGAACCCGGCTTCGTCCGCCAGGCCCGCCGCCGCGCCTTCTGGCAATCTTCCGGGGTGCGTGCGGGCCTGGGCTTGCTCGCGCTGTTGCTCGGTGCACTGCTGGCGGCGCAATGGGCGGTGCAGGACCGGCACCGCCTGGTGGCCGCCCACCCCGATCTGCGGCCCTGGTTCGAGCAGGCCTGTGGCCTGATCGGTTGTGATCTCGCGCCGCTGCGGCGCATCGACGCGGTTGAAATCGAAAGCGCCGAGCTGGTTCGCCGCCTGGGCAACTTCTATTCGTTCGATTTCGTGCTGCGCAACCGCGCGGGTATCGACGTGGCCTTGCCGGCGCTGGAACTCACCCTCACCAACAGCAGCGAGCAAGTGATCGCGCGGCGCGTCTTCCTGCCTCAGGAGTGGCCCGGCGCGCCCCCATCACTGGCTGCCAACGGACGGGTGCAGGTGAGCCTTCGCCTGTCGCTCACCCTGAGCGACGATGTGCCCACCGCGGGCTACCGCGCCCTGGTTTTCTATCCCTGAACCCACCGAGACACACGCCATGCCCATCCTCGTCTGCGGCTCCCTTGCCTTCGACACCATCATGACCTTCGAGGGCCGGTTTGCCGACCAGATCCTGCCCGACCAGCTGCACATCCTGAACGTGTCTTTCCTGGTGCCAGGGCTGCGGCGTGATCCCGGCGGTTGTGCGGGCAACATCGCCTACGGCCTGCGCCAGCTGGGCGCCGCCCCGGTGCCCCTGGCGGCCATCGGGAGCGACGGCGCCGACTACCTCGAGCGCATGCGATCGCTCGGCATCGATGTCCGCCACGTGGCGACGGTGGCCGATGCCTACACCGCCCAGGCCATGATCATGACCGACCGCGACAACAACCAGATCACGGCCTTTCACCCGGGCGCCATGTCGATGGCGCACCAGAACCCGGTGCCGGACCGGAAGGACCTGGACATCGCGATCATTGCCCCCGATGGTCGCGACGCCATGACCACGCACGCCGCCCAGCTGCATGCCGCGGGCATTCCGTTCGTGTTCGATCCCGGTCAGGGATTGCCGATGTTCAATGGCGAAGAGCTGCGCCGGTTCATCGACCAGGCGAGTTGGGTGGCGGTGAACGATTACGAAGGCCGCATGCTGTGTGATCGAACCGGTTTGTCGCTGGCCGAGATTTCGCGCCATGTGCGCGGACTCATCGTCACGCTGGGCGAGCATGGTTGTGATGTGTGGGAAGGCGGCGAGGCCACAAGGGTGGCCGGCGTGAAGGCCGCCGCGGTGGTGGATCCCACCGGCTGCGGCGACGCGTTTCGCGCCGCGCTGCTGCATGGTCTGGCCAAAGGATGGTCGCTGACCCGGTGTGCCGAGCTGGGCAACCGCATGGGTGCGCTCAAGATCGCCGTGCGTGGCCCGCAAAACTACGAAGCAGGCCATCTGGCCGGTTGATGAATGGATGGCCCGCCGCGGCGCGGGCATGAAAAAAGCCCGGCGCTTTCGCACCGGGCTTTCAGATCAACGCAACCGGAATCAGGGTTTGCTGGACGTCGGGAACGGCCAGGCAGCCTGGGGGTTGAGCTTGGTCTGAGCGGCGGGAGCTGCCGCAGGAGCTGGGGCAGCCGGCGCCTTGGCCGGCTCAGCTTTTTTTGCGGGGGCCGCCTTCTTCGCAGGGGCCTTTTTCGCAGCGGCCTTCTTCGCAGGGGCCTTCTTCGCAGCTGCCTTCTTCGCAGGCGCTTTCTTGGCAGCGGCTTTCTTCGCCGGCGCCTTCTTCGCAGCGGCTTTCTTGGCCGGTGCTTTCTTGGCGGCGACTTTCTTCGCCGGTGCCTTCTTCGCAGCAGCCTTCTTGGCCGGCGCTTTCTTGGCGGCGACTTTCTTCGCCGGTGCCTTCTTCGCAGCGACCTTCTTGGCCGGTGCTTTCTTGGCGGCGACTTTCTTCGCCGGTGCCTTCTTCACAGCGGCCTTTTTAGCCGGTGCTTTTTTCGCTGCGGCCTTTTTGGCCGGCGCTTTTTTCGCAGTTGCCATTGCTTTCTCCTTGATCAAGTTGCAAAGAGCACTTCGTCCGGTCAGATGGCCGGCGAAGTGATTCAGCGCCTTGCGGTTTCGCGGACGTTGCCGCGGCAAACCCCAGGGTGCTGAACCCGGGTCCGGATCAGGTGGGGCGTCTGCGCGCCCTCAACACCGATCCGATGAAGCGTTTCCCGTGGGTTCGAATATCAGGCAATGCGACAAAGCCTTTGGCCGGGGTCAATCCCAGGACAATGCGCCGCCAGTCTGGTACTCGATCACGCGGGTTTCGAAGAAATTGCGCTCCTTCTTGAGGTCGATCATCTCGCTCATCCAGGGGAACGGGTTTTCTTCGTTCGGGAACAGGGGTTCAAGGCCGATCTGCGTGGCACGCCGGTTGGCGATGTAGCGCAGGTAGCCCTTGAACATGGACGCATTGAGACCCAGCACGCCACGCGGCATGGTGTCTTCGGCGTACCGGTACTCGAGCTCGACGGCCTTGTGGAACAGGTCCTTGATCTCGGCCTTGAACTCCGCCGTCCACAGCAGCGGGTTCTCCATCTTGATCGCGTTGATCAGGTCGATGCCGAAGTTGCAGTGCATCGATTCGTCGCGCAGGATGTACTGGTACTGCTCGGCCGCACCGGTCATCTTGTTCTGCCGACCCAGCGCCAGGATCTGGGTGAAGCCGACGTAGAAGAACAACCCCTCCATCAGGCAGGCGAAGACGATCAGGCTCTTGAGCAGCTTCTGGTCGTTCTCGGGCGTGCCGGTGTTGAAGTGGGGGTCCATGATCGCGTCGATGAACGGGATCAGGAACTCGTCCTTGTCGCGGATGGAGGAAACCTCGTTGTACGCGTTGAAGATCTCGCCCTCGTCGAGGCCGAGCGACTCCACGATGTACTGGTAGGCGTGCGTGTGGATGGCCTCTTCGAAGGCCTGGCGCAGCAGGAACTGGCGGCACTCGGGCGCGGTGATGTGGCGGTAGGTGCCCAGCGTGATGTTGTTGGCCGCCAGCGAATCGGCGGTGACGAAGAAGCCGAGGTTGCGCTTGACGATCCGGCGCTCGTCTTCGGTCAGGCCGTTGGGGTCTTTCCAGAGCGCGATGTCGCGGCTCATGTTCACTTCCTGCGGCATCCAGTGGTTGGCGCAGGTGGCCAGGTATTTCTCCCACGCCCACTTGTACTTGAACGGCACCAGCTGGTTGACGTCGGTCTGGCCGTTGATGATGCGCTTGTCGGCGACGTTGATGCGGCGCTCCGGCGCTGCGGCCTTGACCGACGTTGCGGGGGTGTGAGCGGGGACAGCGTTCGTGGTCTCACCGACCGGTGAGACATGCAAGCCCGGCTGGCCGAAAGGGCGAGGGCTGTGCGACGACGTCGAGAGAGGCGTTGCGGGATCTTCCCAGGTCAACATAAGGGTCTGTCCAATTCAGCGGATTATCAAAGTGTCTGTGCGAATTGCAAAGCGATCAGGTGGCGCGTCATCGATTTGTGTTGCGGTGTTGCATCGAATGAATCCAGTCAATGCAACGCAATGCAGCTCGACGGCGCGCGATTTGAATCACTGGCAGGCTTCGCAACCCGGATCGTCGATGGCGCAAAACTTGATGTCGGTCGCAGGGTCTGCCGACATCACGGATGCGCTGGTGTGCGCAGCGGCCGCGGCGGGAGCGCTCGAGCCCACCGACACGGCGTTGAGCTGGCCGGTGCGTCCGGTGGATTTCTCGACCTGCGTGGCCGATGTGGTGCGCAGGTAATAGGTGGTCTTGAGGCCACGCAACCAGGCGAGCTTGTAGGTTTCGTCGAGCTTCTTGCCGGAAGCACCCGCCATGTAGATGTTCAGGCTTTGCGCCTGGTCGATCCACTTCTGGCGGCGTGCGGCGGCTTCGACCAGCCACACCGGTTCCACCTCGAAGGCCGTGGCGTAGAGCGATTTGATGTCCTGCGGCACCCGGTCGATGGGGCGCAGCGAACCGTCGAAATGCTTGAGGTCCATCACCATCACGTCGTCCCACAGACCCAGTCGCTTGAGGTCCTTGACGAGGTAGCTGTTGATGACGGTGAACTCGCCCGACAGGTTGGACTTGACCGACAGGTTGCCGAAGCAGGGTTCGATCGAGGCGTCGACGCCGATGATGTTGGAGATGGTCGCGGTGGGGGCGATGGCCACGCAGTTGGAATTGCGCATGCCGTCGCGGGCGATCTTCTGGCGCAGGGCGTCCCAGTCCAGCGCGCTCGAACGGTCCACATCGACATAGCCGCCACGCTGCTGCGACAGCAGGTCCAGGGTGTCGGGCGGCAGGATGCCCTTGTCCCAGAGCGAGCCCTTGTAGCTGCTGTAACGGCCGCGCTCACGGGCGAGCTCGGTCGAGGCCCAGTAGGCGTGGTAGCACACGGCTTCCATGGAGCGGTCGGCGAACTCGACGGCCTCGTTGGAGGCGTAGGGAATGCGCAGTTCGTAGAGAGCGTCCTGGAAACCCATGATGCCCAGGCCGACCGGGCGGTGGCGCAGGTTGGAGTCGCGGGCCTTCTTGACGGCGTAGTAGTTGATGTCGATCACGTTGTCGAGCATGCGCATCGCCGTCGTGATGGTCTTCTGCAGCTTTTCCTGATCGATCTGGCCGTCCTTGAGGTGGCGCAGCAGGTTGACCGAGCCCAGGTTGCAGACGGCGGTTTCGGTGTCGCTGGTGTTGAGCGTGATCTCGGTGCAGAGGTTGGAGCTGTGCACCACGCCGGCATGCTGCTGCGGGCTGCGCACGTTGCAGGCGTCCTTGAACGTGATCCAGGGGTGACCGGTCTCGAACAGCATCGAGAGCATCTTGCGCCACAGGTCGCTGGCGGGCACCTTGCGGTAGGGCTTGATCTCGCCCCGGGCGGCCTTTTCCTCGTAGGCCACGTAGGCCTGCTCGAAGTCGGTGCCGAACTTGTCGTGCAGATCGGGCACGTTGGACGGCGAGAACAGGCTCCACTCGCCTTTCTCGAGCACGCGCTTCATGAACAGGTCGGGAATCCAGTTCGCCGTGTTCATGTCGTGGGTGCGGCGGCGGTCATCGCCGGTGTTCTTGCGCAGCTCCAGGAATTCCTCGATGTCGAGGTGCCAGGTTTCCAGGTAGGTGCAGACGGCTCCCTTGCGCTTGCCGCCCTGGTTGACGGCCACCGCGGTGTCGTTGACGACCTTGAGGAACGGCACCACACCTTGCGATTCACCGTTGGTGCCCTTGATGTGGCTGCCCAGCGCGCGCACCCGGGTCCAGTCGTTGCCCAGGCCGCCGGCAAATTTGGACAGCAGGGCGTTTTCCTTGATCGACTCGTAGATGCCGTCCAGGTCGTCGGGCACCGTGGTGAGGTAGCAGCTGGACAGCTGGGAGCGCAGCGTGCCGCTGTTGAACAGCGTGGGCGTGCTGCTCATGAAATCGAAGGTGGAGAGGATTTCATAGAACTCGATCGCCCGCGCCTCGCGGTCGATCTCGTTCAGCGACAGCCCCATGGCAACCCGCATGAAGAAGGCTTGCGGCAGCTCGATGCGCGACTTGCGCACATGCAGGAAATAGCGGTCGTACAGGGTCTGCAGGCCCAGGTAGTCGAACTGCAGGTCGCGCTCGGGCTTGAGCGCGGCGCCCAGCCGCGCCAGGTCGAACTGGAGCAGGTCGGGGTTGAGCAGTTCGGCCTCGACGCCCTTCTTGATGAAACCCGGGAAGTAGTCGGCGTAGCGCTGGCCCATCTGGGCGTGCGGCACTTCCTCGCCGAGGATTTCCTTGACGATGGTGTGCAGCAGCAGGCGCGCGGTGGCGTAGGTGTAGTCGGGGTCTTTCTCGATCAGCGTGCGCGCCGCCAGGATGGACGCCTTGTAGACCTCGTCGATCGGCACGCCGTCGTACAGGTTGCGCTTGGTCTCGGCCACGATGGGGTCGGCCTTGACGTCGGCGCCCAGGCCGGCGCAGGCGTCGGTGATGAGGCGGGTGAGGCCGTCGATGTCGAGCGGCACGCGCTGGCCGCGGTCGAGCACGTGCAGGGCGGGTTCGGCGGCCTTGGCGGTGGCCGCCTGGGTGGCGCGCTCCGCGGCACGGCGTTCGCGGTAGAGCACATAGGCGCGGGCGACCTCATGGTGGCCGCTGCGCATCAGGCCGAGTTCGACCTGGTCCTGCACGTCTTCGATGTGGAAGGTGCCGCCGCCCGGGCGCGAGCGCATCAGCGCCTTGACCACCGACTGGGTGAGCTCGTCGACGGTCTCGCGCACGCTGGCCGACGCCGCGCCCTGGGTGCCGTGCACGGCCAGGAACGCCTTCATCATGGCCACCGCGATCTTGCTGGGCTCGAAAGGAACCACCGCACCGTTGCGGCGAATGGTCTGGTACTGCGCGTAGATGGAAGCCGCGGCTTGCTGGCCCCCGCTGGCCATGGAGGTGGCGGGCTTGCCGATGGAGGGGGCGGCGGTCTGTGAAGGGGTGGCGGTGAGCATGGTTCCTCTCGCGTTCTGGTCTGGATTTTTCTGGGTCTTTGGTGTCTGTCGAACCTTGCGCGGGGCATCGATTCATCGGCTTTCGAGCCGGTTCGGCGGCGCTGCAAGGCGACCTGGCCACACACTATATCTGGTGTGTGCAGGGCCTACAAGGCACTACGGATAGCGTTTTGTCCCTTGGCGCCAGCGCCACCGATATGGTAGTGCCCCGGGCGATTTCGCCGCGCTGCTCCAAGCGGCAGGCATGGCTTGGGAATGACGACGAAAGTGCAGCGCCGACGCGCCCTTCGGGCCCATTTGGCGCGAAAACCCGCGCCGCCGCTGCAATGTGCACTCAGGCCGGATCCGGTGTCTTGTCGCCGATGACCGCGGTGGATGGCGTGGCATCGGGAAAACACGCACGGGCCCAGCCAAGCCCGTGTTGCAAGCGGTGCCATTCGAAGCCGGGACCCGGGTCGAGTTTTCGCCCGGGCGCCACGTGCTCGTGACCGGCCACCGAGGAAATCGGCAGGTGCTGCGCGAGGGCCCGGCACAACGCCTCGAGCGAGGCGTACTGGGCGCTTTCGAAAGCGCCGCCTTCGAGTCCTTCGAGTTCGACGCCGACCGAGAAGTCGTTGCAGTTGTCGCGACCGCGAAAGGACGATCGGCCGGCGTGCCAAGCCCGATCGCCGGTGGACACGAACTGAACCACCTCACCACCGCGCCGGATGAAGAAGTGAGACGACACCTCGATGCCGCGGATCGTCTGGAAATAGGGGTGTGCGTCCCAGTCGAGCCGGTTGGTGAACAGCCGCTCGACCTCGTCACCGCCATGAACACCGGGGGGCAGGCTGATCGAGTGGATCACCACCAGGTCGATGGTGGTGTGCGGCGGGCGCGGCCCGTGGTTCGGTGAGGTGACCCGGCGCGCGTGGCGCCACCAGCCGGCCTGCCAGTCGTCAGGCATCGCCGTTGTCGCCATCGCCCTGGCCAGCCGAGCCGGGCAGCGTGATGCCCAGGCGCTGTATGCGGTAGCGGATCTGGCGCAGGTTCAGGCCGAGCCGCGCGGCGGCCGCGGTGCGGTTGTATCCGCATTCCTGCAGGGCCTTCACCAGCACCAGCCGTTCCTGGTCGTCCAGGTAGCGCTGCAGGTCGCTCGGCAGGTCGCCGCCGGGGGCGGCATCGGTGGTCGGGGGTGTGGCGTTGGCGCGGTCGCCGATGACCCCTGCAGCGGCTGCGTCGGCCTCGGCGGGCGTTGCATCGGGCATGGTGTCTGGCAGCGTGTCGGGCTGGGTATCGCCACTTTCGCCGAAGTCGGACGGCTGGAGGCTCTGACCACTCGACAGGGCCAGCGCGCGTTGCAGCAGGTTTTCGAGTTCGCGCACGTTGCCCGGTAGGTTGCGCGACTGAAGCCACCTCAGTGCGGCGTCCGAGAGTTCGGGCACGGTCTGCCCGGCTTCTCCGCAGAGGCGGTACAGCAGGGCCTGGGCGAGCGCGGGCAGGTCTTCCGGGCGGTCGCGCAGCGCCGGCGTGCGAAGGCCGATCACGTTGAGTCGGTAAAACAGGTCCTGGCGGAACAGGCCCGACTGCACCAGCGCGGACAGATCTCGGTGGGTTGCGCTGACCAGCCGCACGTCCACCGCGTCTTCCTGCACCGCACCCAGCGAGCGCACGCGGCGCTCCTGGATCACGCGCAGCAGCTTGGCCTGCATGGCCAGCGGCAGGTCGCCGATTTCGTCCAGGAACAGCGTGCCCCCGTTGGCGGCCTGGAAGTAGCCCTCGCGGTCGGCGCTGGCGCCGGTGTAGGCGCCCTTGCGCGCACCGAAGAATTCGGCCTCGATGAGGTTCTCCGGGATGGCGCCGCAGTTGACGGCCACGAACGGGCCGCTGGCCCGGTGGCTGCATTCGTGAACGGCCCGGGCCACCAGTTCCTTGCCGGTGCCGGACTCGCCCAGGATCAGCACCGGCGCCATGCTGGTCGCCACCTTTTCGATGCGGGCCTTGATCTGGACGATGCTGGGCGACCGGCCGACGATGCGTTCCAGTGCGCGCACGCCCGAGGGCGGCGGCGGCGCCGCGCGCATCGCTTCCGCGGCCGTGGGCGCGCGTTCGGCCTGGGCGGCCGCCAGCGGCGTGCGCCGGCTTCGCAGCGCGGCGCTCACCGCGCTGCGAAGCTGGCGCAGGTCGACCGGCTTGGTGAGGTAATCGAACGCACCGGCCTTGAGCGATTCGACAGCGTTCTCTGCCGAACCGTGCGCAGTGATCACGATGCATTTCTCGGTGCGCTGGCGGTCGGCAATCTCGCGCAGCAACTCGAGCCCCAGCCCGTCGGGCAACTGCATGTCGGAGATCAGGACGTCAAAGCGGTGGTGCGCAAGCTGCTCCCGCGCCTGCCCGAGATCGGGGGCGGTGGTCACCGCATGACCTTCCCGCAACAGGGTGAGTTCGTAGAGTGTGCGCAGGTCGGGCTCGTCGTCGACGACCAGGACGGAGGCGCTTGGCGTGGCGGACATGCGCGGTTCGGTCCTTGCGGGATTCAGGAAGTGGCCAGGGGTGGCCGGCCCGAGCGCAGCGGATCGACGATGGTGCGCTCGATCTCGCCCGGGTCGGCGGGGTAGGGCAGGCTGTGCTGGTGACCTGCGTCGCGCGCAGGGGCGGTGGCGTGGCCCCGAACCGCCGGGATCAGCACATAAAACTCGTTGCCCTCACGCTGGTCCAGCCGCGAGCGCTGGTAGGAAATCTGCGAGCCATAGCGTTCACACAGTTCGCGGCAGATGTAGAGCCCAAGGCCGCTGGACCGGCTCTCGGACGAGAAGAAAGGCTCGAACAGGTGCTTGAGCACCGAGGCTTCCAGGGGACCGCCGTCGCTCCACACCGAAATGCGCAGGTGTTCCGGACCGCTGGGCTGCGTGATGACCCGGATGGAGGCCGGCTTGCCGCTGGCATGGCGCAGCGCGTTGTCGAGCAGGTTCACCAGCAGCCGGCGCAGGTGCTCCGGGTCGAAGGCCACGTGACCCTGGCCGGCGTGCAGGTGAACCCCCAGCGCCTGGGCCACGCGGTTCTGGCGCATCCATTCGCCGGTGATCTGGCGGATGGCGGTGTCCATGGGCAGTGCCGGCACCTGTCCGTCGGCGCGGTTGGGTTGCGGGCGGGCCACGTTGAGGATGTCGTCCACGATGCGCGACAGGCGCTGCGCGTTCTGGTCGATCATGCGGGTCAGCCTCTTCTGGCCGGCTTCCTTGACCTCTTCGTCGAGCAGGGCGTTGGCCTGGGTGATCGCCGACAGCGGGTTGCGGATTTCGTGCGCCACAGCCGCCGACATGCGGCCCATCGAGGCGAGTTTTTCGGTGCGAACCCGCGCCTCGACTTCGCGCAGGTCTTCGAGGAACAGCACGCACAGCGATCCCCGTTCGCCCACGGCCGGCGTGAGTTTGGTGCGGGCATGAAGGCGCTGGCTCGGGCGATCGCCGTGGTCGATGGTTGTTTCGGTCTCCAGCGCTGCGTCGATCGCAAAACTTTCCTGCACCAGCGCCGCCAGGTGCGACCAGCTTGGCCTGGCCGACAGCAGCAGGCGTGCGCCGACCGGGTAGCTTTCGCCCATGAGCATGTTGCGCGCTGCCGGGTTGGCGTTGCGCACCACGCCGTGGGCATCGATGACGAGGACCCCGACCTCCAGGCTCTGGATGACGACCTCATTGACCGCGGCCTGCGCCCGTGCGGCCGCCTGGCTGCTGGCTGAAACAGCTTCTTCGCGGGCCAGCCGGATCGCCAGTTGGTTGGCCAGCACGGCCACCACAAAGAAGCCGGTGCCCGCCAGGCCCGCCTGCAGCAGCCGTGCGGTGTCGAGCTGACCGACCACGGACGAGCCGAGCCAGGCTTCGGCGAGCAGCATCAGCGTGACGGCAGCCGCCGTGCCCAGGCCCAGCAGCAGGGGCCCGAGGATGGCACCCAGCAGCACCGGCAAGGCGAAGAGGGGCGTGAAATTGATGCTGCTCGAATCGAAGTACTGCAGCACCGCAACGACCACCACATCGACGCCGATGGTCATCAGCCATTGCACGGTCGGCGCGCGGCCGTAGGCGGCCGGCTTCCAGAAAAGCATGACCAGCACCGTGGCCAGCAGGTACGCCGAGGCCAGCCCGGTCAGCCAGACCGATCCACCGCCGTCGCCGGCCAGCAACAGGAACAGCTGCAGGCCAACCAGCACCGCTGCAACCAGCACCCGCGCCCGCATGAAGGCCCGCCAGAGCCGGATGAAGGCCTGTTTCCGGTCGTCGCGCGAACGGCGTTCCGGGCTCTCGAAGGCCGAGTACCACGAGGTTGCGAACGTCGAGCTGTCGTCTCTGGCCATGGCTGGTCAGCCCGAAGGCCCCTCGATGCGCTGGCGATGCTCTGCGCTGCAGTAGCTCCCTTCGCGGCCCTGTACCGCGTCGTCTTGCGGCAGGTGGGTGCCGCACACCCGGCAGGCCACCATGGTCACCGGCCCGAGGGCGGTGCGCGTCGGGCGTGGAGGCGTGCGCTCGCCCTTTGCTTCCCGGCGGTTGTTTCGCCAGATGTAGAAGGCCACAACGACCACGGCCAGAACGAGAAGGTATTTCATGGCGTGCGGCTCATGCGCGTTGCAGCAGCACCTCGATCACGAAGCGCGAGCCGACGTAACCCAGCAACAGGAAACCGGCCCCCAGGTACAGCGTTCGAGCCGCCTTGCTGCCGCGCCACCCCAGTTGCCAACGGCCCCACAGCAGCACGCCCATGGTCAGCCAGGCCAGCACCGAAAACACCGTCTTGTGGTTCCAGACCATGCGCTGGTTGAGCAGTTCGGAGAAATACCAGCCGGCCAGCAACGTGAGGCTGAGCAGCACGAAGCCGGCGGCGACGAAGCGGAAGGTGAGCCGCTCCAGCGTGAGCAGCGGCATGGTGCCGGCGCCGGCGGACGCGCTGCGCATCGCCCGCTCGGCGCGCTGCATGAGCAGGGCGTGCACCACGGCCGCGGCAATCAGGCCGTAGGACGCGATGCCCAGGGCCCAGTGCAGCGGCATCCAGGCCGATGGCAGCGAAGGGTGCTGTGCGCCCGGGAAAAACATGGCCAGCAACGTGACCGCGGCACCCAGGATGGCCAGTGTCCAGCGGGCCTGCAGTTGCGGGTACAGGCGGCTTTCAATGAGATAGACGGTCAGCACCAGCCAGACGGTGACGGACAGCGCGGGCGCAAAACCGAACCGCACCGGTTCGCCCACCAGCCCGGCCAGCAACGCCAGCAGGTGCAGCGCCCAGGTGATGACCAGCAGGCCGCGGGCCTGCAGGCTGCCCAGCCGCGGGTACGCCCAGGCCACCATGGCGTAGGCCAGTGCAGCCACCGCCGACAGGAGGACCGCCGGCAGGCTGAGGGCCAGTTGGGGAACCAGGTTCATGGCCGCGGGCATGTGCGGGGGGAGCCAAGGGCTAAAATCACCCGCACATCTTAACGGTGTGCCCGGTTCGCAAGCCCACCGTGCCGGCGCGGCCGCATGCGGGCTGTGTGGCTGTTTCCACACCCCAGGCCTGTTCATACCCACCCGAGCAACACTCCATGGCCTCAGCCCTGTCCGAACGCCTGTCGCGCATCGTCAAGGAAATGCGCGGCCAGGCGCGCATCACCGAGAGCAACGTGGCCGACATGCTGCGCGAGGTGCGCATGGCGCTGCTCGAGGCCGATGTGGCCCTGCCGGTGGTGCGCGATTTCATCGCCCGCGTGAAGGAGAAAGCGCTCGGCGCCGACGTGGTCGGGTCGCTCACGCCCGGGCAGGCGCTGGTGGGCATCGTCAACCGCGAGCTCGCCGCCACCATGGGCGACGCGGGGGCGGACGGCGCGGCCGGTCGTTCCGTGGCCGAACTCAACCTGGCCACCCAGCCGCCCGCGGTCATCCTCATGGCCGGCCTGCAGGGTGCGGGCAAAACCACCACCACCGCCAAGCTGGCCCGGCACCTGATCGAAAAGCGCAAGAAGAAGGTGCTCACGGTCTCTGGCGACGTGTACCGACCGGCGGCCATCGAGCAGTTGCGGACGGTGACCGCGCAGGCGGGCGCCGAGTGGTTTCCCAGCGCCGCCGACCAGAAGCCCGCCGACATCGCGCGTGCCGCCCTCGACCATGCGCGCCGGCACCATTTCGACGTGCTGCTGGTCGACACGGCCGGCCGGCTGGCCATCGACGAGGCCCTGATGGCCGAGATCCGCGAACTGCACGCGGTGCTCAAGCCGATCGAGACGCTGTTCGTGGTCGATGCCATGCAGGGCCAGGACGCCATCAACACCGCCAAGGCCTTCAAGGAGGCGCTGCCACTCACCGGCATCGTGCTGACCAAGCTCGACGGCGATTCACGGGGTGGCGCCGCCCTGTCGGTGCGGGCTGTCACCGGCGTGCCGATCAAGTTTGCCGGTGTGTCCGAAAAGCTCGACGGACTCGAAGTCTTCGATGCAGACCGGCATGCGCAGCGTGTGCTCGGCATGGGCGACATCGTGGCGCTGGTCGAGCAGGTGACCGCTGGCGTCGACATGGCGCAGGCGCAGAAGCTGGCCGCCAAGGTCAAGAGTGGCGAGGGGTTCGACCTCAACGACTTCCTGGATCAGATCCGCCAGATGAAGCAGATGGGCGGCCTGTCCAACCTGCTCGACAAACTCCCGTCGCAGCTCGCCGCCAAGGCCGGCACGGCCGACCTCTCCCGTGCCGAGAAGGACATCAAGCGCAAGGAGGGCATCATCTGCAGCATGACGCTGGCCGAGCGCCGCAAGCCGGAGATCATCAAGGCCACCCGCAAGCGGCGCATTGCCGCCGGTGCCGGTGTCCACGTTCAGGAAGTGAACCGCCTGCTCAAGGAATTCGAGCAGATGCAGGACATGATGAAGAAGATGAAGGGCGGCGGCCTCATGAAGATGATGAAGCGCATGGGCGGCATGAAGGGCATGCCCAAACTGCCCGGCATGGGCTGACCTGCGTCAAGTGGCCGCCTCGGCGCGGCCGGCATACTGACCGCCATGGGGTTCTGGATTGAATCGGTGGGGGTCTTGGTGGCACTGGCCGCGGCCCTGTCCTTGCGGCCGTGGCGCCAGCTGACCGGGCCGTTGCTCACGCCCGCGCTTGCCGCCCTGGTGCTGTTGCCGCTCTTGTGGCTCACCCCGGAGGTCATGCCGCAAGGGCTGCGCGTGCAGATGTCGGGCGCCAGCTTGCTGGTGATGGTGCTGGGCTGGCCGTTGGCGGTGCCCATGCTGGTGCTGGTGGCTGCGGTGGTCTGGCTGCTGGGCGCCCAGGGCCTTGTGCAGGGATTGAGCCAGCTCTGGTGGCTTGGTGTGCTGCCCGCCACCGTGGCACTGGCCATTGGCGCGTTGCTGCGGCGCTGGTTGCCACCCAACCCCTTCGTGTACACGCTGGGGCGCGGCTTCTTCGGCACCGCCGTGGCGCTGTTCGCCTCTTCAGCGCTGATGCAGTGGGTTCACCCGCCAGCCGGCAGCGAGGCTTTGGTGGCGTCCTGGCTCATGGCATGGGGCGACGCCTTCATCACCGGCCTTGTCGTGGCGGTGTTCGTGGCCTTTGCGCCCCAGTGGCTGGCCACCTGGTCGGACACGCGCTACCTGCGCCCGCCCGGCGGCTGAGCGCCGGGCAGCGGGCAAGCCCCTGACTGCAGGTGTCAGGCGGCCTTCAGGGCCAGCCGGCTGGCGTGGCGCCAGGCGCTGCGCAGCACCGCGGGCGACCACGACTCTTCGGGGATCAACAGCACACCGCGGCCGCGCATCCACGCGCCCAGGTCGACGTGGCTGGTGGCCACTGTGAGGGGAATCGCCAGCAGCAGGGGCAGTGCCACGGGCGCGAGCCACAGCAGCGCTGAGGCGTTCAGCAGGGCCACGCCGACACCCATCAGGGCGATCACGGCGCTCATGGGCGCCAGGCGCTGGGCGGCGTCGGCCCAGGTCACACCCACCGCTTCGCGCGGGGGCGATTTCCAGTCGAGCTTCAGGCCGGTGAGCGCCACCAGCACGAACAGCGAGTGCGCGAGCATGCGGATGGGCGCTTGCAGCACCGCCAGCACGGTTTCGGCCATGGCGCTGAGCAGCAGCGCGCCGGCGCCGCCGAACTGGCGTTGCTCGCCCTTGAGGAACACGGCCGCGAGACCCAGCACGCGGGGCATGAACAGCAGGCACAGGGTCCAGATCCACAGGCCGCGCAACTCGGCCGGCACCGCCTGCCAGCTCGGCAGCGTGGTCTGGTCGGTCACCCACAGTGCGGTGCCGATCGACAGGAAGCCCAGCCACAGCGGCGCCGACAGGTAGGACATTGCACCGATGGCGAACATGCTGCGGTGCACGCGGTGGATGCCGGGCTCGGCCATCAGGCGGGCGTTCTGCAGGTTGCCCTGGCACCAGCGGCGGTCGCGCTGGAGTTCGCTCAGCAGGTCGGGCGGTTGCTGCTCATAACTGCCTTGCAGGTCGGACACCAGCCACACGTGGTAGCCGGCGCGGCGCATCAGCGCCGCTTCGACGAAGTCGTGCGACATGATGCCGCCGGCCAGTCCGCCCTTGCCCTGGATGGGCGCCAGCGCGCAATGCTTCATGAAGGGCTCGACGCGGATGATGGCGTTGTGGCCCCAGTAGTGCGACTCGCCCAGTTGCCAGAACTGCATGCCCAGCGTGAACAGACGCCCCGTCACGCGCGATGCGAATTGCTGCGCACGGGCGTGCAGCGTGGCGTGGCCGACAGCCTGGGTGGCCGTCTGGATGATGCCGGCGCGCGGGTTGGCTTCCATCAGCTTGACCATGTCCACCAGGCAGCGGCCGCTCATGACGCTGTCGGCGTCGAGCACGACCATGTAGCGGTAGTCCTTGCCCCAGCGGCGGCAGAAGTCGGCCACGTTGCCGGCTTTGCGGTGGGTGCGGCGGGTGCGCAGGCGGTAGTACACCTCGACCGCGGGCCGTCCGCTCTGGGCGGCGAGTTCGCTGCGCAGGTTTTCCCAGGCCGCGCGCTCGGCGCGCTGGATCGCCGGGTCGAAGCTGTCGGAGAGCACGAAGACGTCGAAGACCTTCGCTTCGCCGGTGGCGGCCAGCGAGTCGCAGGTGGCCCGCAGGCCGGCGAACACGGTGGACACGTCTTCGTTGCAGATCGGCATGATGATGGCGGTGCGCGCCTCGGGGTTCATCGCGTGGTCGCGCACGTCGGCTGCCCGCAGCGTGTGGCGGTCGCCGAACAGCGAGACCCAGAAGCCCATGAGTGCCGTGACGAAACCGGTCAGCACCCAGGCCGACAGCACGACGAACAGCAGCAGCTGGCCGGCCTGCAGCCAGGCGTTGCCGCCTTCGGGCTGAAGGTGCGAATAGAGCAGGCCCGCCATGACGGTCCAGACCAGCGTGAGCAGCACGAACACGGCGCGGCGGCGGTTGCCCGCGGCCTGCCAGGGCGCTTTGGGTTCGACAACCCTGGCGGCGCGCTGGCCGTAGGGCGGCAGCAGGTCGCTGGCGGTGCTGAGCATCGCGGTGCCCACGCTGTTCCAGAAGCCGCGCCAGGGGCGGGGCGTCATGGAGCCGCGGTTGACCGGCGGTGCCGTCACCGCGTTCGGATGGCGCTCCTCTCGCAGCAGGCTGCGGGTGTTCATTCGGGCA
Organism: Hydrogenophaga sp. XSHU_21; assembly: GCA_046604145.1. Taxonomy (GTDB): domain Bacteria; phylum Pseudomonadota; class Gammaproteobacteria; order Burkholderiales; family Burkholderiaceae_C; genus Hydrogenophaga. The sequence goes on from JBKIXD010000001.1 coordinate 349,555, forward strand.
GAAGCAGGTGCGTCCATGTTTCGCTCACGGTGTGTTGCTGGTGTTGCAGGAAGGCGCGCAGCTCGACCGGCTGGGTCGGGTCGATGCGGGTCACGCGCAGGCTCACGCGCCAGGTGCGCGTGGCGGGATTGGGGTAGGCGATGGCTTCGAGCACGCGCCCGTTGGCGTTGGCGCTGACGACGGCCTTGACCTCGGCACCCGGCGGCAAGGCGTCGATGGCCGGGCCGGCAAAGTCGAGGATGTATTTGGGTTGCTGTGCCTGCTCTTCGGCGCTCAGCTTGGTGTAGCCATAGCCGCGCCGGCTCTGGGTCACCCAGCTCGACGGCGGGCGCTGCTGCTCGTCACCCTGCCACGCGATGTCGTAGGCGAATTCGAGCGGCTGGCCTGGCACCAACGGTTGCGCCGGTACCCAGTACGCCACGATGTTGTCGTGCGTCTCGTCGGGGGTGGAGAGTTGAACCAGCTCGACCCGGCCGGCACCCCACTCGCCGCGCGGCGTGATCCAGGCGCTCGGGCGGCGCTCGTAGCGCGCTTCCACGTCCTCGTAGCTGGCAAAGCGGCGGTCGCGCTGCATCAACCCGAACCCGCGCGGGTGGGTGGTGCTGAAGGAGCTCACGGCGATGCCTTTCGGGCGCTGCAGCGGGCGCCACAGCCACTCGCCTTCGCCGGTGACCATCATCAGGCCGTCGGAGTCGTGCACCTCGGGGCGGAAGTCGCCGGGCAGCGGCTGGTTCTCGCCCGACAGGAACATGCTGGTCAGGGGTGCGATGCCCAGGGTGGCGACCGGCGCGGCCCCTTCGCGGGCAAACACCTGCGCGCGCACGCCCATGGTGGTGGCAAAGCCGGGCCGGATGTCGAAGCGGTAGGCGCCGGTGACGCGGGGCGACTCGAGCAGTGCGTACACCGTGACCTCGCGCGCGTCGGCGGTCGGTCGCTGGATCCAGAACTCGGTGAAGCGGGGGAACTCCTCGCCGCTGCCGCCGACGGTGTCCACGGCCAGGCCGCGGGCGGACAGGCCGTACTGCTGCTGGGCGCCCAGGGCCCGGAAATAGCTGGCGCCCAGAAAGACGACCAGTTCGTCCTTGTAGGCGACGTTGTTGAGCGGGAAGTGCAGGCGAAAGCCCGCGTGGCCCAGATCGCCCCAGGCGGAGGCGTCGAACCGGTTGGCACCGAAATCGAAGTCGTCCACGCGGTACGGCAGGCGCCGCACCTGGCCGTCGGCGGTGATTTCATTGATGCGGACCGGCTGGGTCTGGTAGAGGCCGAGGTGGAAGTACTGGGCCTCGAAGGGCAGGTTCTGATCGCGCCAGGTGGACCGTGCCGGCTTGAACCGGATGTCGCGCAACTGGTCGTAGGTGATGCTGGCCAGCGGCTCGGGCAGCTTGTCGCCGTTTTCGCGCCATGGCTCTGCCGAGCGCACCTGGGCCATGTGGCTGAGGCGGTCCCAGTCGAACGCGTGCGCGGCCGGCCACACGAGCAGCAGCGCGGCCGCCAGGCCGATCGGCAGGGCGCGCAGGTGTTGGAGAAGGGAAGAAAACCGCCAAGGCATGCCCTCTATAGGGCAAACCCTGTGCCAGGTCGAAAAATCCCAGTCAAATCAACGACTTGGGAATGTTTGACCGGGGCTGAAGGCGATCAGGGTCGGTCTGATCAGGGAAAACCCGGGTTTTTTGTCGCCGATCGGCGACACGCGCCCATCCATCGAGAAAAAAACGCTTTCAGATCAACAGCTTGCCGTTGTCACGAATCAGCGACAGGGCTTTCATCGGCCCCGTCGCTTTTGAACAGGCCGGGGGTCAGGGCGTGCTTCTGCAGCAGCCGGTAGAACTCAGTCCGGTTGCGCTGGGCCAGCCGCGCCGCGTCGGCCACATTGCCGTCGGTCATCTTGAGCAGATCGACCAGGTAGGCGCGCTCGAACCGCTGGCGGGCGTCGGCCAGGCTGAGCACCTCGACCGACGGGGTGCGCAGGGCGCGCTGCACCAACGCCAGCGGCACCAGCGGGGCGGTGTTGAGCGCGCACACCTGCTCGACGACGTTGTAGAGCTGGCGAACGTTGCCCGGCCACGCCGACAGGGTGAGGGCCTTGAGCGCCTCGGGCGCAAACCCCGAACTGCGTTTGCCGTATTTGGCCGACAGGCGGGCCAGGAAATGGTTGGCCAGCAGGGGGATGTCCTCGCGCCGCTCTGCCAGGGTGGGCAACGTCATCGTCACGACGTTGAGCCGGTAGTACAGGTCTTCTCGGAACTGGCCCTCGGCCATGGCCGCCTCGAGGTCGCGGTGGGTGGCCGAGATGATGCGCACGTCCACCGGGATCGACTGACTCGATCCGAGCGGGCGCACCGCACGCTCCTGCAGCACGCGCAGCAGCTTGACCTGCAGCGCTGGAGGCATGTCGCCGATCTCGTCGAGCAGCAGGGTGCCGCCATCGGCGGCCTGGAACAGGCCCTTGTGGTTGGCCACCGCGTCGGTGAAGGCGCCCTTGACGTGACCGAACAGCTCGGATTCGAGCAGGGCCTCGGGAATGGCGCCGCAGTTGACCGCCACGAACGGCCGGTTGGCCCGGGCACTGGCCTTGTGGATGGCGTGCGCCATCAGTTCCTTGCCGGTGCCCGAGTCACCCCGCAGCAGCACGCTGGCGTCGCTCTGGGCCACCATGCGCGCCTCGGCGAGCAGATCGGCCATGCGGTTGGAGCGGCTCACGATGTCGGCGCGCCAGGCCTCGTCGGCCTGGCGGGTGGGCAGGCTGGGGGCGGCCAGCGCCAGTGCCTGGGCGATCTTGTCCAGCAGTTCCTTGGCGTCGTAGGGCTTGGTGAGGTAGCCGAACACCCCCCTGGCCGTGGCCTCCACCGCATCGGGAATCGTGCCGTGAGCCGTGAGCAGGATCACCGGCAGCGACGGGTGGCGCGCACGGATCTCGTCAAACAGCGCCAGGCCGTCGCGGCCTGGCAGGCGGACATCGGACACCACCAGTTGCGGCCGGTCGATCTCGAGTTGCGCCAGCGCCGCTTCGGCCGATCCGACCGCCACCACCTGGTAGCCGGCCGCGCCCAGCCGCATCGACAGCAGGCGCAGCATGTCGGCGTCGTCGTCGACAACCAGCAGGCGGGCACGCGGGGTGGTGTTCATGGTGTGGTCGGTGTGCGTGGCGCCGCCGCAGGTGCCCGGTTGTTCAGGCTGCGCTCGATCGCCCGCATGGCTTCCAGGCGTTCGGTGAGTTGTTCGATGCGCCGCTGCTGGTCGCGCAACTGCTGGCTTTGGCGCTCCATGGCTTCTTCGAGTTTGCGCTGCTCCATCAGCCGGCCTGCGATCAGCCGCGCCAGTGGCCGGTAGGGCGCGGCCTCGGGTGCGGCGTTGGCCGCCACGCGTTGCGCCAGCCCCAGGGCGCGGGCCGTTTCCACCGGCTGGTTGAGCTGCATGAGCGCCATCGCGAGTTGCAGTTGCCTGGACGGATTGCCGCCCGGGTCGCCCAGTGCCGCCACCTCCAGCGCCAGCTCGGGCGGTGTCAGCGCGCGAACGCGATCGGCGTAGCGCAGCAGGCCCGCTCCGGCCTCGGCGTTGCCTTCGGGCTGACCGGCGGCCGCAGCCGCCTGGGTCGAAGGCGCGGCCGGCACGGGGGTGGCGACCGAGGTCGCAGGCGGGGGCATGGGCGCCACGTCTGCGGACCCGGGACGGCCGGCGGGCGAGGGCGAGTTGCGGGTGGTCTCGCTCACCTGGGGCGGCGGCGGCGCAACGGCCGGTGGCGACACGGCGCAGGCGCCGAGCACGGCGAGGGCCATGGCGCCGGCCAGCGCCAGCGCCAGAGGACGGAGGGTTTCATTCGGCATGGGGAAGCTCGATGCGGAAATGGGCGCCACCGGGGCCATCGATCAACTCGATGCGACCGCCGTGGGCGACGATGTATTCATGGACGATCGACAGCCCGATGCCGGTGCCACGCACCGCGCCCTCGGGCTGCCGCTCGCCGCGGTAGAAGGGTTCGAAGATCCGGTCCCTGTCGGTCGGCGCAACGCCGGGACCCTGGTCGATGATGTCGATGCTGACCCGGGCCGGCAAGGCCAGCAACACCAGCCGGATGGAGCCGCCGTACGGCGAGAAGCGGATGGCGTTGAGCAGCAGGTTGCCGATGGCCGACGCCATCTTCTCCCGGTCGACCTGCGCGTGCACCGCCTCGCCTTCCACCCGCACCCCCAGCCCGAGGGACTGCCAGTGAAGGCGCTGCGCTTCCACCTGGTCCTCCAGAAGGGCGCGCAGGTCGGTTCTCTCCCGCTTGAGCTGCCGTGCCTCGAACGCCGCGGCGTTGAAGCTCAGCAGCGCTTCGATCTGCGACTGCAGCACCTGGGTGTTGTGCTGCAGGATGTTCACCACTTCGGCCTGGTTCGGGTTGAGCGGGCCGGCCACGCCGTCGCCCAGCACCGCCACACCTTCGCGCAGCGACGCCAGCGGTGTCTTGAGTTCGTGCGACACATGGCGCAGGAAGCGCGACTTGTCGGCATCGAGTTCGGTCAGTCGCAGCCGCAGCCAGTCCAGCTGCTGGCTCACGCGCCGAACGTCTTTCGGGCCGCGGATGTCGATCGGCCGGTCGAGCCGGTTCTCGCCGAGCGCGACGATGGCGCGCTCGAGCCGTTGAAACGGTTTGGCCAGCCAGATCCCGAAACCCACCGCCATCAGCGCGGCCAGCAGAATCGATCCGGTCACGATCTGCGTGAGCTGCTGCCGGCTGCGCTCGAAACCGGCCTGCAACGCCTCGTTGCGCGCGGCGATGATGGCCTGAACCTTCTGCGCAATCGCAGCGCTGTGGCCGTCGAGCTCGCGAAAGGCGCGCGCCACTTCGCGTTCGCGGTCGAGGGCCGTTTCAGCGGGGCCCTCCAGCAGCCCGCTCACCACGTCGATCTGCCGCCGCCAGGGTTCGGCAAAGTCCGCTGGCAACTCGTTGTCCTCGAGCCGTTTCAGGATGTCGCGCGCGTTGCCCGAGGCCTCGATGAAGCGCTGCCGCAGCGGTCGGTCACCCAGCACGAGCGACTGCCGTGCAGCGCGCTCCATGGTGAGGCTGCGCTCCGACAGCGACTGTGCCGCGGTGGACAACGCGATTGCCTGGGCCGTTCCCTCGCGGCTTTGTTCGAGCAGGGTCTCCAGCGAGAACAGCGCGCGCACGGCGGCCGAGCCCAGCAGCGCCCCGATCAGCACGAAGGCGATCAGCAGCAGTTGCTGGAACGACAGCGACGACGGTCTCACGCGGGCAGTGCCGTGGGGTCGTCAGGCGGCTTCGCGCACCAGCACTTCGCCCCTCAGCGAATGGGGCAGGGCCTGGGTGATGCGGACGTCGATCATCTGTCCCACCAGCCTCGCCCCGTTGGGACCGCCGTCGAAGTTGACGATGCGGTTGCACTCGGTGCGGCCCATGAGTTCGGCCTTGAGTTGACCGTTCTCGTCCTTGCCCGGGCGGCGCGAGGGACCTTCCACCAGGATGCGCTGCACCGTGGCTTCGCGGCTGGCGCTGATGCGCCTCACGTTGGCTTCGATGGTGGCTTGCAGGTGCTGCAGCCGCTTGAGCTTCACCTCGTGCGGCGTCTCGTCGGGCAGGTTGGCCGCGGGCGTGCCCGGCCGCGGGCTGAAGATGAACGAGAAGCTGCTGTCGAAGCCGATGTCTTCGATCAGCTTCATCATCTTGTTGAAGTCGTCTTCGGTCTCGCCCGGAAAGCCGACGATGAAATCGCTGCTCATGGAAATGTCGGGGCGAATCGCGCGCAGCTTGCGGACGGTGCTCTTGTATTCCATCGCGGTGTAGCCGCGCTTCATGGCCATGAGGATCCGGTCAGAGCCGTGCTGCACCGGCAGGTGCAGGTGGTTCACCAGCTTGGGGATCTTCGCGTAGGCCTCGATCAGGCGCGGCGTGAATTCGTTCGGGTGGCTGGTGGTGTAGCGGATGCGTTCGATGCCCGGAATCTCGGCCACGTACTCGAGCAGCAGCGCGAAGTCGGCGATCTCGCCGCTGTCGCCCATGGTGCCCCGGTAGGCGTTGACGTTCTGCCCGAGCAGCGTCACCTCCCTGACGCCCTGGTCGGCCAGCCCGGCGACCTCCACCAGCACGTCGTCGAAGGGTCGGCTGACCTCTTCGCCCCTTGTGTAGGGCACCACGCAGTAGCTGCAGTACTTGGAGCAGCCCTCCATGATGGACACGAAGGCCGAGGCGCCGTCCACCTTGGCGGGGGGCAGGTGGTCGAACTTCTCGATCTCGGGAAAGCTGATGTCCACCTGCGGGCGGGACAGCTTCTGCCGCTGGGCCAGCATCTCGGGCAGGCGGTGCAGCGTCTGCGGCCCGAACACCACGTCCACGAACGGTGCGCGCTGGATGATGGCCTCGCCCTCCTGGCTGGCCACGCAGCCCCCGACGCCGATCAGCACGCCCTTCTGCTTGAGGTGCTTGACCCGGCCGAGGTCCGAGAACACCTTTTCCTGCGCTTTTTCGCGCACCGAGCAGGTGTTGAAGAGGATCAGGTCGGCCTGCTCGGGGTCGTCGGTGGGCACGTAGCCCTCGGCCGCGTTGAGCACGTCGGCCATCTTGTCCGAGTCGTACTCGTTCATCTGGCAGCCGAACGTCTTGATGAAGACTTTGCGGGTCATGGCAATGCTCCTGCGGGCGCGGTGGCGCCCAGGGTGCGCCCGGGTTCGGGGCGCGTGAAACCGGGGGAGGTCAGTTGGCCTTGGCCGGCTCGGCCGGCTGGCCCTGGGTGTTGTCCGAGGTCTGCTGCGACTCGAACGTGAAGTTGCGCTGCACCCCGTAACCGGGGCGCTTTTCCTTCGCCTCGTCCGCGGTGAGGATCCAGGCGTGTGTCACCTGGCCGCGGCGGTCCAGCATGTAATTGACCGTGAGTTCCCGGTTGACCAGCCCGGACGGGCGCATGACCCGGTTGCCTTCATCGAACACCCGTGCGCCGGGCGACAGCCGCGTCACGCGGTCGTCCATCTCGATGTAGGGCGGTTGCTTGACCGTCATCTCGCCGCGCAGGGCCTCCTTGGGGAAGTCGCGCGAGCGGGTCTGTGCGTGCGCCGTGCCGGCCAGTGCCAGTACAAGGACGAGCATGGGCACGGGGCGTGTGAGGCAGCGGTTCATGGTGTAGATCCAGAGGCTGAACGAAGCGCGAATTGTCGCACGCGCCCGGCGGACGGACGGTGCCCGCACAGACACCGTGCGGTGTTGGCCCCACAATGGCCCATGCCTTCGACACACCGTTCTGCGCCGCGTTTCATCCTCGCCCTGATGCTCGGGCTGGCCAGCCTCGCGCTGGCCGGCTGTTTCACCGCGGTGCCGGCCGGCGTTCAACCGGTGCGTCCGTTCGACCTGCAACGCTACCTGGGCACCTGGTACGAAGTGGCGCGGCTGGACCACCGTTTCGAGCGGGGGCTGGTCGACGTCAGTGCCACCTACGGCCTGAAGGGCGATGGCGCGGTGAGCGTCCTCAACCGCGGGTACGACCCCGAGCGAGGCGAATGGAAGCAGGCCGAAGGGGTGGCGAAGTTCGTCGGCGATCCGCAGACCGCTTCGCTCAAGGTGTCGTTCTTCGGGCCCATCTGGGGCGGCTACCACGTGATGGCGCTGGACCCCGACTACCGCTGGGCCATGGTGATCGGCCCCGACACCGGTTACCTGTGGATCCTGGCGCGCGAGCCCCGGCTCGACCCTGCCGTGCGTGAGCGCCTGCTGGCGCAGGCGCGCCAGGTGGGGGTGGACACCGGCGGGCTGATCTGGGTCGAGCACGGGCGAGCGCCCCGCTGACCCCGCCGGCGGCGGCTCATTTCCAGCGCACGGGCTCCAGGCTCACGCTCCCACGTTCCCCGCTGAGCGTGAGCACCCCCTCGAGCAGGGTGGCCTGCAACTGCATGCTGCGCTCGGCCAGCGAGGCCAGCGCCGGCGCTGCCTCCACCGGCAGGCGCCAGACCTGCAACCGGTCGAGCCGAGACAGCTTGCCCTCGATGCCGCGCCACCACACCTCGGCCGACGATGCGAATGTGTACAGGCGCACCGCGTCGGCCTGGCTGCACGCCTTGGCCAGCGGCTTGTCCTCGGGCTGGCCGACCTCGATCCACAGGCGCTTGCGGCCGGTGAAGTCGGTCAGCAGGACATCGGGGTCGTCGGGGTCGGACAGGCCGGCGCCAAACGCCAGCGTGCCGTCGCCCTTGCAGGTGTCCACCAACTCGTGGGCATTCAGTGCCAGCGCAGCCAGCCGGGCCATCATGCGCTCGTCGGTCTCGCTCGGGTGGCGCGCCAGCGTCAGGGTGTGGTCGGCGTAGTAAGCGTGGTCGATGTCGGCGATCTGCAGGCTCGCCTTGAAGACGGTGGACTTGAGGGCCATGTTGAGCGGGGGCGGAAAGCAAAAAGGCGGGTGGCCGTTGCCGGCACCCGCCTTCGAGAAGTTGGTGGCGATAGGTGGACTTGAACCACCGACATCAGCATTATGAATGCTGCGCTCTAACCAACTGAGCTATATCGCCGAAGCCCTGCATTATAGCCAAACTCAGGCCTTCTTCACGTACGAGGCGCACCATCCCTTGGCGGTGACCTGCTTGCCCGGGAACAGGGGGCAGGGGCCGGATTCGGCGCCGGCCGCGCCTTGGTAGAGCTGGCAGGTGCCACAGCGCTGGCCTTCGGTGAAGGCGGGGTGTTTGGTCTTGTCCACGGTCGCGGCGTCGGCGCGGTAACCCAGGGCCACGGCGGTCGGATCGGATTCCTGCACCAGCGGACCGGGTGCCGCCGGCGCGGCGGCCGGCGAAGGTGCGGGCGCAGGCGCCGCCGCAGGAGGGGGAGGGGGTGCGGGTGTCGGGTACTCGGCCGCCGAAGGCGAAGGAGCCGGGGCCCCGGAGGCCGGTTCGGGCGCCTTGGAACAGGCACCCAGGACGGCGGCGCCCGAAGCGGGCACCAGCCAGAGAAAGCGGCGGCGGGTCGTCATGTGGGGTCTCCTCGGCGGTCGTGGGTGACCCCTTATAGGCCGTGCCGCGCTTTCATGGTGTTACCACCTGTCAGCGCCGCCGCGTCAGGCGTGCCTGAACGCCGCCTTGCGCTTGTTCACGAACGCGTCCATGCCTTCTTTCTGATCGTCGGTGGCGAACAGCGCGTGGAACAGGCGCCGCTCGAACATGACGCCGTCGGCCAGCCCGCCCTCGAAGGCGCGGTTCACCGATTCCTTGGCCGCCATCACGCTGGGCAGCGAGTACTCACAGATCATGAGGGCCGCCGCCAGCGTTTCTTCCATCAGTTTGTCCAGTGGCACCACGCGGCTCACCAGCCCTGCGCGTTCGGCCTCGGCCGCGTCCATCATGCGACCGGTGAGCACCAGGTCCATGGCCTTGGCCTTGCCCACCGCGCGTGGCAGGCGCTGGGTGCCACCGGCGCCGGGGATGATGCCGAGCTTGATCTCGGGTTGGCCGAACTTCGCGTTGTCGGCGGCGATGATGAAGTCGCACATCATGGCCAGCTCGCAGCCGCCACCAAGCGCAAAGCCGCTCACGGCCGCGATCACCGGCTTGCGCACGCTGCGGATGGTTTCCCAGTTGCGGGTGATGTAGTCGCCCTTGTAGACGTCGGCAAAGGTGTACTTCGCCATGGCACCGATGTCGGCCCCCGCGGCAAACGCCTTTTCGCTGCCGGTGACGATCATGCAGCCGATGCCGTCGTCGTCGTCGAATGCCTTGAGCGCCGCACCCAGTTCGTTCATGAGCTGGTCGTTCAGCGCATTGAGTTGCTTGGGCCGGTTCAGGGTGACGATGCCGACACGCCCTTCGGTGCGCACGGTGATCAGTTCGGGGGCGGTGCTCATGGAATCTCCTCGGGGATGGAATGGGGTCAGGCGGGCACTATAGCGGGCCGCCCATGCGGGTATTCGTTAGCCGACCGTTCGGTTGGTTAATGGTAAATTGACCGGCACAGCAACCAGAAGGAGACACCATGAGCGACACCTGCGTGGTGTACGAAGAGCGCGGGGCCGTGGCCTTGCTCACGCTCAACCGGCCCGAGGCATTGAACAGCTTCACCCGCGCCATGCACCGTGATCTGTGGGCCGCGCTGGACCGTGCCGAGGCCAATGCGGCCATCCGCGCGCTGGTCATCACCGGGGCCGGGCGGGGGTTCTGCGCCGGTGCCGACCTGGCGGAATTCGACTTCGAGCCCGGTCCCGACCTGGTGCGGCGTGCCGACCCGGGCCCGGTCATCGAGCAGGCCTTCAACCCCACCGCGCGCCGCCTGATGGCGCTGCGCATGCCCACCATCGCGGCGGTGAACGGCGTGGCGGCGGGCGCCGGCGCGTCGCTGGCCATGTGCTGCGACATCGCCATTGCGGCGCCCGGCGCCAGCTTCATCCAGGCCTTCAGCAAGATCGGCTTGATTCCGGATGCCGGGGGCAGCTGGCTGCTGGTCGAGCGGCTGGGCCTGGCGCGCGCCATGGCACTGGCCATGACCGGGGACAAGCTGCCCGCCGCCCAGGCCAAGGAATGGGGCATGGTGTGGGACGTAGCCGACGATTGCGTGGCCGCGTCGATGGCGCTCGCCGATCGCCTGGCGGCCATGCCCACCAAGGCGCTGGTGGCCACGCGCGGCCTGCTGCGCGAAGCGTCCACGCGCGGTTTCAGCGAGCAGCTCGACGTCGAGCGCGACACCCAGTCGATGCTCGGCCGAACGCACGACTACATCGAGGGCGTGATGGCCTTCCGCGAAAAGCGCCCGGCGCGCTTCAAGGGCGAATGATGACCCCGCAGGACCGCGCCAGAAAGGTCGGCGAAGCCATGTTCGCCAACGACGTGGCCAGCAAGGACACCCTGGGCATGGAGCTGCTGGCCTGCGAGCCCGGCCGCGCGCGCATGCGCATGGCGGTCAGGCCGCTGCACCTCAACGGCCACCGGATCTGCCACGGTGGCTTCATCTTCACGCTGGCCGATTCCACCTTTGCGTTCGCCTGCAACAGCCACAACCGCAATGCCGTGGCCGCGGGCTGCTCGATCGAATTCCTGCGCCCTGCCCACGATGGCGATGTGCTCACCTGCGAAGGCGTGGAGCAGACGCTCTCGGGCCGCCACGGCATTTACGACATGAAGGTGACCAACCAGCGCGGCGAGGTCGTGGCCATGTTCCGCGGCAAGAGCGCCCAGATCGCCGGCACCGTGTTTCCCGAAGAGGACCCCGCATGAAAGCCTTTCCCCTGGAACCGATCGAGAAAGCCGGCGTCGACGAACTGCGGGCGCTCCAGCTCGGGCGTTTGCGCGCCACGTTGGCGCATGCCTGGGCCAATTCACCGGTGTACCGGGCCAAGTTCGAGGCCGCGGGCGTGCACCCGGACGATTGCCGGTCGCTGGAGGACCTGGCGAAATTCCCCTTCACCACCAAGTCCGACCTGCGCGACAACTACCCGTTCGGGATGTTCGCGGTGCCGCGCGAGCGCTGTGCCCGCATCCACGCCAGCAGCGGCACCACCGGCAAGCCCACGGTGGTGGGCTACACGCAGCGCGACATCGACACCTGGGCCTCGGTGGTGGCGCGAAGCATCCGCGCCAGCGGTGCCCGGCCCGGTGACCTGGTGCATGTGAGCTATGGCTACGGCCTGTTCACGGGCGGGCTGGGTGCCCATTACGGCGCCGAGAAGCTCGGCCTCACGGTGGTGCCTTTCGGCGGAGGCCAGACCGAGCGCCAGGTGCAGCTCATCCAGGACTTCCGCCCCGACATCATCATGGTCACGCCCAGCTACATGCTGGCGATCGCCGACGAGTTCGAGCGCCAGGGTCTTGACCCGGTGCGCAGCTCGCTGCGCGTGGGCATCTTCGGGGCCGAACCCTGGACCAACGACATGCGCCAGGCCATCGAACGCCGCATGGGCATCGACGCCGTGGACATCTACGGCCTGTCCGAGGTGATGGGCCCCGGTGTGGCCAACGAGTGCGTCGAAACCAAGGATGGCCCCACCATCTGGGAGGACCATTTCTACCCGGAGATCATCGACCCCGAGACCGGCCGCGTGCTGCCCGACGGCGAACTGGGTGAGTTGGTGTTCACCAGCCTGACCAAAGAGGCGCTGCCGATCATCCGCTACCGCACGCGCGACCTCACCCGTCTGTTGCCCGGCACCGCCCGAACCATGCGCCGCATGGAGAAGATCACCGGCCGCAGCGACGACATGATGATCGTGCGCGGGGTCAACGTCTTCCCCACGCAAATCGAGGAACTCATCCTCAAGCAGCCGGCGCTGACGGCGCACTATCAGTGTGTGCTCACCCGCGAAGGCCCCATGGACTGCCTCAGCGTGAAGGTCGAAACGCGCCCGGGTCTGCCGCCCGAAGCGCCCGAGGCACAGGCCGCCGCGCGGGCGCTCCAGCACGACGTCAAGGTGTTCGTGGGCACCAGCATCGAAGTGGAGCTCAGGCCCGAGGGCGGGGTGGAGCGCAGCCAGGGCAAAGCCAAGCGGGTTGTGGACCAGCGGCCACGCTGAGTGTGAAGCCTGTCACCCCTGGCGCGCCGTTGAGGTCAAACCCGGTGGTGTGCCCCAGGGGGTATGGTTACAGTCCGGCCCAAAGGTTGGGGTGCCATGGACAAACACATCGTTTTCTCGAAGACGGATCAGGGCCGTGAGGCCATGTCGAGCCGTCCCGCCGGCCTGGGGCCGCGGTTGCGCTCGCTGCTCATCATGGTTGATGGCAAGCGGAGCGTGGGCGAGCTGGACAAGCTGCTCGGCAGCGACGGCGCCGCTGCGCCCCTGCTGGAGCAGTTGATTGCTCAGGGCTGGATCGAGAGCCAGACGCCGCCTGCGCCGCCGGTGCTGACCGCGGTGGTGGATGCGGCCCCGGTGGCGGCCGCCCCCGCCGCCGATGTGTTGCCGTTTGCCGACGCCCGCCGCCTGGTGGTCCGCTTTGTGAATGACCGCCTCGGTCCCATGGGCGAAAGCCTGGCGATCCGGGTCGAGGGTTGCAAGACCGCTGCCGAACTTCAGGCCGCGCTGCCGCGGGTGCGCGACGGCCTGCTCAATTTCAAGAACTCGGCGACCGTGGCCCAGTTCGATCAGGAAGTGGTGCCGCGGCTCCCATCGGCCTGAGCCCCGTCGCCATCGGCGAGCCACTTCGCCAGGCGGCTTGCGTCACCCACCACCAGCCGCAGGCTTTTCTGTTCGACCGGCCAGGCCAGGGGCAGGCGCATCAGGTGCCGGTCGCGTGACACCAGCGCCGTGAGCCGCGAGCGTCCACCCCGCAACGCCTGAACGTCGTCCAGGCGGTGCAGGCGCCAGGCCTCGGGCAGACCACCGCGGCGCTGCGCTGCAAATTCAACCCCCAGCCATTCATCGCCCGCGGCCATGCCGGCCGCCTCGGCGGCGCCGCCGCGCAGCACCGTCTTGAGGGTGATCGAACCCCCACTCTCTGCCACCCGCAGACCGAGTTGCTGGGCCAGTGGCGCTGCGTCGTGCTGGAGCTTGGCGCCGTGGGCGGCCAGCAGCTTTTCCACCGGCAGGTCGGCCGTGCTGTGCACCCACGCGTCGATTTCGCCATCGAAGCTGCGGCGGCCGAGCTTCTTCAGTGCGCGCCGCAGGTCGGTCTCGCGCATCGGTCCGCCTTGGGTGCGCGCCCAGAGCTCGCGCAACACGGCGTCCAGCGTGGTGTGGCCTTCGAGGCGCAGCGTGAGGTCCAGGCACAGGGCCACCAGCGCGCCCTTGGTGTAGTAGCTGACGGTGGCGTTGGGGGTGTTCTCGCCCACGCGGTAGTACTTCACCCAGGCGTCGAAACTCGCCTGCGCCACGGTCTGCACCAGCCGCCCCGGTGTCTGGTGCACCTGGTTGACGTTCTTGGCCACCAGTTGCAGGTAGGCGGTGTCGTCGATCAGGTTCGCACGCCGCAGGAACAGGTCGTCGTAGTAGCTGGTGAAGCCCTCGAAGAACCACAGCAGTTCGGTGTGGTTCTCGCGGTCGTAGTCGTACCGCGCGAACTCCATCGGGCGCAGCCGCTTCACGTTCCATGTGTGGAAGTACTCGTGGCTGATCAGACCGAGCAGCGTCGTGTAGCCGTCGGTGGATTTGAGCGCCGGAGGTTTGTCGTCATTGGCGCGGCGCGCGGGCAGGTCGCCGCGCTGGCAGATCAGCGCGGTGCTGTTGCGGTGCTCCAGTCCCCCGTAACCGTCGCCGCTGGCGTGCAGCATGAACTCGTAGCGCTCGAATGGCGGCGCTCCATCGCCATGCCAGAAAGCGATCTGCGTTTCGCAGATGCGGCGCGTGTCCTCGATCAGCCGCTCGGTGTCGACCCAGCCGCCCGCGCCGGTGATGACGAAACGGTGCGGCACACCCGCCGCCACGAAATCGGCGCTGAAGAAGGGCCCCATGGTGAAGGGGCAGTCGGCCAGTTCGTCGTAGTCGCCGGCGCGGTACAGACCCCAGCCGTGATCGTCCACCCGCTGGGGCGGCAGCCCTGTGGCCACCGACCAGCCCGCGGGCGATGCGCCATGCGCCACCTCCAGCGCATGCGGCAGGTCTTCCTGCCCCACCACCCGAAGGCAGGTGCTGGTGGCATTGAAGAAGCCGCGTGTGCCGTCGAGCCAGGCGGTTCGAACCGAGGCATCGAAGGCGTAGATCTCGTAGCGCACCTCAAGCTCGGCGTTGGCTTCGCAATCGGCCTGCCAGCGGTGTTTGTCGAGCTGTTGCAGCGCCACCGGTTGGCCGGCCTGCCAGGCTTGCAGTCGCTGCAGGTGTTGCGAGAACTCCCGCACCAGGTAGCTGCCGGGAATCCAGACCGGCAGCACCAGCTTCTGGGCGCGGGCCGGTCGTGCGACCGTCAGGGTGACGGCGAACAGATGGGCGTGCGCGTCGAGCACCTCGACGCGGTACCGGATGGGCGAACTGGCGGTCTTGCTGCGAGAGGCCATCAGACGGCTCCTGCCGCAACAAAACACGAAAGGGCCGCCACCGCCGACAGGCGCCAGCGCAGCGTGAGCCAGCGCGACAGGTCGGCGGGCGGATAGAGCTTGCGGTCAACCAGGTAGCAGGCCAGCAGCACGGCGCCCAGCAGCGGCAGACCGGCGTAAGCGGGCATGAGCAGACCCGGCCAGGCCAGCAGCGAGGGCAGCACGCCCCAGACGAGGTGGGCAGGCCGTGCGTCGGCACGGGCAAACGCCACCCCCCAATGGATGCCGCCCAGGAACGACGCAATGAGCGCTGCGTAGGTGGTCAGCGCCATCGCCACCCAGGCGGCCGGCTCGGCGGGCACCAGCCACACCAAAGCCGCGAGGCCGGCAAATGGCAGCAGCCCGGCGTAGCCCAGGGCATGAATCAGGGCATCGGGCGTGCCGCCCCGGGGCGCGTCGCCCAGGGCAATGGGGTCGGCGCTCATCGGGGCTTGGTTTCCTTCAGTGCGGCCTCGATCCGGTCGGCGGTGATGAAGCCCGGCACACGGGTGTTGTTGGCGAAGATCAGGGTGGGCGTGCCGTTGATGCCGTGCCGCGCCGCCAGCTGGCCGTTGCGTTCGATCGCCGTCGTGTCACAGCTGGCCGCCTCGGGCGGCTGCTGGTTGATCATCCACGCGCTGTACGTTTTGGCGCGGTCCTTGGCGCACCAGATGCGGCGCGATTTCTCGAGCGAATCGGGGCCGAGCACCGGGATCAGGAACACGTGCACCGTGACGTCCTCAATCTGTGCCAGTTCGCGGTGCAGGCGCTTGCAGAACCCGCAGTTGGGGTCTTCGAAGACCGCAAACTGGCGCGTGCCCTTGCCCTTGACCAGCTTGAAGGAGTCCTTGAGCGGCAGGTCCTTGAAGGCGATGGCGTTGAGTTGCTCGAGGCGGGCTTCGGTCAGGTTGACCCGGTTGCGGGTGTCGATGAGCGGTCCGCCCAGCACGAGGGTGGCCGCGTCGTCGGTGTAAACGAGCTGGTTGCCGCTCAGGCGGACTTCCCACAGACCGGGGAACGGCGTTCTGGACACCTCTTCGATGGCCGGAAAGTTGGGCAGGCGCTCGGGCAGGTTCTTGCGGATGACCGCCTCCTGCGCGAAAGCGCTCAGGCCGATGGTGGCGATCAGGCCGAGCAGGAGGGAGCGGAGGTGTTTCATCGGGCGGATCGGTGTGGGGAAGTCGGGGGTGGATTTCAGAGCGACAGGCCCATGGCCTGGCGCGCGAACCAGCGTTTGAGCGGGCCGCTGCGGTCGAATCCGGACAGGCCACGGTTGCGAAGCATCTGCACCCGGGTGTCCGACACGCCGAACAGCGAAAACAGGCCGTCCGTCACCCAGGCCATGGCCTGCACGTCGGCGGCCCTGGCCCGCTCGTAGCGTCTGAGCAGTTTCGGGTCGTCAAGTTCGCGCCAGTACTCGCGGCCGTGCAGCACGCGGGCCAGCTCGGCGGCGTCGGCCAGACCCAGGTTCAACCCCTGGCCGGCCAGCGGGTGCACCGCGTGGGCGGCGTCGCCCGCGAGCACCAGCGTGCCCTGCCCGGTCTGCGCCACCCAGCGTCGCGCGCGCGACAACTGCAGCGGCCAGCCCTGGGCGGGCGACGTCAGCGTGAGCGTGCCGAGTGCCTGCTGGCTGCGCGCCTGAATCGCGGCGGCCAGCGCAGCCGGGTCGGCGCGAAGCCAGTCGTCGGCCTGTGCGGTGGGCAGCGACCACACCAGCGCGAGGTCGTGGCCACTGTCGCCGCCCATGGGCAGCAGGGCCAGCACCTCGCCGTCGGCAAACCACTGGCGGGCCACGCCGCCGTGCGGCTGTTCGGCCCGCAAGCGCGCGGCCAGCGCCTTGTGCGGGTAGGGGCGAACGTCGTGTTCGAGGCCGATCGATTCGCGCGTGGCGCTGTGGCGGCCCTCGCAGACCACCGTCAACCGCGCCGCGGGCGCTTCGGTGGTTCGCTCCACCCCGGCCGCGAAGCCCACGGCCTCGGCCAGGCGTTGCTCCAGGGCCGGCACGTCCACGATCCAGGTCAGCGCGTCGGCGCCGAGTTCGGTGGCATCGAACCGCAAGGCGCCTTCGGCATCGCCGTGCACGCGCATGCCCCGCACCGCGGTGACGGCACCGGGCACCTGATCGGGCCAGGCGCGCAGGGCGACCAGCAGGTCCCGCGACGCGGTGTTGAGGGCGTAGGCGCGCACGTCGTCGCGGCGGGGCGGGGCATCGGGGGTGACCAGGGCCACGCGCAGGCGTTCCCTGGCGAGCAGCAGGGCCAGGGTCTGACCCACCACGCCGGCGCCGCGGATGGCCACGTCGGCGCGTCGTGCATTGGCGTTCGATGACATGGACCGATTTTAGGAGCAGGGCACAATCCGGCGCTTCTGCGACCCCTTGATCCTCTCTGCCATGACCGAAACCGCCGACGTGCAGGCCACCATCGACGAACTCTGGATCTACCCCGTGAAGTCCTGCGCCGGCGTGCGGGTGAACGAGGCCGAGCTCACCGACACCGGTCTGCTGTACGACCGCGCCTGGATGGTGGTCGACGAACGGGGGGAATTCGTGAGTCAGCGGGAATTGCCGCGCATGGCGCTGATCCAGCCCGCGTTCCGGATGGGGCAGCTCGTGCTCCGGGCACCCGGCATGCTCGCGCTGCACCTGCAGCTGGACGCCGCCGAAGGTCCCCTGAAGGTGCGGGTCTGGGACGACGAAGTGGCGGCCTGCGACATGGGCGACCTGGCGGCCCAGTGGTTCAGTGATTTTCTGGGCGCCGACGCGCCGGCTTCGCTGAAGAAGCTCCGCCTGGCAAGGTTCGATCCCGACGTGCGCCGGCCCAGCGACCCCCGCTGGACCGGCGGCCGCGAGGCGGGCACGCAGTTCGCCGACGGTTTTGCCCTGCTGGTGACCAGCAGTGCGTCGCTGGCCGGCCTCAATGAACGCCTGTCGGCGGCGGGCGCACCCGCCGTGGACCAGCGCCGCGTGCGCCCGAACCTGGTGCTGGGCGGCGTGGAGGCGCACGACGAAGACCGCACTGGTCCGCTGACCATCCACACCGACGCCGGCCGCGCGGTGGTCGAGCCCGTGAAGCCGTGCGCGCGCTGTTCCATTCCCGATGTCGACCCCGACACGGCGGCCACCGGGCACGCCGTGGGCGATGCACTGCAGGGCTACCGGCAGGATGCCCGCGTGGGCGGGGCGATCACTTTCGGCATGAACGCCATCGTGCTCGAAGGCGACGGCCAGGTGCTGCGCGTCGGCCAGCGGGTCACCGGCCCGTGGCGCTTCGACTGAGCAGCGGACCGAACTGTTCGCGGTACTGGGCCGGGGTGAGCCCCGTGTGCGCGCGGAACTGGCGCGTGAAATGGGGCTGGTCGGCAAACCCGCTCAGGTAGCCGATTTCGGCCAGGCCGGCCTGGCCTTCGGTCAGCCTGCGCGCTGCATGGTTCAGCCGCGCCAGCGTGAGGCATTCGCGAAACGTCCGGCCCTGTTCACCCAACCGCCGCTGCAGGGTGCGCGGGCTGGTGCCCAGTGACTCCGCCAGCCGCCTCAGCGACCAGGCGCAACCCGGGTCGGCGCTCAGCAGTGCAAGGCCATCGCCGGTCGCCTGCACGGCGGGCTGCAGCGGCAGGCCACGCCACCGCCATTCCCAGGTGTGCAGCTCGTCCGGCCAGCGGTCCCGTTGCCACTGGCCGTCGCGGCAGCGCCAGACACGGTCGCCGGCCACCCGGGCGTCCAGCCCCCGCCAACCCGATCGGTGCACCAGCGCCACCAGCACCCCGGCCACCAGCAGGTCTTCGGCGGCTGTCGGCGGTTCACCCGGGCGCAGCGACACATGGCGCCACCGCAGGTGGTGCTCTCCGCGATCGACCACCTCCACCCGGTGCCTTGAATGCACGAAGCGCTCCAGCCGCTGCCAGCGCTCGATCAGGTCGAGCGGGTCGCGCGCGGGGGCAAATGCCGTGAGCAAAGGGTCTTCGCCCATGCCGTGCACCGCCTCGCCCAGGCGGGCGATCACCTGCGGGCCGTGCGCCGCCCACAGCGCTTCTAACCGCGCTCGCTTGTCGGGCAGTGCCACCTGGCCGCCGCGCTGCGCAGGCGCCGGCGGCGGGGCGATGCCCTGGCGGCGCAGGCCCTCGCGCACCACCCGCATCATGGCGGCCGAAGCAAAATCGTCCATGGCTCAAGTCTGCGCGAAGTCGGCCGGGTTCAGCGGAAACCGGGTCGGCCGCCGGCCCGTGGCCGCGCGCACCGCGTTGGCGATCGCGGCGGCGGTGGGCACGATGGCGGTTTCGCCGGCACCGCCCGCCGGCTCGCCTTCATCGACCAGCACCACGCGCAGGGCGGGCAGGTCGGTGATGCGCGGAATGGGGGCCGCGGCAAAGCTGTCGCTCACCACCGCGCCATCCTGCACGCGCATCTGGTCGATGAGGGCCATGCCCAGTCCCCACACCAGGTTGCCTTCGCACTGCGCGCGCACGGTGTCGGCGTCCACCACATGGCCGCAGTCGTGGGCGCAGGTGAGGTGCGTCACCCGAACCGTTCCGTCGGCGGCCACCTGCACGTCGGCCACCACCGCGGCGTGGCTGGTTTCCTTGTAGGTGCCGCAGGCCACACCGCGTCCGCTCCGTGGGGCCGTCGGCGCGGGGGGCGATGCCTGCACGGCCGCGCGCAGGGTTCTGGCCAGCCGGGGGTCGGTGAGGTGCTGCAGCCGAAACGCGACCGGGTCGAGACCGGCCGCCCGGGCGCATTCGTCCATGGCCGATTCCACCGCCAGTCCGTTGGGGCCGGCGCCCAGTCCGCGCCAGGGTCCGGTGAACACCGGCAGGCGCGCCAGCGCAAAACGAACGTCCTTGCGCGGCACCTCGTAGGGCGGGGCAGCACCGCGCGCCACGCCCGGGTCGCCCACGGCCAGATCGGTGAGCCGCTGCAGCCACGCGGGCACGCCGGCCGAGGTGAACAGGATGTGGCTTCCCGCGAAATGGTGCTGCCAGTCGGTGAGTCGCCCGTCGCGCACGCGGGCACGGATGCGGTGGCTGGAAGGCGGGCGGTGAAAGCCCTGGCGAAACTCCTGCGCGCGGGTCCATTGCACCTTCACCGGCGCACTCACGGCGCGCGCCAGCACCGCGGCCTCGAGTTCGACCGTGCAGAGCGTCTTGCCGCCGAACGCACCGCCCACGCGGCACGGGTGCACCCGCACCCGGTCTTCGGACAGGCCCAGGGTCTTGACCACCACGTCGCGCTGGTAGAAGGCGTCCTGCGACCCGACCCACAGGTCGAGCCCGTCGCCCGAGGGCGCGGCCACGGCGGCGCGCGGTTCGATGGCGGCGTGCGCCGCCAGCGGGATGTCGATCCGCAGGTCCACGTCCCAGGGTGCTTCGCGGTCGATCCGGCCTTGGGTGACGACCTTGTTCGGTGGCGGGCTGTTGGTGGTCAGGGTGTCGATGTCGATCAGGCGCGCCACCGTGTCGTTGTTGCCCGTGGTGTCGTCGTCCACCTGCCAGCGTGTGGCCAGTGCGGCTTCGACGCGGTCCAGCGCGCCCGGGGTGCGCGCCACGATGCCCAGTCCGTCGGCCTGCGCCTGGCGCAGCGCCGGGTCGGCCACGATGGCCACGAACCCCGGCACCGCCCGCGCGGCGGCCTCGTTCCAGGCCAACGGTCTCGATCGCAGTTCCGGCGATGTCTGCGCGCGCAGCACGCGGCCGAACAGCAGGCCCGGCGGGCGAACATCCGCCACGTACAGCGGCGCACCCACCACGATTTCCCGGCCATGCACCAGGGGCGCGTCCGGCCGCGGGCGGTCGCGCCTGAACGCCCGCAGCGCCTCGCGCGGCAGCGGCTCGGCGGTCAGCTCGCCGGTGGTCTGGCCGCGCGCCAGTGCCTCGCGCAGGGTGGCGCAGGCCTGTGCCAGCGGCAAGGCAAAGTCGCGCACGGATTCGCTGCCCACGGTGGCCCGAACCCGCGCGATGCCGTCGGTGGCGGGCAGCTCCACCCGGATCGTTGCGGCGTCCACGCCCAGCTCCAGCGCGGCCACCTGGCGCAGCGCGCCGGCAATGTGCTGGCCCATTTCGATGCGGGGCAGCGCCAGCGTGAACCGCCCGTTCTGGTGGCGGATCCAGCCCCGCGCATCGGTGTGGTCCGACGTGGGCCGTTTGGGAAACACCGGCAGTGCACAGCCACCGAGCGAGAAGCCCACGGCGAGCAGGGCGCCGGCCTGGAGCAGGGCGCGGCGCCTCATGCCTGCCCCCGTGCCACGCGATGAATCGCCGCCCGCACCCGCTGCTGGGTGCCGCAGCGGCACAGGTGGCCGGCCAGTGCGGTGTCGATCTGCCCGTCGCTGGGCGAGGGATGCTCGCGCAGCAGCGCCACCGCGGCCACGATCTGTCCGGCCTGGCAATAGCCGCACTGCGGCACCCGCTCGGCCAGCCACGCGCGCTGCACCGGGTGCAAGGCCCCGTCGGCGCCAGCCAGCCCTTCCACCGTGGTGATGCGCCGACCGGCCGCGGCGCGCACCGGCAGCAGGCAGGCGCGCTGCGGCGCACCGTCCACCAGCACCGTGCACGCGCCGCATTGCCCCACACCGCAGCCGTGCCGGGTGCCGACCAGACCGAGGTGCTCGCGCAGCACCCACAGCAGTGCGTCGTCCCGCCATTCTTCGGCGACGTCGCGGGGTTGTTCGTTGACGGTGATCTGCATGAAGCCTCCGGGGTTGGTGGATGCCCGGATGCTGCGGTGCGTTGCGCGACCTGTCTTGAACGAACGCGCCAGGTGGCACCAGCCGCTGCCAAACCCCCCTCGGCTACACTGCCGGGTTCGTCAAGAGGTTCCCCCATGAGCTTGAAATGCGGCATCGTGGGCCTGCCCAACGTGGGCAAGTCCACCCTGTTCAACGCGCTGACCAAAGCCGGCATCGCGGCCGAGAACTACCCCTTCTGCACCATCGAGCCCAACACCGGCGTGGTCGAGGTGCCCGACCCCCGGCTGGCCCGGCTCTCGGCCATCGTCAAGCCGCAGCGCGTGGTGCCGGCCATCGTCGAGTTCGTGGACATTGCCGGCCTCGTGGCCGGTGCCAGCAAGGGCGAAGGCCTGGGCAACCAGTTTCTGGCGCACATCCGCGAAACCGACGCCACGGTCAACGTGGTGCGCTGTTTCGAAGACCCGAACGTCATTCACGTGGCCGGCCGGGTCGACCCCATCGCCGACATCGAGGTGATCCAGACCGAGCTGTGCCTGGCCGACCTGTCCACCGTGGACAAGGGCATCCTGCGCGCCCAGAAAACCGCCCGCGCCGGCGACAAGGAAGCCCAGAAGCTGCTGGTGCTGCTCGAGAAATGCCAGGCCGCCCTGAACGAAGGCCGGCCGGTGCGCACGCTCGACCTCGGCAAGGAAGAGCGCGCGCTGCTCAAGCCGCTGTTCCTCATCACGGCCAAGCCGGCCATGTTCGTGGCGAACGTGGCCGAGGACGGGTTCGAGAACAACCCGCTGCTCGACCGCCTCAAGGCCTATGCCGACGCGCAGCACGCGCCGGTGGTGGCCATTTGCGCCAAGCTCGAGGCCGAGATGGCCGAAATGGGCGACGAAGACCGCCAGCTGTTCCTGGCCGAAATGGGGCTGGAGGAGCCCGGCCTGAACCGGCTCATCCGCGCCGCCTACGGCCTGCTGGGCTTGCAGACGTATTTCACCGCCGGCGAAAAGGAAGTGCGGGCGTGGACCATCCACAAGGGTGACACCGGGCCGCAGGCCGCCGGCGTCATCCACACCGACTTCGAGAAGGGCTATATCCGCGCCCAGACCATCGCGTTCGACGACTACATCGCCCACGGCGGTGAACAGGGCGCGAAAGAGGCAGGCAAGATGCGCGCCGAAGGCAAGGATTACGTCGTTCAGGACGGCGACGTGATGAACTTCCTGTTCAGCGGCTGAGATCGCCGTCGGGTGCGTCGCCCGTGTCGGGCCCCTTCGGGCGCCGGGTGGGTGCCTGCACGAAGTCGATGAGTTTGCGCAGGTCGCCCTGAAGCTGCGGGTCTGCCTGTGCCGCGTCGGCCAGGTGGCGGCTGCGCACCAGCGAAATGGTGGCGTCGAGTCGCAGCCGGCGCCGTGCCACGCTTTCGATCAGCCGCGCGCGGCGCGCCTGGGCCGCCGCTGTGACCACCCGGGGTGCCTCCAGGGTGGCCGTGCGCAGGTAGAGCGTGGTGCCTTCCGGGGGTTTTGGCGCGCTGGATGACCCGCTGCGGGCTGGCGGTGGGGTTGTCGTGTCGTTCATGGCGGTCTGACCTACTGCCGATCAGGCGCGCGTGAGCATCATCGACGTGACGTCGGGCGCTGCCTGGTCGGGCGTGTTGCCGGCGCGGTCGATGTACATCGACCAGAACAGGCGCAGGCCTTCGATGCGGAGCAGTTCATTGGCCAGCAGCACGTGCGCCTCGCCGCCGTCGCCGGGAAACACATCGCCGATCAGCAGCAGGTTGTCGTCCTCGTCGTCCTTGGCCAGGCGCATGCAGCCCAGTTCGCCCCACAGCAGGTTGAAGGTCAGGCCGGCCTCGTGCACCTTGGCCCGCGCCGCGTCGCCGGGCTCGCCCAGCGCCGTCGTCACCACCAGGCGCCGGGGCGATTCGGCCCACTCCACCACGCATTCACCGCCGGTCTCGAAGTGCACCAGCCAGGTGCCCTCGCTCAGTTCGACCACGGCCTCGACGGCCTCGCTGTGTTCGGCCGCCGCGACCAGGCAGGCGGCGGCGGATTCGGGGGTGGTGATGTCGTTCATGGAGGGTGCAGAAGTGGGTATGCCCTGGGTAACACCACCCCCCTGTCTGGTTCGCTGGTGGCCGATGCCTAGGGCGAATGGACGATCCGGTCCCGAAGTCCGGGTCGGGCGCCGCCGGCGCGGGTCAGCGCGTGTCCCGTGGCTGATCGGCGAGCGGAGGGGCCGATGGCTCGGTCTCGCCCGAGACCTGATGAGCCAGCGGCTCGCGGGCAACGGCCTCTTTGTGCTCCCATTGCTTGATCGACTGCTGCATGGAGCGGACATCTGCGAGCGTGATGTCGGTGCTGACCAAAAAATGGTTCAACTGGATGTTGAGGCTGGTCTTGGCCACCTCGCCCAGCGTGTCGATTCGCTGTTGGAACGCTGCATGCGCCCTCAGCTTGAATTGCGTCTTTGCGTTTTCGGGTGAGCGGCGAAGTCTTGCGACGAAGCCTGCAGCCATGGAGTGCTTGTGGACACTGACGATGTCCCCGCGTGAGCCCTTGTGCAGGTAGATGACCTTGTCGGCATCGCGGGGTGTGGACCCTGAGGTGGACCATTTTTCAAGGGCGTTCAGGTCCAGCGGATCGGCGGCAAGTTTGCCGGCCTTCACCTGGCCCGACGGCTTGGCGACATCCTGCTTGAGCTGCAGACGCTGTTGAATGGAGAAGATCCGGTTCGAAAAGGCTTTCACTGTGCGGTCCTGCGGTGATGGGGTTGCGCCTCCATCGGGCGCAGTTGCAGGTTGAGTGGCGATCCCGGCCGGGCAGTTCCCCGGGCTGCACCGACAGCCACCCCGTTCCGTCAGGCGAGCGCCCTTCGTTGCCCCAGCCGCCCCGCCCACCCGCTCACCGCCATGGCCACCCCCAGCACCGCCAACCCCACCCACTGCAGTTGAAGCATCAGCCCCTGGGCGATCATCAGGCCGCCCAGCGCGGCGCCCAGGGCCTGGCCGCCGTACATGGCCGAGGTGTTGAGCGCCACGGTGGCGGGCGCCAGCGCGGGCGACAGGCCCACCAGCCGCGCCTGCTGGGCCGAATTGGCGGCAAAGCAGCCCAGCGCCCAAGGCACCATCACCAGCGCCTGCAGCCAGACCACGCCGCGGCCCAGCGGCCACAGCAGGAGGCTGCTGGCGATCAGGCCGAGCGTGATCAGCACCGCGCGCGGCGCGCCGATGCGGTCGATCTGGCGCGTGACGGCCACGTTGCCCAGCAGGCCGAAGGCGCCGAACCAAAGGAACAGCAGCGACAGGCCGGCACCACCCAGACCCAGCGTCTGGGCAAAGTAAGGGGCAAAGTAAGAGAACAGCGTGAACTGTCCGAACGCCGACAGCAGCGTGACCGCCACCGCCGCCATGAGGGGCGCCGATCCCAGTGTGCGGCCCCAGGCTTCGCGCGAGAGGGCGGCCGGCCGGATGCCGTCGGGCATTTCGCGCCATACCCACGCACCGCTGGCCATGGCCATCACCGCCACCAGACCGAAGGCCCAGCGCCAGCCGACCTCGCCGCCGATCCAGGCCGACAAGGGCATGCCCATGACCGAGGCCACCGACCAGCCCAGGAAGACGAAGGTGATGGCGCGGCCGCGGTGTTCGGCGCCCACCAGCAGGCCCACGCTGGCCGCCGCCTGCGGCGTGAACACCGCTGGCGCCACCACCGCCAGCACCCGCAGCGGCAGCAGCGCCGCATAGTTGGGCGCCAGCGCGCAAGCCGCGTGCAGCAGGCCGTACCACACCAGCGACCACGCCAGCAGGCGGCGGCGGTCCCAGCCGGCCACCAGCGTGGCAAACAGCGGCGCGCCCAGCCCCATCAGGATGGCCGCCGCCGTGATGAGCTGCCCCGCTTGCGGAATCGAAACGCCCAGCGATCGCGAGATGTCGTTGAGGGTGCCGGGCACCACCATCACCCCGGTGCCGATCACGAAGTTGCCGACCATCAGCGCCCAAAGCGCGCGCGGCAGGGGACTGGCACTCATGGGTTGAGAGCGCCTGGAAAGAACCACAGCAGGCCTGCCGTCATGGTGACGTAGCGGGCAAACTTGCCCACCGCCATCCAGGCCACGCAGGGCCAGAAGGGGAACCGCATCCAGCCGGCCACGGCGCACAGGGGATCGCCGACCACCGGCAACCAGCTCAGCAGGCAGGCCTTGGGGCCGAAGCGCTCCAGCCAGCGAAGGGCCCGCAGCTCGGTCGGGCTGCCCCGGGCCCGGTCGACCACCTTGTGTGTGCCCATGCCCATCAGCCAGCTCACCGCGCCACCCAGCGTGTTGCCGGCCGTGGCGACCAGCACGGCCGGCCAGAACAGCTCGGGGTTGAGCTTGACCAGCCCGAACACCGCCGGTTCGGAGCCCATCGGCAGCAGGGTGGCCGATATGAACGCCACCACGAAGATCGTCGTCAGACCGACTTCAGGCAGTGCGAGCCATTGGGCAAGGGGGGAGAACCAGGTGGGCATGGGGACGTGGGCAGAGGGGCCCGATTCTGGCACCCCTGTTCACCGCCCCACCAACCCCCGGATTTGCGCCCTTCTCGCTGGGGATGTCAGGAAGGGCTCCGGTCCCTGCCCTTGGGTGCAACCGGCGATCGGGTCCAATCGATTCCATCGAGCACGGCCTTCAATGCCTGATCGTCCTTGGCACCCATGATGGCTTCGAGCACGGGATCGCTGTGGGCCGACTTCGAGCGGTGCCTGCGGGTCGCGATCGGCTTGGCGGGGAGTGCACGGGCAGACGTTTCGCGTGGCAGCGGGCCAGCGCCCTTCTCGCGGGGCTGCGCGCGTTGGCGGCTGTTGATCCGGACCACGGGCGGGCGCTGAGCGCCTTGCAGATCCCCGACAACCGGCTTGTGGGCGGGTGCTTTCGCCAGCGGTTTTTCTGTTTTGGCCCATGCCACCAGCGCATCGTAATCCTGCGTGTCGGGCGTCGAATCTGCCTCTGGCCGGGTCGACCGGGCTTCCACGCGGCCTGGATCACGCGCACGGCGCGCCAGCGGTCGGGCGGCAATCGGTTGTTCGGTGGCCCGGCCGAAGGTCACTTTGCGGACGGGCCTTGCGGCGTCGCGGGGAGGGGTATCCGAGCGGCTCGGCGCCGGATTGTTGCGGACCTCGGCGCGGCCGCTGGCCGACTGGGAGCGGTGTGATCTGGAAAGTGGGTTCATGGCAGGCGTTCGTGTGGGGGGTCGGGGTTGTGGACGCGGTGAAGGTGGTCGTGGTCAGATGCGTTGCACGAACGGGTCGAACGTCGATGGCGGCAAGGCGTGCACGGGCGTGGCCTGGTTCAGCGCTTGGGTCCACCAGTTGCGCAGCTCGTCGAAGTGCAGCAGTGCGGGGGTCAGCCCGTCGTCGAGGTTGTCGTCGGGTCCGATGTCGCCGATGAGGAGCAGATGTCCGTCCGACGGGTCGCGCGCGAGGCGCAGGGTGCCGACCTCGCGCCAGGTGGCGTTGTAGGCCAGTGCCAGGTTCAGCGCCGCCAGTTCGCCTTGGGTCGACGGTGGACCCAGGTCGGCCGTGAGCACGAGGCGGCTCCAGTCGGTGGACCACTCGGCGGTGAATTCGCCGCCGGATTCCATGGACACGTGCCAGCTGGCTTCATCGATCTCGATCGGCTGAATGGCGCCGCTCGTGCGGTCGCGGCTCTCCTTCAGCAGGGTCCTGGCGTCAAGGGCGTCTTGTGGGGCATTCATCGTCGGTTTCGTTGCAGGGAGTTCAGAGACAACGGCTGCTGTGTGAGCGCTTTGAACGCGCGGTTCCGGGACTAGGTCCGGGGTACGGTGTAGCGTGGTCGAATGGCCGGGGGCCCGGGAGGTCGGGCTCCCGCGGTGCTCCCGACGGCACACCTGTGTGCTCAAAAAGCAGGCAGCTACAATGCCGCCTCCCCCCTCCCGAACCCCCTCCACCCCACCATGCAGATCGGGCCCTACCGCCTGCCCAATGCCCTGTTCGTCGCGCCGATGGCGGGTGTGACGGACCGCCCGTTCCGCAAGCTGTGCAAGCGCTTGGGTGCAGGCTACGCGGTGAGCGAGATGGTGACCAGCCGGCGCGACCTGTGGGACAGCCTGAAGACGTCGCGCCGCGCGAACCACGAGGGCGAGGCCGCGCCGATTGCGGTGCAGATCGCCGGCACCGACGCGGCCATGATGGCCGACGCCGCGCGCTACAACATCGACCGCGGCGCGCAGATCATCGACATCAACATGGGCTGCCCGGCCAAGAAGGTCTGCAACAAGTGGGCCGGCAGCGCCCTCATGCAGGACGAGGCACTGGCGATCTCGATCGTCGAGGCCGTGGTGCAGGCCTGCCTGCCCCACGGCGTGCCCGTGACCCTGAAGATGCGCACCGGCTGGTGCAGCACGGCCCGCAACGCGCCCACCCTGGCGCTGGCCGCCGAAGCCGCCGGCATTCAGATGCTCACCGTGCACGGCCGCACACGCGAGCAGGGCTACAAGGGCTTCGCCGAACACGACACGGTCGCGCAGATCAAGCGCAGTGTGCGCATCCCCGTGGTGGCCAATGGCGACATCGATTCGCCCGAGAAGGCGCTCGAGGTGCTGCAGCGCACCGGGGCCGACGCCATCATGATCGGCCGCGCCGCACAGGGCCGTCCCTGGATCTTCCGAGAGATCGACCACTTCCTCTCCACGGGCGAACACCTGCCACCGCCCGACCTGCGCGAGGTGCGCGGCTGGCTGCTCGACCACCTCGACGATCACCACGACCTGTATGGCGAGTCCACCGGGGTGCGCAGCGCGCGCAAGCACCTGGGTTGGTACGCCAGGTCGCTGCCCCTGTCGCCCGAACAGGTCGCGCTGTTCCGCGACCGGGTGAATGCCACCACCACCATCGAGGCGCAACGCCGGGTGGTCGCCGATGCCTTCGACAGCTGGATCGACGCCGCCGATGCCCACCACTGGAAACTTGCCGCATGAGCACCCGGAAAAACACACCCGGCAACCCGCTGGAAGAATGCGTGCGCACCAGCCTGCAGACCTATTTCCGTGACCTCAACGGCACGGATCCGTCGAACCTGCACGACATGCTGGTGCGCGCGGTCGAGCGCCCGCTGCTCGAGGTGGTGATGGATCAGGCGCAGCACAACCAGTCGCGAGCGGCGCAATGGCTGGGCCTCAACCGCAACACACTGCGCAAGAAACTGCTCGAGCACGGCCTGATCGACTGACCCCTTCCTTCTTCAACCACCTTCCATGCGCGCCCTCATTTCCGTCTCCGACAAGACCGGTATCGTCGACCTTGCCCGCTCGCTGCACGCGCTCGGTGTCCAACTGCTGTCCACCGGCGGCACCGCCCGGCTGCTGTCCGATGAGGGACTGCCGGTCACCGAGGTGGCCGAGGTCACCGGGTTTCCCGAGATGCTCGACGGCCGGGTGAAGACGTTGCACCCCAAGGTGCACGGCGGCCTGCTTGCGCGGCGCGATCTGCCCGAACACATGGCCGCGCTGCAAGCGCACGGCATTGCCACCATCGACATCCTGGTGGTCAACCTCTACCCGTTCGAGGCCACGGTGGCCAAGGCCGGCTGCACGCTGGCCGATGCCATCGAGAACATCGACATCGGTGGACCGGCCATGGTGCGAAGCGCCGCCAAGAACTGGAAGGACGTGGCCGTGCTGACCGACGCGTCGCAGTACGCCGGCGTGGTGAACGAGCTCAAGACCGACGGCAAGCTGTCGCTCAAGACCCGGTTTGCACTGTCGGTGGCGGCGTTCAACCGCATCAGCAATTACGACGGCGCCATCAGCGACTACCTGTCATCGATCGAGTTCGACGAAGCCGCCGAGGTGCCGCAGCGCAGCGCCTATCCGGGGCAGACCAACGGCCGCTTCGTCAAGCTGCAGGACCTGCGTTACGGCGAGAACCCGCACCAGACCGCCGCGTTCTACCGCGATCTGTACCCGGCTCCCGGCTCGCTCGTCACGGCAAGGCAGCTCCAGGGAAAAGAGCTGAGCTACAACAACATTGCCGACGCCGATGCGGCGTGGGAATGCGTCAAGGCGTTCGATGAGCCCGCCTGCGTGATCGTCAAGCACGCCAACCCCTGCGGCGTGGCGCTGGGCAGCGGCCCGTTGCAGGCCTATCAGAAGGCCTTCCAGACCGACCCCACCAGCGCCTTCGGCGGCATCATCGCCCTCAACCGCCCGCTCGATGGCGCGGCCGCCGAGGCCATCAGCAAGCAGTTTGTCGAGGTGCTGATGGCGCCCGGTTACTCACCCGAGGCGCTGGCGGTCTTCAAGGCCAAGGCCAACGTGCGTGTGCTGCAGATCGACCTGCCGCCCGGCGGCCCCACCGCATGGGACAAGGGCCTGAACCTGTCCGACGTGAAGCGCGTGGGATCCGGCCTGCTCATCCAGAGCGCCGACAACCACGTGCTGCAGCGTGCCGACCTCAAGGTGGTGACGAAGCTGCAACCCACGCCCCAGCAGCTGGATGACCTGATGTTTGCCTGGAAGGTGGCCAAGTTCGTCAAGTCCAACGCCATCGTGTTCTGCAAGGACGGCATGACCATGGGCGTCGGTGCCGGCCAGATGAGCCGCCTCGACTCGGCGCGCATCGCCAGCATCAAGGCGGGGCACGCCAAGCTGTCTCTGCAGGGCACGGCCGTGGCCAGCGACGCGTTCTTTCCGTTCCGCGACGGACTCGACGTGGTGGTGGACGCCGGCGCGACCTGCGTCATCCAGCCAGGCGGATCGATGCGCGACCAGGAAGTGATCGACGCGGCGAACGAGCGCGGCGTGGTGATGGTGTTCAGCGGCGTGCGGCACTTCCGCCACTGACCGGCACTGACCGGCACTGCCTCCCATGCAAAAGGCCGCCCGAGGGCGGCCTTTTGCGTTCCAGTGCAACTGGTCTTTAGCGGGGCAGTTGCCTGAACACCTCGCGCGCGGCCGCCACGGTGTCGGCAATGTCCTGCGGGGTGTGGGCAGCGCTCACGAAGCCGGCCTCGTACAGCGCTGGGGCAATGTAGACCCCGCGGTCCAGCAGGCCGTGGAAGAGGGTGTTGAAGCGGGCCCCGTCGGTCTTCATCACGGCCTGGTAGTGAGAGGGCAGTTCGGGCAGCAGGAAGAAGCCGAACATGCCGCCTTCGCTGTCGCCGCAGAACGGCACGCCCTCGGCATCGGCCGCGGCCTTCAGCCCGTCGACCAGGGAGCGGGTGGTGGCACCCAGGGTCTCGTAGAAGCCGGGTTTGCGGATTTCGGCCAGCGTGGCCAGGCCGCAGGCGGTGGCCACCGGGTTGCCCGACAGGGTGCCGGCCTGGTAGACCGGGCCCAGCGGCGCCAGCTGCTCCATCACCGCGCGCTTGGCGCCAAAGGCGGCCAGCGGCATGCCGCCGCCAATCACCTTGCCCATCACGGTCATGTCCGGCTCGAAGCCGGGGATGAGGCGGGCATAGACGCTTTGCGCGCCGCCCAGTGCCACCCGGAAGCCGGTCATGACCTCGTCGAAGGCCAGCAGCGCACCGTGTTGCGTGCACAGCTCGCGGCAGCGTTTCATGAAGGGCACGCTGGCGCGAACGAAGTTCATGTTGCCGGCGATCGGTTCGATCATGAGGCACGCCACGTCGGCGCCGTGTTCGGCGAATGCGGCCTCGAGCTGTTCGATGTTGTTGTACTCGAGCACCAGCGTGTGTTGAACGACCTCGGGCGGCACGCCCGCGCTGGTGGGGTTGCCGAAGGTGGCCAGGCCCGAGCCGGCCTTGACCAGCAGGGCGTCGGCGTGGCCGTGGTAGCAACCCTCGAACTTGATGATCTTCTTGCGGCCGGTGGCGCCGCGCGCCAGCCGGATGGCGCTCATGCCGGCTTCGGTGCCCGAGCTGACCAGACGCACCATCTCGATGCTGGGCACCAGGTCGACGATGGCCTGGGCCAGCTCCACCTCGCGCTCGGTCGGCGCGCCGAACGAAAAGCCGTCGAGCGCGGCCTTCTGCACCGCCTCGAGCACGGCCGGGTGGCCGTGGCCCAGGATCATGGGGCCCCAGGAGCCGATGTAGTCGATGTAACGCTGCCCGTTGGCGTCCCAGAAGTACGCGCCCTGCGCCCGCTGCACGAACCGGGGCGTGCCGCCCACGGCGCGAAAGGCGCGAACGGGTGAGTTCACGCCGCCGGGAATCAGGGCTTTGGCGCGCTCGAACAGGGCGGTGTTGCGGTCGGTCATGGCGAGGTGAGGGGCGGGGTGAATGGCGGGTTCAGTGGCGGGTGGTGTCGAGCGGGAAGTCGTCGGCGTCGAGGGTGCTGTCGGCGGCCGGGGTGCCGGTGCCCTCGGCAGCGGGTTCTTCCTCGTCGTCGTCGTGGGCCCAGAACAGGCGGTCGGGGATGGCGTGCCCCATGCCGGGCTGGAAGCCGGCGTCCAGGCATTGGTCGAGGTAGGTCAGCGCTTCGGCGCAGGCGGTCTGCAGGTCGTTGCCCGACGCCACCAGGGCGCACAGGGCGGCCGACAGTGTGTCCCCGGCGCCGCTGAAGGTGGCCTCGAAACGTTCGTAGCGGGCCGAGGCCAGCACCGTTTCGGGCGAGGCCAGGTGGCTCTCGAGGTACTGGTCGGCGGCGTTGAAGCCGGTCACCAGCGTGTAGGGCACGCCGTGCACCGAGGCCGCCCGGGCCACGTCCCGCGGGCCTGGAGGGCGGTCACCTTCCCATTCGGGCAGCAGCCAGCGCGACAGGGTGCTGTGGTTGCCGACCAGCACCGTGGTCTGTGGCAGCAGCAGCTCGGTGCAGGCGTCCAGGTAGTTCTCGATCGCGAGCTCGTCCCACCACGAAAGGTCGGGCATGTAGGTGATGACGGGGGCTTCGGCGTAGTCGCTCGTGATCTGGGCCACCGCGCTCAGGTTCTCGGGGGTGCCCACAAAACCGACCTTGAAGGCCTGCACCGGCATGTCTTCAAGGGCGCAGCGCGCCTGGTCGACCACGGCTTCCTCGTCGAAGGCGATGTGGTCTCGCACGGCCGAGGTGTCCCGCACGTAGGCACCGGTGACCACCGGCAGCACGTGCGCGGATGCGCTCGACATGGCCGTGAGGTCGGCGCTCAGGCCGCCAGCGCCGCTCGGGTCGTTGGCGTTGAAGGTCATCACGCAAGGGAGTGTGCCTTCGTGCCGGTTGTCTTCCGGGCCGGTTTCAGGGGTGCTGCGGGAGGATTCGGACATGTGGGGATGACTCGCGGGCGGGGCCGTGTCCACCCGGTCGGTGATGCGCAAGCATCAGGTTCGCGTCCATTCGCCTGTGAAATCACGCCGTAGAGCGCTTGAACAGGCTCGATACAATTCTTGCATTCTACGATACCGACCCGAGAAACCATGACCGAAACCAAGACTTGGATGTGCCTGATCTGTGGCTGGATCTACGACGAGGCCGCAGGCGCACCCGAGCACGGCGTGCCTGCCGGAACTCCCTGGTCCCAGGTTCCCATGAACTGGACCTGCCCTGAGTGTGGCGCGCGCAAGGAAGATTTCGAAATGGTCCAGATCTGACCGGTTGGCGGGCACACTGCCCGCCTGCCGGTTGTTCCGCGAGCCGGTGCGCATTGCATGCGCGCCGGATCGCTTGGTGTTGAGGAGTCCGTCCATCGTGAGCGCAACGTCCGCCCTGAAGGTTCTCGTCGTCGACGACAGCAACACCATCCGGCGCAGTGCTGAAATCTTCCTGAAGCAAGGGGGGCATGAAGTGCTGCTGGCCGATGACGGCTTCGATGCGCTGGCCAAGATCAACGACTACCAGCCCGACCTGATCTTCTGCGACATCCTCATGCCGCGGCTGGACGGCTACCAGACCTGCGCCATCATCAAGCGCAATGCCCGCTTTGCCGGCATCCCGGTGGTGATGCTCTCGTCCAAGGACGGCGTGTTCGACAAGGCCCGTGGCCGCATGGTCGGCTCGCAGGAATACCTCACCAAGCCTTTCACCAAAGACCAGCTCCTGCAAGCCGTGCAGCAGTTTGGCGCCCAACTCAACGGAGTGTCCTGATGCCCATCCACAAGATCCTCGTGGTCGACGATTCCAAGACCGAGCTGATGGTCCTGTCCGATCTCTTGACCAAAAATGGCTACACCGTGCGCACCGCCGAGAATGCGGACGAGGCCTTTCGTCGTCTCGGCGAGGAAAAGCCGGACCTCATCCTGATGGACGTGGTGATGCCCGGACAGAATGGCTTCCAGTTGACCCGCGCCATCACGCGCGATCCCCAGTACTCGAACATTCCGATCGTCATGTGCACGAGCAAGAACCTTGAAACCGACCGTGTCTGGGGCATGCGTCAGGGTGCCCGCGACTACGTGACCAAACCGGTCAACGGCGACGAGCTGCTGTCCAAGATCCGCGCGCTGGCCTGATCCCGAGCCCGACCCACAGCATGGCCAAACGACAGTCGCTGAAGGAACTCCAGGAACGGTTGGCACAGCGTCTGACGGCTGCAAAGACCGAGGCGCTGACGGCGACCTGGCTCGCCATCGAGGCCGGCGGCCAGCGCTACCTGTTGCCGCTGGTGCAGTCGGGCGAAATCTTTCCCTGGTCTGCGGTGCAGACCGTGCCCTACACCAAGCCCTGGTACATGGGCGTGGCCAACCTTCGTGGTGGCCTGCACGGGGTGATCGATCTGGCGGGTCTGCTTCGCCAGGGTTCCGCGGTGGTCCCCAAGGCCGCCGATCGCGTCACCAGCGATTCGCGGCTGGTCAGCCTGCATGCGGCGTTGGGCCTCAACGCCGTGCTCTGGATCGACCGCCTGCTGGGGCTTCGCAACCTCAGCGTGTTCAAGTCCGTGGCCGAGCGACCGGCCGACGCGCCGGCCTTCGTCACCCGAATGCTGATCGACGATCAGGGGCTGGCGTGGCAGGAGCTGGATCTGCAACTGCTCGTCAACGAGCCCGAATTCCTGGCCATTGCGGCCTGAAGATGCCGATGCACGGCGCCCGACGTTTTCGTCACCTGTACTGAGTTGGAAGGTAAATCATGGCCACGCTTGATCGTTTTCAGGGTCTTTTCTCGAAGAAGAGCAAGGACGCCGATGAGCCTGACCTTTCGAAGGCAACCGACCAGGAAATCGCCGAGATGGCGGCGGCCCGGCTGGCGCCTGACGCCGGCGGCGACCTGGGCGACAACCTTCTGATCGCCGACGACGAAGGCGAGGTCAGCAAGGAGGCCCTCGTCACGCTGCCGCTGCTCGGCCGGCGACCCGCCGAACAGCACCAGCGATCGCTCGCCGTGCTGCTGGCCTTTGCGCTGCTGGTGCTCGGTGCCATCACCTTCTTCGTGCTGAGCCAGACGGAAAAGATCAGCCAGCAGGTGGCGGCCAGCGGTCAGGCGCTGATGCAGTCGCAGCGTCTGGCCAAGAGCGTTTCGCAGGCGCTCGTGGGCAGCCCGACCGCGTTCCCCGAAGTGCGCGACAGCTCCAGCGTGCTGGCGACCAGCGTTCGCGGCCTCAAGCAGGGCGACAGCAACATGGGCATCGAGCCCCTGGGCCCCGAGTACTCGGGCGCCCTCGACGAACTGCTGCCGCGGGTTGACTCGGCCGAAGGCAATGCCTCCGCCGTGCTGAACCAGCAGGCCACGCTCACGCAGGTGGGCACGGCGCTGCGCTCGATCAACCGCCAGTCTTCCGACCTGCTGGAAATCGCCGAGACGATCTCGTCGCTGAAACTGCAGCAGAACGCGCCCGCCGCCGAGATTTCTGCCTCCGGCCAGCTCGTGATGCTGACGCAGCGCATCGGCAAGTCGGCCAACGAATTCCTGACGCTGGAGGGCGTGAGCCCCGAAGCCGTGTTCTTGCTGGGCAAGGACCTGATCACCTTCAAGGAGGTCGCTGAAGGCCTCCTGAACGGCAGCGAAGAGCTGCGCCTGGCACCTGCGCGCGACGAGCAGGTTCGCGAACGCCTCCAGGCGCTGCTGCAGAGCTACGAGCAGACCCGCACCGAAGCCGGCGCCATTCTGGGGAACCTGCAGGGCCTGGTGTCGGCCCGCGAAGCGCAGTCCGCCATCATCACAGACAGCGAACCGCTGCGCGTTGGCCTTGAAAAGCTGCAGCAGGAGCTGTCCACCCGATCCGGCCTGGGCGGCGGAGAGCTGCTGGCCCTGGCCATCTCGGCGGCGTTCGCGCTGCTGTGCGCCGGTGGTCTGGCCTACGTGCAGCTGCAGGACAGCCGCCAGCGTCAGATGGTGTCGGAATCGCAGCGTCTGGCCGCCGAGGCCCAGGAGCAGGAAGCCAAGCGGGTCAACGACGCCAACCAGGCGGCCATTCTGCGGCTGATGAACGAACTGCAGACGGTGGCCGAAGGCGACCTGACACAGGAAGCCACCGTGACCGAGGACATCACCGGTGCCATTGCCGACTCGGTGAACTACACGGTGGAAGAACTGCGGTCTCTGGTGGGCAACGTGCAGGCAACGGCCACCCGAGTGGCACAGACGACGTCGGCGGTGGAAAACACGTCGACCGAACTGCTGGCGGCGTCCACCGAACAGCTGCGCGAGATTCGCGAAACCGGTCAGTCGGTGCTGGACATGGCGCAGCGAATCAACCAGGTGTCCAATCAGGCGCAAGAATCTGCTCAAGTTGCCCGCGCTTCGCTGAACGCCGCCGAATCCGGCCTGAAGGCCGTGCAGGACGCCATCGGCGGTATGAACGCCATTCGCGACCAGATTCAGGAAACCTCCAAGCGGATCAAGCGGCTGGGCGAGTCGTCCCAGGAGATCGGTGAAATCACCGAACTGATCTCGGACATTACCGAACAGACGAACGTGCTGGCCCTGAACGCCGCCATCCAGGCCGCGTCGGCCGGTGAAGCGGGCCGAGGCTTCTCGGTGGTTGCAGAAGAAGTTCAGCGACTCGCCGAACGCTCCGCCGACGCCACGCGCCAGATTGCGGCGCTCGTGAAGGCCATTCAGACCGACACACAGGACGCGGTGGCCGCCATGGAGCGCTCCACGCAGGGTGTGGTCGAGGGGGCCAAGCTGTCCGACAACGCGGGTACCGCTCTGTCTGAAATCGACCGCGTGTCGCGCCGACTGGCCGACCTGATTGAGCAGATTTCGAATGCGGCATCCCGCGAAGCCGAATCCGCCAACGAGGTGGCCGGCAACATCCAGCACATTTTTGCCGTGACCGAACAGACGGGTGAGGGCACTCGCTCGACAGCCCAGCAGGTGCGCGAACTGTCGGCCATGGCCGAGGAACTTCGCCAGTCGGTGTCGCGGTTCAAGATCGCCTGACCCCGGTTCCCGTCCAGACGCTCCAACTCCAACACCATGCGCGAAGCGACCGAATCCGCACTGCAAGACCTGCCCGTCGCCGATCTCGGTCCCCTGGCCTGGGTCTTCGAGGAACTGCGCAAGTCGCTCGACACCGCGAACAAGGCCATCCGCCGGTTCGTGCGCGAGAACGAGCAGGCCCGCCACGGCGATCTCGAGGCCGTGGACCCTGCGGCGCTGCGCATGGCACGCCAGCAACTGCACCAGGCTGTGGGCGCGCTGGAGGTGGTGGGCCTGACCGCCCCTGCCCAGGTGCTGCGCGCCATGGAATCCGCGGTGCAGCGGTTCGTGCAGAAGCCCGAGCTGTGCAACGAAGACGCGGTGGGCCGCGTCGAGCGCGCAAGCTTTGCGCTCATCGAATACCTCGAGGCGGTGCTCAACCACAAGCCGGTGCAGCCGGTGGCGTTGTTCCACCAGTACCGCGAAGTGCTCGAGATGGCGGGCGCCGAGCGCGTGCACCCCGCCGACCTCTGGGATTTCGATCACCGAGGCATCGACATGCCGGCGCCAGAGGGTGTCAAGCCCCTCGAGGCCGCGCCCGCGGTGCGTTCGCTGTTCGACCGGTTGATCCTGCTCGTCGTCAAGACCCAGAGCGCCGCCGCCAGCCAGCAACTGGCCAAGCTCTGCGCCGGCCTGTCGGCGGGTGCCCGCGATGCGCGGCAGCGCTCGTTCTGGCGTGTGGCCGCGGCCTTCTTCGAGGGCGCGTCGGCGCACGGGATGGCCTTTGATGTGTTCGCCAAACGCGCCACGTCACGCCTTCTGATGCAGTTCGGCCAACTCGCCACCGGCTCTGCCCAGGTGTCCGAGACGCTGTTGCACGACCTCCTTTTCTTCTGTGCCCAGACCCGACCGAAGGCGGGTGTGCCTTCGGCCCACCTGGCTCCGGTGCGCGCGGCCTTCGGCATGGACGGCTATCTGCCGGCCGATTACCACCAGGCCACGCTCGGCCGCTACGACCCGGCCATGCTGGCGCAGGCGCGCAAGCGCATCAATGCCGCCAAGGAAGCCTGGTCGCTGTTCTCGGGTGGCGACGGCTCCCGCGCGCGGCAGGTCACCGACCAGTTCGGCCTGATCGGCGAGTCGCTGATGAGGCTCCACCCCGCGAGCGCTCCCCTGTCCGCGGCGCTGGTGAAGGCGGCCGATCGGGCGGTCAGCGAACCCGGCGGCGTGCGGCCCGAACTGGCCATGGAAGTGGCCACCACCACCCTGTACCTCGAAGCCGCTTTTGAGGATTTCGACCCGTCCGATCCCGAACTGGCCGTCCGCACGAACGACCTCGCCGAGCGCCTCACCGGCGTGATCAATGGCCAGGCGTCGCGCCCGCTGGCCGAGTGGATGGAGTTGCTCTACCGCCGGGTGAGCGATCGCCAGACCATGGGCAGCGTGGTCGACGAACTGAAGGTGTCGCTGGGCGAGGTCGAGAAGTCGCTCGACCAGTTCTTCCGCGATCCGAAGGACAAAGCCGGCCTGCACGTGGCCGCATCGCAGCTCGCGCAGATGCGTGGTGTTCTGTCGGTGCTCGGTCTGGACCACGCGGTGCATGCGGTGGCCCGCATGCGCGCCAGCGTCGAGCAGATCATCGACACCGAGGTGGACGAAGAACGCGCCCGCGAGGCCGGAACGTTCCAGCAGCTTGCCGACAACCTCAGCGCGCTGAGCTTCCTGGTCGACATGCTGAGCTACCAGCCGGCACTGGCCAAGAAGCTGTTCGTGTTCGACGAGGCCCGTGGCGAGCTCGTGCCCCTGATGGGCCGCGCAAGCGTGGGCAAGGACCGCGATCAGCCGGCCAAGGCAGACGCAGAAGCCCTTCAACAGGGCGTGCGCCGCGTGGTCGACAGCGTTTTCGGCGGACTTGACGACCTCAGCGGTCTGAGTCAGCAACTCGATTCCCTGGCCGAGCAGGCCACACTGGCCGAGCAGCCCGCCGTGGCCAAGGCCGCCCGCGAGGCGGCCGAAGCCGTGGTCCGCGATGACGCCATGACCGGTGCCCAGGCGCTGGTCGGTCTGACGGAAGTGGCCACCGCGTCGCGCTCGCCAGCACCGGCGGCCCCCGAGCCGGCGCCCACCTCGGGCGACGATGGCGGTGAGGACGAACTGCTCGGCATCTTCCTGGAAGAGGCCCGTGAGGTGGTGGCCAATGGTCGCGATGCCATTGCCCATCTGCGCGATGCGCCATCGGACCTCGATCATCTCACCACCCTGCGCCGTGCGTTCCACACCCTCAAG
Organism: Hydrogenophaga sp. XSHU_21; assembly: GCA_046604145.1. Lineage (GTDB taxonomy): Bacteria > Pseudomonadota > Gammaproteobacteria > Burkholderiales > Burkholderiaceae_C > Hydrogenophaga. The sequence goes on from JBKIXD010000001.1 coordinate 388,640, forward strand.
GGCAGTTCGCGCATGGTGGGCCTCAACGAATTCGGTGAAGCCGGCTGGGCCATGGAGCAACTGCTCAATGCCGTGCTGGCCGAACAACGGCCCGCCAGCGACGCCTTGCTGGGTCTGTCGGGCAACGCGCTCGACCTGTTCGAACAATGGGCAGACGCCATCGGCCAGCAGCAGGGCGACATGTGGCGTTCCCAGCCCTTCCGCGTCAGCGCCGAGGCGCTGCGCGAGCGGGGCGAATGGCTGCCCATCAAGACCACCGCCAGCGCGTTTGCGCCGCTGAGCGCCGAGCCTGTCGAACCAGCGGTGTCTGCCGAGCCTGTGCCTGCGGACACCCCCGCGGCCGACGCTCCGCTGCTCGCCGACATCGACCTGGACCTGCTGGCCGCGGTGGCGGCCCCGGCCGAGCCCGCGGCACCCACCGAAGCGCCCGCCGATGCCGACGCCGATGCGTCGCGTGCGATGCCCGAATTCGACGGCATTGAAGGCTTCCCCCGCGATGCGGTGGAATCGGGCTTTGCCGACTACGAGGAAATCGAGCTGTCGACCACCGAGCCGGAGCGCGCGCCGGTGGCCCCGGTGGAAGCCCCCGCACCCGCGGTGGCCGACCTGCCGGCCGACGAGCAGGTTCGCGAAATCGGACCGCTGCGGATCGGTCACAAGCTCTACAACGTCTACCTCAACGAGGCGGACGAATGGTCGCGCCGCCTGGGCACCGCCCTCTCCGAGTGGGCCCTGGAAACCCACGAGCCGCTGCCCGAACAGGCCGAAGGACTGGCCCATTCGCTGGCCGGCGCGTCGGGCACCATCGGATTCGACTCGCTGTCCGATGTGGCCCGCGCCCTGGAGCACGCACTCGAGGCCGTGGCCGCCCGGCAGCAACAAGGGCAGCAGGCGCCCGCCTCGCTGGGGCACCTGTTTGTCGAGGCCGCCGAGGACATCCGCCGCCTGTTGCACCAGTTTGCCGCGGGTTTCCTGAAGGAAGCCAACCCGCAGGTGCTGTCCGATCTGGTCCGCCTGCTGCACGATCCCGACGCCTTTGCCGCGCCAGCGCTCGCCGATGGGGTGGCCGAGCCGGTGACAGGCAACACGCCGGACGACGTGTTCCTGACCCTCAACGACGAGGTGGAGTTGCTGCCCGGCGACGACGAGCCTGCCGCACCGGTGGTGGAAACACAGCCGGTGGGCACCTCGGGCGCGGAGACCAACTGGGGCTCGCTCATTCCCGAGCCCGCTGCGCCGCCCACGCGCGCCACCAGCGCCATCTCTGCCGAGCGGCAGGACATCGACGACGACATCGATGCGGTGGACACCATCGACGTCGACCTGTTCCCGATCTTTGCCGAAGAGGCGCAGGAACTGCTGCCCCAGCTGGGTGCGGCGCTGCGCCAGTGGACGGCCCGCCCGGACAACGCGAGTGCCCGGGGCGAGGTGCTTCGCAACCTGCACACCCTCAAGGGGAGCGCCCGCCTCGCCGGAGCCCTGCGACTGGGCGAAATGGCCCACCGCATGGAAACGGCTGCCGAGCGGCTCGGCTCCGACGTGCAGCGATCCAGCGACCTGGAGGTGCTGCAAAGCGCGTTCGACACCATCGCTGCCCGCTTTGACCAGCTCCGCAATCCCGACGCCCAGCCCGAAGCGGTGGTGCAGTCTGCGCCCGAGGCGCAGCCCGCGGCCACCGAGGGCGCTCCGGCTGTGGAGGCGTCCGACGGCAGCGTGCCGGCGCAGCCTGCAGCCACTCCGGTCACCACCGGCATGCCGGTCACGGCCGGCTTCGTGGCACCGATCGCGCCCGCCCAGCTGGCCACGCGCGGTGGGGCGTCGGTGCGCGTACGCCCCGAACTGCTCGACAGGCTGGTGAACCAGACCGGTGAAGTCATCATCTCGCGGGCACGGATGGAGGCCGAGATCGTCACGTTGCGGACCTCGCTGAAGGACCTCTCCGGCAACCTCGACCGCCTTCGCCAGCAACTCCGCGACATCGAGCTGCAGGCCGAGACCCAGATGCAATCGCGCCTGGCCCAGGCGCGCGATGCCGACCAGTCGTTCGACCCGCTGGAGTTCGACCGCTTCACCCGCGTGCAGGAACTCACCCGCATGATGGCCGAGTCGGTGAACGACGTCGCCACGGTTCAGCGAAACCTGCAGCGCGCGGTGGAAGCCACCGAAGACAACCTGGTGTCCCAGGCCCGCCAGACCCGCGAGCTGCAGCGCGACCTGCTGCGCACGCGCATGGTGGAGTTCGAAGGCATTTCCGAGCGCCTGTACCGCGTGGTGCGCCAGGCGTCCAAGGAAACCGGCAAGCAGGTGCGCCTCGACATCTCGGGTGGCGCCATCGAAATGGACCGCGGCGTGCTCGACCGCATGACGGGCGCTTTTGAACACCTGCTGCGCAACCACGTGGCCCACGGCATCGAGGCGCCACAGGTTCGCGAACAGCGCGGCAAATCGGCCGAGGGCCGGATCGACATCAGCCTGCGGCAGGAGCTCAACGATGTGTCGCTGGTGTTCGCCGACGACGGTGGCGGCATCGACCTCGACCGCCTGCGCGAGAAGGCCCGCGAAACCGGAATCATTCCGGCCGACGCTTCACTCACCGACGAAGAAGCGGCCCAGCTGATCTTCGAAGCCGGTCTGAGCACCGCGAAAGAGGTGTCGGAACTGGCCGGGCGCGGCATCGGCATGGACGTGGTCCGCAACGATGTGCTGGGTCTGGGTGGCCGCATCGAGACCTCGACCCGGCGCGGTCAGGGCACCGAGTTCAAGCTGGTGTTGCCGCTGACGACCGCCGTCACCCAGGTGGTGATGCTGCGCGTGGGCGATCTCACCTTCGGCGTGCCGTCCAACGTGGTGGAGATCGTGCGCCGTCTGGCGCCGGCCGAACTGCAGACGGCCTACGCCAGCGGCCATGTGCGCCATGCCGATGCCGACGTGCCCTTCTACTGGGGTGGCGCACTGTTGCAGTCGTCGGCCCAATCCCAGGAAGCCCACCGCACCTTGCCGGTGGTGATTTTCCGAAGCGCGGCGCAGCGCGTGGCGATGCACGTCGACGAAGTGCTCGGCAACCAGGAAGTCGTGGTCAAGAACCTGGGCTCGCAGCTCTCGCGCCTGCCAGGTCTGGCCGGCATGTCGGTGCTGGCGTCGGGTGCGGTGGCGCTGATCTACAACCCGGTGGCGCTGGCCACCGTGTACGGTCCCCAGGTGTCCGACTGGGTGCGCCGCCAGATTGAGCAGTCCGAGCTGGCGATGGCCGCCGCCGGCCCCGAGGCCGTGGCCGAGATGCCGATGGCCACGGTGCCGCTGGTGCTCGTGGTCGACGACTCGATCACCGTGCGCCGGGTCACGCAGCGCCTGCTGCAGCGCGAGGGTTATCGCGTCGCGCTGGCGGCCGATGGTCTTCAGGCGCTGGAGCGGCTGCAGGCCGAGCGCCCGGCGGTGGTGCTGTCCGACATCGAAATGCCCCGCATGGACGGCTTCGACCTGGTCCGCAACATCCGCGGCGACACCCGCATGGTGGACCTGCCCGTCATCATGATCACGTCGCGCATCGCCGAGAAGCACCGCGAGCACGCGCGCGAACTCGGTGTTGACCACTACCTCGGCAAGCCCTACTCCGAAGACGAGCTGCTGGCGCTCGTGGCGCGCTACGCCCGCGTGACGGCCGACGCCTGATCCCGGCGTGCCCCCGCCAAAGCCCGGCTCAGGCCGGGCTTTGTTTTTTGAGCACGCCGTAGCGCGCCAGGGTTTTCTCGCGGGCCAGGGCGTGGTCCACGATGGGCAGCGGGTAGTGGCGCCCGAGCTCCACGCCGGCGCCCGCCAGCTCGACGCCCCGCGCCGTCCAGGGCGCATGCAGGGCACTGTCGGGCAGGCCTTCGAGCTGCGGCAGGTATCGCCGGATGAACCGGCCCTGGGCATCGAACTTCTCGCTCTGGGTCACCGGGTTGAAGATGCGGAACCAGGGTTGCGCATCGCAGCCGCTGGAACTGGCCCATTGCCAGCCGCCGTTGTTGGCCGCCAGGTCGAAGTCGATCAGTTTCTCGGCGAAGTACTGCTCGCCTTGCCGCCAGTGAATGCCGAGGTCTTTCACCAGAAAGCTGGCCACCACCATGCGCAGTCGGTTGTGCATGTAGCCGGTCTGGTTGATTTGCGCCATGGCGGCGTCCACCAGCGGGTAACCGGTGCGTCCTTCGCACCAGGCCTGGAACAGCGCGTCGGCGTGCTTGCCGTGCTCGAACCGGATCGCGTCGTACTCGGGCCTGAAGGCGCGTTCGGCCACGTGGGGAAAGTTCGCCAGGATCTGGTGGTAGAAGTCGCGCCAGATCAGCTCCGACAGCCAGGTGGTCGCCCCGGGATTGCCCTGCCGCATGAGCGAGTGCGCCACCGAGGCCACCGCGCGGATGGAAATGGTCCCGAAGCGCAGGTGGACACTGAGGTAACTGGGCCCTTTCACGGCGGGAAAGTCGCGGGTCTCGCCGTAGCGGTCGATGCGCTGCACGAAATCGTCGAACAGGCGTTGTGCGCCAGCAGAACCCGTGGGAATGGGCAGTCGAGACAGGTTCGTGGCCTCGAACCCGATGTCTGCCAGGGTCGGCACCGGCTGCGACAGGCCCTCGGGCAGGGGGGCGAGGGCGCCCGCGTGCGGCTCGATCGGCCAGGCCTTCAGGTGGTCGTCGGTCAGCGCCTTGAGCCAGGCGTTCTTGTAGGGCGTGAACACGCCGAAGGCATGGCCGGCCTGGGTGAGCACCTCGCGGCGCTCGAAGACCACGTGGTCCTTGAAGGTTCGCAGCAACACACCCTGGTGGGCCAGATCGCCCAGCACACGGGCGTCTCGGGCCAGCGCCTGGGGCTCATCGTCGTGGTTGGCAAACACCGCCTGCACCCCGAGTCGCGCGGCCAGCGCCGGCACCACCTCGGTCGACCGGCCGCGCAGCACGATCAGGCCAGTGTCGCTGCGGCCATGGCGCTGGCCCAGGGCGCGCAGCTCATGGTCCAGATCCACCAGCGATTCCCGGATGAACTCGACCCGCCGGTCGGCGCGCGGCAGCGCATCGAGGATGTCGCTGTCGAAGACGAACACGCACCACACCCGCCGGCACGACCGCAGGGCGTGGTGCAGGGCGGCGTTGTCGCTGGCGCGCAGGTCGCGCCGGAACCACAGGAGGCCCGAATCGAAATGACTCATCGCTGGGACAGGGAAGGGACCGGTGACCGCCGGCGCAGCGGGGGGCGGCCCTAAAATCCCGCCCATGGCCGCCGATTCTGCTCCGACCAACCTGACCCATCACTTCCTCATCGCGATGCCCGGGTTGAGCGACGAGCTTTTCGGGCGCAGCGTCGTGTTCATGTGCGAACACAGCGACCGCGGCGCCCTGGGGCTGGTGATCAACAAACCCAGCGACATCCTGCTGCCCCGCCTGTTCGAGAAGGTCGAACTGCAGCTCCACCGCGAGGACCTGCTGTCGCTGCCGGTGTTCCAGGGCGGACCGGTGCAGACCGAGCGCGGGTTCGTCCTGCACGAAGCCATCAGCGAGCCCGGCGAAACGGTGTACGCCTCCACCCTCAGCATCCCGGGCGGCCTCGAGATGACGACCTCCAAGGACGTCCTCGAGGCCATGGCGTCGGGCGCCGGTCCCCGGCGCGTGTTCGTCTCCCTCGGCTACGCCTCGTGGGGCCAGGGGCAGCTCGAATCCGAGATTGCCGAGAACACCTGGCTCACCGTGCCGGCCGATGTGGACCTGATCTTCGACGTGCCGGTGGCCGACCGCTACGACCGCGCCCTGGCGCTGCTGGGACTTCAACAACCCTGGATGCTCTCGCCCGATGCCGGCCACGCCTGAAGCCGCTGCCCACCTGCAGACCTTCCTCGCGTTCGACGTGGGCCAGCGGCGCACCGGCGTGGCCAGTGGCAACCGGCTGACCCGAAGCGCCACGCCCCAGCCCACCATCGTGGCCGAAGGCGACGCCAGGCTGGACCATGCGGCTTTGCGCATCCGCGAATGGCAACCCGATGCGCTGGTGGTGGGCGTTCCGCTGCACCCCGACGGCGCCCCCCATGCCAACACCGCCATGGCGCAGAAGTTCGCCCGCCGCCTGCGCGGCCGCCATGGCCTGCCGGTCTTCGAGGTGGACGAGCGTTACAGCACCACCGAGGCCCATTCGCGGGGCGCCCGCGACGCCGACGCCGAAGCCGCCTGCATCATCCTGGAACAATTCCTGAGGAGCCTGCCTTGACCCCCCCCGACGCCGAAGCGCTGTACGCCGATCTGCTCACGCAGGTGAAGGCGCTGACCACCGCAGACCCCTCGATCCAGCTCGTGGGCATTGCCAGTGGCGGCGCCTGGATTGCCGAGCGCCTGCACGCGGACCTGGGTCGCAGCGGGGCGGTGGGCGTCGTCTCCTCATCGATGCACCGCGACGATTTTGCCAAGCGCGGGCTGGCCAGCAGCGCGCACACCCGCCTGCCGTTCGACGTGAACGGCGCCCGCGTTCTGCTGATCGACGATGTGCTCTACACCGGACGCACGGTGCGCGCGGTGCTCAACGAACTGTTCGACCATGGCCGCCCGGCCCGGGTGTCGCTCGCCGTGCTGGTGGACCGCGGTGGCCGTGAGCTGCCGGTGGCGGCCGAGCACTGCGCGACCACCCTTGAAGTCCCCGCCGGCCATTCGCTCGAACTCGCTCGGGACGGCGATGGCCGCCTTCGTTTCGTGCTGGAGACGCTGACCCCATGAGCACCCGACGCAACCCCCAGCTCAACAAGAATGGTGAGCTGATCCACCTCCTGTCCACCGAGGGCCTGTCGCGCGACATCCTCACGCACATCCTCGACACGGCCGCCGGCTTCACCAGCGTGAGCAACCGCGAAGTGAAGAAGGTGCCGCTGCTGCGCGGCAAGAGCGTGTTCAACCTTTTCTTCGAGAACAGCACCCGCACCCGAACCACCTTCGAAATCGCGGCCACGAGGCTGTCGGCCGATGTCATCAACCTCGACATCGCGCGCAGCTCCACCGCCAAGGGCGAGTCCCTGCTCGACACCATCGCCAACCTCAGCGCCATGGCAGCCGACATCTTCGTCGTGCGCCACAGCGAGTCGGGCGCGCCCTACCTGATCGCGCAGCACGTGGCCCCGCACGTGCACGTGGTCAATGCCGGTGACGGGCGCCACGCGCACCCCACCCAGGGCCTGCTCGACATGTACACCATCCGCCACTACAAGAAGGCGTTCAACAACCTGTCGGTGGCCATCGTGGGCGACGTGCTGCACTCGCGCGTCGCGCGCTCCGACATCCATGCCCTCACCACGCTCGGGTGCCCCGATGTGCGCGTGGTGGGCCCCCGAACGCTCGTGCCATCCGACCTGTCGCAGATGGGTGTCCGGGTGTGCCACACGCTCGAAGAAGGCATCAAGGACTGCGACGTGGTGATCGCACTTCGCCTGCAGAACGAGCGCATGAGCGGTGCGCTTCTGCCGTCCAGCCAGGAATACTTCAAGAGTTTCGGTCTCACCACCGAGCGGCTGCGCTGGGCCAAGCCCGACGCCATCGTGATGCACCCGGGTCCCATCAACCGCGGGGTCGAGATCGATTCCGCCGTGGTCGACGGGCCCCAGAGCGTGATCCTCCCGCAGGTCACCTACGGCATTGCCGTTCGCATGGCCGTCATGTCCATCGTCGCCGGGAATGAAGCCTGATCATGAAAATCCTGATTCGCAACGGACGTGTGATCGACCCCGCCAGTGGCCGTGACGAGATGGCGGATGTGGCGATTGCGGCGGGCCGCATCATCGCCATCGGTGCGGTGGCCGCCGACTTCCATCCCGCCCGCACCATCGACGCCAGCGGCTGCGTGGTCGCGCCCGGTCTGGTCGACCTGACGGTGCGCCTGAAAGAGCCTGGCCAGGAACACGCCGGCATGCTCGAGAGCGAAACCGCCGCGGCGGTGGCCGGGGGCGTGACATCGCTGGTCTGTCCGCCCGACACCGACCCGGTGCTTGACGAGCCCGGCCTGGTCGACATGCTCAAGTTCCGCGCCGAGAAGCTGCACCGCTCGCGCGTGTTCCCGCTGGGCGCGCTCACCCGCGGTCTGGGTGGCGAGGTGCTCACCGAAATGGCCGAGCTCACCGAAGCCGGCTGCGTGGGCTTCGGACAGGCCGAGGTGCCGATCCAGAACACCCAGGTGCTGCTGCGCGCCCTTCAGTACGCGGCCACTTTCGGCTACACCGTCTGGCTGCGCCCGCAGGACCTCTGGCTGGGCAAGGGCGTTGCCGCCAGCGGCCCGCTGGCCACGCGGCTCGGGCTGTCGGGCGTGCCGGCGGCGGCCGAGACGATTGCGCTGCACACGCTGTTCGAACTGATGCGCAGCATTCGTGGCAACGGGCCGGGCGCCCGCGTGCACCTGTGCAGGCTCAGCAGCGCGGCTGGCCTGGCGCTGGTGCGTGCCGCCAAGGCCGACGGTCTGGCCGTGACCTGCGACGTCAGCGTGCACAACCTGCACCTCACCGACATCGACATCGGCTTCTACGACAGCCGCTTCCGCCTGCAACCACCGCTGCGGCAGCAGCGCGACCGCGACGCGCTGCGCGCCGGGCTGGCCGACGGCACGATCGACGCCCTGGTGTCCGACCACAACCCGATCGACAGCGACGCCAAGACACTGCCGTTTGCCGAAGCCGAACCCGGCGCCACCGCGGTGGAGTTGCTGCTGGGTCTGGCCTGCACCTGGGCCCAGCTGGAAGGTCTTGGCCTGATGCAGGCGCTGTCGGTGCTGACCCACGGCCCGCAGCGCGTGCTGGGCAGCAGCCTGGGCACGCTGCAGGCCAGCGTGGGGCAACTGTCGGTGGGCGGCGCGGCCGATGTGGTGGTGTTCCACCCCGATTCGCCCTGGACCGTGTCGCCGTCGACCCTGCGCAGCCAAGGACGGCACACGCCCTTCGAAGGCCACGAGTTGCCGGTGTCGGTCCGCGCCACCCTGGTGGGCGGACAGATCGCGCACCTCGTCGAGGGCGTGGTTCAGCCCGCGTGATGGCGCTGCGTGCCAACCTGCGGGCGGGCTGGCGTGCGCTGCGCGCGACCGTGCATGTGGTTCACGGCCTGTGGACCATCCGCACCCAGTTCGGCCGCCTGACCCATTCGCAAAGCCAGCTGGTGGTGCGCGAGTGGTCTCGCCGCATGCTGTCCATCATGGGGGTCGAGCTGGTGGTGAAGGGCACCGTGCCAACGCACGGGCCGGCGCTGCAGGTCGCCAACCACGTCTCGTGGCTCGACATCCTGGTCATGAATGCGGCGCACCCCAGCCGCTTCGTTTCCAAGGCCGACGCGCAGCACTGGCCGCTGCTGGGGTCGCTCATCACCGGTGCCGGCACGCTGTACCTCGAGCGCGAAAACCGGCGCGACGCCATGCGCGTGGTGCACCGGGTCGCCGATCGCCTGCGCGAGGGAGATGTCGTCTCGGTGTTTCCCGAGGGCACCACCGGCGACGGGTCGGTGCTGTTGCCGTTCCACGCCAACCTGCTGCAGGCCGCCATTTCGGCCAGCGCGCCGGCCCTGCCGATCGCGTTGAACTACGTGGATCGACACACCGGCGCGCTCCATGCAGGCCCGGTTTACGTGGGCGACGACACCCTGGTGGCGTCGATCTGGCGCACGCTGCGCTCGGACACGGTGCAGGCGGTGGTGCATTTCGGCACGCCCGAGCGCGCGGGCGGGCGCGACCGCCGAACCTGGGCCGCCGACCTGCGCGAACAGGTGCAGGCCTTGCGCAGCCCGGCGCGCTGATCGACCGCGGCGGTCAGGCCTTGGCCCGGCTCATCATCAGTTCGGTGTTGGCCTTGCGGTCGGCGTTGACCTTCTGCACCGTGGGGCGTTCGCCCATGCGCTTGAGGTAGTCGCGCACCGGCAGGTCGGCCAGAAAGTCGCGCCCGTAGATGATCTTGCTGGCGCTGCTCACCAGCGGCAGGTGCACCACGGCCGCGCAATCGGCCATGCTGAAACTGTCCCCGGCAACAAAGGGAGAAAACCTCGCGAGCGTGGCGAAGGCGGCGATGTTCTTCTGCAGCTGGGGTCCGATTTTTTCCTTGGCACTGTCGCTCACCTTGCCGCCGAAGAAGGCCTCGGGATAGAGGTTTCGGGCCACGAGCTCGAGGTGCAGTTCGATGTAGCGGACCAGTTCGCGCACCTTGGCGGCGTCGTAGGCGTCGGCGGGCAGCAGGGCGGGGTGGGGATACGCGTCTTCGATGTATTCCAGCAGCACCGTCGACTCCGACAGCGCGCCCTGATCGGTCTTCAGGTAAGGCACCTTGCCCAATGGGCTGCAGGCGGCGTCGGTCTGGCCGACCCAGGCCAGTTCCTCCTGAAACGGCACGCCCTTCTCAAGCAGGGCGAGTTTGACCTTGTTGTAGTAGTTGCTGGCCGCGAAGCCGCAAAGCGTGAGCATGGGTTTGTCTCCTGATGGGTTGGGAACAGCGATGCGATGCTAACCACCGCACGGGGTGCCGCGCGTCGCGCAGCGGACGGATGCGATCGCCCGAGGCCGGCTGTTCGCCACCTGCACTTAAAATCAGGGGCATGCCGATGCACCGCTGGCTGAGCCGAACCACCGCATGGATCGCCACCTTGGCGGTCTGTTTCGGTGCGCTTGCGCCCACGCTGTCGCAGGCCGCTCTGCAGGCCCGCGGCGAGGGCGCCGGGCATTGGGTGCAGATCTGCAGTGCCAGCGGCATCACCTGGGTGCGGGCCGACACCGGCGAAGCCGGGGGTGAGCACCAGGGCACCGCGCTCACCTGCCCGTGGGGCGTCCTCACCGGCGGCGCCGCCGGGTTGCCGCCCGCCCACGCGTTGCTGTTGCCCGATGCCGAGCCGCAGCCGGTGCCGCTGGCGCGTGCCCAGCGCAGCCTGGCAGACCCCATCAGGCTGCACGCACCCGCGCGTGCGCCTCCCTCGGGAACCTGAATCGCTTGCGTCCGGTGCCGCTGTCCAGGCGTGCGCCGGGTTGTCCTTTTCGATCCGGATTCCCCATGAAAAACCTCGTCATCTCCTGCTCCCTCGTGCTCGCCGCTTCGGCCTGGGCGCAATCCCCCGTTCAAGTCCAGGACGCCTGGGCCCGCGCCACCGTGGCCAGCCAGTCGGCCACCGGCGCTTTCATGAAGCTCACGGCCCCCGAAAACACCCGCCTGGTCGAAGCGAGTTCGCCCGTTGCCGGCATTGTCGAGATTCACGAAATGCGCATGGAAGGCGATGTCATGCGCATGCGCGCGGTGACGGCCCTGCCGCTGGCGGCGGGGCAGACGGTCGAGCTCAAGCCGGGTGGCTACCACGTCATGCTGATGGACCTGAAAGGTCCGCTGAAGGCGGGCGACACCGTGCCCCTGTCGCTGGTGTTCGAAGGCGCCAACGGGCAGCGCCGAACCCAGGAAGTGAAGGCCGTGGCGCGCGCCATGGGCGCAGCCGCCGCACCGGCCGGTGCCGGCCACGGCGGCCACAAGCACTGACCCGCGGAGGACCCGATCATGTCTTCCACGCCCGAAACGGCGGGCGTGGGCGCGCCTGCGCGCGCCCGCGTCACCCTGTATTCCCTGGCCTGGCGATGGCACGCCTGGGCCGGCCTGTTGGTCGTGCCCTTTCTGCTGACCCTGGCGCTCACCGGCGCGGTCATGGTGTTCTTCACCGGCTTCCAGACCCGGCTGGGCATGAACCCGACCGTCGAGCCGCTGCCGACCGTGCAAGCGGTGAGCGCACAGGCCGCAGCAGCGATGGCGGCGGTGCCCGGCGGCGAACTGCGCACCTACATCGCCCCGCGCGAGCCCGACCGGGCTGCCTGGTTCGTCGTCCAGCGCGGCGATGACACGCTGGCCGTGGCGGTGGATCCCTACCGCGCGACCCCACTGCGGACGGTCGACAAAGAGCGCACGCCCTATGCGTGGGCCGAACGCATCCACGCCACCTTGCTCATCGGCGATGTCGGCGACCGGCTGATCGAGATCGCGGCCTGGGCCTCGCTCGTGATGCTGGTCACCGGCGGTGTGCTCTGGTGGCCGCGCGGACCGGTCCGGTGGTCCACGCGCTTCAAGGTGGACGGCCGTGCCAGGGGGCGCGGCTGGTGGCGTGCACTTCACGGCGCGCTGGGTGCCTGGACCGCCGTGTTCCTCGTCGGGTTTCTGGTCACCGGCCTCACCTGGACCGGCATCACCGGTGCCAGGTGGCTGCAGGTGTGGGACAGCTTTCCGGCGGCGAAGTGGTACGAAGTGCCCGCGTCGGCGCAGCCGCACAGCTCGCTGAACACCGCCGGTCTGCAGGAGGTTCCCTGGGGGCTGGCCCAGGCGCCGATGCCGGCGTCGGCGAGCCCGACCGCGGGTGCCGCCAGCATGGACCTCGACCGGGTGGCGGCCATGGCGCGCGACATGGGTTTCGCGGGCCAGCACCAGATCGCCCTGCCCAAGGACGCCACCGGGGTCTTCACCGTCTCGTCGGACAGCATGAGCGGGGACAGCCAGCGCCCCACTGGCGACCGCACGGTGCATCTCGACCGGTACAGCGGCCGGGTGTTGGCCGACATCCGCTATGAAGACTACGGACCGCTCGCGAAGACCATGGCCGTGGCCACCGCCCTGCACCAGGGCGACCTGGGGTGGTGGAACGCGCTGCTCAACCTGATGGTGTGCCTGGCCGTGGCGCTGCTGTGCGTGGCCGGGGTGGCCATGTGGTGGAAGCGCCGTCCGGCGCGCTGAGCCCGACGCCTCAGCCGTGCGCGACCGGCACGCCCGGCGCGGGCGGCGACGAGGCGCTGGAGCCGCGCTCGAAGGTGACCACATGGTCCACCTGGGCGCGGATGCCGATCCACTCACCCACCGCGTGGTTGTGGTGCGAGGGCACGTGGGTCATGAGCGTCTCGCCGCTGGCCAGCCGCAGTGTGTAGAGGAACTCCGAACCCCGGAACGACTTGCGCACGATTTGCGCCTTCACCGGGGCGTGGTCATCGTGCACGATGTCGTCGGCACGAAGCAGCACATCGCACAGGCCGGCGTCGTAAGCCGACGGCAGCGGACATTCTTCAATGTCCTGCAGGGGCCCGAGCGGCGTCTGCACCGCCACCAGGTTGCCCTGCTGCAGGATCTGCGCGGGCGCGAACACGCCGTGGCCGATGAACTCGGCCACGAAGCGGGTGGCCGGGCGGTGGTAGAGCGCATACGCCTCGTCCCACTGGTGCAGCCGGCCTTCGTGCATCACGCCGATGCGGTCGCCGATGGCGAAGGCCTCGAGCTGGTCGTGCGTGACGAACAGCGCCGTGGCGTTGGCGGCCTTCAGGATGCCCCGCACCTCGTGCGCCAGCCGCTCACGCAGGTCCACGTCGAGGTTGGAGAAGGGTTCGTCGAGCAGCAGCAGACGAGGGTTGGGCGCCAGTGCGCGCGCCAGGGCCACGCGCTGTTGCTGGCCACCAGAGAGCTCGTGCGGGTAGCGCCCCTGCATGCCGTCCAGGCCCACCAGCCGGAGCACCTCGGTCACACGGGCCTCTCGCTCGCGCCGGGGCATTTTGTCGATGCCGAAAGCCACGTTGGCGGCCACGTCGAGGTGCGGGAACAGGGCGTAATCCTGAAACACCATGCCGATGCGGCGCTGTTCCGGGGGCAGGTGGCGGCCCGGGCCGCTCACGGTTTCGCCGCCCAGCACGATCTGCCCGCCCTGCGCGCGCTCCAGGCCGGCCACCGCCCGAAGCAGCGTGGTCTTGCCGCAGCCCGACGGCCCGATGAGCACGCCGATCTCGCCCGCGGCCAGGCCCAGCGACACGCCGTCCACCGCGGGCTGAGCCGCGCCGGCGTAGCGAACCTCGAGCTGGGAAACCTGCAGGAACATGCGGCCCATTGTAGATAACTACAATTCTCATTTGTGTTGATGCGGATCAAGTCCCCGCGATCGGCACCACTCAGCCCCCAACACCCCCTCCCCATGCTGCGCTGGCCCGCCTTGGCCCTGTTGATGCTGCTGGCCACCGCGCTGGTGTTGCCTGTGTTGTCCCTGGGCGGGTCGTGGCTGGGTTTTGATGCCGCCGCCCGGGACGTGCTGTGGCAGATGGCGCAGACCGTGCTGCCCGACTACACGCTGACCTCGATCGTGCTGTGCGTCAGCGTGGCGCTGGGGGTGGCCGTGGTGGGCATGCTCACCGCCAGCGCGGTCACGCTGTTCGACTTCCCCGGCCGGCGGGTCTTCGAGTGGGCCCTGCTGCTGCCGCTGGCGATGCCGGCCTATGTGGTGGCCTACGCCTACACCGACTTCCTTCAGTTCAGCGGCCCGCTTCAGGTCTGGATGCGCGAGACCTTCGGGCTGACCGGGCGCGTGTTCCCCGAAATCCGCAACACACCCGGGGCGGTCTGGGTCTTCACGTTCACGCTGTATCCCTACGTGTACCTGCTCGCCCGCACGGCACTGAGCGAACGCGCGGCCCAGCTCATGGAGGCGGCCCGCCTGCTTGGAGCGCCGCTGGCGCGGCGCATCCGCGAGGTGGCGCTGCCATTGGCCCGTCCGGCGGTGGCCGCGGGCGTTGCACTCGCGCTCATGGAAACCCTGGCCGATTTCGGTGTGGCCAGCTACTTCGGCATCCAGACCTTCACCGCCGGCATCTACAAGGCGTGGCTGGCCATGGACGACCGCAACGCCGCCGCCCAGCTGGCCACCTTGCTGCTGCTCACCGTGGGTGCGCTGCTCTGGGTGGAGCACCGCGCCCAGCGGCGCATGCGTTTTTCCAGCCTGCGCGGTCTGCGCGCGGGCAGTGCCGAGGCGCAGCCGGTTCGCCTGCGCGGCCCACGGGCGGCGCTCGCCGTCACCCTGTGTGCTTTCCCCATCGTGGCTGGCTTCTTGCTGCCGCTGCTGTTCATGCTGCGACCGCTGGTGGACGGATGGGACGTTCTGCCGTGGGGCATGTTCGTGGAATGGTCCCGCAACAGCGTGTGGCTGGCGGGCCTGTCGGCCGTGCTCGCGACGCTGATCGCCATGGCGCTGGGCTTCGCGGTGCGGGTTCGCCCGTCGGCGTTGACGCGGGGGGTGGTGCAACTGGCCAGCCTGGGTTATGCGGTGCCGGGCGCCGTGATCGTGGTGGGCCTGCTGCTGCCGGTGGGCTGGCTGCAGGCCTGGCGCCCTGAAACCGGCGTGGGCTACTGGGTCACCGCCACCGCACTCGGCATTGTCTGGGCCTATCTGGTGCGGTTCACCGCGGTGGCGTTGCAGTCGGTGCAGGCAGGCTATTCGCGCATTCCCGCCAGCCTGGACGACTCGGCACGCATGCTCGGCACCACCGGTGCGTCGCTGGCGGCGCGTGTGCATTGGCCGCTGCTGCGCCGCGCCACGCTGGCGGCCGCCCTGCTGGTGTTTGTCGACGTGATGAAGGAACTGCCGGCCACCCTGGTGCTGCGCCCCTTCAACAGCGACACCCTGGCCGTGGTGACCTACCAGCTCGCGCGGGACGAGCGGCTGGGTGAGGCCGCGCTGCCCGCGCTGGCCCTGGTGCTGGTGGGCCTGGTGCCGGTGATGCTGCTCAGCCGAGCGCTGCGGCAGCGCTGAACGCCGCTCAGGCGGTCGGCATGTCGCGTGACCCGCCGTTCACGCCCCACGGGGTGCCGAACCGGTCGGTCACCATGCCGAAGATGTCGGCCCAGAAGGTCTCGCCCAGCGGCATCGTCACCTGGCCGCCTTCGCTAAGTCCCTCGAACACACGCCGTGCCTCGGCCGCGGTGGGAAACGTGATCGCCATCATGGCGCCCTGAATCCCGACGTAGGTCTGACCCGGCGGGACGTCGCCGGCCATGAGCTCGAAGTCGGGGTGCACCAGATGCGCGTGCATCACCTTGTCGTGGTGTTCCGGTGGCACCGGCATGGCGTCGGGCATCTGTCCGTAGGTGATCAAGGCCTCGACCTTGGCGCCGAGCAGCTGCGCGTAAAACGCCATCGCTTCGGCGCAGTTGCCGTTGTAGGAAAGGTAGGCAGCGAGATTCGTCATCGGACACTCCAGAAGTTGGGGATCGAAGGGCGGGTTGCATGGCCCGCAACCTTCCTGATCACGACGATCGGCAGTCACGGTTGTCGACCGCTTGCACCCTGTCCACCGACAGCCGGTAGGGAAGGTGCATTCCGCTGGTCGGGAACAGCAGCCCAGCCATCAGCGCGGCAGCGGGGGCCCTGAAACCGAGACAAAAATAGTACCCAAGAATTCTTTTCATCGAATAAAGAGAATTCTTTGTAACTCATATTCACCTTTTCAAGGGGCTTCCATGCTGAGCAATCCCGTTGATCTCGCCAACTTCCTGCTGGACCTTGTGCTGATCGCCATTGGCGGTTGGCTGGCGGTCAGTGCCAGTGCGCTCAAGCTTCGGGGCAGGCTGGGCACAGCCATGATGAACGTGACCTTGGGCGCGGTGATCCTGGGTGTCGCCCACTTGGCCGAAACCGTGCTGGATCAGCAGTTTCACGTGGGTGTCGCCCACAACGAACTGGTCCACCGGTTGCTCATCGTGGTCGGATTCGTGCTCATCGCCCACGGACTGAGCCGATTGACGCGGGCCATCCGGGCCGGCCAGGACCGCGGCGGCGCCTGAAGCCTGTCGGGCAAGGTCCGTTCGCCCAGAGAGGCGGATTCCGGTTTGTCGATTCACCGATGGGTGAAGCGCGTCCATCGGCGATCCTCACGCGCCAAGGCTTGGGGTTCTGGTAAACGCCATGGGCACCATCCGAAGTCATGCTCAAGCGCGCCGGCCTGCTGCTTGGCGGGTTGGCGCTGCCGGCGTTCGCCGGCGTGATGTTGCTGCCCGACCCACAGGCAAAAGGGCTGGCAGTCCATTCGCGACAACGTGGGTTTCGGTGGCCTGCACCTCAACGAAGATGCCTGTTGGGTCGCTGTGCGGGCTGATGTGGAAGGCCGCAAGGCATCCGACAACGAAAAACTGGAAAACCGGAAAACCGGAAAACCGGAAAACCGGAAAACCGGCCATGAGCCTACGCCTATATCGACGACCTTATCCAGTGGGAGGGTGGCTACGTCGACTACCCGACAGACCGGGGAGGGCCGACAAACTGGGGGGATCACTGTGGGCTACTTCGGCGTGCTCATCGGGATGATGACCGACGTGCTCAACGTGAAGGACAGTCAAACGCAACTGATCATGCTCGGCTCGCTCGGCACGGCCTAGGGCATGGTCATGGCCTTCTGGCTCGGCACCACCAAGTCCAGCAGCGAGAAGAACGAGATCATCGCCTGGACCCAGCCCATCCGCTGAACAGTTGTCTCCTTGATCTCTGCAACGAGGTCTCGCCCCCGGTCGCTTCAGTTGCCGGGGGCTTTTTCACCTGCCGTCGGTTATGAGCTGATGTGGCAGGGCGTACAGAAGCACAGCGGCAATAGGACCGGTGACTGATAACGGGAGGTCAAGCAGCCATCGACAGACCCGTGCGAGACCGAACCAAGACTCTGGGGCATAGACCGGCGTGAGGTCTATCTGAAGGTACTCAAAGGCGATCGACGTGGGAATGGGAAGCCACTGGCCGTATGCCAGCCAGTGCCAGCACTGGTATCCCAGCAGTCCGAAAAACCAAAGAGCGCAGGCCAGACAGACGACTGCAGCAAGTGCCCCAAGCAGGTGGTCCCAGAAGTCAGCGTTGGCGGGGGTGCTCATGAGGCCCAAGTTTGCCATCGCCGCCGCTGGTCTTGGCCACCCAGTAGGCGCAACCGCTCTGGGGCAGGGCGTGGACCCGCTGCGCATGCAGGCACCACACCGCGGCGCCGTCGGCCAATTGGTGGCCGAAATGCTGGCAGTCCTTGCAAGGGCGCGAGGCCCCCTAAAAGTGCTGGCTCATGGCCCTTTGTTCAACGCCTGTGCAACGCGTTGTGCAACGCCTGCGTGTGATGTTGGCGGCTGCTCATGGCAGGGGCTACGCTGTCTCTATGGTGCCGAGGGTCGGACTCGAACCGACACGCCTTGCAGCGGGGGATTTTGAATCCCCCGCGATTGCATTGAGCTCACCTTCGGGCCCGCCAGGCCTTTGGGGGCGGCAGGCTTCTTCCTTAGCGGTAGAGGCCGCGCATACCAGAGGGCTTCAGGCGGTCATTCAGTGGGGGGTGGCAAAAAGCAATCAGCTCGGCTTCGAGCTCGGCCCTGTGCATCGCGTTGAGCACCGGGCAGATGGCCACGCCGACTGCGCCGCGCCGAACCGCTTCTTCCCATCGCTCGTGAAAGGGAAGCCTGCCGAGGAAGCTTGTGGTCTGGCCAACGTAGAGAACTGGCCACACCGTGGAGCCCAGATCTGGCTGGCGGACAAACATGTAAACACCTCCAGTCCGAGGCCAAAGGCTGAGCTTTTGGTGAACTGTGAAGTCATAGTGCAAACCCGATCGGGTTCGGAACAGGAGACGGGGTGCCATTTATCGGCCCTTTCGAACGATAGGCGACCGACCATCCAAATGCACCTGACCTGTGGCAATATTCCCTTGCGTTCGGATCTCCACAGATCCAGCACCCCCTGGTCGATCAGATTGGGGTTGACGGAGCCGGCCTGCCAGCCGGCTTCGTCGTTTCTGGCCTGATCACTATATCTGGGGCGTCGACCTGCAACAAGGCACTACGGGTAGCGTTTTGTCCCTTGAGCAAAACGGCAGGGTGCCTGCCGCCGGCTTCTCTCTGAGAAACACAGCTTCGATCTGGAAGGTTGTGCGGTGCCAGCCTATGGATCCTGCACGTTCTCGACGTGGAAAATGGTGACGTCGAAGTCGTCGAAGCCCGCTCCAGGGTGGGCCTTTCACTCGTGCCTAAGGTCGACTCGCGGTGCATTCGGTTGTTGAACAAGCGGTCGCACTGGATTTCGTGTCCAGTACGCGCAGCCGGTCTCAGGAAGGGCATGTACGCGCTCAGCGTGCAGGCACCAGACAGCAGCGCCGTCGGCTACCAGGTGGCCGAAGTGCTGGCAGTCCTTGAAGGGTCGGGCAGCGCCGTAGAAGTGCTGGCTCACGAGAATGTCCCACTTATGTCCCGGTTTTACCGCAAGCTATTTGAAATCAATAACTTACTGGTACCACCGACAGGAATCGAACCTGTATCTAGCGCTTAGGAGGCGCTCGTTCTATCCATTGAACTACGGCGGCCTGGAGAGCGGCGCATTGTATCGGCCTGCCCGGGAGGGAACCCTCAGTCGTAGTCCAGCGTGAAGATCAGGTCGATGGCGTTTTCGCTGCCGGCGCGGGCGCGGATCGTGAAGCGGCGACTCACGTCGTAGAACACCGACACGGTGTTGAGCGTGCCCGCCAGGCTGCGTTCGTAGCTGAGGTAGAGGTTGTCGGCGAGGCGTTTGCCCAGGGTGAACGCGGCAGAGGTGTCGCCGCCATTTGCGCCGTTTGCGCCGCTGGTGCTGCTGCCGCTGAAGCCCAGCGAGTCGAGGCCGAGGGCGGCGGCCAGGCCGCCGTCGAAGGTGCCGCCGTCGCTGCCGGCCAGCAAGGCCAGTGCGGCCTGCTGCAGCACGGCCGCCTCGGCACCGGCGCCGCTGGCGGGGCGCCCCAGCACCAGCCAGGCCAGCTTTTCGCTGTCGGGCAGATCGGGGTCGGAATACAGCCGCACGCGCGGCGCTTGTGCGGTGCCGGTGATCTGCACGCCCACGCGTTGGGCCGTGTTGGGCCGAACCGCCAGGATGTCCAGCGCCGGGTTGTCGTAGGGCCCGGAGAACCGCAGCACGCCGGTTTCGATGCCGAGTTGCTGGCCGTAGGCGCGGTAGCTGCCACTGATGGTGCGCACCTCGCCCACGACGCGTGGGGCAGGATCGGTCGGCACACTGCGCACTTCGAGCTGGCCCGCCAGCCGCGTTTGCAGGCCCTGGCCCCGCAGCTCGAAGGCATCGCCGAGGTCGAGGGCCACGCGCACATCGGGCACCACGCGGACGGCGCTGCCGCGCTCGATCGGGTATTCGGTGCCGCGCACCACCACGTCGTCGCCCAGGCTTGGCGCCAGTTCGTCCGGCAGCACGATCAGCGCCTCGTCGGCCTTGAGATTGCCGCGCAATTGCAGGGCACGGCCCTCCAGCCGCGCGCGCAATTCACCGGTGACCGTGAGCCGTCGGTCGGCACGGGTGGACGCGCGCAGTCGGGTGGCGGTGGCCTGCAGCTCGATGAGCGGTTCGCGCACCATCTGGCCGTCTCGCAGCACGCGCTGCCATTCGGCACTGCCGCTGGCCTGCAGCACACCGCCGCGCTCGGGACCTCCCCGGCCTTCCAGGCGAAAGCGCTCGATCACGATGCGTTCGCCCGCCAGGGTGGCGCGCAGTTCGCCACCGCGAAACACGATGCCGTTGACCAGCGAGCGCAGGGCGAGGTCGTCGGCCTGCAGGGCGCCGTTGAACCGGGGATCGCCGCGCGTGCCGCTCAACGCAGCCTCGGCGCGCAGCGAGCCGCGCACCCGCCAACCCGGCGGGGCCAGCACGCTCCACACGCCCACCTGAGGCAGGCTGGCTTGCAGCCGCCCGGTCACGGGTGCGGTCTCGGGCCAGTGCCACGCGGTGTGCCGGTCGTCGGGTGGCGACAGGGTGGTGGCCAGGTCGGCAGTGGCCTGACCAAACCGTTCGCTGTCCCAGCGCAGTTGTGCGTTCACGCGCGGGCCGTCGGTGGTCAACTGCAGTTGCGCCTGTTTCACGCCCGCCTGCACGCGCTGACCGCGGCTGGCGTTGTCGTCGAACGCGCCATCGGTCTGGACCGCCAGGTCGCCCGAGCGCCGCTGCAAGCCCAGGTTGAACCGCGGTGGCTGGGTGGCCTGAGCGGGCAGGGAGAGGTCCCAGCGGCCATCGAACACCAGATCGCCGCCCAGTCCCGCCCGCGCCAGCGGGCCTTGTCCTCGGGCTGCGCCGTTGGTGGCTTCTGGCGAGGTCCCTTGCGCCAAGGCGTCGATCCAGGCCAAGGGCAGACCCTCGAGCCGGCCTTGTGTCTGGAGCGCACCCGATTGCCACGTGCTGCGTTCCCAGGCGATGTTGAGCGGGGCCGCCTCGCTGCCGGCGCGGCGTGGCTGCAGCCGCATCGACCCAGCGTCCAGTTCGGCGTCCAGCCCCGGCCCGCGCGCCAGCCAGCGCAGGGTGACTGGCGCGGGTGTGGCAAGGTTCCATCGCACCGGATCGCCATCGCGTTCGGCCGTGACGTCCAGGGCATCCAGGCGCAGCGTGCCGCGGCGTCCGTCCAGCGGCGAAACGCCCAGGGCCAGCTGTCCCCGGGTCTGCACCGCGGCCGTCCACGGCGCGCGCGCCAGCCGGCTCTGAAGATCGAGCGCCAGTGCATCGAGCGGCCCTTTGAGGCTCAGCCGGGTGTTGTCGGCGGACACGTCCAGTGGCGCATCGCCGCCGCGCTGCAGCCGCAGCCGCGTGGCCTGAAGGTCCAGCGACACCGTGGGCGGAACGACGCGTCCAGCGGCGCCCGGGAAGCCGAAGGCGCCCAGACCGCCCTGCCACCGAAGGCGCGCCTGGGCACGGGCATCGAGCCCGATGCCGTTGGTGGGTTGCAGGGCCTCGCGCAGCAGCGCGCCGACGTAGGGCGCGTCCTGCAGGTCCCGCAACCAGGCCAGCGTCTGCCCGCCGTCGGCCAGCTCCAGCAACAGATCGCCGTCGCCGTCGGTGCGGGCCAGCCCGCCCGTCCACAGCGCGCGCAGGCCCGGCACCGACAGCGCCACGCGCCCCCCGCCGGATGGGGCCGCGGTGTCGACGCTGCCTTCTGCGTCCAGGCGGCCATCGAGGGCATCGAGCCGTGCGCGCTGAAGCGTGAGTGTGCCCCGACCGGGCAGGGTGGGCGACGGTTGCCAGCGCCCTTGCAACTGGACCTCGCGCAGGCGAAAGGCGTCTGCGGCGCTGGCGCGTGGCTGCCGTCCGGCGGGGGCGATGCGGGCGTCGATGTCGATGGCGGGGTGAGCGGACTGCGGATTCACGGCGCGCGCCTGCAGGCGACCATCCAGCGAAGCCGGCGCCAGGCGGCTCCAGATCTGCGCCGGGTCGATGCCGCTCAGCCCGAACTCTCCCTGCCAATCGCCCAGCGACGAGGCTGCGCCGTCGGCCGGTGCATCTCGGCGCCCCTTGCCTTGCAGGCGCCCGCCGGCCACCTGCGCGTCCAGGCGCTCCAGCGTCCACCTCGCGCCTGACTGAACCAGCGCCAGCTCCAGCGCCCGCACGGGCACGCGCCCGCGGTCGATGGCGCCGCTCGACTCGTTCTGCAGCTGCACTTGCGCGCGCCAGTCGCTGCCGTCGGGTTGCGCGCGCACGGTGCCGGTGAGCGCGGTTTGCGGCGCCGCTGGCCACAGCAACCCCAGGTTCAGTCGGTGCAGGCGCAGATCGGCCTCGGCCACGGGCTGGGTGGCCCACGGGCGCACGCGGGCGGTGCCGGCCAGCGTGGGCGTGGCGTCGTTGCTGGTCGCGGGGGTGATCTGCGCGGTCAGGTCCAGCGCGGCGCCGTCACCGGCCAGCGTGCCCTGCGCCGTGGCGCGCGCCCGCAGGTCGATCGATCCGCCCTCGGGAACGGTGGCCCGCAGCTCGCCGTTGGCCTGCAGCCGCAACGGCATGGGGGCCTGGGCGCCCAGGGTGACCTGTGCCTGGTACCGGCCTTCCGCCCAGCGCAGCGATCGCAGCGTGAGGGTGTGGGCATCGGCCACGCCCAGCCCGCTGGCGGCGCTGCCGTAGCGGTATTGCGCCTGCATGGCGTTCAGGGATTGCCCGTCGGGCAGCACCAGTTCGTCCACCGCCACGGACATTTCGATCGGCACGGGCAGCGTGAGCGATTCGGGCGGCGAGCGCGGCGGCGGCGCCGTTGCGCGCTCAGACCCGATCCGCACGCGCGCTGCCCGCAGCGTTTCGATGTGCACCTCGCCACCGAGCAGACCGGCCCAGAACCGTGCGCCCAGCGACACGGTGAGGTCCTGTGCCTGCACCGACTGCCCTTCCCGCGCCCACGACACCGAAGCCAGCTTGCCGCCGTTGAGCACGCTGCCCTGCGCGCCGTCGATCTGAACAAGACCCAGTTGTGGCGCGTTTTGAGCCTGCCATGCCAGGCCCCACCGGATCGCCTGCGCGAGCGAGCCCTCGCTGCCGGCCCACAGGCCCACGGCCAGCGCACCCGCCAGCACCATCCCCAGCAACACGGCGGGCAACCACACCGCCGCGCGCCACAGCCAACCGAGCGCGCTCGGCCAGCCGGCGGGTGCCTTCGCCAGGGGGCTGGGGTCGGGCCCGTTCGCCATCAGAAGACGAAGCCCACGCTGAGATGCAGCCGCCATTTGCGCGGCTCCAGGCCATAGGCGAGGTCGACCTGCAACGGGCCGACCGGGCTGTTGTAGCGCAGTCCCGTGCCCACACCCCATTGAAGGTCGAGGTCGCGCACCCGGTTGGCCACGGCCCCGCCGTCGATGAACAGCACGTGTTCAAACGGTGATCGAATCCTGCCGTCGCCCCCCACCGGGCGCTGCCATTCGAGGCTGACCACCGATTTGAAACGCCCGGCGAGCACGCTGCCATCGGGCTGGACCACACCGATGTCGCGCAAGCCGTAGCCGCGCACCGTGTTGTCGCCCCCCGTGAGGAAGAGCTGCGTGTCGGGCACCGGTGCGTCGTTGCCGGCCGCCACCGCACCGCCTTCGAGGCGCAGCGCCAGGCGCCCCAGCGCCGGCCCGGCCGCTGCCAAACCCGGCAGGCCGGGCGCTGGCGCCTGACCCAGCGGCAGGTAACCCAGCCAGCGCGCCTGCGCGCGGCCGAATGGCTTGCGTTCAATGCCCAGCGTGCTGCCGACACCCAGTTCCACCGCCAGACCCTGGCCCCGGTTGGGCGACACCGGGTCGTCGAAGCGTTCGCGCGACCAGGCGTAGTTCGCGGTGATCGACGACTCGATGCGGCCATTGGAGCCGGCGGCCAGCTGGGTGGGCGTGACGGTGCGGGCGCGGTCGTACTGCAGGTACAGGCTGCGGTCGTATTCGATGCCGTCCTGCGATTGACCGAAGCGCGCACGCTGGCTGGTGGTGGTCACCAGTTCGTCTTCCTGTCGCGCGGCCTGCAACAGCGAAATCCAGCGCCAGCCGTCGCGGTCGGGTGGCGCCTGCCAGTCGGTGGACAGCAGGCTGTCCTGGCGTTCAAGGCGCAATGTCGAGCGGGCCCGCCAGCCCAGCAGCGGCATCCGGTTGTGGGTGTGCTCGATCGACAGGCGCGCGCCGTTGTCGGTGCTGCCGCCCACCCCCAGCACCAGCTTCTGGCGCGTCGACTCCCGCAGTTGCACCTTGACCGGCAACGGCGCGCTGCCGTCGCCGGGCTCCACGTACACGAAGGCGGCGTCGAAATAGCCGCTGTCGATCAGCCGTTGCTGGGCCTGCTGCAGGGCGGCCAGGTCGTAGTCGCTGCCGGGTGTCAGCCCGCTCAACCGAACGATGCGCTCACTGATGGCCGGGTCGTATCGCTGCGCCCCCTCGACTTCCACCGCGCCCAGCCGCTGCCGCGGCCCGGAGTCGAGCTCGATGTAGAGCCTCGCCGTGGAACTGGCTGCGTCCACATCGGCCAGGCTGGTGGCGATGCGTCCGCCGGGGTAGCGCACGGACGTCAGGCGCCGCAGCGACGACGTCTTGGTGCGGTCCCAGAGGTCCTGCGTGAAAGGCTGGCCTGCCATGCCTTCGGCGTCCCGGCGGATCGCCTCGCGCTGTTCCGAGGCGTCGGCGTCGCCGCCGGCCGCGCCCAGAAACGTGACCTGGACCGATTCGATGCGGGTGACCGGCCCGGGCTCGATGGTCAGCGCGATGCGGCCCAGCGATGCCGGCCCGGCCCCGGCCGCGGCGATCGCCTCGGGGCCGGGCGCCTGCAGCCCGCCGAGCGAGATGCGTGGCGCGAAATGCCCGCGGGTGGCCAGCAACCGGCGCGCATTGTTGGGAAGTTCGTCGAGCAGGCGTTCGAGTTCGGCCGCGTCCAGGCTGCGCTGCAGCCGAAAGCGCTGGATGTCCAGGTGTCGCTCGAGCAGCTCGCGCAGGTCGTCCGGCGCATCGATCGCCAGCTCGAAGCGCGGTGCCGTCACCGGGGGGCGTGGCGTGCGGCGCGTGGCGGCCGGCGTGGGCGGCGTGGCTGCTGGTTCGGTGGTCTCGGGCTCGTCGGGTGGCTCGGTCGCATCGGATTGCGCCCACAGCAGCGACGCAGGCCATGCAGAAAGAGCCAGTGTGAGTGCGAGCCGGCGCCACCCGGCCCGGCAAAAGCGGGCCGGATTCGGAGGTTGCATGCCGGGATTATTTCGACAGCAGGCGCATGGTGTCCTCCAGGCCCTTGAGCGTGAGCGGGTACATGCGGTGGCTCATGAGTTGCTGGATGACGCTGATGCTCTGTCGATACTGCCAGACACCTTGAGGTTCCGGATTGATCCACGCGAACTTGGGAAAAGCGTGCGTGAGCCGCTGCAGCCATTCGGCGCCGGCCTCCTCGTTGTTGTATTCCACGCTGCCGCCAGGCTGCAGGATTTCGTAGGGACTCATGGTGGCATCGCCCACAAAGATGAGCTTGTAGTCCTTGTTGTACTTGCGGATGATGTCCCAGGTGGGGAACTTCTCGGCATACCGGCGGCGGTTGTTCTTCCACATGAAGTCGTAAACGCAATTGTGGAAGTAGTAGAACTCGAGGTGCTTGAACTCGCTCTTGACGGCCGAGAACAGTTCCTCGACACGCTGGATGTGTTCGTCCATGGTGCCGCCCACGTCCATCAGCAGCAGCACCTTCACGTTGTTGTGCCGCTCCGGAACCATCTTGATGTCGAGCCATCCCGCATTGGCCGCGGTGCTGCGGATGGTGTCGGGCAGGTCGAGCTCGAGATGATGGCCCTCGCGGGCAAAGCGGCGCAGCCTGCGCAGCGCCACCTTGATGTTGCGGGTGCCCAGTTCCTGGGTGTCGTCGTAATCGCGGTAGCTGCGCTGCTCCCACACCTTCACGGCCGTCTTGCCGCCGCCCTTGCCGCCGATGCGCACGCCCTGGGGGTTCTGCCCGCCGTTGCCGAACGGCGACGTGCCGCCGGTGCCGATCCACTTGCTTCCGCCCTCGTGGCGCTCTTTCTGCTCCTCCAGGCGCTTTTTCAGCGTGTCCATCAGCTCGTCCCAGTCGAGCTTGGGCGCGTTGGCTTTCTGTTCTTTGGACAGGATGCGCTCCATCTCCTGCCGCAGCCAGTCGGCCGGGATCGGCTTGGTGAAGTCGGCGATCATCTCCACGCCCTTGAAGTAGGCCGCAAAGGCGCGGTCGAACTTGTCGAAATGCTTCTCGTCCTTCACCAGCGCGGTGCGCGACAGGAAGTAGAAGTCGTCCATGCTGCACGCATCGGGGTTGGTCGGCCCCACCACATCAGCCTGCAGCGCCTCCAGCAGCGTGAGGTACTCCTTCACCGAGACCGGCAGCTTGGCCGCGCGAAGGGTGTAGAAGAAGTCGATCAGCATCGTGGTCTCCTGAATGGCCGAACCGGCCGCTCGGCGGCCGAAAACCCCGGTGGGCAAACCACATGGACACCGGGAATCAATTGCCCCAGCGACTTCTGCATGTCCTGCGCCGGGAGCGCACGGCGATCTTCCTTGGGGCTCATTTGCCCTCCCAACTCTCGACCTTCAAACCAGCCACCCGCTTGAACTCCCGCACATTGCGCGTGACCATCACCAGACCATGTGCCTTGGCTTGCGCGGCCAGCCACATGTCGTTCGGGCCGATGGGGGTTCCCTTTGCGCGCAGGTCGGACCTTATCTGGCCGTAAGAAGTGCTCACGTCTTCGCCAATGGGAAACACGCCAAAGAAGTCGATCAGTCGCCGGGCACGCTTCTCACGCAAGGCCGAGATGGGGGCGTGGGTCACGCCGTAGAAGTACTCGCCGGCGGTGATCACGGACAACGTGGCTTCACCTTTGGCCAAGACCTCCATGCGCAGGTTGATGGCGTCGTCGGTTCCCTTGACCATGAGCGAGAACACGTCGGAATCGAGCAGGTACTTGAGCTTCATGCGGTGGACGGCAGCGACACCGGATCAACGGCGCTTGCGGCGCATCGCGGCCTTGGGGGCGACCTCTTCCGGTTCATCCAGCGGGAGCAGATCGTCCACATTGGCCATGGCCCGATCCAGGGCGCGAGCTTCATCGACGCCCAGAGGCGGCAGATCGGCGAGGGCCTCGGCGGCTGTCAGCGCCACCGGGCGAAGCACCAGTGCCTGCCCTTCGCGGCGAATCTCCACGTGCTTGGTGCTGAACTGAAACTCCTTCGGAATCCGCACAGCCTGACCGTTGCCAGACTGGAAAACGGTGGTGGCAACCGCGGCACGCTTGCTCAGGGTTTTGGGGGAGAGGGGAACGTTCATGTGAAATCCTGGCGCGCATTGGTATATCAATTCAGTATATACACGAAGCGCGCCTCCGGGTTCCCGCCCGTCGTGTCCATCTCAGCCGTGCCGGTCGCGCAGATACAGCAGCTGTGCCCGCGCTTCCGGCCACTCGCCCGAGCGCATGCTGTACATCACGGTGTCGCGGATGGTGCCGTCGCGGCGCAGCGCATGCCCGCGGATCACGCCGTCCTTGTGCGCGCCCAGACGCTCGATTGCCTGCTGCGACGCAAAGTTGTAATTGTCGGTGCGCCAGCCCACCACGTGGCAGCCCAGCGTGTCGAAGGCGTGCCCCATCATGAGCAGCTTGCAGGTGGTGTTGACGTGCGTGCGCTGCGCGCGCCTAGCGTACCAGGTGTAGCCGATCTCCACGCGCTTCACCGCGGGCAGGATGTCGTGGAAACTGGTGCTGCCCAGCACCGCGCCACTGGCCTCGTCGACCACGGCAAACGCGAAGCGGTGGCCTTCGCTGCGCATGCGCAACGCATCCTCGATGTACTGGCGTGTCTGGTCCGGGGCCGGCACCGACGTGACCCGCAGGTTCCAGAGCTCGCCATCGGCGGCGGCGGCACGCAGCCCGTGTTCGTGATCGAGGGACAGCGGCTCGAGCCGCACGCCGCGGTCGCTCAGGACGACTGCGCTGACAAACATCACCGGTTCCGCTGGTTCATGAACACCAGCTTTTCAAACAGGGTGGTGTCCTGCTCGTTCTTGAGCAGCGCGCCCACCAGCGGCGGGATGGACACCTTGTCGTCGCTGCTCTGGAGCGCTTCCAGCGGGATGTCTTCGGCCATCAGCAGCTTGAGCCAGTCGAGCAGCTCCGAGGTGCTCGGCTTCTTTTTCAGCCCTGGCAGGTTGCGAACGTCGTAGAACGTCTTCATCGCCACCTTGAGCAGGTCTTTCTTGAGCGTCGGGAAGTGCACGTCGACGATCTTGTGCATCGTCTCGGCATCGGGGAACTTGATGTAGTGGAAGAAGCAACGGCGCAGAAAGGCGTCGGGCAGTTCTTTTTCGTTGTTCGAGGTGATGAACACCAGCGGCCGGTGCTTCGCCTTGATGAGTTCGTGCGTCTCGTAGCAATAGAACTCCATGCGGTCGAGCTCGCGCAGCAGGTCGTTCGGGAATTCGATGTCGGCCTTGTCGATCTCGTCGATGAGCAGCGCCACCGGTTGCTCGGCGGTGAAGGCCTGCCACAGCACGCCCTTGACGATGTAGTTGTGGATGTCCTTGACGCGCGCATCACCCAGTTGCGAGTCGCGCAGGCGGCTCACGGCGTCGTACTCGTAGAGCCCTTGCTGGGCCTTGGTGGTGCTCTTGATGTGCCACTGCAGCAGCGGCAGGTTCAGGGCCTGCGCCACTTCCTCGGCCAGCATGGTTTTGCCGGTGCCCGGCTCGCCCTTGACGAGGAGGGGGCGCTTGAGCGTGATGGCCGCATTGACCGCAAGCATGAGGTCTTGCGTGGCGACGTAGTTCTGGGAACCCTGGAATTTCATGGGCGGCAACCTCGGCAGGGCGGCGGACGTGACCGCACGCGGGACTCGGAATGGCCGGGGGGGGCTGAGACCGCTCCTATAATCCGCGGTTGATCTTTCCCGGCTGTTCTTCATTGTGCTAGCAAAATGACCCCCATGCTGAACCCGATCGTCCGTACCCTTGTCGCCGCTGCGACGTTGTTTGTCGCTGCCGCGTCGGCCCAGGCCCAGGGCGTCACCGGCGATGTTCAGGCTGGCCAGAAAAAGGCCGAAATGTGCATCGGCTGCCATGGCATCAAGGGTTACCAGAACAGCTTTCCCGAGATCCACAAGGTGCCCATGATCTCGGGCCAGTCCGGCCCGTATATCGTGGCCGCGCTCAAGGCCTACCAGAAAGGCGATCGCAAGCACCCGTCCATGCGCGGCATTGCCGGTTCGCTGACTGAGCAGGACATGGCCGATCTGGCCGCGTTCTATGCCGGCCAGGGCGGCCCGGCCGCGCCCGAGACCCCGGTGGCCGCCAGCGCCGAAGTGAACGCCCTGTTGCAGAAGGGCGCCTGCGTGTCCTGCCACGGCGTCAACTTCAGCAAGCCGATCGATCCCAGCTACCCGAAAATCGGTGGCCAGCATGCCGATTACCTGTTCGTCGCCCTCAAGTCCTACACGGTCGAGGGGAACAACGTGATCGGCCGCAGCAACGGCATCATGGCCGGCATCGCCAAGCAGTACAGCCCGGCCGAAATGCGCGCCATGGCCAAGTACCTGAGCACCGTCAAGGGCGAGCTTCAGACCGTGCCGCAACCGCGCTTCCGCTGATCGCCGGTCGCTGGCCGACACGCAAAGCCGCTCACCGAGCGGCTTTTTTCATGGGCGCATCAATCGTGCGTGGCGCGTCGCCGCACCGCGTCGATGTAAGCCTGCCCGTCGGGCGGGCGGCCAGCCCGCTGGCTTTCCCAGAGCATGCGCCCCAGGCACTCCATCACTTCATGGTGGGCGGCATGCAGATCGCCGCGGCGGGCGGTCAGCAGCTCCACCGCCTGCCGAATGCCCGCGGGCTGGTCGATGCTGCATTGCTCGCTGATCGACAGGTGCATGGACAGGTGAAGGAAGGGGTTTTCACGCTCGGCGTCGGCCTGGCTGAGCCTTTGCACCGCCGCCTCGGCATCGGCCAGATCGGCGTGGTATTCCGGGTGTTCGGCAATCCACTGGGCGGCCAGTTGCTGCAACGCGTCCATCGGCTGCCCGTCGCGCTGGCGGGCAAACGCGCCGCAGAAAAAGCGGCGCACGTCGGCTTGGGAGGGATTGAACATGGGGCGATTGTCGGGTGCCTTCAAAGCCGCCACGAGGGCAACTGCCAATCGCGCCACAGGGCCAGGCCGCGCAACCCCGCCGTGACGGCCACGCAGGCCACCAGCGCCACCCACCCGGGCGCGGCGATCGACCACAGGCCCACATACACCCAGCCACCGGCGAACGCACACACGGCGTAAGGCCGGTGGTCGCGAAAGGCGCTCGGGATCTGGTTGCAGACCACGTCGCGCAACACACCACCCGCCACGCCGGTGACGATGCCCATGATCACGGCCACCAGGCCGGGCATTTCCAGCACCAGCGCCTGGTGGGCGCCGGTGGCGGTGAACAGCCCCAGACCGAGCGCGTCGGGCCACTGCATGGCGCGCTCGGTCACCTCGAAGTGCCGGGTGCGCAGGAACAGCATGGCCAGCACGCCCAGGGCCAGCACGCCCCACAGCAGGTCCACGTGGCGAACCCAGAAGAAAGGACGCTGATCGAGCAGCAGATCGCGCAAGGTGCCGCCGCCGAAGGCCGCCAGAAACCCGACCACCACCACCCCGACGGCGTCCAGCCGCTTGCGCGCGCCTTCCAGGATGCCCGACAGGGCAAACGCCGCGGTGGCGACCAGCTCGACCAGCAGCCTCAGGGTTTCACCCCACAATGTGACGTTCTGCATCGCCCGATTGTCTTTCGTGTCCACACTGCCGCTGATCACCGACCCGACCTTTTACCTCGTTGCCGTGCCGGCCGTGCTGCTGCTGGGCATCAGCAAAAGCGGCTTCGGGGCTGGCTTCGGGTCGCTCGCGGTGCCCATGATGGCGCTGGCCGTCACCGTGCCACAGGCCGCTGCCATCCTGATGCCAGTGCTGCTGGTGATGGACCTGCTGGGCATGGCGGCGTTTCGCAAGCATGTCGACCGCCGCCTGCTGATGTTCATGCTGCCTTTCGGCCTGCTCGGCATCGCCATCGGCACGCTGCTGTTCCGGTGGCTGGACGCCACTGTGGTGGCCGGCATCGTCGGTGGTTGCACGCTGCTTTTTCTGGCCCAGCGGCTGGTGTTTCCGCCCAAGCCCGACAGCGCACCGCCACCCCGCTGGGTGGGCGCGATCCTCACCGCCATGTCGGGCTTCACGAGCTTCATTGCCCACGCGGGGGGGCCGCCGATCAACGCCTATGTCATCCCCATGCGGCTGTCGCCGGTGTTGTTCACCGGCACGCTGGCGTTCTTCTTCTTTTTCGTCAACCTGGCCAAGTGGGCGCCCTATGCCTGGCTGGGCCTGATCGACATGCGCAACATGAGCACGTCGCTGGTCTTGTTGCCGCTGGCGCCCGTGGGTGTCTGGATCGGCGTGCGGGTGGCGCACCGGATCCGCCCGGTCCTGTTTTACCGACTCATCCACATCGGCATGTTTCTCACCGGCTGCAAGCTGGTCTGGGACGGCCTGGCCTGAACCGGGCGGCGCGTCGGGCTAACATAGCGCGCATCCGTTGTGCCAGTGGCGGCCCGCGTGGCCGCAAGCCGAGGAGACGACATGCCGATCGTGGTGGTTGCGAATCCGAAGGGGGGCGTGGGCAAATCCACGCTGTCCACGAACGTGGCGGGCTACTTCGCCAGCCGGGGCCACCGTGTCATGCTGGGTGACGTTGATCGCCAGCAGTCGTCCGGGCTGTGGCTCAAGCTGCGCCCCGAAGCGGCGCGGCCCATCAGCACCTGGGAAATTTCGCACGACCTGATCGCCCGCCCGCCCAAGGAGGCCACGCACGTGGTGCTCGACACGCCCGCCGGTCTGCACGGCTGGCGCTTCAAGGACGTGCTCAAGCTGGCCAACAAGGTCATCGTGCCGTTGCAGCCCAGCATTTTCGACATTTACGCCACGCGGGCCTTTCTGGACGAACTGGCCGAGACGCGCCGGGCCGACAAGCTCGATGTCGGCATCGTCGGCATGCGCGTGGACCCGAGAACCATCGCCGCCGACAAGCTGGCCGAGTTCGTGGGCGGGTTGGGGCTGCCCGTGCTGGGGTACCTGCGCGACACGCAGAACTACATTCACCTGGCGGCGCGCGGACTGACGCTGTTCGATGTGGCGCCCGGGCGGGTCGAGAAGGACCTGCAGCAGTGGCAGGGCATCTGCCAGTGGCTCGACACCTGACGGATGGCGAGCGGCCCGCTGTCGCGGTGCCGACAGCCGACCGTTGGACTGCCTCCTAGAGTGCGCGGATGCGCGTATTCAACACCCTTGAAGAGCTTGACGCCTGCGTCGGGCAGGCCGTGGCGACCAGCGACTGGGTGACCATCACACAGGAACAGGTGAACCGCTTTGCCGAGGCCACAGGCGATCACCAGTGGATCCATGTGGACGTCGAACGTGCCCGCTCGGGACCGTTCGGCGCCCCGATAGCGCACGGCTTCCTCACGCTGTCGCTGCTGCCTGTGTTTTTCGAGTCGGCGATGGCGATCCGCCAGTCGGCCATGGGGGTGAACTACGGGCTCAACCGGGTGCGGTTCACCGCGCCGGTGCCGGTGGGCAGCCGCCTTCGTGCCCACCTCACGCTCATGGCGATCGAACCGGTCGAGCCCGGTGGGCGGCAGATGACATGGGGTGTGTCGGTGGAGCGCGAAGGCAGTGAAAAGCCGGTCTGCCTGGCCGAATCGCTGGTTCGGCGCTTTCCCTGACTGGCGGCTCAGCGGATCCGGGCCAGCTGCTTGGGATCGAGCCAGCCCTCGAAAATCTTCACGAGTTCGTCGATGCGCTGGGCTGCGGTGCGCTGGTCGTGGCGCTGTGCAATGAGCTGAAAAGCGTCGTTTCGGAGCAGCCAGAGCTCTTGCGGGGTGCGGGCGCGTTCGATCTGCCGGCGCAGGCGGTGGGCCGGCACGCTCATGCAGTCTTCGATGGTGCGCAGCAGGTGCTGGCGCATCGACATCACGTCCTTGAGGTGCGCGGTGCGGGGCCGCTGGCGCGGCTTTGCTGCCAGACCCAGCAGCCGGGCGAGCAAATCCATCACCAGCAGCCTCCCGGTGCAAGGGGGGCATCCGATGGCGGGCAGGCGTTGCGGCAGCGTGCTGCAAAGGGCTCGGGGTGCATGGGCGGAATGGTGGCCCACATCCAACGAAAGGGTGATGACGCAACCCGCCCCGGCGTGATGTCCATCACGCCGGTGAAGAATCGGTGAAGTCCAGTTGCCGCCATGCCTCGTACACGACCACCGCGACGGCGTTCGACAGGTTCAGGCTGCGCTGGCCGGCGCGCATGGGCAGGCGCAGGCGCTGGCCGGGTGGCAGGGTGTCCCGGAGGGTCGCCGGCAGGCCGCTCGATTCGGCGCCGAACAGCAGCCAGTCGCCGGCCGCGAACCGGTGTTCATGCACCGACCGGGTGCCCCGGGTGGTGAGGGCGAGCAGCCGGTCGGGGGCTGGTGCCTCGGATTCGAGAAAGGCCGCCCAGTCGCGGTGACGGCGCACGTCGGCGAACTCGTGGTAATCCAGCCCGGCCCGCCGCAGCAGCTTGTCGTCCATCGAGAAGCCGAGCGGCTCGATCAGGTGCAAGGCGCAACCGGTGTTGGCGCACAGCCGGATCACGTTGCCCGTGTTCGGCGGGATTTCCGGATGCACCAGGACGACGTTGAACATAGGGCGCGCATGATAGCGAGCCCATCCGCGCCTGCCTCAGGCGGGCTGCTCGTGCGGGGCCGGGGTGCGCGCGAACACCAGCGCGCCGACGCGGGCCGCGCCGGCGGCGTGAAGCGCCTGTGCCGCCGCCTGCAGGGTGGCACCCGTGGTGGTCACGTCGTCCACCAGCAGCACATGCGCCCCGGCCACTTCGGCCAGCCGGTGCGGCGGTACCGCAAACACGCCCTGCAGGTTGCGCAGCCGGCCTGCGCGGTCCAGGCGGCGCTGGTCCACCGTGTCCACCAGCCGCACCAGGGCGTCGTGCCAGGCCGGTGGATCGGCTCGCTGTCGCAGGGCCTTCACGAGCTCCCAAGGCGGGTGCAGCCCCCGTTCTGCCACGCGCCGGGCGGTCAGGGGAACCGGTGCCAGGGCATCCGCGGCCTCGATCGCGGCGCGTGCGCCCGGGCTCCGGGCCATTAGGTCGGCAAAGGGGCGTGCCCAGCCGGCTTCACCGCGAAACTTGAAGCGCGCCATGAGTCCGTTCCAGGGGTAGGCGTAGTCCACCGCCACCCCGCAGGCCTGCAACCAGCCAGCCGGTTGCCGCTGGCAACCCGGGCAGACCCCGGGAACCCCATCCAGCAGCACGGCCGCACAACAGGGGCAGCGTGTCCGGGCAGGGGCGAAGCGGGCCCGGCACGGAGCGCAGACCACCTCGGTGGGCCAGCGCCCACACACCTGACAGGCGCTGGGCCATCGGATGCGGGCGCGCGCGAACGGCATGGACGCTCAATATACTGACCGCCCTTCATCGATACCCGCCCCGGTGCCGCCGCTTTGTCCTCCACGAGAACCGACCCCCCAGAACCCGCGACGGACCGTGTGCCCGGCCTTGACCCCATCGCCAGCGAGCGCTGGCTGGGCCGTGCGCGCGACGCCAGCCCCTGGCTGCACGAGGAGGTCGCGGCCCGCATGGTCGAGCGCCTCCAGTGGTTTCGCGAGGCGCCGACCAGCTGGCTGCACTGGGAACCCCTGCTGGGCGGGCTGAAGGCCCACCAACGCCTGCGTGCCACCCTGCCCGACGCCGCATGCCAGGTGTGGGCGAGGGACCTGCCGCGCGCCCTGGCAGCCACCCGCGAACGTGCGCCGCGCTCCTGGAACCCGTTTGCGCGCCCGCGCGATTTCCAGCCCGAACCGGCCGATCCGGCCCGCCCGGTGCAGATGGTCTGGGCCAACATGGGCCTGCACGCCGAATCGAGCCCCCAGGCATTGCTGGCGCGCTGGCATGCACACCTGGCCACCGGGGGCTTCCTCATGATGGCCTGCCTGGGACCCGACAGCCTGCGCGAACTGCGTGCCATCCATGCTCGCCAGGGCTGGCCGGCGCCGGCACACCCCTTCACCGACATGCACGACTGGGGCGACATGATGGTGCACGCCGGTTTTGCCGAGCCCGTGATGGACATGGAGCGCATCGTGCTGACCTACGGCAGCGCCAGTGCCATGGTCGACGAACTGCGTCAGCTCGGGCGCAACCTGTCCGACGGCCGCCACACCACCTTGCGCGGTCGCGAATGGCGCCAGTCGCTGCTGGGCGCCATCGAGGCGCACGGTGAGCGCGGTGACGACGGCCGCCTGCGGCTGACGTTCGAGATCACCTACGGGCACGCCTTCAAGGCCGCCCCCCGCGCCCGCCAGGGCGAAACCACCGTGGCGCTCGACATGGTGCGTGCCCAACTGCGCCAGCGTCGAGGCTGATTCACAGCCTTCGGCGTCAACAGAACCCGACTGGCGCGTCCGGCATGCCGACGGACCGCCACTGCGGGCGGGCTACAATCCCGCGGTTTTGAGTCGAAGGGCATTTTCCCTGCGCTGACGGGCGTTCTTCGGGGCGTCCGTTGCACCAACCGGTGTTGTGGGTGTGAGTCAGTCCAGCAGCATGTACCGCTTTGCCACCCAGTCCGACGCGGGCGTGGAATGGCGGCTGCATCGCAACTGCTCGATCACGCCTTCTCAGCTGGGCATCCTGTACGCCTCCCTCTGTGTCGTTTCACTGGGCGTTGCCGGGTTTTTCTGGGCCCTGGGCGCCACGCTGGTGCTGCCGTTTGCGGCGCTGGAGCTCACGGCGGTGGGCACGGCGTTCCTGGTGTACGCACGCCACGCCACCGACGGCGAGCGCGTGCGGCTTCTGGAGCGTTCGCTGGTGGTGGAGCAGGAAACGGCCGGGCGGCTGGTTCGGCGCGAATTTGCGCGCGAATGGGTGCAGGTCGGGGTGCAGGGCGGGGTGCAAGAAGGGGCAGGCAGCGGGCTGCGCGAGAGCGCCCGGGGACTCATCGAGGTTCGGGAAGGGGGTCAGGCGGTGCAGATCGGGCGCTTCATGCGGCCCGACCTGCGGCCTTCGCTGGCCCGTGAGATCCGGCAGGCGTTGCGTGGGGCGTGAAGCACGGCGCAAGGCGGAAAAGTTTGGTGTAATCGAGGTCGATATAAATCGACGCTTATATTGAGGCGCAACAAGTGAGTAAGACGACGAAGACGCTGCAAAGCCTGCGCAACCGCTTTCAGGCGGTGCGCAACGCGGTGGGCCTGACGCTGTTGAGCGCCGGGGTCTGGACCTCGGTGGCCGCTCAGAAGGTCAACGACCTGCCGGGTGGTCCGGCGGTCAACCAGTTGAACTTTGCGCCTCCCGCCACGCGGATCGCCGAGGAGCAGCACTGGCTGCACTGGTTCATGATGGCCATCTGCGCCGTGATCTTCGTGATCGTCTTCGGCGTCATGTTTTATTCCATCCTGAAGCACCGCAAGTCGGTCGGCCACAAGTCCAAGGAACTGGCCGAGCCGATCTGGGTGGAACTGGGCTGGACCATCGTCCCGCTGCTGATCGTCATCGGCATGGCCCTGCCCGCCACCAAGGTGCTGGTGGCCCAGAAGGACACCACCAACGCCGACCTGACCATCAAGGCCACCGGCATGCAGTGGAAGTGGGGCTACGACTACATCAAGGGCGAAGGCGAAGGGATCGGTTTCCTGTCCACGCTCGACACCGCCCACCGGGTCATGTCCAGCAGCGGCAACCCGGAGCCCACCGACAACTACCTGCTCAAGGTCGACAACCCGCTGGTGGTGCCCGTGGGCAAGAAGGTCCGCATCATCACCACCGCCAACGACGTGATTCACGCCTGGATGGTGCCGGCCTTCGGCGTCAAGCAGGACGCCATCCCCGGCTTTGTGCGCGACACCTGGTTCCGCGCCGAGAAAACCGGCGACTTCTATGGCCAGTGCGCCGAGCTGTGCGGCAAGGAACACGCCTACATGCCGATCCACGTGAAGGTGGTGACGGCCGAGGAATACACCGCTTGGGTCACCGAGAAGCAGAAGGCCATGGCCGCTGCCGCCGACGACCCGAGCAAGGTCTGGACCCTCACCGACCTCGTCGCCCGCGGCGAGTCGGTTTACGCGGCCAACTGCGCCGCCTGCCACCAGGCCAACGGCAAGGGCGCCGGCCCGATCAAGGCCCTCGATGGCTCCGCGCTGGTGGTCGATGCCGACAAGGCCAAGATCATCAACGTGCTGCTCAATGGCCAGAACAACGGCGCCATGCCCGCATGGAAGCAGCTTTCCGACACCGAACTGGCCGCCGTGATGACGTTCACCAAGAACAGCTGGAGCAACGCGACCCAGCAGATCATCCAGCCCGCCGAGGTCCAGGCCGCGCGCCAGTGACCCGACCCACGCACACCGATTGAGAAACTGAGGACCCGACCATGAGTGCAGTGCTCGACCATCACGACGCCCACGGCCACGACCACGACCACCACGCGCCCACGGGCTGGCGTCGCTGGGTGTTCGCCACCAACCACAAGGACATCGGCACCCTGTACCTGCTGTTCTCGTTCACCATGCTGATGGTCGGCGGCGCGCTGGCCCTGGGCATCCGGGCCGAGTTGTTCCAGCCCGGGCTGCAACTGGTGAACCCCGAGCTGTTCAACCAGCTCACCACCATGCACGGCCTGATCATGGTGTTCGGCGCCATCATGCCGGCGTTCGTGGGCTTCGCGAACTGGATGATCCCGCTGCAGATCGGCGCCTCCGACATGGCGTTCGCGCGCATGAACAACTTCAGCTTCTGGCTGATGATTCCCGCCGCGCTGATGCTGGTGGGCTCGTTCTTCATGCCCGGTGGCGCACCCGCCGCCGGCTGGACGCTCTACGCACCGCTGACGCTGCAGATGGGCCCCTCGATGGACGCCGGCATCTTTGCCATGCACATCCTCGGTGCTTCGTCGATCATGGGCTCGATCAACATCATCGTGACCATCCTGAACATGCGCGCGCCCGGCATGACGCTGATGAAGATGCCCATGTTCTGCTGGACCTGGCTCATCACCGCCTACCTGCTGATCGCCGTCATGCCCGTGCTGGCCGGCGCCATCACCATGACGCTGACCGACCGCCACTTCGGCACCAGCTTCTTCAACCCCGCCGGCGGCGGTGACCCGGTGATGTACCAGCACATCTTCTGGTTCTTCGGCCACCCCGAGGTCTACATCATGATCCTGCCGGCCTTCGGCATCGTGAGCCAGGTCGTGCCCGCCTTCGCACGCAAGAAGCTGTTCGGCTACGCCTCCATGGTGTACGCCACCGGCTCCATCGCCATCCTGTCGTTTGTCGTGTGGGCACACCACATGTTCACCACCGGCATGCCGGTGACGGGCCAGCTGTTCTTCATGTACTCGACCATGCTGATCGCCGTGCCCACGGGCGTGAAGATCTTCAACTGGATCGCGACCATGTGGAAGGGCTCGATGACCTTCGAGACCCCGATGCTGTGGGCCGTCGGCTTCATCTTCGTGTTCACCATCGGTGGCTTCACCGGCCTGATCCTGTCGGTCGCGCCGATCGACATCCAGATGCAGGACACCTACTACGTGGTGGCGCACTTCCACTACGTGCTGGTGGCCGGTTCGCTGTTTGCCATGTTTGCCGGCATCTACTACTGGCTGCCCAAGTGGACCGGTTACATGTACAGCGAGACCCGCGGCAAGATCCACTTCTGGTGGTCCATGATCTCGTTCAACATCACGTTCTTCCCGATGCACTTCCTGGGTCTGGCCGGCATGCCGCGTCGCTACGCCGACTACCCCATGCAGTTCGCCGACTTCAACATGATTGCCTCGGTCGGCGCCTTTGCCTTCGGCATTGCGCAGGTGTACTTCTTCGTGGCCGTGGTGCTGCCCGCCATGATGGGCAAAGGCGAAAAGGCCCCCCAGAAGCCCTGGGAAGGCGCCGAAGGTCTCGAGTGGGAAGTGCCGTCGCCGGCGCCTTTCCACACTTTCGAGAACCCGCCCAAGCTTGATGCCACCGCCACCAAGGTGATCGGCTGAACCACGACCGGTGACGGTGATGACGCCTGAACAGAAGAAAAACAACCTCCGCCTGGGCCTGATCCTGGGCTCGGTGGCGGCCGTGTTCTTCCTGGGCTTCGTGGCCAAGCTCGTCCTGCTGGGCGGCTGAATCGAGGGATCTCGTCATGGGACTGCGACAGGAAAACCTCAAGATCGTCGGCAAGCTCTGCGTGATTGCGCTGGGCATGTTCGCCTTCGGCTACGCGCTGGTGCCCATCTACCGCCACATCTGCGAGGCGCTGGGCATCAACGTGCTGGCCGTGGCCGAACGCAAGGTGCCCGGTGCCTCGCCAACGCTGCCGGCCAACACCCAGGTCGACCGCACCCGCACCATCACGGTTGAATTCGACACCAACGTCCGCGGACCCTGGCAGTTCAAGCCCGCGGTGCGATCGATGCAGGTGCACCCTGGCGAACTGGCCACCGTGCTGTACGAATTCCAGAACGTCCAGAACCGGACCATGGCCGCCCAGGCCATTCCGAGTTACGCGCCCAAGCAGTCGGCCTCGCACTTCAACAAGCTCGAGTGCTTCTGCTTCACCCAGTACACCCTGGCACCGGGCGAACGCAAGGAATGGCCGGTGGCCTTCGTGATCGATCCGCGCCTGCCCAAGGACGTCACCACCATCACCCTGTCCTACACCTTCTTCGAGGTGGGTGGTGGCGTGCCGCCGCCGCCCCAGACGCAAGCGGCCACACAACTGCCGGGGGCCGTGTGAACAGCATGGTCACCAAGCGGTCCGGCTCGCTGCTCGACACGGTGAAGGCCGTGTTGTGGGGGTTTCTCGGCGTGCGCAGGCGCGCCGACTACGAGAAAGACATCCAGCGCCTCAACCCGCTGCACCTCGTGGTGGTGGGTATCGTGCTGGCGTTCGCCTTTGTCGGGGCGCTCATTGCGCTGGTGAACTGGGTGGCCGGATGAGGGCGTCCACCCGGACCGACACGTTTCTTTGACATTGACACAGCGATAGCAAAACAGGAGTGAGCATGTCCGCAGCATCCCATGGCACGACGCCGTACTACTTTGTCCCCGGACCGTCGCGGCACCCGGTCATGGCGTCCATTGGCCTGTTCTTCGTGATCCTGGGCGCTGGCCAGTGGATCAACGGTGCGCAGTGGGGCATGTACTCGCTGGCCTTCGGCATGGCCTTCTGGCTGATCGTGCTGTATCAGTGGTTCCGCGACGCCGTCCACGAGAGCGAGACAGGTCTGTACGGTCGCAAGATCGACCTGTCGTTCCGCTGGAGCATGAGCTGGTTCATCTTCTCGGAGGTCATGTTCTTCGGTGCGTTCTTCACCGCCCTCTGGTGGGCCCGTTCGCATTCGGTGCCTGCCCTCGGGAACATCGAGAACGCGCTGATCTGGCCCGATTTCTCGGCCGTCTGGCCCAGCGTGCAGGCGGGCGCCACCGCGTCGCCGGCGGGCATGGTCGAGCCGTTCCAGACCATGGGTCCGTTCTGGCTGCCGACCATCAACACCGCGCTGCTGCTCACCTCGGGTGTCACGCTGACGATTGCCCACCACGCGCTTCAGGCCGGCCAGCGCGCCAAGACCATCGCCTTCATGTGGATGACGGTGCTGCTCGGTGTGGTGTTCCTGTGCGTGCAGGGCTACGAGTACTATCACGCCTACACCGATCTGAACCTCAAGCTCAACTCGGGCATCTTCGGCTCCACCTTCTTCATGCTGACCGGCTTCCACGGCTTCCACGTGTTCGTGGGCATGCTGATGCTGCTGTTCATCACCCTGCGGTTGCAGAAGGGCCACTTCACCAAGGAGCGCCACTTCGGCTTCGAGGGCGCAGCCTGGTACTGGCACTTTGTGGATGTGGTCTGGCTGGGCCTCTACATCCTCGTGTACTGGATGTGATGCATTCTGCGGCGCACGTTGCCCGACAAAAAAGCGCCGTGAGGCGCTTTTTTGTTTCGCCGACCGTCGCGGGGCCGAGGCGTCAGCGCTGCACCGGCAGCCCGGTGGGCTGGATCCAGCCCATGAAATACGCGATGAGCACGACCACGAACAGCAGCACCGAGAAGCCGACCCGGAATGCCAGCGCTTTGGCCATGTGGCGCTGCCGCGGGGGTTGCCCGTCGTCGCCTTCGCTCACCCCGCCGCGCATCATGAACACGAGGGCGGCCACCAGGCTGCCGATGATGGCGACGAAGGCCACGACCACAAGTATCTTCATGGGACCGATTATCGGCCGTGGCCGCCGGGAAAGCCGAACCGTCGGCCTTTGGAGGTGCGTTGCATGAGCCGCGCCAGGCGCTGGGTGGTGACCGCAGCCACCGCATTGTCCATGGGCATCACCGCCTCGCTCGGGTTCTGGCAACTCGATCGCGCCGCCCAGAAAACCGCCTTGCAGGACGCCATGCGCGCACGCGCCGCGCTGCCCGCCTGGACTCAGGCTGAGCTGCTGTCGTCCGCGGACACCACCGAGGGTCAGCACCGCGCCATTCGGCTTCAGGGCACCTGGGCGCCGCGCCACAGCGTGTTTCTCGAAAACCGCCAGATGGACGGGCGGGTGGGCTTCTTCCTCGTGACCCCCTTGCGCCTGAGCGGCAGCGACAAGGCCGTGCTGGTGCAGCGCGGTTGGGTGCCCCGCGATTTCAACGACCGGCTGCGCGTGCCCGAAGTGGCCACGCCGGCTGGCGAGGTGGCGGTTGAAGGCCGGCTGGCCCCGCCACCCGGGCGGCTTTACCAGTTCGGCGACGCCGGCACGGGCCCCATCCGGCAAAATATCGAGCTTGCCGGGTTCCGGCTGGAAACCGGGCTGGCTTTGCTGGATCTCTCGGTGCAGCAGACCGGTGAGGCCGAAGGGCCGCTGCTGCGCAACTGGCCGCTTCCGGCCGCCGACGTGCAGAAGCACCACGGCTATGCCTTCCAGTGGTTTGCCTTGTGCGCCCTGCTTGCCGGTCTCTATGGCTGGTTCCAGATCATTCAACCGCGCCGACAGCGCAACCGTTCCGATGGCCCAGACGCCCGATGAACCCCTGACCCTCACGGTGCACAGCCTGCCCACGCCAGACCGTGGTGACACCGACAGAGCCGCCTCCACGCGCAGCGGTCGCTGGAAGATGCTGGGCATTCTGCTGGTGTGTGCCGCTCCCGTGATCGCGTCCTACCTGACCTACTACGTGATCCGCCCCGAAGGGCGTCGCAACTACGGCGAACTCATCCAGCCGCAGCGCCCGCTGCCCGCGCTGAGTGGCACCGATGCCCAGGGCCGCCCGATGGAGCTCACCGCCCTGAAGGACCAGTGGCTTCTGATCAGCGTGGCCGACAGCGCGTGCGATGCCGTTTGTGAGCGCCACCTCTACCTGCAGCGCCAGTTGCGCGAGACCCTCGGCAAGGAAAAAGACCGCCTCGACTGGGTCTGGCTGCGCACAGGTGCCCCGGTGCTGAGCGAGCCCTTGCGGCAGGCCACCGCGACCGCCACCGTGCTTCATGTGGATGGCAGCGCGCTGGCCCGATGGCTGCAACCCGCCGAAGGCCGTCGAATCGAGGAACACCTCTACATCGTCGATCCGCTGGGCAACTGGATGCTGCGCTTCCCCGCCGACATCGATCCCTCGCGCGCCAAGCGCGACCTCGACCGGTTGTTGCGCGCGTCGGCGTTCTGGGACAAGCCTGGTCGGGTGCAGTGACATGGACAGCACGCAAGCCCTCGTTGACCTGGCGCCCATTGCGCGGCTGATGCTGCTGGGCATTGCCATTGCCATCGGTCCGCTGGCCTGGATCTGGCTGCGCCACCGCAATGCCGCGCCGGCGCAGCGCCTGCGCGTGCTCACCCTGGTCACGCTCTTTCTCACCTTCGATCTGGTGCTCTTCGGGGCCTTCACCCGCCTGACCGACTCGGGCCTCGGATGCCCCGACTGGCCTGGCTGCTACGGTGCCGCCAGCCCGATCGGTGCACACGCCGACATCGCGGCCGCCCAGCAGGCCATGCCGACCGGTCCGGTCACCTTCTCCAAGGCGTGGATCGAAATGATCCACCGCTACCTGGCCACCGCGGTCGGTGTGCTGATCATCGTGCTGGCGGTGGGCAGCTGGATCGAGCGGCGCCGAATTCAGGTGCACTGGGTCTGGCCGGCCGTCACGCTGGTGTGGGTGTGTCTTCAGGGTGCCTTTGGTGCGCTCACCGTGACCATGAAGCTGTTCCCCGCCATCGTGACCTTGCACCTGCTCGGCGGGCTCGTGCTGCTGGCGTTGCTGCGGGCGCAGTCGGTGGCCTACCGGCTGGGTGAACCGGGCAGCCCCGGCGCGGCCCGGGTGGGCAGCGGCTTGCGCGCGCTGATGCTCGGTGCATTTGCGCTGGTGTGGCTGCAGATCGCGCTGGGCGGATGGGTCAGCACCAACTACGCGGTGCTGGCCTGCAGCGATTTCCCCACCTGCCAGGGCAGCTGGTGGCCGACCATGAACCTGCGCGAGGGGTTCACGCTCTGGCGCGAGCTCGGCACCAACCGCTCGGGCGATGCCATCACCTTCCCCGCGCTCACCGCCATCCACTATGTGCACCGGCTTTCGGCCTGGGTGGTGTTCGCGGTGCTGCTGTGGCTGGCGCGGGCCTGCTGGCGCGTGCCCGGCCTGGAGCGTTTTGCCCGTGGGCTGGTCGTGCTGTGTGCGTGGCAGTTCCTCACCGGCCTGACCAACGTCGTGCTCGACTGGCCGCTGCTGGCGGCCGTGGGTCACACCGGCGGCGCGGCGGCACTGGTGATCGTGTTCACGGGCGCCGTGGCCGGCACCCGCAGCGAATCGGCGGTGCGCTCGGCCCGGCTGCGCGAGGTGACACCATGAGCACCGCACGCACCTCCGACGTCCGCGTGGCCCTGCCGCCCACGTGGCGACAGTTCCACGCGCTCACCAAGCCGCGCGTGGTCCAGCTCA
Source organism: Hydrogenophaga sp. XSHU_21 (assembly GCA_046604145.1). Taxonomy (GTDB): domain Bacteria; phylum Pseudomonadota; class Gammaproteobacteria; order Burkholderiales; family Burkholderiaceae_C; genus Hydrogenophaga. The sequence goes on from JBKIXD010000001.1 coordinate 432,636, forward strand.
TCGTGTTCTGTGCCCTCATCGGCATGGTGCTGGCTGTGCCGGGCGCACCCACCTGGGCCCAGGTGCAGCTGGCGGCCATCGCCTGCTTCGGCATCTGGCTGGTGGCTGGGGCGGCCGCCGCCTTCAACTGCGTGGTCGAACAGCACATCGACGCCCGCATGAAGCGCACCGCCTGGCGACCCACCGCCAAGGGGGAGCTCACCAACTGGCAAACGCTGACCTTCTCGGCTGCGCTCTGCGCGGCCGGTTCGGTGGTCCTCTACGCCTGGGTGAATCCCCTGACGATGTGGCTCACGTTTGCCACCTTCGTCGGGTACGCGGTGGTCTACACCGTGGTGCTCAAGCCGCTCACGCCGCAGAACATCGTGATCGGTGGCGCGTCTGGCGCCATGCCGCCGGTGCTGGGCTGGGCCGCCATGACCAACACCGTTGCCCCCGAGGCACTGATCCTCTTCCTCATCATCTTCCTCTGGACGCCGCCGCACTTCTGGGCTCTGGCGCTCTACCGTGTCGAGGACTACCGCAAGTCGGGTCTGCCCATGCTGCCCGTCACCCACGGCTCCGAGTTCACCCGCCTGCAGATCCTGCTCTACACCCTGGTGCTGCTGGCGGCCACGCTCATGCCCTTCATGATGCGCATGAGCGGCTGGTTCTACCTCGTCAGCGCGCTGGCGCTCGGCCTGGGATTTTGCGGATACGCCCTGGCGTTGTGGCGCAACTACTCCGACGCACTGGCGAGAAAGACCTTCCGCTTCTCGCTCGTGCACCTCTCGCTGCTGTTCGCAGCGCTGCTCATCGACCACTACCTGCCATGGTGAACAACCTTCCTCGCCGCCGTGTGATGGCCGCTGCGCTTGGGGCAGCGCTTCTCGCCGCCTGCTCGCAGGCACCCGAAAACTTCAAGGGCATCGACATCACCGGCGCCGACTACGCCACCGGCTTTTCGCTCACCGATCACAACGGGCAGAAGCGCACCCTGGCCGACTTCAAGGGCAAGGTGGTGGTGGTCTTCTTCGGCTTCACCCAGTGCCCGGATGTCTGTCCCACGACGATGACCGAGCTGGTCGAGGTCAAGCGCCTGCTCGGGCCCGACGGCGACCGGCTGCAGGCCATCTTCATCAGCATCGATCCCGAGCGCGACACCCCCGAGATCATGAAGGCCTACATGACCGGCTTCGACCCGACCTTTCTGGCGCTGTATGCGCCGCCGGGCGAACTCGATGCGCTCGCCAAGAGCTTCAAGGTGTACTTCAAGAAGGTGGCGGGGCGCACCCCCACCAGCTACACCATGGACCATTCCGCGGGCAGCTACGTCTACGACCCGCAAGGCCGCATCCGCCTGTACCACCGCTACGGCACCGGCGCGCAGGCGCTGGCCGATGACGTGAAGGCGTTGCTGAAGGGCTGAAAGCGATCCGGCCGGTTCAATCCACCTTGGCGCCGCTGAGTTTGACGACGCGTTCGTACTTGGCGCGCTCGCGGGTCATGAAGTCGCCGAAGGCCTGGGGGGTGCTGGGGGCGGGTTCGGCCATCAGGGTGGCGAAACGGGCCTTGACCTCGGGCGATTGAAGCGCCCGGTTGAACGCCGCGTTGAGCTGGGTCACCACCTCGGGCGGTGTGCCGGCCGGTGCCACCAGGCCCCACCAGGTGTCGATCTCGAAGCCGGGGAGGGCCTCGGCCACCGTGGGCACATCGGGCATCACGCTGCTGCGTTGCGTGGTCGTGACCGCCAGGGCCTTCAGCTTGCCTGAACGGATGTTGGCCGCGGCCGTGGCCAGGTTGTCGAAGTTGAAATCGACCTGACCGGACAACAGGCCGAGCTGGGCCGGGTTGCCGCCGTTGTAGGGGATGTGCACCGCGAAGATGCCGGCCTGGTTCTTGAACAGCTCGCCCGCCAGGTGACCCGCGCTGCCGTTGCCGCCCGAGCCGTAGTTGAGCCGCCCCGGGTTGGCCTTGCCGTAGCGGATCAGGTCGGCCACGCTCTGGATGTTCAGGCGCTGGGCCGTGTCGGCATTCATCACCAGCACGTTCGGCACACGCAGCATCTGCGTGACCGGCGCGAAATCGCGGGCGGGGTCGTAGGGCAGCTGCTTGAACAGCCAGGGGTTGATGCCGTGCGACGCGGTCGTGGCGATGCCCAGCGTGAGTCCGTCGGGGGTGGCCTTGGCGACCTGGCTCACGCCGATGTTGCCACCCGCGCCGGGCCGGTTTTCAACGATCACGGTGCCCAGCGTATCCTTCACCGCTTCGGCCAGAATCCGCGCGGTCACATCGATCGGCCCGCCCGCCGCGAACGGCACGACGATGCGGGTGGTTCGGGCCTGGGCCAGTGCCTGGACGGGCAGGGCGATGGCGGCGGCGGTGATCGCAAGCGCGTGGCGGCGGGTGAACATGGCGTGTCTCCGGTGGGGTTCTGGATGCCTCAGACTTTATCCGCGGCCGACGTGAACGAATCGGCAAAGAAGAATTCTTCGGGCAGGCGGCCTTCGGCCACGTAGTCGCGCCGGGCCGACTCCACCACGATCGGCGCGCCGCAGGCATAGACCTCGAAGCCGCTCAGGTCCGGGAAGTCCTGCAGCACGGCCCGGTGCACAAAGCCGGTCCGGCCGGTCCACTGGTCTTCGGGCAGGGCATCCGAGATCACCGGGACGTACCTGAGGTGGGGCATGGCCGCCAGCTGTGCCTCGATCCATTCGCGCTGGTACAGGTCGGCCGGGCGGCGGCCGCCCCAGTACAGCGTGGCCGGACGATCGATGCCCTTGAAGCGCATGTGTTCGATGATGGCCTTGATGGGTGCAAAGCCGGTGCCGGACGCGAGCAGCACCATGGGCCGCTGGCTGTCCTCGCGCAGGAAGAAGCTGCCGAACGGGCCCTCGATGCGAAGGATGTCTTTCTCCTTCATGGTGCTGAAGACCTGGTCGGTGAACTTGCCGCCCGGCATGTGGCGCAGGTGAAGCTCCAGGCTCGGCGCCTCTGCCTGCGTGTGCGGTGCGTTGGCCATCGAATAGCTGCGCCGGTCGCCATCGCGCAGGATGAACTCGACGTACTGCCCGGCGCGGTACTGGAACGTGTCGCTGGCGGGGAGCTGAAGGCGCATCACGATCACGTCGTGCGAGGCGCGGGAAAGGCTTGCCACGCGGGCCGGCATTTTCTTGATCGCAAAGGCGCCCACTTCGGTCACCTGGCGCGACTCGATCACCACGTCGCTCTGGGCCACGCCACAGCAGGTGAGGATGAAGCCCGCGGCCTCCTCGTCGGCCGTGAGCGCCTTGCTCTGGTGCGGACCGTGCACCACGCTGCCAGAAATGAGCTTGCATTTGCAGGAGCCACAGGCGCCGTCCTTGCAGCCATAAGGCAGGCCGATGCCCTGGCGGATGCCGGCGGGCAGGATGGCTTCGTCGCGGGCGGCGGTGAAGGTGCGCCCGCTGGGCTGCACGGTGATGGTGAATGTCATACTCGCGGTCTTTCCAGAGGGGGTCGCACACGCCGTGCGTCCCGCAAAATGCAACCGCGCATTGTCGCAAAATCCCGCCTCGCATGAGCTTCATGGGTGCCTTGCCCGCACGCTTCCGGCGTGAAAGGGTGTTGATCGTCGGTTGTGGAGATGTCGGTCTGCGCACGGCACGCGGGCTGGGTGCCGGCCGGTCTGTGCGCCTGCTGGCGCTCACCTCGAGTCCCGATCGGGTGCCGGCGCTGCGGGCCGCCGGCATCACACCGCTGGCGGGCAACCTCGACGACCCGTCCAGTCTGCGGCGCCTCGCGGCGCTGGGCACCCGGGTGGTCCACCTCGCGCCGCCCCCTTCCGACCAACTGGCCGACTGGCGCCTGGACCCCCGAACCCGCGCCCTGGTGCGCGCACTCGCACAACGAACGCCACCGAGATCGCTGGTGTATGGGTCCACCAGCGGGGTGTACGGGGACCGCAAGGGCGCCCACACCGACGAGACCGTGACGGTGCAACCCCTCACGCCCCGTGCCTGGCGCCGGGTCGATGCCGAAGACACGGTGCGGTGGTTCGGCCGGGCATTCGGGGTTCGCGCCAGTGTGCTGCGCATCCCGGGCATTTATGCCCCCGACCGCGAGGGCGGCACCCCACGCGAGCGGCTGCGCCGTGGAACCCCCGTGCTGCGGGCCGAGGACGACGTCTACACCAACCACATCCACGCCGACGACCTGGCGCGCGCCTGTGCCCTGGCCCTGTGGCGCGGCCGCTCGCAACGGGTGTTCAACGTGGTCGACGACACCGACCTCAAGATGGGCGATTACTTCGACCTGGCGGCCGATCTGTACGGCATGCCGAGACCGCCGCGGGTGGCCCGCGATGCAGCGGTCGACCAGTTGCCCCTGATGCTGCTGAGCTTCATGAGCGAATCGCGCCGGCTGAGCAACCGCCGCATCCGGCGGGAGCTGCGCTGGGCGCCGCACCATCCCACGGTGCGCGAAGGCCTGGTGGCCTGACACGGCCAGGGTCCGCAAACCACAAGACCTGCAAACCACAAGGCCCGCAAGCGACAAGACCCGCTGATGCGGGCCTTGAAGTTCCAGAAGCTGGTGCCGAGGGTCGGACTCGAACCGACACGCCTTGCAGCGGGGGATTTTGAATCCCCTGCGTCTACCGATTTCGCCACCCCGGCAGAGGGAAGGGGGCGGATTATGGCACAGTGACGGCATGCAATACCCCACCATCGAAGACGCGATCGGCCGCACACCGCTGGTCGCGCTGCAGCGCATCGGCGCGGCCGACAACGGTCCGCGCGGCAACGTCATCCTCGGCAAGCTCGAGGGCAACAATCCGGCCGGCTCGGTGAAGGACCGGCCGGCCCTCTCGATGATCCGGCGCGCCGAGGAGCGTGGCGACATCAAGCCGGGTGACACCCTGATCGAGGCCACGTCGGGCAACACCGGCATCGCGCTGGCCATGGCGGCGGCCATCAAGGGCTACCGCATGGTGCTGATCATGCCGGAGGACCTGTCGATCGAGCGCGCACAAACCATGAAGGCCTTCGGCGCCGAACTCATCCTGACGCCCAAGAGCGGTGGCATGGAGTCGGCGCGAGACCTGGCCGAAAAAATGCAGACCGAGGGCAAGGGGCGGGTGCTCGACCAGTTCGCCAATGCCGACAACCCGCGCATCCACTACGAAACCACCGGCCCCGAACTGTGGGAGCAGACCGCCGGGCGCATCACCCATTTCGTGAGCGCGATGGGCACCACCGGCACCATCACCGGTGTGTCGCGTTTCCTGAAGGAAAAAAACCCCGGCGTGAGAATCATCGGCGCGCAACCCAGCGAAGGGTCGCGCATTCCGGGCATCCGGAAGTGGCCGCAGGAGTACCTGCCGAAAATCTACGATCCGACGGCGGTCGATGAACTGGTGTACGTCTCGCAGAGCGACGCCGAGGACATGGCGCGGCGGCTGGCCCGCGAAGAGGGCATTTTTGCCGGCATTTCGGCCGCGGGCGCCTGCTGGGTGGCCCTTCAGGTCGCCCGCCAGGCCGAAAACGCCACCATCGCCTTCATCGTGTGCGATCGCGGCGACCGTTACCTGTCCACCGGCGTCTTTCCTGCCTGACCGGGCACCGGCATGAACGGCGACAGCGCATTCCGCTTCTGCCCGCAGTGCGCCACCGCCCTGCAGGTGATCGTGCAGGCCGAGGACGGCGGCGACAAGCAGCGGCTGCGCTGCCCGGCCTGCGGGTTCACGCACTGGAACAACCCCACGCCCGTGCTGGCCGCCATCGTCGAGTTGGACGGCAAAGTGCTGCTCGCGCGAAACGCGGCTTGGCCCGGGCGATTTTTCGGCCTTGTCACCGGCTTCATGGAAGCGGGGGAGTCGCCCGAAGAGGGCATCCGACGGGAGATCGCCGAGGAAACCAGCCTGCAGACCGAAGCGCTGTCGCTGGTGGCGGTGCACGACTTCCAGCGAATGAACCAGGTCATCATCACCTACCATGCGCGCTGCGCGGGCGAGGTCCGGTTGTCGCCCGAGCTGTCTGAGTACCGGCTGCTGGAGCCCCACGCGGTGCGCTGCTGGCGCGCAGGCACCGGGCTGGCACTGGCGCAGTGGCTTTTGTCACGCGGCCACACGCCGATCTTCCTGGACGACACACCAAACGCCGCCGCGGCCTAAAATGCCGTGTTGCCTGCACGGAGCCTTCATGATTGCCGCTGACCGAGAACTCGACGCCCGGGGCCTGAACTGCCCGCTGCCCATCCTCAAGGCCAAAAAAGCCCTGGCCGACATGCACAGTGGCCAGACCCTGAAGGTCGTGGCCACCGACGCCGGATCGGTGCGGGATTTCCAGGCATTCGCCAAGCAGACCGGCAACCTGCTCGTCCATCAGGAAAGCCTGGGTGGAGAGCACATTTCGGTGCTCAAGCGCCGTTGAGCCGCGACATGGACGTCCTGCTGGTCGATCCGCTGGTGCCCGAGGCGCTGGCGTGGCTGCAGGAACGCTACCAGGTCGTCTACCAGCCCGAGCTGGCCGACGATCCCGTGGCACTGCGCCAGGCGGTGTCGTCGGCGCGTGCGATCGTGCTGCCGCCCCACGTCATCGTGTCCCAGGAATTCCTGGAGCATGCGCCCAACCTTCAGATGGTGGCGCGGATGCAGATCTCCAGCGACAACACCGACCTGGACGCCTGCTCGCGGCGTGGTGTGCGGGTGCTGCAGGCCCGCAGTGCCACGGTCCGCTCCAACGCCGAATACCTGCTGTACGGTCTGCTCATGCTGTACCGGCGCGGCATGGTGAGCGCCTTGCTGGGCCGCAAGCTCGGGCAGGTGCGCATGGGCCGCGAACTCGCCGGAAGCACCGTGGGCCTGCTGGGCCTTGCGCCGGTGGCGCACACGCTGGCGCCCATGCTCAACAGCCTCGGGGTGCGCGTCATCGGCTACGACCCGGCGGTGCACCACGCGGCCGAACTCTGGGACAAGCTCGGCGTCGAGCCGGTGCCGCTGCACGAACTGCTCTCGCGCTCCGACGCCATTTCGCTGCAGATGGTCTATGCCTCGCGGTTCAAGGGCTGGATCAATGAACGCCTGCTCAACCATTGCAAGCACGGGCAGCTCTGGGTGGGGGTGAGCCGCAGCGCCCTGTTCGATCCCGAAGCGCTGGCGCTGGCGCTGTGCGATGGCCGCATCGACGCCTGCCTGCTCGACGGTGCCAACCCGCAGTTTGCGGCGCCCGGCTCGCCGCTGCACGGCATTCCCAACCTGCACCTCACGCCGCGGCTGGGTTCCCACACCCGCGAGGCCAAGCTGCGCGCCAGCTGGTACCTGGCCCACCGCATCCATGAAACGCTGTCGCCCGAAGAGGCCCGGCGCGACCCGTGGAACAGCGATTTCGCCGCCCTCGACAGTTCGGGCTTCCCCGAGTCGGGCGATCCGCCCCAGTCGGCCTCGCCATCGCAGTGGGCGTCGCTCGCGGCGCTCGACCGCGATTGACGCCGGCCTGAAGCAGGTCAGCCCAGGCGTGCCAGCTGGGCCTGAACCTTCTCCAGCGTGGCGCTGAAATCCGCCACCCGCAGCTTCTCCTGTTCGATCACCGCCGCCGGTGCACGCGCCACAAAGCCTTCGTTGGCCAGCTTGCCCTGCGCCTTGGCGATCTCGCCCTGCAGCCGCGTGGCTTCCTTGGTCAGGCGTGCCTTTTCGGCGGCCACGTCGATTTCCATGAACAGGCACAGGCGCGCTTCGCCCACCACCGCCACCGGGGCCTGGCCCGCCGCCTGCGCCCAGGCCGCGTCGTCGTCGAACACGCGCACCTCGGACAGCTTGGCGAGCGCCTGCAGCACCGGGGCGGCCGAGCGCAGGAATCCGCCGTCACCCACGGTGTAGAGCGGCATGCGCTGCGCCGGTGACACGCCCATCTCGCCGCGCAGCGTCCGGCACGCGTCCACCAGCTTTTTCAGCCGCGCCACGTGGGCTTCGGCGGCGTCGTCGATGCGCTCGGGTTGGCTCACCGGGTAAGCGGCCAGCGCCACCGATTCGCCAGCGCGGCCGGCCACCGGCGCCACCTTCTGCCAGAGCTCTTCGGTGATGAAGGGGATCACCGGGTGCGCCAGGCGCAGGATGGTCTCCAGCGTGCGGATCAGCGTGCGGCGCGTGGCGCGCTGCTGTGCCGGGTCGCCGGTCTGGATCTGCACCTTGGCGATCTCCAGGTACCAGTCACAGAACTCGTTCCAGACGAAGTCGTAAATGGCGTTGGCCACGTTGTCGAGCCGGTACTCGGCAAAGCCCCTGGCCACGTCCGCCTCGACGCGCTGCAGCGTGGACGCGATCCAGCGGTCGGCCTGGCTGAACGACAGGTAGCCGTGGAAGGGCTGCCCCACCGCGCATTCTTCCTTGGTGTGTTCCTTCAGCCCGCAGTCGTGCCCTTCGCAGTTCATGAGCACGAAGCGCGTGGCGTTCCAGAGCTTGTTGCAGAAGTTGCGGTAGCCCTCGCAGCGCTTGCTGTCGAAGTTGATGCTGCGGCCCAGCGAGGCGAGCGCCGCGAAGGTGAAGCGCAGCGCATCGGCCCCGTAGGCGGGGATGCCTTCGGGGAACTCCTTTTCGGTGTCCTTGCGCACGCGCGGTGCGGTCTCGGGCTTGCGCAGGCCGGTCGTGCGCTTGTCGAGCAGCGCGGGCAGACCGATGCCGTCGATCAGGTCCACCGGATCGAGCACGTTGCCTTCGCTCTTGCTCATCTTGCGGCCTTGAGCGTCGCGCACCAGACCATGGATGTAGACGTGGCGGAACGGCACGCGGCCGGTGAAGTGGGTCGTCATCATGATCATCCGGGCGACCCAGAAGAAGATGATGTCGTAGCCGGTCACCAGCACGCTGCTGGGCAGGTACAGGTCGATATCACGCAGGCCTGCCCGCTGCGCCGCCGGGCCGCCCCAAGGCGCAGCAGCCCCCTCGGGGGGCAGCGAGGACACGCCAGTGCCGAGCGTGGGGGCACCATGTTGCGGCCAACCCATGGTGCTGAAGGGCACGAGCGCGGAGGAGTACCAGGTGTCGAGCACGTCGGGGTCGCGGGTGAGCCGCTTGCCCGGGGCCTGGGCACTTGCCTCGGCTTCGTTGCGCGCCACGTACACCCGGCCGTCCTCGTCGTACCAGGCCGGAATCTGGTGGCCCCACCAGAGCTGGCGGCTGATGCACCAGTCCTGGATGTTCTTCATCCACTGGTCGTAGGTGTTGACCCAGTTTTCGGGCACGAACTTCACGTCGCCCGAGGCCACTGCGTCGATCGCCTTCTGCGCAATGCTCTTGCCGGTGGGGTCCTGGTCACCGACCTTCGTCATGGCAATGAACCACTGGTCGGTGAGCATGGGCTCGACCACGGCACCGGTGCGCGCGCAGCGCGGCACCATCAGCTTGTGCTTTTTCGTCTCGACCAGCAAGCCCTGCGCCTCGAGATCGGCCACCACGGCCTTGCGTGCTGCAAAGCGGTCGAGGCCGCGGTACTTCGCCGGGGCTTCGTCGTTGATGGCCGCGTCCAGCGTGAGCACCCCGATCAGCGGCAGTTTGTGCCGCAGGCCGACCGCATAGTCGTTGTGGTCGTGGGCCGGCGTCACCTTCACCACGCCAGTGCCGAAGGCCCGGTCCACGTACTCGTCGGCAATGACCGGGATCTCGCGGTCACACAGCGGCAGCTTGACCTTCCTGCCCACGATGGCCGCATAGCGCTCGTCTTCCGGGTGCACCATGACAGCGGTGTCGCCCAGCATGGTCTCGGGCCGCGTGGTGGCCACGACCACCGAGCCCGACCCATCTGCCAGCGGATAGCGGATGTGCCAGAGGAAACCGTCTTCCTCTTCGCTTTCGACCTCGAGGTCACTGACCGCGGTCTTGAGCACCGGGTCCCAGTTGACGAGGCGCTTGCCTCGGTAGATCAGTCCCTGCTCGTACAGCCGCACGAAGGTCTCGGTCACCACGTCGGACAGCTTGGGGTCCATGGTGAAGTACTCGCGGGTCCAGTCCACCGTGTCGCCCATGCGGCGCATCTGGGTGGTGATGGTGTTGCCGCTCTTTTCCTTCCATTCCCAGACCTTCTTCGTGAAGGCTTCGCGGCCCAGGTCGTGGCGGTTGACCTTTTGTTCCTGCAACTGCCGCTCGACCACGATCTGGGTGGCAATGCCCGCGTGGTCGGTACCCGGCACCCACAGCGTGTTGGCGCCCATCATGCGGTGGTAGCGCGTCAGGCTGTCCATGATGGTCTGGTTGAACGCGTGCCCCATGTGCAGCGTGCCGGTCACGTTGGGCGGCGGCAGCTGGATGCAGAAGGAGGGCACGCCTTCGCGGGGTTCGCCCGTGCCGCGGTGGCCGGCGCGGCCCACGCCACGCTGCTCCCACCAGGGGCCCCAGCGGGACTCGATGGGCGAGGGCTCGAAGGACTTGGCCAGCGAGGCCAGGCCGGGTTGCTGCACGGTGTCGGTCATGGGGCGCGCCAGAATGACAACGGCATCCCGCGGGATGCCGTTGGAATGTTCGGGGAATGGCCCGATTTTACCGGCGCCCCCAAGCCCGCGCGGGCGGGTCAGGTCGCGTCGCGCGCGGCCGCGATGCAATCGGCCAGCACCTGCGCGTCACCGATCTGGTTGGCCATCAGCAGGATGAGCCGGGCGCTGAAGGCCTGGAGCTGCTCGGGCGTCAGGTCGACCTGCGCGTCCAGCAGCTGTTCGTAGAAGGCATCGGCGTCCTGCCAGTTCGGTTGGGTGTTCATGCGTGCACTCCGGTCAATCCCAGGGTCAGTCCGATGGCCCGCACCAGTTGCCCGTCGATCGCGGTGCCGCTGGCGGCCAGGTAACCATCGGGGCGCACCAGCGCCCATTGGCCGTCCTGCACCTGGCAGGCGTCGCGGAGGTGGCCGTCGCGATCCCGCACGTGCTCCACCGCCTGGGCCGGCTCGCGGCCGGACAGCACCTGCACCACCCGCACGGGCGAGCTTGCGTTGAGCTGCATCAGCTGCCGCCGCGCGGTGTGCGACAGCGGACCGAAGCACAGCAGCAGCGGTTCACTGCCCGACCAGTCGAGCAACTGGTTCACGCGGCCCTCGCGCCCGTCTGCCCAGCGAAACGCGACGTTCTGCACCGACCGGCCGGCCGCACTGCCCGCCGAATACAGGCAGGCGCGGGAACGCGTGTACGAATTGGCCACGGCCATGCGGCCGGTGTTGACGAGCGGTCGCGCAAAGGCGTGCCGCCGGGCCAGCGAAATCGCCGCACTGCGGTACACCCGCTCGATGCCGTCTGCCGCGCGCAGGAAGCGGGCGGTGCGGTTGGTGACGCGCACGTTCTCGCGCGCCGCCTCCAGGCGTTCGTCGTCGTAGCTGTCGAGCAGCGCCGGGGCCGCGCGCCCCTGTTGCACCGCCGCCAGTTTCCACGCCAGGTTGTCGGCATCGGCCACGCCGGTGTTTCCCCCGCGCGCACCGAACGGGCTCACCACCTTGGCCGAGTCCCCCATGAAGAACACGCGCCCCTGGCGCATCGAGTGCACACACTCGCTGCGGTACGCGTAGGGCCCCACCCAGACGATCTCGACCTGCACGTCCTTGCCGAACTGGCGGGCCAGGCGCTCGCGCACCACATCCTCGCGACTGACGTAGGCGGGGTCGGCATTGGGCGCCATCTGGTAGTCGATTCGCCACACATCGTCGGCCATCAGGTGCTGCCAGACCGCCCGGTTTTCGTTGAAGGGCGCTTCGATCCAGGTGTGCCGTTCCTGCGGCGGTCGCGTGGTGAATCGCACGTCGGCAATGCACCAGCGGTCGTCGCCGCGCTTGCTGTCGAAAGGCACCTGAAGCCACTTGCGCAACGGGCTGCTGGAACCGGTGGCGTCGATCACATGCCCGGCGCGCACCTGGTAACTGCCGGCCGGCGTCTCGATGGTCAGCCAGGCATGGTTTTCGTCCTGGCGAAACGCGGTGAGCCGGTTGCGCCAGCGCAGGTCGACATGGCCCAGTTCGCGAATGCGGTCCACCAGGAAGGCCTCGATGTAGAACTGCTGGATGTTGATGAAGGGCGGTTGGCTGCTCAGGTGAAAGTTGCCCTGCTGGCGAAGGTCGAAGCTGTACACCTCGTCGTGCCCCGCGTAGGTGCGGCCCACGCTCCATTGCACGCCTTTGGCGGCAATGCGTTCGTAGATCCCGAGCCTTTCGAAGATCTCGAGCGATTTCTGCGTGTAGCAAATCCCGCGCGACGACGCACCCTTGACCCCCACGGTGTCGTCTTCGTCGATGAGGATGGCGGGCACGCCGAGGCGCGCCAGCGAGCAAGCCATGGTGAGGCCGGTGATGCCGCCGCCCACGATGACGATCGGGTGGTGGGCCGGTTGCGTGCTGCCCAGTTCGGGGGGCGGCACGAAGGGGTAGGTGGGCAGTTCGTACCCACCACCCTGGGTGAATTCGTACCCGTTGGTGTGGGCCACTTCCTTGTAGGTGTCCAGCGTCATGTGGGGTTCCTTGTTGCGGTCGTCTCTTTCGTTGCGCTTCTCTCAACCATGGCGCGGCGCGAGCGGGCGACGGGCGTTCTGCTCCGCGGCTGTCCCCCGGACCGGCTTCGCCGGTCCTCCTCCTTTATGCCGCTGCGCAAAACGCCCATCGCCCGCTCGCCCAAGTGGTGGCTGGGCCTGGCCTCCCGAAATGCCAACGAGGGCAGCGGTGATCGGGGGTCCGGCGCAGCGACATAAAGGAGGAGCCAGGGGCGCAGCCCCTGGCGGGGGACAGTCGCGGAGCCGGACCCCCGGTCGCCGCTGACCGGCGCCACGTCAAGGGACGCGCCGATGCCTCACGCCTTCACCCGCGCCGCCACCTCGGGCCGGTCGTTCTGCTGTGGTTTCAGGGGCGCCGCCGCCTTGCCCGCCGCGCGTTCCCGGCGCCACTGCTCCTTGCGGGCGTTCCATTCGGCCAGGCGCGCGTGTGCGGTCGTGCTTTCCTTGAGCATCTCGAACTCATCGGCCAGCTGTGCCGTCAACTCCAGGCGAATTCCGTTCGGGTCGAAGAAGTAGATGCTCTTGAAGATGTGGTGGTCGGTCACGCCCAGCACCTCGATGCCATGGGCCTCCAGGCGCGCCTTGGTGTTCTCCAGCTCGCCGATGGTATTCACACGAAAACTGATGTGGTTGACCCACTTCGGCGTGTTCGGGCTCGGCAGCGCCGCCTCGTCGTCCCCGAGGTCGAAGAACGCAATGAACGAGCCGTCCTGAAGGCGGAAGAAAAAGTGGGTGTACGGACAGTACTCACCCGTGCTCGGCACGTAGTCGCTCTGGATGATGTGGTACAGCGGCAGACCGAGAATGTCTTCGTAGAAGCGCCGGGTTTCCTCGGCGTCACGGGCTCGGTACGCATAGTGGTGCAACTGCTGGATCGGGGCCGGGGAGGGCAGATCGGCAAGGGGCTTCGATGGCGTCATGGCGGGCTCCGGAGACTGGGGTATGAATTTACCATAGCGAAATGCATTTCTCCAAACGTAATTCGACGACCGCGATCGGCTTTGTTGAGAACGGTTATCAGTCAGATTGCTTTGATAGCCGCGAGCAATTCGTCACATAGCCCCGAACAATTGGACGCTGTGGCAGGGCAGCGCTAAGGTTCGCGCGACTCGCCGGCGCGGGCTTGCTCCGTGCACGGCGGGCGTTTGTTCAACCCCACGCAAGGAGATCGACATGCCCGCACTCAAAGGCAGCAAGACCGAGCAATGCCTGAAGGACGCTTTCGCCGGCGAATCCCAGGCCAACCGCCGCTACCTGTACTTCGCAAACAAGGCCGACGTGGAAGGCCAGAACGACGTTGCGGCGCTGTTCCGCTCCACCGCCGAGGGTGAAACCGGCCACGCACACGGCCACCTGGAATTCCTCGAAGCCGCTGGCGACCCGGCCACCGGTCTGCCGATCGGCTCGACCCGCCAGAACCTGGCGTCCGCCGTGGCTGGCGAGACCCACGAGTACACCGACATGTACCCGGGCATGGCCAAGACCGCCCGCGAAGAAGGCTTCGACGAGATTGCCGACTGGTTCGAGACCCTGGCCAAGGCCGAGCGCTCGCACGCCAACCGTTACCAGAAGGCCCTGAACGAACTGGTCGACTGACCCGGTTCGCTCCCTCGCTGCGCCCGCATCCGGGTGCAGCGTTGCGCCAAGCGCTTCAGCCCGTGGAGCGCTTGGCGCAACCAAGCCCCACGACGCAACCCGCACAGACGGAGACTGACAACATGGCCCGCGAAGGCAACCTGGAGGCGCCCACGCGCCACGCGCTGGACTGGAAAAACCCCGACTTCTGGAACGAGGACAAGCTCAACCACGAGCTCGAACGCATTTTCGACATCTGCCACGGCTGCCGCCGTTGCGTGAGCCTCTGCGGTTCGTTCCCCACGTTGTTCGATCTGGTCGACGAGAGCTCGACCATGGAAGTCGACGGCGTCGACAAGAAGGACTACTGGAAGGTGGTGGACCAGTGCTACATGTGCGACCTGTGCTACATGACCAAGTGCCCGTACACGCCGCCGCACGAGTGGAATCTGGATTTCCCGCACACCATGCTGCGGGCCAAGGCCATCAAGTTCCGCAAGGGTGAGGTCGGCAAGGCCGAGCAGTTCCTGGCGTCCACCGACACGCATGGCAGCTTTGCCGGCATTCCGATCGTGGTGCAGGTGGCCAACGCGGTGAACAAGACCAAGGCCGCGCGCGGTGTGATGGAAAACCTGCTGGGTGTGGACAAGGACGCCTGGCTGCCCGACCTGGCGATGAAGAAGTTCCGTTCGCAGGCGCCCAAGGCGCGTGCCACGAAGGTGGTGGATGGCGAGAAATCGCCGGGCAAGGTGGCGATCTTCTCCACCTGCTACATCAACTACAACGAGCCCGGCATCGGCATGGACCTGCTGCGCATCCTTGACCACAACGACATCCCGTACGAGATCGTCGAGAAGGAAAAATGCTGCGGCATGCCCAAGCTGGAGCTGGGCGACCTCGACTCGGTCGAGGAGAGCAAGCAGGCGAACATTCCCGTGCTGGCCCGCTACGCGCGGGAAGGTTATGCCATCCTGGCGGCCGTGCCGAGCTGTGCCCTGATGTTCAAGCAGGAGATTCCGCTGATGTTCCCCGACTGCGCCGACACGCAGCTGGTCAAGGAAGCCATGTGGGATCCGTTCGAATACCTCATGGCCCGCAAGCGCGACGGCCTGCTGAAGACCGAGTTTCCCAACAAGCTGGGCAACGTGAGCTACCAGGTGCCGTGCCACAGCCGGGTGCAGAACGTGGGCAAGAAGACCGAGGAAATGCTCAAGCTGGTGCCCGACACCACCGTCAACACCATCGAACGCTGTTCGGGGCACGCGGGCACCTACGGCGTGAAGAAGGCGCACCACCAGACCGCCATGAAGATCGGCAAGCCGGTGTTCAAGGCCATGGCCACCATGAAGGACGGCAGCAAGCCCGACTACATCAGCTCGGACTGCCCGCTCGGCGGCCACCACATCCAGCAAGGTTTCGACGTCAATGGCCTGGGCGCACCCGAGCTGCAGCACCCGCTGAGCCTGGTGGCCAAAGCCTACGGCCTCAAGTGATCAGGAGCACACCGACATGCAACTCACCGGACGAATCACCCCCGACAGCCTCATGACGCTGGAGGCCTACAGCAAATGGCGCAAGGCGCACAAGGCCGACGTCATTGCGCACCGCAAGCTGCGCTCCGTGCACCTGGGCGAGCACATCCACCTGCAGTTCGAGAGCGAGACCACCATCCGCTACCAGATCCAGGAAATGCTGCGGGTGGAAAAGATCTTCGAGGA
Organism: Hydrogenophaga sp. XSHU_21; assembly: GCA_046604145.1. Taxonomy (GTDB): domain Bacteria; phylum Pseudomonadota; class Gammaproteobacteria; order Burkholderiales; family Burkholderiaceae_C; genus Hydrogenophaga. The sequence goes on from JBKIXD010000001.1 coordinate 448,398, forward strand.
GGAGGGCATCGAGCACGAGGTCGAGTCCTATGCCCCGCTGGTGCCGGACGGCACCAACTGGAAAGCCACCATGCTGATCGAATACACCGACATCAACGAACGCAAGCGCGAGCTGGCGCGACTGATCGGCATCGAGGACCGGATGTTTGTGGAAGTGGAGGGCCAGAGCCGCGTGTATGCCATCGCCGACGAAGACCTCGACCGCGAGAACGAGGTCAAGACCTCGGCCGTGCATTTCGTTCGCTTCGAGTTCACCCCGGCCATGGTCAAGGCGATCAAGGCCGGTGCGAGCGTCAAGGTGGGGTGCGACCACACCAACTACCCCGCGCACGTGACCCTCACGCCCGAAACGCTGGCCAGCCTGGCGGGCGACCTGCGCTGACCCGCGGCCTCGCGATAATCGGGGCTTCCTTCGGGAAGCCCTTTTTCTTTTCCCTTCCATGCTGTTCCTCATTTCGCCCGCCAAGTCGCTGGACCACGAAACGCCGCCGCACGTGACGGCCCACACGCGCCCCCTGTTCGTGGAGCAGGCGGCCGAGCTGGTCGATGTGCTGCGCCAGAAGTCGCCGCAGCAGATCGCCACGCTCATGGACCTGTCGGACAAGCTGGCCTCCCTCAACGTGGCCCGCTACGAAGCGTGGAGCCCCCGGTTCACCGCGAAGAACAGCAAGCAGGCGGTGCTGGCGTTCGATGGAGATGTGTACGGCGGTCTCGATGCGAAGACGCTCTCTGCCGGCGACCTCGACTGGCTTCAGGCGCACCTGTGCATCCTGAGCGGCCTGTACGGCGTGTTGCGCCCGCTCGACCGCATGCAACCCTACCGGCTCGAAATGGGCACGCGCCTGAAGACCGCGCATGGGGCCAACCTGTATGCCTTCTGGGGGCGCCGCATCGCCGACTACCTCAACGAACGTGCCGCCGCCGACCGAAGCCCGGTGGTGGTCAATCTGGCGAGCGAGGAATACTTCAAGGCCGTCGACCTGAAAACCCTTCGCCCCCGGGTGCTGAACGTGGTGTTCGAAGAGCGCAAGGGGGCCAGCCACAAGGTGATCAGCTTCTTTGCCAAACGGGCGCGGGGCCTGATGGTCCGTTGGGCGGTGCAGCACCGCGCCTCCACACCCGAGCAACTCAAGGCCTTCGATGTGGAAGGCTACCGATTCGACAGCGCCGCATCCGGGCCCGACCGGTTCGTGTTCCGGCGCGAAGCCCAGGCCTGAAACCGGAGGACGCCATGACCCAGACCGTCACCCCCGAATTGCGCCGCTGGATCATCGAGCAGGCGAGCGCCGGCTTTGCACCAGAGACCGTGCTCAAGGCCATGCTGGACGCGGGCTGGGAGGCGGGCGTGGCGGAGGCGGCGCTCGAGAAGACCCTGCTGGACCACCTGGGCACGGTGTCCCCCGAGCAGCTTGCCGCGGTGGCCCCCGAGGTCCGCGAAGCGGTTCAGGCGGCGCTGGGAACGGGCGCTGCCGCGGCGGGCGCTGGTGTTCGCGTGCCCGCCATCGACCTCACCGGAGCGCCCCGCCGGGTCGACGCGGGCGATCGGTTCGTCGACGTGATCACCCACATGGCGAACCCGCGGGTGGTGGTGCTCGGCAACCTGCTCAGCCACGAAGAGTGCGACGCCATCATCGAGTCGGCCAAGCCGCGCCTGGCCCGGTCGCTGACCGTGCAGACCACCACCGGCGGCGAAGAGCTCAACCCCGATCGGACCAGCAACGGCATGTTCTTTGCGCGTGGCCAGACACCCGAGGTGACGGCGGTGGAGCAGCGCATTGCCCGCCTGGTGCAGTGGCCGGTGGAGAACGGTGAGGGGCTGCAGGTGCTGCACTACCGCCCCGGCGCCGAATACAAGCCGCACTACGATTACTTCGATCCCGCCGAACCCGGTACGCCCACCATCCTCAAGCGGGGAGGTCAGCGCGTGGCCACGCTGGTGATGTACCTCAACGAGCCCACGCGCGGCGGCGGCACCACGTTTCCCGATGTGGGGCTCGAGGTGGCGCCGGTGCGGGGGCATGCCGTGTTCTTCAGCTACGACCGGCCGCACCCCTCCACGCGCACGCTGCATGGCGGCGCGCCGGTGCTGGAGGGCGAAAAGTGGGTGGCGACCAAGTGGCTGCGCGAAAGCGAGTTCAAGTGATGTCCAACACCCCCGAACAGTCCCAACTGGGCAAGGCGTCGTCGTACGTCGACCGTTACGACCCGGGTCTGCTGTTCCCGCTGCCGCGCGAAACCAAGCGCCGCGAGATCGGCATCAAAGGCGCCATTCCGTTTCTGGGCTGCGACCTCTGGACCGCCTACGAACTGTCGTGGCTCAACCCGAAAGGCAAGCCCCAGGTGGCGCTGGCCCACATCACCGTGCCGTGCGAGAGCACCCACATCGTTGAAAGCAAGTCGTTCAAGCTCTACCTGAACAGCTTCAACAACACGCCGTTCGATTCCGCCGATGCGGTGAAGGAGCGGCTGCGCCTGGACCTGGGTGCGGCCGTGTGGCAGGGTGGGCCGGTTCAGGCGGGCGTGGGCGTGCGGCTGGTGGCGCCCGACCGCTTCGATGCCGAACCCATCCACGAACTCGACGGCGTGAACCTCGACCGTCTCGACGTGGAGTGCACGCGCTACGAGCCCGCCCCCGACCTGCTGACCGCGGCGTTTGACGAGCAGCCGGTGACGGAGACCCTGGTCAGCCAGTTGCTCAAGAGCAATTGCCTGGTGACCGGACAACCCGACTGGGGCAGCGTGCAGATCCGCTACAGCGGCCCGCAGATCGACCAGGCGGGGCTGCTGCAGTACATCGTGAGCTTTCGCAACCACAACGAATTCCACGAGCAGTGTGTCGAGCGCATCTACCAGGACATCTGGACGCGCTGCAAACCGGCCCGGCTCTCGGTGTACGCGCGGTACACGCGCCGCGGCGGTCTGGACATCAACCCCTGGCGCAGCAGCCACCCGCAGCAACCGCCCTCGAACGTGCGCACCGCACGGCAGTGAAACCACCGAATCGGCCACGCGGGCGATCGACCGTTGGTCAGTCAGGCAGGCGTTTCACCGAAACCCTTAGGCGAATCGGGGTTTGGCGCGTACCATCCGCCGCTTGCCGTCATCGCACGGTCGATCACTGACCACCCGGTCCTTCGCAGGCCGGTGGTCTTCTCAGGCGGCCCACCTCCACGTGGCAACCGCCCTCTCTCGCGGCGCCCATGTCCTTTGCAGGCTGGCCCGCTTCTTCGAAAGGCTCAGTCATGAGCAGCAAACTGTACGTGGGCAATCTGCCCTACACCGTCGATGACGACTCCCTGCGTCACAACTTTTCCGAATTCGGCACCGTGGCTTCGGCCAAGGTCATGACCGACCGCGACAGCGGCCGCTCGAAGGGTTTCGGCTTTGTCGAAATGAGCTCCGCCAAGGAAGCCGAAGACGCCATCGCCGGCCTCAACGGCCAGCAAGTCGGTGGCCGCGCAATCGTGGTCAACGTCTCGCGTCCCAAAGAAGCCGGCACCGGCGGCGGCGGTGGTTACCGCAGCAGCGGTCCTCGCTACTGAGCCACAGGCTCACGCAGAAAAGCCGGCGCAAGCCGGCTTTTTTTCGTCTGCGCGTGGCCGCAGCGCGGTCAGATCTGCTTCTGGATGAGCGCGCCCGAGAACAGCACCGGGCCGGTCGGTCCCCGCTCGCTCGGCACACCGCCCAGGGGCTCGAGGCTGATGGCCAGTGCGGGCACCTCGCGCACCGCGCTTTCTTCAGCCGCCAGTTGCAGCAGCCGCTCGGGTGACAGCACCCCCAGCGACCTCGGCGCCGCCCCGGGCGGCAGGGCCCAAAGCTGCAGCGACCGGTCGGCCGCCTCCTGGAAGCCGCCGACCCGCTGGAGGCTCAGGCGGTTGTTCTTCGGATCGAACGTCACCAGCACCGCGGGCTGGGCCTTCTCGTCGTTCAGCACCGCCACGTAACGAACGTCGGGGGCGGCCAGCAACTGGCGCTGCAGTTCCGCCACCTGAACACCCTGGCGCTGCACCTCGGTTTGCAGGCCCGATACCACCACGGTGGCCAGCACCAGCGTGAACACACCGGCCAGACCGGCGCTGCGCCACAGCGCGAGGTTGTGCCACCACCCCGGCTTCGGGGGCGCTGTCGCGGCCGTTCGCCTGGCCTGCTTCGCGAGGTCGGCGTCGGCCTGCACCATGTTCTGGATGCGCGTCCACACCTGGGGGGCGGGCTCGGCGGGCGCCTGAAGTTCCCCCAGGCTGCCCACGCGGGTCTGCCACTCGATGGCCGCGGCCCGCACCGCGGGGTTCTCCCGGGCGATGGCCTCGAAGCGCCGGCGGGCGCCGCCGCGCAGCGTGCCCAGGGCGTGGGCGGCGGCCAGGCGCTGGATCAGTTCGGGATGGCGGGTGAGGTTCATGGGGCCGTCCTCACGCGAATCGCGCCATGCAGTCGCGCAGCTTGTCCAGTCCGCGGCGGATCCAGGTCTTCACCGTGCCCAGCGGCAGGCGCAGCTGCTCGGCCAGCTCGCTGTGGCTCAGGTCGCGCAGGTAGGCCAGGCTGATCACCTCGCGCTGCTTGTTCTCCAGCTGGGAGAGGCACTGGTGAAGCGCCCAGGCCTGCTGGCTGGCCAGGCTGGTGTCCATCGGGTTGGCGGCGTCGCCCTCCAGGGTGTCGGCCAACGTCTCGTCGAGTTCCTGGGTCAGGTGGGCGCGCTCGGCGGCCCGGCGGCGCAGGTTGTCCAGGGACCGGCTGCGCACGATCAGCGACAGCCAGGCCATGGGCGGGCTCAGGGTGGCGCGGTATTCCGATGCGCTGCGCCACACCTGCAGAAAACTCTCCTGCAGCACGTCTTCGGCGCGCTCGGCGCTGCCCACCACCCGCAACGACAGGCCGTACAGCTTTCGGGCAGTCAGGTCGTAAAGCGCCTTCAAGGCGGCTTCATCGCGCCTGGCCACGCGGTCGATCAAGGTCATGAGGTGTTCGTCGGTGTCGGCGCTCATGCACGCATTGTGCGGGAGCGCACCGGGTGGTGTCGGGCGGCGGGGAGCAAATGCCGGGTCATGTCTTTGCATACGGCGCAGGTCGTCCCGTGGATTCGCCGCCGCCGTGCGTTTGCGCACAACCCAGCAAATTGCTCGGAATTGCTGAATCCATGGCGGGCCCGGCGCGCGTATCCAGTCCGACAGCTGTCACCACCCTGCGAATCCGTTTCAAACCCAAGCCCGAGGAACAAGGCACCATGAATGCAACCCCCGACAACCGCCGCGCTTTCCTGCGCACCGGCACCACCCTCTCGGCCGTCGGCCTGGCCCTGCTGGCCGGCAAGCCGGCACTGGCCCAGGGCATGAAGGCCGATGTGGCCAAGGACGTCGACATCCTCAACATCGCGCTCGGCCTCGAGCACGAAGCCATCAACGCCTACCAGCTGGGTGCCGGCAGCGGCCTGCTGCAGAAGCCCGTGCTGGACGTGGCGGTCCAGTTCCAGGGCCACCACAAGACGCACCGCGATGCGCTGATCGCCACCATCCAGAAGCTTGGCGGACAGCCCGTGGCCGAGAAGAAGCTCGACGACTACGCCAAGGCGCTGAACGCCGCTTCGCTCAAGAACCAGGCCGACGTGCTGTCGCTGGCGGCCCGGCTCGAGCTCGGTGCCACCAACGCCTACCTGAGCGTGATTCCCGCGATGGCCGACCGCGAACTGGCCAAGGTGGCCGCCCGCCTGGCCGCCGACGAGACCATGCACTTCACCGTGCTGAACAACGCCCTGGGTCGCCCGCTGCCCCCTGGCGCACTGTCGTTCGGCGCCTGACCCCGCTTTCCCCAACAGGGGCCGGCCATGCACCGGTCCCGTTTTCCTTCCCTTCCCTTCAACGGAGTTTTTCCATGATCCTCAAGACCACCCTGGCCGCCGCGGCCGTCCTGTCCCTGGTTGCCTGCGCCTCCAGCATGCCCGCCCAGCCCATGTTCTCGCAGGCCAGCCTGCCCGACTCCGTCAAGGTGCCGGCCGGCCACCGCGTGGCCATGGAAACCGTGGGCGTGGGCGAGATCACCTACGAGTGCCGTCCGAAGCAGGGCATGGCTGGCCAGTTCGAGTGGATTTTTGTCGGCCCCGATGCCAAGCTGCTGGACCGCGCAGGCAAGCAGGTGGGTCGCTATTACGGCCCGCCGGCCACTTGGGAATCCATGGATGGCTCGAAATTCACCGGTGCACAGGTCGCCGTGGCGCCCGCCGCCGCCGGCAGCATTCCGCTCCAGCTGGTGAAGGCCAATCCCGCCACCGGCATGGGTGTCCTGCAGGGCGTCACCTACGTGCAGCGCGTGGCCACCGTGGGCGGTGTGGCACCTGCCATGCCGTGCGCAGCGGCCAACCAGGGCAGCAAGCAGATCGTGCAGTACCGCGCCGACTACATCCTCTACAAGGCGGTCTGATCCCGCCCCGTCGGTCATTTTTCCAAGGTCCCGTGGACTCCGCGGTATCGGCCCCCCGGGCCGTTTGGCCCTGCGAACGATGGATCGTCGCAGGGCGCTTTTTCGCGCGGTTCAGGCCGAGCGCTCGAAGCCTTCGAGCAGCTCGGCCGCATTCACGCCGACCTCGCTGACCGCATAACCGCCTTCGAAGGTGATGACGGTGGGCAGCCCCAGGGACGCCAGCGCGGCACCGATGCCCGCGTAGTCGGCGCTGCGCAGCTTGAAGCCGGAAATCGGGTCGCCTTCGAAGGTGTCCAGTCCCATCGGCACCACCAGGGCCGAGGCGCCTGAGTCGCTCACGGCCTGCAATGCGGAATTGAGCGCTGCGCGCCACGGACCGATGCCGGTGCCTCGGGGCAGCGGCCAGTTGCGGTTGAATCCTTCCCCCCGGCCTGCACCACGTTCGTCCGCGTGCCCGAGAAAGAACGGGTACTCGGTGGCGGGGTCGCCATGGATCGACAGGGTCAGCACGTCGTCGCGTTCGTAGAACACCGTCTGTGTGCCGTTGCCGTGGTGGTAGTCGACATCCAGCACGGCCACGCGGGCATGGCCACCATCGCGCAGGGCCTGCGCCGCGATCGCGGCGTTGTTGAGGAAGCAATAGCCGCCGAAGTAGCCCGGCCCCGCGTGGTGCCCGGGCGGACGGGTGAGCGCGAAGGCGCTGCGCCCGCCGGCCAGCACGGCGTGCGATGCGGCCAGCGCACACGCCGCGCCGGCCCTTGCCGCGGCCCAGGTGCCGGCGGTCAGCGGCGTGCCCGAATCGAACGCGTACTGGCCCATGCGCGCCGCAAAGTTGGCCGGTGGGCGGTCGGTGCGAAAACCATGGGCTGCGGGCAGCGGCCACACCGAAGGCAGGGCATCGCGGGCGGCGTTGTTCGGGTCGAGCGCCACCCAGTCGCTCCAGGCGCTGCGCAGGAAGTCGAGGTAGCCTGGCTCGTGCACGCGGGCGATCGCCGCGTCCAGCGTGCCGTCATCGATGGCAGGCGCCTCGATCGGGCCCAGCGAGCGGCGACGCAGCTCGTCCAGCACATACTGCAGCCGCGCCGGCACCTCGTGGCAGTCCACCAGCCGGCCACGGAACATTTCCTGCCGGCCTGCGTGCCGCTGGTGCTCGGTGTTCTGAAAGGTGCGCATCAGCCCAGCGACCGGAACGACTGGAGTTCGGCCAGCGGGTCGAACTGCCCGGCACGGCGCTCCTTCATGGCGTTGATCGATTCGTGCACGTTGCGGTTGCTCCAGATCGCGCCCTGCAGCCAGCCCATCTGGCGCAGGCTGTCATCCACCGAATGGTCGCGGGCGTAATCGATCGCCTGCTTGCTGCCCCAGATGGCCACGGGCGGTTTGGCCGCGATCTCGCGCGCGCACTGCAGGGCGGCGTCCACCGTGGCGGCGTGGCTGTCGAACACCTCGTTCACGAGTCCCGCGGCCAGCGCCCGCTGGGCGTTGAGGCGGCGGCCGGTGTAGGCCATTTCCTTCACCAGTCCGATCGGCATGAGCTTGGGCAGCCGCTGCAGGGTGCCCACATCGGCCACCATGCCGATGTTGATTTCCTGGATGCAGAAGAACGCGTCGGCGCTGGCATAGCGGATGCAGCCGGTGGTGACCATGTCGACAGCGCCGCCCACGCAACCGCCCTGGATGGCGAAGATCACCGGCACGCGCAGGCGTTCGATGCGGGTGAAGGTGGCCTGCATGTCGGTGAGCAGGTCGAAGATGGCCGCCCGTCCTTCGGCGCTCTGGTCGTCCATGGTGATGGCGCCACCGAACGTTTCGAGGTCCATGCCGGCGCTGAAGTGTTTTCCGGTGCTGCTGATCACCAGCGCCCTGGCTTTGCCGGTGCCATGAATCTCCTGCAGCAGTTCGTCGAGCTCGCGCCAGAAGGTCGGGCCCATGGTGTTCATGGCCTGGGGCCGGTTCAGCGACAGGTGCGCGACGTGGTCAGTCCAGCTCAGGGAAAAGCAGGTCGGTGCGTTCATGGTGGGTGGCCTTGTCTCGGGGCTTGCGGGCGGTCGCGGCACTGTAGTCTGACGCAGGGGTGGCGTCTGTCCCGGGCTTGACCAGTTTGCTGGCGCGCACACCCAGCAGGCGCAGGCGCCGGCTCAGGTCGACGCGCTTGAGGCATTGCCCGGCGGCGCGCCGGATGGTGGCCGCATCGGCCGTGGGCTCGTCCAGCGTGAGGTCGCGCGTGACCTTGGTGAACCCGGTGTAGGTGAGCTTGATGCCGATGGTGCGCGCCAGGTAGCCCTTGCGCTGCAGGTCGCTGGCCACCTGTTCGCACAGCCGGGTGAACAGCGCGCCCAGCTCGGCGCGGTCGTGGCGGGCGTGCAGGTCCCGCTCGAAGGTGGTCTCCCGGCTCAGCCCGACGGGCTCGCTTTCGGTGACCACCGGCCGGTCGTCGCGTCCCCACGCGGCGTCGGCCAGCCAGGCGCCGTAGCTCTTGCCGAAATGGTCGATCAGCCATTCGCGGTCGCGTGCGGCCAGGTCGCCGATGGTGTGGATGCCGTGCGCCTGAAGCTTCGAATCGGCCTTGGGCCCCACGCCATTGATCTTGCGGCAGGGCAGGGGCCAGATCAGGCGTTCCACGTCGGCGGGCATCACCACGCTGATGCCGTTGGGTTTGTTGAATTCGCTGGCCATCTTGGCCAGCAGCTTGTTGGGCGCCACACCGATCGAGCACGTCAGGCCGGTGGCCTGGAAGATGCCCTTCTGGATCAGCCGTGCCAGCACCCGACCGCCCTCGCGCTGGCCGCCCGGCACGTCGGTGAAGTCGATGTACACCTCGTCCACGCCGCGGTCTTCCATCACCGGCGCAATCTCGGCGATCACCTGCTTGAAGGTGCGCGAGAGGCGCTTCACCTCGTCGAAATCGACCGGCAGCAGGATGGCCTGGGGGCACAGCTTCGCGGCCTTCATCAGCCCCATGGCCGAGCCGACGCCGAACTGGCGCGCCGCGTAGGTGGCGGTGGTGGCCACGCCGCGCCCCACGTAATCGGTGAGCCGCGGAAAGAACTCCACCGGAATGCGGTCCAGGGAGTCCGGTCCCCATTCGCGCTCGGGGTAGCTTTCCCGCAGGCGCGCGAACATGGCGTCCTCGCGCCGCCGTCCGCCGCCAATCACCATCGGCAGGCCCTTGAGCTGCGGGTAGCGCAGCAGTTCGACCGAGGCGTAAAACGCATCCATGTCGAGGTGGGCAATGCGGCGCTGGCGCTCGGTGTTCATCACCCGAAAGCATAGCCCGCTTACCATGCCCGGGTATCACCCCTTTCAGGAGCACACAACATGTCCCAGCCCCTCACCCGTTTGATCGCTGCGCTGCTCGTGGGCGCCGGTCTGGCCGTCGCAGGTTTCGCAGTGGGCCACGGTCTCGAGCGGTTTCGACTCGCCGACCGCAGCGTCACCGTCAAGGGCCTGGCCGAGAAGGACGTGGAAAGCGATTTCGCGGTCTGGACGCTCGGTTTCCGCCGCGCCGGCACCGCGTTCGGCGAGGTTCAGAAGGCGCTGGCCGGCGACCGCGATGCGGTGGTGGCGTTTCTGAAATCGCGTGGCTTCACCGACGCCGAGATCGAAGCGCGCCCGCTGGCGGTGCAGGACCTGTACGCGCGCGAGTACGGTGGCGGCCAGAACCCGCTGCGCTTCAACGGCACAGGCCAGGTGATCGTGAAGACCTCGCGCGTGCGCGAGGTGGAGGCGGCGGCGCTCGCGGTCGATCCCCTGATCCAGGCCGGTGTGCAGTTGGGCAGCGAGGGCGAAGGCCGGGTCGGACCTCGGTTCCAGCTGCGCGGCTTCAACGACGCCAAGGCGCCGCTGCTGGCCGAGGCCACCCGCAACGCCCGCGAGCAGGCCGAGAAGTTTGCCGCCGAGGCCGGCGCAGCCCTGGGCCCGTTGAAGAACGCCAACCAGGGCGTGATCCGCATCACCGGAGACGACGGCGGCGACTTCGACGACGGCAGTTCGCGCACCAAGCGGCTGCGCGTCGTCAGCACGTTCGAATACGAACTGCGCTGAGCGGGGTTCAGGTCGGGAACGTGCCCGGCAGCAGGATGCCTTTGTCCACCGTCTCGATGTCGGTGTGCCCGCAGAACGCCATGGTCAGGTCGAGTTCCTTGTGGATGATCTCGATCGCCTTGGTCACCCCGGTCTCGCCCATGGCGCCCAGGCCGTAGAGCATGGCCCGGCCGATGTAGCAGCCGCGGGCACCGAGGGCGCGCGCCTTGAGCACGTCCTGGCCGCTGCGGATGCCGCCGTCCATGTGGATCTCGATCTGTCCGCCCACCGCATCCACGATCGACGGCAGCGCCTCGATGCTGCTCTGCGCGCCGTCGAGCTGGCGGCCACCGTGGTTGCTGACGATGAGGGCGTCGGCGCCCGACTTTACCGCCAGCCTGGCGTCTTCCACGTCCTGAATGCCCTTGAGGATCAGCTTGCCGCCCCAGCGGTTCTTGATCCATTCCACGTCGCCCCAGTTGAGACCCGGATCGAACTGCTGGGCCGTCCAGGCCGACAGGCTGCCCATGTCGGCCACGCCGCTGACATGGCCCACGATGTTGCCGAACTGGCGCCGCGGCGTGCCCAGCATGCCCAGCGCCCAGCGTGGCTTGGTGGCGATGTTGATGATGTTGGGGATGGTGAGCTTGGGCGGCGCCGACAGACCGTTCTTCAGGTCCTTGTGGCGCTGGCCCAGGATCTGCAGGTCGAGCGTGAGCACCAGCGCACCGCAGTTGGCCGCCTTGGCACGGTCAATCAGCCGCTCGATAAAGGCGCGGTCCTTCATGACGTAAAGCTGGAACCAGAAGCCTTCGCCGGCGTGCCTGGCCACGTCCTCGATCGAGCAGATGCTCATGGTCGACAGCGTGAACGGGATGCCGAACTTGCGCGCCGCCCTGGCCGCGAGGATCTCGCCGTCGGCGTGCTGCATGCCGGTGAGCCCGGTGGGGGCAATCGCCACCGGCATGGCGGTGGGAATGCCCACCATCGTGGTGCGCGTGCTGCGGTTCTCCATGTTCACCGCCACGCGCTGGCGCAGCTTGATCTTCTGGAAATCCGACTCGTTGGCGCGGTAGGTGCCCTCGGTCCAGGAGCCCGAATCGGCGTAGTCGTAGAACATGCGCGGCACGCGCTTGCGGGCCAGTCGGCGCAGGTCTTCGATGGTGGTGATCACGGGCATGGGTTTGTCTCCTCGGGGTCGCTGTGGCCGCGATGTTAGCGACGCCCGCCGGCGGCGGCGAATGAAAGCGCGGGCAGGGCCTGTGAAAGAATTTCAGAACGCGCGGACGCGGGAACTGCCGCGCCGGCGCAAAATCCACCCCGTCATGAAAGCAGCGATCGCTTTTTCGGTGTTGTGCCTGGCGCTGGTGGCCGAGGCCGGTGCGGCCGACGTCTGGCGCTGGATCGACCGTTTCGGCTACACGCACTACACGGTGGCCGACGACATTCCCCAGCGCTACCGCGCCACGGCCGTCCCCGCCAGTGCGCCCTTGCCGCCCGGCACCAGCGCCTGCGAAGCCGCCTGGCACCGCTTTGCAGCCAGCCAGGCCTGCTTTGAGGCCTACCGGGTGGTCGGCGGCGGCCTCAAGGCCGAGGCTTTCCAGCGCTGCAAGGAAATGCCCGAGCCCGAACCCTGCCGCTGACCGGGCAGGCTCAGCCCAGGCGCGCCCGGTGGCGCGCGATCTGCGCCCGCACCTGCACCGGTGCGGTGCCACCCAGCGTGTTGCGGGCCCCGAGCGAGCCGCGCAGGCTCAGCACTTCGTACACGTCCTTTTCGATGCCGGGGTGGAAACCCTGCAGCACCGCCAGCGGCAGTTCGGACAGGTCGCAGTTGTGGCTGCTGGCCGCCTTGACGGCGTGGGCGACGGTCTCGTGGGCATCCCGGAACGGCAGGCCTTTTTTCACCAGGTAATCGGCCAGGTCGGTGGCGGTGGCGTAGCCCTTGTTGGCGGCCGCCTCCATGGCCGCGGCGTTCACCGCGATGCCGCCTTCCTTGCGGCCGGTGGCCGGGTTGATCTGGCCGCCCACCATTTCCACAAAGATCCGCAGCGTGTCCTTGAGCGTGTCCACCGTGTCGAACAGTGGCTCCTTGTCTTCCTGGTTGTCCTTGTTGTAGGCCAGCGGCTGGCCTTTCATGAGCGTGATCAGGCCCATGAGGTGGCCCACCACGCGGCCGGTCTTGCCGCGGGCCAGTTCGGGCACGTCGGGGTTTTTCTTCTGCGGCATGATGGACGAGCCGGTGGTGAACCGGTCGGCGATCTTCACGAAGCCGAAGTTCTGGCTCATCCACAGGATCAGTTCTTCGCTCAGGCGGCTGATGTGCACCATGCACAGCGAAGCAGCGGCGGTGAACTCGATGGCGAAGTCGCGGTCGCTCACGCCGTCCAGGCTGTTCTGGCAGACGGCGGGAGACCCGTCGGCGTTCACCATGCCCAGGGTGCGGGCCACGCGCTCGCGGTCCAGCGGGTAGGTGGTGCCGGCCAGGGCCGCGCTGCCCAGCGGCAGCCGGTTGGTGCGCCGACGCACGTCGGCCAGCCGCTCGCCGTCGCGCGAAAACATTTCCACGTAGGCCAGCAGGTGGTGCGCAAAGCTCACCGGCTGCGCGACCTGCAGGTGGGTGAAGCCGGGCATGATCACGTCGACGTTCTGGTCGGCCACCTCGACCAGCGCGCGCTGAAGGTCGGCCAGCAGACCGTCGATGAGGTCGATCTCGCGGCGAAGCCACAGGCGGACATCGGTGGCGACCTGGTCGTTGCGGCTGCGCCCGGTGTGAAGGCGCTTGCCGGCGTCGCCCACCAGTTGGGTCAGGCGGGCCTCGATGTTGAGGTGCACGTCCTCGAGATCGAGTTTCCAGTCGAAGTCACCGGCCTCGATCTCGGCGGTGATCTGTGCCATGCCGCGCTGGACGTCGGCGTAGTCCTTCTGGCCGATGATGCCTTGCGCCGCCAGCATCTCGGCATGGGCCAGACTGCCCTCGATGTCGGCCTGCCACAAGCGTTTGTCAAAGAACACGCTGGCGGTGTAGCGCTTGACCAACTCGCTCATGGGCTCCGAGAATAGGGCAGACCAGGCTTCGGATTTCTTGTCGAGTTGGTTGGATGACATGGTGTTGTCAGCGGCTGGATGAGGGATTCTTCGAGCGCCTGGGCGACCATGCGCGGGCCTGGGTGGCCGACCGGATGGAAAACGGCATCGCTTCCCATGAAAGATTCGCGGATTTTATCGACGTTCCAGGAACTGCCCCACGCGGCGGGCGCGCGCGCGCTGACCGAGATGCCCGACCACGTGCGGGCCAGGGTGCAGGTGTTCGACACCTGCCAGGTGGGGGTGGTGCTTCGTGCGGTGCTGTTCGTGCAGGCCGTGGTGGTGGTGGCGTCCCTGTTCAACGCCCATGGCGGGGGGGTGGTGGCGTGGGGCACGAACATGGCCGTGATCACCGGCGGCGCCCTGCCGGCGGTGCTGGCGTGGCTGCTGGTCGTCTGCGGCATCAAGCGCCCCCTGGGCCGCATGGAAAGCGGCATGCAATGGACGGTGGGTGTCTCGCTGGGCGCGCTCGCCGGTCTGTACGGCTTTGGCCTGCTGGCGTGGCTGGGCATCGTCGAGCGAAACCTCTGGCTGGCCAGCGCGGCGGCCGGCGCCCTGGTGGCGGCGGTGCTGGTGGCCGGCCTGGTCTGGCGTGCCAAGGCGCGCATGCCGGCCGGCACCACGGCGCGGCTGGCCGAGCTGCAGGCCCGCATCCGGCCCCATTTCCTGTTCAACACCCTCAACAGCGCCATTGCGCTGGTTCGCGAGGAGCCGGCCAAGGCCGAAAGCCTGCTCGAAGACCTGAGCGAGCTGTTTCGCCACGCGCTGGCCGACCCCAAGGAGGCGGTGCCCCTGTGGCAGGAGCTCGAGCTGGCCGAGCACTACCTGGCCATCGAGCACGTGCGCTTCGGCGACCGCCTGCAGATCGAATGGGCCATCGACGAATCGGCCTCCAAGGCCAGACTGCCTCCGCTGATCCTCCAGCCGCTGGTGGAGAATGCGATCAAGCACGGCGTGGAACCCAGCCCCACAGGGGCCACGGTTCGCATCAGCACGCAGCGCCGTGGCGGGGTGGTGGTGATCAAGGTGACAAACACCGTTCCCGCGGGCACCGGCAAGCGGGGAAACGGGCTGGCGCTGGACAATGTTCGGCAGCGCCTTTCGTTGTTGCACGACGTGCAGGGCCGCTTCCAGAGCGCGCTCGTCAACGGCGTGTTTCAGGTGCGGCTTGAAATCCCGGTATAAGCGCGGCATGGCACAACGCCGAGCACGGAGCGACACATGGCACTGAAGGTATTGATCGTTGACGATGAAGCCCTGGCACGGTCGCGCATGCGAACGCTGCTGGCCGAATGCACCGAACCGCGCACCGACGTGGTGGGCGAGGCGGGCAATGCGGTGCAGGCCATGGACATGATCCAGCGCACCCACTGCGAACTGGTGCTGCTGGACGTGCACATGCCCGGGGTGGACGGGATCACCCTGGCCAACACCCTGCGCCAGATGGCGTCACCGCCATCGATCGTGTTCGTCACCGCCTACCCCGAGCACGCCGTGAGCGCTTTCGAGGTGGAAGCCATCGACTACCTGACCAAGCCGGTGCGGCGCGAGCGCCTGCAGCAGGCGCTGCAGAAGGTGATCAAGGTTCGCGCCGGCAAGGAAGGCGGTTCGCCGGATGCCGGCCCGCCCGAGGCACTGATCATTCAGGAGCGTGGCCGCAGCGAGCGGGTGGCGCTGTCCGACATCATCTACCTCAAGGCCGAGCTCAAGTACATCACCGTGCGCACGGCCGAGAAGGAACACATCTACGACGGTGCCCTCAGCGACCTCGAATCGCGTTATTCGCACCTGTTCGTGCGGGTGCACCGCAACGCGCTGGTGTCGCGCCGCGCGGTCCGCGCGGTCGAAAAGCACAGCGACCCGATCGAGGGCGAAGGCTGGACCGTGCGGCTCGACGGCTGCGAGGAGCGGCTGGCGGTGTCCCGCCGACAGCTGGCGGCGGTGCGCGAAGCGCTGATGGGGTAGAGCGACGTGCGTCCCCCCGCGCCGCCTGCGGCGTCACCCCCCAGGGGGCGACACCAGCGGCCCGGCAGAGCCGGTTCCGCGGTGTCCTGGGGTCCACGTCCCTTCGTTGCCGACTGGCGCTTGCGCCCAATCTCGCGCTAAACCTCGGCGGCTTCGACGAGGAAGCGGACGCGGCGCTGGCCTTGCCATTCGTCTGCGTCCAGGCGGAAGGCCAGCTTGACCTTGTCGGGCAGGGGTTCGGTGTGGCTGAACCAGATGGCGTCCACCGGGTCGCCCTGGTGTTGCAGCTTCAGGGCCAGGTGTTTCTCGCCCACGATGCGCTGGCTCACCACGCGGACTTCCTCGCTGAACACCGGTGGTGCAAACCCCTGACCCCAGACCTGGGCGTGCAGCACGTCCACCAGATCGGGGCGGCGGTATTGCCGGTCCAGCGGTCCGTCGGTCTCGATGCGGCGCTGCAGGGTGGCGGCATCGAGCCATTCGTGAGCCACTTGCTGGAGCGCCTGCTCGAACGTCTCGAGGTGTTCTTCGTCGATGGTGCAGCCCGCGGCCATGGCGTGGCCGCCGAAACGCAGCAGCACGCCCGGGTGGCGCTTGGCCACCAGGTCGAGCGCGTCGCGCAGGTGAAACCCCGCGATCGAGCGGCCCGACCCCTTGAGCTCGTGTTCCTTGCCCAGCGCGGTGCTGGCGGCAAACACGAAAGCGGGGCGGTGCAGCTTGTCCTTCAGGCGCGACGCCACGATGCCCACCACGCCCTCGTGAAAGTCCGGGTCGAACACCACCAGCGCTGGCGGCGGCTGTTCGCTCTCGTCGAACATCTCCTCGGCCAGCATCAGCGCCTGCTCGCGCATTTCGCCTTCAATGGCCTTGCGTTCGCGGTTGATGCCGTCCAGGGTCCGCGCGAGTTCGTCGGCGCGGGCGCGGTCGTCGGTGATCAGGCATTCGATGCCCAGCGTCATGTCGGCCAGTCGGCCAGCCGCGTTCAGGCGCGGGCCGAGTGCAAAGCCGAAGTCGAAGCTGGTGGCCGCCTCCACCCGGCGCCCCGCTGCGGTGAACAGCGAGGCCATGCCCACGGGCAGGGCACCGGCCCGCACGCGCTTGAGACCCTGGGCCACCAGGCGGCGGTTGTTGGTGTCGAGCCTGACCACGTCGGCCACCGTGCCCAGCGCCACCAGCGGCAGCAGCGCGTCGATCCTGGGCTGGGCCGTGGTGCCATCCGGCTGGGCGTATGCGCCCCGGTTGCGCAGCTCGGCGCGCAGGGCCAGCAGCACGTAGAACATCACCCCCACGCCGGCGATGCTCTTGCTCTCGAAACCGCAACCCGGCTGGTTGGGGTTGACGATCAGGCAGTCGGCGGGCAGCACCACCTGCCCCGCCTGAAGCGCCGGCAGGTGGTGGTCGGTCACGATCACCTCCAGCCCGAGTTCGCGCGCCGTGCGCACGCCGTCGATGCTCGCGATGCCGTTGTCCACCGTCACCAGCACATCGGCCCCGGTGGCCTTGACGCGGCGCGCAATCGCCGGCGTGAGGCCGTAGCCATCGACCACCCGGTCGGGCACCAGGTAGTGCACGTTGTCGAAGCCCATCGGTGCGCCCAGCAGCCGCAGACCACGAACGCCCACCGCGCAGGCGGTGGCGCCATCGCAGTCGTAGTCGGCCACGATGCAGATGCGGCGGCCGGCGGTCATTGCGTCGGCCAGGGCGCGGCCGGCCTCGGTCGTGCCCTTCATCGAGTCGGGTGGCAACAGGCGCGCCAGTGCGTCGTCGAGGTCGGTCTGGTCGGTGATGCCGCGGGCCGCATACAGGCGCGCCAGCAGCGGGTGCAGGCCCCCTTGTTCCAGGGCCCACGCCGCCCTCGGGGGCACGTCTCGGGTGATGATCTTCATAGGGTGTCGAGCAGGTCTTTGGCGTGGGCGCGGCGGCCGAGTCCGAGCCCGCGGGCCAGGCGCTGCGCCAGACCGGGCGCCTGGTTGACCAGGGTCACGGCGGCGCGCTCGCCGCACAGCGTGAGGGCCAGCGCGTCGCCCCGGGTGGCGCGTGCGTGAAGGTCGGCGAACAGGGTGGCGTCCAGTCCGGCCAGGGCGTTTTTCCAGGCGGTGGTGTCACCGGCCAGGGCGCTGGCGCGCAGGGTGTCCACCACCACCGGGGCCGGGCGCAGCAGGGTCTGGCGGTCGATCGCTCCCGGCGCGCTGAACCACACGCCGTTGATGGGCAAGCGGCGGGCGGCCTCGCGCGCGTCGTTCACCGGGTGTGTGTAGAACAGCATCTGCGCTTCGCTTTGCAGGCGCTGCAGCCAGCGGGCCTCGGGCCCCTTGGGCATCCAGGCGGCCAGTGAACGGCCGGCCACCCGGTCCAGGCTGGCGCACGCCAGTCCCCGCAGACGCTCCCCGCGGGCCAGCCAGGTGGTCGCGTCCATGAAGTGCAGGGCCACGCCGTCTTCGGCGCACAGCGGCGCGAGGGCATCGAACAGCGACCTCGATTCGCGGCCATCGAGCCCGCCGGCCAGTTCGGCCGGTTGCAGCACGACCTGGTCCATCCCCACTTGGAGGTGCACCGGGTGCACCCAGGCGTGCGGCTCGTGGGGCCTGTCGCTGTGAAGCGCCGCCCAGGGCAGGGCGCCGTCCTGGCCGGGCAGGCCACGCGCGGTCGCCAGTGCCCGCTCGTGCGGCGGGTTGAAGCTCAAGCCCTCGTCGGCATCGCGCGCGGCTTCACCCAGCGTGCCGAGCAAGGCGTCCAGCCGGGGCAGGGGAGGAAGGTCGGTTGCGCCGGGCAGCGCAACGAAGGGAACCAGCCAGTGGTTCGCGGAATCCAGGGCCATGGGCATGGCGCCATTGTCGGGGATGCCACAATGCCCGCCGACATCCCATGCAAACCCCCTACGAACTCCTTCTCGGCTGGCGCTACACCCGCGCCGGCCGCGCCACGCGGCGCAACGGCTTCATCTCGTTCATCTCCGGGGTGTCCATGCTCGGCATCGCCCTGGGCGTGGCCGCGCTCATCATCGTGCTGTCGGTCATGAACGGCTTTCAAAAGGAAGTCCGCGACCGCATGCTGGGCGTGCTGTCGCACATCGAGGTGTTCGAGCCCTCCGGGCAGGCCATCCCCGAGCTGTCGCGCACGCTCGCCACCATCGAGGCGAACCCGCAGGTGCTGGGTGCGGCTCCCTTCGTGGGCGCGCAGGCGCTGATTGCGCGTGGCGAAGACATGAAAGGCGCGCTGGTGCGCGGCATCGACCCGGCGCTCGAGCCGCGCGTCACCGACCTCGCCGCCGACCTCGCCGACACGGTGCTGCCCCGGCTCAAACCCGGTGAATTCGGCATCGTGCTGGGTGGCGCGCTGGCCCGCAGCCTGGGCGTCATTCCCGGCGACACCGTGACACTGATCGCGCCCAGCGGGCAGGTCACGCCGGCGGGTGTGGTGCCGCGGGTGCGCAGCATGACGGTGGTGGGCACCTTCGATTCCGGCCACTACGAGTACGACTCGGCGCTGGCCATGCTGCACCAGGACGACGCCGCGC
This sequence comes from Hydrogenophaga sp. XSHU_21, assembly GCA_046604145.1. GTDB lineage: Bacteria > Pseudomonadota > Gammaproteobacteria > Burkholderiales > Burkholderiaceae_C > Hydrogenophaga. Next base: position 467,395 of record JBKIXD010000001.1, read on the forward strand.
GCATCTTCCGCCTCGAAGGGCCGACCGGTGTGCGCGTCAAGATCCGCGACCTTCACACGGCGCGCGAGGTGGCCGCGCAACTGGCCGTCGACCTCGAGCCCGGCCTTGCGGTGCGCGACTGGACGCGGCAGAACCGGACCTGGTTTGCCGCCGTGCAGCTCGAGAAGCGCATGATGTTCATCATCCTCACGCTCATCGTGGCGGTGGCGGCGTTCAACCTGGTGTCCACGCTGGTCATGACGGTGACCGACAAGCGCGCCGACATCGCGATCCTGCGCACGCTGGGCGCCAGCCCGCGCAGCATCATGGCCATCTTCGTGGTTCAGGGGGCGGCAGTGGGCGTGATCGGCACCGGTCTCGGTCTGCTGCTGGGCCTGGGCGTGGCGCTCAACATCGACACCCTCGTGCCCGCGCTTGAGCGGCTGCTCGGCGCCAGCTTCCTGCCGCAAGACATCTACCTCATCAGCCGCATGCCCAGCGACCCGCAGCAGGCCGACATCGTGCCGGTGGGCGTGATCTCGCTCGTGCTGGCGTTCCTGGCCACCCTCTACCCGAGCTGGCGCGCCAGCCGCGTCAAACCCGCCGAGGCCCTCCGCTATGAATAGGGCCGAATTCCCTGGCGTGCACGCCAACCCATCCGTTCGCCCTGAGCCTGTCGAAGGGTTTGCCAACCAAGCCCCGTCGGTGGTGCTCAGCGCCAGAGGCCTCACCAAGCGTTTCACCGAAGGCCGGCTCGATGTGTCGGTGCTCAGCGGCGTCGATCTCGACGTGCGGGCCGGTGAGACGGTCGCGATCGTCGGTGCGTCGGGGTCGGGCAAGAGCACCCTGCTGCACCTGCTGGGCGGGCTCGACGCGCCCACCGCCGGCGAGGTGATGCTGATGGGCGAGCGCCTGTCGCAGCTGGACGCCGCGCGCCAGGGCGAGCTTCGCAACCGGCACCTGGGCTTCGTCTACCAGTTCCACCACCTGCTGCCCGAGTTCAGCGCGCGCGACAACGTCGCCATGCCGCTGTGGATCCGCCGCATGCCGCGCGCCGAAGCCGGCGAACGCGCCGCGCAGGTGCTGGCGCGCGTGGGGCTGACCGAGCGGCTGGCCCACCGGCCTGCCGAGCTGTCGGGTGGCGAACGCCAGCGCGTGGCGATTGCCCGCGCGCTGGTGGCGCAACCGGCCTGCGTGCTGGCCGACGAACCCACTGGCAACCTCGACCGAGGCACCGCCGATGGCGTGTTCCAGCTCATGCTCGAGCTGGCCCGCAGCCATGGCACCGCATTCGTGGTGGTCACGCACGACGAAGCGTTGGCCGCGCGCTGCGGCCGTGTCCTTCGCCTGTCCGCCGGACGGCTGGCCTGAGGCCGCCGCTCCGTGTGGCCGCTCAGGGCTTGATTCGGCTGAAGCGCAACGGCTTGTCCATGCCGTCGACCGACAGCTGCAGCGAGGTGCCTTCGATGCGGATGCGCTGCGCTTTCTGCAGGGCCGCCATGTAGCGCGCTTCCTGCTCGCCCACCGCGGCCACGCAGGCCATGCGGGTGGTGCCCATCTGCCCGAAGGCGATGCGGTCCTGCACCAGGGTGTAGCTGCCGAAGAATCGGTTGCACGAACCAAAGCCGGCGACCCGGCCCGGCTCGGGAAACGCCAGCGTGGCCTGCACGCGGTCGATGACGCCGGTTCCACCGAGGTCTTCGAGCCGCCACTCGGTGCCGACCAGCGCGGGTGCGGCACCCGGGGCAGGGGGCACGGCGCAGGCGCTCAGGCCGACCAACAGGGGCAGGGCCAGGGTGGCCATCCAAAGGGGTTTCATGGGCTTCCTCCTTGAGCGGTGACAATCCGCAGCGACACGCCTTATACGCCGATGTGGATCGATACGCACTGCCATCTCGACGCGCCCGAGTTCGCGGCCGACCAGACCGGGGTCGAGCGGCAGCAGGCGCGCGCGCTGGGTGTTGGGTGTTGCGTCATCCCGGCGGTGGAGCGCAGCAACTGGGCAACCGTGCGCGATCTGGCCCACCAGCTGGGTGACGCCTACGCGCTGGGGATCCACCCCCTGTATGTGCCCCGCGCCGCGGATGACGACCTGGACGCGCTGGACCAGGCGCTCACGGCCCACCGCGGCGACCCGCGGCTGGTGGCGGTCGGCGAGATCGGGCTGGATTTTTTCGTGCCCGAGCTCAACCGTCCCGACCAGCGCGAGCGGCAGATCCGCTTCTACCGCGCCCAGCTGCGCCTGGCGCGCAAGCACGGCCTGCCGGTGATCCTGCATGTGCGGCGCAGCGCCGACGCCTTGCTCAAGGGGCTGCGCGAGCTGCCCACGGGCGGCGGCATTGCGCACGCCTTCAATGGCAGCACACAACAGGCCCAGGCCTTCATCGACCTCGGCTTCAAGCTGGGTTTTGGTGGCGCCGTCACCTTCGAGCCCGCGCGCCAGTTGCGCCGGCTCGCCAGCCAGCTGCCGCTGGACGCGCTGGTGATCGAGACCGACGCCCCCGACATCCCGCCGCACTGGCTGTACGTGCCCGCCGCCGAGCGCGCCGCCGGCCGTGCCCAGGGCATCAACCACCCGCGCGAGCTGCCGGCCATTGGTGCCGTGGTGGCGCAACTGCGGGACCTGCCCGTGGCCGAGCTGGCGCACGCCACCACCGTCAATGCGCGCCGGGCACTGCCCCGGCTGGACGCACTCATCGCCCGGGCATGACCAGGCTGCAGGGTCTGCCTCCGGTGGTCGACGCCGGAACCCGGTTGCTGGTGCTGGGCAGCTTTCCGGGCGTGGCCTCGCTGCGCGCGCAGCGCTACTACGGCCACCCGCAGAACGCGTTCTGGAAGATTCTGGGCGTGGTCTGGGGGCTCCCCCTGGCGCAGGCATCCGCGGCGGAGCAACAGGCCGCCGCGCTGGCGCACGGGCTGGGCATCTGGGACGTGTACGCCAGTTGCGAGCGCGAAGGCAGCCTCGACACCGCCATTCGCGACCCGGCGCTGAACGACCTCGCGGGCCTGCGCATTCGATGCCCGCACCTGCAGGCCATCGCGCACAACGGTGGCGAAAGCTTTCGCCACGCACGCCATACCCGCGCCCTCGGCCTGCCGGTGCACCGCCTGCCATCCACCAGTCCCGCCAATGCCGGTTGGTCGTTCGAGCGCAAGCTGCAGGCTTGGAGCGAGGTGCTGGCCACTTACGGCATGGGCGCGAAGGTGTAGGCGGTCTTGACCGTGGTGAAGAACTCGGCCGCGTAGCGTCCCTGCTCGCGGGGGCCGTGGCTCGATCCCTTTCGACCCCCGAACGCCACGTGGTAGTCCACCCCCGCGGTGGGCAGGTTGACCATCACCATGCCCGCCTGCGCGTGCCGCTTGAAATGGGTGGCGTGTTTCAGGCTGGCGGTGGCAATGCCGGCCGACAGGCCGAACGGCGTGTCGTTGGCCACCTGCAGCGCCTCGTCGTAGTTCTTCACGCGGATGACGCTGGCCACCGGGCCGAACACCTCCTCGCGGTTGATCCGCATGCCGGGCGCCGTGTCGGTGAACAGGGCAGGGGCCATGTAGTGGCCATGGGTGTCGCGCACCAGCCGCTCGCCGCCGCAGGCCAGCGTGGCGCCCTCCTGCCGCGCGATCTCCACATACCTCAGGTCCTGTTCCAGCTGCGCCTCGCTCACCACCGGACCGATCTCGGTGCCGCTGGCGCGGGCGTCGCCCACGCGCAGTGCTCGAACCCGTTCGGTCAGTGCCGCCAAAAAGGCCGCGTGAATGCCCTCGGTGACGATCAGCCGGCTGGACGCCGTGCAGCGCTGGCCGGTGGAGAAGAACGCGCTTTGCGTGCACAGCTCCACCGCCTGCTTCAGGTCGGCGTCGTCCAGCACGACCTGTGGATTCTTGCCACCCATTTCCAGCTGCACCTTCTTCTGCTGCGATGCGCACGCCAGCGCGATGCGCTGGCCCACCGCCTGCGAGCCGGTGAAGCTGATGGCGTCGATCTGCGGGTGGTTCACCATGGCCTCGCCCACCGTGCGCCCGGTGCCCATCACCAGATTGAACACACCCGGCGGAATGCCCGATCGGCTGATGATGTCGGCCAACGCCCAGGCACAGCCCGGCACCAGATCGGCGGGCTTCATGACCACGCAGTTGCCATGGGCGAGCGCGGGCGCGATCTTCCACGCCGGAATCGCGATCGGGAAGTTCCAGGGGGTGATCAGTCCGACCACGCCCACCGGCTCGCGCGTGATTTCCACGCCGATGCCGGGGCGCACCGACGGCAGCATTTCACCCGAGAGGCGCAGGCACTCCCCGGCAAAGAACCGGAAGATGTGTCCCGCCCGCGTCGCCTCACCGATGGCCTCGGGCAGCGTCTTGCCCTCTTCGCGCGCAAGCAGGTTGCCCAGCTCTTCGCGCCGCGCCAGGATCTCGGTGCCGATGCGGTCGAGCGCATCGCTGCGGGCCTGAATGCCGCCGGTGGACCAGGCGGCGAAGGCATGGCGGGCCGCGCCCACGGCGGCGTCCACCTCGGCCGCCCCGCCCACCGCGTAATGGCCCACGGTGTCCGACAGGTCCGACGGATTGATGTTCGGGAGGCTGTCCTGGCCGACGATCCATTCGCCGGCGATGAAATGGGCGTGCGGCTTCATTGCGGTCCCAGGGCCTTGATGAGGGCCGCGAGGCGTTCGACCTCGGCGGGCTTGAGGTCGGTCAGCGGCGCGCGCACCGGGCCTGCGCCGTGGCCAGCGATCTGCGCACCGGCCTTGACGATGCTCACCGCGTAGCCGGCGCCCTGGTTGCGAATGTCCAGGTAGGGCATGAAAAAATCCTTGAGCAGGCGGTGCTGCGTGGCGTGGTCGTCACTGGCCACGGCGCGGTAGAAGTCCATGGCGGTCTTCGGAATGAAGTTGAACACCGCCGACGAATACACCGGCGTGCCCAGCGCCTTGTAGGCCGCGGCGTACACCTCGGCGGTGGGCAGGCCGCCCAGGTAGGCAAAGCGGTCGCCCATCTTCAGAAAGATGGACATCATGAGTTCGATGTCGCCCATGCCGTCCTTGAAACCGATCAGGTTCGGGCAGCGCTCGGCCAACACCGCGAGCGATTGGGGGGTGAGCTTGCAGACGTTGCGGTTGTAGACGATGACGCCGAATTTCACGCTCCTGCACACCGCCTCGACGTGGGCGATCAAGCCTTCCTGCGATGCCTCGGTGAGGTAGTGCGGCAGCAGCAGGATGCCGTGTGCACCCTGGCGCTCGGCCTCCTGCGCACACGCAATGGCGAAACGCGTGGGACCACCCGCGCCCGCGATGATGGGCACCTTGCCGGCGCAGGTCTGCACGGCGGTCCGGATGATGGCCGGGTACTCGTCCTGGGTGAGCGAGAAGAATTCGCCGGTGCCGCCCGCGGCAAACAGCGCGCTGGCACCATAGGGTGCCAGCCACTCCAGCCGGTCGGCGTAGCCCTTTGCATTGAAGTTGCCCTGCGCGTCGAAATCGGTCAGCGGAAAGGACAGCAGGCCGTGGCCCATGATGGATTTGAGTTCCTGGGGTGTGATGTTCATGTGATTTCTCGGGGGTGTCTCGCCCGGGCCGCGGCCCGCGGCGTCAGAAGCGGGGCTGTTCGGGGGTGAACGCCGGGTCGTACTTGCGCATCTGCGCGAAATCGTTTCGGTTGCGAATGCCGCACCGCAGGTAGTTGTCGTGCAGGCGCGCCAGGGCCTCCCGGTCCAGCGCCACGCCCAGTCCGGGGGTGGTCGGCACGCGCAGGCTGCCTTGCTCGAAGCGGAGGCGCCCGCCCTGCACGATCTCCTCGTCCTGCCACGGGTAGTGGGTGTCGCACGCGTAGGTGAGCAGCGGCACGCTGGCGCACAGGTGCGTCATGGCCATCAGGCTGATGCCCAGGTGGGAGTTGCTGTGCATCGACAGGCCAAGGTCGAAGGTGCGGCACAGGCGCGAGAGTTGCTGCGTGGCGCGCAATCCGCCCCAGTAATGGTGGTCGCTGAGCACGATCTTCACCGGGCTGCCCATGCCGGCGTTGCGGCGGAATTCGTCGAAGTCGGTCACCACCATGTTGGTGGCCATCGGCACCTCGCACGCACGGGCCACCGCGGCCATGCCGTCCAGGCCGGGGGCGGGGTCTTCGTAGTACTCGAGGACACCGCGCAGGCGCTCGACGATGCGCAGGCTGGTCGCCACGCTCCAGTTCGCGTTGGGGTCGATGCGCAGCGGCGTGCCCGGGAACGCCTCGGCCAGCGCCAGAATTGCATCGGCCTCCTGGTCGGGCGGCAGCGCACCGGCCTTGAGCTTGATGCTCTGGAACCCGTACAGGTCGATCATGCGGCGCGCCTGTGCCACCAGTTGAGGCGGCGTCAGCGCCTCGCCCCAGGGATCGGGCGGATACGGCTTTTCGATGTGCTCGGCGTACTTGTAGAACAGGTAGGCCGAGAACGGCACGCGGTCTCGCGCGGCGCCGCCCAGCAGGTCCACCACCGGCGCATTGGCCAGCTGGCCCTGCAGGTCGAGCAGGGCCACCTCGAATGCGCTGACCACCTTGGCCACCGTCTTCGACACGTGCGTTCCGGGTGCCAGCGACACCTGGGTGCCCAGGAACTCCGACGCCGTGGGCGGCGGCCGCACCAGCGCGGCCACGCGCGATTCCATTTCGTTGAGGGCCCAGGGGGACAGGCCTTGCAGCGCCGGCGCCGCCTTGGCGAGCGCCTCCAGCATCGGCAGGTCGCCATAGGTCTCGTTGATGCCGACCCGCCCGCAGGCGGTTTCGACCTCGACGATGGCGCGAAGGGCCCACGGTTCGTGGATGCCGGCCGCGTTGAGCAAAGGTGGGTCGCGGAACGCAATCGGTGTGATGCGCACCGCCTGGATGGCGTGAGACGTCATGGTCAGAGCAGCACGCTGGGCAGCCAGAGGGAGAGGGCGGGGATGTAGGTGACCGCACCCAGCACCAGCAGCATCGCGAGGAAGAACGGCAGCAACGACTTGACCACCGATTCGATCGGCAGCTTGGCAATCGCCGCGCCCACGAACAGCACGCCGCCCACCGGGGGTGTGAGCAGGCCGATGCCCAGGTTGACCATCATGATCATCCCGAAGTGCACCGGGTCCACGCCGATCGCCTTCACGACCGGCAGCAGGATGGGCGTGAGGATCAGGATCAATGGCGCCATGTCCATCAGCGTGCCCAGCACGAGCAGCAGGCCGTTGATGAGCGCCAGGATCACGTAGCGGTTGTCCGACAGCGTGGTCAGGAACGTCGTGATCTTGAGCGGGATCTGCATCAGCGTCATCACGTAGCCGAAGCTGGCCGCGAAGCCGATCAGGATCATCACGATGGCCAGCGTCTTGACCGTGCGGTGGACCAGCTTGGGCAGCTCGTGCCACTTGTAGTCGCGGTAGATGAACATGGTGACGAAGAAGGCCCAGACCACCGCGATGGACGCCGACTCGGTGGCCGTGAACACGCCACTCAGGATGCCGCCGAGGATGATCACCATCGTCATCAGGCCCCACAGCGCCTCGATGCAGATCTTGACCGCCTCGCGGAACGGCACCACGTCGCCCTTGGGGTAGTTGCGTTTCTTGGCGATGAACAGGCACATGACGGCCAGCGTCAGGCCGAGCAACAGGCCGGGCAGCACGCCGGCCACAAACAGCGCGGCGATCGACACCGTGCCACCCGCCGCCAGCGAATAGATCACCGCGTTGTGGCTGGGCGGGATCAGGATGGCCTGCACCGAACCGCTGACCGTGACCGCGGTGGCGAAGTCTTTCGGGTAGCCCTTGCGGGCCATCTCAGGGATCATCACCGAGCCCACCGAGGCGGTGTCGGCCATGGACGAGCCCGAGATCGCGCCGAAGAAGGTGGAGGCCAGGATGTTGACCAGCGAAAGGCCGCCGCGCACCCAGCCCACCAGCACGTAGGCGAACGCCACCAGCCGCCGCGCCATGCCGCCCTCGGCCATGATGGCGCCGGCCAGCACGAAGAACGGAATGGCCAGCAGCGAGAACTTGTTGACGCCGCTGGCGATGGCGATCATGACCGCGTCGAGCGGGATGTCGATCCACCAGGCGCCGACGAGCGCGGCCACGCCCATGGCGTAGGCCACCGGCATGCCGACGAGGATGAGCACGAGGAACGTGCCGAGAAGAATGGTGGCGTCCATCACGAGGCCTTTGCGTCGGTTTCGGCGGCAGCGTCGGCCAGCCAGTCGAAGGTCACCACCGCGCGGCGCGATGCGTCGCCGATGAACACGTGCTCCAGCACGAAAAGGGCGGTGACCAAGCCGCCCAGGGGCACGGGCACGTAGGTCAGGCCCACCGGCAGCCAGGTCAGCTCGGGAATGCTCTGGCCCCAGGTGCCGATGCACAGGCGCGTGCCGTAGAACACCATGAACAGGCTGATGCCCAGCATCAGCACATGCACCACGCCTCGCAGCACGCGCCGCGCTTCCTGCGGCAGGCGCATGGTCAGCATCTCGACCGCGATGTGGGCGCCGGCGCGGTAGGCCACCGCAGCCGACATGAAGGTGAAGATCACCATCAGCAGGATGGAGATCGGCTCGGGCCACTGCGAGCCGGTGCCCAGCACATAGCGCGTGAAGATGCCCCAGGGGATGAACAGCGACATCAGGATGATGCAGCTGCCCGCCACCCAGACGCAGGTGCTGTAGACCGCGTCGAGGGCCTTGTGGATCGGCTCGTTCATGGTGAAAAGGGCGAGTGAGCCCCGGCCACCGCGCGAACGCGGTGGCCTGCGGGCATGGGGGTGAAGGGGATTACTGGACCGCCGCGATGCGCTGCATCAGATCGCCGAAGCGGGCGCCGTACTTGGCGCGCACCGGCGCGGTGGCTTCAAAGAAGGGCTTGTTGTCGACGGCGATGAACTCGACACCGGCGGCCTTGAGCTTGGCGGAATAGTCTTCGACGCTCTTGTCCCACAGGGCGCGCTGCTCCATCTGCGCTTCGCGCGCCAGCTTCTTCACCAGCGCCTTGTCGGCGTCGTTCAGCCGGTCCCAGGTCACCTTGGACATCACCAGGATCTCGGGAATGATCAGGTGGTTGGTCTGGCTGTAGAACTTGGCGCCAGTGTTGAAGTGGTTGGCGGTGAAGTAGCTCGGCGGGTTGTTTTCGGCGCCGTCGATCACACCGGTCTGCAGCGCGGTGAACACCTCGCCATAGGCCATCGAGATGCCGTTGCCGCCCATGGCGTTCATGGTGTCCACGAAGAGCGGGTTGCCCATCATGCGGACCTTCAGGCCCTTGAGGTCGGCGGGCGTGCGCACCGGCTTCTTGGTGTAGAGGCTGCGCGAGCCACCGTCCATCCAGCCGAGCCCGACCAGGCGCGCCTGGCTGGCGGTGACCTTGTCGAGCAGCTCCTGGCCGATCGCGCCGTCAATCACCTTGCGCATGTGGTTCACGTCGCGGAACACGAAGGGCATGTTGAACACGTCCACTTCGGGCACCACCGGGCCGATCACGCCGAGCGAAATGCGCGCGAGCTGGATGGCGCCCAGCTGGGTCTGTTCGACGGCTTCCTTTTCCTGGCCCAGCACCGCGCCCGGGAAGGTCTGGATCTTGATGCGTCCGTTGGTGGCGGCATCGAGCTTCTTGCCCATGCTCTCGACGGCGGCCACGGTGGGGTAGCCGGCGGGGTGGGTGTCGTGGGCCCTGAGCACCAGGTTCTGGGCCTGGACGGACAGGGGCAGCAGTCCGGCCATGGCCAGGGTGAGCAGCAGTCGGCGTTGGGTGGGCATGGTGTTGTCTCCGTTGGGGTGGTGGTGGGGGGAACAAGGGGCCGGTGCCTGGGTCAGGCCCGGAACGACGGCTCATCCAGGCCCTTGACGCCTGGATGGAGTGCGAAGACGCCGCCCGCGAGCGGCTGGTCCGACAGGTCGATGCCTGAGGGCCGGATGGAGGTCACGAACAGGGTGTCGAGCGCGGCGCCGCCGAAGGCACACATCGCGGGCTTTTTGACCGGCACGGTGAGCGACCGGTCGAGCCGGCCATCGGGCGTGAAGCGGTGCACCTGCCCGGCGTCGTTGCCGCAGATCCAGTAGCAGCCGTCGGCGTCCACGGCGGCGCCATCGGGGCGGCCGGGCAGCGGCTTCATGTCGACGAACACGCGGCGGTGGTGCGGCGTGCCGCTGTCGGTGTCGTAATCGAAGGCCCAGATGGTCTGCACCTGGGGGTGCGAGTCGGACAGGTACATGGTGCGCCCGTCGGGGCTGAAGCCCAGGCCGTTGGGGGTGATGAACCCGTCGAGCACCGGCTGCAGGCCGCCGCCGCTGGCGCACCGGTACAGCCGACCCACCGGCGCCGCGGCCGCCATGTCCATGAGCATGGTGCCGGCCCAGAAGCGCCCCTGCCGGTCGCAGCGCCCGTCGTTGAAGCGCATGCCGCTGCGGGCGTGGGTCGCCAGGGCGAGCGGCTCGGCGGCCAGCGTGCCGTCACCGCGTGCCTGAAGCCGGAAGACGCCGCTCTCCATGCCCGCGATCCAGCCCTTGCCGTCGGCATCGCGTGCCAGGCAGGCCAGCTGCTCGGGTGCCTTCCAATGGTCGAGCCGCCCGCTGGGTGCGTGCCAGCGCCACAGGTGACCGGCGGGAATGTCGGTCCAGTACAGCGCCTGCTCCGCGGCTTGCCACACCGGGCTCTCGCCCGTGGCGCACTGCACATCGGCCACCAGCTCGGCCACCAGGTCGGTTTTCATCAGAAGGGCCCGGCCTTCACGAACGCGCCACCCTGGTGCACAGCGGCCGGGTCGCTCAGGTCGGGTTCCGGCGTGCGGGCGAACACCGCCTCGCGGAAGCGGTCCGAGCTGTCCTGCGGGCGGTAGCCCACGTGCCGCGCCAGCCGGTTGTCCCACCAGGTGACGGCGTTGTCGGACATGCCGTACACGATGGAGTGGCCCAGCACCGGCGTCTCCAGGCAGGCGGTGATCAGCCGGTGCAGGTCGTCGTGGCTGAGCCAGGTGGCCAGCATGCGGCGGTCTTTGGGTTCGGGGAACGACGAGCCGATGCGGATGCAGGCCGTCTCGATGCCCCAGCGATCGAAATAGAAGCGCGAGAGGTCCTCGCCGAAGGCCTTGCTCACGCCGTAGAGGCCATCGGGCCGGGGCGGTGCGGCGGCGTCGATGGTTTCGCCCTGGCGGTAGTAGCCGACCACGTGGTTGGAGCTGGCGAACACCACGCGCTTGACGCCATGGCGCCGCGCGGCCTCGTACAGGTGGTAGACGCCGACGATGTTGGCCTGCAGGATCGGCTCGAAAGGGCCTTCGACCGAGAAACCGCCCATGTGCACGATGGCGTCAGACCCGGCCACCATGCGGTCCACCGCGGCGGCGTCGGCCAGATCGCCCAGCACGATTTCTTCACCGGGTTCCGCCGCGCCGAAGTCGCGCAGGTCGGACAGCCGCAGCGTTTTGCAGTTGGCTTTGAGGCGCGGGCGCAGGGCCTGGCCCAGGCCGCCGGCGGCGCCCGTCAGCAGCAGGGTGGGGTGGATCTTCAGGGGCTTGGACATTGGCGATCGCTTTGCTACAGTGCGTCCATACGACATCAGTCATATGTTGTCAGACAACTAAATTCTGGTGGCCGGTCTGAGCACTGTCAAGGACAAGCTGTTGAACTCAGTGAAAACCCCGATCCCCGAGCCCGCCGTGCGGGCCAGGCGACCCCGCGGGCTGGTGCCCGAAATCGTGGACAGCCTGACGCAGGACATCCGCGAAGGGCGCCTGCTGCCGGGCGACAAACTGCCCACCGAATCGGCGCTGGTCGATCGTTTCGAGGTCAGCCGGACCGTGGTTCGCGAGGCCATTTCGAGGCTGCAGGCCTCCGGCCTGGTGGAAACGCGGCACGGCATCGGCACCTTCGTGATGGAGCCGCGCGACAGCGGCACGTTCCGGCTGGCGCCCGAGGATTTCGCGACCGCCGCCGACGTGATCGAGGTGCTCGAGTTGCGCATCAGCCTGGAGTCCGAAGCCGCCTACCTCGCGGCGCAGCGCCGCACGCCCGAGAACCTCGACATCATGGACAAGGCACTCACCGCCTTCGGCGACTCGATCCGCCACGACTCCGACGCGGTCCCCTCCGACTACCAGTTCCATCTCGAGGTGGCCCGCGCCACCGGCAACCGGCACTTCGCCGAGCTGATGAACTACCTCGGCACCATGATCATCCCGCGCACGCGGATCAAGACCGCGCAGAAGGCCCCCGAAGGCCGGCTGGGTTACCTCGAGCGGGTGCACCACGAACACGAGCGCATCTTCGAGGCGATCCGCGACCAGGACCCCGAGGCCGCGCGCACCGCCATGCGCACGCACCTGTCCAACAGCCGTGAACGGCTGCGCCGCGCCCAGGGACAGTGACCCCCCTCCGTGCCCGACACGAGGGCATCCCATAATCGGCCCATGCACCCCGTGCCGGTCGATCGGCCTGTTGCGACCGGGGGCGCCGTGCCGAGCCGAGATGAACCCACCGAACCCACTGCCTGAAGTCAACATCTCCGAAGATGGCGAGGTGCGTTTTCTGCACCTCGGCACCGAGTGGATCCAGGGGTCGATGCTGCTCGATTCGCCGTTCGACATCGAACTGGAGTACGTGCAGCGCATGATGGCCTGGCTGCTGTTCGTCGAACCCGACAGCGTGTCGCAACGCAGCGCGCTGCAGCTTGGCCTGGGCTCGGCGGCGCTCACCAAGTTCAGCTTCAAGCGGCTGCGCATGCGCACCACCGCCATCGAGATCAACCCCCAGGTGGTGGCGGTGTGCCGGCGCTGGTTCAAACTGCCCCCCGACAGTGCCCGCCTGCGCGTGCTGCAGGGCGATGCCGGCCAGCGCATCCGCGATGCCGAACACCTGGGACGCCACGACGCGGTGCAGGTCGACCTTTACGACCACGAGGCCGCCGCGCCGGTGCTCGACTCCGCCGACTTCTACGCCGACTGCCGCCGTGCGCTCACCGACGAGGGTTGCCTCACGGTCAACCTGTTCGGCCGCGACGCGAGCTACGAGCGGTCGGTGCAGCGCCTGTGTGAAGCCTTCGGGGAGGACGCGGTGTGGGCGTTCCGCCCCACGCGCGAGGGCAACACCGTGGTGCTGGCCCAGCGCCACGCCAGCCGACCGCCGCGCCTTGAACTGCTGGCGCGCGCCGAAGCCGTGCAGCAGCGCTGGGGATTGCCGGCGGTCAAATGGATGCGCCTGTTCAAGCCTGTGAAAGCCTGATCCCATGAAGAATCCCAAGGCCGAGAACATCGAAACCGTGGGTCCGCTCGACTGGCGGCGCCTGTTGAACTGGCTGCGCGAGGACGGCGTGGTCAGCGAGGCCGAAGCCCGCAAGACCGAGGCCCGCATCTCGTCGGCGCAAAGCTCGCAGCACCCGCTGCAGCGGTTGGCGGTGGTGGGCATGGCGCGCGCATCCGACGGCCACGTGCTCGACGCCGAAACGCTCACGCAGTGGCTGGCCACGCGCAGCGGCATCGAATACCTGCGCATCGATCCGCTGAAGGTCGATGTGGGCAAGGTGGCCGACGTGATGAGCGCCGCCTACGCCGAGCGCCACCGGGTGCTGCCGGTGCAGGTGGGACCGGGCGAGGTGGTGGTGGCCACGGCCGAACCCTTCGTGCGCGACTGGGTCGGTGAAGTCGAGCGCCAGACGCGAAAGTCGGTGCGGCTGGTGCTCACGAGCCCGGCCGAAATAACGCGCTACACGGCCGAATTCTTTGCGCTGGCCAGGTCGGTTCGCGCCGCCGTCAAGACCGGTGGTGCCGGCGGCCTGCAAAGCTTTGAGCAACTGGTCGAGCTGGGCAAGGGCAACAAGCAGCTCGACGCCAACGACCAGGGTGTCGTGCAGGTGGTCGACTGGCTTTGGCAGTATGCGTTCGACCAGCGTGCCAGCGACATCCACCTGGAACCGCGGCGCGACCAGGGCGTGATCCGCTTCCGCATCGACGGCGTGTTGCATCCCGTGTACCAGCTGCCACTGGGTGTCATGAACGCCATGACCGCGCGCATCAAGCTGCTCGGCCGCATGGACGTGGTGGAGCGCCGCCGCCCGCAGGACGGCCGCATCAAGACCCTCAAGCCGGCCCTGGGCACCGCCCGCGGCGACGAGGTGGAAATGCGCCTGTCCACCCTGCCCACCGCCTTCGGCGAAAAGCTGGTGATGCGCATCTTCGACCCCGAGTCGACGGTGAAGGACCTGGCGGCGCTGGGCTTTGCGGCCCACGACGCGCAGCGCTGGGAGGCCCTCACGCGGCGGCCGCACGGCATCGTGCTCGTCACCGGGCCCACCGGCTCGGGCAAAACCACCACGCTCTACGCCACGCTCAAGCGGCTGGCCACCGAAGAGGTGAACGTGAGCACCGTGGAAGACCCGATCGAGATGATCGAGCCGGCGTTCAACCAGACCCAGGTGCAGCCGCAGCTCGACCTCGACTTTGCGCAAGGCCTTCGAGCGCTCATGCGGCAGGACCCCGACATCATCATGGTGGGCGAGATCCGCGACCTCGCCACCGCCGAGATGGCGGTGCAGGCCGCGCTCACCGGCCACCTGGTGTTCTCGACGCTGCACACCAACGACGCGCCGTCGGCCGTCATGCGCCTCATGGAGCTCGGCATTCCGCCTTACCTCATCAGCGCCACCGTGCTCGGTGTGCTGGCCCAACGCCTGGTGCGCACCCTGTGCCCGGCGTGCAAGGTGCAGGTCGGCAAGGACGAAGCGTCGGCCGGGCGCGAGCAACTGGCCGACCTCGTCAAGCCCTGGCAGGTCAGCGGCGCCTACCGCCCCTTCCAGCCGGTCGGCTGCATCGACTGCCGCATGACCGGCTACCGCGGGCGCACCGGGCTGTACGAGTTGCTGACCGTCACCGAGGGCTTCAAGGACAAGATCGGCCACGAACCCCGCATCGAGGCCATGCGCGCGCAGGCCGTGGCCGACGGCATGCGGCCGCTGCGGCTGGCGGGCGCGGCGCGCGTGGCCGAAGGCCTGACCACGCTGGACGAGGTGCTGGCCTCCACGCCGCCGCTGCAATGAACCCCGGGCGGCGCTGACGCGCGCCGCCCCGGATAATGCGGGGCCCATGTCTGTCGCACCGCCTTCCCACCTGGCCACCGGCCTGCTGCTTGCCAGCCTGGGCTCCATCGCCTTCAGCGGCAAGGCCATCATCGTCAAGCTGGCCTACCGGCATGGCGTGGACGCGGTCACGCTGATCATGTACCGGATGCTGTTTGCGCTGCCGCTGTTTCTGGCGCTGGCGTGGTGGGCGTCGCACCGGCCCGGTGGCGAGAAGCCTGCACCGTTGACGAGGCGCGACTGGCTGGGTGTGCTCGGTCTGGGCTTCACCGGCTATTACCTGGCGAGCTTCCTCGACTTCTGGGGCCTCGAATACATCACCGCCAGCCTCGAGCGGCTCATCCTGTACCTCAACCCCACGCTGGTGCTCATTCTGGGCTGGCTCATTTACGGTCGGCGCATCACGGGGCTGCAGGCGGTGGCCATGGCCGTCAGCTATGGCGGCGTGTTGCTGGTGTTCGGCCACGAGGCCGGTGTTCAGGGGCCCGATGCCGCGCTGGGCGCCGCGCTGGTGTTCGGCAGCGCGGTGAGCTACGCCATCTACCTGGTCTACAGCGGCGAACTGGTCAAGCGGCTGGGCTCGCTGCGGTTGGTGGGTCTGGCCACCAGCGTGGCCTGCGTGCTGTGCATCGGCCAGTTCCTGCTGCTGCGCCCGTTGTCGGCGGCGCTGGTGCAGCCCGAGGTGATCTGGCTGTCGGTCCTCAACGCGACGTTGTGCACCTTTGCGCCGGTGCTGATGGTGATGATGGCGATCGAGCGCATCGGCTCGGGGCTGGCCGCACAGACCGGCATGATCGGCCCCATGTCGACCATCGTCATGGGCGTGGTGATTCTGGGTGAGCCGTTCAACGGCTGGATCGTGGCGGGCACGGTGCTCGTGCTCGCCGGTGTGTTTCTGGTGACGCGCTTCAGCGCGCCGAAAATCGTCGACAAGACGGGGGATTGAAGAGCATGGATCTGGGCATCAAGGGCAGGTGGGCGCTGGTCGGCGGGGCCAGCAAGGGGCTGGGGCTGGGCTGTGCGCAGGCACTGGCGGCCGAGGGCGCAAACGTGGTGATGGTGGCGCGCGGCGCCGAGGCCCTGCAGGCCGCGGCCGCTGCCACGCGGCAGGCCAGCCCGGGGGTGCAGGTGCTGGCGGTGGCGGCCGACATCACCACCGCCGAAGGGCGCGAGGCCATCTGGTCGGTGGCCGGTGGCCCGGGCAAGGCGTTCGACATCGTGGTGACGAATGCCGGCGGGCCGCCGCCCGGCGATTTCCGCCAGTGGGACCGCAGCGCGTGGCTCGCGGCACTCGACGCCAACATGCTCACGCCCATCGAACTCATCAAGGCCACGGTGGACGGCATGGCCGAACGCGGCTTCGGCCGCATCGTCAACATCACGTCGAGCGCGGTCAAGGCGCCGATCGACATCCTGGGCCTGTCCAACGGTGCGCGCACCGGCCTCACGGGGTTTGTGGCCGGGGTGTCGCGCAGCGGTCTCGCGGCCCGCGGCGTCACCCTCAACAACCTGCTGCCGGGTGCGTTCGACACCGACCGCCTCAAGGCGACCATGGCGGGAGCGGCGCAGAAAGCCGGCAAGCCGGTCGAGTCGGTGGCCGATGCGCGCCGCCAGACCATTCCCGCCCGGCGTTTCGGCACACCTGACGAATTCGGCGCCATCTGCGCCTTCCTGTGCAGCATGCAGGCCGGCTACATCACCGGCCAGAACGTGCTGGCCGACGGCGGCGCCTACCCCGGCACTTTCTGACGCGTCAACGGCGGCTGCTGACCACGATGCCGCCCACGATGAGCACGAAGCCCAGCGCGTGGTGCCAGCGGGGCATGTCGCCCAGCAGTGCCGCCGACATCAGCGCGGCAAACAGCGGCGTGAGGTTCGAGAAGAACCCCGCCAATGCAGGCCCCACGCGGGCCACGCCGGCGCCCCAACACCGGTAGGCCAGCAGCGACGGGCCGACGGCCACATAGAGCAGCGCAATGGCCAGCGGCCAGCCCCAGCGGATGGCGCTGCCCTCGGGCAGCACCAGCCATTCGCCGGTGGCCAGCAGGCCCGACCAGACCAGCCCGAGCACCACCTGCGCCAGCAGGAAGGCGGCCCAGTCGGCCTTGATGGCCGGCGGGTCGCCGCCAGCGGGCGGGCGCACCAGCAGCCAGCTGTACCAGGCCCAGACCAGCGCGGCCAGCAGCATCCAGGCATCGCCCGGCACCAGCTGCACCGCCAGCAACCTGGCCAGCTGACCGCCCGACAGCACCACCGCCACGCCGGCCAGTGAAAGCGCGGCGCCCAGCGCCGCGCGGGTGGTGACGGGCACGCCGTAGAACACGCGGCCGAGCAGCAGCATGAACACCGGCGTGCTGGCCGCGACCAGGGTCACGTTCAGCGGCGTCGAGGTCTTGAGCGCCAGGTACTGCAGCGCGTTGTAGCTGCCGACGCCGAGTGCGCCCAGCAGCGCAAAGCGCTTCCAGTGGGTCCACAGGCCGCTGCCGGGCCGCAACACCCAGCCGGCCAGGGGCAGCAGCAGTGCAAACGCCAATGTCCAGCGCAGGAAGTTGAGGGTGCTTGGCGGCACGGTGCCGTTCATCAAACGGCCCACCACCGCGTTGCCGGCCCACAGCAGGGGTGGGATCACCAGAAGGGCAATGGTGGACGGGGTGAGCCGTCCTGCGGGGGCGACGGACATGCGCGCGACTGTAGCAAGCCGGCGAAGCCCCGCGCGCCCATGGGGCCGGTGAAATCGTGGCAGCATTGCCGCACAACATCGTTCGGCGTTCCGGTTTCGCCGAACACAACCCGTCGAGGAGACTCCCCATGACCACCTCCAGCCGCGCCGTCCGCATCCACGCTCACGGCGGCCCCGAACAGCTCGTCATCGACACCGTGGAGGTGGGCGATCCCGGACCGGGGCAGGTTCGCATCCGCCACCATGCGATCGGCCTCAATTTCATCGACGTGTACCAGCGCACGGGCCTTTACCAGTTGCCCATGCCGGCTTCGCTGGGCATGGAGGGCGCGGGGGTGATCGAAGCGGTGGGCGAGGGCGTGACGCACCTGAAGGTGGGTGACCGTGCCGCCTATGCGTCCCAGCCCCCCGGCAGCTACTGCGACGTGCGTGTGATGCCGGCCATGAACGTGTGCCGGCTGCCCGATGCGATCGACTTCGAGACCGGCGCGGCCATGATGCTCAAGGGCCTCACGGCCCAGTACCTGTTGAAGCATTGCAAGCCGGTGGAAGGCCTGGAGCCGGGAGACCATGTGCTGTTCCACGCGGCCGCCGGCGGTGTGGGCCTGATCGTGTGCCAGTGGGCGCGCTCGCTGGGGCTGCAGCTCATCGGCACCGCCGGAACCGACGACAAGTGCCAGCTTGCCCTGGACCACGGCGCGGCCGTGGCCATCAACTACCGCAAGGACGACTTCGCCGCCCGGGTGAAGGAGATCACCGGCGGCAAGGGCGTCAAGGTGGTCTACGACTCGGTGGGCAAGGACACCTGGGACAAGTCGCTCGATTGCCTGCGCCCGTTCGGCCTGATGGCCAGCTTCGGCAACGCCTCCGGCCCGGTGGCGCCTTTTGCGCCGGGCGCGCTCGGGCCCAAGGGCTCCATCTACGTGACCCGGCAGACCCTGTTCTCGCACATCACCAGCCGCGAGCGCACGCAGCGCATGGCCGACGACCTGTTCGGTGTGGTCACCAGCGGTGCGGTGAAGATCCGCATCGACCAGCGCTTTGCGCTGACCGACGTGAGGAAGGCCCACGAAAGCCTGGAAGCCAGGGCCACCACGGGCTGCACGGTGCTGTTGCCCTGAACCACCCGGGCCCGCCCGGCCCGGCGGGCGCTCAGGCGGCCTGCGCCACCCGCACGGGGGCGATCTGCTGCAGGGCCGATTCGAGGCGGGCGACCGTGGCCGGCACGTCGTGCCACTTGTCCAGGCCGAACAGGCCGAGGCGGAAGGTCTTGAAGTCGGGTCCTTCGTCGCACTGCAGCGGCACACCGGCGGCGGTCTGCAGGCCCAGGGCCAGGAAGGCCTTGCTCGACTGGACGTCGGCGTTGGTGGTGTGGCTCACCACCACGCCCGGCGCCTTGTACCCATCGGCCGCCACGCTGGCAAAGCCATGGCGTTCAACCAGCGCGCGCACCGCGCGGCCGAGCGCGATCTGCTCCTGCCGCACCCGCTCGAAGCCATAGGCCTCGGTTTCCAGCATGGTGGCGTGCAGGCGCGTCAGCGCGTCGGTGGGCAGCGTGGTGTGGTACGCGTGGCCACCGCCTTCGTAGGTTTCCATGATCTGCAGCCACTTCTTCAGGTCCATCGCGAAGGTGGTGCTTTGCGTGGCGTCGATGGCCTTGCGGGCGCGCTCGCTCAGCATCACCATGGCGCAGCAGGGCGAACTGCTCCAGCCCTTCTGCGGTGCGCTGATCAGGACGTCCACGCCGGTGGCCTGCATGTCGACCCACATCGCGCCCGAGGCGATGCAGTCGAGCACGAAGAGTCCGCCCACCGCGTGCACCGCGTCGGCCACGGCCTTCAGGTGGTCGTCGGGCAGGATCATGCCGGCCGAGGTTTCCACGTGCGGCGCAAACACCACCGCGGGTTTCTCGCGCGCGATGGTGGCCACCACCTCGTCGAGCGGTGCCGGTGCCCACGCAGCCTGTGCGCCGGCGCCCTGCGGGCGCGCCTTCAGCACCGTGTGGCTGGCCGGGATGGCGCCCATGTCGAAGATCTGGGTCCAGCGGTAGCTGAACCACCCGTTGCGCAACACCAGCACGTGCTTGCCGTGCGCAAACTGCCGCGCCACCGATTCCATGCCGAAGGTGCCGCTGCCCGGCACCAGCACCGCCGAGTGCGCACCGTACACCCGCTTGAGCAGGCCCGAAATGCCGGTCATCACGCCCTGGAAGCGCTTCGACATGTGGTTGAGCGCGCGGTCGGTGTAGACCACCGAAAACTCGTAAAGACCGTCGGGATCGACGTCGGGAAGCAGGCCGGGCATGGGTGTCTCCTGTCTTGGCAGTGAATCGGGTTGATTCAGCGTATCACGCCACCCATGCCCTTGGCCACCGCGCGGCCGGACGGTTCAGCGGCCCCGGCGCATCCGCAGGATTTCGTCGAGGATGAGCGCCACCGCACCCACCGTGATGGCGGAATCGGCGATGTTGAAGGCGGGGAAGTGCCCGCCCGGGAACAGGCCGGCCAGAAACGGCCAGTGAAAATCCAGCCAGTCAACCACGTAACCGTGCACCAGCCGGTCGATCACGTTGCCGATGGCGCCGCCCAGGATGCACGCCAGCGCAAAGCCGAACAGGCGCTGTCCCGGGTGGCTGCGCAGCATCCACACGATGAACACCGACGCACCGATGCCGATGGCGGTGAAGAACCAGCGCTGCCAGCCACCTGCCCCGGCCAGAAACGAAAACGCTGCGCCGGTGTTGTGCACCCGAACCACGTTGAAGAAGGACGTGACCGGGACGCTGTCACCCCACTGGAAGTTCGCCAGGATCAGCCACTTGGTGGCCTGGTCGGCCAGCAGCAGCAGGCCCGCCAGGCCCAGCCACTTCCACGGCCACGCGTTCGCCGAGGGCGATGGGTTCATCGGGTGGTGCCTCCGTCGGGTCCGGGCCGGCTCATGCGCAGTGACGGGCTTCGCCCGCACCGAACAGGTTGCTGGTGCAGCGGCCGCAGAGGCTGGGGTGGGCCGGGTCGTGGCCCACGTCGTCGCGGTAGTGCCAGCACCGATCGCACTTGGCGGCGGTGGCCGGGGTCACCTTCACCGACAGTGTGTCGCCGTCCACCACGGCGGCCGCCGAGGTGATGGTCACGAAGCGCAGGTCGTCGCCGAGTGACCGCAGCAGGGCGGCGTCGTCGGGCGGGGCCGTGATGGTGAGCAGCGCCTGCAGCGACGAGCCCACCGCACCCTGTGTGCGCAGGTTCTCGATCTCCTTGTTGGCGGCGTCGCGGATCTCGCACAGGCGCGCCCATTTCGCCAGCAGGCCTTCCTCGGCCGGGGGCAGGTCGTGCCAGGTCTCGAAGAAGATCGAGCCACGGCTCTGTGCACCCGCCAGGATGGGCCAGGCCTCCTCGGCCGTGAAGCTCATGAACGGTGCCATCCAGCGCAGCATGGCCTGTGCAATGCCGTGCAGCGCCGTCTGCGCGCTGCGGCGGGCATGGCTTCCGGGCGCCGTGGTGTACAGGCGGTCTTTCAGCACGTCGAGGTAGAAGGCGCCCAGGTCTTCGGAGCAGAACACCTGCAGCTTGGCCACCACGGGATGGAACTCGTAGCGGTCGTAATGGGCCAGCACCTCGGCCTGGAACTGCGCGGTGCGGGCCAGCGCCCAGCGGTCGATCTCGAGCAGATCGTCCAGCGCCACCGCTTGCGCCGAGGCGTCGAAGTCGCTCAGGTTGGCGAGCAGGAAGCGCAGCGTGTTGCGGATGCGGCGGTACGCATCGACCACACGGGCCAGGATCTTGTCGTCGCCCGCGATGTCGCCCGAGTAGTCGCTGGCGGCGACCCACAAGCGGATGATTTCGGCGCCCAGCTTCTTCGACACCTCCTGCGGGTCGATGCCGTTGCCGAGCGATTTGCTCATCTTGCGGCCCTGGCTGTCCACGGTGAATCCGTGGGTGAGCAGGCCGCGGTAGGGCGCGCGGTCGAAGATGGCGCAGCCCAGCAGCAGCGAGCTGTGGAACCAGCCGCGGTGCTGGTCGTGGCCTTCCAGGTACAGGTCGGCCTCGGGGCCTTGTGAATGGAAGGCCCCGTTGGGGTAAGCGTGCGCGTGGCTGCCGCGCAGCACGTGCCAGAAGGTCGAGCCCGAGTCGAACCAGACTTCGAGGATGTCGGTGCTCTTGACGTAATCGGCCGCGTCGGCCACCCCCAGAATGTCCTCGGTGGTCGCGCGGCTCCAGGCCTCCACACCGCCTTTTTCGACGATGTCGGCCGCCTGGTCGAGGATGTCCATGGTGCGTGGGTGCAACTCGCCGGTGGCCTTGTGCAGGAAGAACGGCAGCGGCACGCCCCAGCTGCGCTGGCGCGAGATGCACCAGTCGGGCCGGTTCGCGATCATGTCGCGCAGCCGCACGCGCCCGTTCTCGGGGAAGAACCCGGTGTGGTCGATGGCGTCGAGCGCCAGTTGGCGCAGCGTCTTGGGCGCCTTGTCTTTGGTGAAGACGCCTTCGCCTTCGTCCATGCGCACGAACCACTGCGCCGCGGCGCGGTAGATCACCGGCGACTTGTGGCGCCAGCAGTGCGGGTAGCTGTGGGTGATGCCCACCGTGCTCATCAGCCGGCCGGCGGCCTTGAGCGCCGCGATGATGACCGGCACCGCCTTCCAGATGTGCTGCCCGCCAAAGAGCGGAAAGTCGGCCGCGTAGACGCCGTTGCCCTGCACCGGGTTGAGCACGTCGTCCACCGTGAAGCCGTTGGCGATGCAGGAATTGAAGTCGTCCAGACCGTAGGCGGGCGACGAGTGCACGATGCCGGTGCCGTCGGCGTCGCTGACGTAGTCGGCCAGAAACACCGGCGACAAGCGGCGGTAGCCCGGATCGACGTCGTACAGGGGGTGGCGGAAGTTCAGGCCGCCGAGCTTTTCGCCCGGGGCGGTGGCCACCACCGTGCCCGTCAGGCCGAAGCGCTCGAGGCACTTCTCGACCAGCGACTCGGCCAGCACCAGAAAGCCCTTGGGCGTGTGGACCAGCGCGTAGGTGAATTCGGGGTGGGCATTGAGCGCCTGGTTGGCCGGGATGGTCCAGGCGGTGGTGGTCCAGATGACGGCAAACACCGGTTGGATGCCCTCTGTCCGGGCCGAGCCCCCGCCATCCGTTCGGGCTGAGCCTGTCGAAGCCATGCCGACACTCTCGGTGAGCCCTTCGACAGGCTCAGGGCGAACGGAGGTTTCGTCATCGCGAACCGGTTGGAGACCGAACGCCGCGTACACCTTGACCGCATCATCCGCCGCGAACGCCACGTCCAGCGTGTCGCTGCCCTTGTCGGCGTACTCGATCTCGAACTCGGCCAGCGAGGACCCGCAGTCGAAGCACCAGTACACCGGCTTGAGCCCGCGGTAGACGAACCCGCGCTCGATCACGCGCTTGAACGCGCGGATCTGCCCGGCCTCGTTGGCCGGGTTCATGGTCAGGTAGGGGCGCTCCCAGTCGCCCAGCACGCCCAGGCGCTTGAAATCTTCGCGCTGCTGGGCGATCTGCTCGGTGGCGTAGGCGCGGCTTTTCGCCTGCATTTCGTCGCGGCCCAGGTTGCGGCCGTGCTTCTTCTCGATCGCGTTCTCGATCGGCAGGCCGTGGCAGTCCCAACCCGGGATGTACTGCGCGTCGAAGCCGGCGAGTTGCCGGCTCTTGACGATCATGTCCTTGAGCACCTTGTTGACCGCGTGCCCCATGTGGATCTGCCCGTTGGCATAGGGCGGGCCGTCGTGCAGCACGAACAGCGGAGCGCCGCGCCGCGCATCGCGCAGGCGCTGGTACAGGCCTTCTTCATTCCATTGCTTCACCCAACCCGGCTCGCGCTTGGGCAGGTCGCCGCGCATGGGGAACGGGGTGTCAAGCAGGTTGACGGGGTAGGCGTTCTTCGTCTCGGACATGGTGGTTCGCGTGTTGGCTTGGACAAGCTCAGCCCGAGCAAGGGGGATGTGCGAGCGCTGGAGCAACCGTCTGCCCCGGTGGCCGCCCGTCCTGAGCTTGTCGAAGGATCGAAGGGCAGCGAGCGGGGCCGGCGCCCGTCAAATTCGGTCGCGGGTGGTCTGCCGGTGGGTGCGGCCGTGCATGGCCTCGAAGAACGCGCGCGCGTCGGCCACATCCCTGGCGATGCCTTGGGTAAGGGCATCCAGGCTGTCGTACTTCAGCTCGTCGTGCAGTTTGTGCAGCAGTTCCACGCGCACGATTTTACCGTAGGCCTCTCCACCCGGCAGGCTGGCGGCCATCCCGGCCGGCCAGTCGAGGCAGTGGGTTTCCAGCAGCACCCGACCGCCATTGACGTCGTTCGGGTCGAGCGACGGCCGCACCCCGAGGTTGGCCACGCCGCGCAGGGGCTCGTGCCACAACCCGTGCACCCACACCGCAAAAATGCCGCTGGCCGCCGGTTTCCAGTGCGCAAAGCGCAGGTTGAGCGTGCGGAACCCGTCGCCGCGTCCGGGCGCCGATTCGGCCAGCGCCCGCCCCAGTTTTCGGCCATGCACCACGTGCCCGCTGATGGCGTAGGGGCGCCCCAGCAGGGCCGCCGCCTCGTCCATGCGGCCAGCGGCCAGGGCGTCGCGCACCGCCGAACTGGATACCCGCAAGCCGTGCACCTCGTAGCTCTGCATGCGGGCGACGTCAAAGCCCAGCGCAGCCCCGGCGGCGTCCAGCATGGCGTAGTCGCCCACGCGCCGGGCACCGAACCGGAAATCATCGCCCACCAGCACGTACTTGACACCCAGCGCCCCCACCAGCGTGTCCTGGATGAACGAGTCGGCACTCTGGGTGGCCAGGGCCTGGTTGAACGGCAGGACCACGCAGCGGTCCACCCCGCAGCGCTCCAGTTCCTCGAGCTTGTCGCGCAGCGTGGCGATGCGGGCGGGCGCCAGTTCAGGCTTGCCGTGCAGGCCGGCAAAGTAATCGCGCGGGTGCGGCTCGAAGGTCATCACGCAGCTCGGCACGCCGCGGTGCCGCGCCTCGTTGCGCAGCAGGGCCAGCATCGCCTGGTGTCCGCGGTGCACGCCGTCGAAGTTGCCGATGGTGAGCGCGCAGCCCCGAGCGCCATCGGGCGGGGAGGGAGAGCGAAGGCGAAGGCCGCGGATGATCTGCATGGAACAGCGCTTCAGCAACCAGCCGTTCGGGCCAGCTTCATCACGGAAACCGTCTCGTCATTGACGACGTCGCGGGCAACCTCGACCCATCCCAGCCTGGCGTAGAGCGACTGCTGGTCGGGCGTGTAGAGGAAGACTTCCGGAACCCCCTGGGAAAACGCGTGGTCGGTGAGGGCACGGGTCATTCGGGAGCCCAGGCCCCGGCCCCGATGCGCCGGCAGCACGAACACCTCGCCGATCCAGTAAACCTTGTCGGGGTGTCCCGGCAGTTCGTTCAGCTTGACCGATCCCGTGGCGGCCAGCGTGCCCTGGTCTGTCACGGCCACCAGGGTGTGCGGGATGGGTTCCGTTGTGGCGCCCGCCATCAGCCGCTCCCGGATGACGGCCGGGTCGGCCCACGGGGGCAGGTCTCCCCACGAATCATGCAGCGTCGACACGATCGGGTCGATCAGGTTCGGGTGTCTGCGAAGCGCCTGGATCTGCATGCCGTTGAAGGAACATTCGGATTTCGCCGTGAAAACGGCCACTGGTTGGCGAGGTTACCCGAATGCAGGCCGCCAGCGCCTGCACTGCCAACGCGCCGCGCAGCAAGGACGTTCCTTTCAACGGCTGCGGTGCGCCGCCGGTCCACCGGCCCCTGTGTCGCCGTGGCCCCCGGTGGCGCAGAATCGACCGTGCCCGCCAGCGCGGGGTCTGGAGCCATGTGAAAGCGATCGCGGCCTTCCTTGTTCTCGCGGTGTGCTTGTGCGCATTGAGCCACGGCCTTGCCACGCAAGTGCCCACGGCGCTGCGAGACTGGGTGGCCTGGCCGCTGGCACCCGGAATCGCGCTGTATGTGGTGGCAGGTGGTTCTCTCCTGTTTGGCAGCGCACAGGGCGGGCTGGGCGATCCCTGGTTGATCGTCACCGTGTCTGCCCTGGCCTGGACCCTGTTGCTGGCTGCAGCGCGGTGGGTCTGGCGCGCGGTTCGCCGGAAAGCGTTCTTCGAAGGCTGACTTCCTGCCGGCTTCAAGGTCTGCGGCGCATCGACCAATGCGACCTTTACCCGACAGGCCGTCATGCCCCAAGCGTGCGGTGCGACCCCAGGCACCGTGGTGCGGCCCGATGCCGGCGAGCCAGCCCTCGCTCCGCCAGGCCCCGTCTGCCTTGCCCCGGCGTCAGCGAACCGTTGCAAGACCTTGTTATATTGGTGTTCGAAAACGCAGGCCCCGGGCCCATCGCGGGTTTCGGGACCATCCGGTGTGTCGTTCACCCGAAGGAGCCCGTTTTGAAGGTCTTGAAGCTCTCTGCCCAGGGACTGCCCCAGTCCTGGATCAGCCTTGAGGAAGCCGTGTTGCATTACGCGGCCGACGAGGTGCGCTGGGAGATGGGCGCCGAGATCGCGGTGTTTCACGGCGGGCACAACGCCATTTCGGGTCGGCAGTCGATCATCACGGTCAACTCGATCATCGGCACCCAGGGCGTGCCGCGCATCAACCCGTTCGACCTGCGGCCCACGCTGACCAACCACAAGCTGTTTGCGCGCGACCGCAACGTGTGCGCCTACTGCGGCGAACATTTTCACGAAGAAGAACTGACGCGAGAGCACATCGTGCCGCTGGCGCAAAAGGGCCGCGATGCGTGGATGAACGTGGTCACGGCCTGCAAGTCGTGCAACCACCGCAAGGGCAACAAAACGCCCGAGCAGGCGCACATGCCGTTGCTCTACGCCCCCTATGTGCCCAGCCTGTGGGAAGACTTCATCCTGCGCAACCGCCGCATCCTGGCGGACCAGATGGAGTTCCTGATGGCGCACCTGCCCAAGACCTCCCGTCTGCACGCCTAGCGCGGCAGGCCGGAACGGATCGGGCCGTTCAGTTTGGCAGGCCTTCCAGCTCCCGCCGTGTTCGGATCCAGGCCGGGTCGAAGCTGACCTTGCGCAGCAGCGTCGATCCCGGTTCGATGGCGCGCCACACCGGCGGCACCGATTCGATCGGCGCGCCCGCCTGCACCTGCTCGAACGCGTGTTCCGCCACGATGCGCAGGAAGATCGATGTGGACACCGGGCAGGCGGCGTCGGCGCCGTGGGCCGCGGCCAGCTCCCGGCGCAGCTGCTGGATGGGCAGACTGCGCCCCGGCGGCAGCCGGTGCAGAAAGTCGGCGATTTCCTCGGGGCTGGAAATCAACAGGCGCGACCCCTGGGGCACGCCGGCAAAGTCCTTGTCGAGCTTCACGATGTGCGGGGGGCGGGCCTTGAGCTTGTCGGACCAGCTTTTCTTCGGTCGGGGCATGGGCATCTCCAAGGGTGGACAGGCCCGAGATTCCGGCAAAACCCCGCCGGTGCAAACAATCCCTGGGTTTACCCTGATCGAGCGCCTGCTCCCAAGCCGGGTGCTGCTTCAGGCGAACACGCCCGCGGTGTCCTGCATGCGGGCCGACACCTCGCCGAGGTGGTGCAGCGTGTCGCCGAACGTCATCTCCAGCTGGGTGAGCTTCTTGAAGTAGTGGCTCACGATGTATTCGTCGGTGACGCCGATGCCGCCGTGGAGCTGCACCGATTGCTGGCCCACGAATCGCATGGCGTTGCCCACCTGCACCTTGGCGCGCGCCATGGCCGCGCGGCGCTCGTCGGCCGGGGCGTTGAGCTTGAGGCTGGCGTAATAGCTCATGGAACGGGCCAGTTCGAGCTGCATCTTCATGTCGGCCACGCGGTGGCGCAGCGCCTGGAAGCTGGCGATGGCCACGCCGAACTGCTTGCGCGTGTTCATGTAGTCGACCGTGATGGCCAGGGTCTTGTCCATCGCGCCCACGGCCTCGGCGCAGGTGGCGGCAATGCCGATGTCCACCGCGTGTTCCAGCGCCGCCTGGCCGTTGGCGCTGACCAGCACGGCCGGTGCGTTGTCCAGCACCAGGTCGCCCGCGCGGCTGCCGTCCTGGGTGAGGTGGCCGGTGGTCTTCACGCCGCTGGCGCGGGCTTCCACCAGGAACAGCGCGGGTTTGCCGTTGGCCACCGCCGGCACCAGGAAGGCATCGGCCTGGTCGGCCGCCGGCACCACGTGTTTGTGGCCGGACACGGTCCAGCCGCCGCCCGCGCTGGACGCGGTCGTGGCGACGCGGTCCAGGCGGTAGCGGGCGCCGCGCTCCTGCAGCGCCAGCACCACCAGCGCCTCACCGCTGGCCAGCCGGGGCAGCCACGCCGATTTCACGTCGTCGGGGCCGTAGGCACCGATCACGCCGCCGGCCACCAGCGCCTGCAGCAAGGGCTCGAGCACGATGCCGCGCCCCAGTTCTTCCATCACCACCATGCCGTCCACCGGGCCCATGCCCAGACCGCCATGGTCTTCGTCCACATACAGGCCGGTCAGGCCCAGCTCGGCCAGCTCGCGCCAGGCAGCGCGGTCAAAGCCGCCCGCGGCCACGGTGGCGCGGCGGCGGTCGAAGCCGTAGCCTTTTTCCACCCACTTCTGCACCGCGTCGCGCAGCGCGACCTGATCGTCGGAAAAATCGAAATCCATCTTTTCTCTCCAGGTCAGCCGAGCACGGTCTGGGCCACGATGTTGCGTTGCACTTCGTTCGACCCGCCATAAATGGTGGTCTTGCGCATGTTGAAGTAGGTCGAGGCCAGCGGTGCGTTGGCCGCCACGCCCCCGGGGAAGTCGCCCTGCCAGCCCGCTTCCATGGCTTCTTCGATGAAGGGCAGGCTGTAGGGGCCGGCGGCCAGCATCATGAGTTCGGTGTAGCGCTGCTGGATCTCGCTGCCGCGGATCTTCAGCAGGCCGGCGATGTCGAGCGAGTTCTTGCCCGACTTCTCGGCCGACAGCACGCGCAGCACCAGCATTTCCAGCGCCACCACATCGATCTCGAGCAGCGCGACCTGGTCGCGAAAGCGCAGGTCATCCCACACGCCCTCGGCTTTGGCAATGCGCTTGAGCCGCTCGAGCTCCCGCTTGGCGCGGTTCACGTCGGCGATGTTGGTGCGTTCGTGGCTGAGCAGGTGCTTGGCGTAGGTCCAGCCCTTGTTCTCTTCGCCGATCAGGTTCTCGGCCGGCACCTCGACGTTGTCGAACCAGACCTCGTTGACCTCGCATTCGCCGTCTAGCAGGCGGATCGGGCGCACCGAGACACCGGGCGATTTCATGTCGATCAGCAGGAAGCTGATGCCGGTCTGCGGCTTGCCTTCGTTGCTGGTGCGCACCAGGCAGAAGATCCACTCGCCGTACTGGCCCAGCGTGGTCCAGGTTTTCTGGCCGTTCACGATGTACTTGTCGCCCTTGCGCTCGGCGCGGCATTTGAGCGATGCCAGGTCGGAGCCCGAGCCTGGTTCGCTGTAGCCCTGGCTCCACCAGACTTCGCCGCTGGCAATGCCGGGCAGAAAGCGCTCCTGCTGGGCCTTGTTGCCAAACGCCATGATCACCGGGGCGACCATCACCGGGCCGAAAGGCACCACCCTGGGGGCGCCGGCCAGCGCGCATTCTTCCTCGAACAGGTGGCGCTGCACCGCGTTCCAGCCCGGGCCGCCGAACTCGCGGGGCCAGTTCCACCCCAGCCAGCCCTTCTTGCCCAGAATCTTTGCCCAGCGCTGCATGTCGTCGCGCGACAGGCGCAGCGCGTGGTGCACCTTGTGGCTGATGTCGGCGGGCAGGTGGTCCCGCACCCAGGCGCGGATGTCTTCGCGAAACGCCTGCTCGTCGGGCGTGAAGGCCAGGTCCATGGCGTGTCTCCTTGGCTGGACCGGCGCCACAGGCGCCAGCCGGTTTTTTGCATCAATGGTCAGTTTCGCACGACCGTTCGTTTCAGTCCTGTCCGGGCTGCGACAAGCCGAGTTCGCGCACCAGGATTTGCAACTGGCCGCGCAGCGCCGCCACCTCGGTCTCGAGCGCCTCCACCCGGGCCGCCAGGCCACCCGCCGCCTCCGCGGGCTGGGCATGCGTGCCGGCCTCCACCGGGCCCGCCAGCAGGTGGGCCCACCGCTGTTCGCGGGCACCGGGCGCGCGCGGCAGCTTCACCACCAGCGGGCCGCCGGCATCGGCCGGGCGGTCCTGCAGTTCCTCCAGGAAGGCGTCGACCGAGCCGATGTCGAGAAACTTGTACCAGCGCTCGGTGTTCAGCCGCAACTCACCCGCGGTCTGCGGCCCGCGCAGCATCAGCATGCCCAGCAGCACGGCCGATTGTTCCGGCACCCGCACCGCGCGCTGGAAATTGTGTTCGTAGCGCGTCACCCGGCTGCCACTGCCCTCGATCACCAGGCTGAGTTCGCGCAGGCCTTCAATGGCCTGCAGCACCTCGGCATCGCCCAGGTTCATGACCGGCTCGCGCGCGGTTTTCTGGTTGCACCCGGTCACCAGCCCGTTCAGGGTCATGGGGTAGCTGTCGGGCACGGTGCGTGCCTTCTCCATCAGGGTGCCCAGCACGCGGGCTTCGGCGGGCGACAGCGGTCGCTGGATGAAATCGGGGCTCATTACACTCCTCGGCCATGGCCGGTTCTGAACAGAAAAACATCATCATTCTCATCTCGGGCCAGGGCTCGAACATGGTCGCGCTGATCGAAGCATCGCGCCGGCACCGCTGGGCGCAGCGGTTCAATGCCCGCGTGGCGGCGGTCATCGGCAACCGGCCGGGTGCGGCGGGGCTGGTGGCCGCGCGCGACCTGGGCGTGCCCACCGCCGTGGTGGACCACACCGGCCACCCCGACCGCGAAAGCTTCGACGCCGCGCTCATGCAGGCCATCGACGCGCACGCGCCGTCGCTGGTGGTGCTGGCGGGTTTCATGCGCATTCTCACGCCGGGCTTCGTGCGCCATTACGAGGGCCGGCTGGTCAACATCCACCCGAGCCTGCTGCCGGCGTTTCCCGGCATCAAGACGCACGAGCGCGCCCTGGCCGCGGGCTGCCGCTTTGCCGGGGCCACCGTGCACCGCGTGACCACCGAGCTCGACCACGGCGAGATTCTCGAGCAGGCGGTGGTGCCGGTGCTGCCCGGCGACACGCCGCCGTCGCTGGCCGCTCGCGTGCTCACGCAGGAGCACCTGATCTACCCGCGCGTGGTCGAGCGGCTGCTGGCCGCGGGCTGATCCGCGGTCAGCGCTCGCTGGTGGCCAGCCGCGCGGCCATCAGCGCGA
Organism: Hydrogenophaga sp. XSHU_21; assembly: GCA_046604145.1. GTDB lineage: Bacteria > Pseudomonadota > Gammaproteobacteria > Burkholderiales > Burkholderiaceae_C > Hydrogenophaga. Next base: position 498,314 of record JBKIXD010000001.1, read on the forward strand.
AGGCCGCCGCAAAGCCGCGGCGCAGGCCGTTCTGCACCGCGCGCGAACCGATCACCCGCTGCCGGAACGCATGGGCCAGCGCGCCGTAGGCGACGAACACCGCCAGCGTCATGGCCATGAACACCGCGCTCAGGGCGGCGAACTGCGCCGCCGGTGCGCCGTGCGCCGGGCCCATGAACTGCGGCAGGAACGCCAGGAAGAACAGCGTGAGCTTGGGGTTGAGCAGGTTCAGCAGCACCCCCCGCACCACCAGTTGCCGCGGGGACAGCCGCTGGCGGTCGGCATCGGCCGCAAAGGCCGCGGTGTCGCGCCAGGTGGCCCAGGCCAGGTAGAGCAGGTAGGCCACCCCGGCCACCTTGAGCAGCTGGAACGCCAGCGCGCCCGCGTGCATCACCGCGGCCAGGCCCAGGGCAGTCGCCAGCATGTGCGGCACGATGCCCAGCGTGCAACCCACCGCCGCGAAGGCGCTGGCGGTGCGGCCCTGGGCCAGGCCGGTGGACACGGTGTAGAGCACGCCCGCGCCGGGCGTGACCACCACCACGGCGGAGGTCAGCAGGAATTCGAAACCGATCATGGGGTTCTCCTCGACAGGATGTGCAAGGCCCCATCGTCGCGGACACCGCAGCGGCGGTCTTGGACGTTATTGCGGCGACCGCTGACCGGCTCGTTTCCAGGCGCCCGGCGTGAAGCCGAAGCTGCGCATGAAATGGCGGTTGAGGTGGCTCTGGTCGGTGTAACCGCAGGCCAGCGCCACCTCGCTCAGCGGCAGGCCCTGGTCCATCAGGGCGCGCGCGCGGCTCAGCCGGTGTTGCTGCAGCCACGCAAACGGCGGCAGCCCGTGCGCCCGCGCAAACCGGCGCACCAGCTGGAAGCGCGTCAGGCCCGCCAGCCGGGCGAGTTCGTCCAGCGTGGGTGGTTGATCGAGGCGGTCCAGCAGGCATTCACGCACCCAGGCCAGGCGCGCGTCTTCGCCCTCGGTCACGCGCCGCAGGCCGTGCCGCACCAGCAGCAGACCGCAGACCTCGGTGAGGGCCTCTTCCCAGGAGCCACTTTCCTCGGCAGGGCCGCCTTCGGACACCGCGGGCCACTGGCCGAACAGCCGTGCGACTGCCCGCTGCAGCAGCGGGTCGTCGATGACCGGGCGGGTGAACTCGTGGTCGCCATCGCCCACCAGCGCGGCCACCGTGTCGGGCGCCAGGTGGACCATGCGCCAGCGCCGGGGCTGACCGCCCAGCGGCACACCGTCGTGCACCTCGCCGGGGTTGACGGTGACGATCTGGCCGGCCTGCGCCAGCACCGGGCCGCGCCCGCTGGCCGTGCGGTGCGCGCCTTCGTCCATCACGCCGAAGCCGAAACTGTCGTGCCAGTGCCGGCCGAAGCCGCGCGCGCTGTGCAGGTGCAGGCCGTGCACGCCCGCCAGGGGACCGGGTAGAACCCGGGCGCGGTGCAGCGGCGGCGTCGTCACATCGATCGGGCGAACACCAGGCCCGCGTGTTCGCGCATGGCGTGGAACTTGATCTTCGGCCAGTTGGCCTCGACCGCCCGCAGCGTGGCCAGGTGGTCGAGCAGCACCGTGGGCGCATCCACCGCGTCGAGCGCCACGCGGTGGGCGTTGGCGTCGATGAAGCGCTTGAGCTCCTGCTCGCCGCCATCTTCGGGCGCGCAGGTCACCCAGCGGGCCACGTGGTACGAACTCGGCGTGATGCGGGCCTTGACGCCGTATTCATGCTCGAGCCGGTGGGCCACCACCTCGAACTGAAGCTGCCCCACCGCGCCCAGCAGCAGCACGCTGCCGGCCACCGGCCGAAAGACCTGGATGGCGCCTTCTTCGCCAAGCTGGGTGAGGCCGGCGCGCAGCTGCTTGGTGCGCAACGGGTCGGCCACCTCGACGCTGCGGATGATCTCCGGCGCAAAGAACGGCAGGCCGGTGAACTGCAGCGACTCGCCCTCGGTGAGCGTGTCGCCCAGCTGCAGCACGCCGTGGTTCGGAATGCCGATGATGTCGCCGGCAAAGGCTTCGTCGAGCAGTTCGCGCCGTTGCGACAGGAAACTCACCACCGTGTTGGGGCGCAGTTCCTTGCCGCTGCGCACCACCTTGAGCTTCATGCCGCGCTCGAAGTGCCCGCTGGCCACGCGCACGAAGGCAATGCGGTCGCGGTGGGCCGGGTCCATGTTGGCCTGGATCTTGAACACCACCCCGCTGAATTTCGATTCGGTCGGTTCCACGGTGCGTTGAATGGCGGGCCGCTCACCCGGCGGCGGCGCCAGGTCGACCAGCGCGTCGAGCACCTCGCGCACACCGAAGTTGTTGACCGCGGAGCCGAACAGCATGGGTGTCTGCTGCCCGCCCAGAAAGGCCGGCTCGTCGAAGGCGGGTGACGCGCCGGCCACCAGCTCGAGCTCGTCCCTGGCCTGCGCGAACTCGCTGCCGAAGCGCCGTGCCGATTCGGGGTTGTCCAGCCCCTCCAGCACCTCTTCGTCGCCGCCACGCTTGTCTTCGCCAGCGGCAAACACGCGCATGCGGTCGGCGCGGCGGTCGTACACGCCGCGAAAGGTCTTGCCCATGCCCACCGGCCAGGTGAACGGCACCACCGTCATGCCCAGCTCGCGCTCGATTTCGTCCATCAGGTCGAGCGGGGCCTGCACCTCGCGGTCCATCTTGTTGATGAACGTGATGATCGGCGTGTTGCGCGCCCGGCAGACCTGCAGCAGGCGCCGGGTCTGCGGTTCCACGCCGTTGGCCGCGTCGATCACCATCAGCGCGGCGTCCACCGCGGTGAGCACGCGGTAGGTGTCTTCCGAGAAGTCCTGGTGGCCGGGTGTGTCCAGCAGGTTGATCACGCAGTCGCGGTATTCCATCTGCATCACGCTCGATGCCACCGAAATGCCGCGCTGCTTTTCGATCTCCATCCAGTCGGAGGTGGCGTGGCGCGCGGCCTTGCGCGCTTTCACGCTGCCGGCGATGTTGATCGCGCCCGAGAACAGCAGCAGCTTCTCGGTCAGCGTGGTCTTGCCGGCGTCGGGGTGGGAAATGATGGCAAAGGTGCGGCGGCGCTGCACCTGGTCTTGGATCTCGGACATAACCCGGCATTATCGACCGCCGGGCCCCATCGGCCGGAGCACGGACAATACCGCCCATGCACCCCAAAGCCCTGCTGGACGAAAGCGCCACGCTCATCGAAGCGGTGTTCCGCTTCGACCACCCCGCCGACGCGGTGGTGGCCCGCCACTTCCGTGAACACCGCTCGCTCGGCCCGCGCGAGCGCGCCACCCTGTCCGACACCGTGTACGCCGCCCTGCGCGAGCGCCTGAAGTTCGAATGGCTGGCCCGTTCGGGCAGCGGTTCCAAATGGCGGCGCCTGGCCATCCTGGGGTTTCCGGGTGACCGCGACTTTCTGAAGAGCGCGCTCACCGAACCCGAGAAAGTGTGGCTGGACGCGTGTGCCCGGGTGCGCGACGACGAATGGCTGCCGCCGCACCGCCACAACCTGCCCGAGTGGCTGGCCACCTCGCTGCGCGAACAGGTCGGCGACGGCTTCGATGCGCTGGCCTCCAGCCTCATGCAGCCGGCACCGCTCGACCTGCGCGTCAACCTGCTCAAGACCCGGCGCGAAGCAGCGCTGGACGCGCTGAAGGCGGCCGGCTTGAAGGTCGAACCGACGCCGCACTCGCCCATGGGCATCCGGCTGGATGGCAAGCCGTCGCTGGCCAAGGTGCCCGCTTTCGTGTCGGGCGAGGTCGAGGTGCAGGACGAAGGCTCGCAGCTGCTGGCGCTGCTGCTCGACGCCAAGCGCGGCGAGATGGTGGTGGACTTCTGCGCCGGCGCCGGCGGCAAGACGCTGGCCATCGGTGCGGCCATGCGCAACACCGGCCGCCTCTATGCTTTCGACACCTCCGGCCACCGGCTGGAGGCGCTCAAGCCGCGGCTGGCGCGCAGCGGGCTGTCCAACGTGCATCCCGTGGCCATTGCGCACGAGCGCGACGATCGCATCAAGCGCCTGGCCGGCAAGATCGACCGTGTGCTGGTGGACGCGCCGTGCTCGGGCCTGGGCACGCTGCGCCGCAGCCCCGACCTGAAATGGCGCCAGACGCCACAGACCGTGGCCGAGCAGGCAGCGCTGCAGGGCGCCATCCTGGCCAGCGCCGCGCGCCTGCTCAAGCCCGGCGGGCGGCTGGTGTACGCCACCTGCAGCCTGCTGCGCGAGGAAAACGAAGCCGTGGCCGAGGCCTTCGCCGCCGCCCATCCGGCCTTCGAACCCGAACCGGCGGTCGATCTGCTGACCGCCGGCAAGGTGCCCGACGCGGCCGCGCTGTGTGCGGGCGAGGGTGGGCGCTTCCTGCGCTTGTGGCCCCACCGGCACCGCACCGACGGCTTTTTTGCCGCCGTCTGGCGGAAAAAGGCTTGATCAGGGTCAATTGGCCCTGAACTTCACGGCAGTTCCGGTATTCCCAAAGGCCAAACCGCTTGGTGAAGGGTGACCCCCCACCTACAATCCGGAGAACGTCGCCCGCATGCCCCGGGCGCGTGGGCGCAGTTGCGTTTCTTGCACGGGCAGACCTGATCGGACCTTGATGAATGCTTTCGAATCCGGCTTTCTGCCGGCCCTGTTTGACGGTTTCGTTTCCTTCGCGGCCAACGGCCTGACCGGCGCCGCCTGGTGGCAGGTGCTGATCGTGGCCCTGGTGATGACCCACATCACCATCGCCAGCGTCACCATTTACCTGCACCGCCATTCCGCGCACCGCGCGCTCGACCTGCACCCGGTGGCGTCGCACTTCTTCCGCTTCTGGCTCTGGATGACCACCGGCATGGTCACCAAGGAATGGACGGCCATTCACCGCAAGCACCACGCCAAGTGCGAGCACGAGGGCGACCCGCACAGCCCCCACATCTTCGGCATCAAGAAGGTTTTCTGGGAAGGCGCCGAGCTGTACCGCGCCGAGGCCAAGAACGCCGAAACGATGGACCGCTACGGCCACAATACCCCCAACGACTGGATCGAGCGCAACCTGTATTCGCGCTACTCCGCGCTGGGCGTGAGCCTCATGCTCATCATCGACGTGCTGCTGTTCGGCGGCCTGGGCGCCGCCGTCTGGGCGCTGCAGATGGCCTGGATCCCGATCACCGCCGCCGGCGTGATCAACGGCATCGGTCACTGGTGGGGCTACCGCAACTTCGAGGCAACCGACGCCAGCACCAACATCTCGCCCTGGGGCATCCTCATCGGCGGTGAAGAACTGCACAACAACCACCACACCTACCCGACCTCGGCCAAGCTGTCGGTCAAGCCCTACGAGTTCGACATCGGCTGGCTCTACATCAGCATCCTGCAGTCGGTCGGTCTGGCCACCGTCAAGAAGGTGCCGCCCAAGCTGGCCTTCGGCGACGTGAAGCCCGTGGCCGACGAAAAGACGCTCGAGGCCATCATTGCCAACCGCTACGAGGTCATGGCCGGCTATGCGCGCGAACTGCGCGAAGCCTGCAAGACCGAGATCGAAGGACTCAAGACCCGCCAGGCCGATGCCTCGGTGCTCAAGGCGGCCCGCCGCTGGCTGCACCGCGACGACGACAAGGTGCCCGCCGCCATCAAGCCGCAACTGGCCCGCGCCCGTGCCGAGCACCCGGTGCTCGACAAGATGGTCACCATGCGCGAAGAGCTGCGCGCCCTGTGGTCCAGCACCAACGCGTCGCGCGAACAGCTCGCCGCCGACCTGCAGGCCTGGTGCCGCCGCGCCGAGGAAAGCGGCATTGCCGCCCTGCGCGACTTCTCGATCCGCCTGCGCTCGGCACACGCCTGACCTTCCGGGCCTGCGCCCCGGGCGCGCCACGCACTGAAAACGGCCCTCGCGGGCCGTTTTCTTTGGCACCATGGGGTGTCCGTCAGATCCTGTCTGCACCATGGCGTACTTCACCCACCGATTCGACGCGACGGTGTCGATGCACCCCGTCGGCCGCTACCACTACACCGTGGTGTACCTCGACCCGGCCCTGCGCGACGGGCTGTCGCTGAAGGAAAGCCCGCGCCTTCGCATCGAGGCCGACGTCAGCGGCATTCCGGTCAAAGGCGCCTGGCAGCCATCAGGAGGGCGCTGGTACCTGATGCTCCCGAAGGTGCCGCTCCGAAAGGCGGGCATCGCCATCGGGACGGTCGTCGAGGTGGCCTTCAAGGTGGTGCCGCAGGACGAGGTCGACATCCCTGCCGAGCTGTCCGCAGCCCTCGAGGGGTCGTCGAGGGTGCAAAAGGCCTGGCAGGCGCTCAGCGCCGGCAAGCAGCGTGGGCTCGCGCACATGGTGGCTTCTGCCAGGCGCGCTGACACCCGGCAGGCGCGCGTGGAACAGGTGGTTGCCGTGCTGCGGGGCGAGGCGCCACTGCCTTGGGTGCGCAAACAGCGCCCCGAAAAGCAGCGCCCCGAAAACAAAAAACCCGCTGTGAAGACAGCGGGTTTTCCGGGTGAAGCCTGAATTACTTCAGTTTCACTTCCTTGTAGTCCACATGCTTGCGGGCCACAGGGTCGAACTTCTTGAAGAGCAGCTTGTCGGGCGTGGTCTTCTTGTTCTTGTTCGTGGTGTAGAAGTGGCCGGTGCCCGCGGTGGACTCCAGCTTGATTTTTTCGCGACCGCCTTTGGTTGCCATGGTGGATCTCCTTAAGCCTGGCCGTTGGCGCGCATGTCGGCCAGCACGACGTCGATGCCTTTCTTGTCGATCAGGCGCAGGGCAGCGCCCGACACGCGCAAGCGAACCCAGCGGTTTTCGCTCTCGACCCAGAAACGGCGGTATTGCAGGTTCGGGAGGAACCGGCGCTTGGTTTTGTTGTTGGCGTGGGAAACGTTGTTCCCGACCTGGGGCTTCTTGCCCGTGACTTCGCAGACGCGTGCCATAAGGACACTCCGATCTTCAACACGGCTGTGCGCAGCGGGCCACAAGACTTTTCCGGGCTTTTCCGGTTTCGTCCTGCGACTGGCGCTCAGCCTCACCTCGCCAGATAAGGGTGGCGGTAACCCGAGATCGCGGTTTGCCCGGCGCACGCCCGGCATTCAGCAAAGCCCGCGATTATAGCCGGATCGCTGGAGGGTGGCTCAAGCCCCCTGTTGCTCCAGAAAGCGCTGGGCGTCCAGGGCGGCCATGCAGCCGGTGCCGGCGCTGGTGATGGCCTGGCGGTACACGTGGTCCTGCACGTCGCCGGCGGCGAACACGCCGGGCACGCTGGTCATGGTGGCCATGCCGCTCAGGCCCGATTTCGTGACGATGTAGCCGTCTTTCATCTCGAGCTGACCCTGGAAGATCTCGGTGTTGGGCTGGTGGCCGATGGCGATGAAGCAGCCCTGCAGCTTGAGGTCTTCGGTGGCGCCGGTGCGGGTGTCCTTCAGGCGCACCCCGGTGACGCCGGTGGCGTCGCCCAGCACTTCGTCCAGGGTCTGGAACAGCTTGAGCTCGATCTTCCCTTCCTTGACCTTCTCCATCACCTTGTCGATCAGGATGGGCTCGGCCCTGAACTTGTCGCGCCGGTGCACCAGGTACACCTTGCTGGCGATGTTGGACAGGTACAGCGCTTCCTCGACGGCGGTGTTGCCGCCGCCGATGACGCAGGTGGTCTGGCCCCGGTAGAAGAAGCCGTCGCAGGTGGCGCAGGCGCTCACGCCCTTGCCCATGAAGGCCTCTTCAGAGGGCAGGCCAAGGTACTTCGCCGAGGCGCCGGTGGCCAGGATCAGGGCGTCGCAGGTGTAGGTGCCGCTGTCGCCGGTGAGGGTGAACGGGCGCTGGCTGAAGTCGACCTTGTTGATGTGGTCGAAGACGATTTCGGTCTTGAAGCGCTCGGCGTGTTGCAGAAAACGCTGCATCAGCTCGGGGCCCTGCACGCCGGCCACGTCGGCGGGCCAGTTGTCGACTTCGGTGGTGGTCATGAGCTGGCCGCCCTGGGCAATGCCGGTGATCAGCACCGGGTTCAGGTTGGCTCGGGCCGCGTACACGGCGGCGGTGTAGCCGGCCGGGCCGGAACCCAGAATCAGGACTTTGGCGTGTTTCATCTTGGTGCGCCCCATCGAAAAATGGAGCAATTGGTTTAGAGTCGCAGGGGTAAATTGGGTTACCCGGCGCGATAGTCAACGACACCTGACGGCCGTTGTCCAAGCCCGGAATTGTAGGGAAGCGGTCCCTCATCGCCGCCAACGACCAGGAATACACGCATGTCCATCCTGTCCAATCTCGACCTGATCCGCCGGGTGCCGTTGTTCTCGACCTTGACGCAGGCGCAGGCCGAGTCGGTGGCCGATGCGGTGGTCAAGCGGCGCTACAAGCGGGGCGAGGTGATCGTGGAACAGGGCAAGAAGTCGAACTGCCTGGCCATCGTGCTCACCGGCCGGGCGCGGGTGGTCACCACCGACAGCCGCGGCCGCGAGGTGATTCTGGCCACCATGGCGCCAGGCGACTACGTCGGCGAAATGAGCCTGATCGACAACCAGCCGCATTCGGCCACGGTCCGCGCCGAGGTGCAGACCGACGTGCTGATCCTCGGCCGCAACGAATTTGCCCGCTGCCTGCCTGAAAACTCCTCCATGGCCTATGCGGTCATGCGCGGCCTGGTGCAGCGCCTGCGCCAGGCCGACCGCAAGATCGAGTCGCTCGCCCTGCTGGACGTCTACGGGCGCGTGGCCCGGGCCCTGCTGGAGCAGGCCCAGCCCGGCCGCGACGGCCAGCTGATGATCCGCGAACGGGTGTCGCGTCAGGACGTGGCCAAGATGATCGGCGCGTCGCGCGAGATGGTCAGCCGGGTCATGAAGGACCTCGAAGACCGGGGTTTCATCGAAATGACCGAAGACGGCGCCACCGTCATCAAGGACCGCCTGAACACCCTCGGGTGAAGCCCCGGGGCGGGTCGGTGGCTGGGGTAAGCTTGCGCTTGCTTCCCGCTGCCCATGACCTATTCGCTCAACACCCTCAATGCCGACCGGCGCGATGAATCCGCGCCGGGCGGCATCGCGCGCTTCACCCAGGAAATCGGGCTCGTGCTCGGCGCCGCAGCGCTGGCGTTCTGGCTGCTGGCCCTGCTGAGCCATTCGCTGGCCGACCCCGCCTGGACCACCACCGGCTCGCGCCCCGAGGTGGGCAACTGGGGCGGACGCCTGGGGGCCTGGGTGGCCGATGGGAGCCTGTTTCTGCTCGGTTTCTCGGTCTGGTGGTGTTTTGCGGCCGGCGTGCGGGTGTGGTTGTCCAGCCTGGCGCGCTGGCTGCGCGGCACCGCCGCCCCCATGGACGGCGAGCGCTGGTGGGAGCGGCCGGCCGCGCGCCGCGCCGCCCGCTGGGGCGGCTTGCTGCTGCTGCTGATGGCCAGCACCGCGCTGGAGTGGAGCCGCCTGCACACCCTTGAGGCGCGCCTGCCGGGCCACGCTGGCGGCGTGCTCGGCCACGCGCTGGGCCCGCTGGCCGAGCGCTGGCTGGGCTTCACCGGCTCTGCGCTGGCCTTGCTGGCGCTGGTGCTGGCGTGCCTGCCGCTGGTGTTCCGGTTCTCCTGGAGCCATTGGGCCGAGGTCGTGGGCCAGACGGTGGACGGCTGGTTCGAGGCACGGCGGGAAAAGCGCGAGGCCGTGGAAGACGAGCGCATCGGCCGGCAGGCCGCCCGTGAACGCGAGGCGGTGTTGCAGACCGAGCGGGTCGAGATCGAGGAACACCACCCGGTGCCGGTGCTGATCGAGCCCACCATGGTCGAGGTGCCCAAGAGCGAGCGGGTGGCCAAGGAGCGGCAGAAACCCCTGTTCACCGAACTGCCCGACAGCAAGCTGCCACAGGTCGACCTGCTCGACACGGCCTCGGGGCCGCAGACCATGGTGGATGCGCAGACGATGGAAATGACCAGCCGTCTGATCGAGAAGAAGCTCAAGGACTTTGGCGTCGAGGTGCGCGTGGTGGCGGCCGCCCCGGGCCCGGTGATCACGCGCTATGAGATCGAGCCCGCCACCGGCGTCAAGGGTTCGCAGATCGTCAACCTGGGCCGCGACCTGGCCCGCTCGCTGTCGCTGGTGTCGATCCGCGTCATCGAAACCATTCCGGGCAAGAACCTCATGGCGCTGGAACTGCCCAACGCCAAGCGCCAGACCATCCGGTTGTCCGAGATCCTCGGATCGCAGGTCTACAACGACGCCAAATCGCTGCTCACCATCGGTCTGGGCAAGGACATCGGCGGCCAGCCGGTGGTGGCCGACCTGGCCAAGATGCCGCACTGCCTGGTGGCCGGCACCACCGGTTCGGGCAAGTCGGTCGGCATCAACGCCATGATCCTGTCGCTCCTGTACAAGGCCGACCCGAAGGATGTGCGGCTGCTGCTGATCGACCCGAAGATGCTCGAGATGAGCGTGTACGAAGGCATCCCGCACCTGCTCGCGCCGGTCGTCACCGACATGAAGCACGCGGCCAACGGCCTGAACTGGTGCGTGGCCGAGATGGAGAAGCGCTACAAGCTCATGAGCAAGCTGGGCGTGCGCAACCTCGCTGGCTACAACACCAAGATCGACGAGGCCAAGGCCCGCAGCGAGTCCATCGGCAACCCGTTCAGCCTCACACCCGAGCAGCCCGAGCCGCTCGACCGCCTGCCCTACATCGTGGTGGTGATCGACGAACTGGCCGACCTGATGATGGTGGTGGGCAAGAAGATCGAGGAGCTGATCGCCCGGCTGGCGCAGAAAGCGCGCGCGGCCGGCATCCACCTCGTGCTGGCCACCCAGCGCCCCAGCGTGGACGTGATCACCGGCCTGATCAAGGCGAACATTCCCACCCGCATCGCGTTCCAGGTCAGCAGCAAGATCGACAGCCGCACCATCCTCGACCAGATGGGCGCCGAAAGCCTGCTGGGCATGGGCGACATGCTCTACCTGCCCTCGGGCATGGGTTTTCCGACCCGCGTGCACGGTGCCTTCGTGAGCGACGACGAGGTGCACCGTGTGGTGGCCTACCTGAAGCAGCAGGGCGAAGCGAACTACATCGACGGCGTGCTGGAAGGCAGCGGCGCAGACGGCGAGGGCGGCGACCTGTTTGGCGAGGGGGGTGGCGAAGGCGGCGGCGAGAAGGATCCGCTCTACGACCAGGCCGTGGCCATCGTGCTGCAGGACCGCAAGGCCAGCATCTCCTACGTGCAGCGCAAGCTCAAGATCGGCTACAACCGCGCCGCCCGCCTGCTCGAAGACATGGAGAACGCGGGTCTGGTCAGTGCGCTCACCAGCAGCGGCCAGCGCGACATCCTGGTCGGCGGTCGGGTGGAGTGAGCGCGCAGGAACCCCGGGCCGACCCCATCGATCCCACCCCCATGAAAACCCGATTCATCCTGACGGCCGCATTCCTCTGGCTGGCCGCTTTCCCGTCCCACGCCGACGGGCTCAAGGCGCTCGAGGCGTTCATCCGCGACGTCGGCAGCGCCCGCGCCGAGTTCCGGCAGGTGGTCACCTCGCCCAAGCGCGCCGAGGAAGCCCGGCCCCGCGAGCGCACCAGCACCGGGCGCTTTGCGTTTCAGCGACCCGACCGCTTCCGGTTTGATTACCTCAAGCCCTTCGAACAGGTCATCGTGGCCGACGGGCAGCAGCTCTGGCTGCACGACGTGGACCTGAACCAGGTCACGGTGCGGTCCCAGAAAGACGCACTGGGCAGCACGCCGGCTGCGCTCATTGCGTCGGGCGCCGACATGGGTGCCCTGCGCAGCGCGTTCGACCTGCGCGCCATGCCGGAAAGCGACGGCCTGCAGTGGGTCGAGGCCGTGCCGCGCCAGCGCGAAGGCCAGGTGAAGCGCGTGCGCCTGGGTTTTGCCGGTGCGCAGCTCTCGGTGCTCGACATCGAGGACAGCCTGGGCCAGCGCTCGGTGCTGCGTTTTTCGGGCTGGCAGAGCAACCCGGCCCTTGATGCAGCGGCGTTCCGCTTCGTGCCCCCGGCCGGGGCCGACGTGATCCGGCCCTGAACACCCCCTTGAGCCCACCCGCCCACGCCCCCCTCGCCGAGCGCCTGCGCCCGCGCACGCTGGGCGAGGTGATCGGCCAGCAGCACCTGCTGGGCGAGGGCATGGCCTTGCGGCTGGCGTTCGAGTCGGGGCAACCCCACAGCTGCATCCTCTGGGGCCCGCCGGGGGTGGGCAAGACCACCATCGCCCGCCTGATGGCCGATGCCTTCGACGCCCAGTTCATCACCATCAGCGCGGTGCTGGGGGGCGTCAAGGACATCCGCGAGGCCGTCGAACGCGCCGAGGCCGCGCGCGACGGCCTCGAGGCGCGCCGCACCATCGTGTTCGTCGACGAGGTGCACCGCTTCAACAAGAGCCAGCAGGACGCCTTCCTGCCGCACGTCGAGAGCGGGCTGTTCACCTTCATCGGTGCCACCACCGAGAACCCCTCGTTCGAGGTCAATTCGGCGCTGCTGTCGCGCGCGGCCGTGTACGTGCTGCAGCCGCTTGGCGACGACGACCTGCGCGCCATCGTCGCCAAGGCGCGTGCCATCGACGCCGTGCCCGATGTCGACAGCGACGCCCTGGACCGCCTCATCGGCTACGCCGACGGCGATGCGCGGCGCCTGCTCAACACCCTGGAAACGCTGGCCGTGGCGGCCAGCCGCGAAAAGCTGACCCGCGTGACCGACGCTTGGCTGCTCAAGGTGCTGGGCGAACGCATGCGCCGCTACGACAAGGGCGGCGACCAGTTCTACGACACCATCAGTGCGCTGCACAAATCGGTTCGCGGGTCCGATCCCGACGCGGCCCTGTACTGGCTGGTGCGCATGCTCGACGGTGGCGCCGACCCGCGCTACATGGCGCGCCGCTTCATCCGCATGGCCGCCGAAGACATCGGCCTGGCCGATCCGCGTGCCCTGCGGCTGGCGCTGGACGCCGCCGAGGTGTACGAGCGGCTGGGCACGCCCGAAGGCGAGCTGGCGCTGGCCGAATGTGTGGTGTACCTGGCGGTGGCGCCCAAGTCGAACGCGGTTTACAAGGCCTTCAACGCCGCCAAGGCGCTGGTCAAGCGCGAAGGCTCGCGACCGGTGCCCCTGCACCTGCGCAACGCACCGACCCAGCTCATGAAGGACCTTGACCACGGCAAGGGCTACCGCTACGCCCACGACGAAGCGGGCGCCTTCGCCGCTGGCGAGAGCTACTGGCCGCAGGGCATGCCGCCGGCCGACCTGTACCAGCCGGTCGAGCGCGGCCTCGAAATCCGCATTGCCGAACGGCTGCGCGAACTGCGCCGCCTCAACCATCAGAATTCCTGATGCGGGCGTTGTCCCGCTGATGGCGGACACCCCTTCCCGGGTTTTCCCTTGAATTTCCGGGGGGCTACCAGGGCGGGTACCTGATACGCCTCGCTACAATCGCCCACCACCAACCCGCCCGCGACCTGCACACAGGCCGCCTCTGGCGGGTTTTTTGCTAGGTTGAAACGGGACGGAGAACACGCCCCGCCGGTCACGAACACGGAGAACCTTCATGGAAGTATTGCTACAGCAGATCCTCAACGGTCTGGTTCTGGGCAGCATGTACGCCCTGGTCGCCCTGGGCTACACGATGGTGTACGGCATCATCGGTCTGATCAACTTCGCCCACGGCGATGTCCTCATGGTGGGTGCGCTCACCAGCTGGACGATCATCACGTCGATGCAGGAGTCCTCGCCAGACCTGCCCGGCTGGATGTTGCTGATCATGGCCACCCTGATTGCGATGGTGGTGTGCGCGGTGCTGAACTTCACCATCGAAAAGCTGGCCTACCGGCCGCTGCGCAACTCGCCAAGGCTGGCGCCGCTGATCACAGCCATCGGTGTATCGATCCTGCTCCAGACACTCGCCATGATCATCTGGAAACCGAATCCCAAGTCCTACCCCTCGACGCTGTCGCGCGAGCCGATCGAGTTCTTCGGCGCCGTCCTGTCGGTCACCCAGATCACCATCCTGGCCACCACCGCCATCGTGCTCGCCTTGCTGATGTGGCTGGTCAACCGCACCAACCTGGGCCGCGCCATGCGCGCCACCGCTGAAAACCCCCGCGTGGCGGCGTTGATGGGCATCAAGCCCGACGTGGTGATCTCCGCCACCTTCATCATCGGCGCCATGCTCGCGGCCATCGCCGGGATCATGTGGGCGTCGAACTACGGAACGGTGCAGCACGCCATGGGCTTCATGCCTGGCCTCAAGGCCTTCGTGGCCGCGGTCATGGGTGGCATCGGCAACCTGGCGGGTGCGGTGGTCGGCGGACTGGCACTTGGCCTCATCGAGTCGCTGGGTGCCGGGTACCTCGGCAAGCTCACTGGCGGCTTCCTGGGCAGCCAGTACACCGACATCTTTGCCTTCATCGTTCTGGCCATCGTGCTGACGCTGCGTCCTTCGGGTCTGCTGGGCGAGCGCGTCGCCGACCGCGCCTGATGCCCCGGGGAGAACAGCGATGATGAACTCCAAATCCTTCAAGCTGATCGCCTTCCTGGTGGTCGCCGTGCTGATGCTGCTGCTGCCGATCGTGCTGCAGTCCACCGGCAGCAACTCGTGGGTGCGCATCGTCGACGTCGCGCTGCTGTACGTGTTGCTGGCCCTGGGCCTGAACATCGTGGTGGGCTACGCCGGCCTTCTCGATCTCGGCTTCATTGCCTTCTTCGCCGTGGGCGCCTATCTATACGGCCTGCTGGCGTCGCCGCACCTCACCGAGACCTTTGCCTACCTGGCGGCCACCTTCCCCGATGGCCTGCACATGAACTTCTGGCTGGTCATGGTGCTGGCGGGGTTTGTCGCGGGCATCACGGGGCTGATCCTCGGCGCTCCGGTGCTCAAGCTGCGTGGCGACTACCTCGCCATCGTGACGCTGGGCTTCGGCGAGATCGTGCGCATCTTCATGCTCAACCTCGACCGCCCGATCAACATCACCAACGGGCCCAAAGGCATCAGCAACATCGATGCGGTCAGCGTGTTCGGTCACCGGATGAGCCAGAGTCTCGAGATATCGATCGGCGGGTTCAAGTACACCTTCCAGTCGGTCACGCTCTACTACTACCTCATCCTGTTCTTTGTCGTGCTGGCCATCGTCATTGCCTACCGCCTGCAGGACTCGCGCATCGGCCGCGCCTGGATGGCGATCCGCGAAGACGAGATCGCGGCCAAGGCAATGGGCCTGAACACCCGCAACCTCAAGCTGGCCGCTTTCGGCATGAGCGCCACCTTTGGCGGCGTGGCCGGTGTGCTGTTCGCTTCGTTCATGCGCGGCGTGTACCCCGAGTCCTTCATCCTGATGGAGTCGGTGATGATCGTCGCCATGGTGGTGTTGGGCGGCCTGGGACACATTCCCGGCGTCATCCTGGGCGCACTGGTGCTCGCCGGCTTGCCCGAGCTGCTGCGCCACGTGGCCCACCCCCTCACGGCCATGACCGACGGACGACTCGGTCCGGAGATCCTGCGCCAGTTGCTGATCGCACTCGCCATGATCGTCATCATGCTGCTGCGTCCGAAGGGTTTGTGGCCTTCGCCCGAACACGGCAAGTCCCTGACCAGCAAGTGAGGACCACGGCATGAACGAAACCATTCTGAAAGTGGCCAACGTCTCCAAGCGATTCGGTGGCCTGCAAGCCCTGAGCGACGTGGGCATCGAGATCCAGCGGGGCCAGGTCTATGGCCTCATCGGCCCCAACGGCGCAGGCAAGACCACGTTCTTCAACGTGCTGACCGGCCTGTACACGCCCGACAGCGGCAGCTTCGAGCTGGCGGGCAAGCCCTACACGCCCTCGGCGGTGCATGAGGTGGCCAAGGCCGGTATCGCGCGCACTTTCCAGAACATCCGGCTGTTTGCCGAGATGACCGCGCTGGAAAACGTGATGGTCGGGCGCCACGTGCGCACCCAGTCGGGTCTGGTCGGCGCCATCCTGCGCACGTCGCGCTTCAAGCGGGAAGAGCTCGAGATCGCAGAGCGTGCGCAGCAACTGCTCGACTACGTGGGCATCGGCAAGTTCGCGGACTACAAGTCGCGCACCCTGAGCTATGGCGATCAGCGCCGCCTGGAAATCGCGCGCGCGCTGGCCACCGACCCGCAGCTGATCGCGCTGGACGAGCCTGCGGCCGGCATGAACGCCACCGAAAAAGTGCAGCTGCGCGAACTGATCGACCGCATCCGCAACGACAACCGCACCATCCTGCTGATCGAGCACGACGTGAAGCTGGTCATGGGCCTGTGCGACCGCGTGACCGTGCTCGACTACGGCAAGCAGCTGTCCACCGGCTCACCGGCCGAGGTGCAGAAGGACCCGAAAGTGATCGAGGCTTACCTCGGCACCGGTGGTCATTGAGCGGGAACACAGTCATGGCAAACACGCTACTCAAGGTCAAAGGGCTCAAGGTCTCTTATGGCGGCATCAAGGCCGTCAAGGGCATCGACCTCGAAGTCAACGAAGGCGAGCTGATCACGCTGATCGGCTCCAACGGCGCCGGCAAGACCACCACCATGAAGGCCATCACCGGTTCGCTGGCGATGGAGGCGGGCGACGTGGAATACCTGGGGCAGAACATCCGCGGCAAAGGTGCCTGGGACCTGGTGAAGCAGGGCCTGGCGATGGTGCCCGAGGGCCGCGGTGTGTTCACCCGCATGACCATCACGGAGAACCTGCAGATGGGCGCCTACATCCGCAAGGACAAGGGTGGCATCGCGCAGGACATCGACCGCATGTTCGGCATTTTTCCGCGGCTCAAGGAGCGCAAGGACCAGCTCGCCGGCACCATGAGTGGTGGCGAACAGCAGATGCTGGCCATGGCGCGCGCGCTGATGAGCCAGCCCAAGGTGCTGTTGCTCGACGAGCCGTCGATGGGTCTTTCGCCCATCATGGTCGACAAGATCTTCGAGGTGGTCCGCGACGTGTCGGCCCAGGGCGTGACGATCCTGCTGGTCGAGCAGAACGCCAGCCGCGCGCTACAGATTGCCGACCGCGGCTACGTGATGGACTCGGGCGAGATCATCATGAGCGGCGACGCGAAGAAAATGCTGACCGACCCGAAGGTGCGCGCCGCCTATTTGGGCGAATAACGCCTCCCTCTTCCAAAACCTACAATTGCGGGTTGCGCGCCATTCTGGCGCCCGACCCGCTTTTCATTTCATGAGCCAAGCCCACACCCCCGACAACGCCGCCCCCGTGGCCCAGGACGAGAACCAGCTGATTGCCGAGCGGCGCGAGAAGCTCAAGGCGCTTCGGGAGGCGCAGGCGCGCGGCGAGGGCGTGGCGTTCCCGAACGACTTCAAGCCGCAGGACCATGCGGCCGAATTGTTCGCGGTGCACGGCGAGCGCAGCAAGGAAGAGCTTGAGGCGAATCCGGTGCGCGCCAGCGTGGCCGGCCGCATGATGCTCAAGCGGGTGATGGGCAAGGCCAGCTTTGCCACCCTGCAGGACGCGTCGTTCGGCCCCAGCGGCGGCCGCATCCAGATCTACCTCAACAACGACAGCGTGGGCGAGGCGCTGCACAACGCCTTCAAGCACTGGGACCTGGGCGACATCGTGGCCGCCGAAGGCCTGCTGTTCCGCACCCGAACCGGCGAGCTCACCATCCACGCCGACCGCATCCGCCTGCTCACCAAGAGCCTGCGCCCGCTGCCCGACAAGTTCCACGGCGTGCACGACCAGGAGATCAAGTACCGCCAGCGCTACGTCGATTTGATGACCGACGAACAGGCGCGCCGCCGCTTCGTGACCCGCAGCCAGGCCATCACGGCGCTGCGCCAGTTCATGGTGTCCAAGGGGTTTCTCGAGGTCGAGACGCCCATGCTGCACGCGATTCCCGGGGGCGCCAACGCCAAGCCGTTCATCACGCACCACAACGCGCTGGACCAGGAGATGTTCCTGCGCATCGCGCCCGAGCTGTTCCTCAAAAGGCTGCTGGTGGGCGGCTTCGAGCGGGTGTTCGAGATCAACCGGAACTTCCGCAACGAAGGCATTTCGGTTCGGCACAACCCCGAATTCACCATGATGGAGTTCTACGCCGCCTATTGGCACTACGGCGACCTGATGGACTTCTCGGAGCAGCTCATCCGCCACGTGGTGCGCACCGTGCGCGGCGAAGGCGAGGTGAGCTACCAGGGACGGGTGGTCGACATCGATTCGCCGTTCGAGCGGCTCACCATCCGCGACGCCATCGTCAAGCACACCGACGCCGGCGACCAGGTGGACAACGCCGACTGGCTGCGCAACCAGCTGCGCAAGCTGGGCCTGACCGAAGAAAAACACCAGCTTTCCACCCGCAGTCTGGCGGGTCTGCAGGTGATGTACTTCGAGGAACAGGTCGAGGACAAGCTCTGGAACCCGACCTTCATCATGGACCACCCGACCGAGATTTCGCCGCTGGCGCGCGCCAACGACGCGCGGCCCGAGGTGACCGAGCGGTTCGAGCTGTACATCACCGGGCGCGAGTTCGGCAACGCGTTCTCGGAGTTGAACGACGCCGAAGACCAGGCCGCGCGCTTCCATGCGCAGGTGGCGGCCAAGGACAGCGGCGACGACGAAGCCATGCACTTCGACGCCGACTACATCCGCGCCCTCGAATACGGCATGCCGCCCGCGGGCGGCTGCGGCATCGGCATCGACCGCCTCATGATGCTGCTGACCGACAGCCCCAGCATCCGCGACGTGATCCTGTTCCCCGCGCTGCGCCGCGAGGCCTGAACCCGGTCAGAAGTTGAGCCGCAGGATCGCCTTGCGCGGGTCCTCGCTGAGCGCCAGCATGCCCTGGTGCAGCCATTCCACATGGGCGCCGGCGTCCAGGCCGAGTTCGCCAGCGGCGTCGGGCAGCAGGGCCACCACGACCCGCAGGCGCAGCGTGCATCCCACCGGCAGGCGGCTCGACGGGCGCAGCCCCGCTGCCACCAGGGCGGTCGCCGTGGCCATGGCCTGAGCATCCTTCACCGGGCCTTCCATCAGCAGCGCAAAACTGTTGTCGTCCACGCGGGCGGCGGTGTCCACGTCGCGCGCCTGCGAGCGCAGCACCGATGCCGCGATCACCAGCGCCCGATCGGCCACTTCGCGCCCGTACCGCTCGCCGAGTTCGGCGTGGTTGTCGAGGTGAATCAGGAGCAGTGCGCTGTGGTGGCCGTAGCGCTGGGCCCGCACCAGGCTGTGGTGGAGCCGGAGCAGGAAATGGTGGCGGTGCGTGAGTCCGGTCAGCGGCTCGGTGCGCTCCAGCGCCCGCGCCCGGGCCTGTGATTCGTGCTGCAGCTGCGATCGCTGCAGCAGCGCGTAAATCAGCAAGGGGGCTTCGATGGCGGCGGCCATGACCATACCGTATTGCGACAGAAATCCCGACGAGAGCAGATCGAAGTTGCGCAGCACGGGAATGGTGCCGGCCACCAGCACGGGCAGCATGCCCACCGCCACCCAGCGCACCCAGCTTTCGTGGCTGCGCCAGGCCATCCACAGCATCGGGCAGACCAGCGCCAGCGCAGCGGCACCCATGATCGTGCCGGCGCGCAGGCTGGTGGCGCTGGGCGCCAGCAGGTCCCAGGCGGTGACCGCCACCCACAGCGGCACCACCAGCCACACCAGCCGGTCCAGCGTCCGGCCGATGCGCCGCGGTTGCACCACCTGCCGCACGAACAGCAACCCGGCGATGCCCAGCAGGGGCAGCAACAGGAACTCGGCCACCTGGTTCCACCAGGCCCAGCCCGGCCACAGGAACTGCCCGCCCACCCCCAGCGAAGCCGCCAGGCTGAAGCCCAGCAGGCCGATGTAGATCGCGTAGGCGGCAAAGGCCGCGTCGCGGAACACCGCCACGTTGGCCAGCGCCACCACGATCAGCAGCAGCGTCATGCCGAAGTAGGCGCCCAGCACGAACTGCTGGTGAATGCGCTGTTCGCGCAGGCTGTTGTGGTCGATGACCCGAAGCTCGCCCGAGAACGGCACCCGGGCGTGTTCGATCCGGACCCAGTAGGTCACGGTTTCGGCCAAACGCGGATCGAGCGAGAACACGGGGTAGCGGTCGGGGCTGGCCCAGTCGCGCACCGGCAGGCGATCGCCCGCGTGCTGCGCGCGCCAGCGGCCCTGGGCGTCGCGGTGGTAGAGCGAAACCAGGTCGGTGCCCGAGCGCGCCAGTTCCAGTTCCCAGTGCGCGTCCGCATCGAGCATCTGCACATCGAACCGCACCCACAAGGCACCGCCCGCAGGCAGGCGCACGCGGTCGCCAGGGCCACGGGCCGTGAAGTTCAGGCCGTGCTGTCCGGACTCGAGCCGATCGGGGTCGACCTGGCCGGTCGGGTCCACGGCCTGAACGCTGAGGCCGGCCAGAGGCCATTGGCCCTTGCGGCCTTCCAGCACCACGGTGGGCGGGTCGCTGGCCAGCCCGGGCGGGCTGTCGGTGCTGACGGCATGGGCGCTCAAGGCCTGCAGAAGGCCTGCGGCGGCCAACAGGAACCGCCAACGAAACAGGGATCGCATGGGACGCCATTGTCGCGTCCCCGACACCGGGGTTCGGCCGGTCAGGCGTGAGCCGCCAGCGCTTTGCGCATTTTTTTCATGGCCGCCACCTCGATCTGGCGGATGCGCTCGGCGCTGACGCCGTACTCGCTGGCCAGTTCGTGCAGCGTCATGCCACCCGAACCGTCGTCGTTCACCTTGAGCCAGCGCTCGCTCACGATGCGGCGCGAACGTTCGTCGAGCTCGCTCATGGCCTGGGCAATGCCCTCCGTGGCCAACCGGTCGCGCTGCGCCGATTCAATCATGGCCGTGGGCTCGTGCGCCACGTCGGCCAGCCAGGCAATCGGGCCATAGGTTTCTTCGCCGTCGTCGGAGGGCGAAGGGTCGAGCACCACGTCGCCGCCGGCCAGGCGCGTTTCCATCTCGCGCACTTCTTCCGGCTTGACGTTGAGCTCGCGCGCCATCAGGCCGACCTCGGCGTCGGACAGCGCCTCGCGGTGGGTTTCACCGTCGGCGGCCTCGGCCCGAAAGCCCTGCTTGCGCGAACGCAGGTTGAAGAACAGCTTGCGCTGGGCCTTGGTGGTGGCCAGCTTGACCATGCGCCAGTTCTTCAGGATGTATTCGTGGATCTCGGCCTTGATCCAGTGCATGGCGTAGCTCACGAGCCGCACGCCCTGGTCGGGGTCGAACCGCTTCACGGCCTTCATCAGGCCCACGTTGCCCTCCTGGATCAGGTCGCCGTGCGGCAGCCCGTAACCCAGGTACTGGCGCGAGATGGACACCACCAGCCGCAGGTGCGACATCACCAGCCGGCCGGCCGCGTCCAGGTCGTTCTGGTCGCGCAGGCGCCGCGCCGCGTCCTGCTCTTCCTCGAGCGTGAGCAGCGGAAGCCGGTTGACGGCGGAGATGTAGGCGTCCAGGTTGCCCAGGGGCGGCAGCGTGAGCGACCGGCTCCAGGGGCTGGCCACGGCCAGTTCGCCGGACGGAGCGGCGGTGGCAAGTGCGAGCGGGTGGGACATGTGGGACCTCCTCAGGTGACCTGTGTGAATATTAGCACTCGCTTGGAGAGAGTGCTAAACGACAAGTTCCGGGCCGGGAGGCGCGGGGTGGGGGGTGCCGGGGACGTTGACCGCCGCACGAAACGGATTGGCGCCATTTGCCGAGCCAAGTTGTTGATTTGAAATGTTTTTTCTCAACCTCCGGGCTCGATCCGGTGGGGACGGCTGGCGCGGGTTGGGGTTCCGCGGGGCGCCGGACCGCCCTGACCGACCGCGACCTCAGGTCTGCGCCGCCAGACCCGCGCCCACCAGGCCCACGGTGAACAGCAGCCAGTCGTTGATGACATGCGCCCCTGTGGACACCCAGATGTTCTTCGTGAGGATCCAGCCCAGGGTCAGCACGATCCGCGCCGTGCCGATGATGGCAATGCACTGGACCCAGTTCCAGTCGTAGGTCGGCAGGTGAAGCAGCCCGAACAGCAGCGAGGACACCAGCCACGCCCCCACCACCGCGCCCCGGCGCCCGACACCGGCGCGTTGCGTCAGGAGCGTCAGGACCAGCAGGAAGGGCAGCACGGTGACCAGTTCTTCGCCCAGCAGCTGCGGCAGGGTTTTCGCAAAGAAGGCGATGCGCTCGCCCGTGCCCATGTCCGCCAGCTGTGCGGCGGCGGCGTTGGACGACACCTCGGCGAAGGTCTGCACGAAGACGCCCACGCTCAGGGTGATGGCGATGTTCAGCAAGGCCAAGCCGACCATCAGCCGCAGCTCGCGCCAGCCCACCCGACCGAACAGCGCGCGCCAATGACCGGGCGCCGCGCGCGCCAGCATGGCCAGCGGGATCGCCACGAACAAGATCGCCGGGATCATCGCCCCCAGCGGCCCGCCGGGCCAGGCGACGGGCCACATCAGCGCCGCGAACCCGGCCACCACGCCCGCCATCACGGCGCACCAACCCCGGGTCGAGAGCGCCACGGGCGCACCGTTGTAGAACGGAAAATCGCCGACGGGGTCCTCAAGCCGAAGAAGTCGATCCGACGGGGCCATGGTGCGGGGTGGTTCAGGTGCGCAGGTCGGCACCGAAATCGGCTTCGGTCTGGGCAATGATGCGGCCGCTGCGGCAGGCCGCCCGGAAAGCGCTGAAGTCTTTCTCCACCTGATCGGCATACGCTTTGGCGTAGGCCACCAGGGCTTCGATGAAGGCACCTCCCTTTCCCAGGTAGGCGCTCACCTGCACCGCGCCACCGCCGGCCTTGGCGTGGGCGCGGGCCAGTGTCTGGCCACACAGGGCTCCGTACCCGGCCAGCAGCCTCGCGTTCAAGGTCTCCACCTCGACGGCGATCTTCATGTCGCGCAGCTGGCGCACGTAGAAGTGCCTCCCCGAAGGCCCGGTGGTGGCCCCCAGAAATCGATCGCTGGAGGCTTGCATCAGACGCTGGCCTGCCACCACACGCTCACCGTGGTGCCCTTTCCGCGGCGACTTTCCGGGCACATAAGGCGCCAGCACCGACGCATTGGCCTGCTTGATCTGCAACATCATCGGCGCGTCGGTGGCGTCGGTGAGCAGCAGCACCAGGCAGCGGGTGCCCACGCTGCCGACCCCCACCACCTTGAAGGCGAGGTCCTGCATGCGGAAGCGGGAGAGCAGCGCTCGGACATCGGGTGGCACGTTGGCGAGATAGCCGCTGTAAAGATGGTCGGTGAGCGCCGTCCAGTGGCCCAGGCGCATCCAGTCGTCCTCGGACGAGAAGAGGGTGCTGCCGCCGTGGACATGGAACAGCGAGGGCGGCGCGTCGTGCAGCGTCCACCGGCCGTCCACCTTCGTGCCCATCCGTGGCAAGAGCATTTCGTGGGAGCGTCGCTGGGCCTTGCTCATGGCCCTTGCAAGCATCGAGCGGGCGGTCTCGTCCCTGCTGGAGGCATACACCGACTCCAGGGTGATCAGGCTTCGCCACTGGCTCAGGGCATCCATGGTGGAGAACCTCGCGGTGTGCTGCACGTAGCTGGCCACCGCTGCCGCGACCGATTCATCGGCCTGGACCGCCGTGAGGCCCAGGTGGCGTGCCGCCAGGTTCAGGCTGGCCACAAGGCGCTTGAGGTCCCATTCCCAGGGGCCGGGATGGGTCTCGTCGAAGTCGTTCAGGTCGAACACGAGCTGGCGCTCGGGCGTGCCGTAGCCACCGAAGTTCAACAGATGGGCATCGCCGCAGATCGGGTGCAGCAGGCCGGTGTGGGGCGTCTGCTGCAGGTCATGCGCCTGCACCACGGCGCTGCCGCGGAAAAAGGCGAACGGTGACGCCAGCATCCGACCGTACCGGAGCGGAACCAGGCGCGGCACCCGCCCCGCGTCGGTGGACTGCAGCAGGGCGATCGGATCCCGGTTCAGGTGGCCTGGCTTGTGGTGGCTGCTGCGCTGGACCTTCTTGCGCAGCGCGCGGCCGTGTTCGATCCATTGGGTGGTTGGATTCGCTTGGTCATCGGTCACAGGTTCTTGCATCCGGGAGGGTTCGGTGCGTTGAGTGTGCGCTGCCACCGGGTGGTCTGTCCATCGCCTGAAGGCCCGGTTCGGCAGGCAACCAAGAGGTCGCGCTCTTCCCGTGGCAGGGGTGCTTCGCCCACCCCGGGTGCCGCCCCGCATCGGCCAGGCTTCCCGCGCGGGTGGCATGGCTCCGGGCGACGTTCGTTGCCCCGCCTGGCCGGGTGGCGTTGCCACGGTCCTTGGCCCGACCGATCGCGCAGGCCGGCGAGGTTCAAAAGATTTTCTTCAATGCTGTCGAAACGGCCACTCCTCGCGTGTCATCCCCATGAGCGGTGATTCGTGGGGGCCAACCCGGCGCCCGGTCGCTGACTCTTTCAAGGAGTAGGACATGACGGAATTGACACTCGACACGCGCGGCGTGCGCGCACCCTCGTGGTTCTGGGGCATGGCTGGGTTCGGCGTGCTGTGGAACGTCTACGGGATGGTTCAGTTCGCGGGCAGCCTGACGCCGGCGGGGCGCGCTGCAATGGCCGAGGGAATGACGGCCGCACAAGCGGCGGTCTATTTCTCGCTGCCGGGCTGGATGACCGCCGTTTTTGCGCTCGGCGTCTTCGGCGGATTGATCGGCTCGCTGGCACTGCTGGCCCGCCGTCGGCTTGCGCTGCCGGTGCTGGCGTCATCGCTGGTCGGCTATGCCGCGCTGTTTGCGGGTGATGTGCATTTCGGGGTGTTCGATGCGTTGCCATCGCAGCTGGCCATCCTGGCTTTCGTGGTGGTCGTGGCGGTGGCCTTGCTCGGTACCGCCGTCGCCGCCCGGCGCCGCTCCGTGCTGCGTTGACCCGTGCCCATGCCATCCGATACGCTCGAACCCACACAGGACACACACCATGCAGTTCATGCTTCTTCTCAACGAACCCGAGTCCGAGTTCGCCAAGCGCAACGATCCCCAGCTCGCCGGGGCCTATTGGGGCGGCTGGAACGCTTTCATCGGGGCCATGGCCCAGGCTGGCGTCATCGTCAAGGGCGACGGTCTTCAAGGGCCGCACACCGCCACCACGGTGCGCATCCGCGACGGCAAGCGCCTCGTGCAGGACGGGCCCTTTGCCGACACCAAGGAACAACTGGGCGGTTACTTCGTCATCGAAGTCCCCGATCTCGACACCGCGCTTGAGTGGGCGGCTCGCGCGCCGTCGGCGGCGCACGCCTCGGTGGAGGTGCGACCGGTGTTGCCCCCGATGGCACCCCCTGGCGCGTGACCGCTCACCAGGCGGCCGAGCTTGCGGCGCGGGAGGCTTACGGCCGGCTGCTCGCGCTGCTGGCCTCCCGGTCGCGCGATATTGCGGCGTCCGAAGATGCGCTGTCCGATGCCTTCGTCGCGGCCCTTCGAACCTGGCCGGTCGACGGCATACCGGCCAACCCGCAGGCGTGGCTGCTGACAGCGGCGCGAAACCAGTTGCACAACCTGCGCCGGCACCAGGGTGTGGTCGACGCGTCGGCGGCGGACCTTGCCCTGCTGCAGGACGAGGTCTCGCCAGACCCGGACGGGGTTCCCGATGATCGATTGAAGTTGCTGTTCGTCTGCGCTCACCCGGCCATTGACGAGGGCGTTCGGACGCCGCTCATGCTGCAGACCGTGCTGGGCCTCGATGCGGCGCAGATCGGCGCGGCATTCCTGGTCGCCCCTGCCACCATGGGCCAGCGGCTGGTGCGCGCCAAGGCAAGGATCAGGGACGCCGGCCTGAGGTTCGAGCTGCCATCGGCCGACGACATGCCTGAACGCCTTCAGGACGTGCTCAACGCCATCTACGCCGCCTACGGCACCCACTGGGACGCCGTTGCCGGGGCGGCCACGGGCGACATCGCGCTGGTTGAGGAGGCCCTGTTCCTGAGCCGTTTGCTGGTGGCGCTGCTGCCGACCGAGCCCGAGGCCCGCGGGCTGCTGGCGCTCATGCTGTACTGCGAGGCCCGACGGCCTGCCCGCAGGACCGCGGACGGCGCATTCGTGCCATTGAACCAGCAGGACCACCGCCTGTGGTCGCGGGCGATGATCGTGGAGGCAGAGCATCAACTCATCCAGGCCTCGCGCGCAAGGGTGTTCGGCCGATTCCAGTGCGAGGCCGCCATCCAGTCGGTGCATGTGCAACGCCCCATCACCGGGCGCACGAACCACGAAGCGCTGGCCACGCTGTACGCCTTGCTGGCCAGCCGGCTCCCGAGCATCGGGGTGCTGGTGGCGCAGGCGGCTGCCATGGTCGAGGCAGGCGAACACTCGCAGGCCCTTGCGGTACTGGAGCGCCTGGTGCCTGCCGAGGTCGTGGCCTACCAACCCTATTGGGTCACGCTGGCCCATGCACAGGCGGCCGCTGGGCAGCCCGCGATGGCCGCGTCCTCGCTGAAAACCGCGATCGGGCTGACCGAGGACCCAGCGGTGCGAAGCTACCTGATGAACTCGATTTCCTGAGCCGGTTGGCGTGGGCGCCCGAACGAACCGCCGTCCGGTGGCGGGCCGTCAAAGATGGCGCTTGAAGTACGTCGCAATGCGCAGCACGGTCGCATCGATCAGATCGCTCTGGTCGTAGTAGGAAAGGTGGGGTGTCTGTCCCTCCCATGACACTTCCTTTCGTGCACTGGGCGCAGCGTCGAAATGCCTGCGCGCCGCGTCCGGAAGAAAGCTCTGGTCGCTGTGGACCATCAGCCAGGGCGTCGTCATTTCGCGCGCTGCGCTGATCGACTCGAAGCCGAGCAGATCGGCATCGCTCATCACGGCGTAGCGGTTGTCCCATTGGCCCCTGTCTGACCAGTGGTGGTACCAGTCCCAAACGAACTTGCCCGGCATGCCGACCTCGGGATCGACCGGATCGACGGCCGCGACGTACTCGATGGTTCCGTCGTTCACGTACTTGGATTTCGCCGCCTGACCGCGTGCCTTGCGCCGTTCAAGGCCTTCAGCGCCCAGCCAGGCGATGTCGCCTTCGGTGTCCCTGTAGTGCCCGGCCACGGTGGCGATGGCTGCAATCCTGCGGTCCCTGGCCGCGGCAACGAGCATCGCTGAAGAGCCCTGGCAGATGGCCAGCCCTGCGACGCGTCCCGATGCGGTGGCTTGGTGCGAGGTCAGAAAGGACACGGCGCTTTGCACGTCCTCGACTTTGGCCGCCGGGTTTTCCCAGCAGCGCGGCTCGCCGCTGCTTTCGCCTCGGTACCGGGGATCGAACACCAGCGCCGCAAATCCGGCCTTGGCAAGGCGCCGCGCATACTCGGTGGGGGCCTGCTCCTTCTGGAAGGTCATGGGGCCCAGCAGGACAACGCTGTCGGTGCGGTCTTGGGGCCTGTCGGGAAGGTGAAGGTGACCCACCAGTCGCTCGGCGCCGCTGGTGAAGGAAATCTGTTCCATGCCTGATGCTCCCTGTTGTGCGAAGTGGTCGATCGTAGGAAGCCGCTCGGCTTGGTGGATGGAACAGTGTTGCGGACATGGAATCCGCTTGCGGGTCAATCGCGTGTCAATCGCAGGTCAATCGCGGGACGGGGTGGAGCGGTGGCGAGCGCGCCATTGGCCTGGGGTTGTGCCGAAACGGGAACGGAAGGCACGCACCAGATGGGAGGCATCCGAGAACCCACAATCCAGCGAGATGTCGTGGACCGATCCTGCCCCTTGATCGAGCAGGTGCCTGGCGCGCTCGAGCCGGCGCTGGAGCACGTACTGGTGGGGTGTCTGACCGACGGTTGCCTTGAATTCCCTGGCGAAGTGGAACAGGCTGAGCTCGGCCACTCCAGCCAGTTCCTCAAGCGAAAGCGGCCCTTCGAGGTGCGCCTCGATGTAGGCCTCGATCCGCCTGAGCCGATTCGGTGCGATGCCGCCCAGGGACCGTCGGGGCATCTGATCGGTGGCAGCACCTTGACGGGCCGCCAGACGCAACGCAAGTGCCGAACCCAGGTGCTCTGCGTACAAGGCGCCGGTCGGACCACCCAGCAAGGTTTCTTCGAGCAGCGCCTTGACGATCAACACCGATTGGGCATCTGCTTCGCCAAAAGACGCCGGAGCGTCGAGCCGGCGTCCGACCGCCGACTCGACCAGCGCAGGTGACAGAACGACGCCGCCCCAGCGGGATCCCTGCGCGACCCGAAAGGTGAAGGCCTCGCCCACCGGGTGAACCACCAGCGTTCCCGGCGGCACGACCTCCTTGCGGTGACCCGTGCCCACCCTTCGCTCGATGACCAGGGGCGCGTCGTCCAGATTGACCGCCACATAGTGGGCGTCGATCCGCACATCGTCCACCTCCCAGCCCTCGTGGGATGCAAGCTCCACATGAACCCCGTTCCAGCGCAACGCCTTGCTTGACCGGTGCACGGTGGCCTGATTCAGTGCGTCGACCCGCCGGAGAGACCGGGCATCGAAGAAAGGCACAAGGCTGCGAAACAGCGGCTTTGACATCACGACGGGCCCGACGGTTGATCGACACGGTATCTTGCCCAAGGCCGGCTGCCTTGACCAGCGCCGGATGGGTGGGGCATCGACCGGACGAAGGTCGGGGTCTGGTGGGGCGCTGGTTCATGTCGCGCGCGGTGTCCCCGATCGCGACAGACTTGTTGCTCACGCCTGCCCGCCCTGGCCACCTAGATTGCGCTCCTTCACCACACCAGGAGCGTTTTCATGGTCAGCATCGTTCATCGCATCGGCATTCGGGCACCCGCATCGGACGTCTTCAGGGCATTGGCCACCATCGATGGCCTGGCGGGCTGGTGGACCCGCAGCACCTCGGGCGACGCCTCGCTGGGGGGCTCGATCACGTTCCGGTTCCTGTCGGCCAGCGGCGACGAAAAGGGGCATTTCGACATGCGCGTGACGGAACTGGCGCCCGGCCGGAAGGTGGCGTGGCGGGTGCAGGACGGCCCGCCCGAATGGGTGGGGACCGAGGTGTCGTTTGCACTGGCCGAGCAGGGCGGCATGACGGTGGTGCTGTTTGCCCACCGCGGTTGGCGCGAAGAGGTGGAGTTCACGGCCCACTGCAGCACCAAGTGGGCGGTGTTCCTCCTAAGCCTGCGCGATCTGGTGGAACGGGGCGCCGGCCAGCCATCGCCCGACGACCTGAAGATCGACGACTGGAACTGACGCGCGTCGCGGGGCGACGCGTCACAAGCCTTCGCGCTCGATCACCACCACGTTCACCGCCGTCCGGACCACGAAACCCAGCGACTGGTAGAGCGCGATGGCGGCGGTGTTGCTGGCCCACGCGTGCAGGTAGGGCAGATCGCCGCGGGCCTGGATGCGGGCAGCCACCGTGGCCGACAGGCGACGGGCCAGGCCCTGGCCGCGGTGCGCCGGGTGGGTGCACACGCCACTGACCTCGGTGTGGCCGGGCTGGCGCAAGCGCTCGCCCGCCATGGCGGCCAGGCGGCCTTGATGTCGCACGCCGATGAAGCTGCCCATGGTGTGGGTGCGCGGCATGAACGGGCCGGGCTCGGTCAGTTGCGCGAGCGCCAGCATGTCGGGGGCGTCGTGGTCGCTTAGCGACACAATCGCGCCGTCTGCCGCGCTGCGGTCAGCGACCGGCTCGTCCGCTTCGGCGGCCAGTGGCCGGGTGGCCACCATCTGAACGCCTTCGGCCGACTTGAGCACCCGCAGGCCCGGGGGCAGCGGCACCGGATTCACCTGCAGCAGGAAGGCCCGTTCACCAGGCCGCAGCAGGTCGGTCACGGCCTGCCATGCGGCGGGTGTGTCGTCGCAGGGCGAGGCGAACAGGGTCACGTCCGGCAGGAAGCGGCGGGCCAGCGGCCCGCCTTCGCTGAAGGACCGGTGGTGGGTGGTGAGGCTGTGCCACACCGGGCGGTCAAGTGGATGCATGTGGGTCCCCGGATGAGGTTGCCGGCGCGGTGGCGCGGTGAACCAGTTCTTTGGCGGCGAGGGCGTCTTCCAGGGCGGCAATGCAGTCCAGCAGGCGCTGCCCGTCGGGCCCGCAGGCGTCCGCCACGGCGGCACGCACCCGCGGCCACGCCAACTGGTGGGCACGGTCCACCTGTTCGCGCCCGTGCGGGGTCAGTTCGACCGTGCGCAAGCGCAGATCGGCGCTGTTGAGACGGGCCGACACCCAGCCCATGGCCTGCAGTTTGGTCAGCTGGCGCGTGACGGCGGGCTGGCTCAGGCCCAGCGCCAGCGCCATGTCACCCACGGACAGCGGGCCCAGGTGGTGCAGTGCCGCCAGCACTGGCTGCAGCGACACCGGTGCCTCGATCCCGTGGCCCTCCAGCAGGGGTTGTGTCTGGGCCTGCAGTCGATCACCCAGCCGCTTCAGGCGGGTGCCCAGGGTCAGCAGGCCCAGGTCTTTGACAACATCGCTCGGCATGGTCATTTCCGGTTTTCAGATAACCAGATATATACCATGTTATTTAAATGGATCGATCCGGGGCCAGCCATCGGGCGATCGGACGATCCCGTCGCGGGCGCGTCCTGCCAGTCCGGTAGAGTCACGCCCGCGGCAGTCGCGCCATCAGCGTGGCCCCAACCTCCTGGAGATTTCCCATGACCTGGCTTGTGATCGGCCTCGTGCTGTTCCTCGGCATCCATTCCGTGTCGATCTTCGCGCCCCGGGGGCGCAACGCACTGGCGCTGCGCATGGGGGAGGGACCGTGGAAGGGGCTCTACACCGTGGTGGCGCTGGCGGGGTTCGGCCTGATCGTGGCGGGTTACAGCGCTGCCCGCCAGGACCCGGTGGTGCTCTGGGTGCCGCCCGTGGCCATGCGGCACATCGCGGCGCTGCTCATGCTGCCGGTGTTCGTGCTGCTGCTGGCGGCCTATCTGCCGGGGCGCATCCAGCGCGCCGCCAAGCACCCCATGCTGGCCGCCACCAAGTTCTGGGCGCTGGCCCACCTGCTGGCCAATGGCACCCTGGGCGATGTGCTGCTGTTCGGCACGTTCCTGGCGTGGGCGGTGGCCGACCGCATTTCGCTCAAGCGCCGCGCCTCGGCGGGGCTGGTGCGTCCGGTGCAGGGCGCGTCGCCCGGCAAGGCCAACGACCTGATTGCCTTGGCGGGCGGCCTGGTGCTGTACGCCGTGTTCGCGTTCTGGGCCCACGGTTTCCTGTTCGGTGTGCGGCCGTTCGGTTGAGCCGGCGGGAACCGCGCGGGGGCGGCGCGCATCCACCGGGTTGATCGTTTCGATTCCGATGGGAGCCCTCATGAAGACATTGAATCTGGTGGCGGTGGCCGCGCTGCTGACCGCCACCGTGGTGCCGGCACTGGCACAGCCCGCCGCGCTCAGGACCGAGGTGGTGGCCGGTGGCCTGCAAAACCCCTGGGGCCTGGCTTTTCTGGGCGACGGTCGCCTGCTGGTGACCGAGCGCCCTGGCCGCATGCGGGTGGTGGAAGCCGACGGCCGCGTGGGCCCCGCGCTGGCCGGCGTGCCCGAGGTGGAAGCCGTGGGGCAGGGTGGCCTGCTCGACGTGATCGCCGACCGCGACTTCGCGCAGAACCGCACCGTGCACTTCTGCTACAGCGAACCCGGTCCCGGTGGCAACTCCACCGCGATGGCGTCGGCCCGGCTGTCCGACGACCGCACCCGGCTGGACAACGTGCGCGTGGTGTTCAGCCAGAAGCCCAAGGTGGGCAGCCGTTTGCACTTCGGCTGCCGCATCGTGCAGGCGGCTGACGGAAGTCTGTTCCTGTCGCTCGGCGACCGCTACACCCGCATGCAGGACGCGCAGACGCTGGACAACCACCACGGCAAGGTGGTGCGCATTCGGGTCGACGGCAGTGCCCACCCCGACAACCCGTTTGCCACCCGCGCGGGCGCGCTGCCCGAAATCTGGACCCTGGGGCACCGCAACATCCAGGGCGCGGCCCTCGGGCCCGACGGCGCACTCTGGACCATCGAACACGGCCCGCAGGGCGGCGATGAACTCAACCGCCCCGAGGCCGGCAGGAACTACGGCTGGCCGGTCATCACCTACGGCGAGAACTACGGCGGCGGCCGCATCGGCGATGGCATCACCAGCAAGGCAGGGCTGGAGCAGCCGGTGCATTACTGGGTGCCATCCATTGCACCGGCGGGGCTGGTGTTCCTGCGCAGCGACCGATACGGTGCGGCCTGGAAAGGCAGCGCGTTCACCGGCTCGCTGAAGTTCCGCTACCTGGCCCGGCTCGAGATGGACGGCGCGAAGGTGGTGCGCGAAGAAAAGCTGCTGACCGACCTGGGCCAGCGTGTGCGCGACGTGCGGGAAGGCCCGGACGGCCTGTTGTACCTGCTGACCGACGCCCGCGACGGCCAGGTGCTGCGCGTGTTGCCCCGTTGAGCCCGGCGGTCAGCGCGTGAGCCAGCGGCGCGCGCCGTGGCTCAGCGCATCCACCAGCGCCACCAGCAGCAGCATGGCGCCCAGAACGGTGGCGGTCTTGCCCATCTGGAACAGCCCCATGTGGAAGGCCAGCAACTGGCCCAGTCCGCCCGCGCCCACCACGCCCAGCACGGCGGCGGCGCGGATGTTGTTTTCCCAGCGGTAGAGCGTGTAGCTCATCAGCTGCGGCAGCACCTGCGGCAACGTGGCGTACAGAAACACGCGGCCGTTGCCCACACCATGCGCGCGCAGGGCGGCGGCGGGTCCGGGCGGCGCGTTCTCGATCGCTTCGGCAAACAGGCGGCCCAGCACGCCGGTGGTGTGCAGGGCCAGCGCCAGCGTGCCGGCAAACGGCCCCAGCCCGGCGCTGATCAGCAGCAGCGCCGCCCAGACCAGCTCGGGGATGCTGCGCAGCGCGTTCAGCACCAGGCGGGTGGGCGAACGGGCCAGGGCGGCATGGCCTTCGTGCAGGCGGCTGGCCGGGAGTGCCAGCGCAAGGCCCGCCACCGCCGCCAGCCCGGTGCCCAGGGCCGACATGGCCAGCGTTTCCCAGGTTCCGATGGCCACCTTCTGCAGGAATTCGGGCGAGGTGTCGGGCGGAAAGAACTCGCCCACGAAACGCCCCATGCTGTCCAGCGCTTCCCACGAAAAAAAGGCGCGCCATTGCAGGTCGAGCGACCAGAAGCTGGCCACCACCAGCGCCACCACCGCGGCGGTGAACCAGCAGGCCTTGCAGCGCGCGTCGAACAGGCGCGGCGGCAGCCGGTAGGGCGGGTTGGCGGCCGGTCGGCGCAGGTCGTTCATCCCAGCGCCTTTCGCAAACCCGCGCTCACGCGGTCGGCCAGCGCCACCAGCGCGATGAACACCAGCAGCATGCTGGCCACCTCGCCGCCGTTGAACATCTTCATCGAGTTGTCGAGTTGCTGGCCCAGCCCGCCCGCGCCCACAAACCCGAGCACCACCGACGACCGGATGGCGCACTCCCAGCGGTACACGGTGTAGCTGGTGAGTTCGGCCGCGTTGGTCGGCAGCAACCCGTAGAAGAAGGCCTGCAGGCGCCCGCTGCCGTTGCGCAGCAGTGTCTGGGCTGCGTGGGTCTCGCCGCTTTCCAGAATCTCGCCATACACCTTGCCCAGCATGCCGCCGTAGGTGAGTGCAATGGCCAGCACGCCGGCGGTCGGACCCAGCCCGACGACGCGCACGAACACCAGCGCCCACACCAGCTCGGGCACGCTGCGCAGCACGATCAACAGCCAGCGCACCGCTTGCCGCACCACCGCCGGCCAGGCCGCCATGCGGCCCGACAGCGCCGACACCGACAGTACGCGCGTGCCGGCCAGGGTCAGCGGAATGGCCACCAGCAACGCCAGCGTGACGCCTGCCGTGGCCATGGCCACGGTGCGCCAGGTCTCGCGGGCCACCATGGCCAGAAACTCGGCGTCGTGCGCCAGCGGAAAGAACGTGCCCAGAAACTGGCCGGTGACCTGCAGGTTGCGGGCTTCGACCAGCACCCAGGGCCTGAACTCGGTGGCCACGCCCAACGGCCACAGCACCACCAGCAGCGCGCCGATCCAGAACAGGCGCCGGACCCAGGCGGGGTCGCGCGAGGGAGCGCTCCGGATGCCGGTCGGGCCCATGTCAGCGGCAGTGCATGACCACGGGCTGCACGGCGGGCGTGTCCGTGGCATCGGGTGGCGCCACATCGCCGCGCAGCTCGTGCTCGTGCTGTTCGTAGAGCCGCGCCAGCCGCTCGCGCGTCACCTCGGCCGCCGGCAGGTCGAAGGCCAGCTCGCCATCGCGCAGGCCCACGATGCGCGGGAAACTGGCCAGCGCCACGTCCACCTGGTGCAGCGTGGCCACCAGCGTGGCACCGCGTTCTCGGGCGCCGTCGATCAGCGTGGCCACCGCCTGCCGCGAGCGCGTGGGGTCCAGCGCGGACAGCGGTTCGTCCACGAACCACACCCGGGCAGGGGCCAGCAAGGCGCGCGACAGGCCCACCCGCTGGCGCTCGCCGCCCGAGAGCCGGTCGACGCGCTCGAACAGTTTGTCGCCCAGGTCGAAGCGCTCGAGCGCTTCATAGGCCGCGGGAATGTCGCTCGGGTAGAACAGCGAACGCACGCTGGCCCACAGCCCCATCGCGGGCAGGCGACCTGCCAGCACCGCCGTCACCACGCGCTGGCGCGGGGGCAGCGGCGGCACCTGCGGCGCCAGGAACAGCTGACCGCGCAGGCGCTGCAGGTCGCGCCGCGGAAGCGACCAAGGCGACTGCCCGTCCAGCCGAAGTGCACCGGCCAGCGGCGGCATGGCGCAGCTGAGCACCTGCAACAGCGTGGTCTTGCCCGCCCCCGACGGGCCGATGACCGCGACGTGTTCACCCGCTGCGATGCGCAGGCCAAGGCCCCGCAGCGCATCAGGCTGGCCTGGCCGCGCCGCGGGGTGGCGGGCGGTCACGCCCTCCAGTGCGATGTCCATGCGCGTGTTCGAGCGCCGGTCAGAGCAGGCCGGCGCTGCGGGCAGCGGCTTCCAGGCCCTTGTAGTTCTCGGGCCGGGTTTCGATGTAGCGCGACGCGCGGTTGAGTTTGAGGATTTCGGCGTGCTCGGGGTTGGCCGGCGACAGCCCGATCAGCGCGGCCTTGACCTTCTCGCGCAGCGCGGCGGGCATGTCGGCGTGCACCGACCAGTTGTAGTTGAAGTAACCCGGCGTGGTGTAGAACACATTCACCGCCTTGGTGTCGACCTTGTTCTCGTTGACGAACTTGTTCCACACCGTGATGTCGAGCGCCGCCGCGTCGACCTTGCCGCTCACGACCGACGCGATGGTGGCGTCGTGTGCCCCGCTGTAGGCGATGCGCGCAAAGTCCTTTTCGGGGTTGATGTTGGCCGCCAGCAGGAAGCTGCGCGGCATGAGATGGCCCGAGGTGCTGCTTTGCGAGCCGAACGACACCTGCTTGCCCTTCATGTCGGCCAGCGACTTGATGCCCGAGTCGGTCTTGGCAATGAACACCGACTGAAACTTGGTGTCTTCCTCGCGCTGGGCCAACGGAACGATCTTGCCGCCCGAGCGCAGGTTGGCCTGCACATGGGTGAAGCCGCCGAACCACACCAGGTCGACCTTCTTGTTCACCAGGGCCTCCACCGCGGCGGGGTAGTCGTTCACCGGGGTGAACTCCACCTTCATGCCCAGCTGCTTCTCGAGGTAGCTCGCCAGCGGGGTGAACTTGCGGATCTGCTCGGTGGCCGCTTCCTCGGGAATGGTGGTCACGCGAAACACGGTCTGTGCCTGGGCAGCGCCGGTCACCAGGGCAAACCCGAGGGCGGGCAGCAGCATGTTCCGCAGGCGGGCGAGGATCGGATGGGTCTTCATGTCGGTCGTCCTGTTCAAGAGAGGCGTCGGTGGGAGGAAAGGCGCAGCCTCGCAGTCAGGGGAGGCGGCATGCCGGGCACGGCGCACATCGCGCCGGCGGCGGGATCATATGCGCGCGGCACGGCGCGTCACGCCGAGACGCTGCGAAACCCCGCCAGGATGTCGGTGCGGCCGGCGGGGTAGAAGTTGCGGAACCGGGGGTGCCGCAGGTGCGCCGCCGTCGCCCACGACCCGCCCTTGAGCACCGGACGGCCGTCGAACCAGGGCTGCGAGTAGTCCCGGTACGGATGGGGCTTGAAGCCGGCCAGCGGTGCGAACGGGCTGGAGGTCCATTCCCATACCTGGCCCCACTCGAACCCGCGGGCCAGGTGCGCGGCCATTTCCCATTCGGCCTCGGTGGGCAGGCGCCGGCCCGCCCATTCGCACCACGCTCGCGCTTCGTCCGCGCTCACGTGGCACACCGGGGAACACGGCTCCAGCAGCCGCCAATGCCCCTGCGACAAGCGCCACCAGCGCCCGCAACCCATTCGCTTGAGGTACCGCGGCACGGGCACCGCACCCGCGTCGACGGCGGGCAGGTAGCGCGCCCAGCTCACCGGCAGGGCGTCGATCTCGAACGCCTTCACCTTCACGCGTTGGCTGCGCAACTCGTTGTCGAAGGCGAATCCCGGTTCGCTCCAGCCCAGCGTCCATCCACCGGCATCAACCAGCAGGCTGGCGGCGGCGGCCTGCACGGGCGGGGGCGCCTGCTCCCCCACGTCGATCCCCAGCGACTGCGCCAGCACCACCCAGGCCTCGGCGTGCATGTCCTCGTGGAACAGCGCCAAGCGAAAGAAATACAGCGCGTCGTCGCTGGCGTCGGCGCGGGCCAGCAGCGAGAGCGTGTCCTCCAGGCTGGCGTGCAGATCGGCGCGCGTGGCGCCCTGATCGGGCAGGGGCAGCGACCAGCGGGCGTCGTGCGGCACGGCACTGCTGTCGTACAGCGCGTCGGCGTCGACGCCCCGCGCCGCCTGGCGAGGCGGTGCCAGCGGCGCGGCGGGGTCGGCCTGCACCCCCCGACCACGCTGCGGGTTGCGCACGATCCAGCGGTCGGCAAACCAGCCGATGTGGCCCAGTTCCCAGAGCGGCGGATTGAGTTCGGGCAGTTGCGGCACCTGCAGCCCGGGACCGAGCGAGCCCGCCAGTGCATCGAAGAGGCGCATCGTCCGGGCGCGGCTCTGGCGCAGCAGCACCGCGAGCGCTTCTCGACCGGCGTTGCGGGCCTTCATGGCCGCATCGCCACGCGCCGAGCTCGCCGCACCCACAATCACCGGCTCCATGGCCCCCATCGACAGACCCCTTGTTTGCATCGTGACGCCGGCGCTCGCCGATGCGAACAACGGCAACTGGCAAACCGCGCAGCGATGGGCGCGGCTGTTGTCGGCCCATTATCGAGTGGCCTTGTCGAAGCAATGGCCCGATGACTCGATACCCGAGAAGCCAGCCGTGTTGATGGCCTTGCACGCGCGCCGCTCGGCGGCGTCCATCGACGCCTGGGCCCGGGCCGATTCGAGCGCGCCGCTGGTGGTGGTGCTCACCGGCACCGACCTGTACCGCGACATCGGGAGCGACGCCCAGGCACAGCGGTCAATCGGGCAGGCGCACCGCCTGGTGGTGTTGCAGGAACGCGGGCCGCTGGCCCTGCCGGAGGAACTGCGCGCCAAGTGCCGGGTGGTGTTCCAGTCCGGCCCGTCGCGCGTGGCGGTGCCCAAGCCGCACCAGCACCTTCGCGCCCTCATGGTGGGGCACCTGCGCGACGAGAAATGGCCCCAGACCTTGTTCGAGGCCGCGCGGCTGATCGGTCCCCGCGAGGGCATCCGCATCGACCACATCGGTGACGCCCTGGATCCTGCGCTGGGCGAGGCGGCCCGCGAAACGGCCGCGGCCTGCCCGCACTACCGGTGGCTTGGCGGCCTCGCCCATGGCGTGGTGCTGCGCCGCATCCAGCGAGCCCACGTGCTGGTGCACACCAGCCGCATGGAAGGCGGCGCGCATGCGGTGCTCGAGGCGGTGCGTTGCGGCACGCCGGTGCTGGCCTCGCGGATCGACGGCAACGTGGGCATGCTGGGCGAGGCCTACGATGGGTACTTTGCGCCGGGGGACGCACCGGCCCTGGCCGCGCTGCTGCGCGAGTGCCGCGCCGGTCAAACCCTCGCCGCGGGAAGGCTGGCGCACCTGACGGCACAATGTGCCGAGCGCGCGCCGCTGTTCGATCCCGCCCATGAGCGCGCGGCGCTGCTGGCCCTGCTGGCCGACCTGACGGCCATCCCCCGAACCGGAGAAACCCCATGAACGCACCCCACACCGCCGCCGTCACCCAGCCGCGCCTCACCAGCCTGTCTCACGGTGGCGGTTGCGGCTGCAAGATCGCGCCCGGTGTGCTCAGCGAAATCCTCAAGGGCACCGCCGCCATGCCGATTCCCGACGCCCTGCTGGTGGGCATCGAGACCGCAGATGACGCGGCGGTGTACCAGCTCAACGATGAGCAGGCGCTGATCGCCACCACCGACTTCTTCATGCCCATCGTCGACGATCCGTACGACTTCGGGCGCATCGCCGCCACCAACGCCATCAGCGACGTGTACGCCATGGGCGGCACGCCCATCATGGCGCTGGCGCTGGTCGGCATGCCGATCTCTGTGCTGTCCACCGACACCATCGGGCAGATCCTCAAGGGCGGTCAGGACGTGTGCAAGG
Source organism: Hydrogenophaga sp. XSHU_21 (assembly GCA_046604145.1). GTDB lineage: Bacteria > Pseudomonadota > Gammaproteobacteria > Burkholderiales > Burkholderiaceae_C > Hydrogenophaga. Next base: position 536,590 of record JBKIXD010000001.1, read on the forward strand.
CGGCCGGCATTCCGATCGCGGGCGGCCACACCATCGACTCGGTCGAGCCCATCTACGGCCTGGTGGCCCTCGGGCTGGTGCACCCCAAGCGCGTCAAGCGCAACGCCGATGCCCGGGTGGGCGACCGCCTGGTGCTGGGCAAGCCGCTGGGCGTGGGCGTGCTGTCGGCCGCCCTCAAGAAAGACCGGCTCGACGCCGAGGGCTACGCGCAGATGATCGCCAACACCACCAAGCTCAACACACCGGGCCCCGAGCTGGCGGCGTTGGCCGGCGTGCACGCGCTCACCGACATCACCGGCTTCGGCCTGGCGGGTCACGCCATGGAGATGGCCCGCGGAGCGGACACCACGGTGCGCCTTGATTGGTCGCGCGTGCCGCTGCTGCCGGGTGTGCGCGAGCTGGCGGGCGCCGGCATGGTCACGGGCGCCTCGGGCCGCAACTGGGCCGCTTACGGCCACGAGGTTCGCCTGGGCGCTGCGCTGCAGGCCACCGACCAGGCGCTGTTGTCCGACCCGCAGACCAGCGGCGGGCTGCTGGTGGCGTGTGCACCCGAGTCCGTGGCCGAGGTGCTGGCGGTTTTCGAACGCCACGGTTTTGCGCAGGCGGCCGACATCGGCGAGGTGGTGCCCGCCGTGGCCGACGGCATCCGCCTGCTGGTGGACTGAGCCCATGCCGGCCCCGGTCTCGGTCCTGGCGTTCGACATCTTCGGCACCGTGGTCGACTGGCACGGCAGCATCGTGCGCGAGGTGTCGGCGCGGTTCCCGCAGGTGGACGCCGATGCGTTTGCACGCGCCTGGCGCGCCGGTTACCAGCCCGCCATGCAGCGGGTTCGGGGCGGTGAACTGGGCTGGACCCGCATCGACGTGCTGCACCGCATGATCCTTGACGGCATCCTGCCGCGCTTCGGGCTCGATCACCTGGCTGAGGCCGAGCGGGCCGAGCTCAACCGCGTGTGGCAGCGGCTCGATCCCTGGCCCGACAGTGTGGCGGGCCTCACGCGGCTCAAGTCGCGCTTCGTCATCTGTTCGCTGTCCAACGGCAACCTGGGCTTGCTCACCCACATGGCCAAGCGCGCCGGGCTGCCCTGGGACTGTGTGCTGTCGGCAGAGGTGTTCCGTGCCTACAAACCCGACCCGCGCACCTACCTGGGCGTGGCCGAGGTGTTCGGCGTGGCACCGGCCGAGGTGATGCTGGTGGCGGCCCACCACGACGACCTGGCCGCGGCGCGCGGCTGCGGCCTGGCCACCGCCTACATCGAGCGCCCGTTCGAATTCGGACCGGCGCACCCCAAGGATGTGTCGCGCGATCCGGCCAACCTCTGGCACGCGCGCGACCTGCTGCACCTCGCCGATCAGCTCGGCTGCTGAATCCGCCAGCCGCGCTGGCACATCCCCTCAGCGCACTTCAAGGCGGGCTGTCACCGGTTCGGCCAGCGCTTTGCGTTCGTCGAGGTTGTCGAGCATTTCGAGCCGCAGGGTGTAAGTGCCCGCGGGCGGCGCCAGCCAGACCTCGGTCTGCCCGTCGAGGAAATTCATGGGCGCCGAAGCGGTGCTGCTGCCATCCCGGGTCATGGTCAGCCGGAAGTGCCCGGTGTCGGGCAGCTTCTGCATCTGCTGCGCCACGTTGAGTCCCGAGGCATGGAAGCGCACGCGCAGCGGCGGCTTGGCCGAAGGCGCGTCCAGCCCGATTTCCAGTTGCTTCTTCTGCAGCGTGGCCGGATCCACATCGGTCTTGCGCGTGACCGTGATGCGGGTGGGTTTGCTGTAGACGAAATGTGGCAGGTGCTGCTGATCGGCCAGCAGCATGCGCAGCGTGTATTCGCCCGGTGGCAGCGTCAGCACGGTCTCCATCTGGCCCTTGCCGAAGTGGATGTACTGGTCGTTGAAGGGCAGGGCCTGCTTGAAGTCGAGAGGCAGGTCGCGGTTGACGAGCAGGTGGTGGTGCCCGCTCTTGCGCTGCCCCGGCTTGGCGATGGGCGCAAGACCCCACCCGCCGGACAGCCCGAACTTGACGAGGTAAGGGGTCTCGATGCGATCACCGTCCTTGAGGTTGGTGAAATAGGCCTCGGCCGTCAGCCGCGGTGGCGGCACCTGCCAGGGGTGCATCGCCGGTGCGTCCGTGGTCGCCGGTTGTGCCAGTGCGGTGCCAGAAAGCATGGCGATTGAGGCGGCGAACGCCAGGGCGGTGACACGGGGCATGGGCATGCTGGGTACGGGTAATGGGTATGCCCGAGTCTAGAGCTCAACCATCCCGTCATTCCTCAGGGGCGAAGGCGGTCATCCTCAGGTTGGGGGGGGTGTGTGGCCCGCACCACCGGTCCTGTGGCGGGAGACACCGGGGTGTCGCGCCGATACCTTTCGATGAACCGTCGGTCGATGCGGTCCTTCCAGCGCCACACCCATGCGCCTTGCGTGCGCAACGGGCCCCAGCTGGCGATGGCGTGCCCCGTGCCACACGACAGCAGGTTGAGCGTGTAGCCCGGTGGCCAATGGGGCTTGAGCGCCTGACCTTCGTGGGCGGCCAGCAGGTTGTGCGCCAGCGCCGGGCCGGCACGCACCGCGTACACGCCGCTTTTGGCGTGCGGGTGGTCGGCCCGGGTGGCCACATCGCCGGCGGCGAACACGTTGGCGTGGCTGGTGCTCTGCTGAAAGCGGTTCACCAGCACATGACCCGTTTCGCTCAGCGCCAGGCCGCTGCCCTGCAGCCAGGCAGGGGCGTGCGTGCCGATGGCCAGCAGGGGCACATCGCAGCGGAGCAGGCCGCCGTTGCCCAGCCGCACGCCGTCGGGGGTGAACCCCACGCAGGGCTCGCGCAGCACGTCGATCTGTTCGCGGCGCAGGCGCCGCGCAATGAGCGAGCGCACACCCGCCCGGTAGCCAGCGCCGGCTTCGGGCCCACCCGTGATGAGTGTGAAGGTCGAGCCCGGCATGCCTTCGGCACGCAGGCGCTGCGCCGCGGCGAAGACCACCTCGATCCCGGCCGCGCCGGCGCCCACCACGGCCACCGACAGCGGTCGCTGCCGGGCCATCGCCAGCACCTCGGGCCATCGGGCGCTGAACTGTTCGATGGGCCGCAAGGGCAGGGCGTGTTCGATGGCGCCCGGCATTCCGGCCTCCAGGCGGCTGCGATCGAGCACGGCCCCGGTGTCGATGGACAGCAGGTCGTAGCCCAGCGTGTCGGTGGCGCCCCCGTCAGCACGGCCGCCCGCGCCAACGGCCTGCCATTGCACGGTGCGCGCCTGCGCATCGATGCCGACGCACCGCCCCGCGATCCAGCGGGCGTGCGCCCCCTGCACCAGCGCCGGCAATTCAATGCGGCTCTCGGCCTCGGTGTAGCGACCGGCCACCAGGCCGGGCACCATGCCGCTGTACAGCTGAAAGGGGTGTGGCGACAGCAGGGTGACCTGCAGGTCGGCAGGGTGGTGTTCGGCCAGGTGGGCCAGCACCTGAACGTGCGCGTGGCCCGCGCCCAGCAAGAGAAGTCGCGTGATTCCGCTGCGCATGGGCCGCGATGGTACGCCGGCGCTCAGCGCGCCAGTCGCACGTCGGCGACCCACCCCGTGCTGCGCGACCCGGTGTTGTCGGCGTCGGCGCCCACCACGATCTGCGTCAGCGCGGGCACCGGCGACCCAGCCGGGAGTTCGTCGGCAAACAGCCGCTTGAAGTCCTCTGCCGGGTTGCGCCGCTCCTCGAGCCAGCGCGACAGGGGCGCGCCCTTGCCCTGCAGCACGATGAAACGCACGCGCCGGCTGTACGGGTTGTCGGCGGTGGTGGCGGTCGGCTGGATGCTGTCCCACACGTAGCACACCGTGGCCGCCGGCAGCGCTTCGCCGCTCACGCTGCGCGCCAGGCGCAGCACCTGGCGCTCGATGAAGGGGACCCGGTCCAGCGGATGGTCGAACATGGCACACACCTTCAAGGCGGCGTCGTCGCCCGCCTTGGTCAGGATGTCGGGGACCGCGTTGCCACCGGTGAGCGGCTCGTCCAGGCGCCAGCGCCAGCGCAGCTCGCCGGTGGGCTGACCCTGGCCCGCCACCGCGTGCGACAGCGTTCCGTACGACCGCACGGCCACCACCTTGACGCCGCGCACGCCGTCGGCCTCGCCCGGCTCGAAGCGCGTCGGGGGAATCTCGCGCTGCGACTTGGGAAACCCGACGACCCGCCAGCGCGGGTCGATGGTGCCCGCTCCGTCGAGCAGTGGCGCGAGATCGGACGTGCCCTGGGCGAATGCCGTGGGCAGCACGGCGGCCAGCGCCAGGGCGGCCACCGCAGGGCCTAGGCGACGGGAGTGTCGGGGGTGTTGTGGTTTCATCCGCGTTTGAAGTCGTGGTATCGCTGCACCCAGCGCAGCAGACCGGCTGGCGCGTGGGCTCTTTTCCACTCGCCCGCGGCGTACTTGTTGGCTTCGGCCAGCGTGGGGTAGGTGTGGATGGTGCCGAGGATCTTGTTCAGCCCCAGGCCGTGGCGCATGGCCAGCACGAATTCGGCCAGCAGGTCGCCCGCGTGCGTGCCCACGATGGTCACGCCCAGGATCGTGTCCTTGCCCGGGGCGGTCAGCACCTTCACGAAGCCCCGGGCCTCACCGTCGGCGATCGCGCGGTCGAGGTCGTCGATGCCGTAGCGCGTGACTTCGAACGCAATGCCTTTCTCGCGCGCCTCCTGCTCGTTGAGGCCGACCCGCGCCACTTCGGGGTCGAGAAACGTGGTCCAGGGAATCACCGAGTGATCGACTTTGAAGCGCTTCCACTCGCCGAACAGGCCGTTCACCGCGGCGTACCACGCCTGGTGGGCCGCCACGTGGGTGAGCTGGTAGGGCCCCGCCACGTCGCCCGCGGCGAGGATGTTGGGGTAAATGGTCTCCAGGTATTCGTTGGTCTCGATCACGCGGTTCGTCGGGATGCCCAGTTCCTCGAGCCCATAACCGGTCAGGCGCGCGCTGCGGCCCACGGCGCACAGCAACTGGTCGAAGGCGATGCGCCGCTCGGTGCCGCCGTGTTCGACCACCAGCACCTTCTCGTCCCCGTCGCGTTCGCATCGAATGGCCTTGTGACCGGTCAGCACGGTCACGCCGTCCTTCTGCAGCGCTTCCCGGGCCAGTTCGCTCACCTCGGGGTCTTCGCGCAGCATCACGCGAGGTGCCAGCTCCACCTGGGTCACCTGCGAGCCGAGGCGCGCGAACGATTGCGCCAGTTCGCAGCCGATCGGGCCGCCACCCAGCACCACCAGCCGGCGCGGTGGTTCATCGAGCTGGGCAAAGGTGTCCCACAGCGTGTCGCTGGTGACGCAGCCCACGTCGTCGAGGCCCGGCAATGGCGGCACGAAGGGCCGAGCGCCCGTGGCCAGCACGATGCTGCGTGCGGTGAGCCGCTGTGTGCCGCCGCCATTGAGGGCAATCTCGACCGTCCATGGATTGACCAGCCGGGCGTAGCCCTGCAGCACCTCCACACCCAGGCCGGTGTAGCGCTCCACGCTGTCGTGCGGCTCGATGTCGCGGATCACCTGCTGGATGCGCTGCATCACCGCCTTGAAGGACAGGCGCGGTTCGGTGTCCTGCAGGCCGTAGGCCGAGGCATGGCGCATCTGCTGCGCCAGTTTGGCGCTGCGGATGAGTGCCTTGCTGGGCACGCAGCCATAGTTCAGGCAGTCGCCGCCCATCTTGTGGGCTTCAACCAGCGTGACCTTGGCCTTGACCACGGCCGCGATGTACGCCGTGACCAGACCGCCCGCGCCGCCGCCAATGACGATCAGGTTGCGGTCGAACCGGCGCGGGCGTTGACCGGCCCAGCGCGCGTACACCTTGCGCCGTTGCAACGCCGCCAGCACCCACTTCGCGGCCAGCGGGAACAACCCGAGCAGCACGAAAGAGCCCAGCAGCCCCGGGCTCAGGATGCCCTGCAGCGAATCGATGCGCGCGAGCTGTGTGCCCGCGTTCACGTACACCACCGTGCCCGCCAGCATGCCCAGTTGGCTCACCCAGTAGAAGGTGCGGGCCTTCATGGTGGTCAGGCCCATCAGCAGGTTGATGACGAAGAACGGCACCACGGGGATGAGCCGCAGCGTGAACAGGTAGAAGGCGCCGTCGCGCTCGACGCCCCGGTTGATCTCGGCCAGGCGCTGCCCGAAGCGCGCCTGCACCGTGTCGCGCAGCGCAAAGCGGGCCACCAGGAACGCGAGCGTGGCGCCGATGCTCGATGCAAACGACACGATCAGCGTGCCCCACCAGAGCCCGAACAGCGCGCCTCCGGCCAGCGTGATGATGGTGGCACCTGGCAGCGACAGGGCCGTGGCCGCCACGTAAATGGCAAAGTAGGCGGCCACCACCCGCCAGGGGTGGGCGGCCTGCAGTTCGGCAAAGGCCGCCTGGCTCTGCTTGAGCTGCTCCAGGCTCAGAAAGCGGCCAAGGTCGAACGCGAAGAACGCGGCAATGGCGCCGGCAATCGCCAGAAGGAGCAGGATTTTCTTGGGGTTCACGGATTGCAGACAGGTTGTTCTGTCCCGATGGTCGTGCGGGCTGCGGACATTCTTACACCTGCCGCACGGGAACCCCCGCTTCCTTGCCGATGCCCCTGCCCAGGATCGAGTCCCGAGACTGCAAGCTTGATCCCGGTCAGCCAGGACGGCGCAGCTGTGCGCTATGGTCGATCGACATGAAGGATCCACAGCCCCAGACCGTCCCCGGGTCGCCAGTTGCATGGCACGCCATGTCGCCAGCCGATGCACTTTTGCGAGTTCACTCGACCGATCGTGGCCTGGCGAGTGAGGAAGCGCTGACCCGCCTGGACCGGCATGGGGCCAACCGCCTCGCCCTGGACAAGCCTGTGCCTTGGTGGCGTCGCGCTGCGGCCCAATTCCAGAACCTGCTGATCGGTGTGTTGCTGATGGCCGTCGGCATCACTTTGTTCATCGGCCACACGCTGGATGCCATGGTGATCCTGGCAGTGGTGTTGCTCAATGTGGGCATCGGCGTGCTTCAGGAAGGCAAGGCCGAGCGCGCCCTTCAGGCGATCCGGCACCTGCTGGCGCCGCACGCGCTGGTCTGGCGCGATGGCCGCCTGGCGGAGATCGATGCGACAGGGCTCGTGCCAGGAGACGTGTTGCAGCTTGCGTCGGGTGACAGCGTGCCGGCCGATGCGCGCCTGCTCAGGGCTCAGCGCCTCTGCATCGACGAATCGGCCCTCACGGGGGAGTCGGTCCCGGTGGACAAGTCGCTGGCAGCTGTGCCTGCGACAGCGACACTGGCCGACCGAACCTGCATGGTTCATGCCGGCACGCTCGTCACACAGGGTCAGGCACTGGCGCTGGTGGTGGCCACCGGATCGCAGACCGAAGTCGGGCGCATCGGCCGACTCCTGGCCACCGTGGAGCCTGGCAGCACGCCGCTGGTGCGGCAAATGGCGCAACTCACGCGTTGGATCACGCTGGCCATCCTGGCCACTGCAGCGCTGCTCTTTGTGTTCGGCACCTGGGTCCGGGGCGGGGCGGCTGCCGACATGTTCATGAACGCCGTGGGACTGGCCGTGGCGGCCATTCCTGAGGGCCTGCCCGCCATCATGACGATCACGCTGGCCATCGGTGTCCAGCGAATGGCTGCCCGGCACGCCGTGATCCGTCGGCTCCCGGCCGTTGAGACGCTGGGCGCGGTGACGGTGATCTGTTCCGACAAGACCGGGACACTGACGCGCAATGAAATGACGGTGCAGCAGGTGATCCTGGCCGGCGAGCGGATCGATGTGGAGGGAGCAGGCCTCTCCCCGCTGGGCTCGCTCCACAGGATGGGACATGTGTTGCAGACGGCCGAGCTGCACAGGACGGCGCCCGCGCTGTTGGCCTTGGCCGAGGCGGCGGCACTGTGCAACGACGCCAGTCTGCACGACGACGGGCCTGGAGGAAGCTGGCGCGTTGCCGGCGACCCCACCGAGGGAGCCTTGCTCACGCTCGCCATGAAGGCCGGTCTGGTGCCCGCAGAACTTGCGGCCGAGCGCCCCCGAACCGGGGCCATTCCGTTCGAGTCCGAGCATCGATACATGGCCACCGTCCACGAGGTTGGCTCGGACGAGATCATCCTGGTGAAGGGTGCACCTGAGCGCGTGCTGGCCATGTGCCATGACGTGATGGGCTTTCATGGCGAGGTTCAAGAGCTTGATCCCGTCCATTGGCACGAAGTGATTGACGAACAGGCTCGCGCCGGCCGCCGCGTGCTGGCACTGGCGCGCTGCACCCGTCTGGGGCGAGGTCCGCTCGAACCCGTCGAACTGAAGGGCGGTCTGACACTGCTGGGCCTGGTCGGTCTGATCGACCCGCCGCGCGACGAGGCCGTGGCTGCGGTGGCGCGGTGTCTGCAGGCAGGCATCCGAGTGAAGATGATCACTGGCGACCACGCCCTTACGGCAGCGGCCATCGCCCGACAGCTCGGCATGGCGAACACGGTTCATGCCGTTGGGGGTCCGGAGATCGAGACACTTGACGATGCTCGGCTTCGCGAAGTTGTGCAGAAAGCCGACGTGTTTGCCCGCGCCAGTCCCGAGCACAAGCTGCGACTGGTGCGCGCGTTGCAGGCACAAGGCGAGGTGGTGGCCATGACGGGTGATGGTGTGAACGACGCCCCGGCGCTGCGCCAGGCCGATGTGGGCGTGGCGATGGGACGCAAGGGCACCGAGGCGGCCAAGCAGGCTGGCGCCGTGGTGTTGGCCGACGACAACTTTGCGTCGATTGCGCACGCGGTGGAAGAAGGGCGCACGGTGCACGACAACCTGCGCAAGACCATCGCTTTTCTGTTACCGGTCAACGGGGGGGAGTCGCTGTCATTGTTGACCGCAGTGCTGCTTGGTCTGGCGCTGCCCATTTCTGCCGCTCAGATCCTGTGGGTCAACATGGTGAGCTCGGTGGCGCTGGCCATGGTGCTGGCCTTCGAGCCCGCCGAGACCGACGTGATGCGAAGACCCCCACGAAAAGCGGACGAACCCTTGCTGTCGCGCTTCGTCGTCTGGCGGATCGGGTTGGTATCCGCGCTGTTCCTCGCGGGGATCTTCGGCATGTTTGAGTGGGCACTTTCGCGTGGAGCCGGGGTGGAGGCAGCGCGAACGCTGGCCGTCAACACGCTCGTGGCCATGGAAGTCTTCTACCTGTTCAGTGTGCGCCACCTCAAGGCGCCGTCGTTCACCTCGCAAGGTGTCCGTGGCACTCCGCTCGTCCTGCTGGCGGTGTCGGCGGTGGTGCTCTTGCAGGCATTTTTCACCTATGCACCACCCATGCAGACGCTGTTCAACACTCGGCCCCTGCAGGCGTTCGAGTTGGTGGCTGCTGCCGGTGCGGGCCTCGCCTTGCTGGTGGTGCTCGAGATCGAGAAAAGGATCTGGCGTCAGCGCAGCCGCTGAATGCCCCAGGCGATGCGCAGACCCGTGGTGATGGTGCACAGCACGGCGAAGACGTATGCAATCACCGGGAACCAGGTCGGCCACAGGCACATGAGCACGAACGCGGTGATGGTTTCGGTGGCTTCGGTCAATCCGCCCAGGAAATAGAAGCTTTTGTCGGGCAGTGCGGTCGAGGTGATGCCGCGCTTGGACGCGAGCGCCGCGAACGCCAGGAAGCTGCTGCCCGTGCCCATGAAGCTGGCCAGCAGCACGGCCGCCGGCAACGCATTGCGCGCCGGATCGGCCACCGCGAAGGCCAGTGGAATGGACGCGTAGAAAAGAAAGTCGAGCGAGATGTCGAGGAACCCGCCGCGATCGGTGGGTTGGGTGGCTCGGGCCACCGCGCCATCGAGGCCGTCGAGCAGGCGCGAGAGCAGCAGCAACACAAGCCCCGCCGCGAAATGGCCCAGCGCAATGGCACCGGCCGCCAGCATGCCGATGCCGAAGCCGATCCAGCTCACGGCGTCGGCACCGATGCCGGCGTGCACGAATCCCCGCGCCACGCGGGTGAACAACGGCTTCAGGGCGCGCTGGATGGTGCTGTCGAGCATGGCGGGTCGGTTCGGGATCCGCTGCGCTGGCCGATGAGCAGCCACGCGGGGGTGCGCACAGCTTAGCCCAGGCCGCGCGCCGTGGCGTCGAGCGGGGACATGCGCACCGCGCGACGACGGCTCAGCCAGTGGTCGAGCGTCCATGGGCCGTTGCCGAACAGCACCAAGGCCCCCAGCAGCGCGCCCCAGGTCAGGTGTTGCTGCAGTGCGGCCGGCGGGATGTCGGCCAGGCTGAGCACAGCCACCACATTGACCACGCTGAGGCCCAGCGCGGCGAGCCGCCCGCCCAGGCCCAGCAACAGCAGCACGGGCAGGATCAACTCGCCTGCGGTGCCCGACCACGCCGCCACCGCCGGTGGCAGCAGCGGCACCCGGTACTCCTCGGTGAAGAGGAACAGCGTGGTGTCCCAGTCGCGCAGTTTGGTGAGGCCGGCCAGAAAGAACACCTGCGCCATGTAGAGGCGGGCGAGCCATTGGGCTGGCGCCTGAGCGGCCTGAAGGGCGCGTTCGACGGCTTGCCAGGTCGTGGTGATCCGATCGATCAGGCCAGGTGGTTGCATGAAACTTCTCCGGGGTGTGGAACGGGTTGTCCAGGTGGGGCGGTGATGGCCAGCAACAAACCCTCGCTCGCTGACTGCTGCAGCCAGGGGCCGATGTCGATCGGCGCTTTCGCCAGTGCGGCGCCGAGCGACAGTCCGTCGAGCAGGGCGCGTTCGAAGGCGGCGACATCGGGCGGTACACGTGCCTCAGACACCCGCCAGCCTTGTCGCCAGACGCGCACCCACCCGCCAGGATCGGTGCGAAGCCGCTCACCCGCGGTGGCGAGGTCGGGACCACCGGGGCGGTGCGCCTCGATCACGCCCAGCACCGGCCAGCCGCAATGGATCAATGCGGTGCCGGGGGCCAGCTGAAGGTGCAGTTGATCCGGGTCGTCGTGGATCAGCCGCTCGAAGGTCGAAAAATCGGGCTCGCGGCCTTCGGCGTGGGCCGCCGAGTGCAAGGCCCATTCAATCCGCGCCACATCGGGCAACCAGGGCATGCCGTCGAAAGCGGCTTGCGCGCCGATGAAGTCCGGCAGCGCCGCGCCCCATCGGGCGAGGTCTCCCTGCTCGGGCGGCGCGTGGTGCCAGAGAGCGCGCGCCAGGGGCGCGGTGCCTTCATCGCCCAACAGCGCGCACACCACCGGGTAAGCGGCGGCCAACGCGCGTTCCGCATGCGCGTGGCCATTGGCCCGGTACACGGCGATGCCGGCCGACAGGGCGGCATCTGCATCGGCTGGGTCAAGTCGGGTGATGAACAGCGCGTCGAGCAGCGCCTGTTGCTGTCGCGCCAGCGCACCGCTCATGCGGCCTCCCGGGCAGGCGCCGTGGCCGCTTGCGCATGGCCGCGTGCGCGGTCCACCTCGTCCAGCAGCACGTCGAGTGCGGGCACATCGGTGTCCCATTCGACCAGTGTGGGCACCGGGCCGAGCCGGGCGATCGCGTGTCGGTACAGGCGCCACACGGCGTCCGACACACGCGATCCATGGTCGTCGATCACCACATCGCCGCGGTCGTGGTGACCCGCCAGGTGCAGCTCGGCCACCGACGCGGGGTCGATGGTGTCCAGCCACTCGCGCACGGCCTTCTCCGGGTCCGGGCAGGTTTGCCGGCGCATGTCGTTGAGCGCGTTCACGTACAGGTTGTTGATGTCCACCAACAGCGTGCAGCCGGTGCGGTGGCTCAGCCGCGACAGGAATTCGGCCTCGCCCATCGCCTCGTCGGGCCACTGAAGGTAGGCCGACAGGTTTTCGATGGCGATCGGGCGCTTCAGGCGGTCCTGCACCCGCTGCACGTTGGCGCCCAGCACATCCAGGGCTTCGGTGGTGAAGGGCAGTGGCAGCAGGTCGGCGGCGTGCACCGTGCGGCCGTTCCAGGGGCCCCGTGCAAAGCAGGCGTGCTCGCTCACGAAGCGGGGTTCGGTGGCGGCCACGAGGTCGGCCAGCCGGTCGAGGTGCCAGGGGTCGATGCCGGTGGCCGAGCCGAGCGACAGACCCACGCCGTGCAGGCTGAGGTCGTGCCGTTCGCGGGCCTGCAGCAGCAAGGCATGCCCGGCGCCGTGCAGCGCAAAGAAGTTCTCGCTGTGGACTTCGATGAAGTCCAGGTCGGGCGCACGTACCAGCAGCGCCTGGTGGTGCGGTGCGCGCCAGCCGATGCCCACCGGCGGCCGGTCCGGCAGCAAAGCGGGCATGGGCAGGCGGCTCACGGGATCAGGCTTTGCCAGCGGCCTTCTTCGCTTCGTCGGCCGAGAGGCCACCCATCTGTTTGCAGGTGCCGGCAGCGACGAACTTCCATTCGCCCTTGTCGTTGTCCACCTTGTTCTGGCCGGCGCACGAGTGCGTGCCCGCCAGGTTGGCGCAGTCGTTCTGGCCGGCCTTGGCGATGCCGTAGCACTTCTCCTTGCCGGCGTTCTGCGCCAGCGCGGGGGTGGACAACAGCGCCATCGACATGATCGAGGTGGCGGCGGCGGCGATGAATTGGCGTTGGTTCATGGGTCGAGCTCCTGCGGGTTCCAGCGGCCACCGGGCGAAGGCACGGTTCGGACTGACTGGTGCCCGTGGGTCGGCGTGCCAGGGCCGTCCTTACACCGTTCGTCGGACGGTCAGAGCAGTTCCGCGATGCGGTCCCAGGTCTCGGGGGGAATGCGCCCGTTGTAGCGTTCGACGACGCGGCCCGCCTTGTCGATCAGGAACGCGGCGGGCAGGGTGCCGACGTCGCCGAAGCCGTCGCGCAGCCCCGGCTGGCCGCGCCAGAGCTGGGTGAATCGCTGGTCGGCGGGCACCGTGACCTCGACCAACTGGCGCCAGCGGTCGAAGCCGTCGCGCGTGCGGTCGGTGTTGACGCCCACCAGTTCAAAGGGCTGACCCTGCCACCCGCGCGCATTGGCCCGCAGCTCGGCCATCTTGTCGCGGCACACCGCGCAGTCGGTGGACCAGAACACCAGCAGCACGACCTTGTCGCGGCGCGCGGCCAGATCGAAAGGCTGGGCGTCGGCCGTCCGGCCCGCCAGCGCGGGCGCGGTCGGCTGGGCAAGGGCGGCCCCGCCCTGCAGGGCAGCGGCCAGCATGAAGAGGGCAATGCAACGAGACGGCAAGAAACGCATGGCAGGCTCCGGTGGGGATACACCCGTCCAGTCGAAGCGTTCTGCCATTCATTACACTGCCGCCCCATGCCGCCCACCCCATTCGAGCAGGAAGTCGCAGATTTGCGCCCTTTCCTCCTGAAATTTGCCCGCTTGCAGCTGCGCAACGAAGCCTGGGCAGAGGACGCGGTGTCCGAGACTCTGCTGGCCGCGCTGGCCAAGCCACAGGCCTTCGAGCGCCGTTCCCAGCTCAAGACCTGGCTGGTCGGTATCCTCAAGCACAAGGTGGTGGACGTGCTGCGCGTGCAGGGCCGCGAGGTGTCGTATGGCCATGGCGACGACGATGACGCCGACCCGCTGGACCACATGCCGTTCAGGGCCGACGGGCACTATGCCGAGCGCCCGGCCGACTGGGGCAACCCCGAGCAGGACCTGGGCAGCCGCCAGTTCATGGCCATCCTGGAGGCCTGCACCGAGAAGCTGCCACCCGCCCAGGGGCGCCTGTTCCTCATGCGCGAATGGCTGGAGTTGAGCAGTGAGGAAATCTGTAAGGCCCTGTCGCTCACGCCGACGAACCTGTATGTTCAGCTCCACCGGGCCCGTTTGCGCTTGCGCGAGTGCCTGGAATTGAACTGGTTTGCCCGTCCCCACCCATGAAGCCCGTCTACCCGTTGCGCCGCACCTGCAAGGAAGTCAGTGCCCTGCTGATTGCCCGGGAGGACCGTGCCCTGCCGCTGGTCGAGCGCCTCGCGCTGCGCGTGCACATGGCCATGTGCAAGGCATGCCCCACGTTCGAGCGGCAACTGCTCACCATGCGCAACGCGATGGGCAGCTGGCGCCACTACAGCGACGACAGCGCCGATTGAGCGCGTCAGCTCAGCAAGGCCTGGGCAAATTCGCGGGCGTCGAAGGTCTCGAGGTCTTCGAGCTTTTCACCCACCCCGATGAAGTACACCGGCACCGGCCGCTCGCGCGCGATGGCGCACAGCACGCCGCCCTTGGCCGTGCCGTCGAGCTTGGTGATGACCAGTCCGGTCAGTTGCAGGGCTTCGTCGAAGGCCTTGACCTGGGCCAGCGCGTTCTGGCCGGTGTTGCCGTCGATCACCAGCAGCACTTCGTGCGGTCCGCTCGGGTCGGCCTTGGCCACCACCCGCTTGATCTTGCGCAGCTCGTCCATCAGGTGCAGCTGGGTGGGCAGGCGACCGGCCGTGTCCACCAGCACCACGTCCTTGCCGCGGGCCTTGCCCGCGCTCACCGCGTCAAAGCACACGGCGGCCGGGTCACCGCCCTGCTGCGTGATGATCTCCACCGTGTTGCGGTCGGCCCAGACCGCCAGCTGCTCGCGCGCCGCCGCGCGAAACGTGTCGGCCGCGGCCAGCAGCACGCTGGCGCCTTCGCCGGCCAGGTGGCGGGTGAGTTTGCCGATCGAGGTGGTCTTGCCCGCACCGTTCACGCCGGCGACCATGATCACGGTGGGCTTGTGTTCACCGATGACCAGCGATTTCTGCAGCGGCGCCAGCAGGTCGGCAATCGCGTCGGCCAGCAGGGCCTTCACGGCGGCCGGTTCGGTGGTTTTCGATTCCTTGACCCGCCGGCGAAGGTCGTTGAGCAGGTGCTGGGTGGCCGCCACGCCGGCGTCGGCCATCAGCAGCGCGGCCTCCAGCTCCTCGTAGAGGTCTTCGTCGATGCGCGTGCCGGTGAAGACCGTGGCCAGGCTGCCCCCGGTCTTGCGAAGGCCCGCGCGCAGCTTGTCCAGCCACCCCTGGCGCGGGGCGGTCACAGCCGGTTCGGCGGCCAACACCGCGGCCGTCGGGGGTTGGGCCGGCACCTCGGTGGGGCTTTTCTTTCGAAAGAACGAGAACATTTTCCAATCTCTGCAATCCTCTGGATTCTATGAAACGCCTTCTGCTCGCTTTTTCGATGGGTCTGGCCCTGGCCGCACCGGCCTTTGCCCAGACGCTTCCCCAGCCTTCCCAGTCGCCACCGCCCCCTGCCAGCGCGGCGTCCGTGGTCCGGCAGTTCACCCTGTCCAACGGCATGACGCTGATCGTGCGGCCCGACCGCCGGGCACCCACGGTGGTGCACATGGTGTGGGTGCGCGTGGGCTCGATGGACGAGGTCGATGGCACATCGGGCGTGGCCCACGTGCTGGAACACATGATGTTCAAGGGCACCGAGACGCTCAAGCCCGGTGAGTTCTCGCAACGCGTGGCGGCCCTGGGCGGGCAGCAGAACGCGTTCACCAGCCGCGACGCCACCGCCTACCACCAGCAGATTCCATCGGCTGCACTCGAAGACATGATGAAGCTCGAGGCCGACCGGTTCGCCAACAACCGGTGGTCCGACGACGAGTTCGCGCGCGAGATCGAGGTCATCAAGGAAGAGCGCCGGCAGCGCACCGAGGAGTCACCCCGGGCGCGCATGTTCGAGGCCTTCAATGCGATGGTCTGGCAGGCCAGCCCCTACCGCCGTCCGGTGATCGGCTGGATGAACGACATCGAGTCGATGAAGCCGCAAGAGGCCCGCGACTTCCACCGCCGCTGGTACGTGCCCGCCAACGCCGCGGTGGTGGTGGCCGGCGATGTGGACCCCGAGCAGGTTCGCGAGATGGCCGAGCGCACCTACGGTCGCGTGCCGGCACGCGCTGTCCCCGACCGCAAGCCCAGGATCGAGCCGCCCCAGCAGGGCCCGCGCCGGCTGGAGTTTCGCGGCCGGACCGACCAGCCACTTGTGGTGCTGGCGTGGCACGCGCCGCGCTACACCGGGCGCGCCGATGAGGCCGACCGCGATGCCCTGGCCCTGGCCATGCTGGCCGGTGTGCTCGATGGCTACGACGGTGCGAGGCTGGACCGGGCGCTGGTGCAGGGCGAAGGCAACGCGGGCAAGCGCGTCGCCGACAGCGCCAGCGCCGGCTACGGCCTGCTGGGCCGGGGGCCGCAGACGTTCACGCTGTCGGCCGTTCCCGCCCGCGGTGTCTCGACCGAGATGGCGTCGGCCGCGCTCAAGCTGGAGGTCGAACGCATCGCCCGCGAGGGCGTGAATCCGGCCGAGTTGCAGCGCGTGAAGACCCAGTGGATGGCCAGCGAGGTCTACAAGCTCGACTCGGTCATGGGACAGGCGCAGGAACTGGGCAGTTACTGGATCAACGGCCTGCCGCTCGACGCCGGCGAACGCCTCGTCGCCCAGCTGAGGACCGTGACCCCGGAACAGGTCCGCTCGGTGGCGCAGCGGTACTTCACCGACCGCACGCTCAACACCGGTGTCCTGATGCCTGAAACCGTTGCTTCGGAGGTGCGTCAATGAGCCGCCGCCTGACTCTCCTTGCGCTGGGCGCGTGTCTGCTGTCGGCGGGCGCGCACGCCACGATTCCCGTCGAGCACTGGACCCACCCCAGCGGTGCGCGCGTGTACCTGGTGAACAGCCCCGGCATCCCGATGGTGGACGTGCAGATCGATGTCGACGGCGGCAGCCGCCGTGAGCCACCCGCGCAGACCGGACTGGCCAACGCCACCGCCGGCCTGCTGTCGGGCGGGGTGCTGGCACACGCCGGGCAGCCCGCGCGCGACGAGAACGCGCTGTCGGTGGCCTGGGTCGACCTCGGCGCGCAGTTCGGCGCCAGCGCCAGCAGCGACCGGTTCACCGTACAACTGCGCAGCCTGACCGATGCCGCGATCCTGCCGCGGGCGGTGGCGCTGGCCGCCCAGCAACTGGCCGCGCCGGCCTGGCCCGACCGCGTCTGGCAGCGCAACCGCGAACGCTCGGCCGCTGCGCTGCGCGAAGCGCAGAACCGCCCGGCGACGGTGGCCGCACAGGCCTTCGGGCCGGCGTTGTACGGCGACCACCCCTACGGCCGCTTTGTGACCCCGGCCACCCTGAACGCGGTGTCGGTGGCCGACATGCAGGCCTTCTACCGCCGCCACATGAACGCCTGCCGCGCGCAGGTGACGGTGGTCGGCGCCGTCGACCGGGCGGCTGTGCAGGCCATCGTCGACCCGCTCATGGCGGCGATCGCGCCCCATGGCTGCACCGACCTGCCACCGGTGGCCGAGGTCAAGCCGCTCACGGCGGCCGCCGAAAAGCGCATTCCGTTCAAGGCCGCGCAGGCGCAGATCTCCATCGGTCAGCCCGGCATCGCGCGCAACCACCCCGATTTCTTCCCCTTGCTGGTGGGCAACCACATCCTCGGCGGCGGGGGATTCACCGCGCGGCTCACCACCGAGGTGCGCGAGAAGCGCGGGCTCACCTACGGTGTGTACAGCGGCTTCTCGCCGGGTCGCCATGCCGGCGCTTTCCAGATCGGCATGACCACGCGCCCCGACCAGGCCGACGAAGCCGTGCGGGTGGTGCGCGACACGCTGACCAACTACCTGAAGGACGGGCCGAGCGAGGCCGAACTGCAGGCCGCCAAGGATTTCCTCATCAAGGGTTTTGCCTTGCGCATCGACAGCAACCGCAAGCTGCTGGACAACGTGGCCAACATCGCCTGGAACGGTCTGCCCCTGGACTACCTCGACACCTGGACGGCGCAGATCGGCCGCCTCACCCGCGACGAAGTGCACCGGGCCATGCAGCGCGCGCTCCAGCCCGACCGCATGGTGACGGTGGTGGTGGGCGCGGCCAACCCCTGACCCCGGTGCACCGGCGCAGCGGGCGGTAAGCTCGCGCCATGAAGCGAAACACCGCCGCCGCGCCGCACGAGGTCCGCATCCTCGGCGGTCAATGGAAACGCACCCCACTGCCGGTGGCCGACCGGCCCGGCCTGCGACCGACGCCCTCCCGGGTGCGGGAAACGCTCTTCAACTGGTTGGGCCAGGACCTCACCGGCTGGCGCTGCATCGACGCCTTCGCCGGCACCGGTGCCCTGGGCTTCGAGGCCGCCTCCCGCGGTGCGCGCGAGGTGGTCATGGTCGAGCAGGACCCGCTGCTGGTCAGGCAATTGCTGTCGGTTCGCGAGCGGCTGTCGGCCGATGCGGTGCGCGTGCAGCGGGGTGACGGGCTGGCCGCCATTCAGGCCGCGGCGGGGCAGGGCGTCGATGCGGTGTTTCTGGACCCGCCGTTCGAGGCCGCCGGTCTGTTCGAACCCGCGCTGCGGGCCGCCCGGGCCGCCGTGTCGGCCGACGGTTTCGTGTACCTCGAGGCGCCCAGGCCCCATGGCGAGGCGGAGCTGGCCGCGCTCGGGCTGTCGCTGCACCGGCACGGCCGCGCTGGCGCCGTGGCCTTTCACCTGCTGCGTCCGCTGGCGGCCTGAGGCAGGCGGGATAATCGCGCCATGTCTGCCGCTTCCCCCCGCATTGCCGTTTACAGCGGCACTTTCGACCCGCTCACCCTCGGCCACGAAGACGTCATGCGCCGCGCCGCGGGGCTGTTCGACGAGGTGGTCGTGGCGGTGGCCGTGGCGCACCACAAGAAGACCCAGTTTTCCCTGGCCGACCGCCTGGCCATGGTCGAACAATCGGCGCGGGCCATGCCCGGCCGCGTGCGGGCGCTCGCCTTCGACGGGCTCATCATGGATTTCTGCCGTGCCCAGGGCGCGATCGCCGTCGTGCGCGGCATCCGCAACATCACCGACTTCGACTACGAAGCCCAGATGGCGGCCATGAACCGCAAGCTGCTGCCGCAGGTCGAGACCGTGTTCCTGCTGCCGCAGGCCGAGTTGCAATGCATCAGCAGCACCCTGGTGCGCGAGATCGCCCGGCTGGGCGGCGATGTCGGTGGCATGGTGAACCCCACCGTGGCGGCGCGGCTCCAGACCCCGCCCCTGCAGGCCTGAGGACGGTTGCCATGGCCTTGCTGATCACCGACGAATGCATCAACTGCGACGTCTGCGAGCCCGAGTGCCCGAACCAGGCGATCTTCATGGGCGAGGAGATCTACCAGATCGACCCCGACCGGTGCACCGAGTGCGTGGGCCATTTCGACGAGCCCCAGTGCGTTCAGGTCTGCCCGGTGGCCTGCATCCCCGTCGACCCGAACCGCGTCGAATCGCGTGAAACCCTCTGGCAGAAGTACCAGCGGCTGCAGAAAAGCGGTCAGGGCTTGTCGGCCGCGGGTGGTCCGCCGTCGGCCTGAGGCGGCACCGGGCGCGGCGGCTTGGGCCGCGGTGGCTTGCTGGTGTGGATGAGGGCGGTGGCCTTGTCCATTTCGCCCGCAATCAGGTTCGGCAAGGCCTTCAGGCTGCGGTCCAGCGCCTGTGCGATGGCGATGCGGTCGTCGGGCGACGGCTTCTTGAGCACCCAGTTGGCCACCTCGTTCTTGTTGCCGGGATGCCCGATGCCGATGCGCAGGCGCCAGTAGTCGGCGCCGATCTGCGCATGGATGTCGCGCAGGCCGTTGTGGCCCGCATGCCCGCCGCCCTTCTTGAGCTTGGCCTCGCCGGGCGGCAGGTCGAGCTCGTCGTGCACCACCAGCACCTCCTCGGGCGCAATCTTGTAGAAGCGGGCCACCGACCCCACCGACTTGCCCGACAGGTTCATGAAGGTCTGCGGCTCGACCAGCCACAGCGGCTGGCCCGCCACGTTGGCGCGCGCCACCAGGCCGAAATGCGTGCGCTCCAGCTGCAGCGACACCTTGAGCAGGCGGGCGGCTTCGTCCACCCACCAGAAACCGGCGTTGTGGCGGGTGTGTTCGTATTCCGGGCCCGGGTTGCCCAGACCGGCAATCAGCTTGATCATGGAGATGGGGGGTGAAGCAGCCCCGGATTGTCCCAAAAGAGAAGGCCCGCACGGGGCGGGCCTTCAGGACGGGGCAGGCGCACGCGCCGCCCGGTCACAGCAGCATCACTTCTTCTTGCCTTTGGCGGCAGCCTTCTTGTCGTCGGCGGCGGGTGCAGCGGCGGGCGCAGCCACCACTTCTTCCACCGGCTCGACCACGGTGGCCACGGTGATGTCCTTGCGGCCGTGGGTGACGATCTTCACGCCCTTGGGCAGCTTGATCTCGCCAGCGTGCACGGTGGCACCCTTGGTGACCTGGCTCAGGTCGACGGTGATGAACTCGGGCAGGGCGGTGGCCAGGCACTCGATCTCGATCTCGTTGGCGACGTGGTTCACCAGGCACTTGTCGCCCTTGACGGCCGGCGACTCTTCAGCGCCGGTGAAGTGCAGCGGCACTTTCTTGCGCAGGCGGGTCTTGTCGTCCACGCGCTGGAAATCCACGTGCAGGACGAGCGGCTTGAACGGGTGGTACTGCACATCGCGCAGCAGCACTTTTTCGGTCTTGCCGTTGATTTCCATGTCGAGGATGGAGGCGTGGAACGCTTCCTTCTTCAGGGCGTGCCACAGCGCGTTGTGATCGAGTTCGATCGACGCGGGCGGCACATTGCCACCGAACACGATACCGGGCGCACGACCGGTGATTCGCAGGCGGCGGCTCGCACCCGTGCCCTGCTTGGTGCGCTCGAAAGCGACAAATTGCATGACTGACTCCAGTTGAGGGGTTCCGCGACCAGAACGCCTCTGTTTCAACAATGACCGCCACAGGGGCGGCCGGCTTTTTGCTGCCTCAGAACAGGTTGTCCTGATCGGCGAACAAACTCATGACCGACTCGCCCGAGGCAATGCGCGCGATCGTCTCTGCGATCAGCGGCGCCACCGAGAGCTGGCGGATCTTGCCGCAGGCCTGAGCGGACTGCGACAGGGGAATGGTGTTGGTCACGACCACCTCGTCGAGGGCGTTGCCTTTGGCAATGCGCTCGATGGCCGGGCCCGAGAAGATGGGGTGCGTGCAGTACGCGTAAACGTTGCGGGCGCCACGTTCCTTGAGCACCTCGGCCGCCTTCACCAGCGTGCCGGCGGTGTCGATCATGTCGTCCATGATCACGCAGTTGCGACCGTCGATGTCGCCGATGACGTGCATGACCTCGGACACGTTGGCCTTGGGGCGGCGCTTGTCGATGATGGCCATGTCGCAGTTGAGCTGCTTGGCCAGCGCGCGCGCGCGCACCACGCCGCCCACGTCGGGCGAGACCACCAGCAGGTCTTCGTAGTTCTTGGTGCGCAGATCGCCCAGCAGCACCGGCGACGCATAGATGTTGTCGACGGGAATGTCGAAGAAGCCCTGGATCTGGTCGGCGTGCAGGTCCATGGTGAGCACGCGGCTCACACCCACCGTCTGCAGCATGTCGGCCACCACCTTGGCGCTGATGGGCACGCGGCTCGAGCGCGGCCGGCGGTCCTGGCGGGCATAGCCGAAATAGGGAATGACCGCAGAAATCCGCTCGGCCGAGGCGCGTTTGAGCGCGTCGACCATGATGAGCAGTTCCATCAGGTTTTCGTTGGTGGGGGCGCAGGTGGACTGAACCACGAACACGTTGCGGGCGCGCACGTTCTGCGTGATCTCGACGGTCACTTCGCCGTCGGAGAAGCGGCCCACATTGGCGGAACCGAGCTGGGTGCCCAGGTGCTGGGCGATCTCGGACGCCAGCACCGGATTTGCGTTGCCGGTGAAGATCATGAAATCCGGAGGCTGAACTTGCATGGCGTTCCCGGCGGTCTGGGCGGCCGTCGCAGGGCCGCGATCAAAAAACAACGGCCATCGGTGATGGCCAGTGTGTGTGCTGTCAGAAAACGGTGGCAGGGGAGGAAGGACTCGAACCCTCGCATGCCGGAATCAAAATCCGGTGCCTTTACCAACTTGGCGACTCCCCTACGCAGGAGGCCCGTGCCGTGAAGCGCGAGCCACCGAAATTGTCGCAGGTTGCGCAACCGCTGGACCTACTGGCTTGAGGGCGGTGCGTGACCGCTTGCCTACGACTGCCAATCGACCAATGGATGTGCATCCATGTTGTTGCAAACCCGCACCTGCCACCCGGGTGGGGCGTCTTGCCGGACCGTTTGCCCGGGTGCCAGCGGTGCAAAAACCGCGGTGCCCGAGCCGCTCATGCGAGCGTTCAATCCTTGGGACGCCAGCCAGTCGATGCAGTGCCCGACCTCCGGGCAGAGCGCCTGCGCAACCGGCTGCAGGTCGTTCCGGCCAAACACCACACAGGCGTTCAGGTCAGAAGAGCTGTTTGCAGCAAAGCCTTGGATTGTAGCAGTTTTCGAGTCCCTTTTGAGGTCGGGCGAGCCGAAGATGCGTGGCGTCGATGCGCCACCGGGCGGCTTGACCAGCACCAGGCGGCCGGGCGGAAGGTCGATCGGGGTGATCCGGTCGCCGATGCCTTCCACCCACGCGTTGCGGCCACCGATGAAGAAGGGCACGTCGGCGCCGAGTTGCAGGCCGATGCGGGCCAGCTCGGCACGGCCGAGGCCGAGGTTCCAGAGCCGGTTGAGGGCCATCAACGTGGTGGCGGCGTCCGATGAGCCACCGCCGAGGCCGGCCTGCGCGGGGAGTCGCTTGTCGAGCGTGATCTGCGCGCCCATCGGGCAGCCTGTGGCCTGCTGCAGGGCGCGGCCGGCGCGCACGCACAGGTCGTCGTCCGGCAGGTCGGCGGCCTGCAGGTCCTGGCGTGCAATCACGCCGTCGCTGCGCCGTTCGACGTGCAGCGTGTCGCACCAGTCGACCAGCATGAACACCGACTGCAGCAGGTGGTACCCGTCGTCCCGACGACCGACCACGTGCAGGAAAAGGTTGACCTTGGCCGGGGCCGGCAGGTCGTACAGCGCGTTCACGGCTCCATCACCACCCGCAATTCGGCCACGGGCAACGGTTGTTCCCGGCGGGCGCTGAACCGACCCTGCGGCTGGGCGGACAGGTCGGCGCGCCAGCCACCGGTTTCGCTGGCCCGGCCGGCCAGCCAGTCGAACATGGCGGCCACCGGCAGCGCGGCGCCGCTCAGTTCACCGGTGAGTTCGTCCAGGCTGCCGCGCCGGGTGATGTCACTGCCGCGCTGCAGCTCGGCACCGGCCGGCGACCAGCGCACCGTGGCCAGTGTCTGGCCGAGCACCGAGCTCAGCCGGAGCTCGCCCGCACGGGCCGAGCCTTCCAGGTCGAACCGGGCGCTGAACGCTTGCGGTGGGGTGCTGTCCACCCGCAGCGCGAGCCGGCCACTCCAGCTGTCCCCGCCCGCCGGCGGGCGGGGCGTGGCGCAGCCCGCCAGCAACGCCGCCAGGGCCAGGGTCGCGCTTCGGCGGTCGATCGAATCGGATGGCATCAGAGCTTCACGTCGAAGCGGCGCAGGGTCTGCTGGAGGGTTTCGTTGTCATTGCCCAGCAGGAGCCCTTCGCGCCAGATGCGCACCGCCTCTTCGCGCAGGCCCTTCACCCAGAGCACCTCGCCCAGGTGGGCGGCAATCTCGGGGTCGGGGCGTTTGCCGTACGCATCGCGAAGGATGGTCAGCGCGCGGTCGGTGTTGCCCAGCCGGTACTCCACCCACGCCAGGCTGTCCTGGATGTAGGCATCGTTGGGCGCCATGCTCACGGCTTTCTCGATGAGCTGTTTGGCCTCGGGCAGGCGCACGTTGCGGTCGGCCAGCGAATAGCCCAGCGCGTTGTAGGCGTGGTGGTGGTCGGGTTTGACGGCGATGAGCTGGCGCAGCAGGCGCTCCATCTCGTCTGGCATGCCCGCCCGCTCGGCCATCATGGCCTGCTCGTAGAGCATGTCCGGCTCGTCGGGGAAGCGCTTCACGGCCTCGCCGTAGACCTCGTAAGCCTCCCGCCAGGCCTTGAAATCGCGCAGCAGCTGGGCTTCCATGGCGAGCTTGAGGCGCGAGTCTTCGGTGCGCCGCTCGGGCATGCTGCGCAGGAGCTGCCGGGCCTCGGCCATGCGGCCCTGGCGCGCCATGACCGAGGCGCGGCGCAGCTGGGCCGCCATCAGGTCTTCGGGGCTGTCGATGCGGTCCAGCCAGGCGCCGGCGGCGGCATAGTCCTGCTGTTTCTCGGCCACTTCGGCCATCAGCAGGTAGGCGCGCGTGAGCCCTCGCTGCGAACGGTCGTCGTTTGCCGCCCGGGCGAGTTCGATGTAGGTCTGGAGTGAAGTGGCGGCCGCGGGGTAGGCCTTGTCCTGGAGCTGCAGCGTGCCCAGCAGCAGCCAGGGGTCGGCCTGCCCGGGCGACCGGGTCGTGAGGCGTTCGAGCTGCACCCGCGCATCGCGCAGGCGCTGCAGGTCGAGCAGCACCCTGGCGTAGGCCAGCGCCACGGTGGTGTCGGGCGGTGTCGCGGCGCGGGTGGCGTCGATCTGCTGCCGGATGACGGCTTCGGCCTCCGGGTGGCCGGCCTCGAGCAGCTCGATGGCGAGCAGGGCGGGGAAGGGCGACGCGGGATCGATGGCGTGGCCCCGGCGCGCGGCATCGGCCGCGGCCGCGGGGCGTTCGTGCGCGAGCTCCATGCGGCCCACCGTGGTCCAGGCGGCAGCGCCGTGCGCCGGCTGGTTCAGAAAAGGGGCCAGCGCCTCACGCACCGCGGCCATGACCTTGGGTTTGTCGGTGGCACGGGCAAACGTCTGCGGGACGGCGTTGATCGCGTCGTTGCGGTCGGCCTCGGGCGTGGCCAGGATCACGCCACGCAGCACCGGTCCGGCCTCGCCGGCGCGATCGAGCGCCAGCAGGATCTGCAGCACGAAGCGCTTGGCCTGGGTGTCGTCGGGCAGTTCCTGCGCCCAGGCGCGGGCCGCTGCCAGGGCCGAATCGCCCGAACGGGCCTGCAGGGCCACCTCGACCGCGCGCTGGTACAGCGCGGCGTCTTTTTCGCGCCGCGCGGCGTCGAGGATCAGGGAGTAACCGGCACCCGGGTCGCCGCCGCGCACATTGAGCTCGCCCAGCAGCAGTTGGTAGAACAGCGGTGCGTCCAGGGCCGACGCAGCGGCGGCACTGTCTGGCGCGGGCGCCGCGGAAGCGGCTGCACCCTGAGCCTGTGCACCCGGCGAGAAGGCCAGCACCACGGCGGCAGCGACCGCCGTGGCACCGGCCTTGGTGGTGGACCGCAGCGTCGGGCGGGTGCGTCGGAGGAACATCAAGGGCTTCATCGGGTCATGATAATCGGTGGGTTCCAGGGCCTGCTGCCCTGGATTCCATGACCCCCCGATGCGTTCCCCGAACGCGCCGCCGATCCGATCCCGCGAGCCCATCCACCGTGCCCGAATTGCCCGAAGTCGAGGTCACCCGCCGCAGCTTTGCCGAGCGGATCGCCGGCGCCCGGATCGAGGACGTTCGCCTGGGCAAGCCCTTGCGCTGGCCGCTGGGCTGCGAGGCCCGGGATCTCGTGGGCCGGCAGGTGGTCGAGGTGCAGCGCCGGGGCAAGTACCTGCTGGTGCGGCTCGACGAAGGCTGGCTGCTGCTGCACCTGGGCATGTCGGGCAGCCTGCAGTTCGCCACGGCGCTGCCCGAGGCCGGGCCGCACGACCATTTCGAGATGCAGACCGCGCGGGGCCGGCTGCGCCTGCACGATCCCCGGCGTTTTGGCGCGGTGGTGCACGTGCCATCGCTGGCGCACGCCAGGGCCTGCAAACTGCTCGACGGCCTGGGGGTGGAACCGCTCGAGGCGGGCTTCGACCCGGTGGCGTTCCACCGGTCGCTCCAGTTGCGCCGCGCGTCGATCAAGCAGGTGCTGTTGTCGGGCGACATCGTGGTGGGGGTGGGCAACATCTACGCCAGCGAATCCCTGTTCCTGGCGGGCATCCGGCCGACCACCCGGGCCGACCGCATCAGCCGGCCACGGGCCGCCCGCCTGCATGCCGCCATCGTGGGGGTGCTGCAGCGCGCGCTGGCACTGGGTGGGAGCACCCTGCGGGACTTCTCCAGCGCCGAGGGGCAAAGCGGCTACTTTCAACTCGACGCGATGGTCTACGACCGCGCCGGGGAACCTTGCAGGGTCTGCGCCACCCCGATCAGGATGATCCGCCAGGGACAGCGATCCACCTTCTATTGCCCGCTCTGCCAGAAGCCGTGACCTTGTGTCTGCTGCGAAGCCCGTTTGGCGCGGGGTGGGTGCTATATTGACCGATCGTCAAAAAGCAGCCGCATGAGTTTCATACAAGCCTTTGACCAGCACGGTGCCTGGCGCAAGCAATTCGCCTTGCGCCTGAAGCTCCTGTCCGAATGGCTGACCGACCACGAGCTGATGGAGCCGGGCATCCGCGAGCGGCTCGACCAGCTGCACGCCCAGGTCAAGAACGACAAGATCACCGTCGCCTTCGTGGCCGAGTTCTCGCGCGGCAAGTCCGAGCTCATCAACGCGGTGTTCTTTGCCGGCTATGGCCGCCGCATCATGCCCGCGAGCGCGGGGCGCACCACCATGTGCCCCACCGAGCTCGCCTACGACGCCGACCTGCCCCCCTGCCTGCGCCTGCTGCCGATCGAAACCCGGCACCAGCCCCAATCGCTGCTCGACTGGCGCAATGCGCCGGACAAATGGGAGCGCGTCGATCTCGACGTCAACGACCCCAAGCAGCTGGCCAAGGCCATCCACAAGGTCGCCGAGGTGCGCCGCGTCACGGTCGAAGAGGCCCGACAGCTCGGGTTCTGGCACGACGAGATTCCCGAAGACAACCCGCCCACCGGGGCCGATGGCCTGGTCGAGGTGCCGCGCTGGCGCCACGCCCTCATCAACATGGCGCATCCGCTGCTCAAGCAGGGGCTGGTCATTCTCGACACACCCGGCCTCAACGCGATCGGTGCCGAACCCGAGCTCACGGTCAGCCTGCTGCCCCAGGCCCATGCGGTGGTTTTCATCCTGGCCGCCGACGCCGGGGTCACCAAATCCGACCTGAGCATCTGGCGACAGCACCTCAGCGCCGTGGGTGATGGCAAGGCCGCCCGGCTCGTGGTGCTCAACAAGATCGACACCATGTGGGACGCGCTCAGCTCGCCCGAACAGGTGCAGCTGCAGATCGCGGCCCAGCGGGCCGACTCCGCCGAAATCCTCGGGGTGCCACAGGGGCAGGTGCTCGCCGTGTCGGCCCAGAAAGGCCTGCTGGCCAAGGTCAACCGCGACGACGACCTGCTCAAGGCCAGTCAGTTGCTCGACCTCGAGCGCGCCCTCGCCGACGGCCTGCTCGGCCAGCGGCGGCGCATTCTCAGCGGCGCCGTGGCCGCCGGCATCGAGTCGCTGCGCGGCGAGGCGGGCCGCATGGTGCACGCCCGCCTGCGCGATCTGGTCGAACAGATCCAGGAACTCGAAGGTCTGCGCGGCAAGAACGCCGGCGTGATCAAGCAGATGCGCCTGCGCATCGAGCAGGAACAGGCCGACTTCGACGCCAGCGGTGCCAAGATCCAGGCGGTGCGCTCGGTGCACCTGCGCCTGCTCAAGGACCTCTTTTCGTTGCTCAGCCCTTCGCACCTCAAGGCCGAGGTGTCGGCGCTGGCCAAGCAGCTCAAGAGCCCGGGCATCAAGCTGGGCGTGCGCCGTGCCTACGACGGCACGTTCGACCGGTTGCGGGCCGACCTCGACAAGGCCGATCGCATGGCCAGCGACATCCAGGCCATGCTCGAAGGCAGCTTCAGGAACCTCAACGCCGAGTACGGTTTCTCGCTGCAGGCGCCCACGGGCCCGAAGCTGTCGGGCTATCGCAAGGACCTCGATCTCATCGAGAAAAGCCACCTGCAGTACCTGAGCCTGGGCAACGCGCTGCGGTTGGCGCAACCCGAATTTGCCGAGCGCCTGGCCCGCGCCCTCATGAGCCGCCTGCGCGTGGTCTACGACACCGCGGTCAACGAGGTCGAGCTCTGGAACAAATCGGCCGCGGCCCAGCTCGATGCGCAGCTGCGCGAGCGCCGGCGCAACTTCACCCGCCGCATCGAAGCGGTCTCGCGCATTCAGCAGGCCGCCAGCGGGCTGGACGAGCGCATCCGGGAACTGCAGTCCCAGCAGTCGGCCCTGAACCTGCTCGAAGTCAAGTTCGGCGAGCTCACCGAGCAGTTGCTGGTGACCTCCGACGAAGAACCCGCCGCCGAAGCCCTGGCGGCATGACCCTGGCGCCGCCCGCGGCGTTTGCGCCCCGCCTGATTGCCTGGCAGCGCCAGGCCGGCCGCCACGGCCTGCCGTGGCAGAACACCCGCGACCCCTACCGCGTCTGGCTGTCCGAGATCATGCTGCAGCAGACCCAGGTGTCCACCGTGTTGCGGTATTTCGGGCGCTTTCTCGAGCGCTTCCCCGACGTCGCCACGCTGGCGGCCGCCCCCATCGACGACGTGATGGCGCACTGGAGCGGCCTGGGCTACTACAGCCGGGCCCGCAACCTGCACCGATGTGCCCAGGCTGTGGTGGCCGACCACGGGGGTCGTTTCCCCGGCACGGCCGAGCAGCTCCAGACCCTGCCCGGCATCGGCGCGTCCACGGCGGCCGCCATTGCCGCGTTCTGCCATGGCGAACGCATTTCCATCCTCGACGGCAACGTGCGGCGCGTGCTCTCGCGCCTGCTGGCCTTTGACGGCGACCTGGCCGACACCGGCCCGCAGCGCGCGCTGTGGCAACAGGCGCAGGCGCTGTTGCCCGAGCAACCCACCCCCGCCGACATGACCGCCTACACCCAGGGCCTGATGGACCTGGGCGCCACGCTCTGCACCCGGACCCGACCGCGTTGCCCGGATTGCCCGGTGCAGGACCTGTGCGCCGCGCGCCAGCAGGGTGCGCCCGATCGGTACCCGGTCAAGACGCGGCGCACCGCGCGCAGGTTCGAGCGCTGGTGGCTGTTGCTGCTCACGCGGGAACGTTCGGTCTGGCTGCAACGCAGGCCCGAGCGAGGCATCTGGGCCGGTCTGTATGCGCCGCCGGTGTTTGACGGTGAAGGCGAACTTCGCGCGGCAGCGCAACACCCGCGCGATGAAGACCTGCGGGCCTGGCCCGTGGTGAACCACAGCCTGACACACCGCGAGCTGCAGTTGCTGCCGCTGCAATGGGTGGTGTCCGAAGCGCCGGCCGATCTGCCGGGTGCCTGGTTTGCGTTCGACGAGGCGTTGGCGCTGGGCCTTCCGACCCCGGTGCGCGCTTTGCTGGTGCAGCTGGCCGATCAGTCCCGGGCCCAGTGATCGGCCTCGCGGTGCCGCACCCGCGTGGCCCACTCACCACCGAACCGGGCGGCCAGACGCTCCACCAGGTACACCGACCGGTGCTGACCGCCGGTGCAGCCCAGCGCCACCGTGACGTAGCTGCGGTGGTCGCGCACCATCTGGGGCAGCCAGTGGGTCAGGAACTGTTCGATCTGCCGCTCCATGGCGGCCACGTCGCTGCTGGCGGCCAGAAACGCGGCCACCGGCGCGTCGCGGCCGGTCAGGGGTTTCAGCTCGGGCTCGTAATGCGGGTTGGGCAGCATGCGCACGTCGAACACGAAGTCCGCGTCCATCGGAATGCCCCGCTTGAAAGCAAACGACTCGAACACCAGCGTCATTGGTGTTTGCGTGGTGCCCACCAGCTCCTTCACCTGGCTTCGCAGGTTGGCCGGCCGGACCAGGCTGGTGTCGAGCACGAGCGCCTGTTCGCGCAACTCGGCCAGCAGGTCGCGTTCGTGTTCGATGGCGTCGATGAGGGCGCGTTGCTGGTCGTTCTCGGTGCGCAGCGACAGCGGGTGAAGGCGCCGCGTCTCGGAAAAACGCCGCACCAGCGTGTCGGTGGTCGAGTCGAGAAACAGGGTGGTCAGGAAAAGTCGGTCGCTGCGCAGGGCGGCCAGCCGGCGCGGCAGGCCCGGCAGCGACGAGGCGCTGCGCACGTCCATGGCGATGGCGACCTTGGCCGCCTTGCGCTTTTGCTGCAGGTCGACAAAGGCCTCGAGCAGTTCGGGCGGCAGGTTGTCGACGCAGTAGTAACCCACGTCCTCGAGCGCGGTCAGCGCCACCGACTTGCCCGATCCGGACATGCCGGTGATCACCACCAGCTCGGCCTTGCCGGCGTCTGGCGCGCTCATGTGGCCAGCAACTCGCGGGCGTGTGCCAGCGAGATGTCCGAACGGTCGTTGCCACCCAGCATGCGCGCCAGTTCGCGCACCCGCTCTTCGCGGTCGATGGGCCGCACGGTGCTCTGGGTGCGGCCTTCCACCACCTGCTTGGCCACCAGCAGGTGGTGGTCGGCGCAGGCCGCCACCTGGGCCAGGTGGGTCACCGCCAGCACCTGGCGGTCGCGGCCCAACTGGCGCATGAGCCGGCCCACCGTGTGGGCAACTTCGCCGCCGATGCCGGCATCGACCTCGTCGAAGATGAGGGTGGGCGCCTCGCCCAGGCGGCTCGTGATCACCGAAATGGCCAGCGCGATGCGCGACAGCTCGCCGCCCGAGGCCACCTTGCCCACCGGCCGGGGGGCACTGCCGGCGTGGCCTGCCACGCGGAACTCGACCTGCTCGCGGCCGTGCGACTGCGGTGCGTCCAGCGGCAGCAGGGCCACCTCGAACCGTCCGCCGTCCATGCCCAGCGTCTGCATGGTGTCGGTCACCGCCTTCGACAGCTTGGGCGCGGCCTTCTGGCGCTGCTGGCTCACGGTCTTGGCCTGCGCGTCGAAGGCGGCCCGGGCCGTGCGCTCGGCGCGCTCCAGCGATTCGAGGTCGGCCGCCTGATCGAGCCTGGCGAGCTCTGCCTTCCATTGCGCAAGCAGGGCGGGCAGCTCTTCGGGCGGAGTACGGAACCGCCGCGCCAGGGACAGCCACCCAGACAACCGCGTGTCCAGCTCGCCCAAGGCGTCGGGATCGAGGTCCACATGGCGCTGGTGCTGGTGCAGTTCGTGCACGGCGTCCTGCACCTGGGCCAGTGCCCCCTGCAGCGCCTCGATGGGGCCGGCAAACGCGGGTTCGATGTGGGCCTGCGCCTGCAGGGCCGCGATGGCCCGCCCGATCAGCGAAGCCGCGTTGTCGTCCTGCTCGTCGAGTGCGGCCAGGGCCGCTTGCGCGGCGTCGATCAGGGCCTGCGCATTGGCCAGCCGGCCGTGGCGGGTGTTCAGGTCGTCCCACTCACCGGGCAGCGGCGCCAGTTTGTCGAGTTCGCCGATCTGCCAGGCCAGGCGCTCGTGGTCCTGCCGCAGGCTGTCCTGCTGTTCGCACGCCGTGGCCAGCGCGGTCTGGGCCGCGCGCCAGGCCGCCCAGGCCTTGGCCAGTGGCGCGGTGTCGATGCCCGCAAAGCCATCGAGCAGCGCGCGCACCGCGTCGGCCCGCGTCAGGCTTTGCCAGGCGTGCTGGCCATGAATGTCCACCAGCGCGTCGGCGGCCTGGCGGAGCTGGGTGAGGGTGGCGGCGCTGCCGTTGATCCAGGCGCGGCTGCGGCCGTCGGCGTCGATCGTGCGGCGCAGCAGCACGCTGCCTTCGTCTTCGAATCCCTGCTCGGCCAGCCACGCCTGCAGCGATGGCGGGCGGTCGAATTCGGCCGCGATGTCGCAGCGGGCGGCGCCGTCGCGCACCACCCCGGCGTCGGCGCGCGCGCCCAGCGCCAGTTGCAGCGCGTCGATCAGGATCGACTTGCCGGCACCGGTTTCGCCGGTGAGCACACCGAAGCCGCCGGACAGGTCGAGGTCCAGCGAAGGCACGATGACGAAATCTTTCAGGGCGATGCGGCGCAGGCTCATGGCAGAACGGTTCGGAAACGCGGCAATTGTCGCTTCGCGGTCAGGCCCCTTCGTTCCAGTGCAGTTTGCGGCGCAGGGTGTCGAAGTAGTTCCAGCCGACCGGGTGCAGCAGGCGAAGCGAATGCTCGGAGCGGCGCACCACGATCCGGTCGCCCAGGTGCAGGCTGGCAAACGACTGCATGTCGAAGCTGGCGCTGGCGTCGCGCCCGGCCACCACCTCCACCGCGATCTCGCTGTGCGACGGCAGCACCACCGGCCGGTTGGACAGCGTGTGCGGTGCAATCGGAACCATCACCCAGCCGCCGATGTCGGGGTGCAGCAGCGGGCCGCCGGCAGACAGCGCGTAGGCCGTCGAACCGGTGGGCGAGGCGATGATCAGCCCGTCGGCGCGCTGGTTGGCGACAAAGCGGCCGTCGATCTCGACCCGCAGTTCGATCATGCTGGCCACCGCGCCGCGGTTCACCACCACGTCGTTCAGCGCCGTGGCCTCGAACACGCACTGTCCCTCGCGCCACACGCTGGCGGCCATCAGGCTGCGGGCCTCCTCCTGGAACTCGCCGTGCAGGATCGGGCGCAGCGCCTCGGGGTATTCGTCGAAGGGGATGTCGGTGATGAAGCCCAGCCGGCCCTGGTTGACGCCCACCAGCGGCACGCCGTGGCGCGCCATCTGGCGCCCGATCCCCAGCATGGTGCCGTCGCCCCCGATGACCACCGCCAGGCTGGCCATGCAGGCAATGCCGGCCACGTCCAGCGTGGCAAACCCCTCGAGCCCGGTGTTCACGGCGGTCTGCTGTTCCAGCGACACCTGGCATCCCTCGCCCTGCAGGAAGCGGGCGATTTCCTCGACCACGTGCCGGGCACCCGGCGCCTGGTACTTGCCCACGATGACCACATGGGGGAAGCGCAGCGGGCGAAGGGCCGGCGGCGTGGCCGCGCTCGGGTCCAGAGGGGCATTCATGCAGAAATTACAACACAGGCCCTTGGGTAAAGCCGTCGGTATTTCACATACCCGGCCGGCGCAACCGCGGGGGCCTTCCTTAAAATCGGGCCATGCTGGACGACCGCTCGAAGTTGTTGCTCAAGGCCCTGGTGGAGCGCTACATCGCCGACGGGCAACCGGTGGGCTCGCGAACCCTGGCCAAGGCCACCGGGCTCGACCTGTCGCCCGCCACCATCCGCAACGTCATGAGCGACCTCGAGGAACTCGGGCTCATCGTCAGCCCGCACACCTCGGCCGGTCGCGTGCCCACGGCCCGCGGCTACCGCGTGTTCGTCGACACCATGCTCACCGTTCGGCGCGACGCCTTCGCCTCGGTGGCGCCCATCGCCCCCGCGGGCATCGAATCGCCGCAGCGCGTCATCAGCCAGGCGGCGCACCTGCTCTCCAGCCTGTCGCAGTTTGTCGGCGTGGTCATGGCGCCGCGGCGCAGCTCGGTGTTCCGGCACATCGAATTCCTCAGCCTGTCCGAGCGGCGGGTGCTGGTCATCATCGTCTCGCCCGACGGCGAGGTGCAGAACCGCATCATCCAGACCCAGGCCAACTTCAGCCAGTCGCAGCTCGTTGAGGCGTCCAACTTCCTCAACTCGCACTACGCCGGCCTCACCATCGAGGACGTGCGCGAACGCCTCAAGACCGAACTCGACGCCCTGCGCGGCGAAATCGCCGACCTCATGAAGCAGGCGGTGAATATCGGCGCCGAACCGGCCGAGAAGGACGAAGTGGTGGTGGCCGGCGAACGCAACCTGCTGTCGGTCAGCGAGTTCAGCAGCGACCTGGGCAACCTGCGCCGCCTGTTCGACCTGTTCGAGCAGAAGACCCAGCTGGTGCGCCTGCTCGACGTGTCCACCCAGGCCGACGGCGTGCGCATCTACATCGGCGGCGAAAGCCAGGTGGTGCCATTCGAGGAACTCTCGGTCGTCACCGCGCCCTACGAGGTGGACGGCCAGGTGGTCGGCACGCTCGGCGTCATCGGGCCCCAGCGCATGCCCTACGACCGCATGATCCAGATCGTCGACGTGACCGCCAAGCTGGTGAGCAACGCCCTGAGCCACACCAAGTAGGCCCACCCCCACCACCTACAATCCCGCCCTTCGGGCCGTTAGCTCAGTTGGTCAGAGCAGAGGACTCATAATCCTTTGGTCGTTGGTTCAAGCCCAACACGGCCTACCAAAAAAGCCTGCTATACTGCGAGGCTTCGCGGCTGTAGCTCAGTTGGATAGAGTACTTGGCTACGAACCAAGGGGTCGTGGGTTCGAATCCTGCCAGCCGCGCCAAAATGAAAGCCCTGCAGCCAAAAGCTGCAGGGCTTTTTCTTTGCCCGCTTTCCCGTTTCCCCGCTCGCCCGTTGTTCTCTTGTTCCCGAAGGGTTCCCCCGCCGCCATGAGCAAGGCCTTCACCCGCGAAACCGACACCGACGACGATGACGCCGACGGCGCGGCCGGCGTGGCCGTGCCCGGGGGCAAGAACTACATCACGCGCGCCGGCTACGACCGGCTGCGCCAAGAGCTCTTCACCCTCATCGACGCCGAGCGGCCCAAGGTGGTCGAGATCGTGCACTGGGCGGCCAGCAACGGCGACCGGTCGGAAAACGGCGATTACCTGTACGGCAAGAAGCGCCTGCGCGAAATCGACCGCCGCATCCGCTTTCTGACCAAGCGGCTCGAGATCGCCGAGGTGGTCGATCCGTCGTTGCACCACGGCAGCGACCAGGTGTTTTTTGGCGCCACGGTCACCTACGCCGACCACACCGGCAAAGAGACCACCATCACCATCATGGGCACCGACGAAGCCGACAGCGCGCAGGGCCAGGTGAGCTGGGTGGCGCCGGTGGCGCGCGCGCTGCTGAAGGCGCGGGTGGGTGATGCGGTGAAGCTGGCGGTGCCGGGTGGCACTCAGGAACTCGAGGTGCTCGAGGTGGCCTACCCCGCGCCAGCGGGGTGATGATTCAGGCCTTGGCGGTCGACTTGTAGCGCTGTGCCTTCACCACCGACGGCGTGCGCTTGAGGCTGCGCAGCACATCGGCCAGGTGCTGGCGGTCGCGCACCGCCACCGAGAACCGGATGTCGGTGGCCGTCTGGGCCGGCTCGTCGCCCATGTCCACGTGGGTGATGTCGGCTTCGGCGGCGGCAATGGCCGAGGCCACCCGGGCCAGCACGCCCTTGCCGTTGGTCACGGTCACCAGCACGGTGGTGTCGAACAGGCGCACCGGCTCGTCGGCCCATTCCACCTCCAGGAAGCGCTCGGCGTCGCGGTCGCGCAGGCGGCGCGCGGTGGGGCAGTCCTCGGCGTGCACCACCAGGCCTTCCCCTCGGCCCAGGTAGCCCACGATGCGGTCGCCCGGAATGGGTTTGCAGCAGGTGGCGTACTGCACCGACAGGCCTTCGCTGCCGTCGAGCGTGACCACGCCCTGCACCACGTTTTCGTCCAGACCGCTGGCGTAGCGTTCGCGGCTGATCAGCAGCGCATCGGGCTTGAGGCCGGTTTCGGCCAGCAGCACGGCGAGCTTCTTGCCCACCATGTTGGCAATGCGCTTGCCCATGCCGATGTCGGACAGCAGTTCGTCGCGGCTGCGGTTGCCGGTGAAGCGCAGCAGCTTGTCCCACACCGCGGCGTGTTCGCCTTCTTCGGCCGGCAGCTGGGCAATGCCTTCGGACCGCAGCGCCTGGCTGAGCATGCGTTCGCCCAGTTCCTGCGATTTCTCCTGCGCCGAAGCCTTCAGGTGGTGGCGGATCTTGGATCGCGCACGCCCCGTCTTGACGAACGCCAGCCAGGCCGGGTTCGGCTCGGCCTTGTCGTCGGTGATGACCTCCACCACGTCGCCGTTGGCCAGTTCTGACCGCAAGGGCCGCTGCTCGCCATTGATGCGCGCACCCACCGCGCGGTGGCCCACGCCGCTGTGGATCGCGTAGGCAAAGTCGACCACGGTGGCACCGCGCGGCAGCGCCAGGATCTTGCTCTTGGGCGTGAAGACGTAGACCGCGTCGGGAAACAGGTCGATCTTGATGTGGTCCCAGAACTCGCTGGCGTCGTGCGTTTCCTGCTGGATGTCCAGCAGCGATTGCAGCCATTGCGTGCCGAGCCGCTGCGACATGTCGCTGCCCGGCTCGTTGGCCTTGTAGAGCCAGTGGGCCGCCACGCCCGACTCGGCCACCACGTCCATGCTGTGGGTGCGCAGCTGGAATTCGATGTTGGTGCCGAAGGGGCCCACCAGCGTGGTGTGCAGCGACTGGTAGCCGTTGACCTTGGGGATCGCCACGTAATCGCGGAACTTGCCGGGCAGCGGCTTGTACAGCTGGTGCAGCAGGCCCAGGGCGGTGTAGCAATCGGTCAGTTCGGGCACGACGATGCGAAAGCCGTAGATGTCGGTGACCTGTGCGAACGACAGGTGTTTGGCGTCCATCTTGCGGTAGACCGAGTACAGCGTTTTCTCGCGGCCCATGATGCGCACGGGAATGCTTTGCCGCTTGAACGCGGCCTCGACCTCGTGGTGCACGCGCGCAATCAGGTCACGGCGGCGGCTGCGGGCTTTCTCGAGTGCCCTGGCCAGCACCTCGTAGCGCCACGGGTGCAGAAACCGGAACGACAGGTCCTGCAGTTCCCGGTAGGTGAAGTTCAGGCCGAGCCGGTGGGCGATCGGCGCGTAGATCTCGAGCGTTTCGGTGCTGATGCGGCGCCACTTGCTGCGCGGCATGTCGCCCATGGTGCGCATGTTGTGCGTGCGGTCGGCCAGCTTGATCAGGATGACCCGCACGTCCTTGGCCATGGCCAGGAGCATCTTGCGGAAGGACTCGGCCTGGTTCTGCTCGCGCGACGTGAACTCGAGCTTCTCGAGTTTGGTGAGCCCGTCCACGAGCTCGGCCACGGGGGCGCCAAAGCGCTCCACCAGTTCCTGCTTGGTGACACCGCAGTCTTCAATGGCGTCGTGCATCAGCGCGGCCATGAGCGCCTGGGCATCCAGCTTCCATTCGGCGCACTGGGCGGCCACCGCGATCGGGTGGGTGATGTAGGGGTCGCCGTTCTTGCGCAACTGGCCCAGGTGGGCTTCGTCGGCAAACCGGTAGGCCTGCCGAATGCTTTCGATGTCGGCCGGGCTCAGGTAATCGAGCTTGCCCAGCAGCCCGGCAAAGCTGGCCGCGGCGGCGCTCGCGGCCGCGCTGGCCGCGTCGGGCGCCGTGGTCGCCAGGGTGCCTTCAAAGCTCGTCATCATGCTGTAACTGTAGCGCGATGGCCCTGCGATCGCCTGGGCGCGCGGCCCTAGGCCATGCCGAAGGCGCTGGAATGCCGTTCGGGCAACAAAAAAGCACCGCTTGGCGGTGCTTTTTCAGGTGCGTGGGGTGCGGTGGAAGGCCGAGGCCTCAGACCGGGACCTTCTTGAGCATTTCCAGCCCGACCTTGCCCTCGGCGATTTCGCGCAGCGCGGTCACGCCGGGCTTGTTCTTGCTTTCGATCTTGGGCGCGTGGCCCTGGCTCAGCATGCGGGCGCGGTAGGTGGCCGCCAGCACCAGCTGAAAGCGGTTGGGGATCTTCTCGAGGCAGTCTTCGACGGTGATGCGTGCCATGGCGGGCTCCGGTGTTCAGTGGATGTTCAGTGCCCGGAAGGTGTCGCTGCGGGCGTTGCGTTGCGCGGCGTACTTGAGGCGCTGCGCGTGAACGATGGCCTTGAGGTCGAACAAGGCCCGCTCAAACAACTCATTGATTATAACGAAGTCGAAATCCTTGGCGTGGGCCATCTCGGTGGCGGCGTTCTGCAGCCGGACCTCGATGACGTCGGCGCTGTCCTCGGCGCGCCGCTCGAGGCGCGACCGCAGCTCTTCCCAGCTGGGCGGCAGGATGAACACCAGCACCGCGTTGGGAAAGATGCGCTTGACCTGGATGGCGCCCTGGTAGTCGATCTCGAGCACCACGTCGGCACCCTGCTTGATGCGCTGTTCCAGGGCCAGCTTGGAGGTGCCGTAGCGGTTGCCGTGCACCTGGGCCCACTCCACAAAGGCACCCTGCAGCACCATCTGGTCGAAGGTTTCCTTGCTCACGAAATAGTATTCGCGCCCGTGCACCTCCTGGCCGCGGGGCGGGCGGGTGGTGTGCGAGATCGAGGGCTGCACGCGCGAGTCCAGCTCCATCAGGGCCTTGACCAGGCTGGACTTGCCGGCCCCGCTGGGCGCGGCAACGACGAAAAGGTTTCCGGGGTAATCCATCAGGTTGTCATTCAAGGTTCTGGACCTGCTCGCGCATCTGTTCGATGAGCACCTTCATGTCGACAGAGATGCGGGTGAGTTCCAGGCTCGACGACTTGGACCCGAGGGTGTTGGCTTCGCGGTGCAGTTCCTGGATGAGGAAGTCCAGTCGCTTGCCCAGCTCGCCGCCGCGGTCGAGCAGCCGTTCGATTTCGTCGAGGTGGGCCGCCAGGCGCGTGAGTTCTTCGGCAACGTCGATCCGGATCGCGTAGGCGGTGGCCTCGGACAGGGCGCGGTCGCGGGCCGCTTCGCTGTTGGCCACGGCGCCATTGTCGTCGGCGCCGAGCGCCTCGTTCCAGCGGTCCAGAAAACGCTGCCGCTGCTGGGCCACCAGTTGGGGGATCAGCGGTGCGGCGGCCTGGGCGAGCGCGCGCAATTGCGAAAGCCGGTCGCGCAGCATGGTGGAGAGCCGCTCGCCCTCGCGGGCGCGAGAGTCGAGCAATTGCGCCAGGGCGGTCTGCGCCAGCTCGAGCAGGCGGTCCTGCAGGTCGTCGGGCAGCCGGGCGGGGCGGGCACTGAGCGCCAGCACCTCGGCCACCGACAGGGGCTGGGCCTGGGGCAGCCAGGCGCGGATGCCGTCCTGCGCGGCCACCAGCCGCTGCAGGTCGGCGCTGCCCGGGACCCGTTGGGCCGTGTCGGTGCGGCCTTCGACCCAGGCGCGCAATTCGAGCTTGCCGCGCTTGAGCGTTTGCGTCAGCCGCTCGCGCAGCGCCGGCTCGGCCGAGCGCAGTTCTTCCGGCAGTTTGAAGGCGATGTCGAGGAAGCGGCTGTTGACCGATCTGATTTCGAGCCCGACGGACGGACCGGATTGGCCCGCCGCCGGTGGTTCCTCGTGACCCAACTGGGCCGAGGCGTATCCGGTCATGCTGTAAACTGCCATCGCTCTGGGCCGGTCGGTGTTGAGGTCCAAAACGGGGCGTTTCGGAAGCCGGTTGAATTATGTCAAAGGTCAAACCTGCACCCTTGCCGCCCGACACGGTGATCGGCGGCTACCGCATCGTCCGCAAGCTGGCCGCCGGCGGGTTCGGTGTCGTCTATCTTGCCGTCGACACCGAAGGCCAGCAGGTCGCCATCAAGGAATACCTGCCTTCGTCCCTGGCCTCGCGCGCTCCGGGCGAGCTGCTGCCCCAGGTGCAGCCCGAAAAACTCTCCCTCTACCGCCTCGGCCTCAAGAGCTTCTTCGAAGAAGGCCGCGCGCTCGCGCAGATCTCCCACCAGTCGGTGGTGAGCGTGCTCAACTTCTTCCGCGAGAACGAAACCGTCTACATGGTGATGAACTACCTCGAGGGCTCGTCCCTCCAGGAGTTCATCATCACCGCCCGCGAGCTCAAGAAGCAGAAGGTGTTCCGCGAGTCCACCATCCGCTCCCTCTACGACGAGGTGCTGCGGGGCCTGCGCATCGTGCACCAGCACAAGATGCTGCACCTGGACATCAAGCCCGCCAACATCTTCATCACCGACGACAACCGCGCCGTGCTGATCGATTTCGGTGCCGCGCGCGAGGTGCTGAGCAAAGAGGGCAACTTCATCCGGCCCATGTACACCCCGGGTTTTGCCGCCCCCGAGATGTACCGGCGCGACTCGTCGATGGGTCCGTGGACCGACATCTACGCCATCGGCGCCTGCATTTACGCCAGCATGCAGGGCTACCCGCCCAACGACGCACCCCAGCGGCTCGAGAAAGACCGCCTGTCGCTGGCGCTGTCGCGCCTGCGCGGCGTGTATTCCGACAACCTCATCGAGGTGGTCGAATGGTGCATGTCCCTGGACCCGCTTTCGCGCCCGCAGTCGGTGTTCGCGCTGCAGAAAGAGCTCAGCCGCGAGACCGAGCGCAGCTACACCAAGCTGACGGTGGCCGAGAAAATGCGCCTGCAGTTCGACAACATCGTCTCTGACAAGCAGAAGTCGCTGCTGCGCAAATCCACCGACGTCGGCACCAAGTTCCGATGAAATTTTCGGTCTACCAGATCAGCCGCCAGGGTGGCCGCGAGCGCAACGAAGACCGCATGGGCTACGCCTACACGCGCGAATCCGGGCTGTTCGTGCTGGCCGACGGCATGGGCGGTCACCCCGAAGGCGCCATGGCGGCGCAGCTCGCGCTGCAAACCCTGTCGGCCTATTTCCAGAAGGCCGCCAACCCCACCGTGCGTGAGGTGCCCGAATTCCTGTCGAGCGCGCTCATGGCCGCGCACCACCAGATCATCCGCTACGCCGCCGAAAAGGGCATGCTGGACACGCCCCGGACCACGCTGGTGGCCGCCATCATGGAACGTGGCCACATCCACTGGGTCCACTGCGGCGACTCCCGCCTCTACATCGTGCGCGACGGTCAGCTGCTCACGCGCACCCGGGACCACTCCTACATGGAGCAGCAGGCCCACCTGGGCCGCACCACCGACCACATCAACCGCAACATCCTCTTCACCTGCCTGGGGTCGCCCGCCAAGCCGGTCTACGACCTGTCCGGCCCGGTCCAGCTCGAGCAGGGTGACCGCGTGCTGCTGTGCTCGGACGGGCTGTGGGGCACGGTCGAGGACGACGAGATCGTCAGCGAGCTGACCACGCACCCGCTCGAACAGGCCATTCCCGAACTCGTCGAGACCGCGCTGCGGCGCGGCGGCCCGCGCTGCGACAACGTCACCGTGCTGGCCATGGAATGGGAAACCGCCGACGAGTACCAGACCACGCGCGTCTCCACCGAAGACATCGAGGACGGCGTGTTCGCGTCCACCATCCAGTCGGGTGTGGCCGACCCCACCATCGAAGACCTGGACGACGCCGCCATCGAGCGTTCCATCGCCGAGATCAACGCGGCGATCCAGCGCACCGCGGCAGCGCGCAACGCCTGAGGCGTTTGCCGTTCCTCCTTCCCCTTCCTTTCGCTTTCGAGGTTTCTCCATGACGGTTGCTTCCCGACCCGGCCAACGGGCCGCCGATGCCCTGCGCCCGGTGCGCATCACCCGCAGCTACACCATGCACGCCGAAGGCTCGGTGCTGATCGAGTTCGGCCACACCAAGGTGCTCTGCACCGCGTCGGTGGAAGAGCGCGTGCCGCCCCACAAGCGCGGCAGCGGCGAAGGCTGGGTGACGGCTGAGTACGGCATGCTGCCGCGCGCCACCCACACCCGCAGCGACCGCGAAGCAGCCAAAGGCAAGCAGAGCGGGCGCACCCAGGAAATCCAGCGCCTCATCGGCCGCTCGCTGCGCGCGGTGTTCGACCTGTCGCTGCTCGGCGAACGCACCATCACGCTCGACTGCGATGTGATCCAGGCCGACGGCGGGACCCGCACCGCCAGCATCACCGGCGCCTTCATTGCCGCTCAGGACGCGGTGAACCGCCTGCTCGCCGACGGCCGCATCGCCGCGTCGCCCATCAAGGACCACGTCGCCGCCATTTCGGTCGGCATTCTCGACGGCGTTCCCCTGCTCGACCTCGAGTACGTGGAGGACTCGGCCTGCGACACCGACATGAACGTGGTGATGACCGGCGCCGGGCACTACGTGGAGGTGCAGGGCACGGCCGAAGGTGCGGCGTTCTCGCGCCAGGAAATGGACACGCTGCTGGCACTGGCCGAAAAAGGCATCGGCGAACTGGTGGCGCTGCAGAAGGCGGCGCTGGCCGCATGAAGCTGGTTCTGGCGTCCAACAACGCGGGCAAGCTGGCCGAGTTGCAGGCGCTGTTTGCGCCGCTGGGCGTGCAGCTCGTGCGCCAGGCCGAACTCGGCATTCCCGAGGCACCCGAGCCCCACCACACCTTCATCGAAAACGCGCTGGCCAAGGCCCGCCATGCGTCGCGCCTCAGCGGTCTGCCGGCCCTGGCCGACGACGCCGGCCTGTGCGTGGAAGCGTTTGGCGGTCAGCCCGGTGTGGACACCGCCCACTACGCGACGCGGTTCGGGCTGCCCAAAGGCGACGACCACAACGTGACCGCGCTGCTCGACCAGATGCGCCACGTGAGCGACCGCCGCGCGGCACTGGTCAGCACCCTGGTCGCCCTGCGCCACGCCGAAGACCCCGAGCCGCTGGTGGCCACGGGCCGCGCGCCGGGCCTGATCACGAGCGAACGCATCGGTGCGCACGGTTTCGGCTTCGACCCGGTGATGTTCATTCCCGCCCTGGGCAAGACCTTCGCCGAACTCGACCCCGAGGTGAAGAACCGGCACAGCCACCGCGGCAAGGCGGCGCAGGCCATGCTGGCCCTCATGCGCGAACGCTGGTTCGGTTCCGCGCCATGACCGCGCCCGCCGTCATTCGGCCGGTCGTCAACCCGGACCCCCGGCACTGGATGCGCCCGGGCACCTTGCAGCTCACGGCACTGCCGCCGCTGTCGCTCTACATCCACCTGCCGTGGTGTTTGCGCAAGTGCCCCTACTGCGATTTCAATTCGCACGAATGGAGCGCCACCGCCGCGCCCGGCCAGCCCCTGCCCGAGGCGCGCTACCTCGATGCCCTGCGTGCCGATCTCGAGGCCTCGTTGCCCCTGATCTGGGGGCGCCCGGTGGTGAGCGTGTTCATTGGCGGCGGCACGCCCAGCCTGTTTTCGCCCGACGCCATCGACCGCCTGCTGGCCGACGTGCGCGCGCGCCTGCCGCTGGAGCCCGACGCCGAGATCACCCTCGAAGCCAACCCCGGCACCTTCGAGCGGGACCGCTTTCGTGCATTCCGGCAGGCCGGCGTCACGCGGCTGTCGGTCGGCGTGCAAAGCTTCAACGACGATCACCTGAAGGCGCTGGGCCGCGTGCACGATGGCGCCCAGGCGCGCGCGGCGCTGGAAGAGGCCGCGCAGGTGTTCGACACCTTCAACCTCGACCTGATGTACGCGCTGCCCGGGCAGACGCTGGCGCAACTCGATGACGACCTGCGCACCGCGCTGTCGTTCGCACCGCCCCACCTGTCGGTCTACCACCTCACGCTCGAACCGAACACGGTGTTTGCCAAGTACCCGCCGGTCCTGCCCGACGAAGACACCGCCTACGAGATGCTCGACCACATCACCGAGCGCACCGCCACGTCGGCGCTGCAGCGCTACGAGGTGTCGGCCTATGCACGGCCCGGGCACGCGTGCCGGCACAACCTGAACTACTGGCGGTTCGGCGATTACCTGGGCATTGGCGCCGGCGCCCACGGCAAGCTGAGTTTTGCGCACCGCATCGCACGGCCGGTTCGCCTGCGCGAACCGCGCCTGTACATGGACCGTGCCCTGTCGGGCGACGCCCTCGCCAGCATGGAAGAGGTGCCGCGCGCGCACCTGCCGTTTGAATTCATGCTGAACGCCCTGCGCCTGCGCGAAGGCTTTGCGCTGGCCGACTACATGGGCTGCACCGGCCTGCCGCTGTCCAGCATCGACGCCACGCTGGCGCAGGCCGAAGCGCAAGGCTGGATCACGCGGGAAGGCGGGTGGGTCAAACCCACCGAGCGCGGGTTCGACTTTCTGAGCGACCTGCAGGCGCTGTTTCTGCCCGACTGAGCCGCCGCGGCGTCAGGCGCCCGCGCCGGTCAGGCTGAAGCCCACGCGCGTGCGGCCGGCGTCCGATTCGGCGGCGGCAAAGCCATCGTGCATGCGCGCGATGGCCGCCACGATCGACAGGCCCAGTCCGTGGTGCGGCTTCTCGAGCTCGCAGCGCGATGCATCGGCCCGGAAGAACCGGTCGAACAGGCGCGGCAGGTGGGCCGGATCGATGGACGGCCCCACGTTCTCGACCCACAGCCGCATGCCCTGGTCGCCCTCGGGCAGGATGCGCACGCACAGGCGCGAGCCTTTCTCGGCGTAGCGGATGGCATTGCCCAGCAGGTTCGACAGCGCGCGTTTCACCAGGGGTTCGTCCACCGCCATCTTCGCGTCGCCTTCGATGTCGATGCCCAGTCCGGCTTCTTCCATCGGGGCCTCGTGGAATTCGACCACCTGGCGCACCAGGTCGGCCAGGCTCACGGGTGCGCCGCGGCGCGCCTTCACACCGCGGTCGGCCTGCGCGAGGAACAGCATGTCGTTGACGATGCCGGCCATGCGCTGCAGCTCTTCGAGGTTGGAGTGCAGCACCTCTTCAAGCTCGCCCGCGCTGCGTTCGCGGCTGAGCGCCACTTCGGTGTGCCCGATCAGGTTGGCCAGGGGCGTACGCAGTTCGTGCGCCACGTCGGCGTTGAAGCCCTCCAGCTGCACATAGGTGCGCTCCACGCGCTGCATCAACCCGTTGAACTGGTCGATCAGGGGCTGCAGTTCTTCAATGGGCTCGGCCAGCGCCAGGCGCTGATCGAGGCGGCGCACGTCGATGGAGCGCGTTTGGGCCGCCAGATCGAGCAGCGGGCGCAGGCTGCAGCGCACCCGCCAGAACGTGGCCCAGGCCACGAAGGCGCCGCCGGCCAGGGTGGTGACCACCAGCAGCAAGGCCATTCGCTGACCGTGCTGCGAGTCGCGCGAGCAGTCGATCACCATGCGCCCTTGCAGCGGCCGCGAACCGTCGGCGCGGACCACCTCGAAC
The DNA here is from genome assembly GCA_046604145.1 of Hydrogenophaga sp. XSHU_21. Lineage (GTDB taxonomy): Bacteria > Pseudomonadota > Gammaproteobacteria > Burkholderiales > Burkholderiaceae_C > Hydrogenophaga. The sequence goes on from JBKIXD010000001.1 coordinate 580,791, forward strand.
CGCCGCTCGCGCGAGGGCGCAGTCGCCACGTCGAAGGTCGGAGACGCATCGCGGTAGAAGAGTGTTCCGTCGGGGCGGTAGATTTCAACGAAGGTGCCCGGGCGACGCTCGGACAGCCAGGCCAGCTTGACACTCATCTCGGCTTCGCCGCCGTTCTTGTCGGCGGCCTTGAGCACGTCGGCCAGCACGGTCGAATAGCTTCGCAGCTCTTCATCCTGCTTGGCGGTGAACAGCATGTAGGTCACGCCGTAAATGCTGGCCAGCAGCACGCCCAGCACCAGAATGGTCTGCATGGCGAGCAGCAACGACAGGCGCCGCCCGATGGAATAGGTGCACGGCGTCGGGTCGACCTTGAGGTCGGCGGTGGCGGCCGCGATGGCCTGGGTGTTCATTCGGCAAGCTCCGTGCGGCGCATGGCGGTGCAAACGCGATCGGTCGGCAGGGTGGCGTTCATGTGCGGTCCTCCAGCACGTAGCCCATGCCGCGCACGTTGTGCAGCAGCTTGGGTCGGTACGGGTCGTCCATTTTCGCGCGCAGGCGGCGAATCGCCACCTCGACCACGTTGGTGTCGGAATCGAAGTTCATGTCCCACACCTGTTCGGCGATGGTGGTGCGCGACAGGATCTGGCCCTTGCGCCTGGCCAGCAGTGCCAGCAGCGCGAACTCCTTGGCGGTGAGTTCCAGGCGGTCACCATCGCGCCAGGCCTTGCGGCTGATCAGGTCCATCTCGAGGTTGCTGACGGTCAGCTTGGCGTTGCTCGCCTCGTTGTTCGCCGGACCGCGCCGCAGCAGCGCGCCCACACGGGCGAGCAGTTCCGAAAACGCGAACGGTTTCACCAGGTAGTCGTCGGCACCCGACTGAAGACCGCGAACGCGGTCCTCGACGTGGTCCCGCGCGGTGAGCATGAGCACCGGCGTGTTGTGCTTCTCGCGCAGGGCCGACAGCACGCCGAAACCATCGACGCCGGGCAGCATGATGTCCAGCACCACGAGTTGGTAGTCGCCACCGGTGGCCAGGTAGCGTCCCTCGATGCCGTCACGGGCGACATCGACGGTGTAGCCGGCCTCGGCCAGACCACGCTTGACGTAGTCGGCCTGCTTGGCTTCGTCTTCGATGACCAGGATTCGCATGATGAAGGAAAGACTGAGGGGTTTGCGCGGACTTCGCGCGATGCGAAATTGTCACGGAAAGTGGCCGATTGTTGGCTTACAGATCGGTAATCCTGGCGTTCGGAAGATGACAGATGCGGTTTCTACAGTTCATCCCATGCCGCGACAAACACGGCATCAGGTGTCTCCCTCTCAATCCATCGTCTTCAAAGGAACTGCCATGAAAGCCTCCCGTCTGCTGCTCACCGTTGCCCTCTCTGCCACCGCCGCCGCCGCCATGGCGCAGAGCAACCCGCTCCAGTACATCCCCACCGTCGAAGTGGAACTGAACACCCAGCCCGCGTTCACCTTTGTGGCTGACCGCACCGAAGTGAAGTCGCAAGCCGCCGCCGCCCAGACCGGCCCGCTGGCCTACCTGCCGACCGTGGAAGTGCAGCTGAACGAAGTCGTGGCCCAGGGCAGCACCCTGTCCCGCGCCCAAGTTCAGGCCGAGGCCGCTGAAGCCAACCGCCTGGGCCTGCTCCAGTTCAGCGACAGCGACTACCCGGTCAGCGCGACCCCCGCCCAGGCCGAGCAGATCCGCCAGGCCGGCCTGCGCGCCGTGCAGGGCAGCGCCGTGGTGCAAGCCCCCGGTGCCGCCGTCGCCAACTGAGCGCGAGCCACTGCCAGCCAAACGGCCCTTCGGGGCCGTTTTCTTTTGTGGTCTGCAAGGGCGGTTGAATCCATCACACAATGCCGCCATGAGCCAGTACTGGTTGATGAAATCCGAGCCCGATGAGTGCTCGATCGACGATGCCCTGAACGCGCCCGGGGCCAGCGTGCCCTGGACCGGCGTGCGCAACTACCAGGCCCGCAACTTCATGCGCGACACCATGCGGGTCGGCGATGGCGTTTTGTTCTACCACTCCAGTTGTCCGCAGCCCGGCATTGCCGGGCTGGCCCGGGTGGCGTCCGGCCCGTACCCCGACCCCACCCAGTTCGACCCGGCCTCGCCGTACCACGACCCGGCGTCGAAACCCGACGCGCCCCGCTGGGTGCTGGTCGATGTGAAAGCCGTTCAGAAGACCCGCCTGATCGGCCTGCCCGAACTGCGCGCCACCCCTGAACTGGACGGCATGGTGCTCCTGCAACGCGGCAGCCGGCTGTCGATCACGCCGGTGAGCGAGGCGCACTGGCGGTTCGTGACCGATGTGCTGATGAAGCGCTGACCCTCGCGGCTCGCCGCGCAGTGGTCAGGTCTTGCGCAGGGCGAGCGTCCTGCCTTCCAGCCCCAGGCCGATCAGCTCCATCACATGGCCCGGCGCCTGCTGGTGAACCTTCTCGCTGAGATGGAGCTGCCCGATGCAGTTGCCACTCATCACGCCCGCCAGTCCGTGCATGGTGGACCACACGAACAGGGCGTCCAGGTCGACCGCCTGCGTCGGCTTCTTGACCCCGTGCACGCGCGACAGCACATGGCGCAGGATGTCGAACGCGTGGGTGGCGTCGCGCAGCAGGTCGGGGTGGGCCGCCGGTTCCGGCCAGGGTGTCCCGAACATGAGTCGGTACTCCAGCGGATGCGCCGCGGCAAAACTGAGGTACTGCCTGCCCAGGGCCTCCAGTTCCTGTCGGGGATCTTCACTGCGTTTGCGCGCATCGAGGTGCTGCGCGAAGTGCTCGAAGCAACGCCTCATCACCTCGGCCAGCAGGTGGTCACGGCTGGGATAGTGCCGGTAGGGCGCCTGGTGCGACACCCCGAGGCGCCGGGCCACGTCGCGCAGACTCAGTTGTTCAACCCCATGGGTGGCGATGGCCTCGCGCGCGGCATCCACGCAGGCATCGCGCAGGTCTTTGGGCGTCTCGGCGGTGTCGGTCTTTTTCTGGCGTGGCATGGGCTGACTGGAAGGCGCGCTGGCCGGCTAGCCTAGCATGTCGGGCTCCCGGGCCGGCGGCTTCAAACGGTGGGCCTGGTGGGCCGTCATGCCCTTCATCACCTCGCCGATCACCCGCACGCGCATCGGGCGCGGCAGCGTGGCGAGCGACCAGCCCAGCGCGCGCGACAACCAGCCCGGCCGGACCGTGGTGCGCCGACCCAGGGCGGCCAGCGTTTCCCGCGCCACCCCGTCGGCGGACGCGGTTCGCCCCATCTGCAGACCGGCCCGCGATGCAAAGCCCGTGGCCACCGGCCCGGGTGCGCAGGCCACCACCTGCACGCCATGCGGCCCCAGCTCCACCCGAAGGCCCTCGGCGAGCGACTGGATGTAGGCCTTGGTCGCCGCGTAGTTGACCGAGCCGGGCGTGCCCTGAAACGCCAGCACCGAGCTCATCAACACGATCGCTCCGCGGCGCTGTTCACGCATGCGCCGACCGATGTGCCAGCACAGCGCCAGCACGGCGCGGCAATTGACGTCGAGCATGCCGAGTTCGGTGTCGATGTCGCTGTCGAGCATCGGCCCCGAACTGCCGAAACCGGCGGCTGCGATCAAGGTGCCCACCTCCAGATGCACCGTGGCGCGCACCAGGCGCGTCACGGCATCGGGCTGGCCGAGATCGACATCGAACACCAGGCAGTTCACGCCATGCGACGAGCCCAGTTCGGCCGCCAGGGTGCGAAGCCTGTCGCCGCTGCGCGCCACCAGGATGAGGTGCTTCCCCTGAGCGGCCAGCGTGCGTGCGAACGCCTGCCCGATGCCGTCGGAGGCGCCGGTGACCAGCGCCCAGGTTCCCGATCCGTGTGAGGGCATCGATCGGCGATCCAGGGTTTTCTGCGGAGCGGGAAGCCCTTCCGGTGCATCGATGTTCATTTTTCACCTTGATTGTTGACGGTGTCTACATTTTGATGCGATCATGTAGACACCGTCAACTAAATCGCAGAAGGTGACCATGAGCCGGCCGACCGGAGCCCCCCGCCAACGCCTTGTGCCTCGCGCATCCATGGTGACCATGTGTTCGTTGCTGGCCGCATCGCTGGTCGGGTGCGCCGCCACACCGCCGCGGGTCCCCGAACCGGTGGCCCGGCCACAGACCGGCTTCCTGGGTGAAGACCCGTGGCGGGTCGAAGCGCCCGACCTGGGGGCCTGGTGGGATGGTTTTGCATCGCCCGCGCTGGGGCGCTTGTTGTCCCTGGCCGACGCGGGCAGCCTGGATGTGCAGATGGCAGAGCAGCGCCTGCAGGAGGCGAGGGCGGGGCAGGTTCAGGCGGCGTCGCGCCTGTGGCCGTCGCTGGGCGCAACCGGATCGCTGAGCGACGAGCGCACCGGCCTGCCGGACCAGGTCAAGCAGGGGTCACCAGACACGAGGTCCTTGCGGGGCGCTTGGGACGGTGTGTGGGAACTCGATGTCGCCGGTGGCGTGCGGGCGTCGACCGATGCCGCAGGGTGGCAGGCGTTGGCGGCCGAAGAGGCGGTTGGCGTTGCCCGCTGGCAGTTGCGCGCCGAGGTCGCCCGGCAATACCTGATCTGGCAGGGAGCGCGGTTGCGGCTGGACGCGCTCGAGCGCCTGCTGCAAACGCGCGAGGCCACGCAACGCCTGACGGCCAGTCGGGAGGCCGCAGGGCAGGGGAGCCGGTTCGATCTGAGCCGGGCTGAAGGCGAAGCGAGCGAGCTGCGAACCCGACTGCCTGCCCTGCGCGCATTGATCCGGGTGACCGAATTCCGCCTGGCCGTGCTGCTGGGTGTTCCGCCGGGAGCGCTCGACGCCGGTCTGGACCGCTCCACGCCCCCGGCATTGCCCGAGGTGCAGCCGCTACCCGTCGGGTTGCCGGTCGACCTGCTTCGGCGCAGACCCGACCTGCGGGTGGCCGAGCGGCAGTGGCAGGCCGAAGCGGCCCGCCTTCGGGTGGCCGATGCCGATCTCTGGCCCAGGTTCTTCCTTTCCGCGGTGCTGGGTCGTCAGGACCTGCGGCTCAATGGCCTTGACCTGTCGCCGTCCCGCTTCAGTTCTGTTGCACTGGCCTTTGAGTTGCCGGTGTTCAACGCGGGTCGGCTGCGCGCGGCCGTCGATGCCCAGAACGCGCGGCAGCGCGAGGCCTCGTTGCGGTACGAGCGATCGGTGCTCCAGGCGCTGGGCGAAGTCGAAAGTGCCAGGGAAGCCCTGCACCGGGAGCGGGACCGGATGCAGGCCATCGAGTCCACCCTGCGCCTTCGCCAGACCTCGCTGAGGCAGGCGCAGGCGTTGCAGCGAGAAGGTCAGATCGACCTTCTGCAGTTGCTGGATGTGCAGCGCGCGGTGTTGTCTGCCGAGATCGATGCCATCGATGGCCAGCAGCAATTGGCGCTCGGCGCACTGGATCTTTTCAATGCGCTCGGCGGCGACCGGTCCGACAGCGCCCAACCACAAGCCCATGGAGTCCAGCGATGAGAGAGCGTCGGAATGCAGGTCGTGTGCGGCGCTCGGTCGCCTGGCTGTCGATGGTGGCCTTGTCGCTGCTGGTGGCCTGCTCGGGCGATGAGCCCGTGCAGGCGCAGCCGCAAGCGGTGTATGTGTCGCAGGCGCGCAATGCCACGGCGCACGAGCACCGGCGATTCAGTGGCGTGATTGCACCGCGCGTGGAAAGCCATCTTGCGTTCCAGGCGGGGGGGAAGATGCTGGAGCGGCTGGTGCAGGAGGGCGACCATGTTCGTGCGGGCATGCCGGTTGCCCGCCTTGATCCCAAGGACCTGCGCCTGGCCGAGCAGGCGGCCGACCAGCAGGTGCAGGCAGCCCGGGCGGATGCCGATCAGAGCGCAAGCGATGCCGCCCGATTCACCCGCCTGCTGGCCGATGGCTCCGTGGCCGCGGCCGATGCCGAGCGGCAGCAGGCGCGAGCCGACGCCGCCGCTGCGCGCCTGGCCCAGGCGCAAGCCCAGCTGACCCTGGCCCGCAACCGCGTGGCCTATGCCACCTTGGTGGCGCCCTTCAGCGGGGTGGTCACCGCCGTTCGCGGCGAACCCGGGCAGGTGGTGGCCGAGGGGGCGCCTGTGTTCACGCTGGCCCGCAGCGCTGACATCGATGTGGTGATCGACCTGCCCGAGCAAATGGCGGAGGGCGTTCGTGACTGGCGGGTGACCGGTCGGCTGGCGGCAGATCCCGAGGCCGTCGAACACGCGCTGGTGGTGCGCGAAGTGGCGCCTGCGGCCAGCCGCACCACGCGCACGGTCCGGGTGCGCTACGCGGCTCCCTCCACCGCCGTGGGCTGGACGCTGGGGCGCAGTGTCGATGTCCGCATGGAGCGGCCTGATTCCCGCGATGGCGCCACGTTGCCGGTGTCCTCCATCGTCAGCACCGACGGCAGATCGTCCGTGTGGCTGGTGAATCCCCAGGACGGCTCCCTCCAGCGCAAGGAGGTCGAGCCCCTGGCGCAGGGGGCCGGGACCGTGCGGGTCAAAGGCCTGCCCGATGGCGCGCTGGTGGTCAGCGTGGGCGCTCACCGACTGGACGAAGGGCTGCGTGTGCGACCGGTGCCGCGCGATCCCGGGACCACGCCCGCCGTTGGCGCAACCGATCCCACCCTTCGGGCGACCCCATGAACGATCGTTTCAACCTGTCCGCCTGGGCGGTCAATCACCGTGCCCTCGTGCTGTTCCTGCTGATCACGACGCTGGTCGTCGGCGCTTTCTCGTTCACGCGTCTGGGGCGGCTTGAAGATCCGGTGTTCAACGTGCCCACCATGAACGTGGTGGTGGCCTGGCCCGGCGCCGATGCGGCCCGGATTCAGGACCAGGTGCTGAACCGGATCGAGCGGGAGCTTCAGCGCATCGAGGGCATCGACCACGTTCGCGGCTTCGCCCGCCAAGGCTACGGCGGCATCAACTTCTGGATGAAGGGCGGAACACCAGCCCCCGACCTGGAACGCGCGTGGTACCTGGCCCGCAAGAAGATCAATGACATCCGGCACGAGTTTCCCGCGGGCGTGCTCGGACCCTTCTTCAACGACGAGTTCAGCGACGTCATCAGCGTGATGTATGCGGTGGATGCCCCGGAACTGGACTGGCCCGAGCGCAACGCGCTGGCCGAGCGCATCAAGCGCGCCACGCAGACGGTGCCCGGCGTGTCCGAGGTGGAGGTGATCGGACGGCAGGAGTCGCGCGTGTGGGTGGAGTTCAGCAGCCGGCGGCTCGCTGCGCTCGGGTTGTCACCGCAGGCCCTCGCGTCGGCCATTGCCGGGCAGAGCGCCCTGCAGCCGGCTGGCTCGGTCGAAGGCCCGCACGACAGGGTGTTTCTGCGGGTCAGTGGTCGCCCGGCCGATGTGCCCGACCTGGACGATGTGCCGATCGAGGCCGGCGGTCGCCTGCTGCGGCTTGGCGATGTGGCCACGGTCCACGAAGGCGTGGAAGACCCGCCTGCCTACACCGTCCGCCATGGCGGACAACCCGTGGTGCTGCTGGCCTACACCTTTGCCCGCACCGGCAATATCCTCAAGGTCGGCTCGGCGCTCGATGAGCGCATCGCGCAGGTGAAGGCAGAGCTCCCGATCGGTGTCGACCTGCACAAGGTCGCCGATCAGCCCGGGGTGGTGGATGCGTCGGTGTGGGAGTTCGAGCGTGCGTTCGTCGAGGCACTGGCCATCGTGCTGGCCGTGTGCTTTGTGTTTCTGGGTTGGCGCACCGGCATTGTGGTGGCGGCGTCGGTGCCTTTGGTGCTCGCCATGGTGGCCATGGTGATGTGGGCGGCTGGCTGGGCCCTTGACCGCATCTCGCTGGGTGCCCTCATCATCGCGCTGGGTTTGCTGGTCGACGACGCGATCATCGCGGTGGAGATGATGGTCGTGAAGATCGAGGAGGGGTGGGACCGGATGGCCGCGGCCACCTTTGCCTGGCAGTCCACCGCCATGCCCATGCTCACCGGAACCCTCGTCACGGTGGCGGGCTTCATGCCCGTGGGCTTTGCCCGCTCGATCGCTGGCGAGTACGCCGGCGGCATCTTCTGGGTGGTGGGCCTTGCGCTGCTCGCCTCCTGGCTGGTCGCGGTGGTGTTCATCCCGTATCTCGGCGTGGTGATGCTCCCGCGAAACATGAAGGCGCAAGGGCATCCGCACGACCGTCCGGTGCACGCGCGGCTGAGGCGCTGGCTGCGTTGGTGCATCGAGAAAAAGTGGTGGGTGATCGGGGGCACCGGCGCCCTGTTTGTGGCGTCGTTGGCCGGCATGGGGGCGGTTCAGCAGCAGTTTTTTCCCACCGCCTCGCGGCTTGAGCTGATCGTCGACCTGCGCCTTCGCGAAGGGGCCAGTTTCAAGGCCACCGAGGCGCAGGTGCAGCGGCTCGAGGCGGTGTTGGCCCGAGATCCGCAGGTGACGCAGTACACCGCCTACACCGGGGCAGGCGCGCCCCGCTTCTTCCTGTCCATCAGCGCCGATCTGCCGAACCCCGGCTTTGCCCAGGTGATCGTGCAGACCGCGAGCATCGACGACCGCGAGGCGGTGCGCCAGCGCCTGCTGAAGCTGTTTGCGGATGGCGAGGCGTTCCCGGACCTGCGCGGTCGGGTCACACGGTTCGAGTTCGGGCCGCCGGTGGGCTTTCCGGTTCAGTTTCGCGTCATCGGCAGTGACGCTCAGGAACTTCGCCGCATTGCCGGCGAGGTGCGATCGGTGGTCCGGCAGAGCGCGCTTGTGCGGGACACCCAGCTGGACTGGGGCGAGCAGGTGCGGGCCATCCGTTTGCAGGTGGATCAGTCCCGCGCGCGCCAGCTCGGTCTGAGCGGGGCGGACCTTTCGGCGCAGTTCCAGACCGTGCTGGGTGGCACAGCGGTCTCGCGCATCCACCGTGGCGAAGACCTGGTGGACGTGGTGCTGCGAGGCACCCCGGAGGAGCGGCTGGCGCTTCAGGCGCTTGAGGACGTGGTGGTGTTCGCCCCCACGGGTGAAGCCGTGCCGGTGGCCCAGGTGGCCCGCCTTGAGCCGGTGTACGAGGAGCCGGTGCTGTGGCGCCGCAACCGCGACCTTGCCATCACCGTGCGCAGCGACGTGGTGGATGGTGTGCAGGGCCCCTATGCCACGCAGCAGATTCTGCCTTCACTGCAGCCCGTCATCGACGCGCTGCCGCCAGGCTACCGGATCGAGCAGGGCGGTGCCATCGAAGAGAGCGACAAGAGCAACCGTGCCCTGTTCGCCGTGTTCCCCGCCATGTTCGTCGTCATGCTGCTCATCCTCATGGTGCAGCTGCAGAGTTTTTCGCGCCTGTTTCTGGTGTTCGCCACGGCACCACTCGGGCTCATCGGCGTGGTGCCTGCGCTGCTGGCCTTCAACGCCCCTTTCGGATTTGTCGCGCTGCTGGGTGTGATTGCGCTGGGCGGCATGATCATGCGCAACGCACTGATTCTGGTCGATCAGATCGACCACGACGTGAAGGACGGCTTGCCAGTGCGCGAAGCGGTGGTCGAGGCAACCGTGAGGCGCGCGAGACCCGTGGTGCTGACCGCCGCCGCGGCTGTGCTGGCCATGGTGCCGCTGTCGTCCAGCGTGTTCTGGGGCCCGATGGCGATCGCCATCATGGGGGGGCTGATCGCGGCCACCGTGCTCACCCTGGCCGTGGTGCCCGCGCTTTATGTGGCCTGTGGCCTCGGATCCCACCGCCCGAACCTTGCCGCCGCACCAGTGTCTTCGGGAGCATCGGCATGACCCGCGAACCCCTGACGCACCGCCGTGTGTTCATCAAGGGACTGGCCCTGGTGCCCGTGTCGGTGATGGCCGGCTGTGCGGCGTTCAACCACGTGGGGGTTGATGCGCCCCTGGCCCTGACCCAGCCGGAACCGCTCAGCCCGCGCCCCAGGGTGGCGCTGGTGCTGGGCAGCGGGGGGCCAAGGGGCTATGCCCACCTGGGCGTGCTGCGGGTGCTTGAAGAAGCCGGCATCGTGCCCGACCTCGTGGTGGGCAGCAGCGTCGGGGCGGTGATCGGCACCTTCTGGGCCACCGGGTTGAACGCGACGGCCCTCGACGAACTGTCGCTGAGCGGCGGCCCGCTCACGCTGTTCGATCCCTCGCCATTCGCCGACCGCGGCTGGATCCGTGGCCAGAAACTGCAGGACTACGTGAACCGCGGCACGGGCGGCCGGCTGCTGGAGCAGCTGCCCCGGCGGGTCATCGTGGTTGCCACCGAGCGTGCCACCAAGGCGCCACGCTACTTCGCCAATGGCAACCCGGGTGTGGCCGTCAGGGCGTCGAGCGCGGTGCCCGGCATCATCTCGCCGGTGGGCATCATGGGCGTGGAGTACGAGGATGCCGACGAATCGTTTCCGGTGGCGGTGTCCGCCGCGCGGGCAGCAGGCGCCCGCTTCGTGATTGCGGTCGACGTGTCACCGCGCCCCGGCAGCACCCCGGACAACGCCAGCGAGGCCCTGCGCCAGAGAGACCTGCGCCGCCGCGCAAGGATCGACCCCGAAGTGGCCCGTGCCGATTTCCTGATCCACCCGCCCGTGGACTACTGGGCCCGGCCATCGCGGCACTACTTCATCGAAGCCAGGCGGGTGGGCGAACGGGAGGCGAGGGCGGTGCTGGGCGCACTGACCGAACGGCTGCAGCGACAGGCAGGCGGCGCGTGAAGGGTGGGGGGTATGGCGGAGACGGTGAGATTCGAACTCACGGACCCTTGCGGGTCGGCAGTTTTCAAGACTGCTGGTTTAAACCGCTCACCCACGTCTCCGCACCGGGGCCGATTCTAGGCCCTCAGGCGGTCTGGGGTTGGCGCAGCAGGCCGCGCGTCTCGATGAACCGCACCACCTCGTCCAGCCCTTCCAGGGTTTTGAGGTTGGTCATCACCCAGGGGCGGCGCTCGGCGTCGGGCCGCATGCGGGCGGTGTCGGCCCGCATCACGTCGAGGTTGGCGCCCACGTGGGGGGCGAGGTCGGTTTTGTTGATGACGAACAGGTCGCTCTTGGTGATGCCGGGGCCGCCCTTGCGCGGAATCTTCTCGCCGGCGGCGACGTCGATCACGTAGAGCGTGAGGTCGCTGAGCTCGGGGCTGAAGGTGGCGGCCAGGTTGTCACCGCCGCTTTCCACGAAGACGATGTCGGCGTCGGGGAAGCGTTCGAGCATGCGGTCGATCGCTTCGAGGTTGATGGACGCGTCTTCGCGGATGGCGGTGTGCGGGCAGCCGCCGGTTTCCACGCCCAGGATCCGCTCGGCGGGCAGGGCGCCGCTCACGGTGAGCAGGCGCTGGTCTTCCTTGGTGTAGATGTCGTTGGTGATGGCGATCAGGTCGTAGCGCTCGCGCATGGCCTTGCAGAGCATTTCCAGCAGGGTGGTCTTGCCGGAGCCCACAGGGCCTCCGATGCCCACGCGCAGGGGGGGCAGGTGTTTGGTGCGGTTGGGGATGTGGTGCAGGCTCATGATCGGAAGAGTCGGGAGTACTGGGTTTCGTGGCGCGCCGACAGGATGGCGAGCATGGGGGTGAACGCCTGACGGCCATCGTCGTCGAGGCTCAAGGCGTGATCGACGGCCTCGGGAATGTGTTGCACCAGCCTGGCCAGCAGCCGCTGGCCGCTGCCTTGTCCCAGCGGCACCGCCTTGATGGCGGACTGCACCATGTTTTCGGCCCAGCCGAACGCCAGGCCCACCACCGCGTCGCGCAGCGGCGCATCGCCGTGGGCGGCGGCACAAGCGCTGGCCACGGGCCAGGTGGGTGGTTCCAGCCGTGCCCTTTGCAGGTCGTTTGCGATGGCGGCGCCGTGTTCGCCCAGCGACTGTGCCCAGGCCAGCAGCGACCGGCCCATCTGCTCGGCCTGCAGCCGAAGTTCGCTGGTTTCTCGGGTCTGCAGCACCCAGGCATTGAGCGCGCGAACGCGGTCGATGTCGCGGGCCCGCCAGGCGCCGATGGCTTGTGCCGCCACCGCGAGGTCGCTGCGCGCGGGGCCCAGCAGCAACTGGTGGATCAGCCAGTCGTCGGCGCTGGCTTCGTCGCGCACACAACCCGCATCGATGGCCGCTTCGAGCCCTTCGGAGTACGAGAAGCCACCCACGGGCAGCGCGGGGGAGGCCAGCCACAGCGTGCGCAGCAGCGCTGCGTCGGTCCGGCCCTCAGTGGGCGTGGCCGTGGTCATGTCCGCCGGGATGGTCGTGTCCATGCCCATGGCCATGCCCATGGCCGCGACCGTGGTCATGGCCGTGGCTGTGGTCATGCCCATGGCCGTGCCCTTCGTGGTGGCCGTGGCCGCCCGCGTGGCCGGCGTGACCGCCGTACGCGCCGCCCTCGGGCTCGAAGGGCTCGCTGACCTCGACCACCGTCAGGTGCATGGCGCGCAGCATGTCGGCCAGCACGTGGTCGGGCTCGATCTTCAGGTGGTCGGGCCGCAGTTCGATCGGCACGTGCCGGTTGCCCAGGTGGTAGGCGGCCCGCATCAGGTCGAAAGCCTGGTCGGCCACGGGGTGATCGGGGCAGGGCGTGATGCGCAGCACCGGTTGCGGGGCGGCCACCACGCGAACCAGTTCACCCGATTCCGTCACCAGCACGTCGCCGCCGCGCACCACGGCGCCGCGTGGCAGAAAGACGGCCATCGTGCGGCCGTCGCTCAGGCGGGCGTCGAAGCGGCTTTTCTGCCGGATGTCCCAGTCGAGTTCGACGCGGGGTGCCCGGTTGAGCAGCACGGGCGCCAGGCCTTGCCCGCGGGCGATGCATTTCGAGGCTTGGAGCATGGGCGGGATCAGAAGAGAAAGTAGCGCTGTGCCATGGGCAGCACGGTCGCGGGTTCGCAGGTGAGCAGCTGGCCGTCGGCGCGCACCGAGTAGGTTTGCGCGTCGATTTCCATGCGCGGCATCCATGCGTTGTGCACCATGTCCCGCTTGGTCACATGGCGGCACCCCTGCACGGCCGACAGCGTCTTCTGCAGACCGTAGCGCTGGCCCACGCCGGCCTGCAGCGCGGCCTGCGACACAAAGCTCAGGCTGCTGCGGGCCAGTGCCCCGCCCAACGAGCCGAACTGCGGCCGGAAGTGCACCGGCTGCGGCGTGGGGATGGACGCATTCGGGTCGCCCATGGCCGCCAGCGCAATGCTGCCGCCCTTGAGCACCAGAAACGGTTTGACGCCGAAGAACGCGGGCTTCCAGATCACCAGGTCGGCCCACTTGCCGGGTTCGATCGACCCGACGATGTGCGAGATGCCGTGGGCGATGGCGGGGTTGATGGTGTACTTGGCCACATAGCGCCGCACGCGGAAGTTGTCGTTGCGCGCGGTGTCTTCGGCCAGCTTGCCGCGCTGCAGCTTCATCTTGTGCGCGGTCTGCCAGGTGCGCAGGATCACCTCACCCACGCGGCCCATGGCCTGGCTGTCGCTGCTCATCATGCTGATGGCACCCAGGTCGTGCAGGATGTCCTCGGCCGCGATGGTCTCCTTGCGGATGCGGCTTTCGGCAAACGCCAGGTCTTCGGGAATGCCGGCGTCGAGGTGGTGGCACACCATGAGCATGTCGACGTGTTCGTCGAGCGTGTTCACGGTGTACGGCATGGTGGGGTTGGTGGACGAGGGCAGGAAATTGGCTTCGCCCACCACGCGCAGGATGTCGGGCGCGTGCCCCCCGCCGGCGCCCTCGGTGTGGAACGCACACAGCGTGCGCCCCCGGGTGGCCGCAATGGTGTCTTCGACAAAGCCCGATTCGTTGAGCGTGTCGCTGTGGATCGCCACCTGCGTGTCGCTTTCTTCGGCCACCGCCAGGCACTGGTCGATCGCCGACGGGGTGGTGCCCCAGTCTTCGTGCAGCTTCATGCCGATGACGCCGGCGTCGATCTGCTCGCGCAGCGCGTCGGGCCGGCTGGCGTTGCCCTTGCCCAGAAAGCCGATGTTCATGGGCAGGCCGTCGGCGGCCTGCAGCATGCGTTCGATGTGCCACGGCCCCGGCGTGCAGGTGGTGGCAAAGGTGCCGGTGGCCGGCCCGGTGCCGCCACCCAGCATGGTGGTGATGCCCGAGGCCAGTGCCTCGTCCACCTGTTGCGGGCAGATGAAATGGATGTGGCTGTCGATGCCGCCGGCGGTCACGATCATTCCCTCGCAGGCAATGACCTCGGTGCCCGGACCGATCACGATGTCCACACCCGGTTGCGTGTCGGGGTTGCCCGCCTTGCCGATAGCCGCCACGCGACCGTCCTTCAGCCCGATGTCGGCCTTGACGATTCCCCAGTGCTCCACGATCAGTGCGTTGGTGAGCACGGTGTCCACGGCGCCCTGCGCGCGCGAGCGCTGGCTCTGCGCCATGCCGTCGCGGATGGTCTTGCCGCCACCGAACTTCACTTCTTCGCCGTAACCACCGGCGGCCAGGGTGTAGTCCTTCTCGACCTCGATCACGAGGTCGGTGTCGGCCAGGCGAACCCGGTCGCCCACCGTGGGGCCGAACATGTCGGCGTATGCGCGTCGGTTGATGCTGGCCATGCTCAGAGCTTCCCTTGGATGAGGCCGCGGAAGCCGAACACCATGCGGTCGCCGGCGTAGTCCACCAGTTCCACGGTGCGCTGCTGACCGGGCTCGAAGCGGACCGCGGTGCCGCTGGCGATGTTGAGGCGCATGCCGCGCGCCGCCGCCCGGTCGAAGTCGAGCGCGCCGTTCGTCTCGGCAAAGTGGTAGTGCGACCCGACCTGGATGGGGCGGTTGGCGGTGTTCTTCACCACCACGGTGGTGGCGCGGCGGCCGGGGTTGAGCACGTGCTCGCCGTCGTCGATGAGGTATTCGCCCGGGGTCATGATGCGAGCAGGGACCAGCCCATGTTCAAACCCATCAGGGTCACCAGGGCGCCAGCTGCGCGGGTCCACCACGGGCTGTGGCGGATCAGCAAGCGACCCAGCCCGAGCCCGGCCACGTGCAGCATCGCCGTGGCCGCCACCATGCCTGCCAGTGCCTGCAGACCGGTCAGTTCCTGGCCATGGGCGGCACCGTGGAACAACGCAAAAGCGCCCACCAGCACCATACCGGCGGCTTCGGGCATCCGTGCGCGGGTGGCCAGCAGCAGGCCCACCACCAGCATCGACGCGGCGATCATGGGTTCGATGGCCGGGAATCCGATGCCGCCTTGCGCCATCAACGATCCCGACAACAGCGTCAGCGCGAACGCCAGCGGTGCCAGCCAGAAGCGGCGTGCCGTGGCCGCACTCCAGACACCCACCGCCACCATCGCTGCCAGGTGGTCCAGTCCGGTGACGGGATGCATGAAACCTGACAGGAAGCCGTGGTGACCACCGCCGTCGCCACCAACGTGCGCCATTGCCAGCGAGCTGCCGCCCGCCAGCACCAGGGCGCCCAGTGTCTTGAACCCTTGGGTCTTGTTCATCGTTGCTCCTCAGGAAATCGGTTGGTGGACGGTGACCAGTTTGGTGCCGTCCGGGAAGGTGGCTTCCACCTGGATGTCGGGGATCATGTCGGCCACGCCGTCCATCACGTCGGCGCGGGTGAGCACGGTGCGCCCCTCGCTCATCAGCTGGGCCACGCTCTTGCCGTCGCGCGCGCCCTCCATCACCGCAGCGGTGATCAGGGCAATGGCTTCGGGGTGGTTAAGCTTGAGCCCGCGTGCGCGGCGGTGCTCGGCCAGCAGCGCGGCGGTGAAAATGAGCAGCTTGTCTTTTTCGCGCGGTGTCAGGTCCATGGGCGGGCGGTTCTCCTCAGGCTCAACCCAGCAAGACCCATACCCACCCCGGGTAATGGCATGAAAGCTGCACCTTGCGCCAGGTGGACCAACCCAGCGCCTTTCCCGCCGACGCCCCGCAGCGCATCATCAAGGTGCGCCGCGACTACAACAGCTGGGTCGGCAGCGAGACGATGGAGGACTACGCGCTGCGGTTCACGCCGCAGCGTTTTCGCAAATGGAGCGAATGGCGGGTGGCCAACACGGCCTTCGGTGCGGCCTCGTTCCTGATCCTCGAGGCCCTGGGGGCCACGCTGCTGGTGCAGTACGGCTTCACCAACGCGGCACTGGCCATTCTGGCCACCGGGCTCATCATCTTTCTGGCGGGGTTGCCCATCAGCGTGTATGCGGCCCGCCACGGCGTCGACATGGACCTGCTGACCCGGGGTGCGGGGTTCGGCTACATCGGCTCCACCATCACCTCGCTCATCTACGCCTCGTTCACCTTCATCTTCTTCGCGCTCGAGGCGGCCGTCATGGCCTATGCGCTGGAACTGGCGCTCGGCATTCCACCCGCCTGGGGCTACCTGATCTGCGCGCTGGTGGTGATTCCGCTGGTGACCCACGGGGTGTCGGTGATCAGCCGGTTCCAGGTCTGGACCCAACCGGTCTGGCTGGTCATGATGGTGGTGCCGTTTGTGGCGGTCGCCTTGATGGCCCCCCACGCGTTCACCGAGGTCATGCACTACGGCGGTGCGTCCGGAAATGGTGCTCAGTTCAACTGGCACCTGTTTGGTGCTGCACTCACCGTCGGCATTGCCCTGATCACGCAGATGGGCGAGCAGGCCGACTACCTGCGTTTCATGCCCGCCGAGCAGGCTGGCCGCCGTGCGCGCTGGTGGCTGGGTGTGCTGGCCGGCGGTCCGGGCTGGGTCGTGCTGGGGGTGGTGAAGATGCTGGGGGGCGCGGTGCTGGCCTACCTGGCCATCAGCCACATGGTGCCGCCCGACCGCGCTGTGGACCCGAACCAGATGTACCTCGCGGCCTACGAACTGGTGTTCGGGCATTACGGCTGGGCGGTCGCTGCCACCGCCATCTTCGTGGTCATTTCGCAGCTCAAGATCAATGTCACCAACGCCTACGCCGGCTCGCTGGCGTGGAGCAACTTCTTCTCGCGCCTCACCCACAGCCACCCGGGCCGCGTGGTGTGGGTGGTGTTCAACACCTTCATCGCTTTCATGCTGATGGAGATGAACGTGTTCCAGGCGCTGGGCCAGGTGCTCGGGGTTTATTCCAACATCGCCATCGCCTGGATGATGGCGGTGGTGGCCGATCTGGTGATCAACAAGCCCATGGGCTGGAGCCCGCCGGGCATCGAGTTCAAGCGCGCGCACCTCTACGACATCAACCCGGTGGGTGTGGGCGCCATGGCGCTGGCGTCCACCGTGTCGATCGTGGCCCACATGGGCTTCATGGGGCCCACCGCCGAGGCGTTTTCGGCCGTGATCGCCATGGTCACGGCCTTCGTCACCGCGCCCCTGATCGCCTGGGGCACGCGCGGCCGCTACTACATTGCCCGCCAGTCGCAACCCGAGCACCCGCCAGGGGAGGACGGCACCTATGCGCGCCTTCGCACCCAGCGGTGCGTCATCTGCGAACGCGAGTACGAGGGCCCCGACATGGCCCATTGCCCGGCTTACCAGGGGGCCATCTGTTCGCTGTGCTGCACGCTCGACGCGCGCTGCGGTGACCTGTGCAAGCCGCACGCACGGCTGTCCGAGCAGTGGACCGCCACGCTGCGCAGGCTCATGCCCCAGCGCGTGTGGCCCTACCTGGATGCGGGCCTGGCGCACTACCTGTTGATCATGGTGGTGATTGCACCGGTGCTGGCGGCGGTGCTGGGCCTGCTGTACCGGCAGGAGGTGCAAAGCCTGGCGGAAGACATCGGGGGCAACGTCTCGCTGCTCGACACCGCGCTGCGATCGGGTTTTCTGCGGGTGTATGCGGTGTTGCTGCTGATCGCGGCCACGGTGGCGTGGTGGCTGGTGCTGGCCCACAAGAGTCGGGTCGTGGCGCAGGAGGAGTCGAACCGACAGACCCGCCTGCTCATGCACGAGATCGAGTCGCACAAGCGCACCGACCTGGCGCTGCAGCAGGCACGGCGCGCCGCCGAGCAGGCCAACCAGGCCAAGACGCGCTACATCAGCACCATCAGCCACGAACTGCGCACCCCGCTCAACAGCATCCTGGGCTATGCCCAGTTGTTGCAGGAAGACAGCGGCCTGCCGCCGCACCGCGCGCAAGCGCTGCGCGTCATCCAGCGCGGCGGCGAGCACCTGCTTTCGCTGATCGACGGCACGCTCGACATCGCGCGCATCGAGGCCGGCAAGCTGGCGCTCGATGTGAAGCCGATGGCCTTTGCGGCCGCCATGGACGAAGTGGCCGGCATGTTCGAGTTGCAGGCCGCGGCCAAGGGCTTGCGCTTTGCCTACGAGGCCAGCGGCCGCCTGCCCGACGTGGTGCGCGCCGACGAAAAGCGGGTTCGGCAGATCCTCATCAACCTGCTTGGCAATGCGGTCAAGTTCACGCGCGCGGGTCAGGTTCGTCTGCGCGTGAGCCACGCCCGCGAGATGGCGCTGTTCGAGGTGCACGACACGGGGCCGGGTATGACGCTTGCCGAGGTCGATCGGGTGTTTGAACCGTTTGCCCGAGGCCTGAGCGATGTGGCCGCTGGCTCGGCGGCGACCGGGACCGGGCTGGGCCTGACGATCGCCAAGATGCTCACCGACCTGATGGGTGGCGAGCTGTCCGTGCGCAGCGCCCCGGGCGAAGGCAGCGTGTTCACCGTGCGCCTGTTCCTGCCCGAGGCGCGCGGCGCCATGCCGGTCCGGCCGCTGGCGGTGCAGCCCGCCGGGTACACCGGCCGCCAGCGGCGGGTGCTGGTGGTGGACAACGAAGAAGCCGATCGTGAACTGCTGCAACGCTGGCTCGAACCCATCGGGTTCGAGGTGGAGCTGGCGCACAGCGGGCTGCATGCCCTCGACCTGCTGTCCGGTCGTGTACCGGGTGGCTCAGACGCGCCCGACGCCATTTTTCTCGACCTGGCCATGCCCGGCATCGACGGCTGGGAGACCCGGCGGCGGCTGCGCGCGGCCGGTTGGGGCGACGTGCCCCTGGCCATCGTCTCGGCCAACGCGTTCGACAAGGGCCTGCACGTGGAACTGGATGGCGAGGACGGTGTGCTCGCCCAGGACTTCATCGTGAAGCCGGTGCGCCGCGCCGAATTGCTGAGCTGGCTTGCGCACCGGCTGGGCCTGCAGTGGGTGGTGCCCGCCACCGGCGCCGCACCGACGCCGGTCGCGCCCGAGCGGCCCGCGCGCGAGGAGATCGAACCCCTGCTCGAACTGGTGCGGCTGGGCTACACGCGCGGCATCCTGCAATGGCTGGATGAATGGGTGCGCCGCCGGCCTGAACAGGCCGCGTTGGCCACCACGCTGGCCGCGCTGGCGCGCGAGTTCCGCTTCGACGCCATCGAACACCAACTGCTGCGCGGCCATGCCTGACCTCGAAACTTCCGCCGACAGCCCGCGTTTGCCGCGGGGCGAGCACCGTGTGGTGCTGATCGTGGACGACGTGCCCGACAACCTGGCGCCGCTTCACGACGCGCTGGACGATGCCGGCTACACCGTGCTGGTGGCGCTCGACGGCGAAAGCGCCATCCGCCGCGCCCGGCAGGCCCTGCCCGACATGGTGCTGCTCGACGCGGTCATGCCCGGCATCGATGGCTTCGAGGTGGCCCGGCGGCTCAAGGCCGACCCGGCCACCGCCGCCATCCCGATCATCTTCATGACCGGCTTGACCGAGACCGAAGACCTCGAACGGGCGTTCGAGGTCGGCAGCGTGGACTACGTGACCAAGCCGATCCGCCCGCGGGAGGTGATGGCCCGCATGGGCGTTCACCTCAAGCAGGCGCAGCAGGCCATCGAGGGTGCCATCGAGCGAAGCCAGGCCCGGCACGCGCTCGACGCGTTCGGCTACGCGACCATCACGGTGAGGGCCGGTGACGGGCGTCTGGTGTGGCAGACGCCGCTGGCCCGCGATCTGCTGCGGCAGCATTGCGGCACCGAGGCGCCCACCACACCCCCTGCGGTGCTGCAGTGGCTGCGCCGCCATCTGCCCGAGGCAAGGGCACAGCGCGAGCCCCCCAGGCTCACCATTGAAAACGGCCCGCGGCGATTGACCTTCCGGCTGCACCAGCGGGTCGGCGATGAAGACGCCGATCCCCAGGACGCCGGCGACTGGTTGATCGTCATGCAGGAGACGTCCGACGAATCGGTGCTGACGGCGCTGTCGGCGTCCTTCGGCCTGACCGCCCGGGAGGCCGAGGTGCTGTACTGGGTCGTCAAGGGCAAGATCAACCGCGACATCGCCGACATCCTGGGCGCCAGCCCTGCCACGGTGAAGAAGCACCTGGAGCGCATCCACATGAAGATGGGGGTCGAGACCCGGACCGCGGCGGCGGCGATGGCCATCAACCGGGTGCGTCAGCTGGAGACGGGGTCCGAGGGCCAGGGCGCCACGCAGCCGATCCTGGGGGCGGTCAATCCCAGGCGGGTTTGAGCAGATCGTCGAGGCCAAGCCCGTGCAGCAGCTTGATGGTCAGCGCCACCCAGCGCTCGCGGGTGAGCTCGAGGGCACGCCGGTTGCAAGCGGTGGAAATCACGACCGGCAGATCGGCCGCGGGTGTCATGGCCTCCAGCGCGACGGCCCTCACCTCCTGTTCCACCTGCAGCCAGAAATCCGGGTCGGCCAGCTCCTCCTTGAGTGTGGCGACGCCTTCTGGATCAAGCCGCTCGAGCAGCTGCTGCCATGGGGTCCAGTCGGCCAGTGCTGCCGTGAAATGTCGGTTCTCGGCGTTCTGCACTTCGCTGCGGGCGTTTTCCAGGTCTTGCGGCGACACGCCCGAGAGCACCTCACCGGTGTACCTCGCCTCTGGCAGCATGCCGTCCAGGTCAAGCGCCTCGTGGAGACCGTGGAGGTACGCCAGGTGCGTTTCCAGCGCCTCGCGGTGGATTCGGGGGCCGCGTCCGGTTGACGCCGAACCTTCCTCGATGCGGTCAACCTTTGCCTTGCCGATTTCGTCGATCTTCATGCGTCGGAACACCTGCCGCGCAAGGTGAATCGCCTGGCCCGGGTCACCGTCGTGGTGTCCGCTGGCCACCTTGCGTGCCATGAGGGCGCATTCAAGCTGGCTCAGCACGAGCGAGACGCGGTCGTCGCAGGTTTCGGTGGCACCAACGCAAATGGCGATCACCTGCGCAGCAAACGCCGCATCCGCGCGCATGGCCCCCACCAGGCGGCGAAGCAGCTGTTCGACGTCCGGGTTGTCGCCGTCTGGATGCATGTCGTTCAGCCGCTCAAGCAGGTCCACGAACGTCGACGAGCCATCCATGTGTTCGATGGCTTGCCACCCGGGGGAGGCGACTTCGGCGTCGTGCAGCGAAATCCAGCCGTGCAGCGCATCGGCAAGGGGAGTGCCGCTGGCCTCCTGACCACGCGCAACGCGACTTTCTGCTGCGGGGGGTGGGTGCAGCCTGTGCCAGATGGGCAACAGGGGTTCCCGCCCACCGGATGAATAGTGAAGCGCCGCCATGTTGAGCATCAGGCGGTTGTCGTTTGGACTTTCGTCCGGATCACCCAGGATCGCCAGCGCCCGCTGCGCGTCGGGGTCGTCGTCCTGGCGCAGCAGCAGAAGAGCATTGGCCATGCGGTGCAGGCCTCGAACCGCGGTGCTGGCATGTGGATCGGTCGCGTCGACCAGCGTGCATGAGGCGACGTCGATCGGAAATCCGTGAGCGATCAGTGACTCTGACAACGCCGCTGCCTGCCGGTCCGTTTCGGCCGCGGGTGTGCCCGCTCCGGGGTCGACGACGATGAACAGCGCGTCGTCTTCGATGTTCTCGGCCAGCATCGGAATCAGGGAGCGCGCAATGCCTTCTTCCGTTTCGGGGCAGATCAAGGCCAGGAAGCCCAACCCCCTGTGCTCGGCATCCTGCTGGTAATTCGCCAGCAGGTTGTTGGTGGTGTGATCGGGTATGCCCATCAGCAGGACGCACACCGTTCGGGCGTCGACGGGTCCGCTGGACGCCAGCAAGGTGGCCGTGGTGCGCGGGACTGCCCTTGACTGTCTGAGCGGAGATGGTGAACGAGAGTGGCTGGTGCGGGGAACCATGTCTGAATCAAATCTGGTTGTGTGGAAATTGGCCGGTCTGTGTCACTCGCCATGGCGCCTGGTTCCGCACCAGTGCCCTTGCGACTCGCGAAGTTCGTCGACCCGCCGCTCGCCGGACCATTCCGGTCTGCTGCGGACGGCCGGGTCCTGGGAGCGGTGTGTTGCAGGGGACGTGAACTCAGGGCCAGTACGGTTCGATCAATTCACGTTGGCCATTGCGGTCCAGCAAAGCCAGCGTGAGCGCCATCCAGCGCTCGCTGGTGATCTCCAGTGCGCGCCGGTTGCGGTGGATCGACACCGTCACGCCCAGGGCGTCTGCGGGTGTGCCGGCAGCGATCGCCAATGCCCTGACTTCGGTGTCGACGCCAGCCCAGAAATCGGGGTCGGCCAGTTCTTCTTTCAGGCGCGCCACACCTTCCGGATCGAGTCGCGCCAGCACCTGCTGCCAGGGTGTCCAGTCGGCCAGGGCGTGCGGGAACTGACCGTTCTCTGCGGCCTTGGTGGCTTGCATGGCCAGCTCGAGGTCTTCATCGCTCACGCCCGACAGGCTCGCCGCGGTGTACTTCGCGTCCGGCGGTGCGCCGCCCAGTTCCAGCGCATGGTGAAGTTCATGCAGATACGCCAGATGGGTCTCCAGCGCCTCGGCGTGCTCCCCGCCTTCATCGCGCACGGCCGCTGCCCGCTGGAGCAGCCGAACCTTCTCCCGGGCCATCCGGTCCAGCTGGTTTCGGCGAAACACCTGCCGAGCCACCTCGATCACGGTTGGCAACTGGTGATCGTGTTTGCCCCTGGCGACGTCCCGTGCCCTGAGTGCGCAGTCCAGCTGGTTCAGGACCAGCGTGACCCGGTCGCTGCAGCTGGAAGTGGCGTCGTTGCAGATGGCCAGGGCCGTGTCGGCAAAAGCCGGATCGGCGCACAGGGTGCGTGCCAGGCGATCGAGCAGTTGCCGGATGGCAGGCTGGTCGCGCGAGGGGAACAGTTCGCCCAGCCGCACCACCAGATCCAGCAAGGCAGCGCAGTCCTCCCGCTGCTCGATCGCCTGCCAGGCCGTTGTTTGAAGCGCTGCGTCGTCCATGTCGACCCAGCCGGAGAGGGCACTGGCGATCGTTCCGGCGCCGGCATCGGCACCGGAGTCCTCGCTGTCCGCCGGGGACGCCTCGGTGCCGATGCGGTACCACATCGGAAGAAGGGGTTCCATCCCGTGCGACTGGTAGTGCAGTGCAGCGCCCATCAGCGTGAACCGGCAGTCCATGGAGCCCTCGCTCGGGTCGTCAAGCAGGTTCAGCACCATGCGCGCCTCGGGGTTGTCGTCCTCCTGCAGCAGTCGGTAGGTGTGGGCCATCAGCTGGATGTCGCTCACGGCCATGTCCGCCATGGGGTCGTGGACGTTCACCAGCGCAGCGCTGGCCATGTTGATTTCGAAGCCGTTGGCCTTGAGCAGGTTTGCCAGGCCGAGGGCCTCGTCCTCGGCCGCCGAAGCCGCCCCGTCGCGGCGGGGGTCGAGGATGATGAAGAGGGCCTGATTGCTCAAGTGGTCGCGCAGCATCGGCACCAGCGACTGCTGGCGCCCGCCTTCGGTGTCGGGGCACACCACGGCGGCGAAGCCCAGGCCCCGTTCCTCGGCGTCTTGCTGGTACTGCCCCAGCAGGTTCTGGGTGGCGTGGTCGGGCTCGCCCAGCAGCAACACGCCAACGGCCTGCTGGTGCGTGGGCCCGGTGATGGCCAGCAATCGGGCGTTGAGCCGCGGCGCTTCGGTCCGGTGCTGCCGAGGCGACGTCTGGCGGAACGGATGGGTTCTGGGAATCATGGGGTTCGATGGGGTTGTGGTCGAAATCGACCGGGTTGTGTCACGGCCGATGCCGACTCGTTCCCTACCCCGTACGCCACACGGCGTACATACGCCATCGCAAGCCCTCCCTAGCATCCGTTTCGTCCGCCAAACCTTGCGTCGTGAGGAAACGGCGGCGGCAAGAACCCCTTTCGGAACCCCAACGGATCACAGGAGAAGCGCCATGTCGAACACCTCTCAACCGCGTCGTCTGACGCTCAAGACGCTGGCGGCCGCCGCCACCGTCGCCTCGCTCGGCTTCACGGGCCTGAGCGCTCACGCCCAGGAGACCATCAAGGTCGGCGTGCTGCACAGCCTGTCGGGCACCATGGCCATTTCGGAGACCGTGCTCAAGGACACGGTGCTGATGGCGATCGACGAGATCAACGCCAAGGGCGGCCTGCTGGGCAAGAAGCTCGAGCCGGTCGTGGTGGACCCGGCGTCGAACTGGCCGCTGTTTGCCGAGAAGACCAAGCAGCTGCTGACGCAGGACAAGGTCGCCGTGATCTTCGGCTGCTGGACCTCGGTGAGCCGCAAGTCGGTGCTGCCGGTGGTGGAAGAGGCCAACGGCCTGCTGTTCTACCCGGTGCAGTACGAAGGCGAGGAACTCAGCAAGAACGTCTTCTACACCGGCGCTGCGCCCAACCAGCAGGCCATTCCCGCGGTGGAATACCTGATGAGCAAGGACGGCGGCAGCGCCAAGCGCTGGGTGCTGCTGGGCACCGACTATGTGTACCCCCGCACCACCAACAAGATCCTGCGTGCCTTCCTGAAGAGCAAGGGTGTGGCCGACGCCGACATCATGGAGGAGTACACGCCCTTCGGTCACAGCGATTACCAGACCATCATCGCCAACATCAAGAAGTTCGCATCGGCGGGCAAGAAGACGGCGGTGGTGTCCACCATCAACGGCGACTCCAACGTGCCGTTCTACAAGGAACTGGGCAACGCCGGCCTGTCGGCCAAGGACGTGCCTGTGGTCGCCTTCTCGGTGGGTGAGGAAGAGCTGCGCGGTGTGGACACCAAGCCGCTGGTGGGCCACCTGGCCGCCTGGAACTACTTCATGAGCATCAAGAACCCCGCCAACGACGCGTTCGTGAAGAAGTGGAGCGACTACGCCAAGGCCAAGAACATCGCCGGCCACAAGGACAAGCCCATCACCAACGACCCGATGGAAGCCACCTACATCGGCTTAAACATGTGGGCGCAGGCGGTGACCAAGGCCAAGAGCACCGACGTGGACAAGGTGCGTGCCGCCATGTACGGCCAGACCTTCCAGGCACCGGGCGGATTCATTTCCACCATGGACAAGGAAAACCACCACCTGCACAAGCCGGTGTTCATTGGCGAGGTGCGCGCCGACGGCCAGTTCAACGTGGTGTGGAAGACCAAGGGCCCGGTGGTGGCCGATCCGTGGAGCGACTTCATTGCCGAGAACAAGGGCAAGAAGAACGTGCCCGCCAAGATGGCCGCCAAGTGAGGGCGGCGGGGTGATGCGAGACCTGTTCGTTCGTTGTTGCCTTGTCCTGGGCGCCTGGTGGGGCCTGGCCCTGCCGGCGCAGGCGCTCACCGCGGCCGATGCGCAGGCGGTGGCCCAGGGCGACACGGACGACCGCATCGCCGCCATCAACCGGCTCGCCGGTTCGTCCGACGAGCGCGCCGCGGCCCTGCTGCGCGCGCTCGCGGCCGAATCGGTCAAGTTCACCGAAACCCAGGTCTTCATTGTCGAGGGCACCACGGCCCTCGACGCCATTTCCGGCCAGCCGTCCACCCTGCCCGAGCAGGCCGAGGACGCGATGGTCAACAACCGCCTTCGTGGCGTGCTCGACACCGCACTCGCCGGCATCGAGCTGTTCACCGCCGGGCCGGCACGCCAGCGTGAGGCCGCGCGCAGCCTGCAGCGAAACGCCTTCAGCGATCCGGATCCCGAGGGACTGCCCCTGATCGAAAAGGCGCTCACCATCGAGCTCGATCCGCAAGCGCGCCAGTCGCTGGAACTGGCGCAGGCCGCGATGCAGCTGGCCAGCGAGGATGAAGCGGTGCGCCTCGCGGCCGCGACCAAGCTCGGCGAAGCGCGTTCGCCGATCGTCCGCCCCCTCATCGAGGACCGGCTCCAGAGCGAAACGAGCGCGGCGGTCAAGGCGGCGCTGTCGGCGTCCCTGTCGGCGATCGAGCGGCGCCTGGCGCTGGCCAACTGGCTCGGCCAGGCCTTCACCGGGATCAGCCTGGGCAGCATCCTGCTGCTCGCGGCGCTCGGGCTGGCCATCACCTACGGGCTCATGGGCGTGATCAACATGGCCCATGGCGAACTCATCATGATCGGGGCCTATGCCACCTGGCTGGTGCAGGCGTTCTTTCGCGACCACCTTCCCGGCTGGTTCGACGCCTACCTCGTGGTGGCGCTGCCGGTCGCGTTTGCGGCATCGGCGCTGGTGGGCGCCGTCATGGAGCGCACGGTGATCCGGTTCCTGTATGGCCGTCCGCTCGAGACGCTGCTGGCCACCTGGGGCATCTCGCTCGTGCTGATGCAGGCGGTTCGAAGCCTGTTCGGCGCCCAGAACGTGGCGGTGGAGAACCCGAGCTGGATGAGCGGCGGGCTCACCTTGCTGGGCAGCCTGAACCTGCCCTACAACCGACTCGTCATCCTGGCGTTCGCCGCGGCGGTGCTGATCGGTGTGGCGCTGCTCATTGCGCGCACCCGGCTGGGCCTGTTCGTGCGCGGCGTGACGCAGAACCGCCCGATCGCCGCGTGCATGGGCGTGAACACGGCGCGCATCGACACCTGGGCGTTTGCACTCGGCTCGGGCATTGCCGGACTGGCGGGTTGCGCCCTGTCGCAGATCGGCAATTTGGGCCCCGATCTCGGGCAGTCCTACATCGTCGATTCCTTCATGGTGGTGGTGCTCGGCGGCGTGGGCCAGCTCGCGGGCACCGTGTACGCGGCGCTCGGGCTGGGCATCGTCAACAAGTTCATCGAGGGCTGGGCCGGCGCGGTCCTGGCCAAGATTGCGGTGCTGGTGTTCATCATCGTGTTCATCCAGAAACGCCCGCAAGGCATCTTTGCCCTCAAGGGCCGGAGCGTGGAAGCATGACCCGGCAACCCCTCCGGTGTCCCACCGCTTCAGGGCAGGCGCGCGAACGCGGAACCGAATCGAATGCCTCGCACGGCAGACCGGGTGGGCTGGTCGAAGTCGATGTCGAGCGCAACGTCCATGCTGGGCAACGTGGCCAGGTAGGGGTTGTCACCGTCGGTGGGCAGCACGACAGAACCCAGTCGGCCAGCGCTGTCGGTCGTGGCATGCAGGCCCCAGCCCACGCCAGCGTCGTTGCGCCAGCGCAGCACTGGATCGCCGGGCAGGCGGTTGGCGGGCGCCCGTTCGATGTTGCCCCGCAGCCAGTCGTTGGCGGGATCGGCGCCTGCCACGGCGTACCGGCCCACCAGCGAATCGATGTCCAGGTGGGCCAGGAATTCGGCACCGGGGTCCTTGTTCCAGAGGCGTCGCGTCAGCTCGTGCGAACCCATGGGCAGAACCCGCCGGGCCATCGCCTCGTGAAAGTAGTCGGCTTCGCCGACCCCGGTGAAATCGGCTGGCCACCGGCTCCGGTCGAACCACATGTGTGGCTCGGATTCGAGCCCCAGCTCGGGGTAGCGCATGGCCAGGTGGTGGAAGAACTCGTGGTGCATCCAGCGCGGAAAGTAGGTCAGCCGGTCTTCGGTGGTCATGGCGGGCCCGACGGCGTATCCGTTGGTGTCCGAGCGCTGCAGCAGCCATGCGTCATCGGACACGAACATGGGGATGCCCGGCATGCTGCCAGCGCCGCCCATGCCACCCGCCACGAACCACAGCCCGTTTCGCACCTCGGGCGCGGTGGGGACAGCGCTCGGGTAGATCAGCCACCACTGGTCGGTGCCCCGGCGCACGGCGTCGGGCACCGCAGCCAGCAGTTCGTCCGGGTTGAGCACCGAGACCAGTCCGGTGGGTGGCTGCTCGACGCCGTCGACCACGGTGGCGGGCCGCAACCCCACCCTGACCCGCGCGACCGTGTCGACGTGAACCCAGCGCACGCTCAACCGCAGGCGCCCTTCGGTGCTGGCCGTCAGGTATTCGCCGTAGAGCCAGATCGATTCACGCACCGCCCTGGCGTGGTCGGCCCACAACCCGGGGTCGATGGCGTGGACGGTGGTTTCGCCCGAAGCCGCGGCCAGTTCTTGCAGCGTGGTGGGCAGATTGCCTTCGCTTTGCAGCGGCATCACGACCGTCATCACCAAGGGCCTGGGCACCACGGCGGTGGGCGACGCGGCCTGTCGGAGCCGCCAGTCCGTGGCCACGGTCAACATGCGCAGGGCGTAGTAGGGTGTCTCCTGCGCCAGACCCGGGAGCGGGCGGCCGTATTGCCAGATGGCGCTTCCCGTCGGGTCCTGCGCCCAGAGTGTGTCGAGCAGCGCGCGCGCGCGTCGGTGGTCGCCGGCGTGGTAGGCCGACTGTGCTTCGAAAAAGGTGCCGGCCTGCCGCTGCAGATCGGCCGGGAACACGGCGCCGGGGTAGGCGTTCATCCATCGGTCCAGACCGCCTGTGGGCAGGGACTCGAGCAGGGCAACGGTGCCCGGGGTTCCAGCGGGCGGTGCACCACCGGCTCCCGAGCCGCCGCCGCAGCCGGTCACCGAAAGAGCAATCGCCAGTGCGACCGAAATTGCAACCGCATGAGCGACCTTGGGCAACAGGGACTTGGGCAGAACAGGGGCAACGGTTTGGCGCCAGAACGTGTTGTCGGTGGGCATGGGGTTGGTTCGGGTGCGGGGAGCGGTCGGCGCGCAGGGTATGGATGCGGGCTGAGGCCCTTGGGCGGGAACCGGGTGGGCGTGGCAGCCTTCGGGATGGGCGGCGTGCGGCTGCCGCGGATGCATCACGCCCGAAGCGGGGAGATGCGGTCATGAGCGGCATGCCGAACGCACAGCCCGTGACGCTTCCGCCGCGTGCGCCGCTGATGACGCGCGCCGGCTGGAGCGCGTTCCTGATCGCGCTGCTGGTGGTGGGCGCGCTGGCGCCGGTGCTCAACCTGCTGGTACCGGCCGACCATCCGCTGCACCTGAGCGACTACTTCGTGGGCCTGATCGGCAAGATCATGTGCTACGCGATCTGTGCCCTCGCCATGGACCTGATCTGGGGCTACAGCGGCATCCTGTCGCTGGGCCACGGCCTGTTCTTTGCACTGGGCGGCTACGTGATGGGCATGTACCTCATGCGCCAGATCGGCCGCGACGGGCAGTACCAGAGCGACCTGCCCGACTTCATGGTGTTCCTCGACTGGAAGGAACTGCCCTGGCATTGGGCCTTGTCCGACAGCTTCCTGGCCACGCTGCTGCTGGTGGTGCTGGTGCCCGGTGGCGTGGCCTTCGTGTTCGGCTACTTTGCGTTCCGCTCGCGCATCAAGGGCGTGTACTTCTCGATCATCACGCAGGCCCTCACCTACGCCGCGCTGCTGCTGTTCTTCCGCAACGAAACCGGCTTCGGCGGCAACAACGGCTTCACCGATTTCAAGCGCATCCTGGGCTTTGCCATCGCCACCCCCAGCATGCGCATGACGCTTTTCGTGCTCACCGGCTTCACCCTGCTGGGCTTCTTCCTGCTGGCTCGCTGGCTGGTCCGCAGCAAGTACGGCCGGGTGCTCCAGGCGATCCGCGACGCCGAGAACCGCACCATGTTCTGTGGTTACGACCCGCTGCCCTACAAGCTCAGCATCTGGACCATCTCGGCCGTGATGTGCGGCGTGGCGGGTGCGCTGTACGTGCCTCAGGTGGGCATCATCAACCCGAGCGAGATGAGTCCGGCCAACAGCATCGAGATCGCCATCTGGGCTGCGGTCGGTGGCCGTGGCACGTTGATCGGGCCCATCGTCGGCGCGTTCCTCGTCAATGGCGCCAAGAGCTGGCTCACCGTCACCTTCCCCGAGTTCTGGCTGTATGTGCTGGGCGCACTGTTCATCGCGGTGACGCTGTTCATGCCCCAGGGCGTGGTGGGTCTGGTGAAGAAGCTGCGTGGAGGCAAAGCGCGATGACACCCGACCTCATGCAGGCAGGCGCCGAGCGGATGCAGAAGTTCGCGGGGGTCATTCCTTCCGGAAAGACCGAATCCGGGGGGCGTGTGGCCGGCTTCTCGCGGCCGGTGGTGCCGGGTGAGATCGACATCACCCACGGCCGCATCCTGTACCTGGAAGACGTGCACGTGGCGTTCGATGGCTTCAAGGCCATCAACGGCCTGTCGCTGGACATTGCGCCCGGCGAGCTTCGCTGCGTGATCGGCCCCAATGGCGCGGGCAAGACGACCATGATGGACATCATCACCGGCAAGACCCGACCCGACCGGGGCTCGGTGTTCTTTGGCTCCACCATCGACCTGCTGCGGCACCGCGAGGCCGAAATCGCGACGCTGGGCATCGGGCGCAAGTTCCAGAAACCGACCGTGTTCGAACAGCTCACGGTGTACGAGAACCTCGAGTTCGCGCTGGCCGCCGACAAACGCGTCTGGCCTTCCATGCGTTTTCGTCCGAATGGCGAACAGAGGGACCGCCTGGCCGAGGTGCTGCAAACCATCCAGCTCGTCGACCACGTGACCCGGCTGGCGGGCGAACTGAGCCACGGCCAGAAGCAGTGGCTGGAGATCGGCATGCTGCTCATGCAGGACCCCCGGTTGTTGCTGCTCGACGAGCCGGTGGCCGGCATGACCGACGAAGAAACCGAACGAACCGCGCAGTTGTTCCTGTCGCTCAAGGGCCGGCATTCGCTCATGGTGGTCGAGCACGACATGGCGTTCATCCGGACGATTGCCGAGAAGGTGACGGTGCTGTGCGATGGCGCTGTGCTGGCCGAGGGGACCCTTGACGAGGTGCAGGCCGACGAGCGCGTGATCGAGGTGTACCTTGGCCGCTGAACACGTGAGACCGAACGGGGCACGCGATGCTTGAAGTGAAGGACGTACACCAGTACTACGGTGGCAGCCACATCCTGCGCGGCGTCAGCCTGGAGGCGTGCGCCGGGGAGGTGACCGTGGTGCTTGGCCGCAACGGCGTGGGCAAGACCACGCTGCTCAAGTCGCTCATGGGGCTGGTGCCGATCAAGAGCGGCGACATCGCGTTCAACGGGCAGTCGGTGCAGACGGCACCACCCTACGTGCGGGCCCACCTGGGCATGGGCTATGTGCCACAGGGCCGAGAGATCTTTGCGCGGCTCACCGTGCAGGAGAACCTGCAGATGGGCTTGGCCACCCGGCCAGCCGGAACGCCGGTGCCCCCGCAGCTGTTCGATCTGTTTCCGGTGCTTCAGCAGATGCTGGGCCGCCGGGGCGGTGACCTGTCGGGCGGACAGCAGCAGCAGCTGGCGATCGCCCGCGCGTTGGCCTCGCGGCCCAAGGTGCTCATCCTGGACGAGCCCACCGAAGGCATTCAGCCGAACATCATCAAGGACATCGGCCGCGTGATCCGCCAACTGGCCGACCGCGGCCTCGACGGCGAGCCCATGGCCATCGTGCTGGTGGAGCAGTACTACGACTTTGCCGAAGCGCTGGCCGACCGTTACCTGGTGATGGAGCGGGGTGAGGTGATCGCCAGCGGCCCGGGCAGCGAGATGCAGGAAAAGGGCGTCCGGCAGCTGGTCGCGATCTGAGCGTCAGGCCGTCAGTGGTCGTGACCTTCGCCCGACCGGGGAGGTCGGCGGCGCCGTTCGTGCGATGGCGTGCAGTTCACGGCGGAAGAAGGCGCGGTCCTTGGGCACCAGCTCGTGCATCAATGCCTTGATGCGCGTGGTCCATTCGGACACCTCGTGAGGGCGTTCGCGCGACACCTGCCAAAGGTGCTCCAGCATGGCGGCCGCCCGCTGCAGGGGCGGAAGACGCGCCGAGACCGACGTTGCCGAGGCAACCAGGGTCGTCGTGACGTCGATCCAGCGCTTTGTGGTCTGCGGCGATCCCAGCGAGGCAGCGGTGTGCCCGGCTGCCGCCCGGACCTGCGCGAGCGACAGGTGCGGGATGTCTTCTTTCAATCCGCGCAGTTCCCCGGGATGCTCGTGTCCGGCGCCCCGTACCACCCTGCACACCGCAATCAGGTTCCATGCGGATGCACCGGAGAAACCATGGCGGTGGCAAAGCCAGTCGCTCAGCAGAATCCATCGAACGGCCTCCAGGCGGGCGTCGCCCGGGTGGCAATCGTCGGGCAGATCGGCATCCAGCAGCCAGATCGAGTAGCCGAGGTTGGAAGCAATGCTTTCCATCAGTCCCAGAGAATCCATCTCCAGGGCAGCCAGGAGGGCAGACTGCAGGTCGATGATCACCTGCCGCGCGGCATGTCGGCGCTTCGTGCGCGGCAGTTCGTCCATCGTCGCGCGCTGCCACAGCGCTCGCAGGTTGTGAAACTCTGCGCTCAACCGCGGCTGAGCGTCGAGCGGGATGCCTTCGCGACGCATGCGGGTTTCCAGTTTCACGAGGTCCTGCCGAACCGTGTCCAGCCGCCTCTCCTGGTAATCGCACCAAATGCGCCCGATGTCGCAAAGGGCGACAAATGCCTTGCCCCGCAAGTCATCGGCGGCCGTGTGGATGCCACTGGCCGCGTGCAACAGCTCGCGCGCTCGTGAGAGTTGTCCGTGCTTTCTGGCTTGTTGTGCCGCATGAAAAAGACCCCAGCGGCGGGCTGCCGCCGACCGAGCGCCCACGCCGACGTCCAGCATCAGGCTCAGAGCGTCCTCGCTGGTGCCGCCGACCAATGGACGCTCGGTGAGCGCGGCATACAGCGATTCCTCGGCCCGTTGTCGCGCATCCACCAGGCGGTGCAGCGATCGAAGATCGATCACGTCCATGGGCTCCCGCGCCGGGAGGCTTCGCGATTCATCCAGGCGTTCGGCGGGCGATTCGGCGCCGACGAAGCGCTGCAATGCCTGAGCATCCACCGGTTGATCACCGACCACGAACCGGATTCGACGTGCGACTTCCGGGTCGATCCAGAAAGGCCCCCGGACACGGCCGCGAGGGCTGAGCGACGACACGGGGACCGATCGCTGTTCGCCCCAGCCGACCGGAATCGCGTGACGCTGATAGGCGGCGCAGGCTCGGCTCAAAGCCATTGACAGCCCCGATGTCCGGCGCAGCTGGCCTTGCGCGAACGGCGCCGTGACCACGCGCGCGCCATCGACCAGAGCCCGGGAGGCCAGAACCGTCGCCGCCAGCAACCAGACCGTGAACCGACCAACCGGTTCGCTGTTGATCCTGAAAGGGTGGCTGATCCGCACAAGCCATTCGGTTTCGGACATGCAGAAGTTATCAAGGTTACGGAAGAGCGAAAGGTTACCGGATCCTCGGCTTGTGCACCATGGCCCGGGACGACAAGCTGGAGGCCTTTCAACCACTGGTGGCATCCATGCTTCTCGATCGACGTTCCTTCATCACTTCATCGCTTGTTCTTGCCCAGGGGTGGACCCCTGCCAGTGCCAACGAACCCAACAGGCACGCCGTGGTTCTGGGTGTCAGGCAGGGTGAACGGGTTGCCGGCCTCGAGTCTGTGGCGAGGCTGGGCGTTGCGCCGTGCTCCACCTTCAAGATCCCCATGACCTTGATTGCCCTCCAGGAGGGCCTGGTGACAGACCCCGATCAGCCTGTGGCGCTGGACCCCGACACCTATTCGCCCGAGCCCTGGTGGACGGATGGGATGCGACAGGATTGGGGTCGACCCCATTCACTGCGCAGCGCCTATGCGAGTTCGGCCGTTTGGTTTTTCAGGCGCCTTGCCCGTCGCATGGGAGCGGCACGAATGCGGCATTGGCTGGAACAGTTCGACTATGGGGACCGCAACATCGCGCACGGCCTGGACACGTTCTGGAACGGTGGAGACAAGGGCCTCCTGATATCGCCTCACGAACAGTGGACGTTCCTGTCCCGCGTTGCCCATCGGCAATTCGACCTCTCTCCCAGGACCTACGACGTGGCTTCGTCCATCTTCGTGCGCGAGACCCGAGGTGAACTCGATCTGCTCGCGAAAACCGGTCTGGGGTGGCGTGGCACGGCCCGGCAGTCCGACCTGACGGGGTGGTTTGTGGGTTGGGTGCGTGGATCGTCGGTGGCGGCGGCTGTCCCGTTTGCCTCACTCGTGATCGGACGGGGGGACGATGTGATCAGGCTTCGCGTGGATCACGCCATGGCCGCGCTGCGCGAGGCGGGCGCGTGGGCATGATGGCGGTTCAGGGGTGGTCTCATGGCTGCATCGACAGCATGTGTCCGCGCCGCGGATCGCCCTGGCCACCCAGCACCAGCGCGTGCGCTTCCTGCACCGCGGCCGGCCCGCGGTGTTGCTGCACCACCAGCCAGGGCGCGCCAGGTTGGTTCACCTTCTCGATGAAGGCGTGCCAGGCGCTGGTGAGCCGGGCGTTGAATTCGGTGGCGCCCCAGTCTCCGTGGCGCTTCTTCGCCTGGGCGGGTGCGAAAAACAGCACCGGCCGCGGGCCGGGCAGGCCCTGACCGCCGCCGAGTTCGCCCACGTGGGTGCCGCCGATGGCGCTGCTGTGGGCGAGTGCGCCGAAGCGTTCGTGGATGGTTTTCCGCAAGGGGGCGCTGCCCGCGAAGTCAACGTAGACGCAGGGCGTGTCCGCGGGCAGTGCATCCAGCTGGTCGTAGCGAAGCACGCGGTGGTATGTCCCCAGGCTCTCGCAAAAGGCCACATTGCCTGCCGATGTCAGGCCGATGACCTCGACGCCCGGCCGACTGGCCAGTTGTGCGGCGGTGGCGTACGCCGTCTTGCTGCTGGCCGACGAAAGCAACAGCGCGCCGCGCCTGCCTCCGGTGGCGATGCCGAAGAAATCGTTGTCGGCCAGGAAGTCATCGATCAGCCATGCGGTGAGGAACAACGGGCGCAGCAGCGCCTGCAATGCCTCGCGGTCGGCGCGGTACAGCGGGTCGGCGCTGCAGCGCAGGTACTGGTTGTAGACCGCATGCAGCCCGGCGCGGTGCGCCGCGCCGTCAAGGAAGTGCTCGGCGCTGATGCGCACGGGATGCAGCACCGCGTGCGTGGCCGTGGGCCAGTACCCGTAGAGCCGTTCACCCACGGCCACAGCCGGATGCTGCGACTGCACCACGGTGCCGAAGCCCCACACCGGTACCACACCCCAGCCCGCCGCGTCGTCGGGCACCGGGAAGAACTGCCAGTAGTTCATCGCCTCGCCGAAAGCGGCGTAGGTGATGTTGTTGGCGGTGTAAGCGAAGTGCTCAACGCGCACGCGCACCGCACCGGGCGCCAGGGCCGTGTCGGCGAAGGTGACGATCCGGGTGGTGGTGAGTTCGTCCTTGCGAACCTGGAACTGCAACATGAATGTGCCTCAGTCGGCCGTGATCTTGCGTTCGCGGATGATGGCGCCGAACCTTTGCGAGTCGTCCATGCCGCGCTTGCCGAATTCCGCCTGGGACAAGGGCAGTGCCTCGGCGCCGATTGCCACCAGGCGCTCGCGCACCGCAGGGACCGCGAGGATCTTGTTGACTTCGGCATTCACCCGCGCCACCACGGCAGACGGGGTGGCGGCTGGCGCATAGAAGCCGAACACGGAGTCGGCGTCGAAGCCGGGCAGGCCGGATTCGGCCAGGGTGGGCACGTCGGGAAACAGCGGCGAGCGTTTGCTGCTGCCCACGGCCAGCAGTTTCAGCCGACCTGCCTTGGCGTGCTGCAGCCCGATGCCCGGGTCGAAATGGAAGTCGATCTGGCCACCCAGCAGGTCGTTGAGCGCGGGCGCGGCGCCGCGGTAGGGCACGTGCACCGCGAACAGGCCGGCCTGGCTCTTGAACATTTCGCCGGCCAGGTGGGGTGAACTGCCGTTGCCCGCCGACCCATAGGTCAGCCGGCCCGGGCGGGCCTTCACGTAGGCGATGAAGTCCTTCACGTTGGCGACGTCGAGGTTGTTGCGCGCCATGAGGAACACCGAGACGCGAGCGGCCGAGGCCACCGGCGTGAGGTCTTTCACCGGGTCGAAAGGCATGCGGGCGTAGAGATGCGGGTTGACCGACACCATGCCACCCGAGGACAGCAGCAGCGTGTAGCCGTCGGCCGGTGACTTGGCCACCGCATCGCCCGCCACGTTGCCGTTGGCGCCCGGGCGGTTTTCCACCAGCACGGGCTGGCCCAGCGCCTCGCCCAGCGGGGTGGCAATCAGCCGCGCGATCTGGTCAGCAGCGCCGCCGGGCGGAAAACCCACGATGACCTTCACGGGCTTGTCGGGCCAGCCCTGCGCGTGCGCGGGCAGTGCAGCGAGCAGGGCAGCCGCCGCAGCGGCAGCGAGGAATCGGTTCATGCGGGTCTCCTTTGTCGTTCTGGTGCCTTCGGGCGAGCGATCAGGGGCTCTGCTTTTTCAGCCTGGGATTGTGGTGCCAGCGCACCGGCTGCGGCTTGATGGGCCGTGCCGGTGCGCCATGTTGCACCAGCGCCCGGTCCAGTGCGGTGCCGGCTTCGTCGGCCAGGGCGGCTTGCCGCGCTTGCGCCACGGCGGACGCGGCAGCGTCGCGCGCCGGATCACCCAGGTGGTCGATCACATGGAGCAGGTTGTCCTTGCCGCGTTCGTTGGTGCTGCCGTACCCCTTGATGAGTTGCCCGCAACGGGCCAGTTCGAGGCCCAGTGCGGCGTTTGCGTCAGCGCCACGCGCCACCGCGTCCAGCCAGCGCTCGATCAGGGCCTGCTCGGTGGCGAAACGGCTGCCCGACGGCCGCAGGCGCTTGCAGGCCGCCAGTGCGCGCAGGGCGAACAGGCCGAACACACCGTGGCTGGACACCTTGAGCGGCAGAGCCCAGGGCGTCTGACCACGTTGCACGCGCCGCTGGTCCCAGGCCAGCACCCGGTTGGCCAGCGACGGCGGCAACAAGGCCGCGAACTCGGGCGCGCCCGGTTTGAAGTGATCGAACACCCGAAGCAACTGGCCCTCGCCGGCCTTGACCTCGCGGCGCACGCGTTCTGCGCGGCTGGCCCGCGCCTTGAGTTCGGCCACCCGGATGATGTCGTCGAAGGCCATCCAGAGCGCCAGCCACCGCGCCACCTCGCGGGTGGTGGCCAGGCCCAGCGCACCCGCCGGATCGCCCGCGCGCTCGGCGGCCAGCACGCGCTGCAGACGATCGAGGTAGCGATCGCCGTAGGCGGCGTCCTGGTAGGACACCACGCGGGCGTGGCCCAGCGCCACGATGTCGTGCAGCGCCACCGGAAAACCCGCCAGCGCCGCGGCAGGCGTGTGCACCTCGTCCGGTGCCACGGGTTCGTCGGCCATGACCTGCTCCACCCAACGGCCCTGTTCGCGCTGCGCGGTGACGGCGTCGAACGCCAGCGAAAAACCGCGCAGGCTGGTCGCACCGTGCCCGCCTGCGCGCACCACGAATTCGAAGTCGGCCCGCGGGAACGGCAGCACGCCGCTGGCCGCGATGGCCCCCAGCATGACCGCGCTCACCACCGTCCCGGCTTCGCGCGTGAGGCGCGCCATGTCGAGCACGTGGTGCGCGCGGCTGTGTTCGCGCACCAGGGCGAGCAGCTGGGCGTCGTCGCGGCGGCCATCGCCCATCACCATTTTCTCGGCCGTGGTGAGCGCGCGCGACGATGAGGTGATGACCAGCGTGTGGTCGCAAGACGCCATGCCGTTGCCGATCTGGCGGCCTGTTTCCAGCAGTTCCGACGACACCAGCGCGTCGAGCCGACCCGGCAAGGGGTTGAGACCGAACACCGGGCGGCGATCGCCGAGTTCGGCCAACGGCACCGGAAACACCTCGAGGTAGTAGGTGGTGGCACCGGTGCGTTGGGCCACCCCGGGAAT
Organism: Hydrogenophaga sp. XSHU_21; assembly: GCA_046604145.1. Lineage (GTDB taxonomy): Bacteria > Pseudomonadota > Gammaproteobacteria > Burkholderiales > Burkholderiaceae_C > Hydrogenophaga. Next base: position 618,263 of record JBKIXD010000001.1, read on the forward strand.
GCTGGTGGCCTGGGCGGCGTGGCCGGCCCGCCGTGCGATGTCGACCAGCCAGTCGGTCAGCGTGCCGCCGCCTTCGCCCCCCAGGGCACAGAGCAGCAGGGAGATGGGTTGGGTCATGGGATCAGGCCTGCAGCAGGCGCACGAAGGGGGCGCGGATCGCGTCGATCAGGCGTTCGTGCCAGCGCGGGTTCTGCACCACCTCGGCCCGGTAGAACGAGGGGCACAGCGTGGCCGCGTGGGCGTTGGCGCCGCACAGTCCGCAACCCACGCAGCCGTCGATCACGGTGGCCACGGGGTCGACCTTGAGCGGATCGGGGTTGTCCTTCAGCGTGAGGGTCGGGCAACCCGACAGCCGGATGCAGGCGTGGTCGCCATTGCAGACGTCTTCGTCCACCCCGTACTTCACGCGCACCACGCGCTCGCCCCGTTTCAGCAGGCTGGCGATCCATGGCTTGATGCGGCGCTGCCGCTCGAGCTGGCACTCGCCCTCGGCCACGATCACCTTGAGTCCCTGGAAACCGGTGGTGAAGGCCTCGGTGAGGGTGGCGCGCACGGTGTCGACTTCGTAGGTGTGCACGGTGCGCAGCCATTGCACGCCCAGTCCCTTGAGCGTGCTTTCGATCGTCTGGTTGGTGTGGGCGAGGCTTCGGGATTTGTCTTGTTCGATGTCCTTGGCCGCGTCGCCCGGGGTGGAAATGATGTCCTGTGTGCCGGTGGCCGACGTGTAGCCGTTCTTGAAGATCAGCAGCACCGCGTCGTCGCCGTTGAACAGCGCGCTCTGCACCCCGGTGAGCAGGCCGTTGTGCCAGAAGCCGCCATCGCCCATGACCGACAGCACCCGGCGCTTCATGAGCGGCGAGACGCCCGCCCGGCTCGCCAGGCTCATGCCGTAGCCCAGGATGGAATGGCCGAACGAGAACGGCTCGAAGGTGGCGAGTGCATGGCAGCCGATGTCGCCGGCGATGTGCACCGGCCCGACGTCCTGCTGCGCCAGCTTGAGGGCCGAGAACACCGGTCGCTCCGGGCAGCCGATGCACATGCCGGGCGGTCGCGCGGGCAACGGGCCGCCAGCCGCCCGGGACACGTCGGCCCGCCGTTGCGCGTTGCCCTGCAGCCAGGCGCGTGCCGATGCCAGCGCGCCGGTGTCGGTGGGCAGGTAGCGCTCCACGAAACCGGCCAGGCCCTGCGCCATCACCTCGGCGGTGTACTCGCCGGCGCGGGGCAGCAGGTCCTTGCCATGCAGTGGTGTGGCGATGCCCGCGCGGCGCAGCAGCGTGGCCAGTTCCTGTTCGATGTACTCGGGCTGGCCTTCTTCGAGCAGCAGCACGGCGCGCTTGCCGTCACAGAACCGTTCGAGTTGCTCAGGCACCAGGGGGCTCGTGACGTTGAGCACCAGCATCGGGATGTCCGTCTGCCCGAAGGCGTCTGCCAGGCCGAACTGCTGCAGCGCGCGGATGAGGGTGTTGTAGAGACCGCCTTGAACGATCAGGCCCAGGTCGCTGTGCCGGCCTTCGAACAGCTCGTTGAGCCCGTGTTCGACGATGTAGCGCCGGGCCGCCGGGATGCGTTGCTCGCCCTTGAGCTTTTCGTGCCGGAAGGTCACCGGGGGGTGGGCCAGGCGCATGTAGTCAAAGCCCGCTGGCTCGGCCATGAGTTCGCGGGTGGAGATCGCGGGGGCGATGTTGTCCCGGGCATCGAAGCTGCCCCGCACGTGGCAGGCGCGGATGCGAAGCTCCATGAGGGCGGGCATGTTCGAGGCCTCGGACAGGCGAAAGCCGTGTTCCACCATGCGGACCATCTGCGCCAGGTCGGGCCGCGGGTCGAGCAGCAACATGCTGCTCTTGAGGGCATAGGCGTGGGTCCGTTCCTGAATGACGCTGGCGCCTTCGCCGTAGTCCTCACCGACCACGACGAGCACGCCCTCGGTGACGCCGGGGGAGGCCAGGTTGGACAGTGCGTCGGCGGCCACGTTGGTGCCCACAATGGACTTCCAGGTGACGGCGCCCCGAATCGGGTAGTGGATGGAGGCGCCCAGCATGGCGGCGGCCGAGGCTTCGTTGGCGCACGCCTCGACGTGCACGCCCAGTGTGTCCAGGTAGGGCTTGGCCTGCACCATCACGTCGAGCAGGTGCGAGACGGGGGCGCCCTGGTAGCCACCCACGTAGGAAACGCCCGATTGCAGCAGTCCCTTGGTGATGGCCAGGATGCCTTCGCCGTGAAACGTCTGGCCGTTGCCGAGCTTGAGTGATTCGATTTCTGCGCTGAACGAGACTTCCAAACCGGTGCCTCCACCTGCGGATGAAGTGCACAGTATCGGCCCAGCCGGCTCAGGGCTGCATCAATCACCCCGAACAGCTGATATTCGGATCGCGCATACCGGGTCCCTGACCCGCCTCAGCCGGCTTGCAGTGCCTCGATGAGGCCGGCCCGCTCGGGGGTGCGAAAGGCGCTGGGCAGCGGGACCGAGCCAGGCGCGTTGCCGGTCTGGTCGCCCAGTCGAAGGGGGCGCAGCCGGTAGGTGTCGCGCATCGCATCCACCCGCTGTTGCAGGGCGTTCCGGTCCGGAATCCGGTCGCCGTAACGTTGCAGCACCTGGTGGGCCGATTCGATCAGCTTGGCGTTGCGGGTGCGGTCGGCCTCGACGAGCAGATGGGAGACGGTGCCCGCCGGGTCGCCCCGCAGGCTCAGGCGCATGGCTTCTTCGGACAGTTTGAGCACCTGGGCGTGGCCGTTGCGCAGTGCATCAGACCAGCCGGCCTGTTCGCGGGCGGCACAAGCCAGCAGTTCGCTCATGGCGCGGCTGGTGCCGAAGCGCAGCGACACCGCCGAAATCGCGGCATCCACGTCGGGCGGCGTTGAACCCCGGTCGGCCATGCGCACCAGCAGGGTGACCAGGTTGCACGCGGCCTCCACATCGAAGTCGGGTTCCAGCACCTGCCCCATCAATCGAGTGGCCGTGTCCAGCGCCACCGCGGAGACGCGGTTGTGCAGGCTGTTCAGCGCGTTGACCACGTCGTGCAGCCGCTTTGGCCGCTCGGGCTCGAAGCTGCGGTCGGCAATCCGGGCCAGGTGCTCGACACAGGACTGCAGGCCCCGTGTGTCCTTGTTGTCGAAGCGGGCCAGGGCCAGCAGCACCAGGGCCTGTGGATCGAACAGCTTGGAGTCGACCCCCAGGCGCGCCGCGCGATCCAGCAGTTCCACCCCTTGTGCGCGGTCGCCCCCATAGAAGGCGAGCATGCCGTGCTTGAGCAGGCGGCTGACCGACGACGGCGTGAGCCGGGTGGCCATGGCGTAGGTGGACAAGGCCTGGTCGAAGTGACCGAGTTCGAAGTGCGCCCGACCCATCACGTCGTAAGCGTCGGCGAAGTTGGCGTCGTCGGCCAGCAGGCTTTCCAGGGTGTGCACGGCCTTGGCGGGCTGGCCGCCGTCGAGCTGTGCGCGCGCCACGCCCAGTCGGGCCCAGGGCAGTGTCTTGGCGTCGATCACCGCCTCGTAGAGTTCGCGTGCTTCGTCCACCCGGCCGCCGCGCAGCAGCAGTTCGGCGCCGATGCGGGCGGCGTACAGCCAGTAGTCCTGCTTCGATTCGAAGCGCGACAGGCACAGCGCGGTGGCGCGGTCGAAATCCTGTGCATCGATGGCCGCAAAGATGTCCTGCAGCGCGCGTTTGCGAGCGCGCGCCACCATGATTCGTTCGCCCAGCCGGGCCCCGGTGTGCGGCTTGAGCAGGTAGGCGTCGAGGGCGGATTCGGCCGCTTCGGCCACCTTGCTGTAGGTCGCCTCGGCCGTCAGCATGATGAAGACGGTGTAGAAGGGCAGCAGCTGCTGGCGGCGAAGGTCGTCCAGCAACTCCTGACCCGAATAGCTTTCCCGGTCAAAGCTCTGTTCGCAGATCACCACGTCGAAGCGCTGCGCCTCGAGCTTGCGCCGCGCATCGTGCACGCGGGCGCACTGCATCACCGAACCGACCCCCAGGTCGCGCAGCTGGGCCACGATGATCGAGCGTGCCTGCGCGTTGCCCTCGATCACGAGAGCCTGCGCTTCGTGCAGGGGGTTGTCTTCGGGCAGAAACATGGTGGGGTCCGGCCACTTCGGGCCGTTTCCGGATTCTGGGCACCGCGCCGCCGGGCGATCGAAGGAACAACGGGGTGGTGCCCCGGCATTTCTCGCGTGGGCGAGGTCGTCCGTCAGACCCGCCAGATGCGCGGTGCCGTCGCTGCAATGCCCCACGCCTGGGTGCGCAGCGCGGCCCAGGCACGCTGCAGCCCCGCCATCACGGGCTCGACCACCGGGCCCAGCGCGCGCACCACGATCAGCCGGGCATCGGGGCTTGTGGCGCCGGCGATGCAGTTGGCGGGCAGGTCGGCGAGCGCTTCGCGAACCGTGGCGAGCAAGGCCTCACGGTCGCCGGGTTCGCGCGCCCGGCCGCTGGCCAGCCACAGGGTGCCCAGGCACCTCCGTCCGGCGAGCCCGACGGGCCCGTCGAGCAGGCGCGTGTCGTGGGCGTCGATCTGCGCACGCTCCAGCCACACCCCGGGCCACTCCACCTGCTGGCCGAATCGCCCTTCGTCGAACGGTTGACCGGCCCCGGGCAGGCCGAGTGCCAGCACATCCCAGCCCAGGCATTCGGCGCCGTCCTCCAGCGCAAGGTCGATCCGGTTGAGCGCCTGGCAGCCCGGGTAGGCGATTGTTTCCAGCGGAAGCCATTCGAGGCGCGCGCCCGCAGCCACCCTCAAATGCACCCGCTGGCTGGCCTGGGGCCCGTCGCTGCGGTAGAAGCGCGTGGCCCCGGGCGTTCCGATCAGGGCATGCGCACCGGCGTCGACCTGCACATTCACCGCCAGTTCGTCGCCACCCACCACACCGCCCGGCGGGTGCACGATGACGTTGTGGCAGATCCCGTTGCCTTCGGGGTAGAGGCTTTTGAGAATGCGGAGCGGACCTTGATGGCTGTACGACAGGGTGGTCTTGTGGCCATCGGTCCGGTACTGGAGGTCGAGTTGGGCGCGCCAGGGCATGGGGGGAGTCTAGGGCCTGTTCACACTGCTTTTCCAAGTGCGAACAGGCCCCAGGCGGTCGTCAGGCTTTCCAGAACCCGAGGTGCGCTTCGCTGGCCTCTTCCACCAACGCGGGCCCGATGCATTCGATCGGGTGCGAAGAGGCGGCAAACACGTCCCGACACGACAGTTCGGCATCGCGCTGGTCGACGCGCTCGCCGCGAAACACCCTCAGGCGCACGGCGTCGATGCCATAGACCACCCGGCCAATGGCGCTCCAGAAGATCGCCCCCGCGCACATGACGCAGGGCTCGGCCGACGAATAGAGCGTGGCCCGGGCAAGCTCTTCGCGGGTGAAGCGATTGCCCAGTTGGCGCACCGCCGTCGTTTCGGCGTGGCCGGTGCAGTCACCGGTTTCCGTGGTGTTGCACCAGGCTTCGGTCAGCACCGCGCCGTCGGCAGCCACGACCACAGCGCCGAACGGACGGTTGCCGCGATCGCGCGCCACGCGCGACCAGCCGATGGCCTGTCGCAGATACAGGCTGTCGCGCTCGTCAAGCACGGCTTGCGCGGGACCTTCGGTGGATGCTTCGGCGTTCATGCCTTCACGCTCCGCTCGGCCGCGGGCGGCAGGAAGCCGCGGTGGAACAGGCCCTCCACGCCGGGCCGGGTCTTGAGCTGGAAGGCGTCGGTGACCTCATCGACCTGCATTTCCAGGGTGCGCTTGAGCACATCGCCCAGGCCGTGGGTTCGCGTGTCGGCCGCGGCAACGTACTCGCGCGTGATGCCCCAGCGCTCCAGTTCGACCGCGTCGTTGAGGATCGGCTCGCGGGCCTTGGCGGCTGCCACCGCCGCGACCGGGTCGGCCAGGGACTCCTGGATGGCGCGGTTGGTGGCGCGCAGGAATCCGGCCACCGCGCCCGGCTGCTGGGTGATCAGTCCGTTGCCCGCAAGGATGGCATTGCCATACAGGTTCACGCCCGCATCGGTGTACTTGAGCACCGCCAGATCGTCGGGCTTCATGCGCGCAAACAGCGAGACGGCCGAGTCGTGAAAGTAGGTGGCCGCGTCGACGTCGCCGCGAACCATCACGTTGTCACGGGCCGAGAAGTCGGTGGTGGACCACTGAAAGAATCCGTCACCCACGCGGAGGCGCCGCGCCACCATGGGCCACGCCCTGCGGGTCGACTCCACGGCCGCGGCCGCCACCTTCTTGCCTTGCAGGCTCCTGAAGTCGGTGATGCCGCGATCCCTGCGTCCGATGATCGCGAACGGTGCGCGGTTGTAGTACTGGTAGACCGCCTGCACCGCGGGCGTGCCGCCGTTGGCGGCCTGGAACTCGATCAGCGAGCTGATGTCGCCGAGCCCCATCTGGTAGGCGCCACTGACGATGCGTGTGATGGATGCCACCGAGCCCGCCCCGACGTCGATCTGCACGTCCAGGCCTTCGGCGGCGTAGTACCCGCGTTGTTGGGCGAGAAAGAAGGGCGCGGTCTGCCCGGTGACCCGGAAATCGAGCGTGAACTTGATCGGCACGAGGCGGGTCTGTCCCCAGACCACAGGTGCCGCGAGGGCGGCAGGGGACGCGAGGACGCGGGCAAGAAAACGTCGGCGCAGCATGGAGGTTCTCCGGCAAGGCTGTGGGCGCCCGCTGGCGCGGCGCGCGCAGGGGCAACGACAGAGCAATTTCCGGGCGGTGGACAGATGGCCAACCGCTGAACGCTTCTACTCCTGAGTCGAGTGGCAAGCACGTGGTGTGCCAGCCCGACCGTTTCACCGCCGGCGTCCACCACGGGTGCAGCGGGTGCGGGTCTTGCTAAATTGGAGGCTGAGAGTAGAAGCGTTCAGCCCGCGCCGCGCGGGCAGGAAATTGCTCTTGTGCCCGTTTCACGGCCCAGGCTTTTCTTCAGGAGTGCGCCCATGCTCGTCACCCGACAACCCATCTTTCGCCGCCATTGGCACGCCGTCATGCCCCTGACGGCGCTGGCCGATGGCCCCCAGGCCTTCACGTTGCTGGGCGAACACATCGTCCTGTTTCTCGACGCGCAAGGTGCTCCGGCTGCCCTGAAGGACCGCTGTTGCCACCGCACCGCCCGGCTCAGCAAGGGCTGGTGCAAGAACGGTCACCTTCAATGCGGCTACCACGGCTGGGTTTACGACCGTGGCGGCCGCGTGGTGGAGATTCCGCAGTACGAGCCGGGCCGTGAAATTCCCAAGGACTACGCCACGCCGGCGTACCACTGCCAGGCCAGGCATGGCTACGCCTGGGTGGCGCTCGAGGCGCCGGTGGCGGACATTCCGGCCATGCCCGAGTTTGGCGCACCGGGTTGGCGCACGATCTTCCAGTTTCATGAAGTGTGGAACACCAGCCCGGTGCGTGCGCTGGAGAACTCGTTCGACAACTCGCACTTCAGCTTCGTGCACCGCGCCACCTTCGGCGTGGCCGCGCAGCCCAGGCCGAGCAAGTACGAAATCATCGAGAACGACCAGGGGTTCCACGCCGAGACCGTGATCGCTGCGGCCAACCCCGAGCGCTTCCAGCGCATCAGCGGCGTGAAGGACCCCATCACGCAGCGCCACATGCGCAACGCCTACATGCAGCCGTTCTCGCGCCGGCTCGACATCGAGTACCCCAGCGGCATCCGACACGTCATCATCAACTGCTTCACCCCCATCGACGACGGCCGCATGCAGCTCTGCCAATGGCTGTTCAGGAACGACACCGAGGAAGACTGTCCCGCGCAGATGCTGATCGACTTCGACGCCGAGATCACCCGCGAGGACAAGGACATCCTGGAGTCGACCGACCCCGACGCGGTCGTGGACCTGCGCCGGCGCGGTGTCGAATACTCGATGGACTCGGACCGTCCGGGCATCCTGATCCGGCGGCAGCTGATGAAGATGCTGTCCGACGCGGGCGAGGCCGAGGTGCACCGGCTGAACGTCGAGGTGACGCACTCGACCTAGTCGGGCGCCTGCTCGGCCATGCCCGTGGTGAACCCCACTTGCAGGGCCAGCGCGCGGGCTGTCTGCGCATGCGACCGGACCGCATCGGCCAATGCATCGGGTTGCTTCTGCAGGTGGTCGGGCACGTGGGCGACCATGTGCACCTGCGTGCCGTCGGGCGACAGCTCGATCGACGCGGCCAGCACCGGGTCGATGCCGATCAGCGAGGCGAGGTCCACCGGGTCGACCCGGGGGGTCCACGGGGCGCGGTGGTCGAGATCGAACCGCAGTTGCAGACCCTGTGTCTGCGGATCCTCTGGCATCAGAACATGGAACGCCATGCCGTCGACGTGGGCGTGCCCGAGGTCGGCCAGCAGATGCACATCGGCGAACCCGAGCGCCCGGCTGAGCCGTGCACAGCGTTGGCGAAAGGCGACCACGCGGGTGTTCACTGGCACTGGGGCGGTGGAGGTCGGTCTCATTGGCGGAGGTATGAGGGCAAGGCCCCGTCCAGGTGTTGCCGGGCGACCCCGGCATGGATGGCCTCCACGCGTTCGATGAGCGCAGGGTCGGTCCGGGAGAGGTCGAGCGACGTCAGCAGCGGCAACTTGGTGATGGGCAGGACGTTCTCATCGGCGAAATGCAGTTCGATGCAGGGCAGCACGGCCTCGGTCAGTCGCAGGCCGTGGAGCAATCGATCGCGCGAAATCGGTCCCAGCGCTTCGAACGCGGAGAGCAGCACCGAGGGAGGGTAGAGTTCAAAGACGAAGGGCGTCTTGAAGGTCTCGCCCTCCCTGGTGGCGTCCGCCAGTTCCTGCAACAACCGGGTCAGTGCCCTGACCAGGCGTGGTTGGTTGACGTTTGTGTTTGCATGGGTGGCGAGTTCGCTCACCATGAGCATGTAGGCCGCACCCAAGGGCGACGGCATGCTCGCCAGTTCGGCAAAGACGTCATCGATTTCGGTCTGTGGAGCCTGTTGCACTTGACCGTTCAGCAGCCCGATCCAGCGGTTGGCCCTTTCGGCGAGTTGGCTCGGACCCGCGCCCTGCGGTTTGTTCAGCGCCTGGCCAAAAGCCAGCCTGAGGTCCTCGTCATGTTCGAACAGCATGGCCAGATCGAGCAGCGCCACGAACGGGTAAGCGGCAGGGCTGGACAGCACGAAGTCGAGCAACAGCCGCGCGAGGCGCTCGAAAGGTTCCTTCTGCGGAGACACCCACGTCCGGTAGGCCAAGGCCACCACCGTTCCGGGGAGGGCCTTCAGGTGAGCGCGTTGTTCAGCGCTCAGCGTGGTGTCGTGCATCAGGTCTGGCAATGCCTCGAAGGCAGACGCCAGAACGGCCAACACCTCCTCCGGATCGAGCTGCGTGAACATCCGTGGCAGCCACTCGTTCCATTGGCGGAAGTGCTTCTCCAGACGTGCCTTGTTGCCCAGCACCACAGCCAGCGGCTGGGGTGCCACCGGTCCGACGGGCAGCCATTGCCGTGCGGCCGGAATCCATTTCGAGGCCTCCAGTTGCTGGAGCTGAAGGGTGGCGAGGCTGACCCAGGTGATCCGCAAGGTGGGCAGCATGGCGTTGTGCCAGCCCTTGCACACCAGCGCGAGGCTGACGTGGCTGCGGGCCATTCTGCGCACCGCGTCAAGCCGACTCCGGTCCTTCATTGCCTGGCCCGCAGGCCCGGCACCGACCCAGCCGATTTGTCCCATGCCGCCGCCGGGCCCTCCCGCCATGGGCGCACCAGCCAGGAACAGGGGGAGCACCATCGGGTTGCCGATCGGGTTGCCGATCACGTTCAAAGGGAACGGCTGTGGCTCGGCACTCGGCATCGCCGGCTGGATCGAGCCCGCGATGTTCGCCACCCAGTCGCAGGCCGACGCCAGAGGCACGCGCTGGTAGTCGTTGGCCGCGCGCCAGTTCAGCCTGGCAAAGGCGGTTTTGAGAGCGGCCTGGATTGCCACTGAGGGATTGCCACCCAGAGTGGCCGCCATGGCGTTCAGGCAGGCGTGTGTGGACCACAGATCAAGCTGCTGCAGGTCGTCAAACAGATCCGCGACCAGGTCGTCGATGTTGAGCGCCGGCGGTTTGCCGATCGGGTCATCGATCGCACGACGGTTCGGGCTGAACAGCTTGCCGGCGCGGGTGAGGCACTGATTGATGTGGAACATCAGGGCCTCGAGGTCGTTTTCGCAGGCTGCGACCAGTTGGTGCGCCAGTTGCGTCAGCACCTCGGGGTGCTTGAGCAGCGTCCAGTCGTCGATGTGTTCGAGCACCTGATCGAGGTCTCGAGGGTTTTCGACGAGCGCCAGGAGATCGATCAGCCCCGCGGCCTTCGTCGCCGTTGCCTTGTCCCAGGGCATCTCCCGGCATCGGACGTCCAGGGCATCTCCCGGCATCGGACGTCCAGGGCATGGAGGGCGGCCGGGATGTCCAGCTGCGCCGGGGCGGACTGCTGTGCCACGGGGGAGACTTGCGGTGTGGGCTCGGGGCTGTCGAGCGGGTGGTCCTCCAGGCCCGGTTCAATGGCGTTGGCATCGACCGGGGGTGTCCCGCAGGGCGTGGGCGATTCGATTCGGCGGCGCTGGGCGGGGCGGGACGGGTCGGGTGATTTGGAGCTGGTGCGGCGCATGGGGTGGGGGATGGGGCTGGGCAGGGCTGACCGGCGATGCATCGATCGCGGTGCCCTTGTGACGGGACCCGTCTCTGTGACCTTGCGGCCCTGGGCGGTTCCAGGCCGCCCCGCCGCCCGGCAGCCGATTCGCCGTTGCGACGCTCAGCGCGTGGTCCAGAACCCGCGGTGGGGCTCGACCATTTCCTCGACCAGTGATGCAACCGGCCCCACGACCTCGACGTCTCTCTGGCCGCGCTCGAACACCTCGCGGCAGGGCAGCGACAGCGTGGGGTTCTCCTCGTGCGAACCGGTGAGCGCCAGCAAGGCTTCTTCGCTCGCGCCGTACACCACGCGCCCGATGCCGGCCCAGTAGATGGTTCCGGCGCACATGGCGCAGGGCTCGAAGGTGGTCACCAGGGTGCACTGGCGCAGGTAGGCACCCGGGTAGGTGCTGGCCGCGTGCCGCGCCAGCGTGGACTCGGCGTGGTTCACGGTGTCGATGTTGCCCTGCTCGGCCAGCACGGTCTCGCCGTCGGGCGCCAGCAGCAGGGCGCCGAAGGGGTGGCGGCCCATGGCGGCTGCCCGCTGCGCCACGGCGTTGGCACGGCGCAGCGCCGGTACCCAGCGGTCTTCGTCAGGCGTTCTGTGATCCACGGTGGGCCCAGCCCGTGGTGTGCTTCTCGATCCAGCTGAAGAGCTCGTACATGGCCATGGCCATCACGCCCACCACCAGCAGTCCGCTGAAGGCCAGGCCCATCTGCATCGACGAGCCGGCCGAGATCAGCAGGTAGCCGATGCCTTCGTTGGCGGCCGTCATTTCGGACACCGTGGTGCCCACGAAAGCCAGCGTGATGGCGACCTTGAGGGACCCGAAGAAGTACGGCATCGAGCGCGGCAGGCCGACCTTGGTGAGCACGTCCCAGCGCTTGGCGCCCAGCACGCGCAGCACGTCTTCCAGCTCGGGTTCGAGCGTGGCCAGGCCGGTCGCGATGTTGACCATGATCGGAAAGAAGCTGATGAGGAACGCGGTGAGGATCGCTGGCCCCACCCCGATGCCGAACCACACCACCAGGATGGGCACGAAGGCGGCCTTGGGCAGCGCGTTGAAGGCCGTCATGAGCGGGTAGACCGCCGCGTAGGCCAGGCGCGAACTGCCGATGAGGAAACCCAGCAGCACGCCCACCACGATGGCGATGCCGAAGCCGGCCATGGTGACCCAGAAGGTGCGCCATGCGTGGCCGAGGATGGTGACCTTGTGCTCCAGCGTCTGTTCCCAGATGCGCGACGGGCTGGGGAAGATGAACTCGGACACGCCGAATCCGCTGGTGATGACCTCCCAGACCACGATGATCGCGACCAGCAGCAGCAGCGGTGAGAAGCGCTCGATGTTCTTGCGTCGTTTGGCGTTCATGGCCTGGCTCACTGGTTGATGACGGTGCCGGCCTTGCGCATGGCGCCGATGTGGCCGCGCAGCTCGTGCACGATGTCGGTGAAGTCCTTGCTGTAGGTGACTTCAAGGTCGCGCGTGCGCGGGATCGGGATCTCGCGCTTGACGACGAAGCGGCCCGGGCTCTTGCTCATGCAGTACACCGTGTCGGCCAGGAACACCGATTCACGCAGGTCGTGCGTGACCAGAATCACGTTGAAGCGCTGCGCCTCCCACAGGTCGCGCAGCGTGCACCAGAGCTCCTCGCGGGTGAAGGCATCGAGCGCGCCGAACGGCTCGTCGAGCAACAGCATCTTGGGCTCGTGGATCAGCGCCCGGCAGATGCTGGCGCGTTGCTGCATGCCGCCCGAAAGCTCCCAGGGAAACTTCTTGCCCATGCCGCCCAGGCCGACGCTTTCGAGCAGCTTGAGCGCGCGTTCCTCGTACTCCTTGCGCCGGTCCTTGAACTGGCTGCGGTAGGGCTCCACGATCTCCAGCGGCAGGAGCACGTTGTCGAGCGTGGTGCGCCACGGCAGCAGTGAGGGCGCCTGGAACGCCATGCCCGAAATCTTGAGCGGCCCGGTCACCGGCTGCCCGTCGATGCGGATCCTGCCCATGCTGGGCATCTTCAGGCCCGTGGTGAGCTTCATGAAGGTGGACTTGCCGCAGCCCGACGGGCCGACGATGGCGATGAACTCGCCGCGCTGGACCTTCAGGTTGATGTCTTCGACCGCGAAGATGTTCTTCGCGAGCAGTTCTTCGTTGTAGGCGAGCCAGACCTCGTCGAAATCGACAAAGGCGTTTTCGCCGGCGGTGGGTGAGGGCGGCATGCAGAAGGCTCCCGGAAAAAAGGCCAGCCACCGTCAGGAGGCTGGCCCGTGCACCTGGTCGGCGGTCCTTACTTCTTGGGCGCGGGCAGGATGTCGAGTTCGGCTTTGGACGGCAGCATGGAGCCGTTCCACACCTTGTTGGGGTCGACACGGGTCTTGGTGCCATAGGCGTCGGACACCTGCGATGCCATCAGCGCCAGGCGGCCGGGCACGACCTGCCCGAAGCCTTCGCGGCGGGCATCGGGGCTGGCCACCACCGCATCGATGGCCAGCGCCAGGCGGCGCGTCTCGAGCGGCACGTTGATGATGCCGTCGCGCGCCTTCACGGTGTCGATCGAGGCGGCCGGGTTGGCCATGACCTCTTTGGCGCCCTTGGCGAAGGCCGTCAGGAAGGCCTTCACCGCGGCCGGGTTCTCGGCAATCAGCTTGGGCGAAGCGATGATGGCGTTGCCGTAGAGCTTCACGCCGAAGTCGGCGTACGGCAGGATGACGACGTCTTCGGCCTTGACGCCGCGCGCTTCGAGGTTGAGCAGCGAGGTGAACGAGAAGCCGGTGATGGCTTCGATGTCGCCGCGCACCAGCATGGTTTCGCGCAGGGGCGGGTCCATCGAGGTCCAGGCCACGTTGTTGATGCCGTTGGCCTTCTGGAAGATCGGGAAGCCCTTGCGGCCGGCGTCGAACACCGGGGCGCCGAGCTTCTTGCCTTCGAGGTCGGCGGGCTTGGTGATGCCGCTCTTCTTCAGGGCCAGCACCGCGGCCGGCGTGTTGTTGTAGACCATCATCACCGCCACCGGCTTGTTCGGTGCGTCGGGGTTGTTGGCGTGGAATTCCATCAGGGCGGCCATGTCGGCAAAGCCCATGTCGTAGGTGCCCGAGGCCACCCGGGTCACGGTGCCGCCAGAGCCGTTGCCGGCGTCGATGGTCACGTCGAGCCCGGCCTGTTTGAAGTAACCCTTGGCGGCCGGCTGGAGGAACAGCGCGGCGGGGCCTTCAAAGCGCCAGTCGAGCTGGAACTTGATGGCGGTTTGCGCGTGGGCGGCGCTGCCGAAGGTGGCGGCGCTGGCCAGCGCGGCGGCGGACAGCAGGAAGCGGCGTTTGTTCATGGTGACTCCAGGGCGGGGCGGGTTCTCGGGAAGGCATGCCGCACGGGGCGGCTCGTTCGGGTGTTAGCAACATCGGTGCCATACAGGCCCGGGGCAGCCACCCGGGCGCGTCCGGGCCGGCGCGCTATTGCACACGAAACTTGTATACACATTGTCGGTCGCGGGGTGGCCGCGGTCATCCTGACATACCCTGAAGCCGCGCACCACCGTGGCGCGCCGCACCAGATCGGGGCATTTGTACCCCGACCCGGTGCGCGCCGCCACCGAGACGAACCCGGGTTTCGTTCAGCCCTGTGCCGCCGCCAGGGCGGTCATGTTCAGCACGCGCCGCACCGTGGCCGCCGGCGTGAGGATGTGCACCCGGCCCGCCACCCCGGTGAGGATGGGGCCCACCGTGACGCCGCCGCTGGTGGTGGTCTTCATCACGTTGTAGAGGATGTTCGCGGCGTCCAGGTTGGGGCAGATCAGCAGGTTGGCCGACCCGCTGAGCGTGCTGTCGGCGAGGTAGGCGCTGCGGATCTCGGGTTGCAGGGCGGCGTCGCCGTGCAGCTCGCCGTCGCATTCAACGCCCGGGTGGGCGGCCACGAACAGGTCGCGGGCCAGCGCCATCTTGCGCGCCGAGGCGCGTTTGCTCGAGCCGAAACTCGAGTGCGACAGGAAGGCCACGCGCGGTGGATGCCCGAAGCGCTGCACCTCTTGCGCGGCCATCCAGGCGATTTCGGCGAGTTCTTCCGCGCTCGGGTCTTCGTTGACGTAGGTGTCGGCGATGAAGACCGGTCCGCGGTCGGTCATCAGCGCGTTCACCGCGGCGTACAGGTGGGCGCCGTCGCGCCGGCCGAGGATGTGGTCGACCCGCTCGAGGTGGGTCATGTACCCGCCCACCAGCCCGCAGATCAGGGCGTCGGCGTCGCCGAGTGCCAGCATGAGCGAGCCGATGATGGTGTTGGATCGGCGCACCGCGGCCTTGGACACCTCGGGGGTGGCACCCTGGCGGCCCATGAGGCGGTGGTAATGCTCCCAGTAGCGGCGGAAGCGGGGATCGTCCTCGGGGTTGACGTTCTCGACATCAACGCCCAGCGTCATGCGCAGGCCGGCCTTGGCAATGCGGGCCTCGATCACCGCCGGGCGGCCGATCAGGATGGGCCTGGCCAGCTGGTCGTCGATGGCCATCTGCGCAGCGCGCAGGGCGCGCTCGTCTTCGCCGTCGGCATAGGCCACGCGCTGTTTGGTGGCCAGTGCCCGCGCGGCGTTGAAGATCGGCTGCATGAGGATGCCGGTCTGGTAGACGAACCGGCCCAGCTGCTGGCGGTAGGCGTCCATGTCGGTGATGGGTCGTGTGGCCACGCCCGACTCGGCCGCCGCCTGGGCCACCGCGGGCGCAATGCGCAGGATCAGCCGGGAATCGAAGGGTTTGGGAATCAGGTACTCGGGGCCGAACCGCAGTTCCTGGCCCGCGTAGGCGTTGGCCACTTCCTCGCTGGTCTCGCTCTTGACCAGGTCGGCGATCTGGCGGACGCAGGCCAGTTTCATGGCCTCGGTGATGCGGGTGGCGCCGCAATCCAGCGCACCCCGGAAGATGTAGGGGAAGCACAGGACGTTGTTGACCTGGTTCGGGTAGTCGCTGCGGCCGGTGGCGATGATGCAGTCGGGCCGCACGGCCTTGGCCAGTTCGGGGCGGATTTCGGGTTCCGGGTTGGCCAGCGCCAGGATGATGGGCTTGTCGGCCATGGTCTTGACCATCTCGGCCGTCAGCACGCCAGGGGCCGAGCAGCCCAGGAACACATCGGCGCCGTTGACCGCGTCGGCCAGGGTTCGCTTGTCGGTGTCCTGCGCGTAGCGCTGTTTCGATTCGTCCATGCCGCCCGGGCGGCCCTGGTGGATCACGCCCTTCGAGTCGCACACGAAGATGCGGTGGCGCGCAACGCCCAGGCCCACCATCACGTCCAGGCAGGCGATGGCGGCTGCGCCCGCGCCGGACACCGCCACCGTGACCTCGCCGATGGCCTTGCCCACCAGCTCGAGGCCGTTGAGCAGCGCGGCCGCGCTGATGATGGCCGTGCCGTGCTGGTCGTCGTGGAAGACCGGGATGTTCAGCCGGTCGCGCAGCTTCTTCTCGATGTAGAAGCACTCGGGCGCCTTGATGTCCTCGAGGTTGATGCCACCCAGCGTGGGTTCGAGCGCGGCAATGATGTCCACCAGCCTGTCCGGGTCCTTCTCGGCGAGCTCGATGTCGAACACGTCGATGCCGGCGAACTTCTTGAACAGGCAGCCCTTGCCTTCCATGACCGGCTTGCCCGCCAGGGGTCCGATGTCACCCAGGCCCAGCACCGCGGTGCCGTTGGTGATGACGCCCACCAGGTTGCCGCGGCTGGTGTAGTCGGCGGCCTTCGTCGGGTCGGCCTGGATTTCCAGGCACGGATACGCCACGCCGGGCGAATAGGCCAGCGACAGGTCGCGCTGGTTCGACAAAGGCTTGGTGGGGGTGACCGCGATCTTGCCCTGGCGGGGCAGGCGGTGGTATTCCAGCGCAGCGTCGCGCAGCGCTTGTTCGGCGGGTGTCATGGCAGTCTCCTGTGTTGTCCGTTGCCAGGGACATTCTGGCACTGCCCCACCGGTGCAGCGAAAGGGGTATCAGTCGACCTTGAGCAGATCGAGCAGGGCCCGCGCCACCACCTTGGTGGCCCGACGCAGGTCCTCGAGTTGCACGTGTTCGTCGGCCCGCTTGGCGTTCGACTCGCGCACCGTGCGGGGCCCGGCGCCGTAGATGACACCTGGAATGCCCCGCTCGACGTACAGGCGAACGTCGGTGTAGAGCGGCGTACCCACCGCCGGGATCGGCTCGCCGAACACCTGCTCGCCGTGGCGTTGCAGGGCCTGCACCAGCCCGGCGTTGCCGGGCAGCGGTTGCATGGCGCGCGCCAGCAGCAGGCGGCGCACGTCGACCTTGAGCGCCTTGCCCCCGCGCGGCGGCGAAAAGCTGGCGGCGGCCTGGGCGATGGTCTCGCGCAGCGCGGCCTCGACCCGTGCCGGGTCCTCCTCGGGGATCATGCGGCGATCCAGCTTGAGCACCACCTTGCCCGGGATCACGTTGGTGTTGGTGCCACCGCTGATGAGGCCCACGTTGAGGTAGGGATGGGTGATGCCCTCCACGCCCGACCGCACCTGCAGGTAGTCGCGGTTGAGTGCGTACAGCGCGTTGAGGATGTGGGTGGCCCCTTGGAGCGCATCGGTGCCGCTGTCCGGGATGGCGGCGTGCGCCATTTCGCCCTGCACCGTGACCTCGAGTTGCAGGCAGCCGTTGTGGGCCACCACCACCTGGTAGCTGAAGCCGGCGGCGATCATCAGGTCGGGCTGTGTCAGCCCCCTGGACAACAACCAGCCGGGACCGAGTTCACCGCCGAACTCCTCGTCGTAGGTGAAGTGCAGTTCGATTCCGCCCTGGAGCGGGCCACCCAGCGATTCCAGCGCGCGCAGCGCAAACGTGAAGCTGGCGAAGTCGCTCTTGCTCACGGCAGTGGCCCGGCCGTACATGGCGCCACCGTCGATCTCGCCGCCGTAGGGGTCGTGGCTCCAGCCCTCGCCGGGGGGCACCACGTCGCCATGGGCGTTGAGGGCGATCACCGGACCGCCGTCGGCAAAGCGGCGTCGCACGATCAGGTTGGTGATGCTCTGCAGGCCGGCGGCACGAACCTCGGCCTCGGGCACCGGGTGCCGCTCGGCCACATAGCCCATGGCGCTCAGGAGTTCGGCGGTGCGCTCGGCGTGCGGGGCGTTGTTGCCCGGGGGCGTGTCGGTGGGCACACGCACGAGTTGCTGGAGGAACCGGACCTGTTCATCGAAATGGGTGTCGATCCAGGCGTCGAGTCGGGAGTGGAGGTTCATGTCGGGATTTCTTGCAGGAGGTGCTCGAACGCCAGGACGCACAGTTCGATGTCGTCGCTGGTGGTGCTCTCCAGGGGGTTGTGGCTGATGCCGCTGTTCTCGCCGCGCACGAACAGCATGGCCTGGGGCATCACCTCGTGCAGCTTCATCGCGTCGTGGCCGGCACCGCTGGGCATGCGGTGCACCGGCAGTCCGAGGGCAGCAATCGCGCGCTCCCACCTGGCCTGCCAGTCGGCGGCGCTGGGCGCGGCCGACGCGTCCATGGTTTTCTCCAGCCGGTGCGCCACGCTGCGGCGTTCGCAGATCGCGCGCAGTTCAGCCAGCACGTCGCGTTCGAGCGCGTCGCGCTGCGCGTTGCTCGGTGCGCGCAGGTCGAGCGAGAAGCGGCAGCGCCCTGGCACCACGTTGATCGATCCGCCGGGCACTTCGAGCAGGCCGATGGTGGCCACCGAATCACCGTCCTGCGCGGCGCGGCGCTCGCAGAACAGGGCGAGCTCGGCGACCGCGCAGGCGGCATCGCGCCGGCGGTCCATCGGCGTGGTGCCTGCATGGCTGGCCATGCCCAGCACCTCACCCACGTGGCGCACGCTGGCGTTGATCGAGGTGACCGCGGCCAGCGGCAGGCCCAGTTCGTTGAGCACCGGACCCTGCTCGATGTGCACCTCGACGAAGCCGAGGTAGCGCGACGGGTCGCGCCGCAGCGCCTGGATGGCCTCCATGGTGCCGGGCAGGCCTGCGGCCTGCATGGCCGCCCGCATGGTCACGCCGTCCGCATCGATCTGATCGAGCCATGCCGGGTTGAAATGGCCCGTGAGGGCACCAGACCCCAGGAACGTCGCCTTGTAGCGCTGGCCTTCTTCCTCGGAAAAACCCACCACCTCGATGCCGAACGGCAGCCGCTTGCCGGCCTGGTGCAGTCGCTCCACGCAGGCCATGGGCACCAGAATGCCGAGCCGCCCGTCGTAGCGTCCACCATTGCGTACGGTGTCGAAATGGCTGCCGGTGAGCAGGCGTTTCGCCCCGGGCGATGCGCCCTGATACACGCCCACCACGTTGCCCACCGCGTCGATCGTCACCTCGTCGAAGCCGCAGTCCCGCATGCGCGCCACGAGGTCCCGCTGGCAGGCCTGGTGCGCTTCGGTGAGGTAGGTCACCGTGAGCTGCCCGTTCTCCTTGAAGCCCGGATCGCTGTGCCTGGCCAGCGCCTCGTGCCAGTCCCACACATGATGGCCGAGCAGCGGATCCGCCCCGAAGCGGTCGGCCAGCCGGATCTCGGCAATGCGGTGGATCTGGCGCAGTGCTTCTTCGCGCTCGAAATCCACCGGGTTGTTCAGCCGGCGTTCGAAGGTGGCGATGATCTGGTGCCGCGTGAGGCCGCTGCCCCTTGGACCACGCACCGCCACGATGAAGGGAAAGCCGAACCGGGCGTTGTAGTCGGCGTTGAGCTGCTGCAGCCGGGCAAACTCTTCGGGCGAACAGTGGGTGAGCC
Organism: Hydrogenophaga sp. XSHU_21; assembly: GCA_046604145.1. Lineage (GTDB taxonomy): Bacteria > Pseudomonadota > Gammaproteobacteria > Burkholderiales > Burkholderiaceae_C > Hydrogenophaga. The sequence continues at coordinate 637,540 of JBKIXD010000001.1, forward strand.
CTGCGCGGCTCTGCTCGCCGGTGCTTTCCACCGTGAGCGCCTTGGCCACCATGGCCTTGCCCGCCAGTTCGGGGTGGGCGCGGATGAGCGCCAGCTGTTCGTCGCGGGTGGCGGCCGCCAGCACCTGCACCAGCGCCCACTTGAGCGACGCCAATGTGGCAAACGGGCGCTTGGCCAGGGCTCGCTCGACCACCCAGGGCGAGTGTTCGTAAAGGCCGTCCAGCAGCCGGCCCGCTTCGTCGGGGCTGGCCGCATTGAGTTGGTCGAGGGTGTGCGTCATCGGAGAGGCAGGGGATGCTGGGCGCGCCAGTGGCGAGCGATGTCGATGCGGCGCGCCACCCAGACATGTTCGTGCTGGCCGATGTGGTCGAGGAAGCGCTGCAGCGCGGTGATGCGACCCGGGCGCCCGAGCAGACGGCTGTGCATGCCGATGCTCATCATCTTGGGGCGGTCCAGGCCGTTGGGGTCGCCTTCGGCGTACAGCGCGTCGAATGTGTCCTTCATGTACTGGAAGAACGGGTCGGCGTGCGAATAGCCCTGGGGCAAGGCAAACCGCATGTCGTTGCAGTCGAGCGTGTACGGGACGATGAGCTGGTGGGCCGCGCTGTCATCGCTCTTGCGAACCTTCATCCAGAAGGGGAGGTCGTCGCCGTAGTAGTCGGCGTCGTACTCGAAGCCGCCGAAGTCGGCCACGAGGCGGCGCGTGTTGGGGCTGTCCCGGCCGGTGTACCAGCCCAGCGGACGCTGGCCGGTGAGCTCGGTGATCATGGCCATGGCTTCGGCCATGTGCGCGCGCTCGGTGGCTTCGTCCACGTTCTGGTAGTGGATCCACTTCAGGCCGTGGCAGGCGATCTCATGGCCGAGTTCAACGAAGGCGGCCGTGATGTCGGGGCAGCGCCGCAGCGCGGTGGCCACGCCGAACACGGTGATCGGCAGGCCCCGGCGTTCGAATTCGCGCAGGATGCGCCAGACGCCCGCGCGCGAGCCGTATTCGTACACGCCTTCCATGCTCATGTGCCGGGCCGGGTAGGCCGCGGGGTTGAACATCTCGGACAGGAACTGCTCGGACGCGTCGTCGCCGTGCAGCACGCTGTTTTCACCGCCTTCCTCGTGGTTCAGCACGAACTGCACCGCAATGCGTGCGCCGCCCGGCCAGCGCGCATGCGGTGGCGTGCGGCCGTGGCCTTTGAGATCTCTGGGGTAGGAAGCTGTTGCGTCGTAGATCATTGGCTGAGGGCGATCGAGAGGTCGTTGGCCGGTGCCTTGCGGTCGAAGGCGAGGCCGGTTTCCACGTTCAGCAAGTGCCGTTCCATGAGCTGCACCGCCTGCGGTTCGTCGCGCGCGGCAAGCGCCTTGACGATGGCGGAGTGCTCGTCGTTCGAATCGGCGGCGGCTTCGTTGCTCTGGTACATGAGCGTGATCAGCGCACAGCGCGAGATCAGGTCGCGCAGCAGGTCGGCCAGCACGTGGTTGCCCATGAGTTCGGCCATGCGCACATGAAAATCGCCCAGCAGTTCGGTGCGCCCCGGCACGTCTTGCTGGTCGACGGCGGCGCGCTCCTGCGCAATGTGCTCGCGCAGCGCGCGCACCATCGCGGGGGTGACCTGGCGCACGAAAGCCCGGGTCATTTCCAGTTCCAGCATGCGCCGAACCGCAAACACCTGCCGCGCCTCGTCGGCCGACGGCGAGGCCACGAAGGCGCCGCGCGCCGGTTCGAGGCGAATCAGGCGGTTCTGGGCCAGCTGAAAAAGCGCCTGCCGCACCAGCGTGCGGGAGACCCCGAAGTGATCGGCCAGTTTCTGTTCGGCCAGCTTGGTCCCGGGGCGCAGCCGGTGCTCGACGATCGCCTTGGTGAGCGCTTCGACGATCTGCCGCGTGCTGGAGGTGTCCATGCCGGGAATGATGCCACCAACGCCCCAAACTGTATACACTTTCAGTCGACCAAATCAACCTGGAGATGCGCCATGGGCCTGAGCACCCACGTTCTGGACACGATGCATGGCTGCCCCGCTGCGGGCATGCGGGTGGCGCTCTACCGCACCGATGGCGGGCAGGCCGTGCTGCTCAAGCAGGTCACCCTGAACGCGGACGGGCGCAACCCCGATGGCCCGCTGCTGGACAACGCCACCCTGACCCGTGGAACCTACCGGCTGGTGTTCGACGTGAAGGGCTACTTCGATGCGCGCGGTGTTGCCTTGCCCGAGCCCCGCTTCCTGGACCAGGTCACCCTGGATTTCGGCATTGCCCACACGGAGCAGCACTACCACGTGCCCCTGCTGGTGAGCCCCTGGAGCCACGCCACCTACCGCGGCAGCTGAGCCTCGCCGGAAAAGAAAAGGCCCGCCGAAGCGGGCCCGAATTCAATCAACCCCATGGAGATCACTTGCTGCGCTGGCCTTCGGTCAGCGTGTCGAGCTGGAACTGGCCGCTCTTGTCCCAGAGCCAAACATCCGTGTAGGTGACCTGCCCCATGCGGACCGGCGCCGGGAAAGGCGCTGCCGCGCGAACGGTGCGCTCGATCTCGCGCATGACGTCGGGGGCGTGGCTGGGGGCGCGCATCCAGTTCATGCGGCTCACGTTGCCCGAGCCGTCCACCTCGACCTGCAACACGCCCACGGCGTGCAGCAACGGGGGCAGCTGGCCTTTGTAAATGCGGTGGCCGTTGCGCGCATAGATGTGCCGCGCGCCGTCCTTGCGGTAGTCCTGCGGGCTGGCGGCGGTGGACGAATCCTTGGGTGCAGCGGGGCGGCTCACGGGCGGTGGGGGCGGCGGTGCCGGCACCGGGGCAGGCGGTGGGGGCGGGGGCGGGGGTGGCGGCACGGGCGCCGCGCAGGCCGCCAGCAGGGCCACGACGGTCAGGCCGGTCCAGCGCCAGGCGGACAGGCGCTCCGACGCGCTGTCGGGGCGGGGAGCGGGTGAAATGTCTCGTGTCGTCATGCTCGTCGTCTCGTTGGTTCCGGGCGTCGCGCCGGTGTCGGCATACCGCTGCGGCGATGGAGTTTATGTGCGAAATGGCACACCCCATCTGCTGCTACGGCCGATACTCACGGCGCTTGAGTCCTCTTACAGATGCATACAGCTTTCATCTCGTCGGCGCCACACCCCTCGCCCGACCTGAACACTTTCTTATGCCGGCTGCGCGACGCGCCGGCGGTGCTGGTCACGGTGTCGGCCACCCGCGGCTCGGTGCCGCGCGAGGCCGGCACCTGGATGGCGGTGTTCGATCGCGATGCGGTCGGCACCATCGGTGGCGGACGACTCGAATGGGACGCCATCCGGCGCGCCCGTGACATGCTTGCACGACGCGCGGTCGAACCAGATGTGCAATCGGTCACGCTCGGGCCGAGCCTGGGCCAATGCTGCGGAGGCGCGGTCACATTGGGTTACGAACCGGTGCAGGCGGCCCACATCGATGCCCTGCGGCTGCGCCTGAGCACGCCGCGCTCGCCCGTCGCCCTGTTCGGCGGCGGGCACGTCGGGCGTGCCATCGTGCAGGCGCTGGCTCCGCTGCCTTTCGACCTCACCTGGGTCGACAGCCGCGACGAGGTCTTTCCGTCCCCGGTGCCACCGGGGGTGCACACCGAGCACTCGGCGCCGGTTCAAGGCGCGGTGGCCGACCTGCCCGCCGGGTCGCACGTGCTCGTCATGAGCTTTTCGCACGCCGAAGACCTCGACATCGTGGCCGCCTGCCTGGACCGGTTGCGCGACAACGACGACCTCGGCTTCATCGGGCTGATTGGCAGCCGCACCAAATGGGCCACGTTTCGCCGTCGTCTGATGGAGCGTGGCCATGGCGAAGCCGCGCTGGCGCGCGTCACCTGCCCGATCGGCATCCCGGGGATCGAAGGCAAAGCCCCCGAGGTCATTGCCGCGTCGGTGGCGGCACAACTGTTGCTCGTGGAATCCCAGCGCGGCGGGGCCGCCTGAGCCGATACACTGCAGGCATTCTGTGGTCGCAGCGGAGCCGGTGTCTTCACCGTGTATCGCGGCCCTCGGTTGGCTCAGAGCGCCCGCGGTGGTGAGCCAACACGCCGGACGGTGTGGCGCCGTCCCCTGAACGAGGTGCCATGGAAACCTATTTGCTTGATTGGGCCAATCTGTTGCTGCGGTGGCTGCACGTCATCGTGGCCATTGCCTGGATCGGTTCGTCCTTCTATTTCGTCTTTCTCGACAGCAGCCTCACCCCGCCCCGGGACGAGGCGCTGCGGCGGGAGGGTGCCACCGGTGAACTGTGGGCCGTGCACGGCGGCGGGTTCTACCACCCGGTGAAGTACGCGGTGTCGCCGCCGAAGCTGCCCGACCACCTGCACTGGTTCTATTGGGAAAGCTACTCCACGTGGCTGTCGGGTTTTGCGCTGTTCCTGGTGTCGTATCTGTGGAGCCCCTCGGTCTATCTGATCGACCCACGCGTCTTTGACTGGTCGCCCGCCGCGGCCATTGCCACCGCGATTGCCTTCCTGGTGGTCTTCTGGCTGGCCTACGACGCGATCTGCCGCACCCTGGGACAGTCGAAGAACGGTGACACCAAGGTGGGCATCGGCGTGGCGCTGCTGGTGGTGGCCGCGGCCTTGCTGGCCACCGAGCTGTTCGCCGGCCGGGCCGCCTTCCTGCTGGTCGGCGCCATGCTGGCCACGGCCATGAGCGCCAACGTGTTTTTCTGGATCATTCCCGGTCAGCGCAAGGTGGTCGCCGCGCTGGCGGCGGGTCAGCCCGTGGACCCGGTGCATGGCCAGCGCGGCAAGCAGCGCAGCGTGCACAACACCTACTTCACGCTGCCGGTGTTGTTTGCGATGCTCAGCAACCACTACAGCTTCACCTACGCGCACCCTCACAACGGCTGGATCCTCGTGGGCATGATGGCCGCTGGCGCGGCCATCCGGCAGTTCTTCGTGATGCGGCACGGCTTCAAGCTGGGGCGCAACCGGCACCCCTGGCCTTTCGCCCTGGCCGGCGTGCTGGTGCTGATCGGCCTGATCGCCTGGATGCGCCCTGAGCCGGTGGCGCCCGCCGCGGCGCCTCCCTCCGCGGGCCTGGCCGACGTTCAGGCGGTGATGGCCCAGCGGTGCGTGATGTGCCACGGCGAGGCACTGCAGTCCAAGGGCGTCCGGCTGGACACGCCGGCCGAACTGCAGCGGCACGCGCAGGCGGTGTACCAGCAGGTGGTGGTGACCCGGCAGATGCCCATGAACAACGCCACCGGCATCACCGAGACCGAGCGGGCCCTGATCGGGCAGTGGTTCCTGTCGGGCGCCAAGGTCGACTGACGCCGGGGCCCTGGCCGCCCGTGGCAACATTCCGCCATGCCTCGACACTTCGATCTCATTGCCTTCGACTGGGACGGCACCCTCTACGACTCCACCGCCGTCATTGCCCGCTGCATCCAGCGGGCGGTGAGCGACGTGGGCGGCACACCGCCCACCCGGGAACAGGCCAGTTACGTGATCGGCATGGGCCTGATGCAGGCGCTAGCCCATGCCGCGCCCGACGTGCCGCCCGAGCTCTATCCCCGGCTGGGTGAGCGCTACCGCCACCACTACATGGCCCACCAGAACGACCTGAGCCTGTTCGACGGTGTCCTGCCCATGCTCGCCGACCTGAAAGCCCGCCACCACTGGCTGACGGTGGCCACCGGCAAGAGCCGCCGGGGGCTCGACGAAGTGCTGCATTCGGTGGAACTGTCGGGGGTGTTCGATGGTTCACGCACCGCGGATGAAACCGCCGGCAAGCCCAGCCCCCTGATGCTGCACGAACTGATGCGCGAGTTCGGGGTGGATGCGCAGCGCGTGCTGATGATCGGCGACACCACGCACGACCTGCAGATGGCGCTCAACGCCGGCTGCGCCAGTGTGGGCGTGAGCTACGGCGCCCACGAGCCCGACGCGTTCGGTGCGCTGGCGCCGCGCCACGTGGCGCATTCGGTGCGCGAGCTTCACGACTGGCTGTTGCAGAACGCCTGAGGTACCCGCCATGAACGCCCCTGCCGAAGACCTGCATCCGCTGTGCAACAGCCGTGACCTGGTCGATGGGGGCCGGGGGGTGTCGTTCGACGTGAACCACGCCGGCCAGACCTGCCGGGCGTTTGCGATCCGCTTCAAGGGACAGGTGCATGCGTACCTGAACCGGTGCACCCATGTGGCCATGGAACTGGACTGGCAGCCAGACCGGTTCTTCGACGACAGTGCGCAGTGGTTGCTGTGCGCCACCCATGGCGCGGTGTATGCGCCCGACACCGGTGAATGCCGGGGCGGGCCGTGCCGCGGCGGGCTCTTCCGCATCGAGACCCTTGAGCACGACGGGGTGGTGCACTGGCGGTCACAATACCACCTCAAACCTGTCGAATTCTGAGAGCCATCCCACCATGAACGATTCCCTCGAACCAGCGCCGACGCGCGCCAACGGTGTGAACTGGGAGCGCGAAACCATCGAGAAGCTCCTGTTCGCCACCTTGCGCGAACAGCAGGCAGCGCGCCGGTGGCGGTTGTTCACCCGGCTGATGTGGCTGCTGGTCATCGGCGCTGTCGTGTGGTTCGTGGTCACTGCTCCGGGCATGTCCAGCTCGACCACCAGCACCCCCCACACCGCGGTGATCGAGATCGAGGGCGCCATTGCCGATGGCGTGGAGGCGAGTGCCGAGAACGTGCTGCCCGCCCTTCGGTCGGCGTTCGAAGACCAGGGCGCCCAGGCGATCGTGCTGCTGATCAACTCGCCGGGTGGCAGCCCGGTGCAGGCCGGCATCATCAACGACGAAATTCACCGCCTGAAGGCCCTGCACAACAAGAAGGTCTACGCGGTGGTCGAGGAAACCTGCGCTTCGGCCGCCTACTACATTGCCGCGGCAGCCGACAACATCTATGTGGACAAGGCCAGTCTGGTCGGCAGCATCGGCGTGCTGATGGACGGCTTCGGTTTCACCGGTCTCATGGAGAAGCTCGGCGTGGAGCGCCGTCTCATGACCGCTGGTGAGAACAAGGCGCTGCTCGATCCGTTCAGCCCGCTCGACGAATCGCAGAAGGCCTACCTGCAGAACATGCTCAACGAGATCCACCAGCAGTTCATCGCGGTGGTCAAGAAGGGCCGTGGCGACCGCCTGAAGGAAAACGGCGACACCTTCAGCGGACTGGTCTGGAGCGGCCAGCAGGCCGTGAACCTGGGCCTGGCCGACGGTCTGGGCAACCTCGACTATGTGGCGCGCGAAGTGATCAAGGCCGAGGACATCGTGGACTACACCCAGCGCGAAAACCTGGGTCTGCGCCTGGCGCGCCAGTTCGGCGCCAGCGTGGGCGAGGGCGTGTTTCGCGCCGCCCAGTCGGCCGGTATCCAGTTGCGCTGACGCCCGCCGCCGAGCGCGGCGGCGTCAGCTCCGGTAACCCGAGGGGTTGCGGCTCTGCCACCGCCAGCTGTCCGCACACATTTCGTCCAGCGTGTGCCTTGCCTGCCAGCCCAGCAGGCGGCGCGCCAGGGAAGGGTCGGCCCAGCACTGCGCCACATCGCCCGGGCGGCGCGGTGCAATGCGGAACGGCACCGGGCGCCCGCTGGCGCGCTCGAAGGCCGCCACCACCTCGAGCACGCTGTGCCCTCGTCCGGTGCCCAGGTTGACCGTGAAGCTGTCGCCCCGCCCCATCAGTGCCTGCAGGGCGGCCACGTGGCCGTGGGCAAGGTCCACCACGTGGATGAAATCCCGGACGCCGGTGCCGTCAGGCGTGGGGTAGTCGTTGCCAAAGACATTGAGGTGGTCGCGCGCACCGATCGCCACCTGGGCCACGAAGGGCATCAGGTTGTTGGGAATGCCGGCCGGGTCTTCGCCGATCAGTCCGCTTTCGTGTGCGCCGACCGGGTTGAAGTAGCGCAGCACGCCGATGCGCCACGCCGGCCGGGCCGTCTGCAACGCGGCCAGCATGTCTTCGATGACCAGCTTGGTGTGGCCGTAGGGGTTGGTGTGGCTGCGCGGAAAGTCTTCGGTGATGGGCACGCGGGCCGGATCACCGTACACCGTGGCGCTGCTGGAAAACACCAGGGTGGGGGGCGTTGACGCATCGCCGGCCACGTCGGACATGGCATGCAGCAGGCTGACCGCGCCGCCCACGTTGTTGGCGTAGTACTTCAGCGGGTTGGCCACGCTCTCGCCCACCGCCTTGTCACCAGCGAAGTGCACCACGCCTACCGGCCGGTGGCGCCGCAGGACGTCGGTCAGCCAGGCCGTGTCGAGCACATCACCCCGTTCCAGCGTCAGCGGGCGGCCGGTGATGCGCTGCAACCGCTCCATCACCGCCGGGTCGCTGTTGGCAAAGTTGTCCAGCAGCACGGGCTCGAAGCCGGCTTCGACCAGGGCCACGGCGGTGTGGCTGCCGATGTAGCCCGCGCCGCCCGTCAGCAGGATCTTCATGGCGGTGCTCATCGGGCGGCTGGCTCGCGGCCGTAGCGGTCTTCGAGCCGGACGATGTCGTCCTCGCCCAGATAGGCGCCGGATTGCACCTCGATCATCTCGAGGTCCATGCGCCCCGGGTTGTGCAGGCGGTGCACTTCGCCGATGGGGATGTAGGTCGACTGGTTTTCCGACAGCAGAAACACCTCGGCCCCCCGCGTGACCTCGGCGGTGCCGCGCACGACGATCCAGTGCTCGGCCCGGTGGTGGTGCTTCTGCAGGCTCAGCGAGGCGCCGGGCTTGACGCCGATGCGCTTGACCTGGAACCGGTCACCCATGTCGATGCTGTCGTACCAGCCCCAGGGCCGCGCCACCCGGCGGTGGGTGGCGGCCTGTGGCACCGCGTTCTTGGCCAGGTGCGCCACCACGTCCTTCACTTGCTCGGCGTGGTCGCGCCGGGCCACCAGCAAGGCGTCGGGTGTGTCGATGATGAGCAGGTCGGAAGTGCCCAGGGCCACCACGGGCCGGTGGGGCGCGTGGATGTAGGTGTTCTGCGACTGCAAGGCGTGGCCTTGCCCCAGAACGCGGTTGCCGGCGGCATCGGCCGGCGCCAGATCGGCCACGGCGTTCCAGCTTCCCACGTCGCTCCATTGGCCCTGGAACGGCACCACGGCCACGTCGTCGTGCGGCTCCATGACCGCGTAGTCGATGCTCTGCGATCGGCAGGCCAGGAAGGCATCGGCATTCGGTCGGCGGAAGGTGATGGGCCCGATGGCTTCGGTGCGAACGCCGGCCATCGCGGTTTCGCAGGCCGACCAGATGTCGGGTGCGTGGCGCTGGAGCGCTGCCTTGAGCACGCTGGCCTTGACCAGGAAGATGCCGGCGTTCCAGAGCACGCCCCCCTGCAGCAGCAGGGCTTGTGCCGCTTCGGGTCGAGGCTTCTCGATGAAGCGAGCCACGCGGCGGCTGCCATCCGGGCGGGCCGCACCCTGCTCGATGTAGCCGTAGGCACTGCTGGGAAACGTCGGCACGACACCGAAGGTCACGATCGCACCGGCCTCGGCAGCCGATGCGCCCAGTCTGACCGTTTCGCCAAAAGCGACGGGATCGGGAATGTGGTGGTCCGACGGGCAGAAGAGCAGCAGCCCGTCGCCCGTGGCCAGGACCTGCAAGGTGGCCAGGGCCATGGCCGCTGCCGTGTTGCGGGCCGCCGGCTCCAGCAGCACGGTGCCGGTCTGGCCGGCGCTCTCGATCACCTCGGCCACCAGGAAGCGGTGGTCTTCGGCCGCCACACAGACCGGCGGGTGTCCACACCACGCCAGACGCTCCAGCGTCAGCCTGAGCAGGGACTTGTCGCCCACCAGGGGCACGAACTGCTTGGGCAGGCTCTGACGGGACAATGGCCAAAGGCGGGTGCCGGAGCCTCCGCACAGCACGATGGGGGTGATGATCATGTTGATTTTTTCCGGAAAGACCGCACGGGCGGCGGCTCTGGTGGCCCCTGTGCGCAACACCGGCGCCTTAGGCCATCGGTATTATGGGTGCCTTGTCCCACACAGAAAACACGATTCCTCCACACCATGACGATTCGAAAAGCCGTGTTCCCCGTTGGCGGTCTGGGCACCCGCTTCCTGCCCGCCACCAAGGCGATCCCCAAGGAAATGCTGCCGGTGGTCGACAAGCCGCTCATGCAGTACGCGGTCGAGGAGGCGTATGCCGCCGGCATCCGCGAAATGATCTTCGTCACCGGGCGCAACAAGCGCGCCATCGAAGACCACTTCGATGTGGCCTATGAGCTCGAGGCCGAACTGGAGGCCGCCGGCAAGGGCGCGCTGCTGGAGCTGGTCAATTCCATCAAGCCCGACGACATGGACTGTGCGTACGTTCGCCAGCCCCGTGCCCTGGGCCTGGGGCACGCGGTGCTGTGCGCCGAAAGGTTGGTGGGCAATGAGCCTTTTGCGGTGTTGCTGGCCGACGATTTGATGATCGGGCGGGAGCAGTTCAGCGGCGGCCCCACGGTGCTGGCACAAATGGTCAAGGCCTACGGGCAGAGCCCGGGCACCGTCCTCGCCGTGCAGGACGTGCCGCGCGCCGACACCCGGCGCTATGGCGTGGTCGACGTGCACGGTGTGAATGCGCCGATGGCCGAGGTGTTCGCCATGGTCGAGAAGCCGGCGCCCGACAAGGCACCGTCCACCCTGGCCGTGGCGGGCCGATACATCCTCACGCCGGCGGTGTTCGACAGCATCCGGCAGCAGCCGCGTGGCGCCGGCGGGGAAATCCAGCTCACCGACGGCATTGCAGCGCTGATCGGGAAGGAGCGGGTGCAGGCCTTCCGCTACGACGGCAAACGGTACGACTGCGGCAGCAAGGAAGGTTTTCTAGAGGCCACCATCGACCTGGCCCTGGCCAACCCCGAACTCAGCGGTTCGGTTCGGGCGCACCTGCAACGCCTCATGGGGTGAGGGAAGGGCGCCTTCAGCGCCCGAACAGGAACACCGCGGGCTGGGCCAGCGGCAGCGCCTGGCGCAGGCCAGGCTTCTGCCGCCATTCGTCCACCGTCGCGCTGCGCACCGTCTGGGCACCCAGGCCCAGAGCGCATGCCACCGCGAGGCGGGTCGTGCCGTGCAACTGCGAAACGAGCGCGTCCAGCAGGGCGTTGTTCCGGTAGGGCGTTTCAATCAGGATCTGGGTCTGCCCGGTGCGTGCGCTCAACGAATCGAGGTCGCGCAGCTGTTTTGCACGCACCGTGGCGTCCTGCGGGACGTAGCCCACAAAGGCGAAGTGCTGCCCGTTCAACCCGCTGGCCGCCAGCGCCAGCATCAGGGACACCGGGCCCACCAGCGGCAGCACCTCCATGCCCAGGGCGTGGGCCGCCCGCACCACGCCACTGCCAGGGTCGGCCACGGCGGGCATGCCCGCTTCGCTCAAAAGGCCCATGTCGTGACCTTCGAGTGCCGGTGCCAGCAGGGCCTTCGCCCAATCGCCCGAGGCAGCCGGGTCGTGATCACCCTTTTTGTGCACCAGGCGCGGCAGTTCGGTCATGTGCATCGACTGCAGCGGGACCGCCAAAGGCGTCACCGCGTCCACCCGCTTGAGGAAGGCCCGCGCACTCTTGGCGTTTTCGACCACCCAGTGGGTCAGCCGCGCCGCTTGGGCCACGGTGGCCAGGGGCAGGGCCCCGTCCAGGGGACCCGGCACCTCGCCCAGGTCGAGCGGGGTCGGGACCAGCCACAGCCGCCCGGGCATCACGGCACCTTGACGCCGGCCTGGCGCAGCAGACGGCAGGTGCGGATCAGCGGCAGCCCCACCAGCGCGGTCGGATCGTCGCTGTCGATTCGGTCCAGCAGCGCGATGCCCAGTCCTTCGCTTTTGGCGCTGCCCGCACAGTCATAGGGTTTCTCGGTCTGCAGGTAGCGCTCGATTTCGTCGTCGTCGAGCTGGCGAAAGACCACCCGCACCGGCGCCAGGTCCGTGGCTTCAAAGCCCGAAGCGACGCAGACCACCGCCAGCGCGGTGTGAAAGAGCACCGTGCGGCCCTGCATGCGCTGCAGCTGGGCCACCGCCCGCTCATGCGTGCCCGGCTTTCCCAGGGCCTCGCCGTCCAGATCGGCGACCTGGTCGCTGCCGATCACCACCGCATCCGGGTGGCGCCGCGCCACCGCGCGCGCCTTGGCCAGGGCCAGTCGACGTGCGGTTGAAGCGGGCGATTCGCCCTGCAACGGCGTCTCGTCCACCTCGGGGCCGACCACATCGAACGACAGGCCGAGGCGTTGCAGAAGCTCCCGCCGGTAGCGGGAAGTGGAGCCCAGCACAAGGGTGCGGGCGGTGTCGGGCACATTGGTCATGCGCATATTGTGCTCACCCTGCCTAGAATCCCGGGATGTCCCATGCCGAGAAGCCTGACCAGGGCTCGTTCAATCCGCACCGCCTGGACGCCATGCGCATGGCGCGACAAGGCGCTTTGTTGCAAGGGCGTCGCCCTCTGGCGCAATTTGCCCGCCTGCTGGAAGACCTGCACGCTCCCGTCGATGGGGGGGCCGAGGTGGCTTGGTCGGCCAACGCCGAGCTGCGCACGGCGGCCTCCGGCGCGCCCGAAGCGTGGCTGCATCTGGAAGCCACCGCCCAAGTGCCATTGACCTGCCAGCGCTGCCTTGAGGCGGTGCAGACCGGTCTTGCGGTGGACCGCTGGTTCCGTTTTGTGGCCGACGAAGCCGCCGCGCTGGCCGAGGACGACGACTGCGAGGAAGACCTGCTGGCGCTGGAGCCGCGCCCCGACCTGCTGGCGGTCGTCGAGGACGAACTGATCATGGAACTGCCGCTGGTGCCCATGCACGAGGACTGCCCCGATCCGCCGGCGGCCCTGGCGCCAGAGCCCGATCCCCCGGCCGGCGACGAGCGTCCACACCCGTTTTCGGCCCTGGCGCGGCTCAAAGGCAGCCAGTGACGGCCGGTTTGGACCCCAGGGCGCGATCGGGCTATAATGCTTGGCTTTGCGTCTGGGCGGTCCAGGCAAGCCGGGCTGGCCAGGTCTTGAGAGCCTGTGTCAGGTCACCTGTCCGCCCCCACCGCCCCCACCAACGAATTCCTTCAGGAGCCCACCATGGCCGTTCAGCAAAACAAGAAGTCGCCCTCCAAGCGTGGCATGCACCGTTCGCACAACGCGCTGAACACCCCGGGCATCGCCGTGGAACCCACCACCGGCGAAACCCACCTGCGTCACCACATCAGCCCCAACGGCTTCTACCGTGGCCGTCAGGTGCTCAAGAACAAATCCGAAGCCTGATCACCGGGCTTGATGCCGTGCGTGCGCATTTGCGCCCGCGGCCTCATGGAGACACAGGCCCGCATGCGGGCCTTTTTCATTACAACAAGGGCGATGACTTCGTCCGTCCGGGATGTTGAGATGATCACCGTCGCTGTGGATTGCATGGGGGGAGACGTGGGCCCGGCCGTCACGATGCCGGCTTGCCAGTCCTTCCTCGACACGCACCCGGACGCCCGGGTGCTGCTGGTCGGCCGTCCCGATGCGCTGCGGGACTGGGCCCGCCTGCTGTCCAACCCCCGTTGTTCGGTCGTGCCGGCCAGTGAAGTCGTCGGCATGGACGATCCGATCGAGATCGCCTTGCGCCGCAAAAAGGATTCGTCCATGCGGGTGGCCATCCAGCAGGTGAAGGAGGGTCACGCCCAGGCGGCGGTGTCGGCCGGCAACACCGGCGCACTGATGGCCATTGCACGCTACCTGCTCAAGACGCTGGACGGCATCGAGCGCCCGGCCATCGCCACGCAGATGCCGAACGCCCGTGGCGGTGCGACGACGGTGCTCGACCTGGGAGCCAACGTCGACTGCAGCGCCGAGCACCTGCTTCAATTCGCGGTCATGGGCTCGGCCCTCGTGGCCGCCATCACCGGTCGGGACGATCCGTCGGTCGGGCTGCTCAACGTGGGCGAGGAAGTCATCAAGGGCAACGAAGTCATCAAGCAGGCGGGTCAGCTGCTCCGCAGCGCAGCATCGGCCGGCGACCTGAACTTTCACGGCAATGTGGAAGGCAACGACATCTTCAAGGGCACGACGGACATCGTCGTGTGCGATGGCTTCGTCGGCAATGTGGCCCTTAAGGCCAGTGAGGGCCTGGCCTCGATGATCGCGGGCTTCATTCGCGAAGAATTCACCCGCAGCGTGTGGCGCAAAATGGCTGCGCTGGTGGCCATGCCGGTGCTGGAGGCGTTTCGTCAGCGCGTGGACCACCGGCGCTACAACGGGGCTGCCCTGCTGGGATTGCAGGGGCTGGTGTTCAAGAGCCACGGCTCGGCCGATGCGTTTGCTTTCGAGCAGGCGCTGGGACGCGCTTATGATGCGGCCGCCCGCGGGCTGCTCGACAACGTGCGGCAACGCATCGCCCACGCCCGACCGCTGCTCTCACCCGAGATCCACAGCGACCTGGGCAGCATCCCGACCATCTGAGTCCATCGCCATCGCATGATCCGCCATTCACGCATCACCGGCACCGGCAGCCACCTGCCGCCGCGCCGAGTCACCAACGACGACATGGTGGCCATGCTGGCGCCACGGGGCGTCGAAACCAGCGATCAGTGGATCATCGAGCGCACCGGCATCCGGGCCCGCCATTTCGTCGAAGACGGCGTTTATGCGAGCGACATGGGCGTGCTGGCGGCCCGCCAGGCACTCGAGGCCGCGGGCCTGCAGGCCGAGGACGTCGACCTCATCGTGGTGGCGACGTCCACGCCCGACATGGTCTTCCCGTCCACCGCGGCGATCCTGCAGCACAAGCTCGGGATTGCGGGTTGTCCGGCGTTCGACGTGCAGGCTGTTTGCAGTGGTTTCGTGTACGCCCTCACCGTGGCAGACGCGATGATCCGCACCGGATCCGCCAACTGCGCACTCGTGATCGGCACCGAGGTGTTTTCGCGGTTGCTCGACTTCAACGACCGAACCACCTGCGTGCTGTTTGGCGACGGCGCGGGCGCTGTGGTGCTCGAGGCGTCCGACGAGCCCGGCATTCTGGCCAGCGACCTGCATGCCGACGGCAAGCACGCAGGCATTCTTTGTGTTCCCGGTCACGTGTCCGGCGGCAACGTCCTGGGCGAGCCGCTGCTCCGGATGGACGGTCAGGCGGTGTTCAAGCTGGCCGTGGGGGTACTCGAAGAGGCCGCCCGGGCGGTGCTCGCCAAGGCGGGTCGAACCGAGGCCGACATCGATTGGCTCATTCCCCATCAGGCCAACATCCGCATCATGCAGGGCACGGCCCGCAAGCTCAAACTCCCCATGGACAAGCTCATCGTCACGGTCGATGAGCACGGCAACACGTCTGCCGCGTCGATCCCGCTCGCGCTCGATCACGCCGTTCGCAGCGGCAAGGTCAAGGCGGGCGACACGGTCATGCTCGAGGGCGTGGGCGGCGGCTTCACCTGGGGTGCCGTGCTGCTCGATTTCTGAGCGACGACATCCTCGATTCCCATCACACATCCATGAAATCCTTTGCATTCGTCTTTCCGGGCCAGGGCTCGCAATCCGTCGGCATGCTGGACGCCTGGGGCGACCACCCCGCGGTGGTCGAGACCCTGCGCGAAGCCTCCGATGCGCTCGGCGAAGACATCGGGCGCCTGATTCATGAAGGCCCGAAGGAGGCACTGGCTCTGACCACCAACACCCAGCCCGTCATGCTGGTGGCGGGTGTGGCCGCGTGGCGCGTCTGGTGCGCGGAGGGCGGCGCACAGCCTGCGGCACTGGCGGGCCATTCGCTGGGCGAGTATTCGGCTTTGGTGGCGTCGGGCGTGCTGACGCTCGCACAGGCCGCCCCGTTGGTGCGCTTTCGCGCCGCCGCCATGCAGGAAGCCGTGCCCGTGGGGACCGGCGCCATGGCAGCCATCCTCGGCATGGACGCCGACAAGGTGGGTGCCGGGTGCGCCGAGGCGCAGGCCAGCTTCGGCCCGGGCAGCGCCGAGGTGGTCGAAGCGGCCAACTTCAACGACCCGGCCCAGACTGTGATCGCAGGGAGCAAGGCGGCGGTCGAGAAGGCCTGCGAAGTCCTCAAGGCCAACGGGGCCAAGCGGGCTCTTCCGTTGGCGGTGTCGGCGCCCTTCCATTCAAGCCTCATGAAGCCCGCCGCCGAACGCTTGCGCGAGCGGCTGGCACAGACGCCTCTGGCCGCTCCCCGGATTCCGGTGATCAACAACATCGACGTGACCGTTGAAAACGACGCCGATCGCATTCGCGATGCGCTTTACCGCCAGGCATTCGGTCCGGTTCGCTGGGTCGAGTGCGTTCAGTCCATCCGGGCCCGCGGCATCGACACCCTGATCGAATGCGGTCCCGGCAAGGTGCTGGCTGGCATGACCCGGCGCATCGACGCGAACCTGCAGGGCGCAGCCCTGTTCGACCCGGCCACCCTGGCCGAGGTCAAGGCATTGCTGGCCTGAACCAAGGAGACACCCATGTCCGAAGTGAAGTTCGCGGGCCAGGTGGCCCTGGTCACCGGCGCCTCCCGCGGCATCGGTGCCGCGATTGCGCACGAGCTCGCGCAGCAGGGCCTGATCGTCATCGGCACGGCGACCACGCCGGACGGCGCCGCCAAGGTCGATGCCGCGTTGAAAGCAGTGGCCGGGGCGGGTGCCGGCACCCGTGGCGCGGTGCTGGATGTCAACGACGGCGCCGCCTGCGATGCGCTCATTGACGAGACCGTGAAAGCGCACGGCGCGCTGCACGTGCTGGTCAATAACGCGGGCATCACCCGCGACATGCTCGCGATGCGCCTGAAGGACGCCGACTGGGATGCGGTGCTCGACACCAACCTGAAAGCGGTGTTCCGCCTCAGCCGCGCTGTCATGCGGCCCATGATGAAGCAGCGCTACGGCCGGATCATCAGCATCACCAGCGTGGTGGGCGCCTCCGGCAACGCGGGGCAGGCCAACTACGCGGCCGCCAAGGCCGGGGTGGCCGGCATGACGCGTGCACTGGCGCGCGAACTGGGCAGCCGGACCATCACGGTCAACTGCGTGGCACCCGGATTCATCGAAACCGACATGACCGCTTCACTGCCCGAAGCGCAGCAGAAAGCGCTGCTCGACCAGATCCCCCTGGGGCACCTCGGCAAACCCGCCGACATCGCCCATGCGGTGTCGTTCCTGGCCTCGCCGCGCGCCGCCTACATCACCGGCCAGGAAATTCACGTCAACGGCGGCATGTTCATGGCCTGAGGGGCCAACAAGCGCCCCGAGGTCTGCCGATCATCCCCCGGCTAAAATGCCGGCCTTGCAATCCAACCACCCTTTGAGGGACCTATGAGCGATATCGAAGCACGCGTCAAGAAAATCATTGCCGAACAACTCGGCGTGGAAGAGGGTCAGGTCACGAACGAGAAGGCCTTTGTGGCCGACCTGGGCGCCGACTCGCTGGACACGGTGGAACTCGTGATGGCCCTCGAAGACGAGTTCGGCATCGAGATTCCCGACGAAGAAGCCGAGAAGATCACCACCGTGCAGAACGCCATCGACTACGCGGTGAAGCACCAGAAGGCCTGAGCAACCGATGAGCCGCCGTCGCGTTGTCGTGACCGGCCTGGGATGCATCAGCCCCGTGGGCAACACGGTGGCTGACGCCTGGGCCAACCTGGTGGCCGGACGTTCCGGCATCACCGCCATCACCAAGTTCGATGCGTCGAACATGGCCTGCCGCGTGGCCGGAGAGGTCAAGGGCTTCGATGTCGGGACCATCATGAGCACCAAAGAGGCGCGCACGATGGACACCTTCATCCATTACGGCATTGCCGCCGCCGACCAGGCTGTTCGCGATGCCGGCCTTCCCACGGGCGACGCGCTCGATGAGGAAACCGCGACGCGGATCGGTTGCATCATCGGTTCGGGCATCGGGGGCCTGCCGATGATCGAGGAGACGCACTCCGAACTCATCAACCGCGGACCCCGCCGCATCTCGCCGTTCTTCGTGCCGGCCTCGATCATCAACATGATCTCTGGCCATGTCTCGATGCGGTTCGGCTTCAAGGGGCCCAACCTCGCTGTCGTGACCGCCTGCACCACCGGGCTGCATTGCATCGGTGAAGGCGCTCGCAAGATCGAATACGGCGACGCCGACGTGATCGTGGCCGGCGGCGCTGAAGCCACCGTGTCGCCCCTGGGCATCGGCGGGTTTGCGGCCATGCGCGCACTCTCCACGCGAAACGACGATCCGGCCACGGCGTCCCGCCCCTGGGACAAAGACCGCGACGGTTTCGTGCTGGGTGAAGGCGCCGGCGTGGTGGTGCTCGAGGAGTACGAGCGTGCCAAGGCGCGTGGCGCCAGGATTTACGCCGAGGTGTCCGGCTACGGCATGAGCGCCGATGCCGGCCACATGACCGCGCCCAACATGGACGGCCCGCGCCGGGCCATGGTCAGCGCGTTGCGAAACGCCGGTGTCAACGCGGACCAGGTGGGCTACCTCAACGCGCATGGCACATCGACGCCGCTGGGCGATGTCAACGAAACCCAGGCCATCAAGGCGGCCTTGGGCGACCACGCAAAGTCGATGGTGGTGAGCTCGACCAAGTCGATGACCGGTCACCTGCTCGGTGGCGCCGGAGGCATCGAGAGCGTGTTCACCGTGCTCGCGCTGCACCACCAGCAGGTTCCGCCCACCATCAACATCTTCAACCAGGACCCCGAGTGCGACCTGGACTACTGCGCCAACACCGCGCGTGACGTCAAGATCGACGTGGCCCTGAAGAACAACTTCGGCTTTGGCGGCACGAACGGCACGCTGGTGTTCAAGCGCGTCTGAACCGGTTGACCTGCAGCCCATGCGCCACGCCCCATCGGTCGGCTTTCCGGTGGGGCGTTCGCATTTCTGGTGCATGGGCCTGTGCCTGTCGGGCATCCTGATGGCGTTGGTGCTCGCTCTCGCATGGCCCCGCTTGCCGGGGTGGGTGGCGCTGTCCCTCGGAGTTGCCCAGACCGCTTGGTGGATCTGGGCGGCACGGACGGTGGGACGGGATCCCGAGGGTCGGCTGCTGTACCAGGGGCAGGGCGGGGCGACCTACATCGACGGGACGGGCTGGGCCTGGGCCGACGGCCGGTCGGATGGCGCCCTGCCCATTGCCGCGCCCGAGGTGGTGGTCGATCTGGGTGCCCGGGTGCTGCTGCACCTTGCCGGCCCCCGGGGGGTGCCCCGATGGGCTTGGGTGGAAGCGTCCTCGTCGCGTGGCGACTGGCTGGCGCTGCGCCGGGCATTGAAGTCGACGGACATGGGCTGACCGCCCTGGCCGCCACAACCCCTTCAGGTATATTTCCGCGCGCATGACCCAGGAAGACCACACCGCTCCGCCGCCGCCCGACAGCGACGCCATGCTGGTGCAGAGAACCCTGGCCGGCGAGCAGCGCGCCTTTGATCTGCTGGTCATCAAGTACCAGCGCAGGGTCGAGCGGCTCATCGGGCGCATGGTTCGCGATGTGGACCTGGTGCCCGATATTGCCCAGGAGACGTTCATCCGCGCCTACCGCGCGCTGTCCCAGTTCCGCGGTGACGCCCAGTTCTACACATGGCTTTACCGCATTGCGGTGAACACGGCAAAAAAGCAACTCCTCGAGCTGAAACGCGACCCGTTGGTTTTTCAGTCCCAGCTCAAAAGCGCCGAGGACGATGAAACTTCCTCGCCGGAGCGCGAACTAAACGCACAGGTGGCCGATGCCGAGACGCCTGAAGCGGTGTTGGCCAGCAAGGAAATTGCCAATGCGGTGAATGCCGCCATGGAGGCATTGCCCGAGGAATTGCGCATGGCCATCACCCTGCGCGAAATCGAGGGCCTGAGTTACGAAGAGATTGCCCAAGCGCTGGATTGCCCGATCGGGACGGTGCGTTCGCGCATTTTCCGGGCGCGAGAGGCCATATCGACCCGCATCAAACCCATGCTCGACCGTCAGTCGGGCAAGCGCTGGTGAGTGGCCGAGCCACCTGAGGTAGTGAAGATGAACCCGCAACACGATACCGACCGCAGCGCCGCCATCGGCGAACAGGTGTCCGCCCTGTGTGACGGCCATCTCGACCCGTCCGGGGTCGACACCCTGCTCGCGCACTGCCGCGAGAGCGATGAGTCGCTGTCCCGATGGCACAGCTACCAGCTGATTGGCGCGGTGCTCCGGGGCGAAGAGGCCGTGGTGGCGGGGCGCGCACCCCAGGCGTTTCTGGCGGCGGTTCGCGCCGGCATCGAGGATGCCCCCCGGGTGGCCCGCCCCGAAATCGTGCCGCAGACCGTGATGGTCCGTGCGCCGGCGGCCAACGCAGACGCGTTTCGCTGGAAGCTCGTCTCCGGGTTCGCCAGCGTGGTGGCCGTGGCAGCCATCGGCTGGAACGTGTTGGGCGTGGCGCCCGCCGGCGGATCCCTGCAGCAACCGACCATCGCCCAGGGAGATTCCTCCGCGCCCGTTGCCACGCTGGCAGCCACGCCTTCCGCGGCCACCGCGCCAGGTGCCGGGCCGGCGGCCAGCCGTCCGCTGGTCATGTCCACCAGCCAGGGCACGCTCATTCGCGACCCGGCGCTGGAGCGGCTGCTGGCCGAACACCGCCAGCATGGTGGCGTTTCTGCCTTCCAGACCTCCACCGGTTTCATCCGCAACGCGACCTATGACGCCGATGCCCGCTGACGCCATGACGATCCGGTCTGCGAGCGCCATGCGCGTCGGGCGCCTGGCCCGCATGCCTCGCCGCCCCATGCGCAGCTGGTGCGCGGCGTTGGCCATGACCGCGTTCGCCAGCTGTTTCAGCGGTGTCGCCTGGGCGCAGGAATCGGCCGATCGCGCCGGTTCTGCCCGTTCGGTCAACGAGTGGCTGCAGCGCATGCACGAGGGATCGCGCTCGCGCGCCTACACCGGCACGCTGGTGGTCAGCGCGGGCAGCGCCATGTCGGCCTCCAAGATCTGGCACGTGTGTGACGGCTCGCAGCAGATGGAGCGGGTGGACACGCTCACCGGCGCACCCCGGACCACGATCCGCCGCAACAGCGAAGTCATCACCTTCGAGCCCTCCACCCGAACGGCCGTCCTCGAAAAGCGCGAATCGCTGGGCTTGTTCCCCGATCTGCTTCGAATGCCGGGCAACTCGATCGCCCAGCGCTACGAGACCAAGGAGTCCGGGGCGCAGCGCGTCGCCGGGCACCTTGCCGACGTGGTGGAAATCCACCCGCGCGATGAGCTGCGCTTTGGCTACCGGGTCTGGTCCGAGCAGAAGACCGGGTTGGTCGTGAAGCTTCAGACACTCGATCCCGCGGGCCGGGTGCTGGAGCAGGTGGCCTTTTCCGAGCTGCAGCTCGATGCCCCGGTGAGCATGGAAAAGCTCAGCCGGCTCATGAAGGACACGCGTGGCTACGAGGTGGTCAAGCCGACGCTGCGCAAAACCACGGCGCAGGCAGAGGGATGGCGTCTGAAGGAAGATGTGCCCGGCTTCAAGCCCATGAGCTGCCACACCCGCGAAGCCAACGGCAACCCGGTACCGGGCCAGGCACCCATGCAGTGGGTGTTCTCCGACGGGCTGGCGTCGGTGTCGATGTTTGTCGAACCGTTCGACCCCCAGCGCCACGGATCGGAAGGCGAAGCCTCGATGGGCGCTACCCACTCCGTGAGCCGCCGGGTCGGCGAGCACTGGGTCACCGCCGTTGGCGAGGTGCCGGTGCCCACGCTGAGGCGCTTTGCCGACGGCCTTGAACGGACCCGCTGAACCCCGACATGGTGACCATGGTCACCACCCCGCCTGCCCTGGCACCCATTCCACTGATGGCCGCCCTGTCTGACGGTCCCCGATGATTGAACGAAGGAAGAGCCCGATGTCCAAGCCCATGCGCCCCCGCCTCCTGCTGTCCCTGAGCCTGGCCGCCGCCTTTGGCGCCGCGGGGTCCGCCGCACTTTTGACGCACACCCCCCTCGCTGCCCAGGTGGCGCCGGCCGCCAGCGCCCGCGGCTTGCCCGATTTCACCGACCTGGTCGACCTGGTCGGGCCCTCGGTGGTGAACATCCGCACCCTCGAGCGCAACGAAGGCCGTGCAGGGCAAGGCGGCGCACCCGACGAGGAAATGCTCGAGTTCTTCCGCCGGTTCGGCATCCCGATTCCGCCCGGTGCCGTGCCGCGCGGCCCGCGCGCCAACCCTTCGCCCGACAGCGAGGCGCGTCCGCGTGGTGTGGGCTCCGGTTTTGTGCTCAGCGCCGACGGGTTCATCATGACCAACGCCCACGTGGTGGACGGTGCCGACGAACTCGTGGTGACCCTGCCCGACAAGCGCGAATTCAAGGCCCGCGTGATCGGCGCCGACAAGCGCACCGATGTGGCGGTGGTCAAGATCGAGGCCACCGGTCTCTCGCCAGTGAAGATCGGTGACGTGAACCGCCTGCGGGTGGGCGAGTGGGTGATGGCCATCGGCTCGCCGTTCGGGCTCGAGAACTCCGTCACCGCCGGCATCGTCAGCGCCAAGCAGCGCGACACCGGCGATTACCTGCCCTTCATCCAGACCGACGTCGCCATCAACCCGGGCAATTCGGGCGGGCCGCTGATCAACCTTCGCGGCGAGGTCGTGGGCATCAACAGCCAGATCTATTCGCGCTCGGGTGGCTTCCAGGGCATCTCGTTTGCCATCCCGATCGACGAGGCGGTGCGGGTCTCGCAAGAGCTCCGAAGCAGCGGCAAGGTCACCCGCGGGCGCATCGGCGTGCGCATCGACCAGGTCAGCAAGGACGTGGCCGAATCGCTCGGCCTGGGCGCACAGCCCAAGGGCGCGCTCGTGCGCGGCGTCGAACCCGATTCGCCCGCGGCCAAGGCGGGCGTGGAACCGGGCGACATCATCCTCAAGTTCGACGGCAAGGAAATCGACAAGTCGGTCGACCTGCCGCGCCTGGTGGGCAACACCAAGCCCGGCACACGCAGCACGATGACCGTGCTGCGCCGTGGCAACCAGCGCGACCTCAGCGTCGTGGTGGCCGAACTCGAGCCGGAGCGCCCGGAGGAGCGGGCCGCCGCCCCGACGCCCGCACCGGCCCCCGCTGGCAGCGCGGTTCAGGCCGTGGGCCTTCAGTTGGCGGAGCTTTCTGCCGACGACGCCAAGTCGCTCAATGTGCGTGGCGGCGTGCGCGTTGCGGCAGCCACCGGACCGGCCGCGCGCGCCGGTATCCGCGAAGGCGACGTGATCGTCTCGGTGGCCAACACCGAAGTCACCAATGCCCGCGAAGTGGAAGCCGCACTGGCCAAGGCCGACAAGTCCCGCGCCGTGACTATGCTGCTGCGCCGTGGCGAGTGGGCACAGTACGCCGTGGTGCGTCGCTGAACAGGGCGGGCTTGGCAAGGGGCAATCACAAAATCCCCGGCCTGTCCCGGGTCATCCGTCCCGTTTGTCGCCAGGTGGTCGTTACGCCACAGACCCGCTGGAGAGGTCGGTCGATGGCCTAAACCTCAAAAGTTTGCGGTCACTGACTTTTCCGGGCGGAATCTTGACCAGATTCGATAAAATCGAGCCGTTCCCGAGCCGATTGGATCGGTGGCTGTGAAGCTGAATTCACGATGCGGGAGTGGCGATGAACGGCTGCTCAGGCATCCACAAGCGGTGCACAAGTTGTCCCGATGAATTGTTGACAAGCTGGGGATAAGTGCCTTGTTGCGGCCCGGCGACAGGGTGTCAAAGGCGGTCTGCGGCTGTGCGGGCGGGGCTTTTTGCCTACAATGAAACCCCAACTATCGCAGTTGCCATTGATTGTTGGTTACGGGCGCGTCAGCAGCTGACGCGCCCTTTTTTATGGTCTCGCGCACCCCGTTCCGGGGCCGGGACGGTGAGTGAGTCTCTGGTCTTTCGATGAACCACATCCGCAATTTCTCCATCATCGCGCACATCGATCACGGCAAGTCCACGCTGGCCGACCGCATCATCTCGCGCTGCGGTGGTCTCTCCGATCGGGAAATGAGCGAGCAGGTGCTCGACTCCATGGACATCGAGAAAGAGCGCGGCATCACCATCAAGGCGCAGACCGCGGCGCTGCAGTACACCGCCCGCGACGGCAAGGTCTACAACCTCAACCTGATCGACACGCCCGGCCACGTCGACTTCAGCTACGAGGTCAGCCGGTCACTCTCGGCTTGCGAGGGCGCGCTGCTGGTGGTCGATGCCAGCCAGGGCGTCGAGGCGCAGACCGTGGCCAACTGCTACACGGCGCTCGACCTGGGTGTCGAGGTGGTGCCGGTTCTCAACAAGATGGACCTGCCCAACGCCGATCCGGAAAACGCCAAGCACGAGATCGAGGACGTCATCGGCATTGACGCCAGCGACGCGATTCCCTGTTCGGCCAAGACCGGCATGGGGGTCGAGGACATCCTCGAGGCGGTGGTGGCCCGGGTGCCCGCACCGCGCGGCAACCCCGATGCGCCGTTGCGCGCCATGATCATCGACAGCTGGTACGACGCCTACGTGGGCGTGGTGATGCTGGTGCGGGTGGTCGACGGCCAGCTGCTCAAGGGTGAGCGCATCAAGATGATGGCCAGCAACGCGGTCTACAACGCGGACAACCTGGGCGTCTTCACCCCGGCCGACCAGCCCCGCGAGGCCCTGTACGCGGGCGAGGTCGGTTATGTGATTGCCGGCATCAAGGAGCTCCAGGCGGCCAAGGTCGGCGACACCATCACGCTCGAGAAAAAGCTGCCCAACAACGCGGGCGTGGCCACCGAAGCCCTGCCGGGCTTCAAGGAAGTGCAGCCGCAGGTGTTTGCCGGCCTCTACCCGACCGAGGCCAACCAGTACGACGCGCTGCGCGACGCCCTCGAGAAGCTCAAGCTCAACGATTCGTCGCTGCGCTACGAACCCGAGGTGTCCCAGGCGCTGGGCTTCGGTTTCCGCTGCGGCTTTCTGGGCCTGCTGCACATGGAGATCGTGCAGGAGCGCCTCGAACGCGAGTTCGATCAGGACCTCATCACCACCGCCCCCAGTGTCGTTTACCAGGTGGTCAAGGGCGATGGCGAAGTGATCATGGTGGAGAACCCGTCCAAGATGCCCGAGCAGGGACGGATCGAGGAGATCCGCGAGCCGATCGTGACGGTGCACCTGTACATGCCGCAGGAGTACGTGGGCGCCGTCATGACGCTGGCCAACCAGAAGCGCGGCATGCAGCTCAACATGGCCTACCACGGCAAGCAGGTCATGCTGACCTACGACATGCCGCTGGGCGAGATCGTGCTGGACTTCTTCGACAAGCTCAAGAGCGTGAGCCGCGGCTACGCCTCGATGGACTACGAGTTCAAGGAGTACCGCGCTTCCGACGTGGTGAAGGTCGACATCCTGCTCAACGGCGAAAAGGTCGATGCCCTGTCCATCATCGTTCACCGCACCCAGGCCCAGTACCGTGGCCGGGCGGTGGCGGCCAAGATGCGCGAGATCATCAGCCGCCAGCAGTTCGACGTCGCCATTCAGGCGGCCATCGGCGCCAACGTGATTGCCCGTGAAAACATCAAGGCGCTGCGCAAGAACGTGCTGGCAAAATGCTACGGTGGCGACATCACCCGCAAGCGCAAGCTCCTCGAAAAACAGAAAGCAGGCAAGAAACGCATGAAACAGATCGGCTCGGTTGAAGTGCCTCAGGAAGCGTTCCTGGCCATTCTTCAGGTGCAGGACTGATGCAGGCGGCGATGGGAGCGGTCACGGGGGTCGTCCTCGCGGCCTTCGCGGCCTACGCAGCCGGTTGGTATTCCGGCGCGATCGAGGGCAACTTTGCCCTGCTGCTGCTGCTGGCCACGGTGGTCACCGGTGTCTACTGGGTGGCCGAACGCCTGGTGTTCCTGCCGCAGCGCCGCCGTGCCGCCGAGCAACTGCTGGCCGAGCACAACCAGCGCCGCGCCGCACTGGAGAAACAAGGGTTCAGCCAGATCGAGGGCGACATCGAGGTGGCCCGGCAGAAGATCCTGGCCCAGCCTTGGTGGCTGGACTGGACGGCTGGCCTGTTCCCCGTCATCCTCGCCGTGTTCCTGCTGCGCTCGTTCCTGTTCGAGCCCTTCAAGATCCCGTCGGGTTCGATGATCCCCACGCTGCGCGTCGGCGACCTGATCCTCGTCAACAAATTCCACTACGGCATTCGCCTGCCGGTGGTCAACAAGAAGATCTGGGACAACCAGGTCCCCCAGCGTGGCGACGTGATCGTGTTTCGCTACCCGCCGCAACCCAGCCTGGACTACATCAAGCGCGTCATCGGGCTGCCCGGAGACGAGGTGGCCTACCTCAACAAGCGGCTCACCATCAACGGTCAACCGGTGCCTCGCCAGGCCTTGCCCGACTTCTTCGACAAGGATTCGATGCGCTACTCGAAGCAGTGGCAGGAGACGCTGGGCGACCGCCGCTACGACACCCTCAACGACGAGGACCGACCGGCCTTCGTGCCCGGCGCGTCCGAGTTTCCGTTCGCCGATGGCTGCCGCTACAGCGTCGAGGGCGTCGTCTGCAAGGTCCCGGCGGGCCATTTCTTCATGATGGGCGACAATCGCGACAATTCGCTCGACTCACGGTATTGGGGTTTCGTGCCCGAGGCGAATATCGTTGGCAAGGCCTTTTTCGTCTGGATGAATTTCGGCGACCTGGGCCGGATCGGTTCGTTCCAGTGAGGCGGGGAGCCTCGGGAGAATTCAAATGAAGTTGAAGCGGCAACAGCGTGGTTTGACCTTTCTGAGCCTGATCGTGGTGGGCACCTTGCTGGCGTTGGCCGGTCTGGTGGGGGCTCAGGTGTTCCCGACCTACATTGAATTTCTGGCCGTGAAGAAGGCGGTCGTCAAGGCCGCTGATGGCTCGACGGTGGCCGAAGTCAGGAGCATCTTCGACAAGGCGGCGGCCATCGACGACATCCGGACCATCTCCGGCAAAGACCTCACCGTCGGCAAGCAGGGCGACCGCGTGGTGGTGTCGTTTGACTACCAGCGCGAAATCCACCTGGCCGGCCCCGCGTGGCTGACCATGAAGTACCAGGGCAGCTCCCAGTGAGCCGGCTCGCTTTCCGTTCTCGCCCGGTTTGAGTCCCGAACTGACCGCGCTGCAGAACCGGCTGCAGCACCGGTTTGCCAACCCACGCCTGCTCGAGCGGGCACTGACGCACCGCAGTTTTGGCGCTGAGCATTACGAGCGCCTCGAGTTTCTGGGTGATTCGGTGCTCAACCTCGCCATCTCCGGCCTGCTCTTCGAAAAGCTGGGTGGCCTGCCGGAGGGTGACCTTTCCCGCGTGCGGGCCAACCTCGTCAAGCAGGACACACTGTTCGAGCTGGCGCAGGCGCTCGGCCTGTCCGCCTGCCTGAGGCTGGGCGACGGGGAAAAGCGATCGGGTGGGCAGAAACGGCCTTCCATCCTGGCCGACGCGCTCGAGGCCGTGATCGGTGCCGTGTTCCTCGATGCCGGCTACGAAACAGCTTCCGCGCTGGTTCGCCAGCTCTACGCCGGCGTTGAACTGAGCACCCGCATGAGTGCCCTGGGCAAGGACCCGAAAACGGAATTGCAGGAATGGCTGCAGGCGCGCAAGATGAAGCTGCCCGTCTACCGCGTGGTCGCCACGCTGGGCGAAGCCCACAAACAAACCTTCGACGTGGAATGCACCGTGCAGGAAACCGGACACAGCGAGCGCGGCATCGGTGCCTCGCGGCGGGCCGGCGAACAGGCGGCCGCCGCGGCCATGCTGAACCATTTGCAGGCCCACGCCGGCTGAAGCCATGACCTCCAGAAAACCCGATCCCAAGGCGGCGCCCGACCTCGAGGCGATGCTGGCCAGCGCGCTGGGCAAGACCGTGACCGATCAGGCCGACGCGCCTGCCGTGGAACCAGCCATCCAGCGCTGCGGTCACGTGGCCATTGTCGGCAAGCCCAACGTGGGCAAATCGACCCTGCTCAATGCCCTGGTCGGCCAGAAGGTGAGCATCACCTCCCGCAAGGCGCAGACCACGCGCCACCGCATCACCGGCATCCGGACGGTCGGGGCCTCGCAGTTCATCTTTGTCGACACGCCCGGCTTTCAGACGCGGCACGGCAACGCCTTGAACCGCTCGCTCAACAAGACCGTGCTCGGGGCGGTCACCGACGTCGATCTCATTCTCTTCGTGGTCGAGGCAGGGCACTTCAACCTCGCCGACGCCAAGGTGCTGTCGTTGCTGCCGACCGATGTGCCGGTGGTGCTGCTGGCCAACAAGCTCGACCAGGTGCACCGGCGGGGCGAACTCGCGCCGTGGCTGCGCGCCATGCAGGAGCGCCATCCCTTCGCCGAATACGTGCCCATGTCGGCCAAGACCGCCAAGGACGTGGAGCGCCTGTTCGGCATCTGCGAGAAGTACCTGCCCCAGCAGCCCTGGACGCACGACGCCGAAGACCTCACCGACCGCAGCGAGCGCTTCATGGCCGCCGAAATGGTGCGGGAAAAGCTGTTCCGGCTGACCGGCGACGAATTGCCCTACACCTCCACCGTGGTCATCGACCGCTTCGAGGAAGAAGGCAATCTGCGCCGCATTGCGGCCACCATCGTGGTCGAGCGCGAAGGCCACAAGGGCATGGTGATCGGAGACAAGGGCGAGAAGCTCAAGCGCATCGGCACCGAAGCCCGGGTCGAGCTCGAAAAACTCTGGGGCGGCAAGGTGTTCCTCGAGCTGTGGGTCAAGGTGCGATCGGGCTGGGCCGACGACGACGCCCGCGTGCGGTCTTTCGGGTACGAATGAGGGCCCCCCACGCTCCGCCGCTGCGCGGGTCGCTGCCCCCCCGAGGGGGGTGCGTTTCGCCTTGGGGCGGCCCGGCGGCGAAACAGAGGGCCCCCCACGCTCCGCCGCTGCGCGGGTCGCTGCCCCCCCGAGAGGGGTGCGTTTCGCCTTGGGGCGGCCCGGCGGCGAAACCGACGGCCCCCACGCTCCGCCGCTTCGCGGGTCGCTGCCCCCCGAGGGGGCTGATCCGGCTTGGGGCGGCCCGGCGCCGGATGGGTTTGCGCGCCGACCAAGGCTGTTGCATGCTCCGCTGCGCGGGTCGGGGTTGACGCTGCCATGGGCGCGCGGGCAGCGGACGAACCGGCTTTTGTGCTGCACCGGTACGACTGGAGCGAGACCAGTCTGGTGCTGGAGGTGTTCACGCGGCACCATGGGCGCATCGCGCTGGTGGCCAAGGGGGTCAAGCGGCCCACGTCGCAGTTCCGTCCGGTGCTGCTGCCGCTGCAGCCGCTGCAGATTGCCTGGGGCGGCGAGGCCGAGGTGCGCACACTCAAATCGGCGCAATGGAGCGGTGGGCATGTGATGCCCACCGGTGATGCGCTGATCGCCGGGAGCTACCTCAACGAGCTGCTGATGCGCCTGCTGGCGCGCGACGACCCGCATCCCCGCCTGTTCGACCACTTCACCACCGCCGTGCAATTGCTGGCCGAGCGGCCCGAGGCCCAGAACGTCCTGCTGCGCGCGTTCGAGTTGCTGCTGCTGCGCGACGTCGGCGTGTTGCCCGATCTGGCGTGCGAGGGCCAGACGCTGGCGCCGCTGGAGCCGCAAAACCCCTATGTGCTTCAGCCTGAGGCGGGACTCAGGGCGGCTCACGACGACGATCACCACGCACTTGAAGGCCGGCAGTGGCAGGCGCTTCAGGACGCGATCGACCAGCCGGCGCCCTTCGTGCCCACGCTGCAGGCCTGCGCCGCATGCGCAGCCACGCTGCGCATACCGCTGCGCGATCTGCTGCACTACCATGGCGGTGTGCGCGTGTTCCGAACGCGCCAGTTGCTGCTCGATGTGCAGGCCCTGAGCCGACACCGTGGCGGCCGAACTCCACACCATCCCTCTGGAAGCTGAGCATGGCCCACGCCCGCACCGCGCGCACCGCGCTGTCGGTCAACCTCAACAAGGTCGCCCTGGTGCGCAACACGCGCCACCTGGGCATCCCCTCGGTCACCCGGGCAGCCACGCTGTGCCTGCAAGCTGGCGCAGCCGGCATCACGGTGCACCCGCGCCCCGACGAGCGCCACATTCGCGCCCACGATGTGCACGACCTGGCGGCCTTGCTCAAGGCCTGGCCGGACCGCGAGTACAACATCGAAGGCAATCCGTTTCACAACCTGATGGACTTCGTGCGGGTGGTGCGCCCGCACCAGGCCACGTTCGTCCCCGATGCCCAGGGCCAGTTCACCAGCGACCACGGCTGGCGGTTTCCCGATGACGCCGAGCGCCTGCGCCCGCTGATCGCCGAATGCCATGCGCTGGGTGTGCGGGTCAGCCTGTTCATGGACGCCGACGCCGATCAGATGCCCGCGGCCCGCGCGGTGGGTGCCGACCGGGTCGAGCTCTACACCGAGCCCTACGCTGCGGCCTTCGGATCGGCGAACCAGGCGGGTCAGCTTCAGCGCTTTGCCGCGGCGGCCAGGGCTGCCCTGGACGCCGGCCTCGCGGTCAACGCCGGTCATGACCTCAACCGCGACAACCTCACCCCGTTCCTGCGTGAGGTGAAGGGGGTGAGCGAGGTGTCGATCGGCCACGCGCTGATTGCCGACGCCCTCGAGCTGGGTTATCCCGACACCATCCGGGCCTACAACCGCTGCATCGACGACGCGTTCCGATGATCTACGGCATCGGCACCGACATCTGCGATGTGCGCCGCATCGCGGCCACCTTCGAGCGCCAGGGCGAACGCTTTGCACGCAAGGTGCTCGCCGACGGCGAGTTCGCGGTCTGGCAGCGCCGCCGTGCGCGTTGGCCCCAACGCGGCCTGCGCTACCTCGCCACCCGCTTTTCGGCCAAGGAGGCGTTCTCCAAGGCCATCGGCCTGGGCATGCGCATGCCCATGACGTGGCGCCGCTGCGAGATCGTCAACCTGCCGAGCGGGCAGCCGGTGATCGTCCTGCACGGAGAGCTCCGGCAATGGTTCGAGGCGCGCGGCCTGCGCGCGCACGTCACCGTGACCGACGAATCCGACTACGCCGCGAGCTTCGTGGTGGTCGAAACCGACACCCCGCCCCCGCCACTGCCATGACCCATGCCGCTCCCCTGATCATCGACGTCGCCGGCCTGTCGCTCACCGACATCGACCGCCAGCGCCTGGCCCACCCGCTGGTGGGTGGCGTCATCCTGTTCGGACGCAACTGGCAGGACCGGGCCCAGCTGTCCGACCTGTGTGCCGACATCAAGGCCGTGCGCCACGACCTGTTGATCGCGGTGGACCACGAGGGCGGTCGGGTCCAGCGTTTTCGAACCGACGGGTTCACCCAGCTGCCCCCCATGGCCGCGTTCGGTGCCTTGTGGATGTCGGGCGATGCCAGCGGTGATGCCGCCCTGCGCGCGATCGACGCCGCCACGGCGGCTGGGTTCGTGCTCGGCGCCGAACTTCGCGCCTGCGGCGTCGACCTGAGCTTTGCGCCCGTGCTCGATCTCGACCACGGCGGCAGTTCGGTGATCGGTGACCGCTCGTTCGGCCGCGATGCCCGCGTGGTGACCCTGCTGGCACAGGCCCTGACCCATGGCTTGCGGCAGAGCGGAATGGCCAACTGCGGCAAGCACTTTCCCGGCCATGGCTTCGTGCGGGGCGACACCCACCACGAAATCCCGCGCGACAACCGCTCGCTCAAGGCCATCCTGGCCGACGACGCCAGGCCGTACCAATGGCTGTCGGCAAGCCTGAGCGCCGTGATGCCTGCCCACGTGATCTACCCCAAGGTCGACAAGCGCCCGGCCGGGTTCTCGGCGCGCTGGCTGCAGGACGTGCTGCGCGCGCAACTGGGTTTTTCGGGGGCCGTGTTCAGCGACGACCTGGGCATGGCCGCGGCGCGTCAGATCGACGGCCGCGCGGTGGATTTCAGCGAAGCGGCGCTGGCGGCACTGCACGCGGGCTGCGACATGGTGCTGCTCTGCAACCAGTGCGTGGTCGATGGTGGAGCACCGATCGATCAGGCCATCGAAGACCTGTCGGAGGCGGTGGTCAAGGGGTGGTGGACACCGTCGGCAGCCAGCGATGAACGCCGGCTCGCGCTGTTGCCCGGGGCACCGGCACCTGCCTGGGACGACCTGATGGTGAACGCGCGCTACATGCACGCGCTGTCGCTGTTGCCCTGAACCCGCAGGGCGGGCACTGGGCGGTCAGCGGTCCAGACCGAGCTTGTCGAGCAGGTCGGCGACCAGCTCGAGCCGCAGCAACGGGTTGTCCAGCGCCATCAGGCGCTGCTTGAGGTTGCTGGGGGTGGGCAGCAGCTCGGCCCACCGGTTGGCCACCCAGCCGGCGTCGTCCCACAGGTAGGGCGCCTGGATCGGCAACTGGTCGAGCGCATCGGCGTGGCGTTCCTTCAGGCCGGCCAGCACCCGCTGCAAGGCGTCGGACACCGCCCTCAGATCGTCCGGCACGGGCACCACCGTGTCGGCAGGCAGCAGTTGCACGTCGGCCACCCAGAGGCCATGCGGCAGCTGGCTGCGACGGGTCACCTGAAAACGCTGCACGCCGCGGCAGCGGATCATGAGCAGGCCGGGCTGGGGCTTTTCGAGCGATTCGATCTGCGCCAGAACACCCACGGGATGGAAGTCTTCCTTGGCGAATGCAGCGCCACCGGCCGGTGCCCCGGGATCGATGCGGCGCACCTCGCTGCCTTCGCTCAGGCTGACCACGCCGAACGGCGCACCCGCCTTGTGGCAACGGCCGATCATGTCGAGGTAACGCACCTCGAAGATGCGCAGCGGCAGCCAGCCGCCCGGGAACAGGACGGTCTGAAGCGGGAAGAGGGGAAGCTGCGTCAGCTTGAGCGCTTCGGACGAGGCCGTGGCGCTCAATCCGTCACCACCGCGTCGGCACTCTGTCGTTGCAGCATGGCCAGCAGGCTCGCCACCGTGCCGGCCAGTTCGCGGCGGTCGCAGATGAAGTCGACTGCGCCCTTGGTTTGCAGGAACTCGGCGCGCTGAAAGCCTTCGGGCAGTTTCACGCGAACGGTGTTCTCGATCACGCGGGGCCCGGCAAAGCCGATCAGCGCCTTGGGCTCCGCGATCACCACGTCACCGACAAAAGCGAAGCCGGCGCTCACGCCGCCCATGGTGGGGTCGGTGAGCACGCTGATGTAGGGCAGGCCCTTTTTGGCCAGCCTCGTCAGTGATGCGTTGGTCTTGGCCATCTGCATGAGCGAGAGCAGGCCCTCCTGCATGCGTGCGCCGCCCGTGGCCGTGAAGCACACAAAGGGGACTTTCTGTGCAATGGCTTCCTCGACACCGCGCACGAAGCGCTCGCCGACCACCGAGCCCATCGAGCCGCCCATGAAATCGAACTCGAAGCACGCCGCGACCAGGCTGATGCCCTTGACGGCGCCACCCATGACGATCAGTGCGTCGGTCTCGCCGGTGGTTTCAAGGGCTTCCTTCAGGCGCTCGGGGTACTTGCGGCTGTCCTTGAACTTGAGTGCGTCGACCGGCAGCACCTCCTGCCCGATCTCGTAACGCCCTTCGGCATCCAGGAAGGCATCGAGCCGCTGGCGGGCACCGATGCGGTGGTGGTGCGCGCAGTGCGGGCACACGTTCTGGTTCTTCTCGAGGTCGTTCTTGTAGAGCACGGCCTCGCAGCTCGGGCACTTCACCCACAGTCCCTCGGGCACGCTGCGGCGCTCGGTGGGGTCGGTGGGCGAGATCTTGGGTGGAAGCAGCTTTTCGAGCCAGGACATGCGGGTCTCCAGAGGGAGGAAAGGGCGCGAGGCGGGATTATGCGTCCAGCGCTTTTCGGATGGTGCGCAGGAACTGACCGGCGATGGCGACCACCTTCTCGTGCGGTTCGTTCTCGATCAGCTGGATCAATTTGCTGCCGATCACCACCGCGTCGGCGGTCCGGCCGATGGCTTTGGCGGTTTCTGCATCCCGGATGCCGAAACCCACGCCCACCGGAATGTGCACGTGCTGGCGGATGCGCGGCAGCATGGCCTCGACCTGCGACACATCGAGCGTGCCGGCGCCGGTGACGCCTTTGAGCGACACGTAGTACACGTAGCCGCTGGCCACACGCGCCACCTGGGCCATGCGCTCATCGGTCGAGGTGGGTGCCAGCAGAAAAATCAGGTCCATGTCGCGCTCGCGCAGGGCGCGGGCGAAATCCTCGCATTCTTCGGGCGGGTAATCGACCACCAGCACGCCGTCCACGCCGGCCTGGGCCGCGTCGTTCACGAATGCGCCCGTGCCGTGCTTCTGGTCGTAGCGCTCGATCGGGTTGGCGTAACCCATGAGCACCACCGGCGTGGTGGCGTTGCGCTCGCGAAAGCGCCGCACCATGCCGATGACCTGCACCAGGCCGATGCCGGCGGCCAGCGCCCGGTCGCCGGCCTTCTGGATCACCGGCCCGTCTGCCGAAGGGTCCGAAAACGGCACACCCAGCTCGATGACGTCAGCGCCCGCCTCGGCCATGCCGTGCATCAGGTCGACCGTGATGTCCGGGTAGGGAAAGCCGGCGGTGACGAACGGGATCAGCGCCTTGCGGTTCTGGGCCTTGAGCGCGCCCAGGGCGGTGTCGATGCGGCTCATCGCTTCACCTCGATGGTGGCCTCGCCACCCTTGACCGACTGGCCCCGGCAGCTCGGGCGGCAATAGAAGTCGGCGTGCGACAGGTCGGCCACGGTGCCGATGTCCTTGTCGCCGCGGCCCGAGAGGTTCACCAGGATGGATTGCGTGGGCTTCATGGTCTTGGCCAGCTTCATGGCGTAAGCCACGGCGTGGCTCGATTCGAGGGCGGGGATGATGCCCTCGGTGCGGCACAGGTGGTGAAAGGCCTCCAGCGCCTCGGCGTCGGTGATGCCGACGTATTCGGCGCGGCCGATGTCCTTCAGAAAGGCATGCTCGGGGCCCACGCCCGGGTAGTCCAGGCCCGCGCTCACGCTGTGCGTTTCGGTGACCTGGCCGTTGTCGTCCTGCAGCACGTAGGTGCGGTTGCCGTGCAGCACACCAGGGCTGCCCTTCTGCAGCGAAGCCGAGTGCTTGCCGCTCTCCAGGCCTTCTCCGGCGGCCTCGACGCCGATGAGGCGGGTGCCCTCATGGGCGATGTACGGATGGAAGATGCCCATCGCATTGCTGCCGCCGCCCACACAAGCCACCACGGCATCGGGTTGATCCCCCAGGCAGTTGGCCTCGCGCAGCATCTCGGGCATCTGCTTCAGGCATTCCTGGCCGATCACGCTCTGAAAGTCACGCACCATCATCGGGTAGGGGTGCGGGCCGGCGACCGTGCCGATGATGTAGAAGGTGTTGTCGACGTTGGCCACCCAGTCGCGCATCGCTTCGTTGAGCGCGTCCTTGAGCGTGCGGCTGCCCGATTCGACCGGCACCACCGTGGCGCCAAGCAGTTTCATCCGGTAGACGTTGGGGCTCTGGCGTTTCACGTCTTCGCTGCCCATGTACACGACGCACTCGAGCCCGTAACGCGCGCAGATGGTGGCGGTGGCCACGCCGTGCTGACCGGCGCCCGTCTCGGCAATGATGCGCGGCTTGCCCATGCGGCGGGCCAGCATGGCCTGGCCGATGGTGTTGTTGATCTTGTGTGCGCCGGTGTGGTTGAGGTCTTCGCGCTTGAGGAAGATCTGCGCACCGCCCACCTCGCGGCTGGTGCGCGCCGCGTGGTACACGGGGCTGGGCCGGCCCACGAAGTGCGCCAGCTCGCGGCGGAATTCGGCGAGGAACTCGGGGTCGTGCTGGTACCTGGCGTAGGCGGCCTTCAACTCGTTGATGGCATGGGTGAGCGTTTCGCTCACGAAACTGCCGCCATAGATGCCGAAGTGGCCTCGGGCGTCGGGTTGCTGGTAGGAGGTCTGCATGGGGAATCCTGTCGGGGGTTGCCCGTCGGTTCCCGCAAAACGGGTCAGGACGGGGAGGAGGGCGCCACGTCGGCGGCGCGCACGGCGGCCGCGAAGGCCTGCATCTTGTCGGCGCTCTTGATGCCCTTGGACACCTCGATGCCGGAGCTCACGTCAACGGCCCAGGGCCTGACGAGGCGAATGCCATCGATCACGTTTGCAGGCGTGAGTCCACCAGACAAAACGAGGCGAGAGCTGGCGTTTAGTCGAGGATGTGACCAAGGAAATGCCGTCCAGTCGAAGGATTGACCGCCGCCGCCAAAGCCCTCGACGTGGGCGTCGAGCAGAATGCCCTGGGCTGCGGAGAAGTCGTCGGCGAATTGTAGGAGATCGAAGCTTTTCCCGGCAGGACCGGTCGGAATGCGGGCTGCCCTCAGGAACGGGCGGATGACCGCGCCGCAATCGGCGGGTGTTTCGTCGCCGTGGAACTGCAGCAGCGCCTGCGGCACCGCCTGCAGACCCCGGTCGATCCATTCGGGGCTGGCGTTGACGAACAGCAGCACCGGGGTGACGAAGGCGGGCAGGCGGCGGGCCAGCTGGCCGGCCCGCTCGGGCGCCACGAAGCGCGGGCTGTGTTCGTAGAGCACGAAACCCACGGCATCGGCGCCGGCCAGCACGGCCGCGTCCACGTCGGCCTCGCGGGTCAGGCCGCAAAACTTGATGCGCGTTCGGTGCGGGTTCATCAGGGCAGCCAGTCGAAGGCGGGCGTCCGGTCGGGCAGGTTCCAGGCCTGATCGTAGACCGGACCGAGGAAGTAAAGGCCATCGGGGGCGAAAGTGGGGGCCGCGGCATCGCGGCTGCGGGCGGCCAGCACCTCGCCCATCCACTCGGGCGGGCGGTTGCCGCTGCCGATGGCGATCAGGCACCCCATGATGTTGCGGATCATGTGGTGCAGGAACGCATTGGCCTCGAACTCGAAACGCCAGTAGGCGCCCCTTCGGCTGATGTCGATCCGGCGCAGCGTCTTGACCGGCGTGTGCGCCTGGCACTGCGAGGCGCGAAACGACGTGAAATCGTGCTCGCCGATCAGCAGGCTGGCGGCCCGCTGCAGGGGTTCCATCGCCAGTGGACGAAACACCCAGCCCACCTGGCCATCGTCCACGCTCGGGCGCACCGGCGATTCGAGCAGCACATAGGCATAGCGGCGCGCCAGGGCGCTGGCGCGTGCGTGAAAGGTGTCGGGCACCTTGCGGGCCCATTGCACGGCCACGTCGGCCGGCAGAAAGCTGTTGGTGCCACGAACCCAGGCATGCTCGGGACGGTCCAGCGGGGTGTCGAAATGCACCACCTGCATCAGCCCGTGGACCCCCGCGTCGGTGCGGCCTGCGCACAGCGTGCCGACCGCGGGCAGCGCACAGAAGCTGGCCAGAGCGCCTTCCAGCACGTCCTGAACCGTGTTGCCATCGGGCTGGCTCTGCCAACCGGCGTAACGGCGTCCATTGAAGCTCACGCCCAGCGCGATGCGTTGCATCGGGCCGGGCGTGCGGGGATCGTCGGGGGTGACGGTCAAGCGTTCGCGTCAGGCCAGATCGGCCAGGAAGGAACTTGCCTTGGACTTGAGTGAGCCGGAGGCTTCGGCGAGCACTTCCTCGGCCAGTGACCGCGCACCTTCGAAGTCACCGATGGCCCGGAACTCTTCCGCCAGCGACAGCTTGGTTTCCAGCGGGTTTTCTTCGCTGAGTTCACCCGGCGTGGGGGCCAGGGTCTCGGGCTCTTTGCCCTTGCCGGCGTCGAGATCGAGGTTGAGGTCGCCGAGGTTGAAATCCATCATGCCCGAGCTGCCGCCGACATCTGGTGCCACGGTGGCGGGCGCGCCACCCAGGTCGAGGTCGAATGTCGGGGCTGCGAGGCTGTCGGCTCCGCCCGTGTTCATGCTGAGCACTTCCAGCGTGGCCGGTGCGGTTTCGACCTTGGCGCCGCGGGTCGAGGCGGGCAGGTCCAGGTCGAAGTCCATTTCCATCGGGGCGGGCTCTGCCCGAACCGCCTGCGGCGCGCGGGCCGTCAATGCCTCGGTGGCACCCAGATCCCCCATGTCGGACACGGCCATGGCGGCAGGGCGCTCGGCAACCTGCGGCGCGTTGTCGTCGAGCGAGAAGTCCAGGTCGAGATCGAGTGCGCCGGCGCCGGTGGCCGGGCCCGTGCCGAGATTGACCGTGCTGGGGCCGAACGGCATGGTGTTCTGCGGACCCTGCCCGGCGCCTGGCGCAGCACCGGGCCTCGCGGCCGGTTGGCCACCGGGCTGGTACAGGGGGTTGGTCGGGTCCAGTTCGCGGCCGAGTTCGCAGGCCCGATCCCACTCGGGGCCCTGGCCCTGGGTGAGGCCGAACGCTTCGCTGGCCACCACCTCGAAGGCCCGGGCATCTCGCCGCTTGGCGTAGATCTCGAGCAACTTGGTGTGGATGGCCACGCGCGTCGGGGTGCTCCGCATGGCCTCCTTGAGGATTTCCTCGGCCTGCAGATCACGGCCGTAGGCGAGGTACACGTCGGCCTCGGCCACCGGGTCGACATCGCCTGCCGCGTCAAGCTGGCTGGGCGAATAGACCATGGAGGAGCCGGAAGCCATGGCCTCGGCGGTGTCGATGCGTTGCCCGCCGCTGGAGCCGAAGAAGGAGTCGGGCTGGAGGCGGCTCTCCAGGAAAGAGCTGTCCACGTTGGACGCGGTCTTGCGCTGGCGCATGCGCCACACGCCAAAACCGAGCAGCAGGGCGAGCAGGCCGCCGGCGGCGGGCAGCACCATGGGGTTCTCGGCAAGGCTGTCGATGAGGCTCGGCTCTTCAGGGGCCGGCGCCGGCACGGCGGGCGGGCGCGGCGCAGCCACGGTGGGCGCCGGAGCGGGGGCCGGTGCAGGGGCGGGTGCCTCGGCCACCGGGGCGGCCGGGGCAGGGGCTGGCGCCGCTGCCGGCGCAGCGGCCGGGGCCTCTGCCGGCGCTGCGGCCGCAGGCGCCGCGGCGGGCGCTGCTGCAGCCGGGGCCGCAGGTGCTGGCGCAGGGCTGGCCGCGGGGGCCGGAGGTGCCGCGGGCGCAGCAGGCGCCGCGGGCGTGCCGGCCTGCTGCTGAAGCTTGGCCAGCTCGTCGATGTTGCGCGACAGTTCGGTCGAGCGCTGGGCTGCTTCCTGGGCCTGGCGCTGTTGTGCGATCTGCGCTTCACGCGCCGCACCACCCTGGGGTTGGGCCAGCGTCAGGCGGTCGGCCGAAGGTGCCGGGGCGGCCCGATCCTGGACTTCGGTCTGCACCCGACCAGTGGCTTGCCGGTCGGCGGCCTCCACCTGGGTCTGCGGCACGGCACCGGCCAGGCGGCGGCGGTATTCGTCGAAATCGCGGCTCTGCGCGGCAATCGTCTGGCGTGCCTCGCCCTCGTTGATCGCTGCCGCTGCGTCGCGCGAAGGCAGGTCGATCACGGCGCCGGCACGAATGCGGTTCACATTGCCGTCGATGAAGGCCGACGGGTTGCTTTGCAGCATGGCCACCAGCATTTGATCGAGCGACACGTCGGCTGGCTTGTTGGCCTGGGCGATGCGCCCGGCCGTGTCGCCGCGCTGCACGGTGACCTGCCCCGGCGCGGCCGACGGTGCGGGGGCCGTGGGTGCCGCAGCCGCGGGTGCTGGAGCGGGTGCCGGGGTCGGCGCAACCGCGGCGGGTGCCGGCGTGGCTGCCGCAGGTGCAGGTGCGGGAGCAGGAGCGGGTGCAGCGGCCCTCGGTGCGGGCGTCACCGGCGCAATGGGCGCAGGAGCGGTGGCGCGAAGGTTGGGCGGATCGAACAGCAGCGTGTAGTCGCGAACCAGGCGCCCGGTGGCCCAGTTGGCCTCGATGATCAGGTCGAGAAACGGCTCGTTGACCGGATTCGGACCCACCAAGCGAAGATAGGCGCGCCCGTCGGCACGACGTTGCAAGGTGATCTCGAGCCGGGCCAGGGCCGGGCTGATGTCGATGCCGGCAGCGCGGTAGGTGGCACCAGGCGCCAGACCGACCTGCAAACTGGAGGCTTCTGCCGCACTGATCTCGGGAACATCGATCTCGGCGCGCAGCGGGTCACCCAGTGCCGACTGAACGACGACGCGGCCCAGCGCGAGCGCGTTCGCTTCGCCGGGTTGAAGCAGAAGGGTGGACACCAGCGCCGCCGCCGCGATGGCGTGCAGGCTCGCAAGGCCCCGACGACCCGTGCTCTTTGGCGCGGACGAGATCAGGGGCGTTGGGATGTGGCGGGGGTGGGCTGGCACTGGTACCTCGACGTCAAAAACCGAGAATTGACCATAACATCAACGGATTACGGTTACAAGCTGAGAATCCGCTTGAGTTTCCGAGGCTACCGCTCGTCACTGCGCGTGCGGCTTTTCACGTTGCTGTGTTGCAACGTGGCGCCGCGCGCGCCGGGAAAAA
The DNA here is from genome assembly GCA_046604145.1 of Hydrogenophaga sp. XSHU_21. Classification (GTDB taxonomy): domain Bacteria; phylum Pseudomonadota; class Gammaproteobacteria; order Burkholderiales; family Burkholderiaceae_C; genus Hydrogenophaga. The sequence continues at coordinate 677,587 of JBKIXD010000001.1, forward strand.
CGCGACCGATCAGCCTTGCAGCAGGATGCGCAACATGCGGCGCAGCGGTTCGGCCGCACCCCAGAGAAGCTGGTCGCCGATGGTGAAGGCGCCGAGGTACTCGGGGCCCATGGCCATCTTGCGCAGGCGCCCCACCGGGATCGTCATGGTGCCGGTGACAGCCACCGGCGTGAGGTCCTGGATGGTGGCCTCACGGGTGTTGGGCACCACCTTCACCCATTCGTTGTCGGCGGCGATCATCGCCTCGATGTCGGCCAGCGGCACATCCTTTTTCAGCTTGAACGTCAGCGCCTGCGAATGGCAGCGCATGGCGCCCACGCGCACGCAGAAACCGTCGACCGGCACCGCAGCCGTGCCGAAACCATCGCCCTGACCAAGGATCTTGTTGGTTTCGGCCATGCCCTTCCACTCTTCCTTGGACATGCCGTTGCCCAGGTCCTTGTCGATCCAGGGGATGAGCGAGCCACCCAGCGGGACGCCGAAGTTGGCGGTTTCGGCGGCCGACAGCGCGCGCTGCTTCGCGATGACCTTTCGGTCGATTTCCAGGATGGCGCTCTTGGGGTCATCGAGCAAGGCCTTCACTTCGGCGTTGAGCGTGCCGTACTGCGTGAGCAGTTCGCGCATGTGCTGGGCACCACCGCCGCTGGCCGCCTGGTAGGTCTGGGTGCTCATCCATTCGACCAGCCCGGCCTTATAGAGTGCGCCAACCCCCATGAGCATGCAGCTCACGGTGCAGTTGCCGCCGATCCAGTTGCGCCCGCCCTTGGCGAGCGCGTTCTGGATGACCGGCAGGTTGACCGGGTCGAGGATGATCACGGCGTCGTCCTTCATGCGAAGCGATGACGCGGCGTCGATCCAGTGACCCGTCCAGCCGGCGGCCCTCAGCTTGGGAAACACCTCGTTGGTGTAGTCGCCGCCCTGGGCCGTGATGACGATGTCGCAGCGCTTGAGCGCCTCGATGTCGTGGGCGTCCTTCAGCCGCGTTTCGTTCTTCGCCATGGCTGGCGCAGTGCCGCCGGCATTGGAGGTGGAGAAGAACAGCGGTTCGATGAGGTCGAAGTCTTTTTCTTCGACCATGCGGTCCATCAGCACGGAGCCGACCATGCCGCGCCAGCCCACGAGTCCCACGAGTTTCGTCATGACATTGCCCTTTTCAGTTGGATAACCGGTTCCCTCCGGCTCGTCGTGCCGGGGGTGGGCGTGACGAACCGGAGCTGAGTTCAGCCCTTGGTAATGGTTTTGGTGATGGCGGCCACCACAGCGTCACCCATTTCGCGGGTGCTCACCTTGGTGGTGCCTTCCGACCAGATGTCGGCCGTGCGCAAGCCAGACGCGAGCACGCTGCCCACCGCAGATTCAATGCGGTCGGCAGCCTGGGGCTGGTTGAGTGAGAAGCGGAGCATCATGGCAGCAGACAGGATTGTAGCCAGAGGATTGGCGATTCCCTTGCCTGCGATGTCGGGGGCGCTGCCATGGCTGGGCTCGTACAGGCCCTGGTTCCTGGTGTTCAGCGACGCCGAGGGCAGCATGCCGATCGAGCCGGTGAGCATGGACGCCTCGTCGGACAGGATGTCGCCGAACATGTTGCCGGTGACGACCACATCGAACTTCTTGGGCGCGCGCACCAGTTGCATGGCCGCGTTGTCCACGTACATGTGCTCCAGTTCCACGTCGGGGTACTGGGCATGCACTTCGGTCACCACGTCTTTCCAGAACTGGAAGGTCTCCAGCACGTTGGCCTTGTCGACGCTGGTCACCTTCTTGCTGCGTTTGCGCGCGGCCTGAAACGCCACATGGGCAATGCGCTCGATCTCGGGCTTGCTGTAGCGCATGGTGTCGAAGGCTTCCTCGGCACCCGGGAAGTGGCCGTCGACGGCGGTGCGGCGCCCTCGTGGCTGGCCGAAGTAGATGTCGCCGGTGAGTTCGCGGATGATCAGGATGTCCAGGCCCGCGATCAGTTCGGGCTTTAGGCTGGAGGCACCGACCAGTTCGGGATAGCAGATGGCCGGACGAAAGTTGGCAAACAGCCCCATGTGCTTGCGCAGCCCCAGGATCGCCTGCTCCGGCCGCAGCGGACGGTCCAGTTTGTCGTATTTCCAGTCGCCCACCGCGCCGAACAGCACCGCATCGGCGGCCATGGCCAGCTTCAGGGTGGATTCGGGCAGCGGGTGACCGTGGATCTCGTACGCGGCACCACCCACCGGGGCGGTCTCCATCTCGAAGCGGAGGTCCAGCGCACCGAGCACCTTGACGGCCTCGGCGACGATTTCGGTGCCGATGCCGTCACCGGGAAGAACTGCGATTTTCATGAAGTCAGGCCGGGCTTCAGCCGTTGAGGGTGTGCGCGAGCCATGGCTTGGTGGCCAGGCGCTGTGCCTCGAACTGGGCGATCTTGTCCTTGTGGCGCAAGGTCAGACCGATGTCATCGAGGCCGTTGAGCAGGCAGTATTTGCGGAAGGGCTGAACCTCGAAGGGGATCTCGTTGCCCTGGGGCTCGACGACCACCTGGCGGGGGAGATCGATGGTGAGCTCGTAACCCGGGAAGGCGGCCGCCTCGTCGAACAGGCGCGACACGGTGGCCTCGGGCAGAACGATCGGCAGCAGCCCGTTCTTGAAGCAGTTGTTGAAGAAGATGTCGGCGTAGCTCGGCGCGATCAAGGCCCGGAAGCCATACTGTTCGATGGCCCAGGGGGCGTGCTCGCGGCTGGAGCCACAGCCGAAGTTCTTGCGGGCGAGCAACACCGATGCACCCGCATAGCGCGGCTGGTTCAGCACGAAGTCGGGGTTGGGCTTGCGCGAGGCCGGGTCCTGCCCCGGCTCGCCCTTGTCCAGGTAGCGCCACTCGTCGAACAGGTTCGGTCCGAAGCCGGTCTTGCGGATCGACTTCAGGAACTGCTTGGGGATGATGGCGTCGGTGTCGACGTTCTCGCGATCCATCGGGGCCACAAGGCCCTTGTGCACGGTGAAGGATCTCATCTCACTTCTTGGCAGCGCCTTCGAGCACCTGCCCGCCCTTCTGGATGTCCTGGCCCAGGCCTTGAACGGTGTTGCAGCCGGCCAGCGCAAACAGGAAAGCGGCGGTCAGGACAGAAGCGATCGTTTTCATGGTTTCTTCCTTTCAGGCAAATTGACGGACATCGACGAAATGGCCATGGATGGCGGCGGCCGCCGCCATGGCCGGGGAAACGAGGTGCGTGCGGCCGCCAGCACCCTGGCGGCCTTCGAAGTTGCGGTTGCTGGTGGAGGCGCAGCGCTCGCCGGGCTCCAGGCGATCGGCGTTCATGGCCAAACACATGCTGCAGCCAGGCTCGCGCCACTCGAAGCCGGCGGCCTTGAACACTTCGTGCAGACCCTCGCGTTCGGCCTGGGCCTTCACCAGGCCCGACCCCGGCACCACCATGGCCAGCTTCACGTTCCGCGCCACCTTCTGCCCGAGCTTGCGCACCATGGCCGCGGCTTCGCGCATGTCCTCGATGCGGCTGTTGGTGCAGGAGCCGATGAAGACCTTGTCGACAAAAATGTCGTTCATCGCCTTGCCCGGTTGCAGGGCCATGTAGCTCAATGCGCGCTCGATGGCGCCACGCTTGCTGGCGTCTTTTTCCTTGTCGGGATCCGGCACCCGGCCGTCAATGCCCAGCACCATCTCGGGTGACGTTCCCCAGGTGACCTGCGGCACGATCTGCGTGGCATCGAGCTCCACAACCGAATCGAACACCGCGTCGGCGTCGGAGTGCAGCGTGCGCCAGTAAGCCACGGCGTGGTCCCACTCGACGCCGGCGGGGGCCAGTGGGCGGCCCTTGATGTAGTCGATGGTCTTGTCATCCACCGCCACCAGGCCGGCGCGTGCACCCGCCTCGATGGCCATGTTGCAAACCGTCATGCGGCCTTCCATCGACAGCGCACGGATGGCGCTGCCCGCAAACTCGATGGTGTAACCCGTGCCTCCGGCGGTGCCGATGCGCCCGATGATGGCCAGCACGATGTCCTTGGCCGTGACGCCCCTGGCCAGCTGGCCCTCGACCTTGATCAGGAGGTTCTTTGCCTTCTTGGCCAGCAGCGTCTGCGTGGCCAGCACGTGCTCCACCTCGCTGGTGCCGATGCCGTGGGCCAGCGCGCCGAACGCGCCGTGGGTGCTGGTGTGCGAATCGCCGCAAACCACGGTCATGCCGGGCAGGGTGGCGCCGGTTTCGGGGCCGATCACGTGAACGATGCCCTGCCGCTGGGACAGGAACGGGAAGAACGCCGCCGCGCCGAATTCGGCGATGTTCGCGTCCAGTGTGGTGATCTGTTCCTTGCTGATGGGGTCGGCAATGCCGCCGTAGCCGTGTTCCCAGCCGGTGGTCGGGGTGTTGTGGTCGGCGGTGGCCACCACCGAACTCACCCGCCACACCTTTCGGCCGGCCTGGCGCAGGCCTTCGTAGGCCTGCGGGCTGGTCACCTCGTGCACCAGGTGGCGGTCGATATAGAGCACGGCGGTGCCGTCCTCCTCGGTGTGGACAACGTGTTCGTCCCAGATCTTGTCGTACAGCGTGCGGGCCATGGCTTGTCTCTGCTCGGCCACTCGCGGGCCGGTCGATGATTTTACGGTCTGGGGAAAGACAACGCCCGCCGTGGCGTCTGGCCAGGGCGGGCGTGGCGGGCTCAGCCCGGGGCGGCGCTCACTTCTTGAGGGCGGCGGGCACGTCGCGGCGGGCCGAGCCGGTGAAGAGCTGGCGCGGACGGCCGATCTTGTATTCGGGGTCGCCGATCATTTCGTTGAGCTGGGCGATCCACCCGACGGTGCGGGCCAGGGCAAAGATGCCGGTGAACAGGTTGACCGGAATACCGATCGCGCGCTGCACGATGCCCGAGTAGAAGTCGACGTTCGGGTAGAGCTTGCGCTGAACGAAGTAGTCGTCTTCGAGCGCGATCTTCTCGAGCTGCTTGGCGAGCTTGAACAGCGGGTCGTTCTCGAGGCCGAGTTCCTGAAGCACCTCGTTGCAGGTCTCCTGCATCAGCTTGGCGCGGGGGTCGTAGTTCTTGTACACGCGGTGACCGAAACCCATGAGCTTGACGCCGGAGTTCTTGTCCTTCACCTTTTCCATGAACTCACCGACCTTGGCCACGCCGCCGTTGCGCTGGATGTCTTCCAGCATGTTCAGGCAGGCTTCGTTGGCGCCGCCGTGGGCGGGGCCCCACAGGCAGGCCACGCCGGCCGCAATGGCGGCAAACGGGTTGGTGCCCGAAGAGCCGCACAGGCGGACGGTGGAGGTCGATGCGTTCTGCTCGTGGTCGGCGTGCAGGATGAAGATGCGGTCGAGGGCGCGCTCGAGCACCGGGTTGACCTGGAAGTCCTCGCAGGGCACGCCGAACATCATGCGCAGGAAGTTGCCCGCATAGGACAGTTCGTTGCGCGGATACATGTAGGGCTGGCCGATGCCGTACTTGTAGGCCATGGACACCAGCGTGGGCATCTTGGCGATCAGGCGGATGGCCGCGATCTCGCGGTGCTGCGGGTTCGTGATGTCGGTGCTGTCGTGGTAGAAGGCCGACATGCCGCCGACCAGGCCGGTCAGCACCGCCATGGGGTGCGCATCGCGGCGGAAACCCCGCAGGAAGAACTGCATCTGCTCGTTGACCATGGTGTGGTTGGTCACGAGCTTGTGGAATGCGGGGCGCTGCTGCGCGTCGGGCAACTCGCCATTGAGCAGCAGGTAGCACACGTCGAGGTAGTCGCAATGCGTGGCGAGCTGCTCGATCGGGTAGCCGCGGTACAGCAGCTCGCCCTTGTCGCCGTCGATGTAGGTGATCGCGGACTGGCATGAAGCCGTCGACAGAAAGCCCGGGTCGTAGGTGAACATGCCCGTCTGCGCATACAGCTTGCGGATGTCGATCACGTCCGGGCCGATGCTGCCGCCATAGACAGGCAGTTCCACGCTGGGGCTGCCGTTGGAGAAGGTCAGGGTGGCTTTGTTGTCGACGAGTTTCATGCGGGTTCCTCGGTTCTTGGGGTTGGGCTGACGCCGCGCAGCAGTGCAAGCACTTGCCTCACGTCGTCGCGTGCGAGATCGCCCTCGGCGGGCTTGCGGGCGAGCAACAGGTCGAGCAGGTCGTTGTCCGACAGGTCCATCAACCGGCCCATGGCTTCGGCCTGCCGCACCGTCAGGCCCGCGGCATGGCGATCGAAGAAGCGCTCGATGAACAGGTCGTTTTCGAGCAGCCCACGGCGGCACCGCCAACGCAGCTTGCTCAAGCCACGTTCGTCAAGGAGGGCGTCTTCGGTGCCGTTCATGGGATCGGGGCGGGCGCTCAGACCGAGCGCAGCACCATCATTTCCTTGATCTTGCCGATGGCCTTGGTGGGGTTGAGACCCTTGGGACACACATCCACGCAGTTCATGATGGTGTGGCAGCGGAACAGGCGGTACGGGTCTTCCAGGTTGTCCAGGCGCTCGCTGGTGGCCTGGTCACGGCTGTCGGCAATGAAGCGGTACGCCTGGAGCAGGCCGGCCGGGCCCACGAACTTGTCCGGGTTCCACCAGAAGCTCGGGCAGCTCGTGGAGCAGCTCGCGCACAGGATGCACTCGTACAGGCCGTTGAGTTCCTCGCGTTCCTCGGGCGACTGCAGGCGCTCTTTCTCGGGCGCGATGGAGTCGTTGATGAGGTAGGGCTTGATGCTGTGGTACTGCTTGAAGAACAGCGTCATGTCGACGATGAGGTCGCGCACCACCGGCAGCCCGGGCAGCGGCTTCAACACGATCTCGCCCTTGAGTGTGTTCATGTTGGTCAGGCAGGCCAGGCCGTTCTTGCCGTTGATGTTCATGGCGTCCGAGCCGCAAACGCCTTCACGGCAGGAGCGGCGGAACGAGATGGACGGGTCCACGGCCTTGAGCTTCATGAGCGCGTCGAGCAGCATGCGCTCGTGGCCGTCGAGCTCGACCTGCACGGTCTGCATGTACGGCTTGGCGTCTTTCTCGGGGTCGTAGCGGTAGATCTTGAAGGTGCGAAGCATGGGGTTCTCCGGGTTCGGCCTCAGAAGGTGCGGACCTTGGGCGGGACGGATTCGACGGTGAGCGGCTTGAGGTTGACCGGCTTGTAGGTCAGCGAGTTGTTCGCGCTGTGCCACAGGGTGTGCTTCATCCACTCGGCGTCGTTGCGGCCCAGCGGGAACTGCGCGTCGTCGGCCGGGCGCTCGTAGTCGTACACGGTGTGGGCGCCGCGGCATTCCTTGCGGGCCGCCGCCGAGGTCATGGTGGCCTGTGCGCACTCGATCAGGTTTTCCACCTCCAGCGCCTCGATGCGCGCGGTGTTGAACACCTTGGACTTGTCCTTGAGGTGGATGCCGCCCACCCGCGCGCGGATGGCGTTGATCTTCTGCACCCCTTCGTCCATGCTGGCCTGCGTGCGGAACACGCCGGCGTGCTTCTGCATGGTCTGGCGGATGTCGTTGGCCACGTCCTGCGCGTACTCGCCCGTGGCCGAGCCATCAAGGCGCGCCAGGCGCGACAGCGTCAGGTCGGCGCCGTCCTTGGGGACCGGTTTGTGGGTCTTGTTCTTGTCGTTGTACTGGACGATGTGGTTGCCCGCCGCGCGGCCGAACACCAGCAGGTCGAGCAGCGAGTTGGTGCCCAGGCGGTTGGCGCCGTGCACGCTCACGCAGGAGCATTCGCCGACGGCATACAGGCCATTGACGACCTTCTGGCCACCGGCGCCGTCGGGCACGACGACCTGCCCGTTGACGTTGGTGGGAATGCCACCCATCTGGTAGTGGATGGTGGGCACCACCGGGATCGGCTCGCGGGTGATGTCGACGTTGGCGAAGTTCACGCCGATCTCGTAGACCGAGGGCAGGCGCTTGTGGATGGTGTCGGCGCTCAGGTAGCTGAAGTTCAGCAGCACGTAGTCCTTGTTCGGACCGCAGCCACGGCCTTCCTTGATCTCCTGGTCCATGCAGCGCGAGACGAAGTCGCGCGGCGCCAGGTCTTTCAGCGTCGGGGCGTAGCGCTCCATGAAGCGTTCGCCCTCGGAGTTGACGAGGAAAGCGCCTTCGCCGCGGCAGCCCTCGGTGAGCAGCACGCCCGCGCCGGCCACGCCGGTGGGGTGGAACTGCCAGAACTCCATGTCTTCGAGGGGAATGCCGGCCCGCGCAGCCATGCCAAGGCCGTCGCCGGTGTTGATGAAGGCGTTGGTGGACGCCGCGTAAATGCGGCCGGCGCCACCGGTGGCCAGCAGGGTGGTCTTGGCTTCGAGCATGTAGACCTCGCCGGTCTCCATTTCGAGGGCGGTCACGCCCACCACGTCGCCGTCGCTGTCGCGCACGAGGTCGAGTGCCATCCACTCCACGAAGAAGGTGGTGCGCGCCGCCACGTTCTGCTGGTACAGGGTGTGCAGCATGGCGTGGCCGGTGCGGTCGGCCGCCGCGCAGGCGCGGGGCACGGCTTTCTCGCCGTAGTTGGCGGTGTGGCCACCAAAGGGACGCTGGTAGATGGTGCCGTCGGGGTTGCGGTCGAACGGCATGCCGAAGTGCTCGAGCTCGTAGACCACTTTCGGGGCTTCGCGGCACATGAACTCGATCGCGTCCTGGTCGCCGAGCCAGTCGGAGCCCTTGATCGTGTCGTAGAAGTGGTAGTGCCAGTTGTCCTCGCTCATGTTGCCGAGCGATGCGCCGATGCCGCCTTGTGCGGCCACGGTGTGCGAGCGCGTGGGGAACACCTTGGACAGCACGGCCACTTTGAGGCCGGCGCGGGCCAGCTGCAGCGACGCGCGCATGCCGGAGCCGCCGGCCCCGACGATGACCACGTCGAACTGGCGCTTGGGAAGGGATGCGGTGGCGGTCATGACGTCAGACTCTCCAGAGAACTTGAACGGCCCAGCCAAGGCAGGCCAGCAACCAGACCATGGTGAACACGTGCAGCACGAGGCGCAGGGCCGCGGGCTTCACGTAATCCATCCAGATGTCGCGGACGCCGACCCACACGTGGTAGCTGAGGGCCAGGAACATGGCGAAGGTCAGGGCCTTCATCCATTGCGGAGCAAAGATGCTCGCCCATCCTTCATAGCCCAGTGGGCCGCTGGTGAAAAGCACCTGCGCCAGCAGGACCAGGGTGAAGAGGGCCATGAGGGCCGCGGTGATGCGCTGGGCAAGCCAGTCGCGCAGACCGTAGTGGGCGCCGGTGACGACGCGCTTGGAGCCGTAATTGACGGACATGGTGTGTGTTTCCCCGGTGTGTTCAGTACAGGCCGAAGAGCTTGGCGCCCAGGACCACGGTCAGGCCGATGCTCAGCGCCAGGGTGACCACCGCAGAGGACTTGCCGAACTGCTTGGTCACCGAATGGGTGGCGTCCATGAGCAGGTGGCGGACGCCGGCGATGAAATGGTGCAGGTAAGCCCAGATGAGGGCCAGCACCACCAGCTTGAGCAGCCAGCCCGGCACGAAGCCGAGGCCGCCGATGAAGGCGCTGGTGAAGCGCTCGTAGGAGATTTCGGACGACACCGAGGTGTCGAACAGCCACACGATCAGGGGCAACAGGAAGAACATCAGCAGACCGCTGACACGGTGCAGGATGGACACCCAGCCGGCGGCGGGCAATCGGTACGTGGTGAGGTCCTTGAACGCGTTGATGTTGCGGAACTCGGGCCGCTTGCGTGTCAACTCGGGCATGGGAGTGGCTTTCGTGGGGGAGGGTGCGCTCGGGCGGGGAAGTGCGGTCGCTTGCGGTCTGCTTGTCACCACAAGCCGTCAAATTCTATTGCAATGCAACAACCGGCGGTCTGAACCGGATCGGTGCGCAAGGTCTGTTCGTGCACGGATTTGGCGCGGGCGGCGGTCATCAGCTGAGCTCGTTGCGGTAGTGCCGGGTGTCGGTGCGGTACAGGCCGCGCCGCAACTCCATCGGCGTGTCGTTGTAGGTGAAGGCCAGGCGCTCCACGCTGAGCAGCGGATGCCCGGGCGCCACCGCCAGCAGCGCGGCGGATTCGGGGTCGGCGCTCACGGCCTTGATCTTTTCATCGGCCCGGACCATGCGCACGCCGAACTGCGCCTCGAAAAGGGCATACATCGGGCCCTTGTCGCTCGCCAGTGTGTCCAGGGTCAGGCCCTTGAACTGGCTGCCGGGCAGCCAGATTTCTTCGAGGATGGCGGGCGTGCCGCCAAACGCCAGCACGCGCCGCACCTGCAGCACGCTGTCGCCGGTGCGCAGGCCGAGCTGGCGGGCCACCTCGGCCGGGGCGCGCAGGCGCTTGCAGTCGATGATCCGGCGCTCGGCCGGGCCTTGCTGGTCGAGCGTGCCCTGGTCGGGCAGGAGCCGCAGGAAGCGGAACTGGATGTGCTGTTCGGCGTGGGTGGCCACAAAGGTGCCCTTGCCCTGGCGCCGCACCACCAGATTGTCGGTGGCCAGCTCGTCGATCGCCTTGCGCACCGTGCCCTGGCTCACCTTGTACCGCGACGCGAGGTCGAATTCGCTCGGGATCATGTCGCCCGGCTTCCATTCGCCGGCCTGCAGGCTGCGCAGGATCAGCCCCTTGATCTGCTGGTACAGCGGGCTGAACGCGGGGGCCACCACCGCGCTGGCAGCGGCGCTGCCTTCGCCCTGGGTCAGGGGCTCGCTGGGGTGGGTCTGGGAGGCCATCGGCAAGGGTTGTGGCTCGTTTGTGGCTGACCCAATCATATCTTATATAAGACATAAGACAAATTGACCGCCTAGGGTTTACGCGGGTAAACTCCCGGCCTGACTCGACCCTTCGACCGCCGCTGCCCGCCGGGGTGCGCGCCGGTCCGCCGGACCCGGTCCCTCCGCATTCCAACACCCTTCCCTGGAGCTCCCACCATGACCAAGAAGCCTGTTCGCGTCGCCGTCACCGGCGCCGCCGGCCAGATCGGCTACGCCCTGCTGTTCCGCATCGCCTCTGGCGAAATGCTCGGCAAGGACCAGCCCGTGATCCTGCAATTGCTGGAGGTGCCGGCCGAAGGTCCGCAAAAGGCGCTCCGCGGCGTGATGATGGAACTGGAAGACTGCGCCTTCCCCCTGCTGCACGGCATGGAAGCCCACAGCGATCCGATGACCGCCTTCAAGGACACCGACTACGCCCTGCTGGTCGGCTCGATGCCCCGCAAGGCCGGCATGGAGCGCGCCGAGCTGCTGTCCATCAACGGCCAGATCTTCATCGGCCAGGGCAAGGCGCTCAACGCCGTGGCCAGCCGCGACGTGAAGGTGCTGGTGGTGGGCAACCCCGCCAACACCAACGCCTGGATCGCCATGAAGAGCGCGCCCGACCTCAAGCGCGAGAACTTCACCGCCATGCTGCGCCTGGACCACAACCGCGCGCTGAGCCAGATCGCCGCCAAGACCGGCAAGCCGGTCGCGTCCATCAAGAAGCTGGGCGTGTGGGGCAACCACAGCCCGACCATGTACGCCGACTACCGCTTCGCCACCATCGACGGCGCATCGGTCAAGGACATGATCAACGACCACGCCTGGAACAAGGACGTGTTCCTGCCCACCGTGGGCAAGCGCGGCGCCGCCATCATCGAGGCGCGTGGCCTGTCGTCGGCCGCTTCGGCGGCCAACGCCGCCATCGACCACATGCGCGACTGGGCGCTGGGCACCCAGGGCGAATGGGTCACCATGGGCGTGCCTTCCAACGGCGAATACGGCATCCCCAAGGATGTCATGTTCGGTTACCCGGTCACCTGCGAAGGCGGCAAGTACAAGATCGTCGAAGGCCTGCCGATCGACGCGTTCTCGCAGGAATGCATCGACAAGACCCTGGCCGAACTCGTCGGCGAGCAGGACGGCGTCAAGCACCTGCTCTGATCCGCTGCCCACACCGCGCGTGAACCCCCGCACCATCCTGCTCGGGCCCCAGGCCGGCGCCATCGCGCTGCCGGTCTGTGACCATTACAGCGGGGTCGAGGCGCGCATGCGCAAAAGCCTGGCGCTGCAGGCCGAGCTGACCGCCGAGTTCGGCGCCTGCGTGTTCGACGTGACGCTCGACTGCGAGGACGGCGCCCCGGTGGGCGGCGAGGCCGAGCACGCCGCGCTCGTGACCGAGCTCGCGGCGTCGGCCCCGGCCGGCGCGCGCGTGGCGGTGCGCGTGCACGCGGTGGACCACCCGGCCTTCGAGGCCGATGTGGCGCAGATCGTGGGGCGGGCCGGGTCCGGCCTGTGCCACGTCATGCTGCCCAAGGTCGAGACGCCGGCCGACGTCGATCGCGCGGCCGCCGCGCTGGACGCGGCGGGCGCGCCCGATCTGCCGTTGCACGCCCTGATCGAGTCGCCCGCCGCGGTGCACCGCGCCTTCGACATCGCTGCCCACCCGCGCGTCCAGAGCCTGAGCTTCGGCCTGATGGATTTCGTGTCCGCCCACGGCGGCGCCATTCCGTCGGCCGGCATGACGTCACAGGGGCAATTCAGCCACCCGCTGGTGTTGCGCGCCAAGCTCGAGATCGCCAGTGCCTGCCATGCCCACGGCAAGGTGCCCGCGCACGGCGTGGTCACCGAGTTCAAGGACGTGGCCGCCCTGCAGGCCTGCGCCCGCCGCGCGGCGCACGAACTCGGCTTCACCCGCATGTGGAGCATCCACCCCGACCAGATCCGCCCCATCGTGTCGGCCTTTGCGCCCGCGTCCGACGAGGTGGACGAGGCCGTCACCGTCATCGAACGCGCCGCCGCCGCCGCCTGGGCGCCGGTCCAGGTGGCCGGCCGCCTGCACGACCGCGCCAGCTACCGCTATTTCTGGCAGGTGCTCGAGCGCGCGCAGCGCACTGGGCGCCCGCTGCCCGCGCCGGTGCACACCTTGCTAGTCCCTCACTGATTCCGAATCACCCACGCTGTCTGGAGAAGACCATGTCCAACTTCCTCGCCGACTACCGCGCCCACGCCGCCGAACGCGCCGCGCTGGGCATTCCGCCGCTGCCGCTGTCCGCACAGCAGGTGGCCGACCTGATCGAGCTGATCAAGAACCCGCCGGCCGGCGAGGACGCGTTCCTCATGGACCTGCTCACCCACCGCGTGCCGCCGGGCGTGGATGACGCGGCCAAGGTGAAGGCCAGCTTCCTGGCCGCCGTGGCCCATGGTGACGTGAAGGTGGGTCTGGTCAGCAAGGCCAAGGCCACCGAACTGCTGGGCACCATGGTCGGCGGCTACAACGTGCACCCGCTGATCGAGCTGCTGGACGACGCCGAGGTGGCCGGTGTGGCGGCCGACGCGCTCAAGAAGACGCTGCTGATGTTCGACTTCTTCAACGACGTGGCGGCCAAGGCGAAGGCCGGCAACGCCAAGGCGCAGGAGGTCATGAAGAGCTGGGCCGACGCCGAGTGGTTCACCACCCGGCCCGAGGTGCCGAAGTCGATCACCGTCACCGTGTTCAAGGTGCCCGGTGAAACCAACACCGACGACCTGTCGCCCGCGCCCGACGCCTGGAGCCGCCCGGACATTCCGCTGCACTACCTGGCCATGCTCAAGAACACGCGCCCCGACGCGGCGTTCAAGCCCGAGGAAGACGGCAAGCGCGGCCCGATGCAGTTCATCGAAGACCTCAAGAAGAAGGGCCACCTGGTGGCCTACGTGGGCGACGTGGTGGGCACCGGCTCGTCGCGCAAATCGGCCACCAACAGCGTGATCTGGGCCACCGGCCAGGACATCCCCTTCGTGCCCAACAAGCGCTTCGGCGGCGTCACGCTCGGCGGCAAGATCGCCCCCATCTTCTTCAACACGCAGGAAGACTCGGGTTCGCTGCCGATCGAGGTCGATGTCGGCAAGCTCGAGATGGGCGACGTGATCGACGTGCTGCCCTACGACGGCAAGCTGCTCAAGAACGGCCAGACCGTGGCCGAGTTCTCGCTCAAGAGCGATGTGCTGCTGGACGAGGTGCGCGCTGGTGGCCGCATCAACCTCATCATCGGCCGCAGCCTCACCGCCAAGGCCCGCGAATTCCTGGGCCTGCCGGCCTCCACCGTGTTCCGCCTGCCGCAGCCGCCCGCGGCCACCAAGGCCGGCTTCACGCTGGCGCAGAAGATGGTGGGCCGCGCGGTCGGCCTGCCGGAAGGCCAGGGCGTGCGCCCGGGCACCTACTGCGAGCCCAAGATGACCACCGTGGGCAGCCAGGACACCACCGGCCCCATGACGCGCGACGAGCTGAAAGACCTGGCCTGCCTCGGTTTCAGCGCCGACCTGGTGATGCAGAGCTTCTGCCACACCGCGGCGTACCCCAAGCCGGTCGACGTCAAGACCCACCGCGAGCTGCCCGCTTTCATCAGCAACCGCGGCGGCGTGGCCCTGCGCCCCGGTGACGGCGTGATTCACAGCTGGCTCAACCGCCTGCTGCTGCCCGACACCGTGGGCACCGGCGGCGACAGCCACACCCGCTTCCCGATCGGCATCAGCTTCCCGGCCGGCTCCGGCCTGGTGGCCTTCGGTGCGGCCACCGGCGTGATGCCGCTGGACATGCCCGAATCGGTGCTGGTGCGCTTCAAGGGCCAGATGCAGCCCGGCGTGACCCTGCGCGACCTCGTGCACGCCATTCCCTACGCCGCCATCAAGGCCGGCCTGCTCACCGTGGCCAAGGCCGGCAAGAAGAACATCTTCTCCGGCCGAATCCTCGAGATCGAAGGCCTGCCCGACCTCAAGGTGGAACAGGCGTTCGAGCTGTCCGACGCGTCGGCCGAACGCTCGGCCGCCGGCTGCACCATCAAGCTCAACAAGGAGCCGGTGATCGAGTACCTGCGCTCGAACATCGTGTTGATGAAGAACATGATCGCCGACGGCTACCAGGACGCGAAGACCCTGGCGCGCCGCATCGAGAAGGTGGAGGCCTGGCTGGCCAACCCGCAGCTGCTCGAGGCCGACAAGGACGCCGAGTACGCCGCCGTGATCGAGATCGACCTGAACGACCTCAAGGAGCCGGTGCTGTGCTGCCCGAACGACCCGGACGACGCCAAGCTGCTGTCGGACGTGGCGGGCACGAAGATCGACGAGGCCTTCATCGGCTCGTGCATGACCAACATCGGCCATTTCCGCGCCGCGGCCAAGCTGCTCGGCGGCCAGCGCGACATTCCGGTCAAGCTGTGGGTGGCGCCGCCCACCAAGATGGACCAGAACGAGCTGATCAAGGAAGGCCATTACGCCGCCTTCGGCACCGCTGGTGCGCGCACCGAAATGCCGGGCTGCAGCCTGTGCATGGGCAACCAGGCCCAGGTCCGCGAAGGCGCCACGGTGGTGAGCACCAGCACGCGCAACTTCCCGAACCGCCTGGGCAAGAACACCAACGTGTTCCTGGCCTCGGCCGAACTGGCCGCCATCGCGTCCAAGCTGGGTCGCATTCCGACCGTGGCCGAGTACCACGCCGAAATGGGCATCATCAACAAGGACGCCGCCAGCGTGTACCGCTACATGAACTTCGACCAGATCGAGGAGTACGCGGAAACGGCCAAGGGCGTGTCGGTCTGACTGAAGGGGCTGTGGCCCACAAAAAAGCCCCGGCCGAACGGCTGGGGCTTTTTTTCGGCTGGACGACGGTCAGGGGCGGACCCGCTTCCCGCGGAAGATGTCGGAAACCTTCGGCAGCTTCATGTCCTTGAACACCGGCGACGACTCCTCGGAGGAGGCTGCCACCAGGTCCTCCAGTTCCTCCAGCGCGACATCCGGGTCGACGCCCAGGTTCAGGGACTTGTCCTTTCCGACAGGCTTCATCTTCGGTGCAGGGGCCGCCGAGCCAACGCCGTCGTCCTCCGACAGGTCGCTGAGCGCGTGGTCCGCGTCGTCGAGGTCGAGCATGGACTTCTTCGGCAATGCCCCCAGGTCGATCACGCTGGCGTGCTCCTGGGATGTCGACGCCAGCACGTCCCCGGCCTTCAGCACGGCCTGTTTGATGCCGGGCTGCGCCTCCTTGGGCAGAAGACCGATGGAGTGATCCAGCGCTTTGCCCGAGGCGGGTGCAGGCGCCGAACCGCTCTTCAGTTCGAACGTGCCCTCGCTGCCTTCTTCCTCCGATCCGTCGCCCTCCAGGGGATCGGCCGCACGCGCCAGTTTCATGGCGTTGACGAACAGGGGATCGTCCACCTTCAGCTTCTGCCCCGTTGCCTTTTCGGTGGCTTCGGCCATCTGGATCAGGCTGGTCGCGGCAGCGTCCTTGAACAGATTGACCAGGGGTTCCACGTCTTTCAGGTCGATGCCGTGCTCCCCGCAGAGCCTGGCCAGGCGTGCTTGCATGCTTTTGAAGAAGACCGCGTTGTCGAGCGCCTCCACGGCCTGGCGTTCTGCGTCGACTTGATCCACCGTTTTGTGTCCTGGCGCGGTCTTGGCTTGCGGCGCAGGCGCGGCAGGGTCTGCATGAGCGGGCGCTGCTCCTGCCGGCTGGTCGCCGGCCTGGATCCCGTGGTTGGTTGGTGGGGCGGCCTGTTCATTCAGGCCCTTGCCCGCGGCAGGGTTGACCAGTGGCGCGCCGTCGAAGGGGTTGTCAATGGGATTAACCGGTTGCTGCTGCACCGCCGCTTCGCCGTTGGTGAATGGATTCCTGTCGATCGGTTTATGGCCGTCTCCGCTAGCGACCTTGGTCTCGTCCCGGGGCTTGAACCCGTCGTCCGCCGCGAAGAACGGATTGGTGGGGTCGATGCCCGGGTGAGCGAACGGATTGCCTGGGCTGGTGTTGGATGGGCGGGGGAGATCGCCATAGGCGCCAAACCGCCTCGCTCCTTCTTTCGCGTCCTGAATGCCTGCGAACGGGTCGGTGGCGCCAAGGGCGAGGTTCGTATGGCCGGGCACCACCGGGGGCTTTTCCGGCGATTCCGCTGCCACAGGAGGGGCGGGGTGGGCCGGCTGGCCAGCGGGAACGCGCGAGCGGGTGTTGGCGGGTGGCGCGGGAAAACCGGGGCTGGTTCCGATGGACTTGGATTGCATGGTGGCGTTGCAGGTGGTGGCAGATGGATCGGAAGAGGGTGCTCGGCTCAGCCGCGCAGTTCGAGCTGGATGGCGGGGTTGAACCAGGCCGTGGAGCCGTCGCCGCGGTGCAGTTCCTGCCGCCACTCGATCACTTGCGCGGCGGTGGATTGCAGCAGCCGCGCCAGCCAGTGCGACGGATCGGTGCCGTCGCGGGGTGGCCGGGCG
The DNA here is from genome assembly GCA_046604145.1 of Hydrogenophaga sp. XSHU_21. Taxonomy (GTDB): domain Bacteria; phylum Pseudomonadota; class Gammaproteobacteria; order Burkholderiales; family Burkholderiaceae_C; genus Hydrogenophaga. The sequence goes on from JBKIXD010000001.1 coordinate 694,668, forward strand.
GTGAGGCACAGCAGGGTCGTCTGGCGGATGGGATGAAAGCCGAAACGCAGGTTGGGGTGGTCGGCGGTGGACAGCTGAAGCGCCAGCAGGCGCTCGTGCACCTGGGCCCGCTGGTCGGCGGCGAACAGCGCGATTTCGGCCAGCAGCAGAAAGTGCGGGCGCGGGTCCTTGTGCTGCACCTCGAGGTGAACCCCATCGAGGGTGATGGTGTGGCCCTTGCCCAGCGCGTAAGGGTCGGGCACGCCCAGCTGCAGACAGGCGCGGTGGCAGAGGGAGTCCAGGTCGTCGTGGTTCATGGTGATACCGGGCAAGACCGAAATCGGTGGTCCTGCTTGTGTAACCCCGGCACCGGGCTGGTTCCACCACGCGCCCTGCGCACCCGCCTCAAGCCTGGGCGGCGAGGGCCCTCAACCTTTCGGCCGTCAACTCGTTGGCCGGGAAGAAGGTCTCCAGCGCCATTTCCTGCAGGGTGATGTCGACCGCCGTGCCGAACACGGTGGTGGTGCTGATGAGGTCGAGCACGCCGGCGGGCGTGTCGAACCGGAACGGCATCAGCACGCCCAGGTGCTCACCCGGCAGGGCATCCGCGGCCGGTCCTGCGGTCCCTTCCGGCAGGGCGCGCAGTTCGTCGGCCAGCCGGCCCAGCGCCACGTCGCCGGTGGAAGCCACTTGCTGGCGCAGCCGCTCCAGCAGGTGCTCGCGCCATTGGGGCAGGTTGTGGATGCGCGGGGCCAGGCCCTGCGGGTGCAGGCTCAACCGCAGCACGTTCACCGGCGGCTGCAGCAGCTCGGGTGCCACGCCTTGCAGCAGCAAGGGCACCAGGCGGTTGTGCATCACCAGATTCCAGTGCCGGTCCATGGCCAGCGCGGGCCAGGGTTCGTGCGCGTCGAGGATGCGCTGCACCGCGGCGCGCGCGGCGGCCATCGCGGGGTCGTCGAGCGCACGCTCGCGGTACATGGGCGCGTAACCCGCGGCCACCAGCAGCGCATTGCGTTCGCGTGGGGGCAACTGCAGGCGCTCGGCGAGGCGCAGCACCATCTCGCGGCTGGGGCTGGCGCGGCCGGTTTCCACGCAACTCAGGTGGCGGGTGGACACGTCGGCCTGCAAGGCGAGATCCAGCTGGCTCAGGCGGCGTTTCTGGCGCCAGTGGCGCAGGCGTTCGCCAAACGGGGCGGGGGCGGCGTGGGTGGGGTGCATGGCGCCATGGTAGGGCGCAGCGGCTCCGGGTCCATGACCTGCGGGGTCATGGACGCCATGCACCCGGTTTTTCACCATCGGGCTTCCCTTCAACTTTTCATCAGGAGCCTGAGATGAACCTCGACCTTCGCCTTTCCACCACCGCCCTGCGCCGTGTGCTCGCCCTCGACGCCCTGTCGGGCCTGGCCATCGGGGTGCTGCACCTGACCGCCGGCGATGTGCTGGCCCGCTGGCTGGGGCTTCCGTTCACGGTGATCACGGTGATGGGTTGGGCCATCTTCCTGTTCGTGGCGCTGTCTGGCTGGCTGGCGCGCCAGCCCGTTCCGGCGCGCGGGCCACTCATGCTGCTGATCGTCGGCAACCTGGTCTGGGCCGCCGAATGCCTGTGGCTGGCCTTTGGGAGCACCCACCCGGTGACCCCGCTCGGTCAGGCGTATCTGGTGGTGCAGGCGGTGGCGGTGCTGGGCCTGGCCGACCTGGAGTTTCTGGGATGGCGCGGCACGGGGCTTCGTACGGCCGTCTGACCGCTGCACTGCACCAGCGGGGTGCGCATCGGGTGCTCCGGGCGGTTTCGGCGCGAGGGAGGCGGGCCGCAACCCCATGAAGGCTGTGCGGGGACACGCATGACCGGCAGAATGGGCCATCGCGAGTCACCGCCCTGGAGTCAATGCATGGACGCCCCCATCCGCTTCACCCACCCGTTCGCCCACACGGTCAAGGCCTTCAAGCCGGCCACCGGCCGCTCGGGCCGCCTGTATTCGTTGCCCGCACTGGCGCGCGAATTTCCCAACGTGACCCGCCTGCCGCATTCCATCCGCATCGTGCTCGAAAGCGTGCTCCGGCATTGCGACGGCGAGCGCGTGACGCGGGCGCACGTGGAGCAGTTGGCCAATTGGGCACCCAAGGCACCGCGCACCGACGAGATCCCCTTCACCGTCGCCCGCGTGGTGCTGCAGGATTTCACCGGTGTGCCGCTGCTGGCCGACCTGGCGGCCATGCGCAGCACCACCCTGCGGCTGGGTCAGGACCCGAAGAAGATCGAACCCCTCGTGCCGGTGGATCTGGTGGTGGACCACTCGGTCATGGTGGACCACTACGGCACCAAGGATGCGCTCGACCTGAACATGAAGCTGGAGTTCCAGCGCAACCGGGAACGCTACGGTTTCATGAAGTGGGGCATGCAGGCGTTCGACACCTTCGGCGTGGTGCCGCCGGGTTTCGGCATCGTGCACCAGGTCAACCTGGAGCACCTGGCCCGCGGGGTGCACCAGAAGGGTGGCCTCTACTACCCCGACACGCTGGTCGGCACCGACAGCCACACCACCATGATCAACGGCATCGGCGTGGTGGGTTGGGGCGTGGGTGGCATCGAAGCCGAGGCCGCGATGCTCGGTCAGCCGGTCTACATCCTGACGCCCGACGTGGTGGGCTTCGAACTGACCGGTCGGCTGCGTGAGGGCTGCACCGCCACCGACCTGGTGCTCACCGTCACCGAAATCCTGCGCCAGCACAAGGTGGTGGGCAAGTTCGTCGAGTTCTTCGGCGAAGGCACGGCGTCGCTGGCACTTCCCGACCGCGCCACCATCGCCAACATGGCGCCCGAGTACGGCGCCACCATGGGGTTCTTCCCCGTGGACGGCAAAACGCTCGATTACTTCAAGGGCACGGGCCGCAGTGCCGCCGAGATCGACGCGTTCGCCGCCTACTTCAAGGCCCAGGGCCTGTTTGGTGTGCCCCAGCGGGGCGAGATCGACTATTCGCAGGTGATCACGCTCGACCTGGGCCGTGTGGCGCCCAGCCTGGCCGGCCCCAAGCGCCCGCAGGACCGCATCGAGATTGGCCAGGTGGCGCGCCGTTTCACCGAACTCTTCAGCGCACCGATGGAGCAGGGCGGCTTCCGGCAGCCGCCGGGCAAGATCGGCCAGACCTTCCGCACGGCGGGTGGCATCGACGTGAAGAACGGCGACGTGCTGATCGCCGCCATCACCAGCTGCACCAACACCAGCAACCCCGGCGTGCTGCTGGCGGCCGGTCTGCTGGCGAAAAAGGCGGTTGAAAAAGGCCTCACGGTCCAGCCCCACATCAAGACCTCGCTGGCGCCGGGTTCGCGCATCGTCACCGAATACCTGTCCGCCACCGGCCTGCTGCCTTACCTGGAAAAGCTGGGCTTTTCGCTGGCGGGGTATGGGTGCACCACCTGCATCGGCAACGCCGGCGACCTCACGCCCGAACTCAACGCGGTGATCACCGGCAACGACCTGGTGTGTGCGGCGGTGCTGTCGGGCAACCGCAATTTCGAGGCCCGCATCCACCCCAACCTCAAGGCCAACTTTCTGGCCAGCCCGCCGCTGGTGGTGGCCTATGCAATTGCCGGCAACGTCACGCGCGACCTCATGACCGAGCCGGTCGGCCTGGGCAAAGGCGGCCGGCCGGTGTACCTGGGCGACATCTGGCCGACCAGCGACGAAATCCATGCGCTGATGAAGAGCGCGATGAACGGCAAGGCCTACCGCGACAACTACGCGCGGGTGAAAACCGAGCCCGGCGCGCTGTGGGAGCGCATTCCCGGCAGCCGGGGCAACAGCTACGACTGGCCGGCCAGCACCTACATCGCCGAGCCGCCGTTCTTCAACGGGTTCGCGCTGGTGGACGCGAACGCCCGGCGACCGGTGGCGGTGCAGGGCGCGCGCATCATGGCGCTGTTTGGCGACTCGATCACCACCGACCACATCTCGCCGGCCGGCAACATCAAGGCCAGTTCGCCTGCCGGGCAGTGGCTGCAGGCGAACGGCGTGCAGCCGGTCGACTTCAACAGCTACGGCGCGCGCCGGGGCCACCACGACGTGATGGTGCGCGGCACGTTTGCCAACGTGCGCATCAAGAACCTGATGATTCCGCCGCGCGCGGACGGCACGCGCGAGGAGGGCGGTTTCACGCTGCACCAGCCCACCGGCGAGAAGCTCAGCATCTTCGACGCCGCCATGAAGTACATGGCCGACGGCGTGCCCACCGTGGTTTTCGCCGGTGAGGAATACGGCACCGGTTCGAGCCGGGACTGGGCGGCCAAGGGCACGCAACTGCTCGGCATCAAGGCGGTGGTGGCGCGCAGCTTCGAGCGCATCCACCGCAGCAACCTGGTGGGCATGGGGGTGCTGCCGCTGCAGTTCAAGGCCGGCGATTCGTGGGAGTCGCTGGGCCTGCGGGGCGACGAAACCATCGGTGTCATTCCCGATCCCGACCTCAAGCCCCAGAGCGACGCCACCCTGGTGATCACCCGCCCGGACGGCCAAAGCCGTGAACTCGGGGTCGTCCTGCGCATCGACACACCGGTGGAAGTGGATTACTACCGCGCGGGAGGAATACTTCCGTATGTGCTTCGGCAATTGTTGACCGCTTGAGCCGGTTGGCGCATCGCGGCATCATGTGATCCACGGTTTCTTCGGGGGTCGCGATGCGAAAGTCAGCGAAGTACAGCCCGTCAAGGCGCACGGCCCCTCTGGAGGTCGAGGCCCCTGCGGCGGAAACAGTCCCACCGGCCCCCGAGCGGCCCCGGCGCCGCTGGCGTGCGGGCGTGGCGCGCACGGCCACCCAGCCCCGGCTGATGTGGGCCGCCATTGCGCTGCTCTCGGTGGCGCTGATCGCCATGGTGTGGCAGCAGCAGCGGGGCGGTGCCGCCGCGCTCACCCAGAAAGACATCGACGCCGCGGTGCTGCGCACGCTGACGACCCAGGTCATGCCGTCGCCCACGGCGCGCGCGGCTGAAAAAATCCGCCCCTCGGTGGTGCGTGTGCTGTCGTACGGCAAGAATGAGGAAGGCAAAGAGGTCGAGCAGGGCGTGGGCACTGGCGTGGTGATCGTCGACAAGGGCGTGATCCTGACCAACCTGCACGTGGTGCAGGGCGCCGACCGGCTGAAGATCACCTTTGCCGACGGCAGCGAGTCGGGCGCCAGCGTGACCGGCGCCCAGGCCGAGAACGACCTTGCCGTGCTGCAGGCCCACACCATTCCGGACGACCTGTCGGCCGCCACGATGCGGTCCACCAACGACCTTCTGTCGGGTGATCAGGTGGTGGCGGTGGGTTTTCCGTTCGGCATCGGACCGTCGGTGTCGGCGGGCGTCATCTCCGGTTTTGACCGCGAGTTCAAGTCGCCCGAAGGCAGGCAGGTCATCGGCAACCTGATCCAGTTCGACGCCGCGGCCAACCCGGGCAACTCCGGGGGGCCGCTCGTCACCATGGACGGCGAGGTGGTCGGCATCGTCACCGGCATCCTCAACCCGACCAGCGCCCGCACCTTCGTGGGCATCGGATTTGCTGTCCCCATCGAGAGCGCCGCGGCCGCCGCCGGCCTGCCCCCGTTCTGACCGTCCCCCACTTCACGGAGAGCCCTTCATGAGCGAAAACAACGCCCCCGAGACTGCCCAGCTCATGGAGCAGATCCTCTACGAGGTCAAGCGCATCGTCGTCGGCCAGGACCGCTTTCTGGAGCGCGTGATGGTGGCCATGCTGGCCCAGGGACACCTGCTGGTCGAAGGCGTGCCCGGGCTGGCCAAGACCCTCACCGTCAAGACACTCGCCGATGTGGTGCAGGGGCGCTTCAAGCGCATCCAGTTCACCCCCGATCTGGTGCCGGCCGACCTGGTGGGCACACGCATCTACAACCAGAAAACGGGCGACTTCAGCACGTCGCTCGGGCCGGTGTTTGCCAACCTGCTGCTGGCCGACGAAATCAACCGTGCACCGGCCAAGGTGCAGAGCGCGCTGCTCGAGGTGATGCAGGAGCGCCAGGTGACGATTGCCGGCGAATCGCACAAGGTGCCCAAGCCCTTCCTGGTGATGGCCACGCAGAACCCGATCGAGACCGAAGGCACCTACCCGCTGCCCGAGGCCCAGGTGGACCGCTTCATGATGAAGGTGCTGGTGGACTACCCGAGCGACGAGGAAGAGTACGTGATCGTCGAGCGCGTGACCGGGCCCGCGGTGCAGGTCAATGCGGTGGCCACCACCGACCAGCTCGCCGTGCTGCAGGCCCAGTGCCGCGAGGTCTACGTGGATCCTTCGCTGGTGCAGTACGCGGTGAAGCTGGTGTCGGCCACCCGAATGCCCGACAAGCACGGGCTGAAAGACATGGGCCGGCTGATCACCTTCGGCGCCAGCCCGCGCGCCACCATCGGCCTGGTGGAAGGCGCCCGGGCGCTGGCCATGCTGCGCGGCCGCAGCTACGCGCTGCCCGAGGACATGACCGATCTGGTCCCCGACGTGCTGCGCCACCGCGTGGTGCTGTCCTACGAAGGCCTGTCGGAAGGCCTGACGAGCGAGGCGCTGATCGCCCGGATCATGAAACAGATTCCGCCGCCGGCGCGTCCGCTGGAAGCCGACAAGCGAGCAGCCTGAAATGTTCGCCCGCCTCTTCGGCCAGCGAAAACCCGGTGCGGTGGCCGGTGACGCACCCGTGGCGACGCCCGCCGTGCAACGCGCCGAGGCGCTGCTGCGGCGGCTTGAGTGGACCGTGTTGCGGCGGCTCGATGGTTTGTTGCAGGGGTCGTACAAGACCTTGTTGAGGGGCAGTGGGCTCGACCTTGCCGACCTGCGCGAATACCAGCTGCACGACGACGTGCGGCACATCGACTGGAACGTGACGGCGCGGCTGCAGCAGCCGCACGTGCGCGTGTTCACCGAAGACCGCGAAATGGCGGCCTGGTTTCTCCTCGACCTCAGCCCGTCGGTCGACTTCGGCTCGGGCGACCAGCGCAAGAGCGAGGTGCTGCTGCAGTTCACGGCCGTGCTGGCGCGCCTGGTGTCGCGCCATGGCAACCGGGTGGGTGGCATGGTCTACGGATCGCGCGGCCTCGCCCAGGTGGATGCCGTGCTGCCGGCCCGAGGCGGCCGCAACCACGTGCTGCAACTCATGCAGCTCCTCATGAAGCCGCCAGTGCCCGAGGGGCGCGCCCGAAAAGGCGAGGGGGCCACCCGCCTGGGCGACCTGTTGCGCAGCGCGGTGTACACGGTGCGCCAGCGCAGCACCGTGTTTGTGGTGTCCGACTTCATCAGCCAGCCCGGCTGGGAGCAGCCGCTGGGCGAGCTGGCGCGGCGCCACGACGTGGTGGCCGTGCGGCTGATCGATCCGCTCGAGCTTGAGCTGCCCGATCTGGGCCTCATCCCCATCCGCGACGCCGAGACGGGCGAGCAGCTGCTGGTGGACACGCACGACAAGGGCTTTCGCCAGCGGTTTGCGCGCATCGCCGCGCAGCGCGAAGCGCAGCTGCGCGAAACCCTGGCGCGCGCCGGCGTCGACACGCTGGAGCTGGCCACCGACGACGACCTGGCCGATGCCGTGCTGCGCTTTGTGGACATGCGCCGCCAGCGCGTGCGCCAGAACCCCGGAGCCCGGCCCGTGCCCACGCAACTGCCTCGGCGCCAACGCACAGGAGCGACCGCATGAACCTGCCCCCCGTGACCTTCCTCTGGCCGCAACTTCTGTGGCTGCTGCTGGCGTTGCCCTTGCTGGTGCTGCTGTACTGGTGGCTGCTGCGCCGCCGCAAGCAGACCGCGTTGCGCTACGCCAACCTGTCCATCGTGCGCGAAGCCATGGGCCGTGGGCCGGGTTGGCGGCGCCATGTGCCGCCGGTGCTCATGCTGCTGGCGTTTGCCGCCATGCTGCTGGCCTCGGCGCGGCCCATGGCCACGATCACGTTGCCGTCCACGCAGCAGACCATCATCCTCGCCATGGACGTCTCGGGCAGCATGCGAGCCGAAGACGTGCAGCCCAACCGCCTGGTCGCCTCGCAAGCCGCGGCCAAGGCGTTCCTGGCCGAACTGCCCCGCCACGTGAAGGTCGGCATCGTGGCCTTTGCCGGGGCGGCGCAGGTGGTGCAACCGGTCACGCTCAGCCGCGAAGACCTCAACACCGCCATCGACAAGTTCCAGCTGCAGCGCGCCACCGCCATCGGCAGCGCCATCGTCGTGTCGCTGTCCGAGCTGTTCCCCGATCAGCGCATCAGCCTGACGGACATGACCTACAACCGAAACACCGATCCGTTCGCGCCGCGCGGCCGTGCGCTCGACCAGCCGAAGGCCGAAGAAAAGCCGTTCCAGCCGGTCGAGGCGGGTTCCTATGGTTCGGCGGCCATCATCCTGCTGACCGACGGGCAACGCACCACCGGCGTGGACACCGCCGAGGCAGCCAAGATGGCGGCCGATCGCGGCGTGCGTGTGTACACCGTCGGTGTGGGCACCGTGGAAGGCGAAATCATCGGTTTCGAGGGCTGGTCCATGCGCGTGCGGCTCGACGAAGAAACCCTGAAGGAAGTGGCTCGCACCACCCGTGGCGAGTACTACTACGCGGGCACGGCGGAGAACCTCAAGCAGGTGTATCAGTCGTTGAGCTCCAAACTCACCGTCGAGAAGAAAGAGACCGAGGTCGCCGGTCTGCTGGCCCTGGTGGCCTCGGTGCTCGCGCTCAGCGCGGCGGCGCTGTCACTGCTCTGGTTCAACCGCATTCTCTGACGGGGCTGCGCGCGCCGATACCATCGCGCGCATGACTTCGCATGTGTTGCTCGCCGGCGGCGGGATTGGCGGACTGGCCGCCGCCGTGGCGCTTTCCCGCGCCCGCCAGCCACTGACCCTGATCGAACAGGCCGACGCCTTTGGCGAGGTGGGCGCGGGACTGCAGCTCGGCCCCAACGCGGTGCGGTTGCTCACCGACTGGGGCCTGCGCGCCGCGATCGACGAGGTGGCGGCCTGGCCCGAATTGCTGTCGGTGCGCGACGCCCGCCATGGCCAGACCCTCGGGCAGCTTCGCCTCGACCGCTTTGCGCCACGCTACCGTGCCCCCTACGCCTGCTTGCACCGCGCCGACCTGCACGCCCTGCTGTTGCGGGCGGCGCAGCGCGAAGGGCTCGACCTGCGTCTGGCCAGTCGGCTGGAGTCGATCGAGGCCGGTCTCGCGCGGGTGCAGGTCCAATGGTCGGGCGGTGGCGCGATGGACGCCGCTGCGCTGATCGGCTGCGACGGACTCTGGAGCCGGGTGCGCGCACAGGTCGCCGACCCGGCGCCCCCCCGGCCGACCGGCCACGTGGCCTACCGCGGGCTGCTGCCCGCGGCTGCGCTGCCGCCGGCCATGCGCGCGCTCCGCGTGGGCGTGTGGCTGGGCACACGCCTGCACGTGGTGCATTACCCGGTGCGCGGTGGCGAGGCCTTCAACCTGGTGGCGGTGGTGCACGCCGGCGCCGACGGACCGCGCGACGCCCGAAGCTGGTCGGAACCCGCCACACGGGCCGCGCTGCGCAGCGCACTGGGGCCGGTGCACGGCGACCTGAGTGCCTGGCTCGATGCGGTCCCCGCCTGGACGCGCTGGGTGTTGCACGACCGCCCGCCCCTGGCCGGTCCGCAGGACATGGCGCGCGGGCGCGTGGCCCTGCTGGGCGACGCCGCCCACCCCATGCGACCCTACCTGGCGCAGGGAGCCGCCATGGCGATCGAAGACGCCTGGGCCCTGGGCCGGCTGGCAGAGACCTCGGCCGGTCCGGGTGGGCCTGACTGGCCCGCCGTGCTGGCCCGTTACGCCGATGTGCGATGGGCCCGCAACGCCCGCGTGCAGCGCCGTTCGCGCCGCAACGGCACCGTGTTCCACGCCAGCGGCCCGCTGCGCTGGGCCCGCAACGCGGCCATGGCCCTGTCGGGCGAACGCTTGTTGGACAATGGGTGGCTGTATGACGGCCCGGGCGACCCCGTGCCCGGGCCCGGATCCCGATCCCGTTGAACAACCGCCACCAGGAGACACACCATGACCCGATCCACCACCCGCCGCCACGCCCTGGCCACCGGCGCCGCACTGGCCGCGGCCACCGTGCTGCCGAGCGCCCTTGCCCAGTCTGCCTGGCCGAGCCGGCCGCTGAAGATCGTGGTCGGGTTTCCCGGCGGATCGTCGCCCGACCTGATGGCCCGCACCATCGCCGAACCCCTGCAACAGGCGCTCGGCCAGCCGGTGGTGATCGAAAACCGGCCCGGTGCGGGTGGCAACGTGGCCGCGGCACAGGTGGCGCGCGCCGATGACGACCACACCATCGGCCTCATGATCAACGGCAACATGACGATCGCCAAGATCCTCAACCCCGCCACCACCTACGACCCGTTGACCGACCTGACCCCGGTGTCGCTGCTGGCGGTGGCGCCCCTGGTGCTGGCCGCGTCGATGAACACACCCGCCGACCCGCGCGCGTTCCTCGAGGCCGCCAAGGCCGCCGGGTCGCAGTGGAACTACGGCACGCCCGGCATCGGCACCGTGGCCCACCTCGGCATGGAACTGCTCAAGGGCCGCGCCGGCCTGGGCGCCGTGCACGTGCCCTACCCGGGCAACCCGCAGGTCATCACCGCCATGATCGGCGGCCAGATCCAGATGTCGCTGCTGCCGCCGGGCCTGGCCATGGCGCAGGTGCGCGGCGGCAAGCTGCGCGCCGTGGGCGTGACCTCGAGCGGCCGCAGTGGCGTGGTGCCCGAGGTGCCCAGCCTCGCCGAAGCCGGCCTCAAGGATTTCCAGCTCGAGATCTGGAACGCGGTGGCCGCGCCCAACAGCCTGCCCAAGGCCCACGTCAACCGGCTCTCGGCGTTGCTGGCCGACATCGTTCGCCGCCCCGATGTGCGCGAGAAGATCCTCAACCAGGGCTGGACGGTGGCAGGCACGTCACCCGAAGGCCTGGCGCGCCGCATCAAGGCCGACACCGAGGCCATGGCCGACGTCATCCGGCGCAACAACATCCGGCCGACCTGAGCCGTTGTCTGCGCCGGCTCATAGCGCCGTGCGCAGGCGCCAGATCTCGGGGAACAGCACCACGTCCAGCATCTTGCGCAGGTAGCTCACGCCACCGGTGCCGCCGGTGCCGCGCTTGAAGCCGATCACGCGCTCCACCGTGGTCACGTGGCGGAACCGCCAGAGCCGGAAGGCGTCTTCCAGGTCCGTCAGTTCCTCGCCCAGCTGGTACAGATCCCAATGCGCCTTGGGATCGCGGTACACCACCAGCCACGCCTGTTCCACCGCGTCGCTGGCCTCGTAGGGCTGGGTCCAGTCGCGCTCGGTGTGGCTGGCGGGCACCGGCAGGCCGCGCCGCGCCAGCAGGCGCAGGCATTCGTCGTAGAGGGAAGGGGCCTCGTGCGCCGCGCGAACCGCGGCCATGCGATCGGCGTGGTGGGCATGCGGCTGCAGCATGGCGGCGTTCTTGTTGCCCATGGCGAACTCGATGCAGCGGTACTGGTGGCTTTGAAAGCCGCTGGATTTCGCGAGGTAAGGGCGCAGCGCGCTGTACTCGGGGGGCGTCATGGTGGCCAGCACGTCCCAGGCGTGCACCAGCTGCTCCATGATTCGGCTGACCCGCGCCAGCATCTTGAATGCCGTCTGGAGTTCGTCGCGCGCAATGTGCGACATGGCGGCGTGGAGCTCATGCAGCATGAGCTTCATCCACAGCTCGCTGGTCTGGTGCTGCACGATGAACAGCATCTCGTCGTGCGCGGGCGACAGCGGTTTCTGCGCGGTCAGGATGGCGTCGAGCTGCAGGTAGTCGCCATAGCTCATGTCGCGGCTGAAATCGAGCTGCGCGCGCTCTTCGTGAACGATCTTTTCGGGTGTGGTCATGCCGCACTCCCGTTCACCCCGAGCCTGTTGAAGGGCGAACCATGTGTGGAGGGCTTCGACAGGCTCAGCCCGAACGGTGGAGAAAATCCGTTCACCCCGAGCCTGTTGAAGGGTGAACCATGTGTGGAGGGCTTCGACAGGCTCAGCCCGAACGGTGGAGAAAATCCGTTCACCCCGAGTCTGTTGAAGGGCGAACCATGTGTGGAGGGCTTCGACAGGCTCAGCCCGAACGGTGGGGAAAATCCGTTCGCCCTGAGCCTGTCGAAGGGCTCGCCGTGGGTTGGCAAGACAAGCTTCAACACGCGCAGCTCGAACGGTGGATGTCAGGTGACGGCATTCACCCGGTTGAACTCCGCGCGCTGCCACTCGCCACTGTCTAGAACCGTCCGCAGGTGCTCGACCGCGTTCCAGACGTCCTCGAAGCCGAGGTAGAGCGGCGTGAAGCCGAAGCGCAGGATGTCGGGGTGGCCGGCCTGGTCGCCTGCGCGGTAGTCGCCGATCACGCCCCTTGCGATCAGCGCCTGCACGATGGCGTAGGCGCCTTCGGTCCTGGAGAGGCAGACCTGTGAGCCGCGCCGGGCGTGCTCGCGCGGCGTGACCAGGGTCAGGCCGTGCCCGGCGCAGCGGTCCTCCACCAGCGCGATGAACAGGTCGGTGAGGGCCAGCGATTTCCGGCGCAGGGCGGCCATGCCCCCCAGCGGCTCCGCCGCCAGCACGGTGGCCACACCGCATTCCAGCGCGGCCAGGCTGATCATCGGTTGCGTGCCGCACTGGTAGCGCCCGATGCCGGCCGCGGGCTGGTAGTCGGGGGTGAAGGCAAAGGGTTTGTCGTGGCCCCACCAGCCGGCCAGCGGTTGCCAGCAGCGCTCGGCGTGCGCCGGGTTCACCCACACGAAGGCCGGTGCACCCGGGCCGCCGTTGAGGTACTTGTAGCCACAACCAACGGCGAAATCGGCGTTGGCACCCGTCAGGTCGACCGGGACCGCGCCGGCGCTGTGCGCCAGGTCCCACACCACCAATGCACCCGCATCGTGGGCGGCCTGCGTGACGGCGGCCATGTCGTGCATGGCGCCGGTGCGGTAGTTCACGTGCGTGAGCATCAGGATCGCCAGGCGCTCGTCCTGCAGCGCGGCCGCAATCTCGTGGGGTTCCACCAGCACCAGTTCCCAGCCCTTGTCCTTGCAGAGCGCCTCGGCGATGTAGAGGTCGGTGGGGAAGTTGCTGCGTTCGCTCACGATGCGCCAGCGGCCGGGGCTTTGCTGGGCGCTGATGCGCAGGGCGGCGCTCAGCACCTTGAACAGGTTGACGCTGGTGCTGTCGGTCGCAATCACCGTGTCGGGCGCCGCGCCGATCAGCCGCGCGATCTGGTCGCCCACCTTGCGGGGCAGGTCGAACCAGCCTGCGCTGTTCCAGCTGCGGATCAGGTCGCGGCCCCATTCCTGCGTGACGACTTCGGCCACCCGGGCTGGCGCCGACCGCGGCATGACCCCCAGCGAATTGCCGTCGAGGTAAATGGTGCCGCGGGGCAGGTCGAACAGGTCGCGCAGGCTGCGCAGTGGGTCTTGCGCGTCGAGCGTGCGGCAGTGGTCGAGGCTGGATGTCATGGCGGAGGGTGCCTTGGCAGGATCAGGCCGGAAGGGATGGGAGGGAGCGAAGCACCGCGCGGACCGGCGAGGCGTCGGCGGTGATCAGTTTCAGGGGCAGGGCAATGAGCTCGTAGTCGCCCTCGGGCACCTCGTCGAGCAGCAGGTTCTCCAGCACGCGCAGACCGCGGCGGCGGATCACCTGGTGGCTGTCCAGCGTCTTGCTGTCGGCCGGGTCAATGCTGGCGCTGTCGATGCCGATGAGGCGCACGCCGTGGTCGGCCAGCAGCTCCACGGTGGCGGGTGCAAAGGCGGGCAGCTGGGTGTCGAACGCGTCCTGCGGCATGCGCGCATAGGTGCGCACCAGCACGCGTGCGGGCAGCCCCTCGAGCCGGTGGGCGATGTGTTCAGGCTGCACCAGCGCGCCCACACCGATGGCGTGGATGACGCGGCAGGGCCCGAGGTAGGTGTCCAGCGGCACCTCGCCGATCGGCAGGCCGTCGGGGTCGTAGTGCAGCGGTGCATCGGCGTGCGCCCCCACGTGGGGAGAGAGCGTGATGGCGCTCACGTTGACCGGGCAGCCCGGCCCGATGCGGGCCGCCCACTGCTGCACATACGCGGTGTCGCCCGGGAACACCGGTGCATTCGCGTGGACGGGCGGGGAGATGTCCCAGATCGTTTTCATGGCGCGGCGAAGGTAGCACCGCGAAAATGGCTGCGGTGTCGGTTAATGCCAACAGACGACGAAAAACTTCAGACCTGAACGATCAGGCGCCTGCGTCGGTGGCAGCGCCCAGCGGTGGCAGCCCGTTGCGCTGGCGTGCGCGGTCGCATGCTTCGCTGCCTTCCTCGAACTCGCGGCACGGCGACGGGCGCCATTCATAGATGCCGCAACCCACCTTCACACCCACGGTCCCCGTCAGGGCCGCGCAGCGAGGTGGCCAATGGTCGGTGCCGCGCATGCGGGCGGTGGTGCCGTTGACCTCCACCGCGAGGCCCGAAGGGACGGTGCCGCCGGCTTCGTCCAGCTCATAGCTCGAGAAATCGACGCGGCACCACGAACAGCAGGCGCCACAGCTCGTGCAGGCCGACATGGTGTCAGTCCACGCGCCCGAGCAGCAGGTACTCCATCAGGGCCTTCTGCGCGTGCATGCGGTTTTCGGCTTCGTCCCACACCACCGACTGCGGTCCATCGATGACCTCGGCGGCGACTTCTTCGCCGCGGTGGGCCGGCAGGCAGTGCATGAACAGTGCGTCCGGTCGTGCCAGTTTCATCATGGCTTCGTCGACGCACCACTGCGCAAAGGCCTTGCGCCGCACTTCGTTCTCGGCCTCGAAGCCCATGCTGGTCCAGACGTCGGTGGTCACCAGGTCGGCGCCTGCGCAGGCCTCGCGCGGGTCCTTGAAGACCTTGTAGCAACCGCGATCGGCAATGCCCGCCAGTTCGGGGTTCACCTCGTAGCCGCCGGGGGTGCTCACGTGCACCGTGAAGCCCAGCATTTCGGCGGCCTGAAGCCAGGTGTTGGCCATGTTGTTGCCGTCGCCCACCCAGGCCACCACCTTGCCCCGAATGGCGTCCAGCGGCTTGCCGCTGGCGGCGGGCCGGTACTCCACGAGCGTGAACAGGTCGGCCAGGATCTGGCAGGGATGGAATTCGTTGGTGAGGCCGTTGATGACCGGCACGCGGGAATGCGCCGCGAAACGTTCCAGCTTGCTTTGCTCGAATGTCCGGATCATCACGATGTCGACCATGCGGCTGATCACGCGCGCGCTGTCCTCGATGGGTTCGGCCCGCCCGAGCTGGCTGTCACCCGTGGTCAGGTGCACCACCGAGCCGCCCATCTGGTACATGCCGGCCTCGAAGCTCACGCGGGTTCGCGTGCTCGCTTTCTCGAAGATCATGGCCAGCGTGCGGTCCGGATCGGCGAACGGCTGGTACTTCTCGACCGCCTTGAACTTGCGCTTGATGAACGCGGCACGCTCGAACAGGTGAGCGTATTCGTCGGCGGTCAGGTCCTTGAATTGCAGGTAGTGGCGGATCGGCATGGTCGCGCTCATTCCGCCAGAAACGTCTTGACGAGGGGCAGCAGGATGGCGACCAGTTCGTCGGCCTCGGCCGTGGTCATGATCAGCGGGGGCACGAGGCGGATCACGCTGTCGGCCGTCACCGACATCAGCAGGCCGGCGTCGGCCGCGCGCTGCGTGAGCACACCGCAGGGCCTGGTCAGTTCAATGCCCAGCATCAGGCCCTGTCCACGGATTTCCTTGACGCCGGAAAGACCGGCCAGGCCTTGCTCCAGGGCCTGGCGCAGGTGCGCACCCACGCGCTCGGCATTGGCCATCAGACCGTCCTCTTCCATGATGCGGATGGTCTCGACGCCCGCCCGCATGGCCAGCGGATTGCCGCCGAACGTGGTGCCGTGGTTGCCCGGCTGAAAGATGTTGGCGGCCTTCGGGCCGGCCACCACCGCGCCGATCGGCACGCCCGAGCCCAGGCCCTTGGCCAGGGGCATCACATCGGGTTTGATGCCGGCCCACTGGTGCGCGAACCACTTGCCGGTGCGCCCCATGCCGCACTGCACCTCGTCGATCATCAGCAGCCAGTCGCGCTCGTCGCACAGGGCGCGCACGTCTTGCAGGTATTGCGCGCGCATGGGGTTGACACCGCCTTCGCCCTGGATGGTTTCGAAGAACACCGCGACAACGTTCGGGTTGCCCGCGGTGGCCTTCTTCAGGGCCTCGATGTCGTTGGCCGGCACGCGGATGAACCCCTCGACCAGCGGGCCGAAACCGGCCTGCACCTTGGGGTTGCCGGTGGCCGACAGGGTGGCGATGGAGCGGCCGTGAAAGGCCTTTTCGTAGACCACGATCTCCGGGCGCTCGATGCCTTTGTCATGCCCGTACTTGCGGGCCAGCTTGAGCGCGGCCTCATTGGCCTCCAGCCCGGTGCTGCAGAAGAACACGTTGGTCAGGCCCGAGCGCTCCACCAGCATCTGTGCCAGCCGTTCCTGGTCGGGCACGTGGTAGTAGTTGCAGCAGTGGATCATTTTCGCCACCTGATCCTGCAGGGCCGGCACCAGCTTGGGGTGGCCGTGGCCCAGCGTGTTCACCGCGATGCCAGCGAGCGCGTCCAGGTATTCCTTGCCATTGACGTCCCACACCCGGCAGCCTCGGCCATGGGAAATGGCGATCGGCAGGCGGCCGTAGGTGTTCATCACGTGGGGCGAGGCGGCGGTTTTCAGCGCGGCATTCATGCGGGGCTCCGGGGGCTGGCCAGAAAAAGAAATCGGCTCAACGCCTGCAGGGCAGGAGGGGGAGCCGCTGAGCCGCGATTGTAGGCACACGACCGCTGCCACACCGATGACGATGCGGCATCGCTCCGATACCGAACCGCGGTGGGGGTGGGTGCGGGTAATCCCGAGTCTTATATAAGATAGAATTTCCGGAGCCCACCCCAGCCGGCGATCCCGGGTGCTTCGGTGGCACGATTCCCGCTCGAGCCACCCCACCCACGGCTTCACCTGCACCCGATGGTCGCCACCCCGCCCAAGCAAGTGTTCATCCAGGGCATCACCCGCGATGGACGCACCTTTCGCCCCAGCGACTGGGCCGAACGCCTGGCGGGCGTCATGAGCAGTTTCCGCCCGGGCGGCGCCCAGCCCGGCAGCCACCTCAGCTATTCCCCCTGGTGCGTTCCGAACGTGATCAACGGCATCAAGTGCGTGGTGGTGCACAGTGACCTGCGCGAAGCCGAGCCCATGGCCTGGGATTTCTGCATGAATTTCGCGCGCGACAACGACCTGCAAATCGCCGAAGGCTGTCTTCTGCCGGAGTGAACCCGGCGCCCGGAAACAAAAAAGCCGTCTTGCGACGGCTTTTCCGCTTTGCTGGCAGCGCACCCGATTCAAACGGCAGGCCCCTGGGGGCCCGGGCGGCTGTGGTGTGGGTTCAGGCCGCGGCGGTGGCGAGGGCCTTGACCTTGGTGGACAGGCGGCTCTTGTCGCGAGCGGCCTTGTTCTTGTGGAAGATGCCCTTGTCGGCGATGGTGTCGACAACGGCCTGCATCTTGCCGAACAGTTCGGTGGCCTTGGCCTTGTCGCCGGCAGCGACGGCCTTCTCGACGTTCTTCACCGCGGTGCGGTACTTGGAACGCAGCGAGCTGTTGGCGGCGTTGAGTTTGACGTCCTGGCGGGCGCGCTTGCGGCCGGACGCCAGACGGGGGTTCTTTTTCTTCGGCTTGGTGGCCATGGTGGTGTTCCTTCGGTGTTTGTGGATGTTGCCAGCAAAGCCGAACATTATAGCCCGGAGCCCCTCCCCGGGCCAGACGCGCCGGTCGGCACCGGCGCAGGACCTACACTCGCGCCGTGACCCTGTTCAAGTCTGCGTCCCTGGTTTCCCTGTTGACCCTGGCTTCGCGCATCACCGGCCTGGTGCGCGAACTGCTCATGGCCGCCACGTTCGGGGCCAGCGCCCTCACCGACGCCTTCAACGTGGCGTTCCGCATTCCCAACCTGCTGCGCCGGCTGTTTGCCGAGGGTGCTTTCAGCCAGGCGTTCGTGCCGGTGCTGGCCGGCACCCGGGAAAAAGAGGGCGACGAGGCCACCCGGCGCATGGTCGACCAGATCGCCACCGTGCTGGCCTGGGCCCTGATGGTCACCTGCGTGCTGGGCGTGGTGGGCGCACCGGTGCTGGTGTATGCCATGGCGGCCGGCCTCAAGCAGTCGCCGCAAGGCTTTGACGCCGCGGTGGTGATGACCCGCTGGATGTTCCCGTACATCGCGTTCATGTCGTTCGTGGCGCTCGCCGCCGGGGTGCTCAACACCTGGCGGCGGTTTGCGGTGCCGGCGGCCACGCCGGTGCTGCTCAACGTCGCCATGATCGGGGCGGCCTGGTTCGGTGCCCCCTGGTTCGGCCGGATCGGCATCGAGCCCATCTACGCCATGGCGGGTGGCGTGCTGCTGGGCGGGGCGTTGCAACTGGGCGTGCAGCTGCCGGCCCTGCGCCGAATCGGCATGTGGCCGCGGCTGGGCCTGAGCTGGGGCGCGCTGAAGGCCGCCTGGGCCCACGAAGGCACCCGACGCGTCACCACACTCATGCTGCCGGCCCTGCTGGGCGTCAGCGTGGCGCAGTTGTCGCTGCTCATCAACACGCAGATCGCCTCCCACTTGGCCGTGGGCAGCGTGAGCTGGCTCACCTACGCCGACCGGCTGATGGAGTTCCCCACGGCGCTGCTGGGCGTGGCGCTGGGCGTGGTCCTGCTGCCGCAACTGTCGGCGGCGCAGGCGGCCGGCGACACCGACCGCTACAGCCGGCTGCTCGACTGGGGCCTGCGCCTGGTGGTGCTGCTGGCGGTGCCCTGCGCGGTGGCATTGCTCACCTTTGCCCAGCCGCTGGTGGCGGTGCTCTACCACTACGGACGCTTCGGCGACGCCGACGTGCAGCAGACGGCGGTGGCCCTCATGGGTTACGGGGCCGGCCTGCTGGGCCTCATCGCCATCAAGGTGCTCGCCCCGGGCTTCTACGCCCGACAGGACATCCGCACCCCGGTGAAGATCGCCATCGGCGTGCTGGTGCTGACCCAACTGCTCAATCTCGTGCTGGTGCCTCACCTGGCCCACGCTGGTCTGGCCCTGGCCATCGGCCTGGGCGCACTGGTCAATGCCCTGCTGCTGCTGGTGGGGCTGCGCCGGCGTGGCGCCTACCGGCCCGCGCCGGGCTGGGCCCGTTTCCTGGCGCAGGTGACGGCCGCGAGCGCCTTGCTGGCGGTGTTTCTCACCTGGGCGGCCAGCCGGATCAGCTGGCTGGGCTTCGAGGGCGCGGCGCTGCAGCGGGTCGGCCTGCTGGCCGCCTGCGTGATCGCGGCGGCGACCCTGTATTTCGGGGCCTTGCTGCTGTCCGGTTTGAAGTTGCGCCAGTTCGTCCGACAATAGGCCCACGGCGGCAACCCGCGCGGTTTCATTCATGGCCATCAACCTCGATTTCAGTGCGCCCACGCCACTGAGCTACTTCGCGTCGCTCGTGCGAGACGACGACGCGTTGCCGCTGTTCGAGGCCGCGGTGGCCATCGCGCAGGACGAATACCCCGACCTCGACGTGCAGCAGGTGCTCGGCGATGTGGACCAGATGCTGGCCCGCGTGAAGCGCCGTTGCCCGGACGACGCGGGCGCGCTGCAGCGGCTGCGCGTGCTCAACCAGTTCTACTTCCGCGACATGGGGTTCGGCGGCAACGTCAACAACTACTACGACCCCGACAACAGCTACCTCAACGCGGTGCTGCGGACCCGGCGCGGCATCCCGATCTCGCTCGCCGTGCTCTGGCTCGAACTCGCGCAGGGCCTGGGCCTGAAAGCGCGCGGTGTCAATTTCCCCGGGCACTTCATGATCAAGATCAACCTGCCCAACGGGCAGGTGGTGATCGATCCGTTCACCGGCCAATCGCTCAGCCGCGAAGACCTGTCCGAGCGGCTGGAGCCCTACAAGCGGCGCAATGGTCTGGTCGACGATTTCGACGTGCCGGTGGGCCTGTACCTGCAGGCCGCTTCGCCGCGCGAGATCCTGGCGCGCATGCTGCGCAACCTGAAGGAGATCCACCGCACGCAGGAAGACTGGTTGCGCCTCATCGGCGTCCAGGACCGCCTGCTGGTGTTGCTGCCGGACGCCTGGGTCGAGTTCCGGGACCGGGGTCTGGCCTGGGCCGAACTGGGCGACCTTCGCCAGGCGGTCAGTGACCTGGAAACGTTTGTCGACCACACCGACGACGCGCTCGAGCGCGAAGCCATCGAGCGCCGGCTGCAGGAACTGCGCCGGGCCATGAGCTGATGGCCGGTGCCGGCCACCGAACGGTATCGGCATGTAAGTCGGGTTGACGCCGGTCAATCGATCGGGCCAACATCACGGCTTTCTCCCATCATTTGCTGTCACACCCATGAACCTGTTCCGCCGATGGATTGCCGCGCTCCTGATTCCCGCGCTCGCGTTGGGCGCACTTCCCGTGTCGGCCCAATCCGCGCTGGTGAGCACCGAGCAGGCCCTGGTCACCCCCGCGGGTGATGCCGATCGCGCCCGGGTGGTCGGTTTCTTGGCCCGCGACGATGTCCGCCAGTCGCTCACCGCCCAGGGCGTGAGCGCCGATGAAGCCATTGAACGCGTGCGCGCCATGTCCGACGCCGAGGTCGCTTCGCTGGCCGACCGCGTCGACAGCGCCCCCGCCGGCGCCGGCATTGTCGGCACGCTGTTCGCGGTGTTCGTGATCCTGCTGGTGACCGACATTCTGGGCTTCACCAAGGTGTTTCCGTTCACGCGCTCCATTCAATGACCGTGCGCCCCCGGCGCGCCACAACCCCCGCCCTGGCGGGGGTTGTGCTTTGTGCGGCCCTGCTGGGCGGGTGCGCTGCGCCACCCCAGCTGGCGGCATTGCGCGCCGACTGGCCCGGTGGCCTCCCCGACCGCGTGCAGGTGCAGGGGGTTCCCTTCCTGGCGCAGACCGGCGACCGCCTGTGCGGCCCGGCCACGCTGGCCATGGTGGCGCAGGCCGCCGGGCGGACGGTCACGCCCGAAACCCTCACGCCGCAGGTGTACCTGCCCGGCCGCCAGGGTGCGTTGCAGGCCGAGATGCTGGCGGCCGCCCGGCGCCATTCGCTGGTGCCCGTGGTGCTTGAGCCCTCCTTGCCCGCGCTGCTGCGCGAGCTGGCCAGCGGCGCACCGGTGCTGGTGTTGCAGAACCTTGCGCTGCCGTTCGCGCCGCAATGGCACTACGCCGTGGCGGTTGGCTACGATCGCCAAGACGGTTCGATCTCGCTGCATTCGGGCCCCAACGAACGGCTTCGCATGCCTTTGGCCACTTTCGAGCACACCTGGGCACGCTCGGGGCACTGGGCGGTCAGGGTGGTGTCGCCCGATGCGCCGCCGGCAACCGCCGACGCCCAGGCATGGGGCAGGGCGGTGGCCCCACTGGAGCGCACCGACGTCGCCGCGGCCCGGCAGGCGTATGCCGCCGGCCTGCGCCGCTGGCCAGACCATGCCTTGCTGCATTTCGGTGAGGGCAATGCCGCGCATGCGCTGGGCGACTTTCCGGGCGCGGCCCGCGCGTTCGAGGCCGCGGCCCGGTCGCAGCCCGATTTCGCGGACGCCTGGAACAACCTGGCCCGGGTGCGCCTGTCGCAGGGTCAACCCGGTGACGCCTTGCGGGCAGCGCAGCGGGCTGTGGCGCTGGGTGGTCCACGCGAGCGCATCTATCAGGACACGCTGCAGGCCGTCCGGGCGGCAGACAAGGCAGTGCCATGAAGACCCTGCTGATCGCCGGCGCCACCGGCCTCGTGGGCAGCCATGCCCTTCGGCAGGCGCTGTCGCACCCCCAGGTTCAGAGGGTGGTGGCGCCCACGCGCCGCCCGCTGCCCACGCACCCCCGTCTGTTCAACCCGGTGGTCGATTTCGACCACCTGCCCGAGGACGCTGACTGGTGGGCGGTCAACGGCGTGGTGTGCGCCCTGGGCACGACCATGAAGCTGGCCGGCTCGAAAGCCGCCTTTCACCGGGTGGACCACGACCTGCCCGTGCGGGTGGGGCACCTGGCCTTGCGCCACGGTGCGCAGGCGTTCGCGTTCAATTCGGCCTTGGGGGCCGACGTGTCGTCGCGGGTGTTTTATTCCAGAACCAAGGGCGAAACCGAGCGCGACCTGCTGGCCCTGGGCTTTCCTTCGCTCACGCTGGTCCGGCCCGGGCTCATCGGCGGCGAGCGGGTCGAGTCGAGACCGGCCGAGCAACTGGGCATCCGTGTGGCCAGCGGGTTGGGCCGCCTCCTGCCGCGCCGCTACCGGGTGGTACCGGCCGAGGCCATCGCCCGCGCCCTGCTGCAGGGCGCGCTGAGCCCCACGCCCGGCGTGCGCCTGGTCATGCCCGAAGAAATGGAGACCGGCCCCGTCCCGGCCTGAGGCGACCGGGTCAGGCCACCACCACCGCAGCGCCCTGACCACGCGGGGCAATGCGGCCGATGGTGTGCACGGATTCGCCCAGCTCGCGCAGCGTGGCGGCGCAGGCGTCGGCCTGATCGGCCGCCACCACCACCACCATGCCGATGCCGTTGTTGAAGGTCCGGTTCATTTCGACGTCGTCGATGCCGGCGGTCTTCTGCAGCCAGGCGAACAGCTCGGTCTGTGGCCAGCTGCCTTTGTCCAGGTGCGCCGCGGTGCCCTCGGGCAGCACGCGCGGGATGTTCTCGAGCAGACCACCACCGGTGATGTGGGCCAGCGCCTTGATGGGGTGCTTGCCGAGCGCCGCCAGCACGTTCTTCACGTACAGGCGCGTGGGCTTCATGATGGCCTCGCGAAACGGCATGCCATCGAGCGTGGCGGGCAGGTTCGCGCCGGCGCGTTCGATGCATTTGCGGACCAGCGAGAACCCGTTGGAATGCACGCCGTGCGAGGCCAGTCCCAGCACCACGTCGCCGTGCACCACGTTCTGGCCGGTGAGGATCTTCGACTTCTCGACCGCACCGACACAGAAGCCCGCCAGGTCGTATTCGCCGGCCGGGTACATCCCCGGCATCTCGGCCGTCTCGCCGCCGATGAGGGCGCAACCCGACAGCTCACAACCCCTGGCAATGCCACCCACCACGGCCGCTGCGGTGTCCACGTCCAGCTTGCCGCAGGCGAAGTAGTCGAGGAAGAACAGCGGCTCGGCCCCTTGAACCAGCACGTCGTTCACGCTCATGGCCACCAGGTCGATGCCCACCGTGTCGTGCATGTTCCATTCGAACGCCAGCTTGAGCTTGGTGCCCACGCCGTCGGTCCCGCTGACCAGCACCGGTTCCCGGTAGCGCTTGGGCACCTCGAACAACGCGCCAAAGCCGCCAATGCCGGCCAGCACGCCTTCGCGCATGGTCTTTTTCGCCAGTGGCTTGATGCGTTCGACCAGGGCGTCGCCGGCATCGATGTCGACGCCGGCGTCTTTGTAGGACAGGGGAGTGGTGCTCATGGCGGGGGCCGGGCGGGCCGGCAAAGGGTGCAGGGGAGGGCGCCGACAGGGCGACCGATAGAATTCGGGACCGGATTTTACGGGCCCGACTCCCCGCGCCGCCCCGGCCAGTTGCCCATGACCTTCACCCCCACGCAATCCCGAGCCGCCATCTGGGTCGCCATCGCCCTGGTGGCCTGGGTGGTGCTGACCCTGCTGGCGCCGGTGCTGATGCCCTTCATCCTGGCGGCGGTGATGGCCTACGCCCTGCAACCGCTGGTCGATCGCTGGGCCCGCCGCGGCGTGCCGCGCTGGCTGGGCGCCGGGCTGGCGGTCTCGCTGCTCATGCTGGTGCTGTTCGCGGTGGTGCTGCTCATCGTGCCCGTGATCACGCAGCAGATTCCGCTGCTGCGCGACCAGGTGCCGGCCCTGCTGGAGCGCCTCAACGGCTTCATTCGCCCGCTGGCGGAGCGCATGGGCGTGAGCGTGCAGATCGACGTGACCCAGGTGCGTGGCTGGCTCACGCAACTGGTGAGCGGCCGGGGCGAAGAGGTGCTCTCGGGCGTCCTGTCCTCGCTGCGCATCGGGGGCAGTGCGGTGGCCGCGCTGTTCGGCAACCTGTTCCTCACGCCCATCGTGGCCTTCTACCTGCTGCTCGACTGGTCGTCGCTGGTGGCCCGGGTCAAGGGCCTCATTCCGCCCCGCTGGCGCGACGCCGTGCAGGGTTTTCTGGACGAAACCGACCAGGTGCTGGGCCAGTACCTGCGCGGGCAGCTGCTCGTCATGGGTGTGCTGGCGGTTTACTACACGGTGGGCCTGGCCCTCACCGGCCTCGACCTGGCCCTCCCCATCGGCGTGTTCACCGGCCTGGCGGTGTTCGTGCCCTACCTTGGCTTCGGATTGGGCATGGTGCTGGCCGTGCTGGCCGCGCTGCTCGAGTTCCAGTCCATTCTGGGCGTGGCGCTCGTGGTGGGCGTGTACCTGTTGGGTCAGGTCGTCGAGAGTCTGTACCTCACCCCGCGGCTGGTCGGCGAGGCCATCGGCCTGCACCCCATTGCGGTCATCTTCGCGCTGCTGGCGTTCGGTCACCTGTTCGGCTTTGTCGGCGTGCTCATCGCGCTGCCGGCCAGCGCGGTATTGCTGGTGGCTGCGCGGCGCGCCCGTCAGCGTTACCTTGCCAGCGACCTCTACCTCGACAAGGGCGCGGTGACCCCGGAGCGGACCGACGAATGAGCGCTGCGCCGCCGCCTCCCATGAAACAGCTCGCGCTGGACATCGGCCTGGCGCCTGTGCCTTCGCTCGACAACTTCGTGTCGGTGGGCAATGAAGCGGCGCTCGACCACCTGCGCCTGTGGGCGGGCAACGCCCTGCGCTCGCCGGTGCCCACGCTGTTGTGGGGCGAAAGCGGCAGCGGCAAGACACACCTGCTGAAGGCCGTGCGCGAAGCGCTGCGCGAGCAGGGCTCCCGTGTGGGCTGGATGGACGCGTCCACCTTCGACCCGCCCGAGTTCGACGAGCACTGGGACGCCGTGCTGCTAGACGATGTGCAGCTCTACACCGCCGCGCAGCAGGCCAGCGCGTTCAACTGGTTCGTCAACGCCCAGACGCCGGCCCACGGACCCGCGCGCTGGGTGCTGGCCACCTGCGACCGGCCCCCGGCCGACCTGGTGCTGCGCGAGGACCTGCGGACGCGGTTGGGCTGGGGCCATGTGTTCCAGCTGCGCGCGCTGGGCGAGGCCGAGCGCCGCTCGGTGCTGCGCCGGGCCGCCGACGAACGCGGCGTGTTCCTGGGCGACGAGGTCATGGACTTCATGCTCAAGCGTTTCCCCCGCGATCTCTCCAGCCTCATGCTGCTGCTCGAGCGGCTGGACGGCTACGCCTTGCGCACCCAACGCGCCATCACCATCCCGCTCATCAAGTCCATGCTCGAGGACGAATGAGCGAGGCACCTTCCATGCGACTGGCCCTTTTCGATCTCGACCACACGCTCATTCCGCTGGACTCCGACCACGCCTGGGGTGAATTCACCGTGCGCCTGGGCTGGCGCGACGCCGATGCCTTCCGGCGCGCCAACGACGGCTACTACGCCGACTACAAGGCCGGCACGCTCGACATCCACGATTACGTGCGCTTTGCCACCGGCGCCGTGCGCGAGCGCGGTCTGGCCGAGGGCCGGCGGGCGCACGAGCGCTTCATGGCCGAGGTGATCCGCCCTGCCATCACCGAAGGCGCCCGCCATCTGGTGCGCCAGCACCAGAACGCCGGCGACACGGTGATCATCGTCACCGCCACCAACGCCTTCGTCACCCGGCCCATTGCGCAGGCCTTCGGCGTCGATCACCTGATCGCGATCGACCTTGAAACCGACGCCCGGGGCGAATACACGGGCGCCATTTCGGGCGTCCCGTCGTTCCGGGAAGGCAAAGTGGCGCGTGTGGAACAATGGCTGGCCGATCGCGGCCTGCGCTGGTCCGATCTGGCGCACAGCACCTTCTACAGCGATTCGATGAACGACCTGCCGCTGCTCGAGAAGGTGCACGAACCGGTGGCCACCAACCCCGACGAACGCCTGACCACCCTCGCGCAACAGCGGGGCTGGCGCATCCTGAACCTCTTCGAATGATCAAAAAGTTCATCGACAAGCTGCTGGGCAAGTCCAGCCCGGCGCGCGGCGCGGCCCGATTCGGCAAACGCGAAGACGTGCCGGCCAGCGTGCACGGCATCGACCCCAAACTGGTCGACCAGCGCGCGCTGGACGTCGTGCGCACCCTCAAGCAGGGAGGCTTTCAGGCCTACATCGTGGGCGGCGCGGTGCGCGACCTGCTGCTGGGCCTTCGCCCCAAGGACTTCGACGTCGCCACCGACGCCACCCCCGAACAGGTCAAGGGCCTGTTCCGGCGCGCCTTCATCATCGGCCGGCGCTTTCGCATCGTGCACGTGGTGTACGGCCGTGGCCGCGAACACGAGGTGATCGAGGTCTCCACCTTCCGCGCTTACCTCGACAGCGCCGACGCCGAGCAGGTGGCGGGCAACGAGCGCACCAGCAAGGGCGAGCTGTCGGGCATGAAGCACGCCGTGGACGCCAGTGGCCGAGTGCTGCGCGACAACGTCTGGGGTCCGATCGAGCAGGACGCGGCGCGCCGCGATTTCTCGGTCAACGCCATGTACTACGACCCCGAGAGCCAGACCGTGGTCGATTTCCACCACGGCATCCGCGACGCGCAGAAGAAGCAGCTGCGCATGATCGGTGACGCCGCCACGCGCTACCGCGAAGACCCGGTTCGCATCATCCGCGCGGTGCGTTTCGCGGCCAAGCTGGCGCCGCTCGGGTTCAAGCTCGAACCCAAGACCCGCGAGCCGCTCAAGGCCTCGATGGCCCTGCTTCAGGACGTGCCGCAGAGTCGCCTGTTCGACGAAATGCTCAAGCTGTTGCAGACCGGTCATGCGCTGGCCAGCGTGGCCCAGCTCAAGGGTCTGGGCCTGGACCGCGGCATCTACCCGCTGCTCGACGTGGTGGTGCAGCGCGCCGACGATCCGTTCGTGCAACTGTCGCTGCAGGACACCGACCGGCGCGTCGGCGAGGGCAAGCCGGTGGCGCCCAGTTTCCTGCTCGCCTGTGTGCTGTGGGCCGACGTGCGCCGAGGCTGGGAGCAGCGCCTGCAATCGCGCCCCGGCCACAAGCCGGTGCCCGCGTTTGCCGCCCTGCAGGACGCCATCGACGAAGCGTTCGACGCCCGCATCGGTGATGTGTCGGGCCGCGGCAAGCTGGGCGCCGACATGCGCGAGATCTGGCTCATGCAGCCGCGCTTCGACAAGCGCACCGGCAGCGGCGTTTTCTCGCTCGTCGAGCAGCCGCGCTTCCGCGCCGGCTTCGATTTCCTGCGGTTGCGCGCGCAGACCGGCGAGGTCGAGGAAGAACTCGCCCACTGGTGGGAAACGTTCAGCACCGCCAGCGACGAAATGCGCCAGGACATGGTCGACGCCCAGCGGCACGGTGGCCGCGGGGCGCCGAAGGCCCGGCGCGTGAAACGAAGCGATCCCGACCACCCGGCGAATGCCCCCGAGCCCGATCCGCGGTGGCGCGACAGCGAAGACGCCGCCGATGAGGATGGTGAAGCCGGCGAGGGTGATGGCGACGTTGCGTCATCGCAGCCTGCGGGCGATGGCGATGGCGCCCCCGCCAAAAAGCGCCGCCGGCGCCGGCGCAAGCCGGCCGGCGCGCGCGGGGGCAGCGGCACCGGCGACGGCGGCGCGCCGTCCGGCGGCGGCGATGGCGCGCCCTGAAGCCCAGGCATTCGTTGCCCTCGGGGCCAACCTGGGCGATCCGCTGGCGACCGTCCGCCACGCCCTGCACACGCTGGCTCAAACGCCGGGACTGCGGTTGGTCAGGGCGTCGTCGCTGTACCGCACCGCGCCGTTTCAGGCGCGTGGACCGGATTTCATCAACGCCGTGGCCGAACTGGCCACGGCGTTGAGCGCGCCCGAGCTGCTGGACACCTTGCAGGGCATCGAGCTTGCCGCCGGCCGCGAGCGGCCCTTCCGCAATGCGCCGCGCACCCTCGACCTCGATCTGCTCCTGTACGGCAGCGCCACCATCGAGTCTTCCCGCCTCACCGTCCCTCACCCCCGCATGCACGAGCGTGCCTTCGTGCTGGTGCCGCTGGCCGAGATTGCGCCCGACCGCGTGTTGCCGTCGCTGCTGACCTCGGTGGCAGGGCAACCGATCGAACGCATCGCGGACTGACGGTCCGCTTTCGGACCAGCCGCCTCCGAATCGGCGGCGATCGGTTGTTCGTACTGCCACCGCAGTATTGATTCGTCTCCCGCAACCCGCGAACCTCCTCGTTTGTCCTGTTGGTCGAACATCGGAGAGTGAGTCGATGCGAGTTGATGGTTTCCTGCCTGCCTGCGCCCTGATGCTGGCGCTGGCTGTGGCCGTGCTTCCAGCCTGCGGTGGCGGCAACGGCAGTGGCAGTGGCACGGGCGTGGCAGACGGAAGCAATGCGGCTCCCGACCCGTCGACGCTCGTCCTCACGGTGACCGCCCGACCCGTGAAGACACTGGCCTTCGACTGGCCCGAGCAGCCTGGTGCCCAGTCTTACCGGCTGCTGCAGGACATCGATGGCGAAGCGGGTCCGGCGGGCGAAACGCTGCTGATCGACCTGCCAGCCGGTGTCACGCACCACGAAACCGAGGTGTTCCTGCCCGAGCGTGTCACGGCCCGCTACCAGGTTCAGGCCTGCGGTGTGTCCGGCTGTGCCGGATCGGCCTGGGCGGTCCCCGGCTCGCTGGTGCCCGCCATCGGGTACTTCAAGGCGTCCAACACCGCGGCGTCTGCCGAGTTCGGCCAGTCCGTGGCGCTGTCGGCCAACGGGCACACCATGGCCGTGGGCACCTACCTCGAGTCGGGTGTGGGCGCCGTGTACGTGTACGTCAAGGGCGCGTCCGGCTGGGTGCAACAGGCTTACCTCAGGCCGTTCGACCCCGACCAGGGCGATGAATTCGCCTACAGCCTGGCGCTGTCTGCCAACGGAGACCGGCTTGCGGTGGGCGCGGCGGGCGACGACAGCGCGCGCAATGGCCACCAGGGCGTGCCCGCCGACAACAGCCAGGCCGACAGCGGCGTGGTCTACACCTACGATCGAAACAGCGCGGGCGAATGGCTCGCCGGCGAGCGCCTCAAGGGATGGCATGCCCGCCCGGGCGACCAGGCCGGCTACGCCGTGGCGCTGTCGGCCGATGGGCGCACCCTGGCGATGGGTGCCCATGCCGAGGACAACGAAGCGGGTGGCATCAACCCCACCCCGACCCATGGCGGCAGCGCTGAGTATTCGGGCGCGGTCTATGTCTTCATCCACGACGGATTGCAGTGGCAGCCGCAGGCCTATCTCAAGGCCGAGGTGCCCGGTCAGGACGATCTTTTCGGCAGCGCCCTGTCGCTGTCGGCATCGGGCGATTCGCTGTTGGTGGCGGCCCCGCGGGAATCCGGCGGACTGCCCGGTGTGAACAGCCTGCAGTCCGACAACTCCGCCCCCGACGCCGGGGCGGCCTATGTCTTCGTGCGGGACGCCGCCGGGCAGTGGCGCCAGCAGGCCTACCTCAAGCCACCGGTGGTCCGGTCCCACGACCGGTTCGGGCGCGCGGTCCAGTTGGCGGCCAACGGCCTCACCGTGGTGGTTGGGGCCGACCGGGAGGGCGGGACCTCCGTCGGTGTGAACGGGGATCCCTCGGCGCTGGGTCTTCCCGATGCCGGCGCCGCCCATGTCTTCGTGCTGTCCGGCGCGGGCTGGACCCACCAGGCCTACCTCAAGCCCCCGCGGGTCATGGCGGGACAGTCGTTCGGCCAATCCCTGGCGCTGTCCAGCGATGGGCAGATGTTGGCCGTGGGCGCCTACGACCACAGCTCGGCCACCGGCTTTGACGGCGACATGGCGGACGGCGGGGCCATGAACTCGGGTGCGGCGTTCATGTTTCGCCGCACTGCCCAGGGCACCTGGTCCCATTCAACCTACCTGAAGGCACCCAACACCCACGCCGATGCGTACATGGGCTGGAGCTCGATGGCTTTTTCGGCCAATGGCCAGGCGCTCGCCATCGGCGTGAGCGGCGACTACAGCGCGGCCACCGGCGTGCAGGGCGACCAGACCGACCGCTCGGCGCGCTGGTCGGGGGCTGCGCTTCTGTACTGACGCCACCCTCGCGTCGAACCACTTTCCCTTTCGCTTCCCATGCAACTACCTGCAGGCCGCCTGTCTGGCGCCATCGTTTTCCTGTCCATCCTTCTTCAACTGAGCGCCTGCGGAGGATCCCCGGGTTCGTCTGGTGCTTCCGCTTCGGACACCTCGGATGCCGCAGCCTTGGCCGCACCAGCACCCGTGGCCGAAGTGCGCGTGCAGGTGGACGGCATCAAGGCGATTCGCCTGGAATGGGATCCGGCCGATGGTGCCGATGCGCAGTTCCTGGAGATCGAGGAATCCACCGGCGACGGTGGGCCGACGGCGTTGCCGCCGATCGAGTTCGGTGCCGTGGTCGCCAGCCACCGGGTCGATGTGTTTCTCCCCCTCGGGCATTCAACCCGCTATCGCATCCGTTCGTGCAACGCGGCAGGCTGCAGCGAATCGCCCTGGGCGGTCACGCCCGATCTCGATTCGGCCATGGGCTACGTGAAGGCGGTCCAACCCCTGAGCGAAGACTGGTTCGGGCATGCGGTGGCCCTCTCTGCCGATGGGTCCCGGCTCGCGGTGGCCTCGTGGGTTGAAGACGGAACCGTGGGTGGCATCGATCCGGTGCAGGTGCCGAGTGCGGGCTTCGACGCCGGAGCCGTCGAGGTGTATCGCCGCGATGGAGCCCGGTGGCAACGCGAGGCGGTCATCAAGCCGCCGACACCCGGTTGGGGCGACCGGTTCGGCACCGATCTCGCGTGGTCCGACGATGGTCAGGTGCTGATCATGGGTGTCCCGAATGAAGACGGCACGGGCTCCGGGGTGGGCAGTGATCCTTCCGTCAAGGGCGCCTGGGACAGCGGCGCCGCGCACGTTTACGAACGCGATTCTGATGGCCAGTGGCGCCATGCCGCCTACCTCAAGGCCGACGTGGCCACCGCCTACCGGCAGTTCGGCCAGCACGTGGCCATGTCGGGCGACGGGCTGTGGGCCGCGGTGACCGAACGCGGCAGCTCGGCCATGCGGGTCCACCTGTTCAGGCGCACCGGATCGGGCTGGGAAGCCACCTCCCCGCTGTCCCCGTTGGGCAACCGGATCGACGACGTGGTCGGGCGCCGGATCAGTCTGGACCGCACCGGGCGAACGCTCGCGGTCGGCGTCAGTTCGGACACCGAGGGTGGCGCGGGGGTTGACCCGGCGCCAGGGGGCGAGGTCACCGGCTCGGGTTCGGTGTATGTGTTCGAGCGCAACACCGTCGACGCGTGGACGCTGTCGGCCCGCATCCGGGCCGACGTGCTGCACGCCAACATGCGGTTCGGCTGGGCCACGGCCCTCAGTGCCGATGGGCGGCGCCTCGTGGTCGGCGCCTCGCCGCTTGGCCCCAGCGTGTTCGAAGGCGGTGCCTATTTGTTCGAACGCCTCGACACGGGCTGGGTGGCGGGAGCGTCGCTCCAGCCGGGGGTTCGCTCAGGCGCCCGCGGATTCGGCTTTGCCGTGGGCATGAGCCACGACGGCCGCACCGTGGCGGTGTCCGACATCGACGAAGGCGGTCCGGGCCTGGGCTTCGACTTCACGGCGGGTGCGGGCACCGGCGGCGGCAGCGTCACCGTGTTCGTGCAGGGAAGCGGCAGCGGGTGGCAGGCGTTGCCGCCCGTCCACGCCCCGAACGATCAACCCGGGCTGTTGTTCGGTTGGAGCCTGTCGCTGGCAGGCGATGGCAAAAGCCTGGCGGTGGGTGCCACGGGCGATCGAAGTGGGGCGCCGGGCATCGGTGGTGACAACCAGGACCAGACCGCTCCGCGGTCGGGGGCGGTCCACCTGTATTGAGTCTGTCGCGTCAGGGCGCGAGCCGCTCCCGCAGCCACCGACCGTCGGCCAGCCGATAGCGCAGCCGGTCGTGCAGGCGGCTTTTGCGGCCCTGCCAGAACTGCCAGTTGTCGGGCACCAAGCGATAGCCGCCCCAATGCGGTGGCCTGGGTGGCTTGAGCAGAAACTGGGCGCCATACTTCGCTGCGTTCGTGACCAGCACCGTGCGGCTGTCGATCACCTCGCTCTGCGGGCT
Source organism: Hydrogenophaga sp. XSHU_21 (assembly GCA_046604145.1). Taxonomy (GTDB): domain Bacteria; phylum Pseudomonadota; class Gammaproteobacteria; order Burkholderiales; family Burkholderiaceae_C; genus Hydrogenophaga. The sequence goes on from JBKIXD010000001.1 coordinate 726,749, forward strand.
GGCCCACGCGCCAATGCGGCTGTCCAGCGGGCGGCTGTGAAAGTAGGCGTCGCTTTCCTCGTCGCTGACCTTCTCCACCCGACCCTCGATGCGCACCACACGCTCGAGCTCGACCCAATGGAACTGCAGCGCGGCAAACGGGTTGCCGGCCAGTTCCTGCCCCTTGCGGCTGTGGTAGTTGGTGTACCAGACGATGCCACGCGCGTCGTAGCCCTTGATCAGCACCGGCCGCGTGCTGGGCCGCATGTCCGAACCCACGGTGGCCAACGTCATGGCATTGGGTTCGGGCACCTGTGATGCGATGGCTTCCTTCAGCCATTGATCGAACTGCAGGAGGGGGTCGGCATGCGACGCGTCCTCGCTGAGTTCGGCCTTCTCGTAGCTCTTGCGCAGATCGGCGATGTCCATGCGGGCAGTGTAGTGCCGGCTCAATCGCCCGGGGCCAGCCTCAGCAATTTCTCCAGCGCGTGGTCATGAATGTCGTGCTCTCGCAGGCCTTCGAAGGTCTGGCGTGCGTAGTCCAGCGTGGTTCCATAGCGGCCACACGACGTGGCGAAGATGTCGCGGTAGCGCTCGGGCGGCAGTTCGCCGGTGTGGCTCGGGCTCTTGCGCGACAGGGTGAAGGCCAGCGCGCGCACCTCGCCCTGTGGCGTGTGCGCGCGAAGCCACTTCGGGTCGTACACCGGGTTGGGCATCTCGCGTGCCCACAGGCGCGGCATCAGGTCGGCCACCTCGTCGTGGGGCACGCGCAGGGCCAGTCCGTCGCAACTGCCGCCGGACATGAGGGCGAACACCAGCCCCGGGCAATCGGGTGTGCCGCGGTTGACGCGGCTCCACATCTTCAGGCAACGGTGATAGCCGTGAACCCGGGCAGGGCGGCTTTCGGCGGCGTGAAATTCCGGTCGCCAGACCAGTGAGGCGTAGGCGAACACCCACAGATCGGCGCGCGGCCCCATGGCCCGCCAGTCGTCGAGCACCTCGTTCATCATGGCCGCGCCGTCGCGCTCGGCGGCAATCCAGGTGGTGGGGCGTTTCATGTCGTCATCGGTGCTGCCTACAATGGCGGTCGAATCGCCGAACCATCCCTACAGGAGCAAGTTGAATGAGCACGCAGGATACCGAACCCGAAAAGCGCGTTGTGGCCGTGGTCCTCATCGCGATCATCACCCTGGTGATTGGCGGGGTGCTGGGTCTGGGCGTGTTCTCGGCGCGGGGCGGCAAGCCTGCGGCGCCACCGGCTGCCACGGCAGCGGCACCCGCCGCTGCCGCCTCGCTGGGGGCCAACGATGCGAGCGTGGTCGTGGACAACGGTGTGGTGAAGTTCTATTTCGCCACCGGCAAGGCCGAACTCGCGCCCGGCGCACTGACCGCGCTGGCCGATGCGATTGCGGCCGCCAAGGGTGGCGCCCGCCTGGTGATTTCCGGTTTCCATGACGCCACCGGCGACCCGGCCTTCAACGCCGAACTCGCCAAGCAGCGCGCCTTTGCGGTGCGCGACGCACTCACCGGCGCGGGCGTGGCAGAGAGCAGCCTCGAACTGAGCAAGCCCGCCGTCACCACCGGCAGCGGCGCCAATGCCGAAGCCCGCCGCGTCGAGGTGGTGATCGTTCGCTGAACCGGTCGCCATGGCAGACCGGTCAGGTCTGTCGCCGGGTCAGCGCAGGCCCTGACCGTGGCCCTGGTCGGCCCGCTGGATCAATTCGATCTTGTACCCGTCGGGGTCGGTCACGAAGGCAATCACGGTGGAGCCACCCTTGACCGGGCCTGCCTCGCGCGTCACGTTCCCGCCCGCCGCCTTGATTTTTTCGCAAGCGGCGTAGGCGTCGGGCACGCCCAGGGCGATGTGGCCGAAGGCGGTGCCCATGTCGTACTGCTCCACACCCCAGTTGTAGGTGAGTTCGATCTCGGCCTGCGCCGGGTTGCTCTCGAAGCCCAGAAACGCCAGCGAGTACTTGCACTCGGGGTTCTCGGACGTGCGCAGGAGTTTCATGCCCAGCACGCCGGTGTAGAAGTCGATGGAGCGCTGCAGGTTGCCCACGCGCAGCATGGTGTGGAGGATTCGCATGGGTGCGATTTTCACTTCATTTCGAAAACCAGGCAGGTGGTCGTGGCATGGGCGTACAGCGTTCCGTCGGGGCCCACGAGCCTCGCCTCGGCCGTGGCCAGCTGGCGGCCGGCGTGGATCACCTGACCGATCGCGCGAACGCGGGGCACCTTGGGCGTGAGCGCGCGCACCAGGTTCACCCCCAGTTCGGCCGTGGTGTAGGCGCGGCCGGGCGGCATCTTCGTGTGCACCGCGCAGCCCAGCGCGGAGTCGAGCAGGGTGGCAAACCAGCCGCCGTGCACCGTGCCCATCGGGTTGAAGTGCCGGGGCAGTGGCGTGCCCTGGAAGGTGGCGGTGCCGTCGCCCACGGCCACCAGCGTGAAGTCCATCGTGGGTGCAATGGCCGGGTAGGGCACTTCGCCGCGCAGCATGGCCTGCATCAGCTCCAGGCCGCTTCGGCCGGCCACCTGTTCCCGGGTCGCCACGCCAGCGCCCGGCCCTTGCGCCATGGCTTCCAGCGCGGCCTTTTCTTCGTCCAGCCAGCGTTGCAGTTCATCGGTCATCGCACACTCCAATAAGGTTGCATATGCAAGAATTGTAGATACAATCAAGTGCATGTCACCTGTCGCTGTCGCGTCACCCGTCGCCTCACCGCCTGCGGTGCGCCCGCAGGGCTGCACCAACCTCAAACTGCGCCAGCTGGTGCGGGTGGTCAGTGCCCACTACGACGCCGAGATCGGCAAGAGCGGGCTCAAGACCACCCAATACTCATTGCTGTCGGCCATCGTCAAGCTCGGTCCGCTTCGCGCGGTGGAGCTGGCGCACACCATGCACATGAGCGCGTCCACGCTGTCGCGCAACCTGCGCCCGCTGATCGACGCCGGTTGGGTCGAACAGGCCACCGGGCCCGACGCGCGCAGCTGGTTCATTCAGGCCACCCCGGCGGGGCAGGCGAAGCGGGCCGAGGCGCAGCGCCGCTGGCGCTCGGCGCAGGAGGCGCTCAACCTTCGGCTGGGCGCTGCCCGGGTGGCAGCCCTGCACGCGCTGCTCGACGAATCACTGCAGGTGCTCGATGACGGAGAGGCCGAGCTCGGCCCCGAGTGAGGGCCCGTGGAACGTCCTGACACCTGTCAGCGGTCCCAGCCCCTGGCGATGAAGCCACGCTCTTCGCTTTCGTCGAGCGACGACGCGCGGAGCACCTCGCGCAGGTAGGCATCGGCGGCTTCGGCGCGCGCATCGCTGGCGGGGGCGTAACCGTCGGCCCCCCGGTCGGCCGAGCCGCTTTCGGCAAAGGCCACCTGCCAGGCACCGCCGTCGCGGCAGGCCACGGCCAGCGTGTCGACCTCGCCCGAGCGCTGTTGCAACGCGCGGCAGGCGCGGCCATCGGCCGCCAGAAAGCTGCCCAGCAGCTCGAGCGTCGCGGTGCGCGTGCGCAGCACCTCACCGCTGTGCGCGGTGTCCAGCGCCAGGGTCAACGACCCTTCGGCCAGGGTGTCGCCAGCCTGCAGGGCATCGCCTCTCCACAGGCCCTGGGCCAGCCAGCCCACCCCCAGGGCCAGCACCAGCGACGCCAGGGCCAGCCTGGGCCCACCCACCGACCAACCGCCCTGCAGCCGCGTCACCGAGGCGAGCCAAGCGCGCCACCGTGACGCCCGGCGCGGATCCGTTGCGCGCCAGATCGCGTCGATCATGGTCGGCGGGAGCGGCTCGCGCAGCACCGGGTCAAAGGCGCGCCGGGCCAGTTCGCTGGCCTGCGCGAGTTCATCGAGCCGGCGGCGCGCCGCTTCGTCTTCGGCCAGCCGGGCTTCGATCTGCGCCGAATGCGCGTCGTCGAGCCGGCCGTCAAGGTAGGCCACCAGCGTGTCGTCGTCGATCGGGGTTGTCATGATCGGGTTCCAAGTGTGTCGGTCAGCCGGACGCGGGCCCGCGCCAGCCGGCTCATCACCGTGCCCATGGGAATGCCCAGCGCGTCGGCCGCTTCCTGATAGCTCAGGCCGTCCACGGTGACCAGCATGAGCACGGCGCGCTGGTCTTCGGGCAGTTCCGCAATGGCGCGACGCACCGCGCGCAACTCGCTGCGCCGCTCCACGATGGCGCGGCCGTCGTCGCCGGGCAGGTCGAGCAGCGCATCTTCGTCGTCGTCCACCGGCTGGCGCGCGCGGGCGCGGAATTCATCGATCCAGGTGTTCTGCACGATCCGGAACAGCCAGCTTGCCAGACTGGTGCCCGGTTGCCACTGGTGCCATCGCTCCAGGGCTTTCAGGCAGGCCGACTGCACCAGGTCATCGGCCAGGTGCCGATCGGGCGTGAGGCCGCGTGCGAACCGCCGCAGGCGGGGCAGCAGGCTCACGATCTGGGCGCGGGGGTCGGTTGAGTCCATGGTTGAAGGCACAACGGTCGGCCAGACACTTTATTCCCGGGCGGGATGGAATACCTTGCCGTCGCTGCCGTTGTGTTCAGGCGCACTGATTTAACCTCGCGCATTGCCGCGTTCCGGCCGATCCACCCGATGCCCGACCTGCTACGCCGATTGCTGCCCTGTTGTCTCCTGGTTCTGGCCGTTGCCGGGCTGGCGCTGGCGCCCGCGCTGCTGCCGGGGCAGGTGGCCGTGGCCTGGGCCGACGACGGTGACGATGGGGACGACGGCGATGATGGTGACGCCGGTGGCGGTGCGGGCGCTTCGGCCGGATCGGGCGAGAGCGGCGGCGACGTGGACCCCGGCCCGCGCGAAACCCCGCCCGCCGTGCAGACGGGCGCCTTCGTGGCCGATGAACTGATTGCCGTCAACCCCACGGCGGGCGCGCTCCAGCGTGCCGCTGGCTGGGGTGCCACCCCGATCCAGACCACCCGCCACGGCCAGCTCGGTCTGGTGCTGGTGCGTTTGCGCCTGCCGGCGGGCCTGGACGCCCGCAGCGCACTGGCGATCGCCGAGGAGCGCGACCCGGGGGTGTTCGATCTTCACCACCGGTACGAACTCTCTCAGGGGGCGGCGTGCGACGCCCCGGGTTGCGACGTGCTGCGGGGTCTCGACTGGCCCGCCGCCGAGCGCTGCGGCCGTGGCCAGACGGTGGGCATCGTGGACACCGAGGTCACGCCCGGGCTTGCCGCCTTGCGCGGCGCCGACGTGGTGCAGCGGGTGCTGCGGCCTGCCGGTGCCGCGCCGGCCGACGACGGGCATGGCGACGCGGTGGCATCCATTCTGGTGGGCCGCCCGCCGGCCTTCGCCGGTTTGCTGCCGGCGGCGCGGCTGCGCGTCGCGGCGCCGTTTCAACGCCTGCCCAGCGGGCTGGTCCGGGCCGACGCCGCCGGGCTGGTGGGCAGCCTGGAGTGGTTGCTGGGGCAGGGCGCACAGGTGATCGGCATGAGCCTGGCCGGCCCGCCCAACCGGGCACTGCAGGCCGCGGTGGGTGCGGCGCAAAGCCGGGGTGCGTTGCTGGTCGCGGCGGTGGGCAATGGCGGGCGCAGCGCCGATCCCGCCCACCCGGCCGCGCTGGACGGCGTGCTCGGTGCCACCGCCACTGCGGCGGACGGCCGCGTCTACTGGCGCGCCCAGCAGGGCGCGGCGGTGGACTTTGCGCTGCCCGGTGTGGGCCTGGTCGTGCCCCAGGCCGATGGCGCGTTGCGGCCGCGCAGCGGCACCAGTCTGGCGGTGCCGTTCCTGTTGGCGGTTGCCTCCCAGTCGATGGCGGAAGGCCGCCTGCGCCCCGACCAGTGGCGCACCGGCGCTGGCGTGCCGGTGCGCGACCTGGGCCCGAGCGGTCGCGACGATGTGTTCGGCTGGGGCCAGCCGCGCGTGGCGCTCAACTGCCCCTGACCACCCGGTTCGGGTAACTCAGGGCGATTGCTGCAGGCGCTGCAACGTGGCGTCGATCCGGGTGCGGGAGGCCACGGCGCCCGGTAGCGCGGCCGACAGGACCGTCTCGCGCAAACGGGATCCCTCGTACCACTGTCGCCGCACGTAGTGACCCAGGGCGGGCGCGTAGTCCCAGGCCATCACCTGAACCGCACCGCGCCACGCCAGGTCCGGCAGGCGCGCTTCGCAGCGCACGTGAAAGCTGTCGTAGTCACCAGCGGGCACCGACACATGGCGCGCGTCGGTCACTTCACAGCGCCAGCGCAGCGTGCTTCGCCGCTCGAGCCCGAGCGTGGTCTGCCGGGTGGTGCGCAGTTCGTCGAACTCGACCGAGCGCCCGACCTGCAGCGGCCACAGTGCGGCCGGGTTGCCGCGCAATTCGCTGCGGCGTTGTTCGAACGCCGTGTCGAAGGCCAGCAGCGGGGTGAAGAAATGGGGCGACGTGGTGTAGCGCCGGTCATCGGTGGTCGCCCATTCGATTCGCTGCCCCGACACCTGCACCACGCGCCGCACCGTGCTGCGGCCGTAGATGAAGGTGTCGCCCGCCTGGGGCGCGCGCCGGGGCGCGTCGGCCAGACGCACTGGGGGCGGCGCTGGTGCACCGACCGGGTTCAGCGCGTCCATCGCGTCCTGCAGCCCGCCCGAAGGAATGTGCCCGCAGGCGGCCAGCGCCGCCGCGGCAATCAGGGCCAGCGCAACGCGGACGGTGGTCATCGTTTGTCGCGGGCTTCCCGGCGGTACCAGCCGTCGCCCGCGGCCGTGGCCCGCAGGATGCGTTGGCGCTCGGCCGCTTCGTCGGCGGTCTCCGCGCGCACCACGCCTTCGATCTGCAGCGCCTCGCGCTCGAACGGGATCACCTGCACCAGCGGCGTGCCTTTTTCCAGCGTGTAAAGGCCGTCGGGCGCGGTGGCAAAGAACGGGAAGTGGATGAGCGCAGGGTACTCGTCGGTGTCGACCACGCCGGCCGCCACCTCGATCACCCCGTTGGGGCGGTTCAGCGGCGACACGAACAGGCAGCTCCAGCCCTTGGGGGTGCGGATGGTCCAGTGGTTGTGGATCTTGCAGGGCGGGCGCGGCTGCATCGGGTGACCGGCCACCTGGTAGGGGTGGTGGTTGCTGGCCATGGTCTTGTCGAAATCCCAGCCGCAGTCGACGGTCTGTCCCTGGTCACGGATCTCGATGCGCACGGTGGCCGCCAGCGGCAGCATCCAGCCCGCCGACAGCGCGTCCAGAAAGGGCATGCAGCGCTTGACCGTGAGGGCGTTGTCGGTGGTCGACAGATGCTGCTTGTCGATGGCGGGTATGCGGCGGAACCAGTCGGGCAGCGCCTCGCGGGCCGGCACCGGCTCGGCGATCACGCCCTTGTCTTCGGGGGCGCACAGAAACTCGATGCGGGGTCGGGAACGGCTGAACATGGTGCTTTAAAGCAATGGCGCGGTGCCTGGGCACCGCGCCTTCAGGTTGGCGGATCTCAGCGGCTGCTGTTGCTGCTGCTGTTCGAGCTCGAGTTGGACGACGAGTTGCTGCTGCTGTTGGAGGAGCTGTTGCTCGACGAATTGGAGCTGCTGTTGGACGAAGAATTGCTCGAGGAGTTGCTCGACGAGTTGCTCGAGGAGTTCGAGCTGCTGTTGGACGAGCTGTTGCGCGAGCTGTTCGACGAACTGTTCGTGCTGCTGTTGCCGGACCGGTTGGACTCGCTGAGTCCGACCGCCTTGGCCGCACGGTTCATGCCATTTTCCCAGCCCCGGAAAAAGCCGTGCACCGCCGAATCGCCGCGCGGGCTGTTCGAGCTGCTGTTGCTGGACCGGTTCGACGAGGTGTTGCTGGATGAATTCGACGAACTGTTCGAACTCGTGTTGCTGGCACTGAAGCGCTTGGCGCCGCCGCCGTCGAGCGCGTCCAGGGCCACTTGCCCCAGTGCCTTGAGGGGCGCGGCCAGGGGAGCCGTTTGCGCATGGGCGCTGCCTGCGGCCATCAGGCCTGCCACGGTGGTGGCGATCATGCGGTGTCGGGTGTTCATGGGTTCATCTCCGGCGTTGGGTTGAAGGACTCCCGTTGGAGCCTGCAGGGACAACGCCAACCCTCGGGTTTCATTCCCGCCTCATTGGTAAACGCCTGTAAACACTGGGGTCTTCACACCGGCACGGTGTAGTTCAACGCCATCCGGCCGCCATCGACCGTGACGATTTCGCCCGTCACGTAGCTGGCGGCGTCGCTGGCCAGCCAGGCCACCACGTCGGCCACCTCGCCGGGTTCGCCCAGTCGTTTCATGGGGGTACGGCCCAGAATGCGCCGTTTGGCGTCATCGCTCGTCAGCACGGCTTTGGCGGCGAGTTCGGTGGCAATCGTACCGGGCGCGACCGCGTTCACCCGGATGCCATGGTCTGCCAGCGCCAGCGCCATGGCGCGCGTGAGCTGGTTGATGCCGCCTTTGCTGACGTTGTAGCTGGCGATGGTGGGGATGGCCATCACCCCGTTCACCGAGCTCATGTGCACGATGGCGCCGCGGGTGCCGCGCTCGACCATCGCCCTGGCCACGGCCTGTGCCACCAGAAACGCCCCCTTGAGGTTCACCCGCAGCACGGCGTCGAAGTCGGCTTCGGTGATGTCCAGAAAGTCGGCGGCCTTGAAGATGCCGGCGTTGTTCACCAGCACGTCGATGCGGTCGTGGGCGGCCAGCGTCCGGGCCACCAGCGCGTCCACCTGCACCTTGTCGCCCACGTCGCAGGGCACGAAAAGGCAAGGCAGCTCGCGCGCCAGGGCTTCACCGGCCTCGCGGTTCAGGTCGGCGATCACCACGTTTGCGCCTTCCTGCGCAAAGCGGCGCGCGCAGGCGGCGCCGATGCCCTGGGCGCCCCCGGTGACGAGGACGGTGCGGCCCTGATGGCCGAAGCGGATGTCGGTGTTCATGGGTGTCGATGGGTTCAGCAGGCCATGCAGATGGCCAGGGCCTGGTCCACCCGCGTTCGGGTTTGTTCGGTGAGGTAGTCGAGAAAGACCTGCGTGCGCCGCGGCACGAACTTGCGGCTGGGCAATGCCGCGTACAGCACGAAGCGGTCGGTGATCCAGGGGCTGAGCACGCGCACCAGATCGCCGTCGGCGAGCAGCGGCGCGGCCAGCGCCACGGTGGTCGACGTGATGCCCGCGCCGTCGAGTGCGGCGTGCATGAGGGTGTCGGTGTGGTTGGCCCACAGCACCGGTTCCACCTCGATCTCCAGCGCCCGGTCGCCCTCGCGGGCATTGAGCAGGCGCCACGTGCGCGAGCGCCCCGAAGCGGGTTTGAGGCGCAGCACGTCGTGCTGTGCGAGTTCCTGGGGTGTCGCGGGCTGACCGCGGCGGGCGATGTAGTCCGGCGAGGCCAGCAGCACGGCTTCGGTGCTGCTCACCTTGCGGGCGATCACGTTGCCGTCGAACGACGCGTCGGCACCGATCAGGGTGACGTCGAAGTCCTCCACCGGGGGTTCACGGTGCGTTTCCACCTCGATGTCGAGCCGGATCTTGGGGTAGGCCTGGCGGAACCCGGCCACCAGCGGCGCCAGCACGTGGGTGGCCAGCACGGGGGAAGCCAGCAGCCGCAGCACGCCCGCCAGTTCCTGCGTCTGCGAACTCACCAGCGCGCTGGCTTCTTCGAGGTCGAGCAGGATCTGGCGCACGCGCTCCAGGTACACCTCGCCCGCTTCGGTGAGCGACACGCGCCGCGTCGTGCGGTGCAGCAGGCGGGTGCCCAGGTGGTCTTCCAGGTCGGCCACCAGGCGGGTCACCACGGCGGGGGAAAGGTCCAGCGCCCGGGCGGCGGCGGCAAAGCCGCCCTCGTCCACCACTTTCTGGAATGCGCGCATCGAATGCAGTCGGTCCATGGGGAAAGCTTACCGCGAGTGCCGTTGGATTGTTGCGGTTATGGAAATACGGAAGTCTGTCCAGCGCTGTTTTTCTTCTTCGAGCGCAACTTTAAAGTCCACCCCATCGACGCAGCGACACCCATCGGACGACGCGCCGTCACCGCCAAGGCGCCAAAAGCGCCGACGGTGGTCCGATCAACGAAAGGAAATCACCATGAACGCCCGTTTCTCTGCCATCGCGCTTGCCATTGCCACCACCTTTGCCGCCGGTCATGCCCTGGCCGATGACGCTGCTGCCAAGACCCGCGAGCAGGTCCGTGCCGAATACCTCGACGCCGTGCGCAACGGCGACCTGATCGTCAACAGCGAACTGGGCCTGAAAGCCCGCGAGCTCACCCCCGACCTGTACCCGCGCACCGAGCGCGTCGAGGTGGCCACCGACCGCAGCCAGGTGAAGGGCGAACTTCGCGCCGCCCGTGAAGCCGGCGACTTCGTGGTCAACCACGACAGCGGCGCGACCGCGCGCGACATCAATCCCTCGGCCTACGCCCCTGTGGCCGTGGCCGCCGGCAAGACCCGCGCCGAGGTGCTGGCCGAGCTCGAACAAGCCCGCCGCGATGGGTCGATGATCGTGAACAGCGAAATCGGTCTGACCCACGCCGAACTGCGCCCCGACCTGTACCCCGCCAGCGTGACCCGCCAGGCCGGCAAGTCCCGCGAGCAGGTGCAGGCCGAAGCCGTGCAGGCCCGCCAGACCGGCGTCCTGAACTGATCGCCGAGCCGCCGCCGTCGGCGGCTCGATCAGGCGGGGGGTGCGTCCAGCGCCGCCAGTCCCACCCGAACGCGAAGGCCTCCCCCTTCGCGTTCGTCCATTTGCAGCTGGCCTTCATGCAGCGCCACGATCTGCGCCACGATGGCCAGCCCGAGCCCGCTGCCGTTGCCGCGGGACGGGTCCAGCCGCACGAACCGCTGCAGGGCCCGCGCACGGTCGGCCTCGGCAATGCCCGGACCGTTGTCGCTCACGACCAACCACGCCACCGCGCCATCGCGCCGCACCTCCACGTCGATGCGGCCTCCCTCGGGCGTGTGGCGAAGCGCGTTGTCCACCAGGTTGTCCAGCAACACGCGCAGGTCGTCGGGATCGGCCTCCACCCAGCACTCATCGCTCGGGGCCAGGCCCAGGTCGGTGTGGCGGTCGTCGGCGCGCGCAGAAAAGGCGGCCACCGCAGCCGCCGCGAGGCGATCGAGGCGCAACGGCTGGGGGCGGTGCGCCCTCACACCGGGTTCCAGCCGGGCGATCTGCAGCAGTTGCGCCACCAGGTGGGTGGCTCGTTCGATGCCGAGGTCCAGCTCGTCAAGCGCGGCACTGCGCTGGGTGTCGCTGCTGCGGCGTGCCAACTGGGCCTGCAGCTTGACGGCAGCCAGCGGGGTGTTGAGCTCGTGCGCCACCTCCGCCACGAACGCCCGCTGCCCTTTCATCAGGCCATCGACCCGCGCCAGCAGGCCGTTCAGTTCGTCGACCAGCGGCGCCAGTTCATCCGGCAACGAGGCGTCTGCAACCGGGTGGAGTTCGGTCTCTCGCCGGCGGCGAAGGTCGCGACCCCATTCGTTCAGGGGGGCCAGGGCCCGCTCCACGGCGGTGTGGATCAGCAGGCTCAGCAGAACGACGAGCAGGCCCAGGGGCGCCAGCAGCCACGGCACCAGTTCGGCAAAGCTCGCGGCGCGGTCGGCGGCCGTCACCGCCACCTGCACCGTCTGTTGCCGGTCGATCACGGTGTAGGTGCGCCATTCCTCGCCGTTCCAGGCCACCATGCCCGGGCCGGGTGGTTGCAGCGGCGGACCCCCATCGGCCAGCGAGCTGTACAGCAGCCGGCCATTGGCTCCCCAGATCTGGCTGACGAACTGGCCCAGGTCCTCGACCGCATCGGACGCCTCGCCCGTCCCTTCGGCCGCTTCATCGGGCGGGCCCGGGGGCTCCACGGGTGCCACGTCGGCTTCGGGCGGGGGCAAAGGTGCCTGGGCCTGATCGCCCGAGGGGCGCACGCCGTGGCGCACCACCGAGTAGGCAATCTGCTGCAGACCATAGTCGCGCACCCGGTTGAAAGCGCTCCACGCGAGCCGGTACGTGAGCAGGCTCACCAGAACGGCCGTCACCACCAGCGCACCGATCTGCCAGAGCAGCAGCCGCTGCCGGATCGACCTCATGCCGGATCGACCAGCTTGTAGCCCACACCACGGACGTTGCGCACCCAGGCTGCGCCCAGCTTGCGGCGAAGGTGGTGCAGGTGCACCTCCACGGCGTTGCTCATCACTTCGTCCTGCCACGAGTAAAGGCGCTGCTCGAGCTTTTCCCGCGACAGCACATGACCGGGCCGCTCGAGCAGGGCCGCCAGCAGGTCGAACTCGCGCGGGGAAAGCGTGACCGGTTCACCGCGCAGCGTGACTTCGCGCTTCTGGGGGTGCAGCACCAGGGCGCCCAGCCGCATCTCGGGCTGCGGGCGGCCGTGCCGGCGGCGGGCCAGCGCGTGCACCCGGGCAATCAACTCGTCCAGGTCAAAGGGCTTGGTCAGGTAATCGTCGGCACCCAGGTTCAGTCCGGTGACGCGGTCGTCCACCGCGTCGCGGGCCGACACCACCAGCACGGGGATCTCGAGCGATTGCCCCCGCAACCAGCGCAGCAGGGCAAAGCCGTCCTGTCGCGGCAGCCCGATGTCGAGCAGCAGCACATCGTGCCCGCCCGCTTCAAGCGCGGTCTGGGCGGCCGCGCCGTCCTGCACCCAGTCCACCGCCAGGCCGGCCATGCCCAGCCCTTGCTGCAGGCCCCTGCCCAGCATGGCGTCGTCTTCGGCAAGCAGGATGCGCATGGGCGCAGTTTGAACGAAAAAAAGGCGGGGTTGCCCCCGCCTCGTGTCCGGAAGACCGGTCGATCAGGACTTCTTTTCTTCCTTGCAGTTCTTGTCGGTCTTGGGGTCGCACTTCTTGGCTTCTTCTTTCTTGGGGGCGCCAGCGGCCGGGGCGGTCTGGGCATGGGCGGCGCCCAGGCTGAAGGCGAGCACGGAGAAGAGGGCGATCAGGGTCTTGGTCATGTCGGTTGTCTCTTGAATGGGAATGCCCGCCGGCACCATGCCCGCGGTGCGCCGCATTCTGGGTAGCAAGACTTAGGGCAGATTTAACGCGCGCGTCCCACAGGATCAGGACAAACCCGAGGCCCTATGCTCATGGCCATGAACACCTTCACCCGCGTCATCCTGTTCACCGACACCGACGGCCGTGCGCGCTTCCGCGAGGAAGCCCTGGCGCTCGATCAAGGCACGCCGGCCGCACGTCTGTCGGCCGTGCTGCCCGCCGCCGGCCTTCAACTGCGCATGAGCCCGGTGGGGTTCCGCAGCGAATTTCACTGCACCGGTTCGCCTCAATGGCTGTTCGTGCTGCAGGGCCGCATGGAAATCGGCCTGCAGGACGGCACGAGCCGCACCTTCGGCCCGGGCGAGCACTTCTATTCAGCCGACACACTGCCCGAGGGCGCCACGTTCGACGCCACGGTGCATGGCCACTGGAGCCGCCAGGTGGGTGACGAGCCGCTGGTGACGGCGTTCGTGAAGCTGCCGGCGTGAAAAAGGCCGCCACACCCCGGGTGTGGCGGCCTTGTTGGCCGGGCGGCGCCGCGCCGATCAGTTGGTGATGCGTCCGTAGTTGGTGCGCAACGGGTCGACCCCGCCGCCGCCAGCACCACCACCACCACCCCCGCCAGCGCCGCCACCCTTGCCGCCTTTCTTCTTGTTGCGGCGGTTGCCGGTGCGCATGGCGTCGATGCCGGTGCGCAACGGATCGGGTTGACCGTTGGGGTTGGCCTGGCGAGGGCGCGGCTCACGGATGCGCAGGCTCCCCAGGTGGGCGTTCGGGCCTGGCTGGCGCTCGTGGCCTTCTTCGCCTTCGGCGCGCGGCGGGCGCTCCGCGCGCGGCGGACGCGCGCGCTGCTGGCCAGCGTTCTGGCCGTTGGGCTGGCCTTGACCGTAGCCCTGGCCCTGACCATGTCCCTGACCCTGTGGCCGTGGACCCCGGCCGCGGGGCGCCTGGCCCTGGCGCGGCTGGCCATCACCCGCGCCGCGGCCCTGGCCTTCCCTCGGCCCGTCGCTGGTCTTCTTCTCGCGGATGCGCTGCACCATCTCCTGGCGCGCGGCCTTCGCGGCGGCGGCCATCACGTCGCGGCTGGGCGGTTTGCCGGCACCGCCCCACAGGGTCTGGCGGCCCATGGCAATGGGCTCGGCCTTCTCGCCGGGTTCGGGCATGTAGTCGGGGAACATCTGCACCGGAATCTGCTGCTTGGTGAAGCGCTCGATCTCCATCATGAAGCCCTCTTCGTCGAGGGTGACCAGGTTGACCGCCTGACCCTCGCGGCCCGCACGGCCCGTGCGGCCGATGCGGTGCACGTAGTCTTCGCAGATGTTGGGAATGTCGTAGTTGACGACGTGCGGCAGCTCGTCGATGTCGATGCCGCGGGCCGCGATGTCGGTGGCCACCAGGGCACGGATGTCGCCGCTCTTGAAGCCGGCCAGTGCCTGGGTGCGCGCGCCCTGGCTCTTGTTGCCGTGCAGCGCCATGGCGGTCACGCCCTGCTTGTTGAGGTAATCGGCCACGTTGTTGGCGCCGAACTTGGTGCGGGTGAACACCAGCACCTGGCTCCAGTTGTGCAGCTGGATGATGTGGACCAGCAGGGCCTTCTTCTTGCCGCGGCCCACCGGGTGAATAACCTGGGTGATGCGCTGCACCGTGGTGTTGGGCGGCGTCACCTGAATGCTTTGCGGGTCCTTGAGCAGGCCGCTGGCGAGCTCGCGGATCTCGTCGCTGAAGGTGGCCGAGAAGAGCAGGCTCTGCTTGCTCTTGGGCAGCAGCGCCAGCACCTTCTTCACGTCGTGGATGAAGCCCATGTCGAGCATGCGGTCGGCTTCATCCAGCACCAGGATCTGCACGGTGGACAGGTCCAGCTTGCCCTGCTGCTGCAGATCGAGCAGGCGGCCCGGCGTGGCCACGAGAATGTCCACGCCACGGCGCAGGGTGTCGATCTGCGGGTTCATGCCCACGCCGCCGAACACCACGGTGGAGGTCAGGTCGACGTGCTTGCCGTAAACGCGGACGGATTCCTCGACCTGGGCGGCGAGTTCCCGCGTGGGGGTGAGCACCAGGGCACGGATGCCGATGCCGCCGAAGCGGTTGGCCGCGCGGGGCGACTGCGACAGGCGCTGCAGGATGGGCAGCGTGAAGGCCGCGGTCTTGCCGGTGCCGGTCTGGGCGCCGGCGAGCAGATCGCGCCCGGCCAGCACGGCCGGAACGGCTTCGATCTGGATGGGGGTGGGGGTGTGATACCCGTGCTCATGCACGGCTTGCACGATGGCCGGGGCCAGGTTCAGTTCTTCGAAATTCATTGTGTGAAGCGGCACCCTTCCTGGGTGCTGGGACATCGGCCACTCGGATGCACCTTGGGGGTGCAGCCCGCTCAGTAGGGGGCCGATGGATTTACGGGGAAATTGGCGGCGTCCGCACGGGAGGCGCGCCCCAGCAGGGAGCTGGTGCCGGGCCAACTGATGTGCCCGAACAGCCCTATTGTGGCATGGGTCGATAATCCACGGTTTTCCGCCCGGTCCGGGCGAGGCAAATTTCCCACAAACACCATGGCCCAATACGTCTTCACCATGAACCGGGTCGGCAAGATCGTGCCGCCCAAACGCCAGATCCTGAAGGACATTTCGTTGTCTTTCTTTCCCGGCGCCAAGATCGGTGTGCTCGGCCTGAACGGCTCGGGCAAGTCCACCCTGCTCAAGATCATGGCCGGCATTGACAAGGAGATCGAGGGCGAGGCCACGCCGATGCCGGGCATCCGCATCGGTTACCTGCCGCAGGAGCCGCAACTCGATCCCGAGCAGACCGTGCGCGAAGCGGTCGAAGACAGCATGGGTGAGGTGCGGGCCGCGCAAAGGCGCCTGGACGAGGTGTACGCCGCCTACGCCGAAGAGAACGCCGATTTCGACGCCCTGGCGGCCGAGCAGGCCCAGCTCGAAGCCATCATCGCCACCGCCGGCACTGACAGCGAACACCAGCTCGAAATCGCTGCCGATGCGCTGCGCCTGCCGCCCTGGGACGCAAAGATCGGCCTGCTGTCCGGTGGCGAGAAGCGCCGCGTGGCCCTGTGCTGCATGCTGCTGTCCAAGCCCGACATGCTCCTGCTCGACGAACCCACCAACCACCTGGACGCCGAGTCGGTGGAATGGCTCGAGCACTTCCTGCAGCGCTTCTCCGGCACCGTGGTGGCCATCACCCACGACCGCTACTTCCTGGACAACGCCGCCGAGTGGATTCTCGAACTCGACCGCGGTCACGGCATTCCCTACAAGGGCAACTACTCCACCTGGCTGGAGCAGAAGGAAGCCCGCCTGGAGCAGGAACAGCGCACCGAAGACGCCCGCATGAAGGCGATGAAGGAAGAACTCAAGTGGGTTCGGTCCAACGCCAAGGGCCGCCAGGCCAAGAGCAAGGCGCGACTGGCCCGGTTCGAGGAACTGAGCGACGTCGAGTACCAGAAGCGCAATGAGACCAACGAGATCTTCATTCCGGTGGCCGATCGCCTGGGCAATGAAGTCATCGAGTTCAAGAACGTCAGCAAGAGCTTTGGTGACCGGCTGCTGATCGACAACCTGAGCTTCTCGGTGCCGCCAGGCGCCATCGTCGGCATCATCGGTCCCAACGGCGCGGGCAAGTCCACGCTGTTCAAGCTGATCACCGGCAAAGAGCAGCCCGACAGCGGCGAGGTCAAGATCGGTCAGACCGTGAAGATCGCCTCGGTCGACCAGACCCGCGAAGGCCTCGAGGGCGACAAGACCGTCTGGCAGGACGTCTCGGGCGGGCTCGACATGATCACCGTGGGCAAGTTCCAGATGCCCAGCCGCGCGTACTGCGGCCGCTTCAACTTTTCGGGCGGCGACCAGCAGAAGCTGGTGAAGAACCTGTCGGGTGGCGAGCGCGGCCGGCTGCACCTGGCCAAGATGCTGGCCGAGGGCGGCAACGTGCTGCTGCTCGACGAACCCTCCAACGACCTCGACGTGGAAACCCTGCGCGCCCTCGAAGAGGCCTTGCTGGAATTTGCCGGCTCGGCGCTGGTGATCAGCCACGACCGCTGGTTCCTCGACCGCATCTGCACCCACATCCTGGCCGCTGAAAACGACAGCCAGTGGACCTTCTTCAACGGCAACTACCAGGAATACGAAGCCGACAAGAAGAAGCGCCTGGGCGAAGAGGGCGCCGCACCCAAGCGGCCGAGGTTCAAGAGCCTGGCGTGACCGACGAAGCCGTTCTTGCTGCGACGCGGCACTGGGTCGAGAAGGCCGTGATCGGCCTCAACCTGTGCCCGTTCGCGCGCGCGGTGTGGGTGAAGAACCAGGTTCGCATCGTGGTGAGCACCGCGCGGCACGTGGACGGCTTGCTGGACGATCTCGATCGCGAGCTCGACCTGCTGGCCGCCACGCCCGCCGACCAGATCGACACCACGCTGCTGGTGCACCCGACGCTGTTTCCTGATTTTCTGGTGTTCAACGATTTCCTGGGCACGGTCGACGACGTGGTCGCCGAGCACGACCTGGAGGGCGTCATCCAGGTGGCGGCGTTCCACCCGGACTGGTGTTTCGACGGTGCCGAGCCGGACGACATCACCAACGCCACCAACCGGTCGCCGTTTCCAACGCTCCACCTGTTGCGCGAAGACAGCGTGGAACGCGCGGTGTCCAGCGAGGGGGGTGATGCCGATGCCATCGTGGCCCGCAACGTCGAAACCCTGCGCCGCCTGGGTCGCGACGGTTGGCGGCAACTGCTGGCAAAGGACTGAACAGGGCGGTAAAAGCTGGTGACTTCGGGCTTTGTCCCGGATGCCAGCGGGGCAGAATGTTTGCGAACCGGCGCTTTCGCGCCAAACTGACGCATGCCCAACGCTCCCCTCCCGGCTTTCGAACCTTGCCTGGCCCAAGCCCTCGAGCTGACCCGGCAGTGGATTCCGTCCTGGCTGGACCGCGTGCAGACGCTCCTGCGCGAGCGCGACGCCATGGCCACCCAGTACCACGAGCGCAACGCGCTCATCGACGCCTACACCGCCCTGCAGCGCCAACGGGAGGCCGTGGCCCGGCACTGGCTGTCGGCGCTGGCCGAGCGGCTGGAAGACGCGCCCACCGATCTCATGGGGCTGCCGCGCAAGACCTCGTTGAGCCTGGACGAGCTGGAGCTGATGGGCGACGAGCAGGTGCACGAGAAGGTCGAGGTGGCGCGCGTCCAGCAGGTCGCCTCGATGGTCGCCGAAGACCCGTTCATCGAGTTCACCGCACTGCTGTCTTCTGCCCAGGGCTTCCGGGTCGTCAGCGCCGAGGCCAACCCCTTGAGCGTCACCGCGTTCGTCGAAACCCTGACCGAGGCACTCAAGGCACTGCAGATCGCGCCCGCCATTCGCGCGCGCTGGCTGCAGGCCGGTGCCAAGCCCTTGGGCGAAGCGCTCGCCGGGCTTTACACGCAGTTGTCCCTGTTCCTGACCAGTCAGGGGGTGCAGCCCGCTGGCTATGCCGTGATCATGGCACCCGAATCGCGCGCGATGGCCGACGAAGAAGCCGGCATCGAGGACCTGCTGGACGAGCCCATGTCCGAGCGGGCCGCACTGCTCACGCTCGATCACCTGCACCAGCTGCTCGTGGGCAGCGAAGAGGTGGGCGGCGCGCACAAGGCCGGAGACGACATGACCCGGTCGCTGGCGGCCGAGGTGGTCAGCCTGCTCATGCAGCGCATCGCCAGCGACCAGCGCCTGCTCAAGCCGGTTCGCTACCAGCTCCAGGACATGAAGCCCGCCCTGCTGGAACTGGCGCGCACCGAACCGCGCTTCTTCGCCGACCGGAACAACCCCGCGCGGCGCCTGCTCGACAACCTCACCGCGCGAAGCCTGGCGTTCACCAGCGAGCAGGATGAGGGGTTTTCCGCCTTCATGACCGAGCTGCGGCAGGTCATCAACGAACTGCGGCGACCCGGCAGCCAGGCCCTGGCCGATCGTTTCCCTTCCGTGCTGGAACGGGTTCGCCAGGCCCAGGACAAGGCCATTCCCAAGCGGGAGATCGAAGCCCGCGGCCGCGCGGTGCAGACGCTGGTTCGCGTCGAGCAACGGCAATTGCTGGCCGAGAAAGTGGCCGAGGAATTTCGAACCCGGCCCGACTACCCCAAGGCGCCCGGTCCGGTGCGCCGGTTTCTCACCGGCGTGTGGGCACAGGTGGTGGCCAAGGCGCGCATCGACGAAGCCGACCAGCCGCCTCTGCTGTCGGGCGATTCGCTGGCCAAGCGGTATGTGGACATCCTGACCGACCTGTTGTGGTCGAGCCAGCTCGCCTTGGCGAGCCAGAACCGACCACGCCTGGTCAAGGTGATTCCGCCGGTGCTGCGCACCCTGCGCGAGGGACTCGATTCGATCGAATACCCGCGCGACAAGGTCGAGGCCTTCTTCCAGACGCTCATGGGCCTGCACGAGGCCGCCTACAAGACACAGCGCACCGAGCGCGCCACGCCGGCCGCCGATCCCGAGATCAGTGTGTTCAGCGCTGCCGACGATGCCCCCTGGATGCGCCACCAGGAAGCCCGGGACACCAACTTCTACGACGACTCGTTGCCCGAGACCACGCAGCCGGCGTTCATGAACACGCAGCCCATGCAGCGCGACTGGGTGGAAATCAAGGCCGAAATGGCCCTGCGCGACGCGACCTCGCTCAAGGTGGGCGGATGGCTGGACCTGGTGCAGGACGGCCAGACGCTGCGCGTTCAGCTCACCTGGGCCAGCCCGCACGGCACCCTGTTCCTGTTCGGCACGGCCGCCGGCCGCTCGCTGTCCATGACCCGCCGCGGCGTGGACCGCCTCATCGAGCAGGGCAAGCTGCGCGTGGTGGCCGACCACAGTGTGGTCGACGAAGCGCTCGACGCCGTGGCCCAGCAGGCGCTAAGGAACTCCGGGAAAAATTGACCCCCCCACGCTCCGCCGCTGCGCGGGTCGCTGCCCCCCCAGGGGGCTGATCCGCCTTGGGGCGGCCCGGCGGCGGATCGTTGAGCCCCCCACGCTGCGCCGCTGCGCGGGTCGCTGCCCCCAGGGGGCTGATCCGCCTTGGGGCGGCCCGGCGGCGGATCGTTGATCCCCTTGCGCCCGCCGCTTCAGGCAGGGGCAGCGGTCGAGGTGGTTGACGCGGGCGTCGCGATCTTGCGCAGGAGTTTTTTGCGCACCAGGTGGATGTTGCCCCTCAGTGCGTAGAGCTCGTCGGTGTAGGAGAGCGGCACCACCACCTTTTCCACCTTGTGCTCCATGGCTTCGAGCTGTTCCAGCAGTTCGTCGGCGCTGGCTTCACCGTCTTCGTGCCGGTGTTCGATGTCGCGCAGTTCGGCGTACCAGCGGAACACGCGCGAACGGATGCGGAAGGTGTAGAGCGGTGGCACGATGCGCGAGAGCGGCAGCGCCAGCGCAATGATCAGGCCCATGGCCAGCCACATGCGCTCGATCACGTTGGCCAGCCAGAACGGCAGGTAGCGCTGCAGAAATGGCAGACCGCCCTTGAGGGCCCGCTCGGCTTCGGGCGCGATCGGCAGTTCGCTGTGTTCCAGGTTGGGGTATTCACGCGCCCGGTTGAACCAGCCAGCGCCGCCGTGCATGTCGATCGCCGTCTGCGAGAACAGCTGCAGCACCGCCGGGTGGGTGCCCGCGCGGGCCAGCAGGCCGGTGGTGGACGCCACCAGCCGCACGTCGCGCGGCGGCACGTTGTTGGCCAGGTCGACCATGCCCTGGGGCATGGTGACCGGCGTGAGGTAACCGAAGCGGCGCGAATAGGCGTCGCTCTGCGCAAAGTCGAGCAGCTTCACGCCCGGCGTCTGCAGCAGCATCTGCACGATCAGCGACTCGGGCGCCGACGCAAACACCAGCGCATCGAGCTGGCCGTCAAGGAACGCCACCGTGGCAGGGGTCTGTTCAAGCTGGCTCAGCACGATCTCGCGCGGCTCGATTCGGTTGACCTCGAGCAGGGTGTTGAACAGCCGCGGCACACCACTGCCCGGTGTGCCCACGTTCACCCGCCAGCCTTCCAGATCGGCCAGGTTGCCGAGCGTGCCCGCCTTGTTGCGGCGCTTGGCGGCATCTTCGCGGTAGAACAGCCAGAGCGGCTCCACGAACAGGCTGCCCAGCGAGACGATGCTTTCGTCGTCGTCGTAGCCGATGTCGGCCGTGCCTCCCTGCACAAAGCCCAGGTCGACCTCGCCACGGCGCAGCCGCTCGAGGTTGTCCGACGAACCTTCGGTGCGCACGAGTTCCACGGTGATGCCGTAGCGCTTGAGCGCCTCGGCGTACCGCTGGCCGAAGGCGTCGTAGGCGCTTTGTTCGGGGCCGGTGGCCAGCACCACCTTCTTGGGTGGGTTGGGGTTGAGCCACCACCAGGTGAGGCCGATCAGGGCGATGGTGATCAGCACGATGGGGCTGCCCGAGAGCAGCATTTCCTTGAGCGAGATCAGGGTGTAGCGCAGGGTCTTCGGCATGGTGCCGCAAACATAGCATGGGCGCCATGAAAAACGCCCGGCGTTGCCGGGCGTTACAGCCGCCGGGGGCGGTCCTCAGGGCTTCAGGCGGAACACCTTCACCGCTTCGTGCACCACCTGGGCCTGGCTCTGCAGCGAACTTGCTGCCGCCGCCAGCTCCTCGACCATGGCCGAGTTCTGCTGGGTCACCGAATCGAGCTGACCCACGGCCTGGTTGATCTGCGCGATGCCGCTGGACTGTTCCTGCGTGGCGTGCGTGATGTCCCCGATCAGCGCGTTCACCTGTTCCACCGCGGTGACCACGCTGGCCATGGTCTGTCCGGTGCCGTGCACCAGGGCGCTGCCGTGCTGCACCTTGCTGGTCGACTCGTCGATCAGCGTCTTGATCTCCTTGGCGGCATCCAGCGTGCGCTGCGCCAGGTTGCGCACCTCGCCGGCCACCACCGCAAAGCCGCGGCCCTGTTCACCGGCCCGCGCGGCTTCCACCGCGGCGTTGAGCGCCAGGATGTTGGTCTGGAACGAAATGCCGTCGATGACCTGGATGATCTCGCCGATGCGGGCCGAGCTGCGGCTGATGTCGTCCATGGTGCTGACCACCTGACCCATCGCGGCGTTGCCCTCACGCGCCACCACCGCGGCCCGCTGCGCCAGTTGTGCTGCCTCGGTGGCCGTGCTGGCGCTTTGCGCCACCGTGCTGGTCATCTGGTCCATCGACGCCGCGGTTTCCTCGAGGTTGCTGGCCTGCGCCTCGGTGCGAGACGACAGGTCCTGGTTGCCGCTGGCGATCTGCTGGCTGGCCACCTGCACGCCCTCGACCTCGTGCCGCACGTCGGCCACCACCGCGCGCAGGTTCACGTTGAGCTGGTTCAGCGCCTTGGCCAGGTCGGCGAACTCCGCGCAGCCCTGGCTGCGGTAGCGAGCGGTGAGGTCGCCGGCGGCCATGGTGTTGGCGAACCGGATGGCATCCTGCAGGGGTTGCAGTGTCTGGCGGCGCAGCAACCATGACGCCACCAGCGCCGCGCCCAGCAGCGGCACACCCATCGCCAGGTGTGCGGCGGTGCCCAGCGAGGCGCCGATTTCGCCGATGAACATGCCGGCCACCGCCAGGCCCACGCAGGTGGCGCCGATCGCGCGCCCCAGCGTCATCCGGAACAGGTTCTGCACCGCACCGCGCCAGCCGGTGCGCACCACCCGTCCCTGGTTCAGTGCCACGGTGGTCACGCCGCGCTCGCGCTCGGCCCGCATCTGCGCATACAGGGCTTCGGCGGCCTGCACCTGTTCACGGGTGGGTTTGGTGCGCACCGACATGAACCCGACCGGCTGGCCGTTGCTCACGATCGGCGTGGCATTGGCCATCACCCAGTAGTGGTCGCCGTTCTTGCGGCGGTTTTTCACCAGCGCCGACCACGGCGAGCCACTTTTCAGGGTGGCCCACATGTCACGAAACGCCTCGGGCGGCATGTCGGGGTGGCGCACCAGGTTGTGCGGCTGCCCCACCAGCTCTTCGCGGCTGTACCCGCTCACGGCGATGAACGCCGGGTTGCAGTAGGTGATGTGGCTGTCGAGGTCGGTGGTCGAGACGAGGGTGACCCCGTCCGGGATGACGAATTCCTGCTGGGTGACGGGCTGATTGACTCGCATGACCGACTCCTGTGCTCCGGTGCCGGTATGACACCTTTGTGACAGAAGTATCGGCCTGCGGGTGTGCCCCTGAAGGGCACATGAGCGGTGTTTAGGTCCGTCAGTCGTCGGGATCAGGTCTTGATTCAGGTCAAGGCCCAGGTTTGCGGACCACGCGTGGGTTGGAGCGATCGCTGCACGTCAGACCCTGATTTCGGTGCTCGGCGCGGCGCCCTCCCGATCGGCGGCACTCGATGGTCCGCCAGGCACTGCCGCTGGAGAGACTCGTTGCTCCCGGGCCTGTTTCTGCCCGCCGATGCGCCAGTGTGCCTTGTCTTCTTCCGACTCGATGCCGCCGATCCGGGCGTGCAATTCGCGCACAAAGTCACCGACGGTGAAGCCCTCCGCGGGCGGGATCTTCTGCGTCATCGCCTCCAGGACCCCGGTCACCATGTCACGCGCCGCCTGATATGACTTCTCACCGTCATAGAGGCGGGCGGTCCGTCCTTGTAGGGCGAGCATCAACATCGTCATGGCGGTCGAAACGCATTCGGCGTGCCCGTAAATGCCGGTGCCCACGCCGATGGCGTGGAGCTGCTGTTTGGGCGGGGTGCCGTCGGCCCAGAGCCGGACCGCCTTGCCCACACTGGTGG
Source organism: Hydrogenophaga sp. XSHU_21 (assembly GCA_046604145.1). Lineage (GTDB taxonomy): Bacteria > Pseudomonadota > Gammaproteobacteria > Burkholderiales > Burkholderiaceae_C > Hydrogenophaga. The sequence goes on from JBKIXD010000001.1 coordinate 750,335, forward strand.
CCATATCGAACAGGTCCTCGATGCCGTAGTCGAGCTGGCCGCTCCTGCTCCGTTCGCGCATGTCGGCAAACGAGTAGAACAGGGCATTGATGTGGGGGCCTTCCCGGGCCGGCAAGGCGGCCTGGGGATCGAACTGTTCCGGGCTGGCGTGGAACACGCTGGTGCCGTGGTACGGCGGCTTCACGTTGCCGTTCCGGTCCTTCGTTTCCACCGGCTTTCGGGTGGTGCCCGCGCCGCTGCCCAGCATCGCCAGCGGCACCACGTTCTTCACCAGCACCGGCGTGATCTCCATCAGGTTTCCGGTGGCCGTGTGCTGGTGCCGCGTCGTGAATCCTTCGCCATGGATGGCGATGAAGAGCATCCCCATCTGCATGAACGCCTGTTCTTCCTGACCCCAGCAAGGGCTGATCAGTTTGAGCGCGCCACCGCCCCCCTCGGGAGCGCCGGCAATCACCACGCAGTCGCCTGCCTGCGGGCCATCCAGCGGGTTTCGGTCGTTACCGGCGTACACAAGGTACCCGCCCCGGCTGCAGCCTTGCAGCGAATGGGGTTCGGGCACGGCCGCCAACCGCTCGGCCAGGAAGTCACCGGCATCGGGGTCGCAGCTGTGCACCTCGATGCAGTCGTCGGCCGCCTCCGGGTGCCTCGCCAGGTGGTCGTCCATCAGGACGATGACCCGTTCGAGCAGTGCGGCGCGGTTTCGCTTGGACTGCGGCGTGACGATGTGCCGGTACTGCGGTTTTTCCTCGGCCTGGTGCTCCGCCCAATGGTCCGCGCGGAGTCGCAACGCCCGGATGACGTCTTCGATCCTCGCGCGCGTCTCGGGCCAAGCCTCTTTCAGTGGCTTGCTGGTCAGCACGCGGGTGATGTGGGGCCTGCCCAGGGCGGGTTGAGCCGCCGCAGGCTTGGATGGCACAGGGGTTTCGCCGGGCAGGTCCTTGACGATCCTCTTCACAAGGCCTGTGTCGCCCAGATGGCTTGATCGCTTCACGTTGGCTTCTCCTTGAAACAGCCTTGCGTGATCGATCGGGCCAAGCGGGTTCCAGACCGCGGCGGACGCTGTCCGCATGGCCAAGGTGCGTTGGGTCTAGGACATCCGGATCAGGGCGCGGGCTCGATCGACATCAAGGTGTAGGCGCCGTTGACCTTGTCGGCCGTGAACTTCACCTTGTCGCCGGGCTTGACCTTCTGCAGCAGGGCGGCGTCCTTCACCTTGAACACCATGGTCATGGGGGGCATGTCCAGGTTCTTGATATCGCCGTGGCGCAGGGTGATTTCCTGGCCGGCGGCGTTGATGCGGCGGACCTCGGCGTCGGCCTGGGGCAGGTCGCTGGCAAACGTGGGCGAGGCGATGGCAGTGGCCAGCAGCAGGCCTGCGATGACACGTGTTTTCATGGGAACTCCAGCCGCGCTCAGCCGCGGAAATACGATTGGTACACGCGCGAGCTGCCGTCGCGCTGCACCAGCAGCACGTCGTAGGGGTCGCGCCGGTTGCCGTAGTCCGGGCCGTCCATGCCCGGGCTGCCCACCGGCATGCCCGGCACCGCCAGGCCCAGTGCCTGGGGCTTCTCGGTCAGCAGGCGGCGGATCTCGCGGGCGTTCACATGGCCTTCGATGACATAGCCGCCAATCAGCCCGGTGTGGCACGACGCAAACTGCTCGGGCAGGCCCAGGCGGCGGCGCATGGTGGTGTTGCCGGTGTCGAAGGTCTGCACGGTGAAGCCGTCGGCGCGCAGGTGGACCACCCAGTCGTTGCAGCAGCCGCAGTTGGGGTCTTTCCAGACCTGCAGCACCGGCAGGGCCCTGGACTGTGCCTGTGCCTGAGCCGCGAAAGGCAGTGCCAGCGCGGTGGCCGCCAGCAGCCACCGGCGGCGGGAAAGGGTTGCGTTGCGGTTCATGGGTTTCATCCTTTCGGTGTGACGCGCAGCGTACCGCGCATGCCGGCCTCGAAGTGGCCGGCGATCAGGCAGGCGAACTCGAAGTCGCCTGGCCGGTTGAACAGCCACACGATGTCGCCTTGTTTTCCAGGCGGCACATGGGCCATGTAGGGTTCGTCGTGCTGCATGGCAGGAAACTTCTTCATGAGCGCCGCGTGTTCGGCCAGTTCCTCGGGCGTGCCGATCACGATTTCGTGCATGACCGCGCCGGCGTTGACGGCCCGCAGGCGCACCGTCTCGCCTTCGCGCACTTCGAAGCGGTTGGGCGAGAGCTTCATGTCGTCGGTCATGCGGATGGTGATGGTTCGCCGCACGTTCTTCGCGTCGCCGGCGATGCCCCAGGGTTTCTGTTCTTTCACCACGGGGCCGGCGTGGTGGGGCTTCTCGCCGTGGGCAAAAGCCCGGGGCAGCGCCGCCAGCAGCGGCAGCGCCATGAGGTGTCGTCGCAAGGTCTGCATGGGAGTCCTTTCAGTGGTTGTGGTGCCCGGCGGCGGGCTTGCGCGCGCTCGCATCGGCGGGTTGGGTCGGGGCGGCGGGGCGTTGTGCGGCCGGCGCTGCGCCGGTGTCGACCGGCCGTGCCTGCGTGCCCGGAGGCATGGCGTAGTTGCCCGGGTCTCGGTAGTCGCCGGGCTGCAGGTCGGCGCGCACCTTGAGCGTGGTGAACATGCCACCCATCTCGATCGGGCCGTAGGGCCCGGTGCCGGTCATCATGGGGAAGGTGTTGGCCGGCAGCTCCATCTGCATCTCGCCCATGTCGGCCATGCCGCGCTCGCCCATAACCATGTAGTCCGGCGCGGCGCGCTGCAGCGGAGCCACCAGGCCGCGGTGGTCCACGCCGATCATGGTGGGCACGCCGTGGCCCATGGCGCCCATGGTGTGGTGGCTCTTGTGGCAGTGCATGGCCCAGTCGCCCGGCTCGTCGGCAATGAACTCGAGCTGGCGCATCTGGCCCACCGCCACGTCGGCCGTCACCTCGGGCCAGCGGGATCCCTTGGGCGTGGGGCCGCCGTCGGTGCCGGTCACCTCGAACTCGATGCCGTGGATGTGGATGGGGTGGTTGGTCATGGTCAGGTTGCCCACCCGCACGCGCACCCGGTCGCCCAGCCGTGCCACCAGCGGCGTGATGCCCGGGAACACGCGGCTGTTCCACGACCAGATGTTCTGCTCGAGCATGGTGTTGACCTGTGGCGTCATGCTGCCGGGCTGCACATCGAAGGCGTTGAGCAGGAAACAGTAGTCGCGCTGCACGTCTTCGATGAGCGGGTGCCGCCCTTTGGGGTGCGTGACCCAGAAGCCCATCATGCCCATGGCCATCTGCACCATCTCGTCGGCGTGCGGGTGGTACATGAAGGTGCCGGGCCGGCGCGCGGTGAACTCGTAGACAAAGGTCTTGCCCGCCGGAATCTGCGGCTGGTTGAGGCCGCCCACACCGTCCATGCCGTTGGGCAGGCGCTGGCCGTGCCAGTGGATGGTGGTGTGCTCGGGCAGGCGGTTCGTCACGAAGATCCGCACCTGATCGCCCTCGACCACCTCGATCGTCGGCCCGGGGCTCTGGCCGTTGTAGCCCCACATGTTGACGTTGAAGCCCGGTGCCATCTCGCGCACCACGGGCTCGGCCACCAAGTGGAATTCCTTGACGCCGTTGTTCATGCGCCAGGGCAGTGTCCAGCCATTGAGCGTGACCACCGGGTTGTAGGGCCGTCCGGCGCCGGTCACGCCGGGTGGGGTCCAGGGGCCGGCGGTGTCGGCCGAGGTCTGTTGCACGGCCTCGGGCAGGGCGGCCAGGGCCACGCGGCTCACGCTCGCGGCGGCCACGGCGGTGGCGGCGCCGGCAAAAAAGTGTCGTCGTTGCAGGTTCATGTCAGTGTCCTCCGGCGTCGGATTCGCCGGCCATGCCGGGGGTGGCCGAAGCGGCCTCGGGCTTGAAGGCGGCACCCGCCAGCACCGATTGCCAGGTGGCCTGGGCGCGCCAGAAATCGCGCCGCGCCACCAGCGATGCATCGAGTGCGGCGGTGCGTTCGCGCGCCCGGCCGAGCAATTGCCAGGTGCTCTCCAGCATGCCGTTGTAGCGAAGCAGGGTCTCCTGTTGCAGGGCGTCCTTGAGCCGGCCCACCACCTGCTCGGCGTGCTGCGCGCCGGCGTGCCGGGCCCGCAACTGGTCCCACGCAGCCCGTGAGCCCGTTCGGCGTTCACCGGCCATGCGGACCACCCTGGCGCGCATCTCGTCGGCTTCGCGCAGGCGGTGCTCGCGCACCAGGCTCAGGTCATCGATGTGGGGCGGTGTCATGCCGGCGGATCCGGGATCGGGCAGGGCCTGCAGGGCGGCGTCGCGCGCGCGGGTCCATGCGTCCCACCGCCCCGATGGCAAAGCGCCGAACGCGCGGCGCGCAGCTTCGCGCTCCAGCGCCAGCGGGGTGTCGGTGTTAATGGCCGCAGCTTCGATGCCGGACGCCTGCAGCCCTTCGCCGGGGCTCACCTGGGGTGGCGGTGCCGGCAGGCCTTTGGGCAGGCGCTGTTCCAGCGCGAGCAGGTCATCGGTGTGCCAGATGCCCAGCATGGCCGCCAGCCGGAGCAGGGCCGAGCGGGCCGCCACTTCGGCGTCTGCGCGCGCCTGCCAGGCGCCGGCCTCGATCAGTTGCTCCTGCATCAGCCGGGCCTGGGGCCAGTTGCCGGCCCGCACCATGCGGCGGCCGAGTTCGCTGCCGGTGCGGCTGGCGTCCAGCACCGCATCGGCGAAGCGGGCGCGCTCGCGCATGGCCACGGCGTCGATCCATGCGTGCTGCAGCTCGCGCACGTGGTCGGCATAGGCCACTTTCACCCGCTGCCGGTCCAGCGCGTTCATGTCGGGGTGGGTGAACAGGTCGGGCCGCTCACGCAGCGAAAGGCGCAGGGTCTCGGCGAGTCCCAGGGGCTCGGGGGCTGGCTGGGCTGGCCGGGCCGGTGAACCGGCGGTGGCGGGTGCCGTGTTGGCGGCTTCCCAGCGCAGCAGGTCGACGTGACCGCGCGGGAATTCGGCCACCCGCCGGTTGGCTTCGCGCCAGATTTCACGGGCGCGTTCCAGGTCGGCCGGCAGGTCCGGCACGTCCAGGCGCTGGGGGTCGGGCAGCGCCAGTGGCGCGGCGGTGGAAGGGGTGGCCGGATCGGCCGCGCGCAGCGCGTCCGCGAGCGAGCCGTCCGCGGACCAGGCCGGCGAGGCCAGGGCCACGATCAGCGCCGGCGCCATCCAGCGCGGCGCCAGCCATTGAAGGGGTTTCATGCAGATCTCCTGAAGCGTCGAACCGGCGTCTGCGCGGCAGCGGGGCTGCGTGCAGACGCACCTGTGGTGCGAAAGCTCAGGCGATGGGCGGTTTGTGGGCGTGGCGCGGGGCCAGGCTGGCGAAGCGCTCGGCGCGCTCGATGTGCACACCGTGGCTGAAGTGACCCGCTGGCGCCACGGTGCCGGGCGTGTGAAGGGCGGGTCCGTTGCACACGTCGCACACCAGGTGACCGTGGTGGCTGGCGTCGTGCGCCGGCTCGGCGGTGTCCATGCCGGCATGGTCGTGTGACGACGCGACGGGTGCGTCGGCCACGTAGTGCGGCTGCCCGCCGGTGGCCGCGTGGGGGCAGGGCGCCTCCGCTGCCGTCGACGTGGCGCTGGCTGCCATGGACACGGCCATGGCATCGCCCACCCAGCCGCGCACAGGCAGCAGGGCAATCACGAGGGCGATCAGGAACACGCGCATGGGCGGAATGATAGGGGCAGGGGGTGGCAAGTTCCCGGGCATCCGTCCGAAGGCCCCGGCGGGCGCCGGCTATCCGGCGGCGGCGCCCGGCGGAGCCTGCACCAGCCGGCGCTCGGCCTGGGCCAGCCAGCTGTCCAGGTGGTCGTGCAGTTCGCGCTGGCTGAACGAGCAGCTCTCGCCCTCGAACAGCGCGCTCGACTCCAGCCGGTCGAGCAGGGCGTGCAGCACCTCGGCAAAGCGCGGGGGCAGGGCGTCCAGCAGCGCCTGTTGTGCGCGAAGCTGCTGTGACGCCTGCTGGCCGCCGATGCGGCCGTTCCGCAGCGATTCCACCGTCTCCCTGGCCACCCGCAACAACTCGGTGCCCATGCTCAGCTCGCGGTTCGTTCGGTGGCGGCCAGCGCCGGCACCACGGTGGGGGGCAGTGCCATGCCGCGCTGCCGCATCACATCGCGCAGCCGGTCGGGTCGGTCGGTGATCAGACCGTCCACGCCCCAGTCGATCAGGCGCTCCATGTCGGGCACGTCGTTCACCGTCCAGGGAATGGTGCGCAAGCCCAGCGACCTTGCGCGCTCGAGCAGGTGCTGGCTCACGTCGCGGTGGTTCGGCGACCACACCTTGCCGCCGGCTGCAGCCACCAGGCCTGGCGCGTCGCCGGCGGACGCCAGTCGAAGACCCCCGGTCCAGCGTCCGTCGGCCAGGGTGTCGAAGCCTTCCTGCTGGGCCGTCAGGTGCACCACCCCGATCTCGGGCGCCAGTCGCTGCACCGCCTGCAAGGTGCGCCAGTCAAAGCTCTGGATGGTGGCCCGCCGCGCCAGCCCGTGGCTGCGCACCACCTCGATCACGGCGCGCGCAAACGCCTCTGGGTCGGGCGAGGCGTCGGGCTGCACCGGGTTGAGCTTGGTCTCGATGTTGAACCGCACGTGCTCTGCGCCCAGGCGCCTGACGCGCTCGAACACGGCCGCCAGGGTGGGAATCCGCTCGCCGTCCACGGGCGCCTGTTCGGCGAACGTGCGCGCGTAACGGCTGGCGGGGTGGATGCGCCCGACATCCAGCGCCAGGATGTCGTTCAGGGAACGGCGAACGAACGGTTCGCCACGCGCCTGCAGCCAGCGGCCGTCGGCGTCACGCGTGATGTCGGGGTTGGGCGCCGTGTCGTGCGACACCACGGGAACGCCCTCGGCGCTGAGCACCACGTCGAGCTCGAGGGTGGTCACGCCGATGGCCAGCGCGCGCTCGAAGCCGGCCAGGGTGTTTTCGGGCGCCAGCCCGCGGGCGCCGCGGTGCCCCTGCAGGTCGAACGCCAGGGCCGCGCCCGAGCACCACAGCGACAGTCCCAGCGCGGTGGTGCAACCCCAACGCAGCCAGGTCAGGCGCTGCACGGGGGGGCGGTCGTTTGTCGTCATGGTCGGTCTCCGGTCGGCCGCGCGCATTGTGCACGGCCCCGGGTGACCGACTCAAGTCAGGGAATGTATCTGCCGCCAGGCGGACGGCGGCGGGTCAATGGCCCAGGATCTTCGACAGGAAATCCTTGCTGCGTTCGTTCTGCGGGTTGTTGAAGAACGCTTCGGGCGTGTTCTGCTCGACGATCTGGCCCTGGTCCATGAAGATCACGCGGTCGGCCACGGCCTTGGCAAAGCCCATTTCGTGGGTCACGCAGAGCATGGTGATGCCCATGTTGGCCAGCTCGATCATCACGTCGAGCACTTCCTTGATCATTTCGGGGTCGAGGGCCGAGGTGGGCTCGTCGAACAGCATGATCTTGGGCGTGAGGCACAGCGCGCGCGCAATGGCCACGCGCTGCTGCTGTCCGCCCGACAACTGCAGCGGGTACTTGCCGGCCTGCTCGGCAATCCGCACGCGCTGCAGCTGCTGCATGGCGCGTTCTTCGGCTTCCTTCTTGGGCATCTTGCCCACCCACATGGGCGACAGCGTCAGGTTTTCCAGCACCGTGAGGTGCGGAAACAGGTTGAACTGCTGGAACACCATGCCCACGTTCTTGCGCACCTGATCGATGGCCTTCACGTCGTCGGTGAGTTCAATGCCATCGACCGACAGCGTGCCTTGCTGGTGTTCCTCGAGCCGGTTGATGCAGCGGATCAGCGTGGACTTGCCGGAGCCCGAAGGCCCGCAGATCACGATGCGCTCGCCTTTGGCCACGGAAAGGTCGATGTCGCGCAGCACGTGGAAGTCGTTCCCGTACCACTTGTTGACCTTGTCGAAACGGATGATGGGTTCGGTCATGTTGTGCTCTGATGTGTTGTGCGTTCAGCGCGCCTTGCTCGCGCTCAGTTGTTTTTCGACCCACAGGCTGTACCGTGACATGGCAAAGCAGCCGGCGAAGTAGATGAGCGTGATGAAGAAGTAGGCCTCGAGCTTGAACGGGCGCCACTGCACGTCGGAGTTGAGCGCCAGCGACAGCGCCCCGGTGAGCTCGTAGAGCGAGACGATGGTGACCAGCGAGGTGTCCTTGAACAGCGAAATGAAGGTGTTCATGATGCTGGGCACCACCAGCGACAGCGCCTGCGGCAGCACGATGAGCCGCTGGGTCTGCCAGTAGCCCAGGCCCAGCGAATCGGCTGCCTCGAACTGCCCCTTGGGCACGGCCTGCAGGCCGCCGCGCACGGTTTCGGCCATGTACGCCGCGATGAACAGGGTCAGGCCCGCGATCACGCGCACCAGCACGTCGACGGTGACGCCCTGCGGCACGAACAGCGGAAACATGAACGACGCCATGAACAGCACCGAGATCAGCGGCACACCGCGGACCAGTTCCACGTAGAGCACGCAGATGGTCCGGATGGCGGGCAGCTTGGCCCGCCGCCCCAGCGCCACCAGCACCGCCAGCGGGAAGGCCAGGAACAGCGACACCACGGCCAGCATGATGGTCAGCGGCAGTCCGCCCCACTGGTCGGTGCGCACCGGCACCAGACCCGCCACGCCGCCGCCCATGAGGGTGAAGAACGCGCCCAGGATGGCGATCCAGACCAGCAGCAGCCAGCGCTTCCAGAAGAAGCGCATGCAGCTCACCACCAGGCCACCGACCACCAGCACGGTGGCCACCAGCGGGCGCCACTGCTCTTCGAAGGGGTAGCGACCGAAGAGGATCACGCGGTACTTTTCGGTGATCACGCCCCAGCAGGCGCCCACACCGCGCGCGGCCTGGCAGGCGTCGGGGTCGGGCGCAAACACGGCACTGCCCACCATCCAGCGCAGCAGCCCGGGCAGCACCCACAGCAGCAGGCCCCCGAAGAGCACCGTGGCCAGCGTGGAGCGCCAGTCGGCAAACAGGTTGCGCCGCATCCACACCACGGGGCCGGACAGTTTCACCGGCGAAGGCCGGGGTGCGATCGGTTGGAATTCGGTCGTCATGGCGATCACCGCTCCTGGATTGCCATGCGGCGGTTGTACTCGTTCATGAGCAACGAGGTGGTGAGCGATGTGCTCAGGTACACCAGCATGATGATGGCGATGCACTCCACCGCCCGGCCGCTCTGGTTGATGGTGGTGTTGGCGATCGACACCACGTCGGGGTAACCGACCACCACCGCCAGCGACGAGTTCTTGGTGAGGTTGAGGTACTGGTTGGTGAGCGGGGGGATGATCACGCGCATGGCCTGCGGCAGGATCACGAGCCGCATTTTCTGGCGAGGGTTCAGGCCCAGCGCCGACGCGGCTTCGTCCTGCCCGCGCCCGACCGACTGGATGCCGCTTCGCACCACCTCGGCCACGAAGGACGCGGTGTACATGACCAGACCGATGAGCAGCGCCAGGAATTCGGGCGTGAGGGCCACGCCCCCGTCGACCATGAAGGCCAGCTGTTCCGGCACGTTCCACTCGCGTGGCATGCCTGCCACCACCCAGCCCACCAGCGCGAACACCAGCAGCAGGACCAGCGGTGCCCACACGCGGTCACCGTCCTGCCCGGTGGCTTCGAACCGGCTCTGGATGCGGCGGCGCCACAGAATGCCGGCCACGACGCCGACGGCCAGCCCACCCAGCACGTGGCCAACCCCGGCCGTGGGCCAGGGCATCGACAGGCCGCCTTTGCTCAGGAACACCAGGCCGCCAATGGTCATGGCCTCGTTGGAGGCGGGCAATATCTCGATGAAGACCAAGTACCACATGAGCAGCTGCAGCAGCAGCGGCACGTTGCGGAACGCCTCGACATAGCCGTAACAAAGGCCGCGCACCAGCGCATTGCGCGAGAAGCGCCCCACGCCTAGCAGCACACCCAGCAGGGTGGTGAGGATGATGCCCGCCACCGCCACCTTGATGGTGTTGAGCACGCCGACCCAGATGGCCTTGCCGTAGCTTTGCGTGGGGTCGTAAGGCACCATGGTTTCGCCGATGTCGAAACCGGCGCTGGCGCCCAGGAAATCGAAGCCGCTCTGGATGCCGCGCGCCTGCATGTTCACCTGGGTGTTGTGCGCTACGTACCAGAGGCCCAGGACCAGCAGCAACAGCGCCACGGCCTGATAAATGAGTCCGCGCGTTGCCCTGCTGTTGAGGGACCAGCGGCTGGAACGGGGAGGGGGGGATGCGGAATTGGCCAACGAGGACCTCGCCGGATGTGAACATAACGCGATCCACCCGCTGGTGTGCAGCGGGCGGACCGGAAAAGGGCCGCCTCAGACGGCCCCGGGGAGAGCGATCAGCGGATCGGCGGGGCGTACATCAGGCCGCCGTTGTTCCACAGGTTGTTGACGCCGCGCGGCAGGCCGATGGGGGTCTTGGGGCCGACATGGCGCTCGAACTGTTCGCCGTAGTTGCCCACCGCCTTGATGGCGCGGTAAGCCCATTCCTTGTCCAGACCCAACAGCTTGCCGGTGTCTTCGTTGCCCATGCCCAGCAGGCGCATCACGCTGGGGTTGGTGCTGCTGGCTTTCTGCTGGTCCACGTTGGCCTGCGTCACGCCGTTCTCTTCGGCGTCAAGCATGGCGAAACCGACCCACTTGACGATGGCGAAGAACTCGTCGTCGCCGCGTCGCACGACCGGGCCCAGCGGTTCCTTGGAGATCAGCTCGGGCAGGATCACGTGGTCGTCGGGCTTGGCCATGTCCTTGGCGCGGGTGGATGCGAGGCCCGAGGCGTCGGTGGTGTAGGCCTGGCAGCGGCCCGAGGCGTAGGCGGCCACGGCGGCTTCGAGCTTTTCGAACACGACCGGCTTGATGTTGAGCTTGTTGGCCCGCGAGTAGTCGGTCAGGTTGAGTTCGGTGGTGGTGCCGGACTGCACGCAGACCGTGGCGCCCTTGAGCTGCTTGGCGCTTTTCACGTTGAGTTTCTTGGGCACCATGAAGCCCTGGCCGTCATAGAAGTTCACACCGACGAAGTGCAAACCCAGCGACGCGTCGCGGGTGAGGGTCCAGGTGGTGTTGCGTGCCAGCAGGTCCACTTCGCCCGATTGCAGGGCGGTGAAGCGCTGCTGGGCCGTCAGCGGCACGTAACGCACCTTGTCGGGGTTGCCCAGGATGGCCGCGGCCACAGCGCGGCAGACGTCCACGTCCATGCCGGTCCATTTGCCCTGGCTGTCGGCTGCCGAGAAGCCTGGCAGGCCCGTGTTCACCCCGCAGTTGAGCTCGCCACGCTTCTTGACGGCATCGAGGTCTTTGCCGGCATGGGCGGGCGCGGCCACGAGGGCGGCCACGGTGCCCAGGGTCAGGGCGGTCAGCTTCAGGGAAGTCAGTTTCATCGGTCTCTCCGTTGGTGTGTGAAAGTTTCCAGCCGGGCCCGTCAAGGCACCCGTTCGGTGCATCGGCAAGCGGCAGCGCACTGTAGCCCCGGCGTTTTGCACCGGGGATCGGGGTTTACGTGGGAAAGTCATGCAAAGGATTTATCGCTTTATCGCTCGACGGGATCCCACGGCCCGCCGATGTAGTACCTGTGCAGGTTCCATGCCAGTCGGGTCGTCCTGGCGACAAGGTTGTCTGACACGTCGCTGACAGCGCACGTATGCTGCGGTCAGGCGCGCCCCTTCTCTCGGACCCATGAAGCGCGCCACGACACCGGAGACAGCCGACATGAACCCTACGAACCCGCAGGTTCGGGCGCACCACCGTTTCTGGCCCAGGCGCCTGCCGCACGTGCTTCGCCCGCCCGCCACGTCCGTGTGGCGCAACCTCGAGGTGAGCGCACTGCGCTACCCGGACAAACCGGCGCTCGTGTTCTTCGACCGCCGCACCACCTACGCCGAATTGCTGGGCCAGGCCGAACGCCTCGCGGCCCACCTGCGGCAGCAGGGTGTGGGCGATGGCGACCGCGTGATCGTGCTGATGCAGAACTGCCCGCAGTGGATCGTGGCGTACTACGCCGTGCTGCGGGCCAACGCGGTGGTGGTGCCGGTCAACCCCATGAACAAGGCCGACGAACTCGGCCACTACATCACCGATCCGGACGCCCGGGTCGCCATCTGTTCCGCCGATCTGGCGGGCGAGCTGGTCAAGGCCAACGCGGGCGTGCCCACGGGCGAGCGGCTTCGCCATCTGGTGGTCACCCACTACGCCGATGCGATCGGCCCGCAGGCCGAAGTGCCTCCTTCTTGGCAGTCCTGGCTGGGCACGCGCCACGAAACCCCGGTGCTCGACGGCGGTTCGGTGGTGGCGTGGAACGTTGCGCTGGCCTGCACCGCGCCGCTGCCCGCGCACAACCGCGGGCCCGACGACCTCGCGGTGCTGCCGTACACCAGTGGCACCACCGGCCTGCCCAAGGGCTGCATGCACCCGCACCGCTCGCTCATGCACAACGCGGTGGCCAGCGGCCTGTGGGGCACCAGCACGCCCGAAACCGTGGCGCTGGTGGTGGTGCCGCTGTTTCACATCACCGGCATGGTCACCGGCATGCACGCGGGCATCTACCAGGGCAGCACCATCGTGCTCATGCCGCGCTGGGACCGCGAGCTCGCCGGGCGGCTCATTTCCACCTGGCGCGTCACCCACTGGACCAACATCCCCACCATGGTGATCGACCTGCTGGCCAGCCCGAGCTTCGACCAGTACGACCTGTCCAGCCTCGTCAACATCGGTGGGGGCGGTGCCGCCATGCCCCAGGCCGTGGCGCAGCGCCTGTTCGATCTGTTCGGGCTGCGCTACGTGGAAGGCTATGGCCTCACCGAAACCGCCGCGCCGTCGCACAGCAATCCGCCCGACCACCCCAAGCAGCAGTGCCTCGGCATTCCGTTCATGAGCACCGACGCCCGCGTGATCGACCCCGACACACTGCGCGAACTGCCCCAGGGCGAGGCGGGGGAGATCGTCATTCACGGGCCCGAGGTGTTCGACGGCTATTGGAAACGGCCCGAGGCCACCGCCGCCGCCTTCATCGACATCGACGGCAAGCGCTTCTTTCGCTCGGGCGACCTCGGGCGTGTGGACGAAGACGGTTATTTCTTCATCACCGACCGCCTCAAGCGCATGATCAACGCCAGCGGTTTCAAGGTGTGGCCGGCCGAGGTCGAGGCGCTGATGTTCAAGCACCCGGCCATTGCCGAAGCCTGCGTCATCGCCACGCAGGACGCCTACCGTGGCGAAAGCGTCAAGGCGGTGGTGGTGCTGCGCGCCGATGCCAGGGGCAAGACCACCGAGGCCGACATCCTCGCCTGGTGCCGCGAGCACATGGCCGTCTACAAGGCCCCCCGCGAAGTGGCGTTTGTCGACGCCCTGCCCAAGAGCGGCAGCGGGAAGGTCATGTGGCGCTGGCTGCAGGAGCAGGAAGCTGCCCGTGCGGCGGCGCGGGAAAAGGCCGGCTCGGCACAATCCGGCGCATGACTTCGCTGTCCGACGCATTCAACCGACTCTGGCAGCCCCGCAAGGGCCTTTTCTGGCTGGTGGTCGGCTTCCAGGTCCTCTCCAGCGCCCTGGTGCTGTTCATCCAGATCCACGAACCCCCCACCGCCCTGCGGCTGGCCCTGGCGATGCTGGCCCTCACCAACACCCTCATCGGCTGGTGGCTGATGGCCCGCCTGTGGCGCGAGGGTGCTTCACCGCCCCAAGGAGACCCCCCGAATGTTCAACGGCCTGCTGATCACCAAGCCTGACACCGGTTACCGCTGCGAACTGGCGCGCATCGACGAGGCGCAGCTGCCCGCCGGCGACGTCACCGTGGCGGTGGCGTACTCCACCCTCAACTACAAGGACGGGCTGGCCATCACCGGCAAGTCGCCGGTGGTGCGAAGCTTTCCCATGGTGCCCGGCATCGATCTGGCCGGCACCGTGACCGACAGCAGCCACCCCCGTTTCAAGGCGGGCGACGCGGTGCTGCTCAACGGCTGGGGCGTGGGCGAGGTGCACTGGGGCGGGCTGGCGCAGAAGGCGCGCCTCAAGGGCGACTGGCTGCTGCCGCTGCCCGCCGCTTTCACGCCCCGCCAGGCCATGGCCATCGGCACCGCTGGCTACACCGCCATGCTGTGCGTGCAGGCGCTGCAAAAGCACTGGGCCGACGCCGGCGTGGCGCCCGGCAGCGGCGAGGTGCTGGTGACCGGGGCCGGCGGCGGCGTCGGCAGCGTGGCCATTGCGCTGCTGTCGGCGCTGGGGCACACGGTGGTGGCCTCGACCGGCCGCCCGCAAGAGGCCGGCTACCTGCAGGGCCTGGGCGCTGCCACGGTGATCGACCGGGCCGAGCTGTCGGCGCCCGGCAAACCGATGCAGAAAGAGCGCTGGATCGGCGTGGTGGATGCCGTGGGCAGCCACACCCTGGCCAACGCCTGCGCCGCCACCCGCTACGGTGGCGCAGTGGCCGCCTGCGGCCTCGCCCAGGGCATGGACCTGCCCGCCAGCGTGGCGCCGTTCATCCTGCGCGGCGTCACCCTGTACGGCATCGACAGTGTGATGGCGCCCATGAAGCGCCGCGAGGCCGCCTGGGCCGGCCTGGCCGAGCACCTGGACCGCGCCAAGCTGGACGCGCTCACCCAGGAAATCGGCCTGGGCGAAGCCATCGAGGCCGGTGCGAGGGTGCTGGCCGGTCAAGTCCGCGGGCGACTGGTGGTTGATGTGAACCGATGAACGCGATTCGATACACAATACGGGGTATAGAACGGAATGGCGTTCCGTTTCCAGCGTTGTCGAAACAGATCATCCACAGCCGCCCATCGTGAAGTCCATCTTCTCCACCCTGTTCGACACCGTAGCCCAACGCCTTCATGGCGAACCCAAACGAGACGACGATCCCCTGAGGCTTGCCCGGGTGCGCCAATCCATGCTGGCGCTGGTGGGCCCTGCCGAGGGCTGGGAAGCCGAACAGCTGCGGCACCGCGTGCTGGTGGCCGATTCGGCCAAAACCCTGTGGTTCTTGCGGCCGGCGCTGCACCAGTGGCTGTGCCAGACGCAGGACGAGCGCGAGGCGATGGTCCGCGTGATGGCGCTGCAGCCGCTGTTTGAAGGCCTGGTGGAGCCCTCGTTGCTGGGCTCTTCGGTGGGCCGGCGCGAACGCCGCGGCCCGTTCTACGGCGCCTGATCGCCGCCCGGGGGTGCCACCGTGGCGCGGTACGCGTGCCAGGTGGCGTGTCCCAGCACCGGCCCGGCCACCAGCAGGCCCAGGAACCACGGCAGCATGGCCAGCCCCACCAGCAAGGTGATCAGCGCACCCCACCAGAGCATCACGCCGGGGTTTTGAAGGCAGGCCCGAATGCTGGTGAGGCCCGACGAAATCGCGTCGGTGCCACGGTCCAGGATCATGGGAATGCTGACCACGCTGGTGGTGAAGATGAGCCCGGCGAACACCGCGCCCACCACCGTCCAGGTGATGAGGAACTCAAGGTTCTGGCCGCTCAGCAACTGGCGCAGCAGGTTGGCGGTGTCGGGCATGGTGTTGAAGGTGACCGCAAACACCACCAGCGACGCGCGGCCCCACAGCATTTCCAGAATGAGCAGCACCCCGGCAAAGATGGCCATGGTGCCCTTGGTGGGCATCCACGCGCGCAGCGAGCGCGCCAACGACGGGGCTTCGCCGCGCTCCAGCGCGCGGCTCACGTCGTACAGGCCCAGGCACAGAAACGGCCCCATCAGCAGAAAACCTGCCGACAGCGCCAGCACATAGGCCGGTGCCGCCTGGAACACATACAGCAGCGCGTGGCCCATGGCAAAGAAACACACCCCGTAGAACAGCCCGATGGCCGGGCTGCGCAGGAAATCGGCCCAGCCCAGCCGCAGCCAGTGCAGCGGGTCGCTGAACCTCAGGTCGGCCAGCGGCAGGTCAAACACCGAGGGCTCGCGCGGTTCGTGGGGCTCGGACGGACGGGGGTCGGCGGCGGCATTCATGGTGCCATTGGGCCACCACCGGGCATGGCCACCGATGCGGGCTTACCCCGATCCGCCCGCCTACACTTGGCCGCATGAGCGCTGCCGAGTTTTCGCCCCCCACCTTGTCGCCCCACGCCGTGGACACCGCCCTGCGCGAGCGCGGCGCTGCCTTGCTGGGCGGCGCCGACACCGCCGCCTGGGCAGGCCTGCCGCTGGCGCAGTTGCGCGCGCTGGAACCGCACTGGAACCAGCTGGTGCCCGACGCCTACCTGAAAGACGGCGGCCGCTACCGCCTGCGCCGCCACAGCTGCTTCGTGGTCCAGGGCGACGACGTCACCCAGTCGCCCCACCGCGCCCACTGGCAACCGGTGGAATACAACGCCCTGCACGGTGGCATGCAGCGCTGGTTTGAACCCATGGACCCGGCCATGGTGGCCGCCCCCGCCTGGGCGCCGCTGCTGCGCCGCCTGGGCCAGGCCGCCACCGCCCTGCGCGGCGCGCACACCTGGTTCGTCGAAGCGCACCCCTTCCGCATCGACACCACCGACGGCATCGGCCGACCCACGCCCGAAGGCGCTCACCGCGATGGCGTCGATCTGGTGGCCGTGTTCCTGGTCGGCCGCCATGCCATCAAGGGGGGCGAAAGCCGCGTGTTCGAAGCCGCCGGCCCCAACGGCCAGCGCTTCACCCTGCGCGACCCCTGGTCGCTGCTGCTGCTCGACGACGCGCGCATGATCCACGAAACCACGCCGATCCAGCCCGAACAACCGGGCGGCCACGGCTGGCGCGACACGCTGGTGGTGACGCTGAGGGCGGACGGCTTTCAGGGCGATTGAGCGCAGACCTCTCCCGTTTGCCCTGAGCTTGGCGAAGGGCCTGAGTGCAAACCACGCCGTTCGCCCCGAGCCTGTCGAAGGGTTGGGGAGCAAACCACGCCGTTCGCCTTGAGCCTGTCGAAGGGTTGGGGTGCGAACCACGCCGTTCGCCCTGAGCCTGTCGAAGGGTTGGGGTGCGGCTTCGACTGGCTCAGCCCGAACGGGGTCGGCTCAGCCCGAACGGATGAGGGGCTCAGCCCACCTCCACCCGCACCGCATCGCCCACCCGCAGCACCCCGCCCACCAGCACCCGCGCCGTCATACCGCCGTGCCCGCGCAGGGCGTTGTAGCCGCCAGGCCCCAGCAGTTCCTCCATGCGCGAACACGGCGCGCACGGCCCGGTGACCTCCATCACCACCTGATCGCCCAGCCGCACGTGCAGCACCACATCGGCAAACGGTGAACGCGCCGCCAGCAGGTTGACGCCGCTCACCACCAGGTTGCGCCGCAGCAGTTCGGGCGGCACCGCTTGCCCCGTCAGCGCCTCGATCACCGGCAGGTGCTCGGCCTGCAGCAGCGTCACCTGCCGCCTGGCACTGCGCCGCAGGGCGGTGTGGTCACCGGTGAGCCCGCGGTGCGCCACCACCTCCGCCTCGTCCGCCCGCACCGCGTCACCGCGCCGCTGCGGGCGCAACACGATCGCCTCGAGCCGTCCGGTGGCGGGCAGGGTGGCGGAGAGGGCGCGCAGGTCTTGCATGGGAGTGATTGTGGCCGCCGCCGTTCGGGCCGAGCCAGTCGAAGCCGCACCCAACCCTTCGACAGGCTCAGGGCGAACGGGAGAGTACCCGCCTGAGCCCCTCCCCACCGTTCGGGCCGAGCCCCCACCGTTCAGGCTGAGCCCCCATCGTTCGGGCCGAGCCCCCACCGTTCAGGCTGAGCCTCCACCGTTCGGGCTGAGCCTGTCGAAGCCCCCGCCCACCCACCACCCCCGAAGAAACCTCAAACCCCCCCGGTCGGGTGCGTCGGGTCCACCCACAGCACCTGCTCGGGCTTCTCCACCGGTTCGATGTCGAGGTTGACCGCCACCGCCTGGCCGTCGCTGCGGCACAGCACGCATTCCAGCACCTCGGTCGGGCTGGCGTTGATCTCCTGGTGCGGCACGTACGGCGGCACGTAGATGAAATCGCCCGGGCCGGCCTCGGCGGTGAACTCGAGCTGTTCGCCCCAGCGCATGCGCGCACGGCCCTTCACCACGTAGATCACGCTCTCCAGGTGCCCGTGGTGGTGCGCGCCGGTCTTGGCGTCGGGGTGGATGGTGACCGTGCCTGCCCACAGCTTTTGCGCCCCCACCCGCGCAAAGTTGATCGCCGCCTTGCGGTCCATGCCGGGGGTGGACGGCACGTTGCCATCGAGCTGGTTGCCCGGAATCACGCGCACGCCGTCGTGCTTCCAGCGGGCGTCGCGACCGTGGTCGGGGTGATCGTGGGAATGGTCGTGCGGGTGCGGGTGTGGGTGGTCGTGGCCCATGGCATTGCTCCTCGGCGGTTGACGCCAGTGTGCCAGCGCCCGGCCCCGCGCACACCGACAATGCAGGGTTTTCCCGTGTCTGCCGGAGCTTCGCCTTGCCACTGCCCCCACCCGCCCCCCGCACCCCCATGCACACCCGCCGCGTCACCTACCAGGGTTACCGGCGCGACGACGGTCTTTGGGACATCGAAGGCGAACTGCACGACAGCAAGCCGCACCCGTTCGAGATCGAAGGCGAAGGCCGCTGGGAAGCCGGCGAACCCGTTCACCACATGCGCCTGCGCGTCACCTTTGACGAAGGCATGGTCATCCGCGGGGTGGCCGTGGCCATGGACGCCCATCCCCACGATCCCTGCCCGCAGGCCATGGCCCCCATGCAGCGCATGGTGGGCGAGGTGCTGGGCCGCGGCTGGCGCCACACCATCCAGCGCCACCTGGGTGGCGTGCAGGGCTGCACGCACCTGCGCGAACTGCTGTTCAACCTGGCCACCGCTGCCTACCAGACGCGGTCCGCTTCCTTTGCACCCCCGGCCGACGGCCGCCCGCCGGCCCACCTGGGCCAATGCCTGGCCTGGGACTTCGACGGGCCGGTGGTGGAAAAGGTGTACCCGATGTTCTTCCGGTGGGGGTCTCAGGACCGGGCCACCGGTTCGGGTGCCAGCGGCTGAACCGACCCTTCCTTGGCGCGGTCGCGCAGTTCCGTCTTGAGCACCTTGCCGTAGTGGTTCTTGGGCAGCGCGTCCACGAACACGTAGCGCTTGGGGCGCTTGAAGCGCGCGATGTGCGCCAGGCAATGCGCGTCCAGGGCGGCGGCGCTGGCCTGGGGGTGGCCAGGCGTGGTCACCACGAAGGCCACCACGATTTCGCCCCACTCGGGGTCGGGCGCGCCGACCACCGCCACCTCGGCCACGCCGGGCGCGGTCAGCAGCACCTCTTCCACCTCGCGCGGGTAAATGTTCGATCCGCCGCTGATGAGCAGGTCCTTGCTGCGGTCCTTGAGCGTGAGGAAGCCATGGCCGTCGAGCGTGCCCATGTCGCCGGTCCAGAGCCAGCCGTCGCGCACGGCGGCGGCGGCGGCGTCGGGGTTGCGCCAGTAGCCGGCCATCACCGTGTCGCCGCGCACCAGCACCTCGCCCACCTCGCCGGGCGGCAGGTCGGCGCCGTCGGCCCCGGCCACGCGCACCTGCACCGGCGTCTGCGCCACCCCCACCGACGCCAGCCGCGCGGCGTGGTCGGGGTGGCCGCTGTCTGAAATGTGCCGGCGCGACAGCGCCGTGGCCACCATCGGCGTTTCGCCCTGGCCGTAAATCTGCACAAAGCGCGGGCCCATCACGCGCAGCGCGCGCTGGATGTCGGCCACGTACATTGGCGCGCCGCCGTACACGATGGTCTTGAACGCGTGCGCCGCGTCGTCGGGGCCCAGGCCCTGTGCCTCGGCGTGGTCCACCAGCCGCTTGACGATGGTGGGCGCCGCAAAGGTCGACAGCGGCCCCAGCGCCTGGCCCAACGCAAACAGCTCGGCCGGCTCCACCCCGCCCGAAGCCGGCACCACATGGCGCGCCCCAGCCATGAGGTGGGGAATGGCGTACAGGCCGCACCCGTGCGACATCGGCGCGGCGTACACGATCGCGTCTTGCGATTGCACCGCGTCCACGTCCACGAAGTAGGTCAGCCCCATGGTCATGAGGTTGCGGTGCGTCAGCATCACGCCCTTGGGCCGGCCGGTGGTGCCGCTGGTGTAGAACAGCCACGCCAGGTCATCGGGCGCGCTGTCAACGGGCGGGGGCAGGGCGCCGTGCGGAAGTGGCGCCAGCAGCGCGTCGGCCTCGTCCGATTCCACGTCGATCTGCCGCGCCAGCCCGGCCAGCGGCTGCGGCGCCACGTCGCGCGTCACGAAGGCCCAGCGCGCCTGCGCGTTGTCCACGATCCACTCCACCTCGGCCGGGTGCAGCTTGGCGTTGACCGGCACCACCGCCAGCCCGGCCCACCAGGCGCCCCACAGAATCTCGAGGTAGCGCGGGTGGTTGCGCATGAACACCACCACCCGGTCGCCAGGCTGCAGCCCCTGCGCGCGCAACCGCTGCGCCAGCGCCGCGCTGCGTTGCGCCCACTGCGCGTGCGTGGCCCATGGCGAAGTGCCGCTGAAGATGGCCGGTGTGTCGGGTGCGGTGCGGGCCTGCCGCGCCAGCAAGTGGGCAAGTGACATGGTGGGAGAGGGTTGAAAAGAAGCAAGGCCGCCGATGCGACGCCCGCACCTTAGCGTGCCGTTGCGTGTCTGCCCATACGGTGTGACCACAGTCACCTGGCACCACGACACCGACCACCACGGCGACCACCACGGCCGCCATCGTTTTCTTGCCCCATCTTGGGGTTGACGCCAGCGCCACGTCGGCATGCAATGTCGCCTCCCTGATGAGGAGGTGGTATGTACAAGAACAGAAAATGGCTGCGCGGGCTGGGCATCGGCCTGGCCGCGCTGGTGCTGCTGGCCGTGGGTGCGCTGTCCACTGGCCTGCTGCTGGCCGATCGAAAGATGCAGCGCCGCGTGGACGTGCCGGTTCAGCCGGTGGCCTACCGCAGCGACGCGGCCGCGCTGGAGCGCGGGCGATACCTGTATGCGTCGCGCGGCTGCGTGGACTGCCACGGCGCCACCGGCGCCGGCCGCACCTTTGTGGAAGACGATGGCCTGGTGATCGCCGGCCCCAACATCACCACCGGACCTGGCGGTGTGGTGGCTGCCTACCAACCGGCCGACTGGGTCCGCGCCATCCGCCACGGCGTGACTCCGCAAGGCCGCGCGCTGATGGTGATGCCCAGCGAAGACTACAACCGCTTCACCGACGACGACCTGGCCGCGCTGGTGGCCCACGTGCGTGCGCTGCCACCGCAAACCGGACAGGGCGCCGTGGTAACGCTGCCCATGCCGGTCAAGGCCCTCTACGGCTTCGGCGTCATCAAGGACGCCGCCGAACGCATCGACCACGCCCTGCCACCGCAGACCCCGGTGCCCGAGGGTGTCACCCTGGAGCACGGCCGCTACGTGGCCCACATGTGCATCGGTTGCCACGGTCCCACCCTGGCCGGCGGCAAGATTCCCGGCGGCCCTCCCGACTGGCCCCCGGCCTCGAAGCTCACCCCCGGTGAAGGCAGCGTGATGCCCCGCTACCCCGACGCCGATGCCTTGATCGCCATGTTCCGCAGCGGCAAACGGCCGGACGGCTCGACCGTGGAGGTGATGCCGTTCGAGTCGCTCAAGGCGATGAGTGAGGTGGATCTGAGGGCGTTGTATCTGTACTTGCGGGAAGCACCGGGGTAGGTGGCAATGGAGGGTTCAGGCTGAATCCGGACGTTCACCTTCGTGGGGCGGCGGGTTGCTTTCGACCTTGCCGCGCCCCATGCGGTCAATCGCACCCAATCCCGCATGCAACTGGTCCGACTGTCCCTGCCCGCGGACGACGCGTGAGAATCTCGGGATGTCGAATCTGTACTCCCCCGTCGTCGACGGCTTCTCTCAGCGCGGTGCCGCAGTGCGGTACACAGAGCAGCCACCCCCCAACGACTTGGCAGACGTGGTGCATGTGTTCTGGGAGTTGCGCACGCTGGCGCCGCTTTCGGCCGATTTCCAGTACCACGCGGTGCCGGACGCCTGCGTGAATCTGCTGTTCAATCAAATCGACTTTGAGGTGGCCGGGATCACCGCCTTGCACACCGAGGCCACGACGCTCAATCTGGGAACTGTCTTCCATTACGTGGGGGTGCAGCTCTTTCCGGGCGTTTGGCAGGGCGACCGCGGCGAGATCCAGGACCGCTACGTTGGCGGGGCCTACCAGGGTGCACTGCCCCTGGTGCACACCAACCGGCAACTGGCGGGGCTGGACTTCAGCGCGATGGGTTACGTGCTGGCTGACCTGGTGCGGTGGTGCTTGGAGCACGGGCAGGTGCGAAGCCACCCGCTGACGGCCACCATCCTGTCGCGGCTTGACGCCATTCGCACGGTGGCCGACATGGCGACGCTGGCGGGTCTTTCGACGCGGCAACTGCAGCGCACACTGCGGCAGATCACCGGATTCTCACCCCACGATCTGCTCAAGGTGCTGAGGTTGCAGCAGTCCTTCCGCCGCCACCACCTCGATTTGTATGCCGATCAGTCTCACTTCACGACGGCTTTCCGACGGGCTGTCGGTTACACGCCGGGCCAGTACCGAAAGGCCTTTGGTGTCCGATTTCTACAAGACGGCATTGAGGCCGATGACTAACCTCGCGGCTCCCTTCTCAATCAGGAGCATGCAATGCAGAAGCCCAACGCCATCGGCTGGTTCGATCTCTATGTCGACGACCTCGACCGCGCCACCACGTTCTATGAAACCGTCTTTCAGCGCCGCCTCGCGCCCATCGGGGACCCCACTGGCGAAACGGTGATGCACAGCTTCCCCGCCGACATGGGAGTCTATGGGGCTGGTGGCGCGCTGGTGCGCTCGCCACATGGCCGCCCAGGTCCGGGCGGCACCATGGTCTACTTCAGTGTCGAAGACTGCGCCGTGGAGTCCGGCCGCGTGGCCACAGCCGGTGGGCGCTTGCTGCGCCCCAAGTTCTCCATCGGCGAGTTCGGCTGGGTCGCGCTGTGCACCGACACCGAAGGCAACCCGTTCGGGCTGAGCTCGATGCGCTGAGGCCCGCGTCGCGACCACCACGTCTGCCTGAGGATGACCGCAGCGGCCAGCGCGCACCAGCCGTTCGCACCCAGTCACCAGCGGGTCTTGTTCCAACTTCTTCGCCTCAAGCGTGGCCCCACCTGAGGCATCGGTGCCGATCTGGGCGTCGATGGCGAGGTCTTTGGGTTCGATGGTGCCCTGCTGCGCCGGGTCATGGCAATCGCCTGTGGTAGGGTCAAGGGCAAGGAAGCGCGCACCGTGGCAACGGCACCGGTACCGCGCCCCGGATGGTAGTGACCTGAGCGGCAACGAGCGCTGGTGGCGTCTGCATTCCCCCAGCCCCCGGCCGATCACGCCGCTGCCGGTCTGACCACCCGACCACCCCCGTTGGAAAAAGGCGCGGGTGGGCCATTCCCGTTCCATGTGGGCCAGCGCACAGACGACCGCCCGCCAGACCCGGAAGCTCCTTTTTTGTCTGCACAGGCTGTGCCGGTGCGCCCACGCGCGTCACCCCGGCTGCAACACACCTGCATCCCTGGAACGTCAAGATGACCCTGAAACGCTTGCCACCCGCTGCGTCTCCGCTGCGCGAGGCGCAGGTTTCCGACCGAGGCGCAAGGCACGCCTTTGCCAACATCCGTGCCGACCTGGCGAACTACAACGGCAACTGGGGAGCGCAGGGTTTCTGGGCCATGGTGATCTACCGCTTCGGCCGTTGGCGGTACGGCGTCCGCCCCGTGTGGCTGCGCAAGGTTATGTCGGGGCTGTACAAGGTGTCGTTCAAGTTCATTCAGATCATCACCGGCATCGAACTGCCCTGCGAGGTCGTGGTCGGGCGCAACTTCGTCATCGATCACCACGGTGACATCATCGTCAGCGGCTACGCCCGCTTCGGCGACAACTGCCGCATCCGCAGCGGCGTGTGCGTCGGCCTGGCCCGGGTCGACGATCCCTGTGCCCCGGTGATCGGCAACAACGTCGACATTGGCACCGGCGCCAAGGTGCTGGGTCACATCACCATCGGCGACAACGTGCTGATCGGTGCCAACGCCGTCGTGCTGTGCAACGTGCCGGCCAACTGCATCGCCGTCGGCGTTCCGGCGGTGCCCAGGCCCCGCAAGGCCGGGCCCGTCGCTGGCGCATCGGGCTGAACTGCGGCCCGGGCGAAGGTAAGCGCAAGGTGGCCTGGCAGAGTTGGCTGCCTTGCCCACGCTCTTCCTCCGTGCCGGATTCGACCATTCCGCCTGCATTTGCCTTGCCTCACACGGGGTAAAGTGTGGGGCAGGCAACCACGCAGTCTGAATGATGTTCGGATGCAGCCTGCCTGCCGCATCCACACGCCGTACCGTTTGCGCTTTCGGCACCCACGCCAGACCCATCGACACCCACATGACCAGTCCAATGTACAGCCACTCTGTTCCGGTCCTGAAGCAAATGCTGTCCGCACTGCAGGGCATCCTTGCGCAGGCGGCCGAGCATGCGTCAACGAAAGCCATCGAACCAGACGCCTTGCTGCAGGCTCGGCTGTTCCCCGACATGTTTCCGCTGATCAAGCAGGTACAGATTGCAGCCGATTTCGCGCGTGGCATTGCAGCCCGGCTTGCGGGTGTGGACGTTCCAGCCATCGCAAGCAATCAGACCACCTTTGCAGACCTTGACGCTCTGCTGAAGGAGACCCTGGCTTTTCTTGACAGCCTGAACGCGGCGCAGTTTGAAGGCAAGGAGAGCGCTGAAATCGTCCTGCGGCCAGGTACGCCCAAGGAGAAGAAGCTGAACGGCCAGGCCTATCTGGCCAACTATGGATTGCCGCAGTTCTTCTTTCACGTCACGACCGCCTACGCGATCCTGCGCCACAACGGCCTGCCCATCGGCAAACGCGACTACATGGGCACCTACTAGGGCAGTCAACCTTGGCTGGCCAGTAGGCTGGCCCTTGCACCCATGCCGGAAACCACCTTCCACATCCCCACCATGCGCACGCAGGACGACGCCGACGCCGTCATGTTCGAACTGCAAGACCTGCCCTGTGTGAGCCAGGCCGAGGTGCACCTGGCCGAGCAGACCGCATGGATCAGCCACACCGCCATGATTGCGCCCGAAGACCTTGCCGCCGCGCTGGCCGAGGCCGGTTACGAAGCCCGGGTGCAAGGCGCCTGATGACCCGCTTCAACCTGCAGGGCGCCCGGCGCAAGATCGTTTACGTCAGCCTCTACGAACTGATCGCCATCGTCTTCGCGAGCACCGGTCTGGCCGTGGGCGCCGGCGCCAGCCTTGAGCGAGCCGGGGTGATTGCGGTGGCTACATCGGTGATCGCCGTGGTGTGGAACCTGGTCTACAACACCTTGTTCGAGCGCTGGGAGGCGCGCCAGCGTGTTCGCGGTCGCAGCATCCGGCGCCGCGTGGCCCACGCCATCGGCTTCGAACTGGGTTTTCTCGTCATGCTGGTGCCGTTGTTCGCCTGGTGGTTCGGCATCGGCCTGCAGCACGCGTTGGTGCTGGAGATCGGGCTGGCGCTTTTCTTTCTGGTCTACACCTTCGCCTTCAACTGGGCGTTCGACAAGATCTTCGGGCTGCCCGCTGCTGCGCAGTGAACGCTGGTGATGTCAGCGGGGCGGCTGAAGACTGGGTGCAGCAGAATGGGTTGGCGCTGAGAATGAGGCATCTGCGCCAAGCAACAGTCATTCAGTCTGTGGCGCTCAAGGTCGCCCCTTGATCACTCCGTAGCGATCGCTGGACTGCCGCAGTCGGCCAGAAGCGGAAGCTGGCCGGACCGCGGTCGGTTTCCGGTCAAGATTGATGTGCGTCATCAATCCTCGCAGCCTGGAGAATCTGGGACATAAATCAACGGCCATTGGCAAGCGGCATGACGAGCGACAGCTGATCCCCCAAGAGCGGACATCCCATAGGGTGGCAAACGCCTTCCCCTTGGCTGGCGGTCCTTCGCTTCACTCGGCTGACACGTACAGTCATGGAGCGTGCATTGAACTAGGATGTTGACATTCGGCAAAGGGGCGCTAGCGTGTACATCGACTACATCGCTGATAAACGAAAAACTCGGCAGGACCGCTGCCCGAAGTGCAGGTTGGTGATCTCTTCCAAAGATCGCGTTTGCACAGCATGCGGGTGGAATCTCGATGCTCAGGAAGGTGCGCAACCACAGTCCTTGCCCACACCAAATGAGGGCTTTTCGAGCAATCCGGAGCGAGGGCGAGATCGGATCCTGCAGATTGGTGGGACAGTATGGCTACTGGCTTGGTTTCTTTATGCAGCCGTTCATTCGCTGTTCTACGCCCGAGGCGCGTTACCAGCGCCAACAACACCGACGGGTCTGGCTACGAACCTGATGCTGGCGTTCGCCCTAGGCATGCCCATAGCGTTGTTTGAACTCTGGAGGTGTGGTCCAAAGTCATGGGTATACCGAGTAATTGCGGCGCTTCCCGCATCCCTCGTGGTGATCGCCTGGATCTCGCTTCTGTTTGGGTGGGGGCGTCGTTGGGGGTAGATCTGCGTTGATGGCCCTCTGGTTTGGGGCCCTCGCGCCCAGCCACCATGTCCTGCATCAGCCAGAAGCGCAACTAGGACCGAAAGAGAATTGGTTTTTCAGCCAAGTTCCAGTTCGGCTGAGTGTGCAAACAGGCTAAGCCCGGTGCAGCGGTTCGCGTGCAGAAAAGGGTTATGCCTTCGACTCATCGAGGTCTATGCGACGCTCGTTGCGAAGGGCCAACCAATCGCGTATCTCGACGATCGGTACCAGTAAGGCAGAGATGCCCCCTAGGGCAACCAGCAGCAAACCAAGCGGTACGTTAGGCGGGGAGAAAGTCCTATGTTCTGCCAGCGCGCCTGACCAATCGCTTCAGGGGCTGAGGCCTGGACGGTTCGCGCCATGAGCTCACAAGGTAACGCCGAGCCAGAGGACGCCCTTGGCAAGCGTGGAACCATGCACATTCTTCCGCCATTGCCTGGCTTGCCGCTTCGATTCAATTGAGGGCCGCTTTGGGCCCAGTCCAGTCTGAGCTAGCATGACGGCAATCGGCCATAAGCGGTCGTTCATGGTGGTTCAACGAAGAGGCTAAGAGCTTCTCGCCGCGACCAAATTGAAGTCAGTTGGCAAAGGCCGGCTGTAAAGGGCGCAGTGTCTAGTTGCTTGAGGGATTGCGAAACATGAAAGACGCCTTCGATGACCCTCGCCTCGGTGTCTTCTGCTGCGGGCACGTGTTCAGGATGGAGCGCCCAATTCTCCTGGTCCGCCGAGATGACGGCGATTGGCAGTTTCTGTGCGGGAAAGCGGACCACGGCGATCCCAACGAACCATACTACGTTTGTGTAGGCGAACTCCTCAAGCGCGACGCGTCCCTCAACATGGTTGTCATTGTTGAACGAGATGGTGAAGTAGAGCGCGCCCAGCTCGACGGGCATTGGATTCAAACACCGAACTTTCCATCCAACTAGCCTTCAACTTTCGGCCAGAAGCGGACGTCGCCAATAACTTGTAGGGTTGAACACTGTTGCGGTGAGATGCGGAAGCACGTTGGCGCTGGAGAGTTGCATCTCTACTATGACGATCGCTTCCGTGAGTACGGGATCAACTACCTAGATGAGTTCGGCGGGCGTGTGCGATTGATCGCCAGCTGCCCGTGGTGCGCGACGAGGTTGCCAACTTCATTGCGCAACACCTGGTTCAACTCCTGAATGTCGATGCTCGCGCCCCCACACGACCTGTCAACACTGGTACTTCTGCCCGGGATGGACGGCAGCGGAGAGCTGTTCGCGCCTTTGCTAAAGGAGCTCCCCGCTTGGCTAGAGACGCGAGTTGTGCGCTACCCATCTCAGCCGATGAGGTACCCAGAACTGCTCGATGTGGTAATCAGGGCATTGCCTACCGACAGGCCCTACTGCTTGCTTGCGGAGTCGTTCTCAGGCCCGCTTGGGATTGAGGTAGCGGCGCAAGCCCCGCCGCAGCTCAAGAAACTCGTTCTCTGCTGCACCTTTGCGAGGAATCCGCGCCCGGCGCTTGCGACGCTCGTCCCCCTCTTGCAGTTCGTGCCGTTTTCGGCGATGCCGCTCAGCTTTCTCGGCCGCGCCTTGATGGGTGGTGAGTTCGATGCGGGACTGCAGGCCATGCTGACCAAAGCTATGGCGCAGGTCCCTTCGGATGCGCTTAGAGCGCGGCTTCGCTCAGTGCGTGAGGTCGACAAGACCTCATGTCTGCCACGCATCGCCGTTCCAACGCTCTACCTGCAGGCGGCGAGTGACCAATTGGTGCCGAAGCAGGCAAGTGAGGTGCTCCTGGCCCAGGTTCAGAACCTGAAAGTGGCGCTCCTTGCAGGGCCGCACTTCCTTTTACAGACGAACCCTGCCAACGCAGCCCGTACGCTGGAGAGTTTCTTGGAAGGCAAGCAATCCTGAGAGGGGGAGCTATGGACGCGAAGGACTTCGCGGCGATGCTCAAGTCCGGCAACGTGGGCTTGCGCTTCTGGTCTCGCACAACCTCGGCTAGCATGGCGGACATCGCCCTGAAGCAGTCACTTCGTTGAAAGGTGCGAATCGGCAATGACACAGTCCCTTTCGGAGCGTGCGTCAAGAATTTCGACTGCCGAAGTCAAGAAAGTTGACGGTGACGTGTTCAAGTTGCCTGAACAACTGCAGACGGTCGTAGTAATTGAAACGGCACAAGGCATCATCGACAACGGTGGGCTCGAGTACTTTTTCGAGAGCGATTTCCCGAGAAACCCTCCGTACGCTTTTTTCGTCGACGTCTACCGTCGCATAGGCGCAGAGGGAGTCGCGCATTGCATTGAAACTGCTTCACGCATGTTTCCCTTCCCTGACGCCCATCTGCACGAAGGCAAGCGTCAGGTCTGGCTAGATGGCGTTAAGCACGACAAGACCCATGAGTTTGTCGGGCTGAGCCGTCGCGCGTGTGGTGATGAATCGGTTTTTCGCAAGCTGGCCGACTATGTGGAGAAGAACCGTCACGCTTTCGATGGCGTGTAGTCGTTTATCGTGGCGACCGCATTGGGTTCACTGAATGACTCTTGTGGGCCCAGTCCAGCCTCGGCTAGCATGGTGCTTTCGGCCAGAAGCGGACGTCGCCAATAACTTGTATGGTTGAACACTGTTTCGATGAGATGCGGAAGCACGTTGGCACTGGAGAGTTGCATCTCTACTATGACGATCGCTTCCGTGAGTACCAAGCGAACGCTTGGTGCTGTCAGACCCTCCTGTTGTGGGTAGAGCTGGCGATGTGCAAGCTGGCTTTGTTGTTTTCTTGGGCGAGCAAGAATTTGTTCTGGAATGTCATACATGGGGTGCAGTTGAAGTGCCCGCAGACTTCCGGCAACTCGATGTGGCGATCAGTACCTACCCGGTCAATTTCGTCGATCTGCGCCAATGAATCTTGGTGGCATGCGTCCGGGCCTTGAACGGAGTAGAGCTATGAGCGGTGATGTCTTAACCGTCAGTCTTGTATCACTGTGGATGGGCTTTGCTGTCGCCCTTCAGATTCGAACCCAAACCCGGACGGATGCCCAGCAGCAAGGCAAAATTGGTAGCCGATTCATCATGGCCCGCTTCATCAACTTCATAGTTGGTATCGCGGGCATGCTGGGGATCGCGTCATTGATCGGTGATTTCCAGGCATTCAGGGGTGCAACATTTCCTTTGAGCTTCGGGTTGGGCATCGCCGCATTCGTTGTTGCTAACAGACTCAGTGGAGCGGGTAGCTCCGGTGTTGGCTCTTAACCCTTGCGTTACGCTGAAGCCCCCTCGAAAGCTTGAACCACCCGGAGGTACCGTCTCAGCTAGCGCGACGGTCATCGGCCAGAAGCGGACGTCGCCAATAACTTGTATGGTTGAACACTGTTGCGATGAGATGCGGTAGCACGTTGGCGCTGGAGAGTTGCATCTCTACTATGACGATCACTTCCGTGAGTATCGGCCAAGAGGCGACATCCATACGGCTTGCTTGTGATTGATTTCGATGAGGCACATCGACGTGCCGCCCAAGAGCTATCAAGCTATTCGTCGCCCGGGGAAGGGGATGGATTCGTCATCGTCGATGCTGAAACGATCGCAAGGCCTTGGGGCTGGGTCTTCTTTCACACTTCCAAGCTCTACTTGGAAACTGGCGACACTCGCTACGCAGTTGCTGGCAATGCACCGCTCTTGGTCGAGCGTGAGACCGGGCGGGTGATCGCGCTTGGTACTGCTCGGCAGGCAGTCGACTACATCAACAACTACGAGCGAACGGGCGATCCAAACCGCTTTGACTACGGTCTGCTCCGGGCCCAGTCCGGCCTCGGCTAGCATGGCGCTTTCGGCCAAGAGCGGACGTTGCACTCATGATCAAAATGCCCATTCGTGTTGATGAAAATGGAGACATCGCGGAGTACTGGTCAGTTGCGGAGGTCGAAGCGAAGCTTGAGCCAGCTGATGTCCGAAATGGCGAATACCTGGTGACAGACGGGGATGGCCGCCCTTTGCATCTCAGCGTTACGAGGGGGAGGCGTCCTTGGTTGTTTGGACTTCTCAACGTTGACGTGGAGGTCACAAAGCTCTCGCCGCCCCAGTAGTCAGATGCGGGCACGACAAGCAACCTTCCTGACAATCCTATGGCGCACATCCCCATCCTCAAGCGTACAGGCTTGGCACTCATTGCCGTCGGACTGCTCGACATTGCGGTGATGGTCTATTGCATTGCCAATGGTCTATCGTACTCATCGAGCCTCAATATCTTTGCGGTCATCGCTGGCGTCTTCTTGCTTCGTGGCAGTCTGCGCGCCGCCTCGATAGTTCGCTGGTTCGCTGTCTTCCTGCTTGCTTGTTTCTTGGCGCTCTTGGTTGCATGGCCCTTTATGCAACCGATTGATCTCACACTCACTGAGGTGCGCCTCCGCCCGCTTTCCGCTGCCACGGCATATGGCGTGATGACATTGGTCTTCGCTCTACTGTTCTGGCTGTTTCGAGAACTCGGACGAGCACCAATCCTTGAGGCCCGTGCTGCGGCTGGTCGCAAGGCCCGCGATATGCGCATACCTGCCGCCGCGGGAGTCGGCTTGGTTGCAGTACTTGCGGCTAGTATGGCCCTGCTTCTCGGCGGTGAGTCAGCCTCCAAGGCTCAAGACATGGCCGAACAGCAACTCGGGTCCGCCTATCGATATCACGTCTCATCGCTAAAGATAGCGAAGTACAGTCAAGGCACCTTCGTGGCGGCCGTTGTGACTGCTTGGAAAGCAGATGAAGTTCGGCATGTCTCGGTCAAGTGGGAAGAGCGCTGACGCTGCCGAATTGTGATGACGCGTGACGGCCAGAAGCAGACGTTGACTATCAATGACCACCGGCGAACTTGCACAGGATTTGGCACGCGTTAACCACCTTGCTTCGCGGGGTGATACGGGAGAGCTTCTCGCCTTTCTAGCCGACATGCGACACAAGCATTTCTATGACGAGTTCGAGGACTGGGCGCTAGTCGCTGCAGCCGAAGCAAACCAAATTGAAACAGTCACCGCGTTGCTTGACAAAGGTGTGAATCCCAACCGAACGGGTAGCCGCAGCCAGATACAGCCTCTCTGGAAGGCAGCCAAGAGAGGTCACATCAAAGTCGTGAAACTGCTGGTGGCCAACGGTGCCGACGTTTCTGCCGCGGATGCTCTTGGAATGACGGCGTTGGACTATGCTCGCCGTTACTCGCACGCAGAGGTAGAAGCCTATCTTTCTGCAATGAGTTAGATGACTTGCGGAGTCCGCTTAGGGCCCGAAGCGGGCTTCCATTTGACGACACTCGCCGATCTGAAGCAGTCACTGGACGTCAGAGCTCACCCCCCCTGCTATGGCTGGATTAGCCGGTCGTAGCAGGTCAGGTGCGACGAAGGGTCGTTTGGCGCACTAAACGCTCCCCGCTCGGGAGCTCCGCTCCACGCGCCAGGGTCTGGCTCCCAATGCGGAGAGGGATCCTGCTCCAACAACGCAGCGACTGCATCACCAAGTTGAACGTCCAAGTGTTGGGCTGCGGCCGATGCACCACCATCTTCGACATTTGCGGAGAGCGCAAACAGACGGAAGCGATCCCATTCCGCACTGAATTGAGAAACGATGATTCGCGCCAGATCGTAGGACAGTTCGTTGCCTTCATCAGCGCGAAGGAAAGATTTTCCGGACCAGAACTGCTGGATCTCCTCTGGACCCCAAAACTTCTGATGGCGCGCATGCATCTGCTGGGGTGTTGTAGCGGCGGAGCCGGGCGGCGGACACAGGCGCCGCTCGGTATTGACGGCGATGCCCTCGTTCAACCAAGCCGGCATGGGTAGATGGCTAAGACATGCGTGGGTCAGCTCATGTGCGATAACAGGCTCGATTGCACGCAGGTCCGTCTTCACGGTCGCAAAGTGCCCGCAACCTGCGTTGATATACATGCCGCCGCTTCCGGCATACTCACCAGCCTCCGAATAGTAGTGAGCAACATACTTGTAGTAGGTATCGTCATCGTCGAAAACGACGAGGATGTCGTGACCCCACTCGGGTACGTGAGCAACACCATCAAGAACCCGTACAACTCGCTGAAGGGTCTTGTTGACGAATTCGATTGTGGCATCGGCAACTTTCTCCTCCAGTGAGGAGAGAAGCAAGACGGTGCCTTGCTCACGCAGCCGATACTCAGGTCCAAGGCTTACTCGCATATGCGCCAGCCATGCTCGCTCGCAGTCGGACCAAGCGCGTGCCTGCGTCGCCTCACCTGCGATGCCCTCGACCCACTGTTGCACGGCGTCCCAGTCGAGCACAGGTAGGCCATTTGCATCTAGCAGGTAGTCGGCGATGCGGAAGTCATTCGAACCTTCCGCCGAGATCGCCACGGGAGGTGGCAGAAGTGGTGCTAAGGCTTCTGTGGTGACAGGCTGTTTCGGCGAGAGCAGAGAGCGTAGGAGTTTCAGCACGATACGGATGGCCCGGTGCGGGCTAAGGTTTGAGGTAGCCTGTAGGCGACGGTATGGTGCCTGGCCCGCGTGGAGCGTCGCAATCAATCAGATTGTTCTCTAGAGAGAAGAGCGCCGCGCGCATCGGGGCAAGCCATGATCTTCACGTGTTGGGTGAGGTGACCATCGACTTCCTGCGCCACTGCCGACAAATCGTTCCCACCCCATTCGGGCGCGAAGAGATGTTCATGAGGGAACGTCCCGGGCTCCGCATCGGCTGTGAGTCGCTCAGGTACGGCGGCAAGACGGCGTAAGCCAACCGCATCGCGGTGAATGAACAGCTCGTCAGTGCGTGGGCAACCTTGAATGTGAGCAACGAATCCATGTGCCTTTGCCCAGTGTCCGCCCCTGGGCGTTAGCGGCAGTCTAGCGGCCACTCTGCTCCAGGCAAGCTGTCGGCCTAGTCGTTTCGTGGACGAACGACCGCAACGTGGCACATATCGTCCACTCAGTGCTGGCTATCGACTGGCCGCAATCGCCGCAAACCACCCCCTCACCCCAACCCCCTCCCCAACGCCTCGAACACCACCTGAATCCTTCTCGACGTCCGCAGCTCCCGGTGCGTCACCAGCCAGATCGGGAAGCGGATCGGGGGCACGTCGTCGAGCACTTGCACCATGTTCGGTGTGGTAGCGGCGATTTCTTTCATCATGGCGCCGATGCCCAGGCCCTGGGTCACCAGGGCCCAGTGGGTGGCGGTCTGGCTGGCGTAGCAGCTGAAGTTGGCTTCGGTCACGGGCAGGCCGTGGTGGCGCAGGAACGACAGGTACGGGCCGCTCCGGGCGTGGCCCACGAAGGGCAGGTGGGTGGCGTCTTCGGCGGTGCGCGGGTGCCCGTGTTGTTTCACCCAGTCGGCCGATGCGTAGAAGTGGGCTTCGGCTTCGCGGATGTGGCGGGCAATCAGGTCGGCTTGTTCGGGCTTGACGTGGCGGATGGCGATGTCGGCTTCGCGGCGCAGCAGGTCGCTCACCGCGTCCGACGACACCACCTCGACCTGGATGCCGGGGGCCTGTTCGCGCAGTTGCCGCAACAGCGGCGGCAGCAGGTAGGTGGCCACGGTGTCGGTGGCCGACACCGACACCACGCCGCCCACGGCCTGTGACAGGCCGGTGGCCGCCAGGCGCACGGCGTCGGCCGCGGTGCCCATGGCGCGGGCGTGTTCCAGCAGGTCCAGCCCGGTGGCGGTGGGCACCATGGCCTTGCCCACCCGCTCGAACAGCGTCACGCCCAGGCGCTGTTCGATGGCGGCCACCTGCCGGCTCAGCGTGGGCTGCGACAGGCCCAGCTGGCGCGCGGCGGCCGACAGCGAGCCGGTCTCTGCGGTCTTCAGAAACGCCTTGAGCTGGTTCCAGTCGAGCTTATCCATGCATGGGTGAATAGGTTCTCTGCAATTTACCGCAGTTCCATTCACATCATTGCATGGATAGCATGCGCTTCAGTTCCACGCCCCCCGTTGACCCGATCGTTCGCTTCATGTCCTCACCCCTGCTGTCTCCCACCATGGTGCCCGCTGGATCGGCGGCCGCGGTCCCCGGCCCGGCCGCCGCCCGCAAGGCCCGCTTCTGGGACCGCGTGGCCCGCAAGTACGCCGCCCACCCGATCGCAGACCTGGCGGGCTACGAAGCCACGCTGCGCCGCGTGCAGGGCCTGCTGCGGCCCGAGCACGACGCGCTGGAGATCGGCTGCGGCACCGGCACCACCGCGCTGCGGCTGGCGCCCTTCACCCGCTGCCTGCTGGCCACCGATGTGTCGGCCGAGATGATCGGAATCGCCCGCGAGAAGCTGGCCGCCTGGCCGATCGAGCAGCCGGTGCCGCAACTGGCCTTTGCCGTGGCCGACGCCGACGCGCCGCTGTCGCCGCCCGGGTCGCACGACGTGGTGATGGCCTTCAACGTGCTGCACCTCATGCACGACCTGGACCACGCGCTGGCGCAGGCAGCGCTGGCCCTGCGCCCCGGTGGACTGCTGATCTCCAAAACGCCCTGCATCGCCGAACTGAACCCGCTGCTGACCCGCGTGGTCATTCCGTTCATGCGCGCCATCGGCAAGGCGCCGCACGTGGTCAGCTTCAACCAGGCCGCGCTGGTCAATGCCATGGCGCGGCAGGGCCTGCAGGTCGAGGCCGTGGAACGCCACGGCACCCGGGGCAAGGACTTCCGGGTCTTCATCGTGGCGCGCAAGCCCGCCTGACCTTTCTTTTCTTCAACCCCATCGGGCGATGACCCGGGCGGAGCCGTGCCCGGGTGGTACCGCACGCCCTGTTTTTTCATTCAAGGGAGGAATGCTGATGACGAATTTTTCAGGGTGTCTGCAGAAGCCGGGCGCGTGGCGTCGGGCTCGGCTCGTTGGTGTGGGCGCGGTGAGTGCCCTGGTGGTGGCACTCGCCGCCTGCGGCGGAGGCGGTGGCGGCACGGCCGGCAGCGGCGGTGGCGACAACGGTGGTGGTGGACCGGGCAACCCCGGCAACCCCACCGCGGGCTGGAGCGACCCGGTGCGCCTGCCCGGCGTGTTGGCCAGCGAACCGGTGGTGGCCATCGACGCGACCGACCGGGCCACCGCCGTGTGGCTGCAGCGCGAAGCGGGCACCGGCGAAAACCACGTGTGGGCCAGCCGGTCCACCGGTGGTGCGGCGTGGTCGGCACCGGTGCGTCTGGATGCCAACGCCGGCAACGTGACACAGCTTCGTCTGGCCATTCACCGCGACAGCGGTTTCGGCATGCTGTTGTGGACGCAGACCGGTGCCACGCAAGACCTTCATGCCCGCGCGCTGCACCCGGTGAACGGCTGGGGCCCCGAAGCGCGCGTGGACACCCTGGCCGGCACGGTGGGCGTGAGCAGCGTGGGGGTGGACTCGGCCGGCAACGCCGTGGCCGTGTGGTCGCAGATCGGCCCCGCCACGCGGTTCAGCGTCTATGGCAGCCGATACGTGGCGGCCAGCGGATGGAGCGCACCGCAGTTGGTCGAGACCAACGAGGTGGTGGGCTCGCAAGACGGCGACCCGCTCGTGCGGGTGTTCTCCAACGGCGACGCGGTGACGGTGTGGAAGCGCTCGGGCGCGGGCGCCGGTGACGGCTTGTGGAGCAACCAGTCCGGCCCGGCCACGGGCTGGGGCAGCCCCACCCAGGTGGTGACCGACGCCGGCCCGTTGCAGTCCATCGGCAAGCACGACCTGGCCGCCGCCGACAACGGGCAGGCCTTGCTGGCCTGGGGCCAGCTCGACATCGCGGGCGGCGCGGGCAACAACGCCATCCACTTCAAGCGCTATGCCTCGGGTGCCTGGGATCCATCGTCGGCCACGGTGGCGCCGGCGGTGCCCAACAACCAGGGCTACATCAGCTCGCCGGTGCTGCGCACCAACGCGGCCGGTGGCGCGGTGCTGGCCTGGGTCGACGCGGACAACAGCCTCAAGGCCGCCATGGTGCCCGCGGGCGGTGGCTTCGGTGGCGTGCAGACGCTGCGCACCGCCAACGCCGGCACCTGGCTGGGCCAGCCCGCGCTGGGCATCGACGACAGCAGCGCGGCCTGGGCCGCCTGGGCAGACCCGGTGTCGGCCGACGCCATGGTGGCCCTGCAAACGCTGCCGCTGGGCTGGTCCCAGGCGGCACCCAACGAGACCTACCCCGACCCTTCGCGCCCGCCCGCGCTCGACACCAACGGGCGCGGCAACGCGGTCATGGTGTGGGCGCAAAGCTTCGCCACCGGCGACCAGATCGTGCTGCGCCAGTACACGTCGGGGCGCTGAGCCGCTGTGCCTTCCACCAACTGTCCACCCACCCCATTTCATCGAGGTCGACCATGAAATCCACCCTGACCATTGGCGCGTGCTGCCTGGCCGCGCTGACCGCCGGCTGCGCCGGCCTGGACACGGCGCTGCACAGCAACGTGGCCACGCCCTACATCTACACCCCCAGCGAAAAGGCCCCCGGGCCGCTGTCGGCGTCGTACCAATGGGGCGCCACCGGCGAGGTGAGCTACTGCAACGCGGGCCTGTCGTCGCTCATCGCGTCGCGCCGCAAGGCCGCGCTGGAGGCGGTGGCCCGCGTGTGCCAGGGCGACTACGCCATCACCGGCGAGGGCGGTGGTGGCGCGCTTGGCCACCGCGTGGGCAACTTCAGGCTCACGCCCGACTGCTACCAGGGTCGCACGGTGGTGTTCAAGTGCAGCAAGGTGCAGCCGCCCCCCACCGCCAGCGTGAGGAACTGACCATGGCCACCTTGCGATGGGCAGCGCTGTGTTGGGGGGGATGTGTGTGCTTGTGGGCGCTGGCGGGTTGCGCCACCTCCACCGACGACCTGCAACCCGGCCAGGGGCGCGGCAAGCAGTTCCACGTGTCCGGCAAAACCTACGACCAGGTCTGGCGCGCCGCGCTCGGCGCCATGGCCAACGACATGACCATCGTCGAACAGGACAAGCCGTCGGGCGTGATCAAGTCGCGCGTGGACACCGGCAAGGTGGTGGCCATCTTCATCGCCCCCACCACGCCGCGCGCCGAGCAGTACAGCATCATCCTGATGAGCAAGAAGCCGATGGAAAGCCGCTACATCGACCGCGACTTCGAGCCCACCGTGGCCGAAGATCTCGTGCGGCGGCTGGGGCCGTAGCGGCGGGCCTTCAGCCCACCACCGCGCCGTACGCCAGCCCGCGCATCTTCAGGCGGTAGTGCATGCGCTGGTTCGGGCACTGGGCCATGAAGATGGCGAACAGCTTCAGCGCGGGGTCCACAAAGAAATGCGTGCCGCCGATGCCGCTCCAGTGCCAGGTACCCACCGAGCCGTGCACGGTGGCTTCGCCCGCGGCGGTGCGCACGGCCACGCCCAGGCCGAAGCCGTGGCCGGGCGGCAGCAGGGGGTTCTGCGTGTGTCTGATGGCGCTGCCCAGGTGGTCGGCGGTCATGAAGGCCACGGTGTGCGGCGACACGATGCGCACACCTTCCAGTTCGCCGCCGTTCAGCAGGCATTGCAGAAAGCGCGCGTAGTCGTGCGCGGTCGACATGAGCCCGCCGCCGCCCATTTCCAGCCGGGGCACTTCGCGCGGGTCGTGCATCGGCATGGGCGTGCCGCCGTCGGGGTCGTGCGCAAAGGCCTCGGCAATGCGGTGGTGCTGCGCAGGCGGCACAAAGAACGCCGTGTCGAGCATGCCCAGCGGATGCAGGATGGTCTGCTCCAGGTGCTGGCCCAGGGGCTGCCCCGTGACCACCTCGATCACGCGGCCCAGCACGTCGGTGGCGCGGCTGTAGTCCCAGGTGGTGCCGGGCTGGTGCGCCAGCGGCAGCGTGGCGAGGCGTTCGCACAGCTCGGCGTTGGTCTGCTGGCGGCTGCCCAGGCCGGCGCGGCTGTAGAGCCGGTTCACCGGGCCGTCGCCGGTGAATTCGTAGGTCAGGCCGGCGGTGTGGCGCAGCAGGTCGTGCACGGTGGCGGGGCGGTCGGCGGGCACCCGCCGAACACCGTCGGGCGCCTGCGGGTCGGGCACCGCCACCTGCGGTTTCATGAAGCCGGGGATGTGCTGGCCCACCGAGTCGCTCAGCAGCAGGCGGCCCTGCTCCACCAGGCGCAGGGCCGCCACCGACACGATGGGTTTGGTCATCGAGTAGATGCGGTAGATCGCATCGGGTGGCAGGGCCTGGTCGCGGGCCGGGTCGAGCCGGCCCACGGTGGCGTCCAGCACCACCCGGCCGTGCCGGGCCAGCAGCACGTGCGCCCCGGGCAGGTGGCCGCGGTCCACGTCGCGCTGCAGCGCCTGCACGATGTGGTGCGTGCGCTCGGGGCACAGCCCCACGTCGGCCGGGCGCGCGGTGTTCAACCTGCGTAACGCTCGCGGGCCAGCGCGGCGCCCTTGGCCAGTGCGTCGAGCTTGGCCATGGCCACTTCGCGGCTCATGGGTGCCAGGCCGCAGTTGGTGCAGGCAATCAGCTTGTCGCGCGGCACGTACTTCAGTGCTTCGCCAATGGTCTGGGCCACCTGCTCGGGCGTTTCAATGTCGTTGCTGGCGACGTCGATCACGCCCACCATCACTTCCTTGCCGGCCAGCAGCTTCATCAGCTCGGGCGGCACGTGCGAATGGAAGCACTCCAGGCTCACCTGGTCGATGCGGCTTTTGGCGAGCGCGGGGAACACCTGTTCGTACTGGCGCCATTCCTCGCCCAGGGTTTCCTTCCACTTCACGTTGGCCTCGATGCCGTAGCCGTAGCAGATGTGCACCGCGGTCTTGCAGGTGAGGCCCTGCGCGGCGCGTTCGAGCGCTTTCACACCCCAGTCGGCGGCGTCGGCCATGTATACGTTGAACGCGGGTTCATCGAACTGGATGATGTCCACACCGTCGGCTTGCAGCGCCAGCGCCTCCTGGTTGAGCAGCTCGGCAAACGCCATCGCCATCTTGACCTTGTCGCCGTAAAAGCGGTCGGCCACGGTGTCCACGATGGTCATGGGGCCGGGCAGGGTGAACTTGAGCAGCTTCTTCGTGTGCTTGCGCGCCAGTTGCGCCTCGAACGCGTGCACGCGGCCTTTCAGCTTCAGCGGCGCCACCACCTGCGGCACCATGGCGTCGTAGCGGTTGTTGCGGATGCCCATCTTCACCTTGTTGACGAAGTCGATGCCCTCGACCTGCTCGACGAAGCCGTGAACGAAGTGCTGGCGCGCCTGCTCGCCATCGCCGATCACGTCCAGGCCAGCGTCTTCCTGGGCCTTGATCCACAGCAGCGTGGCGTCGGCCTTGGCCTGTTGCAGCTCGGGCCCCTGGGCTTTCCATTGCGGCCAGAGTTTTTCGGTTTCGGCCAGCCAGGCGGGCTTGGGCAGGCTGCCGGCGATGGCGGTGGTGAACAGCATGGGAACGGTCTCCTGTGGATGTGAAAAAAAGGTCAGCGCCGGATGGCGTTGGGAAAGTAAAGCGCGGTCAGGCTGCGGCTGTGCACGGGCGAAAAATCGTCGGCCACGCGGGTCGGGCCACTGCCCCAGCGGCGCCAGTCGCGCACCCAGTGCAAGGCGTCGCACACCTCCACCAGCCCCACGGTTTCGCGGTCGCCGATGAGGATGCCATGCACGCGCAGGCCCAGCCGCGATTTGGCGTCGCGCAGTGTCGCCAGGGTGTCGTGGGTCACGCCGAACTCGCCGTCGCTCACGATCAGCACGTCGGCGTCTGTCCAGCCGGTCTGCTGCACGCGGGCTACGGCGTGTTCCAGCGGGGTCTGCACGTCGGTGCCGCCGTCAAAGGCCTGCCCCATGCAGTCCAGCAGGTGGTTCAGGCCCTGGGCGTCCATGGCCAGCTCGCGCTCCACCACCTCGCCGGCGCCACCAAAGGCCACCAGGGTGCAGGGGCGCTGGCCGGCGTGGGCGCTGCGCAGGGCCTGCAGCACACAGGCCTTGGCCACGTTCTCGGGGGCGCCACGCATCGAGCCCGACGTGTCGAGGCAGACGATCATCGGACCGCGGCCGAGCGGGGCACGGTGGATGGCGGCGGGCGTGGGCGACGGATCGGGCCGCTCGCGGGTCTGCGGCGCGCGGTCGTCGTAGGTCATCAGCTGCGCTTCGGCAAACCGGGCGCGCCACAGGCGCCGGCCCACCGGGTGCATGAGCAGCGCGCTGTCGGCGCCGGTCATGCGGGCCAGCGCGCGCGACCGGTGCACGCCGTCCACAGCCTGTGGTTCGGGCCGGCGCTGGGGTTCTTCGGCGGGGTGGCGCGCGGCGCGGCGCCGGGCCTGCGGTTGCGGGCTTGCCTGTTCGGCGTGGGCGGCCTTGGGTGCGGGCTGCCGGCGCCCCACACCGTCGATGAAGCCCGCCAGCCGCGGCAGCCGCGCCAGCAGTTCACCGATGCGCCGGGCCTCGGCCCACTCGCGCCGGCTCAGCACGCCTTTCAGTTCGTCCCATCGCAGGTGGGCCAGATCGCCCAGCGACTGCATCAGCGCCAGCACCTCGTCCCACCCGTGCCGCTGCACGTCCCAGGACTCGCGAAATGCGTCGCGCATGCGGGCCACGGCCTGGTCGCGCGGCTCGCCTTCGGGCCGGTCGATCAGCGAATCCAGGTGCCAGAGCACGCTTTGCATCACCTGCCGGGCCATGGCTTCGCTGCCCTGGGT
Organism: Hydrogenophaga sp. XSHU_21; assembly: GCA_046604145.1. Classification (GTDB taxonomy): domain Bacteria; phylum Pseudomonadota; class Gammaproteobacteria; order Burkholderiales; family Burkholderiaceae_C; genus Hydrogenophaga. The sequence continues at coordinate 791,253 of JBKIXD010000001.1, forward strand.
GAGCTGGGTGAGGTCGAGTTCGTGCAGCAGGGGGCGCAGGGCCTGGGTGGCCCCGGGGTCGCCCCAGTCGTGCGCCGGGTCGGGCAGGGCGCCCCGTTGCAGCGCGTTCAACCAGTGGGCCATGTGCGGCAGGCGGGGATCGGGTGTGCCGGCACTGCACACCACGGCCCAGCGCCACAGGGGGCGGGGGAGGGGGGAGAGGTGCGGCCAGGGGTGGGTGAGGGCTTCGACAGGCTCAGCCCGAACGGGGGAAGGCTCAGCCCGAACGGGGGAAGGCTCAGCCCGAACGGCCATGGATGCAGGCACCTCGATTCCATTGGCTCGGGCCGAACCCAACTCCGTTCGGGCTGAGCCCTTCGACAGGCTCAGGACAGGCTCTGTCGAAGTCCTCACCGCCCCGCCCATTCCACCGACCTCGGCACCTCCGCCCGCATCGATTCGTCCACCGGCAGCGCCGCAAATCCGTCGCGCGCCGCTTGCAGCCGCGCCCGCCATTGCGCCACCGCGCCGCAGCGTTGCGTGTGCACGGCCTCGATGCGCCGCAGGGCCGAAGGCGGCAGCCAGTCGTGGGCGCGGGCCTCGGTCAGCACGCCTGCGGCGGTTTTCGACAGGGTGTCGTGCAGTTCGGTCAGCTGCGCCAGCAGCGCGTCGCACTGCGCCACGCGCGCGGCCACGTGCACGGGGCTCCAGCGGCGGCCGGCCCGGTCGCTGGTCAGCCGCACCAGTTCGTTGTCGCGCTGGGTCGGGTCGGCAATGGCACGCGCCAGTGCGAGCTTGCCCGCGCTATCGTCCTGGGCTTCGTCGGGTGCGCGGCGTTCAATGTCGAGCTGCTGTTCGAAGGCGGCCACGGCGCGGTCGAGGTCGTCCAGCGCCAGCGGCGCGGTGAGCGCCACGCGGTGCTCGAAGAAGTCGGTCCAGCCGGGTACGTCGGTGGCGCTGGCGCCCAGCACGTACGGCAGCAGCCACAGGTCCCAGGGCGACACGGCCGCCGATCCGCGGCTCGCGGCCTGCAGGCGCAGCAGGTCGGCCAGTTGGCGCCAGCGCCGGTCCGACACCACCTGCTGCGTGGCGCGCGCGTGGGCCCGCGCTTCCACCAGCAGCGCGGTCACGGTGTCGGGCAGGTGCACCTGCGGTGCGGCCTGCTGCAAGCGCGCGCGCACCTCGGGCGTGATCAGCGCATCGGCCGGCACCGCGCCCATGTCGGCCGATGCGTCGAGCAGCGCTGCAAAGTGCGCGTCGTCCACCGGCGCCACCGGCACGCGCAGCAGAAAGCGGTCGTGAAACGCCAGCAGGCTGTCGTCCTGCGGCGGTTCGTTGCTGGCGCCCACCAGCGTGATCAGCGGCACCGGCACGCGCTGGTGGCCATTGTCGAACAGGCGTTCGTGCAACAGGCCGAGCAGGGTGTTGAGAATCGCCGAGTTGGCCTTGAACACCTCGTCGAGAAACGCCACCTCGGCAGCCGGCAGGTAGCCCTCGGTCAGCCGTTCGTAGCGGTCGTGTTCCAGCGCCTGCAGCGACAGCGGGCCGAACAGTTCCTCGGGCACGGTGAACCGCGTGAGCAGGCGTTCAAAACCGCGGGCACCGGGCAGCAGCCGCTGCAGGCGGCGCGCCAGTTCGCTCTTGGCGGTGCCCGGCGGTCCCAGCAGCAGCACGTGTTCGCCCGCCAGCGCGGCCAACAGCAGGCAGCGCGTCGCCACGTCGCGCTGAAGCAGGCCTTGCTCCAGCGCGGCCAGTGGCGCGGCCCAGCGGGTCATCGAACGGCCGGTCTCAGGTTTTTTCAAAGATGGCGGCAATGCCCTGGCCGCCGCCAATGCACATGGTGACCAGCGCGTAGCGGCCGCCGATGCGGTGCAGTTCGTGAATCGCCTTCACGGTGATGAGCGCGCCGGTGGCGCCGATCGGGTGGCCGAGCGAAATGCCCGAGCCGTTGGGGTTCACCTTGGCCGAGTCCAGGCCCAGGTCGCGCGTGACGGCGCAGGCCTGCGCGGCAAAGGCCTCGTTGGCCTCGATCACGTCGAGGTCCTTCACGCTCAGGCCGGTTTTCTTCAACACGGCCTGCGTGGCCGGCACCGGCCCGATGCCCATGTATTTAGGGTCGACGCCGGCGTGCGCGTAGCCCACCAGCCGCGCCAACGGCCTGGCGCCGCGCGCCTTCACCTGCTCGCCGCTCATCAGCACCACCGCGGCGGCGGCGTCGTTGATGCCCGAGGCATTGCCCGCCGTGACGGTGCCGTTCTCCTTGACGAACACCGGCTTGAGCTTGGTCATGTCGTCCAGCGTTGCGTCGGGGCGGAAATGCTCGTCGGTGGCCCAGGCCACTTCGCCCTTGCGGCTCTTCAGCGTCACCGGAACGATCTGGTCCTTGAAGTAACCGGCCTCGGTGGCGCGCTGCGCGCGGTTGTGGCTTTCCACGGCCAGTCGGTCCTGGTCCTCGCGCGAGATGCCCCACTTGGCGGCGATGTTCTCGGCCGTCACGCCCATGTGGATCTTGTGGAAGGGGTCGTGCAGGGCGCCCACCATCATGTCCACCATGGTGGTGTCGCCCATGCGCGCGCCAAAGCGGGTGTTCAGGCTGGCGTAGGGTGCGCGGCTCATGTTCTCGGCGCCGCCGCCGATGGCCACTTCGGCGTCGCCCAGCAGGATGCTCTGCGCCGCCGACACCACCGCCTGCAGGCCCGAGCCGCAGAGCCGGTTCACGTTGAAGGCGGGCGTGCCCTGGTCGCAACCGCCGTCGATGGCGGCCACGCGAGACAGGTACATGTCGCGTGGCTCGGTGTTGACCACGTGGCCGAACACCACGTGCCCCACGTCGCTGCCCGGCACGTTGGCGCGGGCCAGCGATTCGCGCACCACCAGCGCGCCGAGCGCGGTGGGCGGGGTGTCCTTCAGGCTGCCGCCAAACGTGCCGATGGCGGTGCGAACGGCGCTGACGACGAAGACGTCTCGACTCATGGAAAGTTCTCCTCGGGGTGTGGACCTGCAATACCCCGGAATGGTACCCGCCGCCCCTTCAGAAGGTCTGTCGCGCCAGCACCCGCAGCCGGTTTCCGTCCGCCGCAGGGCGGGTCACCAGCACCTCGCCCATCGACACGCCTTCGCCGGTGAGCGCGGTGATGTTGACCTGGTGTGTGACCAGCATCCAGTTGGCGGGTGCGCGCAGTGACTTCACCGCCGCCAGCACCTCGCGGGTCTGCGCGTCGCGCTCGCCCTGGCCACCAAAGAACGAGTTGATCGGTGCCCACACCGTGTGGCGACCGAAGGCCAGTTGCGCGGTGTCCACGCAGCGGCACCAGGCGCTGCTGCGCACCTCGTCGAGCGCGATGCGTTGCTGCGCGAAGGCTTCGCCCAGCCGGCGCGATTGCGCGCGGCCCTCGGCGCTGAGGTTGCGCTGGGTGCTGCACTGGCCCAGGCGGAATTCGGGCGGATCGCCCACACCGGGGTCGGTGATGCCGTGGCGCAGCAGCACCACGTTGCCGCCCTGGCGCAGCAGGTCCCAGAAGCCTGGCGTCTGCGCGCGGGCACCCGCGACCACGGACAGACCGGCCAGCACCATCGAACGTCGTTTCAGCATGTCTCAGCCCTCCCGCACATCGGCCACCGGCTGGTCACCAAAGCCGGGCCGTTGCAGCCACGCCAGCACCTTCGCGGCCGCTTCGTCGGGGGTGCTCAGCAGGCCCTTTTCGCGCAGGTCCACAAACCGCTGACGGTCCGGAAAACCCGCCGCATCGCTGCCGCGCAGCTGCACCTGCATGTCGGTGTCGATCACGCCGGGGGCCAGCGACACCAGCCGCGCGCCGGCCGGGTCGCCGGCTTCTTCCAGGGCGCAGCAGCGCGTGAAATGGTCGAGCCCGGCCTTGGCTGCGCAGTAAGGCGCCTGCGAGGCCATGGCGTGGCGCCCCAGGCCCGACGAGATGTTGAGCACCTTGCGCGGGCCGCGCCAGCCGTTGGCCACCCATTCGCGCGTGACCGCCAGGAAAGCGGCCGTGAGGTGCATGGGTGCTTCCAGCCCCACGCGCAGGGCGTTGCCCAGCTGATCGGGTGGGCAGTCGGCCAGCGGCACGATGGCGGGCAGCACGCCGGCGTTGTTGATCAGGGTGGCGCTGCCGAACGCGCGCGCATCCTGCTGCCGCAGCCACGCCGTCAGCCGGTCGCGCGCGCCGGTGGTGTCGGCCAGGTCTTGCGACCACTGCAGCAGCGGGGCACCGGCGCGGGTGGCGGCCTGGTCGAGGTCGGGGTTGGTCTGGCGCGCCAGGCACAGCAGCAGCCCGTCGGGCGCCAGCAGCTGGCGCGCCATGGCCAGGCCCATGCCCCGCGAGGCACCGGTGAGGATGGTGAGGTGTTGCATGTCAGGGCGTTCAGAAAGGGCAGGGGCTGGAGAAGGCCATGGGTTGACCGGTGACCGGGTGCGGCAGTTCCAGCCACTGCGCGTGCAGCAACAGCCGGTCGGCCATGGCCTGCTGCGCATCGCTGGCGTACAGGGGATCGCCCAATATCGGGTGCCCGATGGCCTGCAGGTGCACGCGCAGCTGGTGGGTGCGCCCGGTCACGGGTTCGAGTTCTAACCGCGTTGCCAAGCCCGCGTGTGCGGCTTGGTCATCGGCCGCCAGGCGCCAGCGGGTCGTGCTGGGGCGGCCGTTGCGCTCGTGCACGATGCTGAGCGGACGGTTGAGCCAGTCGATCATCAGCGGCAGGTCGATCGTCTGCCAGCCGTTGTTCGGGTCGGGGTTGGCCAGGGCGCCGGCCACCACCGCGGTGTAGCGCTTCTGCACCCGGCGCTTCTCGAACGACATCGACAGCGTGCGCTGCATGTCGAGCCCCCGCGCCATGACCACCACGCCCGACGTCGCCATGTCGAGCCGATGCACCACCAGCGCGTCGGGCCAACGCCGCTGCGCCCGCGCGCTCAGGCAGTCCTGCTTGTCGGGCCCGCGCCCGGGCACCGACAGCAGGCCCGCGGGCTTGTCCAGGACGACGAGGTGCGCGTCCTCGTGGATGACGTTCAGTTCGCTCAGGGCGGTCAACATGCCCGACATTCTCGCCCCGGGGACAATACGGCCCATGCTGCTGCTTGCCCCCATGGAAGGTCTGCTCGACGCCACCCTGCGCGATGTGCTCACGCGCCTGGGCGGTGTGGACCGCTGCACCAGCGAGTTCATCCGTGTCACCAACACCCTGCTGCCCGAGCGCGCGTTCATCCGGGTGGTGCCCGAACTGCTGAACGGCGGGCGCACCGCGGCCGGCGTGCCGGTGCGGCCGCAGTTGCTGGGATCCGACCCCACCTTGCTGGCCGACAACGCCGCCCGGCTGGCCACCTTGAACCCGCCCGGCATCGACCTCAACTTCGGCTGTCCGGCCAAGACGGTGAACAACAGCCGCGGCGGTGCCGTGCTGCTCGAAGAACCCGAGCTGGTGGGGCGCATCGTGGCCGCGGTGCGGCGCGCGGTGCCGGCGCACATTCCCGTGTCGGCCAAGATGCGGCTGGGCTACCTGGACGACGCGCGCGCCGAGGACAACGCACTGGCCATCGCCGACGCGGGCGTCGACGAACTGGTGATCCATGCGCGCACCAAGGCGCAGGGCTACAAGCCGCCCGCGTTCTGGGAGCGCATTGCGCAGGTGGCCCAGGCGCTGCCCGCGCAGCGCCCGGTGCTGATCGCCAACGGCGAGATCTGGACCGCCGAGGACGCACGGCGCTGCCGCGACATCACCGGCTGCGAGCACCTCATGATCGGGCGCGGACAGATCACCGACCCGGGGCTGGCCCACGCCATCCAGGGCGGCGAGGCGGTGCCGTGGTCGCGCATCGTGCCGCTGCTGCCGGTGTTCTGGGCCCGGGTGAGCGCGCGGGTTGAACGGCGCCACCGTGCGGGTCGGCTCAAGCAGTGGCTCAACTACCTGCGGCACCGCCACCCCGAAGCGCAGCAGGCGTTCGACGAGCTGCGCCTACACCACGAACCGCCGTCCATCGAGGCGTGGCTGGAACGGGCACAGGGGCGCTGGGGCCAGCCCGACGGGGCGACTGCAAAAACCCCGCAGCCGTGTTAACTTTCGCCCCCCGTTCCGCGAGAGTGTCCTTATGTCTTCCCTGCAACAACGGCTGGCCGCCCTGGGCGCCGAGCGCCTGCGCGGCATGCGCCGCGGCCTCGAAAAAGAAAGCCTGCGCGCGCAGCCCGAGGGCAAGCTGGCGCTCACGCCGCACCCGGCCGCGCTGGGCAGCGCCCTGACGCACCCGCACATCACCACCGACTACAGCGAGTCGCAGCTCGAGCTCATCACCGGCGTACACGCCAGCGTGCAGAGCTGTCTGGACGAACTCACCGAGGTGCACCAGTTCGTGGTGCGCACGCTCAAGGCGCAGGGCGATGAAATGCTGTGGGTCTCCAGCATGCCGTGCGGCCTGCCGACCGACGAGACCATTCCGCTCGGCCGCTACGGTTCGTCGAACGTGGGCCGCGCCAAGAGCGTCTACCGCATGGGCCTGGGCCACCGCTACGGGCGCCGCATGCAGACCATCTCGGGCATTCACTACAACTGGTCGCTGCCCGGCGTCGACAACGACGGTTACTTCGGCCTGATCCGCAACTTCCGGCGGCACGCGTTTCTGCTGCTCACGTTGTTCGGTGCCTCGCCGGCGGTGTGTTCCAGCTTCGTCGAAGGTCGCAACCACGAACTGCAGAAGCTCGGCGCCAGCGGCACGCTGTACATGCCGCACGGCACGTCGCTGCGCATGGGCCGGCTGGGCTACCAGAGCGAAGCGCAGGCCACGCTGGCCGTCAGCTACAACGGCCTGGAAGGCTACGCGGCGTCGCTGCACGACGCGCTGACACGCCCCTGGCCCGCCTACGAAACCGTGGGCATCCGCAACCCGGGCGGCGACTACAACCAGTTGGCCACCACGCTGCTGCAGATCGAAAACGAGTTCTACGGCACCATCCGCCCCAAGCGCGTGATCCACCCCGGCGAGCGTCCGTTGCACGCACTGCGCGAGCGAGGTGTCGAGTACATCGAAGTCCGTCTGATGGACCTCAACCCGTTCGATTCCATCGGCATCGACGCGATGACGCTGCGCTTTCTGGACGTGTTCCTGCTGCACTGCCTGCTGTCGGACAGCCCGCCCGACACCCCGAGCGAGATCCGTGAACTGGCGCAGAACCAGCACCTGACCGCAGCGCGCGGCCGCGAACCCGGGCTGGAGCTGTTGCGCCGCGGTGCGCCGGTGAAGCTGTCCGACTGGGGCATGGAAATCATCGAGCAACTGCAGCCGCTGGCCGACGCGCTCGATGAACTCGAAGGCACCGACGCCCACGCCCTGGCGGTGGCCCAAGCGCGCAGCACGCTGCGCCAACCCGACCTGCTGCCATCGGCGCGGGTGCTCAAGGCGATGTCGGCGCACCACGAAGATTCGTTCGTGTCCTTTGCCCGTGGGCAGTCGGTGCTGACGCACCGGCACCTGCTGGACCTGCCCTGGACCGACGCGCAACAGGCGCGCTTCCAGGCCATGGCCGCCAAGTCGGTGCAGGACCAACGCGCCATCGAAGCCGCCGACACCATGCCGTTCGAGATCTACCGGCAGGAATACGTGTCGCCCGACCGTCTGGGCAAACCACGCACGGCATCGCCGGCGGTGGGCGCGGTGACGGCCTGAGCCGGACGGCCCCCGTTCGCCCGTTCGCTCCGGGCCCCACCAACCCCCGTTCGCCCTGAGCTTGTCGAAGGGTTGGGGAGGTTGTGAAGCGCGCCGGCTTCGACAGGCTCAGCCCGAACGGAGGGGGTGGTGCGCATGGACGCAAACCCCCTTATTCCATTCGCTCCGAGCCCTACCAAACCCCGTTCGCCCTGAGCTTGTCGAAGGGCTGGGGAGGTGCTGGTGCGCGCCGGCTTCGACAGGCTCAGCCCGAACGGAGGGGGGCTCAGCCCGAACGGAGGGGGTGGAGCGCGTGGACGCAAACCCCCTTATTCCATTCGCTCCGAGCCCTACCAAACCCCGTTCGCCCTGAGCTTGTCGAAGGGCTGGGGAGGTGGTGGTGCGCGGTGGCTTCGACAGGCTCAGCCCGAACGGAGGAGGTAGTGCGCATGGACGCAAACCCCCATATTCCATTCGCTCCGAGCCCTACCAAACCCCGTTCGCCCTGAGCTTGTCGAAGGGCTGGGGAGGTGGTGGTGCGCGGTGGCTTCGACAGGCTCAGCCCGAACGGAGGGGGGCTCAGCCCGAACGGAGGGGGTGGAGCGCGTGGACGCAAACCCCCATATTCCATTCGCTCCGAGCCCTACCAAACCCCGTTCGCCCTGAGCTTGTCGAAGGGTTGGGGAGGTGGTGGTGCGCGGTGGCTTCGACAGGCTCAGCCCGAACGGAGGGAGGCTCAGCCCGAACGGAGGGGGTGGTGCGCATGGACGCAAACCCCCTTATTCCATTCGCTCCGAGCCCTACCAAACCCCGTTCGCCCTGAGCTTGTCGAAGGGTTGGGGAGGTGGTGGTGCGCGGTGGCTTCGACAGGCTCAGCCCGAACGGAGGGGGTGGAGCGCATGGACGCAAACCCCCTCATTCCATTCGCTCCGAGCCCTACCAAACCCCGTTCGCCCTGAGCTTGTCGAAGGGTTGGGGAGGTGCTGGTGCGCGCCGGCTTCGACAGGCTCAGCCCGAACGGCGGGGCGGGATCAGCCCGAGCGCGCGTGTGCCGCCCTCAAACCTCGCCGCCGAACTTCTTGATCAGGTTGGCGATGTATTTGTCGACCAGTTTCTCGAACTCGCCCTCGACCACCGGCGCCACCACCATCTTCATCAACCCGGGCAGCGGCACGTCCACCACGCCGTTGATCGCGAGTTCGATGGCCGTCGACTTGCCCTGATCGGTGATCTTCCAGTGGCCGCCCACCTGGGCGTTGCCGACACCTTTCACCGGCGTCCACTTCACGGTGCCGGTGCCTTTGGCGTCGTCGAACTTGCTGGTGTACTTGCTGGCGTACACGGTCTGGATGTTCACCTGCGCGGTGCCCACTTTCTCCATTTCCCACTGGTACACGCCCGCACCCTGGTCGGTGAGTTTCTCGACCTTGGGGAAGTGCGCCACCGACGCGGGCACGTCGGACAGCAGCTTGAAGACGTCGGCGGCCTTGGCCTTGACGGCGAACTCGTAGCCGAGGTCGATGTTGACGGAGATGGCCATGGGTGCCTTTCTGGGGTTGGTTCGCGGGCATTCTAGGCAGCGCACCCGCCGTGTGGCCTGCGGGCTTCCACCAAGGAGCAAGGCACAATGCGCGTCCTTTTCCAGTTTCCCTTGCCCCATGAGCGTCCAGTGGTTTCCCGGTCACATGCACCTCACGCGCCAGGCCATTGCCGATCGCGTGAAGTCGATCGACGTGGTCATCGAGATGCTGGATGCCCGGTTGCCAGGGTCCAGCGCCAACCCGTTGCTGCGCGAGCTGACCCAGAAACGCCCGGCGCTCAAGGTGCTGAACAAGCAGGACCTGGCCGACCCCGAGCGCACCGCGCTCTGGCTGGCGCACTACAACGCGCAACCCGCCACCCGCGCCATTGCACTCGACGCGGGTGTCACGGCGCCCTCGCGCGCGCTGGTGGCCGCCTGCCGCGAACTGGCGCCGCAGCGTGGCGGCATGGTCAAACCGCTGAGGGTGCTGATCTGCGGCATTCCCAACGTGGGCAAGAGCACGCTGATCAACACCCTGATGGGCAAGCGGTCGACCAAGACCGGTGACGAGGCGGGCGTGACCCGCACCGAGCAGCGCGTGGTGCTGGCCGACGACTGCTACCTCTACGACACGCCCGGCATGCTGTGGCCGCGCATCATCGTGCCGCAGAGCGGCATTCACCTGGCGGCCAGCGGCGCGGTGGGCCGCAACGCGTACGACGACCAGGAGGTGGCGCTCGAGTTGCTCGACATCCTCAAGGTGGCCTACCCGGCGCTGCTGGCTGCGCGCTACGGGGTGACTGCCGCGCCCGAGGCGCTGGCGCAGACACCCGCCGAAGACCTGCTCGAAGCCATTGGCCGGCAGCGGGGCGCGCTGGTCAGCGGCGGTCGGGTCGATGCGCAGAAAGCGTCCGAACTGGTGATCGCCGATTTTCGGGCTGCGCACATGGGCCGCATCACGCTGGAAACGCCCGAGCAGTACCTGGCCTGGCTCAAGGCCGGCAAGGCGGTCGAGGCCGAGCGCCAGCGCATCAAGCGCGAGCGCTTCGGCGACCCCAAACCGCGCAGCCGGCCGCGCCGCCGCACTTGACGCAGGTCAAGGCGCGCGGCGCCCTGCGTTGCATGATGGACCCATGTCGCAGAAATCCCGCATTCTCATTGTCGAAGGCCACCCCGATGGCGCTCCCCAGCGCCTGAACCGTGCGCTGGCCGACGCCTATGCCGCCGGTGCCGAAGAGGGCGGATTCGAGGTCCGCCGGCTGAGGTTGGCAGACCTGAACGTGCCGCTGCTGAAAAGCGCGGATGAATGGAACCACGGCCCGCTGCCCGCCGGGTTCAAGGCGGTTCAGGAAGACATGCTTTGGGCACACCACCTGGTGCTGCTGTTCCCTTTGTGGATGGGCGACATGCCCGCGCTGGTCAAGGCGTTCATCGAACAGGTGGCACGGCCCGAGTTTGCGCAGGGTCCTGGCGGTCCCTCGCCGTTCGGCCGCAAGCCGCTGTCGGGCCGGTCGGCCCGGGTGGTGGTCACCATGGGCATGCCGGCCATGGTGTACCGCTGGTTCTACCGGGCGCACAGCCTGAAGGCACTCGAACGCAACGTGCTGGGCTTCATTGGCTACAGCCCCGTGAACGAAACCCTGGTGGGCAGCGTCGATGGGCTGGGCGACAAGGGTGTGGCCCAGTGGTGCCGAAAGCTGCACCGCCTGGGGCTTGACGGGCTCTGACCCGCCCGGTCACTTCACGGTGACCGTGATGCGCTCGCTGGCCACCACCGGGTGGTGCGGAATGTGGTTCTGGTCGCCCAGCACCAGTTGCAGGGTGTGCGTACCGGGTGGCAGGGTGACCGAGGTTTCGGTCTGGCCCGCACCGAAATGCCGGAAGTTGTCGTTCGCCGGCAGCGGGCCGTTGGGGTCCCATTCCGCCACATTCACCAGCAGGTGGTGGTGCCCGGTGCCTTCTTTCTCGATGCCGGCAGGGGCCACGCCCATGCCGCTCAGCCCGAACACCACCTTGACCGGGTTGCTCACGGTGGCGCCATTGGTCAGGTTGACGAAGTACAGCCGGGCGTTGGGTGCGGCCGCCACCTTTTTGTAGCCCGAGGTCAGCGTGGGCGTGCTTGCGCCGACCTTGGCCGGTGCCGTGGCCGGCGCTGCCGTGCCACCGCCGCCGTGGTGCATGTGGTGCATGCCCTGCATGCCTTCCATGCCATGCATGCGATGGCCTGCGCAGCCGGCGAGCAGGGTGCCGGCAAGTGCAGCTGTCGTGAGTGGAAGAAAGCGCATCTCGGACTCCTCGGGGTGTGACAGGGCACCCCACGGTACGCCGTGGGGGGTGCGGCGTCCATCCTCGCCGAGTGCGGATCAGGGGTTTCGTGCAGCGCAGCAATCGGCGCTGCGCACGGTCACTTGTTCTTGTCTTTGCCGCGCGGAATGACCGCCGTCGTGGGCGGCACCGGCCGGTCGGACGTGGCCGGCCCTTTGGGGGCGCTGGTGTCCTTCTTGGGTTTCTTGCTCATCTTCTCGTTGCGCTGTTCCTTGCCCATGGTCTTTTTCCGGGTGGTTGGCCGATGTCGGCGGGTGAGCGTGATGTTAGCGAGTTGGCGGGTGCATCAGGTTGGGCTCGCTGGCGCCAGGGCAGGGCGCTTGCGCCGGGTGAGGTGCACGAAGCGGCGCAGCAGGGCCACCGACGCGCCGAGCAGGCCCGCGCCGAAGCCCGCCCACACACCCGCCGCACCCCACCCCGCGCCAAAGCCCAGCAGCGCACCGAGCGGCAGCGCCACCAGCCAGTACGCAATCAGCGACACGCGCGTGGGCCACACGTTGTCGAGCAACCCGCGCAGCGCGCCCAGGCTGACCGATTGAACGCCGTCGGCGAGTTGCATGACCCCGTACACGATGAAGATCGACGCCGCCGCGGCAATCACCGCGGGGTCGTCGACAAACCAGCCGGCGATCTGCGCGCCGCTGGTGAGGAACAGCAACGCGATGGCACCCATCCACGCCGTGACCACCCCGAGCCCGGCAAAGCCGATCGGTGCGATGCGCCGGTGCTCGCGGGCACCCGCGGCCTGGGCCACGCGGATGCTGACCGCACCCGCCATGCCCATCGGCAGCATGTACAGCGTGGCCCCCACCGACAGCGCCACCTGGTTGCCGGCCAGTGCCACGGTGCCGAACAGACCAATGAGCACGCCAGCCACCGCCACCGCCGCACCCTCCAAGAAATACTGGGTGGTCATGGGCAGCGCTTCACGCCAGAGTCGGACGAACTCGGCGCGTTCCCAGCGGGGTGCAGCCCACCATTCGCGCATCCACGGCGCCAGGCGCGCGCAGCCGCAGATCAGCACGGCGCCGCCCAGCTGGGCCAGCAGGCTGGCCACGCCCGCTCCCGTGAGGCCGAGCGCGGGCGCCCCCAGGTTGCCGTAGATCAGCACCCAGTTCAGAAAGACGTTGAGCGCCACAGGCACGGCGGTGAGCCCGACGGACACCCACGGCTGATCGGTGGCATCGAACAGGTTCTTGGCCGCCATGGTGACGGTGAACGGCACCAGCGATGCGCTCACGCACAGCCAGTAGGGCCCCATGGCGTTGGTGACTTCGAGCGGTTGACCCAGAAAGGGCAGCACGGGCAGCAGCGCGGCCATGGCGATGGCGCCGACCGTGCCGGCCACCAGCGCCAGCGCAAACCCGTGGCGCGCCACATGCCCGATGCCCGGCAGGTCGAGTGCCCCGAAAGCCCGGCCCGCCAGCAAGCCGACCGGGCCGGCAAAGCCATACAGCGCGGCCCAGAAGATGATGAGCACGCTGGTGGTGAGCGACACCGCCGCGAGCGGCACCGCGCCCAGCGGACCCAGCATGGCGGTGTCCACCAGCAACATGCCCGTGGACAGCGCCAGGCCGGCCACCAGCGGTGCGGCCAACCGCACCAGGTGGCGCACCTCGCGCAGCGATCGGGCAAAGAGCTGCGTTGACCTCACGCCCGCCCCCGTCTGCCGCCTTGCCGGCGGTCTGCCACACCTGCCATGTCCACTCCCCGGCGCCGATCCGTTGGCGCAAAGCCGCGATGGTAGCGGCGCCGGGTGACGCTTATTGCGGGCAGGCGTAGGACATTCGGCTGTCGGTGCCCAGACTGCCCCAGATGGTGCGGTAGCTGTAGCTCAGTGCCGGGCTCGACGCGGCCAGGAAGTTGGCGCTTTCGGCCTGCTCGACCCAGACGGCAGCGGATTGGGGTGTTGGCAGCACATCGGTGTAGCGCGAACCTTCCAGCGAGCCCAGCGGGTATGTGTCGGGCGCGGAAGGCGTGGGCCACGCCAGCACGTTCGAGTTGGACCGGTAGGTGATCTGGCCCGGGCTGTTGCTGCTGAGTGCCGCGCCGATGACCGGGTTGACCGCTGTGGAGGGGTACCCCGGCTGGTTCAAGGCGGGCCAGGTGGCCGGGATGGCGTAGCAGTTGGGCAGGCTGAACGTCAGGTCGAGCGGAATGCGGAACGCCAGTTGCGGCACGGCCTTGTTCACCGTGATGAGCGCGGTGGCGGACACGGTGCCCTGCGTGGCCTGGATGGTGGCCTGGCCCGCACCCCTGAGCGTGACTTGCCCGGCCTCCGTGACCTCGGCCACGTTGGTGCCGCCGACGATGCTGAAGGTGAAGGGCGTGACGGTGTCGGTGGACCCGGGCGGCGGCATCTGGAAGGGCGGATCGCCCCATGTCCTGGTGACGTCGCCGAAGGTGATCACCACCGGCGAGGCCTCGACCGTGATGCTGGCGTCGATGGAGGCAGCGGCGTAGTCGCCCGACGCCGCCTGCGTGGCCCGGAGGACGGCCTGGCCGGCCGTCTGCCCCACCAGCACATTGCCGTTCTGCACCGTGGCCACGGTGGTGCCTGCCGGGTTGATCACGTCGAAGCGCCAGGCGCCGGTGGTGTTGAGCGAGGCCGGCGGCAGCAGCTGGACACCCGCCTGGCCCGCGCGGAGGGTGAGGTCGGGGAAGTTGGCCAGCAACGGGTCGCGCGGCAGCACCGTGACCCTGACCGGGGTGATGACGTTGGGGTCGCCGCAGGTGAGCAGGGTCTCGCCCACGGCCATGGTCCGCCAGGCGGCTGTCAGGCCTTCGATGCCGAGTTGGCGACCGAGCGCGAGGATGTCGTCGGGCCAGTCCACGTAGCGCATCACGTCGCGGTTGGTGGTGCTCAGCTGCTCGCAGGCCCGCAGCACGTTGCCCGCGGCGTCGCGCACCATCGGCAGCACCGAGGCCCGGTCGATTGCCCGGTCGAGGGTCAGCACGATGGGATTGCCCAGGTTGCCCAGTGGTTGCGGTACCACCGTGACGCGGGTGGCAGGCGGCGTGTTGCCGGCCACCAGCGTTTCGGTGAATCCCGAGCCGTCGGCGGGCACGTAGTACACGCCGATGTCCACGACCGACGTGGTGGTGTTGGGGGCGTCGTCCACGCGGAAGGTGACGACTTCTTCCTGATCGACCCGGGTGCGCACGGTGTGTGCAATGACGGTCACGTCGGAACCGTCGGACGGGGTTTCCCAGAACGAGAACTCGAAGGTGCCCAGGCTGTTGGCGCGGTAGCGCACGGTGAAGGTCTCACCGCCCCGCACCTGGGCGGGTGGCGGCTGCGTGACCACCACGCCCAGGGTGCCGCTCTGCACCGTGAAGGTGGCCGTGGCCTGCGCGCCCAGGTAGGCACCCTGAGGTGCCTGCGTGGCGGTGATGTCGACCGTGCCCACGCCGGCCACCCAGAGCTGGCCGCTCGGGTCGAGCAGCACGGTGTCGGCCCGCCCGGCGGTGACGGCGTAGCTGATGGCGCCCGGGCTGTCAGACGTGGCCTGCAACTGGTGCGACAACGTGGTGGACCCCACCGTGACGTTGGCGAACGTGAGCCGGGGCGTGATCGTGCCGGATGTGTCGGGCACCCGAACGGTGTAGCTGGCGGTGGCCACGGGGTAGGGCGCTGCCGCCGCCTGGGTGGCAACGATGCTCGCCACGCCCGGGGCCAGCGCGGTCACGCCGCCGGTGCTGGCGTCGACCGACGCCACGGTCGGGTTGGCGCTGCGGTAGGTGATGGCGCCCTGGCTGAGCTGGCTGATGGCCGCCTGGGTCTGTGTGGCGCCCACGGCCATTTCGATCTCGGTCTGGGCAAACGACAGCTGCTGCAGCGTCTGGATGCTCAACCCGCTGATGCTCACGGTGGCCCACGCCAGCGGTGTGGCGATCAGCAGGAGCATCAGCGCATGCCAGGCGGTGGTGAGGCGGCGTGCCAGCGCACCGAATGCAGGCGGCACGGAAAACCGGGTGAACTTGAAAGAGGACATGGTTCAGTTCCCCGTGACGTTGAAGGACACCAGGGCCAGACCACCGCCCGACAGGACGACGACCGCATCGACCGCCACGGTTTGCCCCGGTGACAGGCTGGGCAGGCGCCGGATGCCGATGTGCAGGGCCGAGCCTTCGATCCACAGAATGGGTTGGCCGTCGGTGCCGACGTTGGGCACGGGCACGCCAGCGATGGACAGCGACGCCACGCTCAAGGCCGCCTGCGGCAGGCGGATGATCAGTGCGTCGGGCGTGGCGGTGACCTGGGCGCCGCCCAGGCCGGCTTTGTCGAGACTGGCCAGCAGGTAGGGCTGCACCGTCAGGTCGACGCGGGCGAGGGCGCGGGTGGGCAGTTCGGCCGGGCGGGTGAACACCTGATCGAGGCGCTGCACCGCGGCTGCGCCGCGCGGACCACCCGCGCCGACACCCGGGCACCGGGGTGACTCGCCACCCAGGGCGATGTCCAGGCCCACCACCAAGCGCGTGTCGCGCGCGCCGCTTTCGCGGTCGGTGTCGCGCGAGATCAGCGTGCTCCACATGCCCTTCTGCACGCCCAGCCTCCAGCGGCGGCTGGCCACGCCGCCCGACATGCCGGCATCGATCTGCCAGCAACCCGGCAACGCATGCCGGTAGTCCAACGCGGTCGAGACCCGGCTGTCGGTGGTGGCCGACCCATCGAGGTAGCGGTGCACCAGCCGCTCGCGCCCCAGGCCGAGCGCGAACTCGGCGTCGCGCCAGGGGCGCAGCCCGAGATCGATGGCGAGGCCCTGCAGGCGGCCGGGGGAAATGGCCCTCGGGTCGATCAGAAAGCGCAGCAGGGTGGGGGTTTCTTCGGTGATGACGGCGTCGTCAAGGTCGGGGCGCAGTGCCCGGGCCACATACAGCTTGGCGCCCAGGTGGGCCAGCAGGCCGTCACCGTCGAACCGCTGCCGTGCGCGCAGCAGGCCGCTCCACTGCTGCACCGCCACGTCGTCGGCGCCAGAGCGGAACTGGTAGGTGTCGGTGCTGCGCAGCCACCCCACCGACCCGCCGATGTGCAGGTTGGATGGCAGCGAATAGAGGCCGTTGAGCACCAGTTCCTGGTTGGGACCGGCCCCCAGGGTGGCGTTGGCGCCCATCGCCCACCGGTCGCTCAACAGGCGGGCGTAGTCGACGCCCAACTGCGCACCCGCGCCCGAACGGGCGCCAAGGCGCACCTGAAGCCGCTCGTGGTTTTCGCTGTGGCGGTACGTGGCACCGCCTTCGTTGACGGACAGGCCGCCGGCCTGCAGCGCAGGGGTGGCGGCGGGAGACGCACCGGGTTGGCGCTGTGGCCAGGCGGGGCTGCCGTCGGGCAGCCGGGCGGCCGGCGCGGTGCCGGCGATCGGTGCGGCAGGGAGGCTTTGCGCCGAGGCCAGCGGGCAAAGCAGGGCAGACGCCAGCAGAGCCGATGCCCGGCCGATGGCGGGTGACGAAGACATGGGGTGGGGCGGCCGGAGCCGTCGGACTCAGGCACGCCACCGGCGTGCGCGGAGACGCGGACTACAGCCCGGTCGTCCGCCCAGAGTACCCATCAGGTACTCGTTTTCACATCCCGCATAGGCACTAAATGAGGCCTTTCGAGGGCCTAGTCCCGGGCTGTTCCGTCAAGATCCCGTGATGCCCAGAAAGCGGGCCAGCGCCGCGGTGTCCATGGCGCCCGCCTGCGTGACGGTGGCGCCGGACGTGGCATGCCGCGCCACGGTGAAGGGCACCGCCTCGGCGCCCAGGCGGTTCAGCAGGGCCGTGTTGCGCTCGATCGCCGCCTTGACGTCGTCGGGCACGCTGGCCGACGCCGAGGTGCCGCCCTGGCCCGCCATCAGGCTCTTCTCGTGGGCGGTCATCGCGTCGACCGGGTTGGTGGCGCCCATGATGGCTGCGCCCTGCGGCAGGCTCTTCGCGTTCAGCAAAGCCACCGGCAGCCACACGAAGCGCGTCTGCTTCAGCAGTGGCTGAGAGGCCTCCCACAGCGCGGCGCAGTGCGGGCACTGCGGATCGAACAGCACGTACACGGTGTTGGCGGCCATCATCGTGCCGGCGGTGAACCCCTTGCCCTCGGCGGCCAGCACCTGCAGCGCCTGGGCGCGGTCGATGGGAGGCGCCGCCGGCACCTCGGGCTCTTTGGAGCAGGCCGACAGAAAAGAGACGGCCGCGAGTGCGGCCAGGGAGGGGATGAAGGAACGGCGTTTCATGCCGCGATGGTAGTCACTGATTCAGGATCGCATGCGAGTTCAGTTGAGGATCGCGTGCGCGATCAGGCCGGTGGCGACGGCCACGAGCAGGAAATCGCCGTTGACCTGGATCCAGTGGTGGCCGCGCGGGGGCGCGTAGAGGTGCGGGTTGTGGTGGCGGACCACGTAGCGGCTCTGGCGGTATTCCTGGGGCACGTAGTAGCCGCGCTGCCAGTGCGGGCCGTGGCGCACCACGCGCACATCGCGGTGGACGATGCGCACGTCGCGCTGCACGTGCCGCGGGCCGTGGTGGTACACATGGCGTTCCACATGGCGCTCGACGTGGCGGCGGTCACCGTGGCGGTTGTCGAAGCGATCGTCGAAGCGGTTGTCGATCCGGTGGTCATACCGGTTGTCGAACCGGTTGTCATGACGGTTGTCGTGTCGTTCCACCTGCCGCTCGAACCGTTGACCGTCGTCGCGGTGGCCGCGGCGGTGATCGTCGGCGAAGGCCATGCCGGTGGTGGCCAGCGTGGCGGTGGCCAGGGCCATCGAGATCAGTTGACGGGCTTTCATGGTGTCTCCTTTCGGGAGGTGTTGGTGAGCCTTCATCGTGCGCACCCCATGTATCGCCCACGTAAACGCCGGGCAGCGCTCGCGCAAAGATTGTGCGGGCCTTGTGGCATCAGCCGGCGGTGCCGCGCACGGTTTGCTGGGCGTGCAGCTTGGCGGCAATGTATTCGCCGTGTGTCACGTGCAGCAGGCCGGCCACCTTGTTGATGACCGCGTTTTCGTGCACGTCGAGGTGGTCGTCGGCGTAGGCCACTTCCCACATGGCTTCCACCACCGCAATCTTCTGCGGCTGGGTGAAGCGTTCGTTGAGCAGGCTGGTGAAGCGGTGGTAGTCGTAGGTGGTGCGCGCGGTTTCGTGCGCCAGCTCGATCAGGCGGTCGATCTCGTCGTCGCTGAGCTCGAACTTGCGGCGCAGCGCGCGGATGACGGCGTCGCGCTCGTTTTCGTGCAGCTCCGGGGTGGCCCGCATCACCTCCACCAGCAACACCGCGGTGGACAGGTGCAGGGTGTGTTCGTCGGCGGGGCCGCCGCCCGGGCGCGCCAGATCGGTGGTGAGCTGGTCGATGAGGTCCTTGATGGTTCTGAACATGGCATCTCCAATGGCCGGGTGGACCCCACCGGTCGGGTGAGGTTCCGCTCGGCCAGAATCATGGACTGTGTGCACCAACTACACCCCGGCCACCCCGAAACACCTGATCGCCATGAAGGCGCTTGGGCTGGCCACGCCCCCCGCGGGTGATTGGCCGGCCGAGGTGTACCCGGGCATGCCGGCGCCGCTGGTGCGCCAGGGGGCCGACGGCCGACCGGTGGCGGAAGTGGGGCATTTCGGACTGATTCCCCGCTGGGTGCGCGATGGGGTGCAGGCCCGCACCGTGTCGCGCGGCACCCTGAACGCCCGCAGCGAAACCGTGGCCAGCAAGCCCAGTTTCAGGGCGCCCTGGCGCGAACGGCGCCTGGCGCTGGTGCCCATGCTCGACTTCTTCGAGCCCTGCTGGGAAGACGCGCACCTGCACGGCAACCGATCGGTGCGCTGGCGTTTTGCCCGGGCCGACGGCGAGCCGATGTGCGTGGCCGGCATTCAAGAAAGCTGGACCGACGTGTCCAGCGGCGAAATCGTGCCCAGCTTCAGCCTGCTCACCATCAACGCCGATGGCCACGAGCTGCTGGGGCGCATGCACCGCCCCGGCGACGAGAAGCGCATGCTGGTGGTGCTGCCGCCCGAGCGCTGGCACGACTGGCTGACCGCCACGCCCGATCTCGCCATGGCTTTGCTTCAGCGCACCCCGCCCGGGCTGCTGGTGGGGGCGCCGGCGCCCCGCGCGCCCGCCGCCGGCACGCCCCGCAAGACCGCCCCGACGCCCCCCCAGGCCGGGCTGTTTTGACTTCGGCGTCGCCCAAGCGACAGCGGCGATCGACTGCACGTCAGGGTTAACGCGAAAACCCTCTGGCGCGCCGCGCGTCGCCCACCTATAACCGCCGGGCGGGTTTCACCCCCGACATTCGAGCCGCCCAGCGGCCGCCCACAGGAGACACACCATGACCCCCTTCCGACCGCGCACCCTGCGGCTGGCGCTCTCGATCGCTTTCGTGCCCGCCCTGGCCCTGGCCAACGGCGTCACGGTGGATGGCGACGCCATCTTCCCCAGCAACCGGTACACCGTGCCCGACTTCGGCAACGCCACGCTGCGCCGCGTGAACCTGCCCAAGCCCGACTGCGCCACGCGCCCCAGCGACTGCGCCGACATCGCGGTGATCAACACCCTTGACGGCTTCTCGACCCAGCCCCGCATCACCGTGCCGTTCACCGGCGCGATCGACCCGGCCTCGGTGAGCAGCCAGAGCATTTACCTGGTGAACCTGGGCGATGTGCTCACCCTTCGGGGATTCGGCCAGCGCGTGGGCATCAACCAGGTGGTGTGGGACCCGGCCAGCAAGACGCTGGCGTTTGAATCCGACGAACTGCTGCAGGAGCGTTCGCGCTATCTGCTGGTGGTGACCACCGATGTGCGCGACGCCAGTGGCAAGCGGCTGCCGTCGCTGGTGGCCAAGGGCAATGCCGGCGATCAGGTGCGCGAGATGCGCGACGCGATGTCGGTGGTGCGCGGCGGCCTGCGCAACGTGGCGGCCGCTTCGGTGTTCACCACGCAGTCGTCCACCGGCGATCTGCTCAAGATCCAGCGCCGCATCAAGGCCACCAACCCCGCGCCAGCCGATTTCATGCTCGGCAACGGGGGTTCGGTGCGCACGGTGTTCCCGCTGTCGGGGCTGCAGGGCATCCAGTTCAGCCGGCAGGTGGGCACGGCGCCCACGTTTGCCGCGGGCTTTCTGCCCACGCCGGCGCTCAACATCGTCAGCGGATCGGTGGGGCACATTGCGTATGGCCGCTTTGCATCGCCGCGCTATCAGAACGCGCAGCAGGTGATTCCCGCCACGCCCACGCTCACCGGCATGCCGCAGCAGCAGGGCACCGAGCAGCTGGTGTTCCAGCTGTTCCTGCCCGCCAGCCCCAAGCCGGCCGCGGGCTGGCCGGTGGCGCTGTTCGGCCACGGCTTCACCGACAGCATGTACGGCGCGCCCTGGACCATTGCGTCGGTGCTGGCCTCGCAAGGCATTGCCACTTTGTCGATCAACGTGGTGGGCCATGGCGGCGGTGCGCAGGGCTTCCTGACGGCCATTCCCACCAGCGGCCTGCCGGTGCAACTGCCGGCCGGTGGCCGCGGCATTGACCAGGACGGCAACGGCAGCATCGACAGCACCGAGGGCGTGAACGCCACGGCACCCCAGACCATCGTCAGCAGCCGCGACGGCCTGCGCCAGACCGTCATCGACCTGATGCAGCTGGTGCGGCAAGTGGAAGCCGGCATGGATGTGGATGGCGACGGCACCCGCGAGCTCGACCCCGGCCGCATCTATTACGCCGGCCAGTCGTTCGGTGGCATCTACGGCACCATGCTGCTTGGCGTGGAGCGCAACATCAAGGCGGGCGTGCCCAACGTGCCCGGTGGCTCCATCACCGAAATCGCGCGCCTGAGCACGTCGTTCCGGGGTCTTACCGGACTGGCGCTGGCCACCCGCGTGCCCACGCTGCTGAACCTGCCGCCCACGGCCGAACTGCCGATCCCGTTCAACTTCAACGAGAACGTTCCGCTGCGCGACCAGCCGCTGGTGGTGAACAACGTTCCGGGCGCCATGGCGATCGCCGAGTATCTGGACCGCAGCGAATGGGTGGCGCAGTCGGGCAACCCGGTGTCGTACGCACCGCTGATCCGCCAGAACCCGCCCTGGGGCCACGCCGCCAAACCGGTGATCGTGCAGGTGGCCAAGGGGGACGGCACGGTGCCCAACCCCACCAGCACCGCCATCATCCGCGCTGGTGGCCTGAAAGATCGCACCACCTACTTCCGCAACGACATTGCGTTCGTGGCGGTGCCCGGCGTGCCCAAGAACCCGCACACGTTCCTCACCAACATCCAGATCGCCGCCGCGGCGCCGCTGGCGGTGGCGGCGCAGTCGCAGATTGCGGCGTTCTTTGCCAGCAACGGCGCACTGGTGATCGACCCCGACGGCCCTGCGCCGATCTTCGAAGTGCCGCTGGTGGGTGACCTGCCCGAGGGGTTGAACTTCATCCCCTGACCGCGGCGCCTGCTTCGCACCAAGGGCGGCTTGTACAGTCGCCCTTTGTGTTTCTGACGCCCGCCGCGCGGGCCCCTGCATGCCCCACGCCGTTTCCCGCCTTCGCACCGCGCGCCTGGCCACCGCCACCAAGCCCTTCGTGGCCCGCGGCTCGGGCGCGGGGCGCTGCGAGCGCTGCCGCCTGTTCGGCCCCTACTGCATCTGCGACCTGCAGCCCGCGACCACGGCCCGCGCCGGCGTGTGCCTGCTCATGGGCGACATCGAAGCCATCAAGCCCAGCAACACCGGCTGGCTCATCGCCGATCTGGTGCCCGACACGCACGCGTTTGCGTGGTCGCGCACCGTCATCGACCCCGCGCTGATCGCGCTGCTCAACGACCCGCAGTGGCAGCCGGTGGTGGTGTTTCCCGGCGAGTTCGTGGACCCGGCCCGCGTGGTCACGCACCTGCCCGTGGCCGTGGCGGCAGACCCGTTGCAGCCGGGTGCCCCGGCACGCCGGCCGTTGTTTGTGCTGCTCGACGGAACCTGGTCTGAAGCGCGCAAGATGTTCAACAAAAGCCGCTACCTCGACGGCTTTCCCGTGCTCAGCCTGCAGCCCGGGCAAGCGTCGAACTACCGGCTGCGCCGCTCGGAATGCGCCGACCACCTGTGCACCGCCGAGGTGGCCGCGCTGTGCCTGCAGATGGCGGGCGACAGCCCCGCGGCCGACGCGCTGTCGGCCTGGCTGGCGGTGTTCACCGAGCACTACCTCAAGGGCAAGCAGAACCGCCCGGTGGACCGCGACAGCCCGCTGCACCAGCGGCTTCGGCAACTGCAGGCAACACGCACCGCACTGAATGCGGCAGATGAGACGAATGAGGCGAATGTGACGAATGTGACCGGTTGAAACGCCGGCGGCTGGCGGGTTTTCAGCGCGGGCCTGCGCGCGTAGGATGGACCGCATGGCTGATTCCCCCGGACCACGGCGCACGCCGTCAGACAACTCGCGCGCTCCGTTGTGGCTCATGGTGGCTGCGGTGCTGGCCGTGGGCGGTTACCTGGGCTGGCGGCAGTGGCAGCAGCACCAGGCCAGCCTGGTCGTGGCACCCGCCACGGCCCCGGTGCCTGCCGTGCCCGACACGCCCGCCGCGCCCATTGCGGCCATCCCCAGCCCACCGGCCATCCAGCACCCCATCGATCCGCCAGCACCCGACGCATCGGCCAACCCCATGCCGGGCTTGGCCGACGCCGACCCCTACGTGAGCGAACGGCTGATCGGCCTGCTGGGCCGGCCCGACGTGCTGGCGTTCCTTCAGCTCGACGGCTTCGTGCGGCGCGCGGTGGCCACGGTCGACAACCTTGCGCGCGACACCGCCCCCGTGTCGGTGTGGCCGGTGAAGCCCACGCCCGGCCGCTTTGCCACGGCGCCGGCCGCCAACGGCGGGCCCGAGGCTGTTGCGGCGATTGCGCCCACCAACGCGGCCCGCTACACGCCCTTTGTGCGCTTTGTCGAGTCGGTGGACACCGCGCAGGCCGTGGCCCTGTACCGGCGGTTGTACCCGCTGTTCCAGCAGGCGCACGAGGAACAAGGCTTTCCCGGTCGTTACTTCAACGACCGGCTGGTGCAGGTGCTCGACCTGCTGATCGCCACGCCGGTGCCGGCGCAGCCGCCCACCGTGACGCTGGTCGAGGTGAAGGGCGACGTGCCGTCGACCCGGCCCTGGGTGCGGTACGAGTTTGCCGACCCCGCGCTCGAATCGCTGTCGGCGGGGCAGAAGATGCTGCTGCGCACCGGCGCCGACAACCACCAGCGCCTGCGCACCAAGCTGATCGACATCCGTCAGCGCATTGCGCGCCCCTGAGCGGCGCAGACCCGACGCGCCTGCGGTAGATTGGCGGCATGCCCGCCCGATCCACCGCCACCCAGGCGCCGCCCACCGTGTTGCTCACCGGGTTCGACGCCTTCGGTGGCGCGAGCCTGAACCCCAGCTGGCTGGCGGTGCAGGCCCTGCATGGCCGCCGCGTGCTGGGCCACAAGGTTGTGGCCGCGCAATTGCCCACCGTGTTCGACCAATCACTGAATGCGCTGAATGCGCTGCTCAAGGCCCATAGCCCCGCGCTGGTGATCTGCATGGGCCAGGCCGGCGGCCGCCGCGCCGTGTCGCTGGAACGTGTGGCCATCAACGTCAACGACGCCCCCATTGCCGACAACGCCGGCGCAATACCCGTGGACACCCCGGTGAAGCAGGGCGCCCCGGTGGCCTACTTCACCACCCTGCCCATCAAGGCCATGCTGGCCACGCTGCAACAGGCCGGCCTGCCGGCCGAGGTCTCGCAGACCGCCGGCACCTTTGTGTGCAACCACGTGTTCTACGGCCTCATGCACGCCCTGGCCACCCGGCCCGCCCTGCGCCACACCCGCGGCGGCTTCGTGCACGTGCCCTGGCTGCCCGAACAAGGCAGCCCGTCGATGCCGCTCGACGACATGGTCCAGGCCCTTCGCCTGGCCGTGCGCTGTGCGCTGCAGGTGCGGCAGGACGGGTCGGTGGGTTCAGCGCGTGGGGGCGGGGCGACGCACTGAGGGGAGAGCGGGCTTGGGTCGCGCATAGGAACGCGGGTTCGCGCATTGCAGCGATCGCTTGCGGGTGGCGTTCGATCTGGCACCAAGCGATGGCTCAGCGTTCGAGATTGGTGCTCCCGCCTTGGGAGCAACCGGTTCGCTTGCCCAGCAACCTGATGAGGGAAAGAATGGGCAATGGCAACGTCAACAGCAGAAGGACGAGTGGGAACACGCCATTGCCTGGAAACAGCCAATTCGCCGCAAGACCCTCCAGTGCCGCTAGGTCCCTGAGCAGCAGTTCCACGACCAAGCCCCAGGTTGCGAAACGCCGTCTTGCCCCGGTCATTGCATGCGCTTGCAGCGCCTGTGGTGCGCAATCAATGACTTGCCCTGGCAGGTGTCGATTCTCGCTTTCACCAGCACCAGCGATAAAGCTTCTAGGCCCGAACGGCTGGACCGGCGCAGGCAGACGTGGGATCGCGGTCACCCCCCAAGTGCTCGAAACACAAGGCCAAAGAGCCATGCGCCGAGGAAGAGCACGCTGGAAAACAGAAGCACCAGCAGGGGGTAAACGATGTAGAGAAAGAAGGTGAGTGCAATGGGCACGACAAGTAGCAGCGTCATGAGTGCCCCTGCCGTTCCACCCGCGTATTTCGCCACGGAACCCAGCGCCCCCCAACCGGGCTCACGCGGAATCAAGAGGAGCGCCCCATGCAGCGCCCACCACACCACGCCAGCCATGATGAAGTACACCCCCGAACCAAGAACGCCATTGAAGCAAGAAACAGCGCGTGCCTTCGGCCCTCCAAAGACTTGCGCGATGCAGCCGTTGATCACCAGTCTTTCAGCGAATTCCAGAACCGCCAGACCACTCAAAAACAAAGCACATGCCAAAAGCACCAGTGCCAGCAGTTTGATGCCGATGCCCAGACTACTCCGCATGTCATTTCCCTGAACAGTCAACGCGCCCGTCTGATCTTTTCGCGCGTTCTCGTTCACGAACATTCGCTTTAGGCCAAACGCTTCGATCTTGTCACGCCCCGCCAAGCAAGCGCATCGCCCATTTGTACGGAATCCCACCTTGACCCTAGGGACGACCGAATGCGGCGCCCCCCGCTTTCACGCCTGCCACACCCCGAACCCCGCCGAGCGCAGGTCGATCGCCACCTCGATCTCCTTGTCCACCGCGTCCTGGTACTTCATGGGGTTGAAGCCTTCGTACAGGTCGGGCAACAGGCGCAGCCCGAACTTGAGCACGTACGCATTGGCCTGAATGCCGGCCTTGTGGCGGTCGAAGCGCAGGTCGGGGTCGAGCCCGGTCATGCCCACGTACACACAGGGCCTGCCTTCCACATAGCCCGGGTTGCACTGCCTGAAACGGCGGTCGAGCAGCACGTCCTTGTGCAGTTCGACGACGTAGACGTTGTGGTGGGGACGGGGCATGGGTGTCGTGTTTCCGGGGCGGTTTTACACTGAACGCTCGATTCGCGCGGCGTGCAGCCCGACGCGAGCAGGCTGAATAGCGGGGAGGACAGCGCGATGGGTACAGCCACGGGCCGGTTCAACGGCACGCTCAAGAAGTGGGATCAGGACCGGGGGTTCGGCTTTCTGGTGGCCGAGCACGGAGGGCAGGACGTGTTCGTGCACATCTCTGCCTTTCAGCGAGACGGTCTGTTGCCCACGGTGGGCGAACCGCTGTCGTTTGAGGTCGAACAGGATCGCGAGGGCCGGAAGCGGGCGGTGCGTGTCAGGCGGCCCGGCAGCCCGGTTCCCGCCGATGACGGTCCTGCCCGCAGGCCGCCAGTTGCCAACCGCCGGCCGCCACGTGCAACCTCGCAATCGCATTCAACACCCTCATGGTTTGGTCGTGGGTTGGCGCTGGTGCTTTTGGCTGGCCTGGGCTGGTTTGCCCACGGCCAGTACGAGCAGCACCAGCTTCGGGCTCAGGCTCAGCCAACTGTGGTGACGGACGCTCCGGTGCTGGTGATTCCCCGTGCGCCCGAAGCGGCGTTCCAGTGTGACGGTCGACTTCACTGCTCGCAGATGACCTCGTGCCGGGAGGCCAAGCTCTTCCTCAAGAACTGCCCGGGCACCCAGATGGACGGCGACGGGGATGGCGTGCCGTGCGAGGACCAATGGTGCTCGGGCCCGTTCGGTGGATGACTCGCCCCGTCGCGCCGCCAATCTGAGACGGGTGTCTTCGCAGTATCTTCAGCGCCCCACCCAACCCCCGCACACCGGAAACACCTGCCCCACAAAGCAGTTGGCGGCGGGGCTGCACAGGTAGGCGGCGAACAGGGCGTCTTCGCGGGCAGCCACCAGGCGGCCCAGGGGCACTTCGCGGGCCAGGCGTTCCTGAAACCGGGGATTGGCCTGCACCTCGGGTGGAAAGTAGGTCGGGTTGTCGACGAAGTTCTGGGCAATGGCGTTCACCTGCACCTGGTGCGGCGCCAGTTCAACGCCCACCGCCTGCACATACGCCAGTTGGGCGCCGCGCGCAGCGCTGTAGGTGGACGCGCGTTTCATGCCGCGCAACGCCGACGCGCTGCCCATCACCAGCACCTTGCCCGACCGGCGCGCCACCATGGCCGGCGTGGCCGCGCGCACCAGCCGGGGCAGCGGGTCCACCAGCGCGGCGAACACCTCGCGCCATTCGTGTTCGTCCACCGATGTGGCCGGCGTGGTGGGCGCGGGGTAGGCCAGGTTGACCACGAGTGCGTCGATGTGGCCCGCCTCGCGCACCACGCGCTCGGCAGCGCCCGGCTCGGTCAGGGCTTCTGCGCTGGCCACCACAGTGGCGCCCTGTTCGGCGAACACCTCGCAAAACACGGGGCTCATGAATTCGGTGGCCTGGGTGATCAGCACGCGCTGACCGGTGAGCAGGTTCTGCATGAAAAGGGCTCCAGGGAAATCGGAGATCGCAAAGCGGGTGGCAGGCGGACAAGCGCGCCATGACCTCGGAGGTCATTGTCGTCACACCGCGAGGCCCGCAGACTTGGGCAAACCCCGGAGAAAACGATGAACCGAACCTTGTTGAGCGTGGTGCTGGCGGCCTTTGGTGCCTTGAGTGTGGCTGCGATGGTGCAGCACGGTTACGTGGGCATCTTTGCGCACCAGTTCCAGAACCTGGCCGGCCTGCAGGTGCTGGCCGATCTGGTGGTGGCGCTGACGCTGTTCATGGTTTGGATGTGGCGCGATGCCCGCGCCAACGGCCGCAACCCGTACCCGTGGATCGTGCTGACGCTCACCGCCGGTTCGTTCGGGCCCTTGCTGTACCTGCTGTCGGCGCCCGGCGCGGCAAGCCTCAACCGGGAACGCCAGGGCCGCCCAACACCTCACGAAGCCGATCGGTCTTGAACGCCATGGCCCGGCCAAAGCCGGCCACGAAGCGCAGCGACTCGGGCTCGATGACGAACAGCGAGAAATCGCCGAAGCCGAACAGGGGCTCGGCGTCGGGCAGCTTGGCCAGGTAGGCCTGGCGCGCCTCGGCGTATCCAGTCGCGTCGGCCGGGCAGGGCCGGGCGTAGCCCTGAATGCTCACGCGCGTCAGCGCCAGCGGCGAATCGCCGGGCGCCAGTGTGGCTGTGACCAGCAGCGCCACCGCCGGGTGGTCGAGCATGTCTTGCGTGTGCGTGGCCAGCCGGCTCACGTGAACCACCACACCCTCGCCACCGGGCAGCAAGGCAAACGGCACCATCGATACCGCCGGCCCGCCCTTGTGCAGTGTGCCCAGCGAGGCCACGGGCTGGGTGGTGAGCAGGGTGCGCAGGGTGGTGGCTTCGTCGGGCGTCATGCGGGGCGGTGCACAGGCGAGGTGATGGAATGGTCAGGGTTTTTCGGAGGCGGTGCGTGGCGTTGGCGCCACCACGCGTTCCGTGGCCGCCCATTGTGTGCATCATGCCGCGGACGGATCCACTGCCTCCACCCTCACCCTGTCCCTCGCCGCCACCCCGCCACCGTGACCCCGATTCGCCCACCCGCCCTTGCCCTCGCCCTCGTCATCCTGCGATCACCCCCGGCGCGCGTGCTGCTGCTCGGGTATGCCCTGCTGCTGTTGATGACGCTGAGCGCCGACGTGATGACGATCCATGCGGGCGAGCCGCGCAAGGCGGCGCTGCACGTGCTGGCGCTGGCCATCGCGGGTTTTGCGGTGTACCTGGGGCACGCCCGCTTCATCGAACAGCGCGCCGCCACGGACATGGCGGTGCCGGGCATGGGGCGGGAATTTGGAGCCGGTCTGCTGATCGGGGCAGGCCTGTACGCCGCCTGCGAAGGGGTGTTGATGGCGCTGGGCATCTACCGCATCGACGGCCTGAACCCCCTGAGCGCGCTGGTGCCCGCCATCGCCATGGCGCTGAGTTCGAGCGTGTTCGAGGAACTGCTGTTCCGTGGGGTGCTGTTCGCCTCGGTCGAACGGTGGCTGGGCAGCTGGGCTGCGCTGGTGGTGTCGTCGCTGGTGTTCGGCCTGACCCACCTGCTGAACGCGGAAGGCACGCTGAAGGGCGCGCTGTTCATCGCGGTCGAGGCCGGCGTCTTGCTGGGCGCCGCCTACATGCTGACGCGCCGGCTGTGGCTGGGCATCGGTTTTCACATGGCGTGGAACTACACCCAGTCGGCCATTTTCTCGGGCATCGTCTCGGGCAACGCGCCCCAGGAGGGCCTGATCCGCTCCACCGTGAACGGCCCCGACTGGCTCACCGGCGGCAGCTTCGGCGTGGAGGCGTCGGTGACGGCGCTGGTGCTGTGCACCGCCACCGGCGTGGTGATGCTGGTGATGGCGGTGAAGCGTGGGAGGGTCGTGCCGCCGCGGTGGAGGCGGGTGGGGTGAAGTGGGTGCGGTGAGGCGGGTGGGCCCTGCCCGGGTGGTTCGCCGGGGTGTGCCGGATGACACGCCAAGGCGACCAAACATGCCGTGTTGAGCGCCTATTTGGCGCCGTTGACGCCATCAGCGCCCCGTTGACGGCCATTGTGTGCATCATGCCGGCTCAGGGGAAACAAGAACAGGCACACACATGGCGACCTTGATACCGGCACTGGGCAGCTGCGTTTCGCGCATGACGCAGGGCGAGCGGCGGCTGGCCGAGCGGCTGGAGGACAAGCTCGACGACGACTACCTGCTCTGGTACGACGTGCCGATTGGCCCCAAGCAGACCCACCCCGACTTTGTGGTTCTGCACCCGCGCCGTGGCCTGCTGATTCTGGAAACCAAGGACTGGCGGCTGGAAACCATCCAGCGCGCCACCCGGCAGGCCTGGGACATCGCCCCCGACGGCGTGCCCAAGGTGGTGATGAACCCGTTGGCGCAAGCCCGGCACTGCGCCATTCAGGTGGTGCAGGCGCTGGAGCGCGACGCGCAACTGGTGCAGCCGGCCGGCCCGCACCAGGGCAAGCTGGCGTTTCCGTGGGGCCATGGCGTGGTGTTCTCGCGCATCACCCGCAGGCAGTTCGACAGCGCCGGTCTGGGCGAGGCCATCGAGCCGCACCTGGTGATCTGTGCCGACGAAATGACCGAATCGGTGGAGCCCGAGGCGTTTCAGCAGCGGCTGTGGCACATGTTTGCCCACGCCTTCGGCAACAAGGCGCTGAGCCTGCCGCAGATCGACCGCGTGCGCTGGATCATGTTCCCCGAGGTGCGCGTGCCGGTGCAAGGCAAGCTGTTCACCGCCGAAGACGACGCCACCGAACTGCCCAGCATCATGCGGGTGATGGACCTGCAGCAGGAGCAACTGGCGCGCAGCCTGGGCGACGGCCACCGCGTGATCCACGGCGTGGCCGGATCGGGCAAGACCATGCTGCTGGGCTACCGCGCCGAGCACCTGGCCAAGGCGCAGACCGCGTTCAGCAAACCCATCCTCATCCTTTGCTACAACGAGCCGCTGGCCCGGCAGCTGGCCCGCATGATGCAGCTGAAAGGCGTGGACCACTGCGTGCACGCGGTGCATTTTCACAAGTGGTGCCGCGACCAGCTCAAGGCCTACGGCCAGGACCTGCCGCCCGACCACCTGCCCGTGGGCGAGAAGATGGCCGACATGGTCCAGCGCGTCATCAGCGGCGTGGACCGGCGCCAGATCCCCAGCGGCCAGTACCAGGCCGTGCTGATCGACGAAGGCCACGACTTTGCGCCCGAGTGGTTCAAGCTGGTGGTGCAGATGGTCGACCCCGACACCAACAGCCTGCTGGTACTGTACGACGACGCGCAAAGCATTTACGAGCGCACCAAGAAACGGCAGTTCAGCTTCAAGAGCGTGGGCATCCAGGCGCAGGGGCGCACCACCATCCTCAAGATCAACTACCGCAACACGCGCCAGATTCTGGACACCGCCAGCCTGGTGGCGGCCGACCTGCTGACCGCCGAAGACAAGGACGACGACGGCGTGCCCGTGCTCAAACCCGTGAGCTGCGGCCGCGACGGCCAGCCCCCCATCATCGTCCGCCTGCCCACCCTGCGCGACGAAGCGCAACAAGTGGCCGAACTGCTGGCCAGCGCCCACCAGGAAGGCCACGCCTGGGGCGACATGGCCATTCTGTGCCGCCACAAATCAGACATGCGCCTGTGCGCCGACGTGCTGAGCCGCCGCCGCCTGCCCCATCAGGTGCGCGAAGGCACCGGCACCTTCAACCCCGCCGCCGACAGCATCAAGGTGATGACCCTGCACGTGAGCAAAGGCCTGGAATTTCCCGTGGTGGCGCTGGTGGGCGTGGGCCACATGCCGGCCGAAGGGGAAGACGAGCGGGACGAGGCGCGGCTGTTTTATGTGGGGGCGACTCGGGCGACGCACAGACTGATCATCGGGGTGGGGGGAGCGGGGCGGTTCGGGGAGAGGTTGGCTGCGTGAGTGCAAGGTGTGGAGGCATTGGATCTGCGCTGGGGAATGGCAGCTTCAGACTGAACTGAGTCATTCGTGACCGGCAGCCTGTGCGACTGCTGCGATCGCTACCGGCCATTCGCCATCCATCGCACTGACTGGATATTGATCGCTGCCAACGGTTCGCCGGAATCGTCGCGCACGCCGAGCTCAATGTAGAGTTCTCCAATGACTCAATCGACCTGGGTTGCTCTCCTGAAACAGGGTTTGACGACGATCGGCAACGCTGCTGCCTGGCATTGGTTCGCCTACCACTTCTCTAGACTGCCTCCACATCCGCTGGCCAAAAGCATCATTGACGCATGCGCGGATTGCGAGGCCAAACTGCCGAACCTTGGCTCCCAGTTCTTAAAGGACCTGGCCGCGATCTCAGGTCGGGACAGGCACCTACCTGATTTTGAGCAGTTGATTCAGAAGCTTGGGGCGCTACTGATACTCCGGCAACTGCTGTCCATTTCCTGGCCCGAGAACACGACGTTCCAGCATGAGCCCGCTGTCGCTGCGAAAGGGAAGAGGCCCGAGCTTCGGATTACTACACCGGAGAGAAGCTTCCTCTTTGAGGTGAAGACGCCCGCGTTGCTGGCCCATATTGAGAATCGAAAGAGCAACCCGTTTCAAACGGCGGGACGCGTGTTGCCACAAAATCAACTCGCAATGCTCGTAGGCGATGAGGGGTTGACGCTACCCAGAGACAACCCGGTCAAAGATTTCTTGCTCGATGCGGAGAAGAAGTTCGCACAATTTAAGGCGGTTCGGGACGAGACCTCCGTGCTGATTATCTTGTGGGATGACTTCATCTACGAGCCAATCACGGTATTGAAGCATGAGCAATGTGGTCTGCTTACGCCCAACTCGTACTGGAAGGACGAAGCGGGCTTGGCGGTTCGCTACCCGCATATCGATGCCGTGGTGCTCGTACGGCATCTCAACTATCTGTATGGGGCGACCGGAGACCACGCTCTTGAGGAGAGAGAGCATGCATTGGATTTTGGCGATGAGCATGCGTTGCCCAACGTCTTCATTGCCAACGGAGACCCGAACCTGGTGCCACAGGAAATCCGGCGCGCATTACGCGCCGTTGACTGGGATGCTCCCGACCTCCAGCACGCAGCCGACTACCGGCCCAAGGATCTAACAATCTGGATATAGAGCCGAGCGTATGCGCCGGCCTGACAGAGACGTGAGCGCTTCAATCAGAGGCTGCAAGGGTGGACAACAAATGAGAAATATGACCGTGCGATTCGAGGACATTCATGCGACAGCCAAAGGCCAGGACGATGCATTCGAGGAACTGACCTGCCAACTCGCGCGGCGGAATCCACCGGATAAGGCGGTCGAGTTCCGGCGCATTCATGGGGCCGGCGGGGACGGTGGCGTCGAGGCGTACTGGGTCCTCGATAACGGCAGCGAGGTCGGCTATCAGGCGAAGTACTACCTGCGGTCAGGTGAGGTTCACTGGGGCGCAATCGACGAGTCGGTCAGCACGGCGCTGAAGCTGCATCCTCTGCTGCGCATCTACTACGTCGCGCTCGCCTGCGACCTCACGGACAAGACCGCGCGCAAGGGCAAGACCGGTTGGGAGAAGTGGGAAGAGCACAAGAAGACCTGGGAGGCATCGGCGAAGAGCGTGCTGGGACACGATGTCACCTTCATCCTGTGGCCAGCGTTTGAACTGCGCGCCATGCTCGAGCGACCGGCGATGGCCGGGTTGCTTGAGCACTGGTTTGGCGTGCTTGCTCTTAAGCCCGACTGGCTATCTCATCGTGTCGACAGAGCTGTCGCCGACCTTGATGAGCGGTACCACGCCGAGGACCACGTGCCCGTTGATGTCGAGCGGCTCTTCGATGTGCTATTGCGCAGCGACAAAGCCCTGGAGCGTTTCCACGATCACTTCGCCCAAATTGAAGAAGTGGCACGGCGGTGTCTTAGCAAAGTGCCCGGTGACCCCGGGCCACGTACCGAAGAAGCGGAGCGAACCCGCGGCGATGTTGCAAACGTGCTGGCGATCGAGGCGGTACTCAACGCAGCTGCCTGGGAACCGTGGAAC
Organism: Hydrogenophaga sp. XSHU_21; assembly: GCA_046604145.1. Lineage (GTDB taxonomy): Bacteria > Pseudomonadota > Gammaproteobacteria > Burkholderiales > Burkholderiaceae_C > Hydrogenophaga. The sequence goes on from JBKIXD010000001.1 coordinate 824,567, forward strand.
ACAAGGAAGTGGGCATCGCTGGTAAGCATCGCTCAGGGCAGCGCATCCGTGTTGGCAACTTCCGTTCGGGATGAGGCGAGAAGTACGGGCACGAGGCGCGACGACGATCTGCAAGCCACCTTGAATGGCCTAAGCCAACTTGTTCGACTGTTGGAGGCTCTTGGCAAGGCTTGGTCGGGCGATGCCGTGCGCGCAGAGCGCGAACGAGCAGTCCTGCTATTCGGTCGTGGCGGCTCTGGTAAGTCTCACCTACTGGCAGGACAAGCAGTGCGAGCGGCGGCCGAGGGGCGACCGACCGTGTTGGTGCTGGGCCAGTACCTGCGTGCAGGCCCAATCTGGCCCCAGATCCTCGCTCGGCTTGGCATAGATGTTCCGCCGGAGACGTTCCTGCAGGCATTGGACTCGGCTGCCGAAGCGGCAAAAAAGCGCGCCCTCTTCCTGGTCGATGCGCTCAACGAGGGGGCTGGGGCGAGGCTCTGGCGAAGTGAACTCGCTAGCTTCCTGACGATGTTCAAGCCATATAAGAACATCGCGTGCGTTCTCAGCTGCCGATCGGAGTACCTGCCATATGTCGTTCCAAAGACGGTGGAAGATCGAGTGCCCCAACTCGAGGTCCGAGGCTTCGAAACATTCGATGAGCAACAGGCGGCAGCCAGGGTCTATATGGATCGCAAGGGCATTGCCCGCCCAAGCTCACCGTGGCTTGCAGAGGAGTTCAGAAACCCTCTCTTCCTGCGCAGTGTGTGCGTCGCCCTGCAACGCGAGGGCAAGCACGAGTTTCCGCGAGGGCTCGTGGGCATCAAGAAGATTCTTGGCCTGTACCTCGGGAGCGTGGCACGGCATCTCGCGCCCGCCTACGACGGCGGTGACGACCTGGTCGTGCCGACGCGGACGACACTTACGTTGATCGCGCGAGCCATGGCCACCGATCGCCGTGACTACCTCCCGAGAGAGGCTGCCGATGCAATCGCGCGGTCGACGTTCGCTTCTTTCGTTCCACCTGACAGCCAGACCTGGTTGGAGACACTTCATCGCAGCGGACTGTTCCGCTTTGATCCAGATCCAGAGCTTGTCCTCGGGCCAGACGACCCGCTACCTGAGAGCATTGACGTCATACGCTTCTCATTTCAGCGGTTCCAGGACCAGTTGATGGCGGAGGCGCTGCTGGAAGGAATCGCTAACGTCGGTGCTGCGTTCAGAAAAGGTGGGCCGCTGCACTTCTTGACCGATGACCGACAGTGGGCAATGGCCGGTCCAGGCCTTGTCGGAGCGTTGGCCGTCCAGATACCCGAACTCTACGGACGGGAGCTAGTGGACGTCATGCCCGGTGGGTTCGCGCGCTGGCGAAACTACAAGGTGATGGAGCCGGCGTTCCAAGACAGCCTCCGGCTGAGAGCATCCACTGCCTTCAGCGGACGAACAACTGAACTCTTCGAGCAGTGGATCGCCTACGGCGGATGGACCGTGTCGTTGCTGCTCGCGTTGGCGACGGAGTTGGATCACCCCTGGAACGCCGAAGGCATGCATGCCCGCCTTGCCGCAACGGCGATGCCAGAGCGAGACCTTCGTTGGTCATTCGCACTCAACGAGATTGACCGCGACGCGCAAGGCCATGGTCTGAACACGCTGATTGATTGGTGTGCGAGCTCCGAAACGACGACGGCCATGAGTCGTACGCGAGAGCTCGCGGCGTTGGCACTAGCTTGGTGCCTCACCTGTACCAACCGCCCGGTTCGGGATACGGTGACGAAAGCGCTGTCCCGCCTCATGCTTGTCCAACCCGACGTGTTGGCCTATCTGGTGAACAAGCTGAAGGAAGTCGACGACAACTACTTGCTTGAACGTCTTTGGGCAGCTGCTTTCGGTGCGTGCAGTCAGGACCCTAGTCGAGGGCGGCTTGAGATGTATGCGCGGACGGCCTGGCAAACCGTCTTCGCGTCCAGTCCACGGAAAGACCTGCTGCTGCGCGACTATGCGCGCGCGATCGTCGAACTGGCGGTGCGCGCGGGTGCCGATCTCGGCGGTGTGGATGTTGCTCAGTGCAAGCCACCCTATGTCGAGGCGGGCGTTGACCTCAAGAAGGTCCGAAAGCTGACTGCCGAGGCCGAGCGAAAGATGAGCCGAGGGGCGAAACGCATCGTCTCATCTTGTCTGCACATGGGTGACTTCGGAGACTATGAGATCAAGCCGACAGTGCGAGAGATCACAACGGTCACCCTGGACACCTTGCCCCTCGTGACCAAGGCTTCAGCATTTCGGCACTTCAGGGCGACCGTTCTTGCCGACAAGATGGATCGGGTCGCAGTATTCCACGAGCTCGAGGAACACCTGCGGGCGATGCACATGCCGCAGATGGTGAGCGATGAGAGTAAGCTGGTCTTTGTGCCAAAGACCCCGTCTAAAGCGGAACTGGCTCGAGCCGATCTGCTGGAGAAGCGTCTGCTGGCCATGTTGTCACCGGACGAGGTGCAAAGCTTCCAAGACGATGCTGTGCCTTGGTTGATAGACAGTCACGAGGAGGAGGCTGAGCGTGTTGACCTCGCGCGCTGCCAGACTTGGGTTGCAATGCGCGCCATCGAACTGGGCGGACCGGCCATTGAGGTTGATGGACAGGACTTCACTGCCGGCAGCGGACGGCCGGTGGTCGAGAGGCTGGGTAAGAAGTACCAGTGGCTCGCGCTGAGCGAACTGCTATGCGGCTTCGGGTCGACGCTTTGTCTGGAGGCAGGCTGGCAGGAGGACCGTACTCTGCGTGCGTATGACTTTCCGCCGGACTTTGGCTTCGTGCGGGACATCGACCCAACGGTGCTCTCTCAGGATCTTCGACCAACCGCGAAGGCTGCCGACGCTTGGATGTTCGGCCCGCACGTCACCTTGGAGGAGGTCACCGAGGACGAATTGAGCGCGTGGCCTGCTCGAGACGACCCGGGCAAGAAGTTCGATGAGAAGGTCGTGCGTGTTGGCGCCGACGGGCAGCGTTGGTTCGTTCTGTACGACCACGCGCACAAGACGGAGCGGTACCTCCAGAAGTCGGCGGAGCATGGCATGCGCCAGCAGGAGTTCCGGCGCATCTTCAGCGTGTTCGTCGAGACTACTGGTCTTGAGGAGTTCGTTGCGGCGCTCAAACAAGACGAGGACATCAATGTCAGCCATTGGGAGGTTCCGCAGCTGACTGACGGACCCTACCTTGGCGAAATCTTCTGGAGGGCGACTGCGCCAACGGAGCAGTGGTCGGACAGAGGCGTTCGAGTGCCACCCACCATTCGGTTGGCGTATCCGCTTTGTCAGTACGTCTGGGAGTCACATCTGGACCTCAGCTTCACTGAAGGCGCACGGGCTTACTTGCCAGCGTCCTGGCTCGCGAACACGCTGAACTGGTCCATCCTCCCGAGTGCGGGCGACGTGCTCCTCGACGGGACAGGGCAGGCCGTCTTCATTCGCAAGTCCACCGAAGAAGATAACGTGGTGCTCTTGAGCGCGAACGCGCTGGGGCGGCTCGAACGGGAAGCAGGACTGAGCTGCGTCTGGCTTCTGGTGGCAGAGCGCAATGCATGGCCGGGTGGAAGCAATGCCGCTGCCACCTGGCGCCGCGCTGAGGGCGTGGCATGGATGGATGGTGATCGGGTTGTCAGCAAGACTTGGACGCGCGACGGATCGGCGTTGGAGGTCGCGATGGGGTCGCGCGCTCGGCTTCGCAAGCGCGCCGGAAAGTAGGGTTGCTGAGCGCACTGAGGTGTATTTCAATCAGAGCTCAAGCCGAGGCGACGCCCGCTGCGAAGACAACCTCACGCTTCGTGGTGGCGCCGAAAGAGACCGTCACAGCTGTTGTTCGCTGGTTGGTGAGAAAGCTTGGAAAGGCTGAATTCGTGTGCGGTGTCCAAAGGTGAAGTGTGATAAGCGAACACACGAACGACCCTAAACGCATCCACAGCAGTCGTTGGCCTGGTAACGGCGAGTGCCTGCTGCCGCTGCAGAGCGGCCTTCCGAACGTGAACGCCGTCGGCCCTCCCAGATCCAGCGCCTCGCGGGTGCCCATCACCCCCCCTCACTTCCCCCAAGAATCCTTCAACCCCGTCACCCGGTTGAACACCGCCTTCCCGCCCACCCCGTGGTCCACGCGGTCGGCGACGAAGTAGCCGTGGCGTTCGAACTGGAACTTGTCGTCGGGTTTGGCGCTGGCCAGTGAGGGTTCGACGTAGGCGGTCACCACCTTCAGGCTGTGGGGGTTCAGGGCTTCGATGAAGTCTTTGCCGCCGGCGTCGGGTTGGGGGTCGCTGAACAGGCGGTCGTACAGGCGCACTTCGGCGGCCACGCCGTCGGCCACGCCCACCCAGGTGATGGCGGCCTTGGCCTTGACACTGTCGGCGCCGGGGGTGCCGCTCTTGGTGCCGGCGATCACCTTGGCGTGCACTTCGGTCACGGTGCCGTGGGCGTCGCGGGTGCAGCCGGTGCATTCGATGACGTAGCCGCCCTTCAGGCGCACCACGTTGCCGGGGAACAATCGCTTGTAGCCCTTGGGCGGCACTTCTTCAAAGTCTTCGCGCTCGATCCACACCTCGCGGCCGATCTTGAACACGCGATCGGGCGGTGGGGTCTGGCCTTCGGCGATGGCCGAGTGGGGCAGGGCGGGCTGGGTGCAGTCTTCGGTGTGGGCGTCGCTGCCGAACACCTCGGCCCAGTTGGTCATCACCAGCTTCACCGGGTCCAGCACGGCCATGGCGCGGTGGGCTTTGTTTTCCAGGTCTTCGCGCAGGCAGGCTTCCAGCGTGCCGTAGTCGATCCAGCTGTCGCTCTTGGTCACGCCGATGCGTTCGGCAAACAGCTGGATGCTTTGCGGTGTGTAGCCGCGCCGGCGCAGCCCCACGATGGTGGGCATGCGCGGGTCGTCCCAGCCGCTCACCTTGTGGTCGTACACCAGCTGTGCCAGCTTGCGTTTGCTGGTGATCACGTAGGTGAGGTTCAGGCGCGCAAACTCGTACTGCCGCGGCGGCGGGGCCTTCAGCAGGCCGCCTTCGCACAGGCGTTCCAGCAGCCAGTCGTAGAACGGGCGCTGGTCTTCAAACTCCAGCGTGCAGAAGCTGTGGGTGATCTGTTCCAGTGCGTCCTCGATGGGGTGCGCAAAGGTGTACATGGGGTAAATGCACCACTTGTCGCCGGTGTGGTGGTGCGTGGCGCGGCGGATGCGGTAGATGGCCGGGTCGCGCAGGTTGATGTTGGGGCTGGCCATGTCGATCTTGGCGCGCAGCACCATGCTGCCGTCTTCGTGCTGGCCGTCGCGCATTTCCCTGAACCGCGCCAGGTTCTCGGCCGGGGAGCGGCTGCGAAACGGGCTGTCGGTGCCGGGTTTGCCGAAGTCGCCGCGCGCGGCGCGCATCTGTTCGGCGGTCTGTTCGTCCACATAGGCGTGGCCCGCCTGCACCAGGTATTCGGCCGCCTGGTACATGAATTCGAAGTAGTCGCTGGCCTGGTACAGGTGGCTTTGGCCGTTGGCGTCCCAGTTGAAGCCCAGCCACTGCACCGCGTCGAGAATGGAATTGACGTATTCGGTGTCTTCCTTCTCGGGGTTGGTGTCGTCAAAGCGCATGTGGCACACGCCGCCGTAGTCGCGCGCCAGCCCGAAGTTAAGGCAGATGCTCTTGGCGTGGCCCACGTGCAGGTAGCCGTTGGGTTCGGGCGGAAACCGGGTGCGGATCTTTGCCGGGTCGGGCTGGCCCTTGGCGTGGTGGGCGGCGTCGCCGGGGCTGCCGGCCCAGCGGCGGCTGGCGTAGGTGCCTTTGGCCAGGTCGGCCTCGATGATCTGGCGCAGGAAGTTGCTGACCTTGTGGTCGCCCTCGGCGGGGGATGCGTGGGTGGGGGAAGTCATGCCACGATTCTAGGGACCGCGCTGCGGCCGTGCCGGCAGGGCTGCCACCACCACTTTGCGCTATCGTCCCCGGGCAGGAGGACTCCCCCATGAGCGACAACGCCACCCCCCGCGCCACCCCCCACGCCGCCCAGCGCCTGTCGGTCGACCGGGCCTGGCTGGACGCCGCGGCCCGAGACGGCGAGATTTCGGCCGAGCAGGCCGAACGCCTGTGGGCGCGCTGGGCCCGCCAGGCCGCTTCGGGCCCGGCCACGGTGGCGGCGCCGCGGTTCGACTTCACACACGTGCTGTATTACTTTGGCGGCATGCTCGCCATTGGCGCCATGACGCTGTTCATGACGCTGGGCTGGGAGCTGTTCGGCGCCTGGGGCCTGTGCGCGCTGGCGGTGGCCTACGGGGCCGGGGCGCTGGCGGTCACGCGCCACCTGCAGGGCAAGGGCCTGCACGTGCCGGCCGGCATTCTGGCCACGCTGGCGGTGTGTCTGGTGCCGCTGGCACTGTGGGCGCTGCAGGCCGGCCTGGGCCTGTGGCCCGAAGGCAGCATGGACAACTACCGCGATTACCACCGCTGGATCGACGGGCGCTGGCTCACGCTCGAATTCGGCACGCTGGCGGCGGCGGTGGTCATGCTGTGGTGGTTGCGCCTGCCGTTCATGGTCATGCCGGTGGCGGTGACCCTCTGGTACATGAGCATGGACCTTGCCCACCTGCTCATGCAGAAAGAAGGCTTCGACTGGAAGTTCTCGCGCGACGTGTCGCTGGTGTTCGGCCTGGCCACGTGTGCACTGGCGGTGTGGGTCGATCTGCGCACCCGCCTGGCCACCGACCCGCGCGACCGCCAGGACTTTGCGTTTTGGCTGTACCTGTTCGGTGCCCTCATGTTCTGGGGCGGCCTGAGCCTGCGCGAAAGCGACAGCGAACTGGCCAAGGCGGGCTACGCGCTCATCAACGGCGTGATGGTGTTCCTGGGCGCGGCCATCAACCGCCGGGTGTTCACCGTCTTGGGGGCGATCGGCGTGGCGGGCTACCTGGGGTACCTGAGCCACCGCGTGTTCGCCGACAGCCTGCTGTTCCCCTTCGTCCTGAGCCTGCTGGGCCTGGCGGTGGTGGCGCTGGGCATCTGGTGGCAGCGGCACGAAGCGCAGATCCAGGCGCGCCTGGTGCACTGGCTGCCCGGGCCGCTCAAGCCGCTGGCGGTGGGGTGGGCGGGGTGAGGCTCGGCCGCAAGCGCAGGCCCTGAACAGTGGCCTACTGCGCTGGCGCCCGCACTTTCAGGATTCCCGATTTCACGAGGTGATCGATGGCGGGCCTCGAACCCTGCACCGCCTCGACGCGAAACCCCGCCGAGCCCGGTTCGCCGCTGTATCGGAGTTCAACACTGTGGCCGCTGGCCTGCAGGATGCAGGTGTTTTCGGTTCGGCTCCAGAAACGTTGGACGAAGGGCGCGATCTCGATCGTTCTGTCTCGTTTGGTGAACATGCGTTTGCAGGCATCGGTCGCCGGATCAAGTTCCACCTGGGTGGGGCCCAGGCGGACATGGCCGGGCGGAACCGGATCGTCCGGATCGGCGGTTTCCTCGGCGTTGAGCGTGGTGACCCCGCCAAGCACCAACGCCACGGCGGCGGCAAGGCCGAGGTCGTTGGCAAAGATGATGCCGCCCGACTCGATCAGTGCCAGGGAGGCATTGATCTGGTGTGGCTCGACCAGGCGCCCCAGTTGTTCGTGCACCAGTTCCCGGTCCGCCACGCTGAATGCGCGCCCGCGCAGGCGTTCGAGCAGGGACTCAACGCGAACGTTGGAGCCATCGGGCAGGTGAACCGCCGGAAGGTGCGCGACGTCCAGGCACTGGGCGCAATAGCTCAAGAGCAGGCCACTGGCGTTGATGCCACCCAACCGGGGCAGCCGTTCAACCAGCCGGTGGATGGTGTCGTGGTGCAGGCCCGTGTCGCGGTCGCCCAGACCCACCAGCACCGACCCCGCGGGCAGTCGATCGGCGTGTGCAATGGCTTCGTTGCCCGCGCAGCAGACCAGAAAAAGCTCCACCGGGGCTGCATGTCGCAGGCCAATGTCGGCAAACAGCTCGTCGAAGGGTGTCCATGTGGTGCCATCGAGGCAGACGTGGAACTGGCCGTTCTGGATGTCGGTGTGCGCCATCAAGATGACCAGCGCGCGCTCGTCCGGCCGCTGACCGAGGGCGTCCAGAAGTCCCTGTCGCACCGGTTGGTTCGTGCTCTCCGAAACGCCACCCAGAACACTGCCTGACACGCAGGTCTGCAGGTGCTGCACCCTGGCGGGCAGGCGCCTGGCCAGACGGTGGGTGTCATCGGCGGTGAATGCCGTGCCACCGGGTCCGCCCGCCACGACCACATGGGCCACGTCGGCGGCGGGATCGGTGGTCTGCCGAAGAACGCGGGAAGGTGCGCCGCTTGGCCTGACCGGGGTGAGCCACGGGTGGTGCGCCGCTGGCGACGAAAGCAGTGTCAAACGGTCGAAGGAACTGCGCTGCATGGGTGACCCTGGATGGCATGTCGGCCACCCCGCCGACCGCGTGGTGTCCACAAGCCCTTGTGTCACCCCGGTCCGGTTCGCGGTTCCACCCGGCCGCCCTGGCGGGCCCTAGCGGTCGGCCTGCCAGCCGGTGTCCCCGGCGCGCTGGCGCTGGCGCTGCAGGTCTTGCTGCATCTGCTTCTCGAACTGCTCGCGCGACTCGCGCACGCGCTTGACCAGGTCTTCGTCGCTGTTGCGCAGGCCGCGCTCGGTGCGCACGAAGCGCTCGGTGTAGCGGCGGAATTCGTCGGCCATCTGGCGCGCGTGAAAGTGGTCGAAGCCCAGCGCCTCCAGGGTGGCGCGGCCGCTGCGCAGCGAACTCTCGAACAGCTCGCGCTGCACGTGGGACACACCCGCGTCGTGCAGTTCCATGGCGTGCACCGCGTCGCGCGCGCGGGCCACGATGCGCAGGTGCGGCCATTGCTGGCGCGCCAGGTCGACCAGCCGGTTGGCCTGGGCGGTGTCGTCGATGGCCACCACCAGCACCTGGGCCGTGCCGGCGCCCGCGGCGTTGAGCAGGTCGGGCTGGGTGGCGTCGCCAAAGTACACCTCGAATCCGAAGCGCCGGGCGCTGTCCACGGTGTCGGCGTCGTGGTCGATCACGGTGGGCTTGGTGCCCGCGGCCAGCAGCAGGCGCGCCACGATCTGGCCATAGCGCCCGAAGCCGGCCAGCAGCACCGTGGGGCGCTGGTCTTCGATGGCATCGGGCGGGCGCGCGGCGGTGTCCTCGCGCGCGTAGCGGTCGAACAGTTTCAGCAGCAGCGGCGTGACCGGCATGGAAATGGCCGTGATGAGTGTGAGCAGCGCCGCGTCTTCGGCCGGCAGCACGCGCGCCGCCTGGGCGGTGGCCAGAATGACGAACGCGAATTCGCCGCCCTGCGCCAGCAGCACCGCCAGCAGCGACCGCTGCGAGCCGTGCAGGCCCACCAGCGGCAGCACCAGCCACACGCCCACCAGCTTGAGCACGGTGACGATCAACAGCCCGGCCAGCACCTGACCGCCGTGCGTGGCCAGCAGGTCGAGCTGCATGCCCATGCCCACCGACATGAAGAACAGGCCGAGCAGCAGGCCCTTGAACGGCAGCAGGTCGTTCTCGAGCGCGTGCCGGTATTCCGAACCGGCCAGCAGCACACCGGCCATGAAGGCACCCAACCCCATCGACAGACCCACGTTCTGCATGAGGACGGCCACGCCCAGCACCAGCAGCAAGGCAAACGCGGTGAACAACTCGCGCACCGGCAGCCGCGCAATGAAGCGCATGGCCGGGTAGGCCAGGTAGCGCCCGGCCAGCACCACACCGGCGATGGCGCCCACCTGCATCAGCGGCCCCAGCCAGCCGCTGGCGTGCGCGCCCGGGCTCACGGGTGCCGGCGTGCCCATGGTCTGGCCCAGCAGGGCCGCCAGCGCCAGCAGCGGAATGGCGGCGATGTCCTCGAACAGCAGCATGGCGAAGCCCTTCTGGCCCACCGGGCGCAGCAGCAGGTTTCGCTCTTGCAGGATGGGCACCACGATGGCCGTGCTGGACAGCGCCATCGCGAGGCTGCCGATCAGCGTGGCCTGCCAGGTCCACCCCAGCGCAAAACCCAACGGACTGATGAGCAGCGCGCAGGCCGCCAGTTGCAGCGCACCGCCGCCGAACACCGCGCTGCGCATGGCCCACAGGCGCCGGGGTTCGAGGTTCAGGCCGATGAGGAACAGCATGAGGACCACGCCCAGCTCGGACACCTGCGCGATCGTGGTCGGGTCGGACACCAGCCCCATCACCGACGGGCCCAGCAGCACGCCCGCCAACAAATAGCCCAGCACCGACCCCAGGCCCAGCCGCACGGCAATCGGCACCAGCACCACCGCCACCGCCAGAAACACGATGGCCTGGTTCATGGGGCTTGCTCCGGGGTGAGGGTGGCCAGGTGGCGATCGGCGTCGCGCAGCAGGTCGGCCATGGCCGCAGCCACGGCGTCGGGCGCCAGCTTGTGCCCGCCGTGCAGCACGAACGGGTCGAGCCACTCCACGCCGCAGTAGCGCATGGTGTGCTCGATGGGGGCCACGTAGTCGGCAAACGGCCGCATGTGGTGGCCATCGGGTGCGTAGGCGGCGGTGCTGCCCCCTGCGCTGGCCACCCACCAGGCCCGTTTGCCTTTCAGCGCCTGCGTGCCGTGACCGTAAGCCCAGCCCTGCGCCAGCACGGTTTCAAACCAGTGCTTCAGCAGCGCCGGCACGCTGTACCAGTACACCGGCGTCACGAACACGATCAGGTCGGCGTGCGACAGCGCTTCCTGCTCGCTGGCCACGTCGATGTCGAAATCGGGGTAGCGCTCGTACAGCGAGCGCACCGCCGTGTCGGGCCGCGCGGCGAGAGTGTCGAGCAGGGCGCGCGTGTTGTGCGACTGGCGCGGCCGCGGGTGGGCGTGAATGAGGAGGGTGTGGGGCATGTCGAAACCGCTGGCGCGCTGGTCCGGCACGATATCACCGCGCCATGGCGGCCGCCGGGGCCGACCCCCGTCACTGCCCGAAGCGCGGCCCGTCCTTCAGGAATTCGGTTTCATCGGCGGTTGACTCACGCCCGAGGGCCGCGTTGCGGTGCGGAAACCGGCCGAACCGCACCACGATGTCGCGGTGCAACCGGGCGTAGCGCAGGTTGTCGTCGAGTGTGGCTTGGAGTTCGGGGGGCGCCTCGGCGCGCAGTTGCTCGAAGCAGCGCACGCACAGGTCCTGCAGCGCCAGGTTTTCGGCGTGCATGAACGGCATGTACAGAAACACCCGGCCCACGGTGGGCAGCAGCCGGTCCTGGGCGGTGTTCACCGCCTCGGTCGCCAGTGCCTGGGCGCGGGCGTCGCCGGCAAAGGCGCCGGGCTGGCCGCGGTGCAGGTTGCGTGGCAACTGATCGAGCAGCAGCACCAGCGCCAGCCTGCCGTGGGGCGTGGCGGCCCAGCCGTCGAGTTCGCCGGCCAGGGCCTGGTTCACCGCGGCGCCGAACCGCTCGCGCAGGTCGGCGTCCTGGGCCGGGCCGGCGCTGAACCAGAGCCACCCGCGCGGCTCGCTCGGCCAGCCCAGCCGCAGGCCGTCGGCGAACCAGTGGTCGAGCAGGGTTTGGGCGATCGGTGGCAGGGGCTTGTCCATGGCGTTTACGGATTGATACAGGATTGACCGTGCGTGCGGATCGGCAGAAACAGGATTCTTGTGCAATTCGTTCACGGCGAACGGCCGTCACAACGGAGTCCCACGATGAACACCCTGTCTTTCACCGCACACCGAAGCTGGGCCAAGGGCCTGGCGGCCCTGGCCCTGGTGGCCGGTGGATGGGCCGCCTCTGGCGCGGCCACCCAGGCACAGGCGCGCGACCGCGACGTGTACTGGTCGATCGGTGTCAACTCCCCCGGCGTGAGCGTGGGCGTGTCCAACGCACCGCGGGTGGTGCACAGCTATCCGGTCCACAGCTACCCCAGCTACGGCTACCCGGTCTACGAGTCTCGCCCGGTGGTCGTGTACCCCCGCCCGGTCGTGGTTCACCGCCCGGTGGTGGTGCATTCGTACCCGGTGTACCCGGTGTACGGCCAGCCGCACTGGAAAGGCCACAAGCACCACAAGCGCTGGCACAAGCACCACCGCGGCCACCGCCACCACGACTGGGACGACTGACCCGGTGAAAGCCGGCCGCTTCACATCGCGCGGAAGCGGTCGGCGTACAGGCGGCTGACGGCAAAGGTTTCGGAAACCCCCCGAACCGTCAGCCACCATTTGCCCGCCTCGTCGCGGGTGGCGCGATCGATGGCGTCGGCCCGCACCACGGTGCCGCGGTGGATTTGCCAGAAAGCATCGGGGTCGAGCTGGGGCAACAGGTCCCGCAGCGGCATCCGGATCAGGTATTCGCGCTCGGCGGTCAGCACCCGCAGGTACTTGTCGGCGGCCTCGAACACGCGCACGTCGTCGATCGCCACCCGTTGCACCGCATTGCCCAGGCTGGCCATCAGGTGGCGCAGGCGCGGTCGGGCGGGGCCGGCTCCGGCCTCCAGCAGTTGGCGCAGGGCCGACCAGTCGGGCGCGGTGCCCGCACTGCGCGCCCGCAGCGCGTCCTGCACACGGGCCACGGTGCGCAACAGCCGGTCGGGCTGCACCGGCTTGAGCAGGTAGTCCAGCGCCCGCGCATCGAACGCCTGCACGGCGAACTCGTCGTGCGCCGTGACGAACACCAGCACCGGATCGACCTGCCCGGCGGGCCAGTCCTCGGCCAGGGCGGCCGCGGCCTCGAGCCCGCTCATGCCGGGCATGCGGATGTCGAGGAACAGCACGTCCGGCCGCAGCGCCATTGCCTGCGCCACCGCGCTCTCGCCGTCGCCCACCACCCCCAGCACCTGCAACGCAGGCCAGGCCCGCGCCAGTTCGCGCTGGAGCGCCTGGGCCAGCAGCGGTTCGTCTTCGGCAATCAGGGCGGTGGCGTTCATGGGGTGATGGGAATGAACAGGGAAATGCGCGTGCCTTCGCCGGGCTGGCTGTGCGCCTGCAACCGCGCGGCCGTGCCGTGCAGCGCCAGCAGGCGTTCCCTGACCTGGGTCAGACCGAACCCCCGCCCGGGCGTGTCGGTCAACGCGCCCTCGAAGTCGGCCGCGCTTGCACCCACCCCGTCGTCCTGCACCGTGAGCACCAGGGTGTTCTGGTCCCGGCGCGCCACCACGGCCACCTCGCCGCCGCGGGTGCTGGGTTCAAGCCCGTGCCGGATGGCGTTCTCCACCAGGGGCTGCAACAGCAGTGGCGGCAGCGGCAGCGCGGCCAGATCGTCCGGAAGCTCGAGCCGCACCCGCAGCCTGGGCCCCATGCGAACCGCCATCAGCGCGAGGTAGTCGGCCAGCCGGTCGAACTCGTCCTGCAGGGTGTGAAGGGCGGCGCCCGCCCCGGCCCGCGACGCCGCCAGCGTGGCCCGCAGGAACGCGTTGAGCCGGTCGAGCATGTCGATGGCGCGCGGCGGGTCGGTGGCGATGAGGGCGCGCAGATTGGCCAGGGTGTTGAAGAGCATGTGCGGCTCGAGCTGGGACTCGATCAGGCGCAACCTGGCCTCGGTCGCCTGGCGTTGCGCGGCCTGCTCGGCCCGCCGGGCGCGGGCCAGCATTTCGCGGCTGGTGTAGTAGTAGGTGCCCACCGCGCCGGCCACCAGCGACATGAGCAGCAGGCCCAGGGTGGCGCGGGGGTAGCCGGTGAAGCCGAGCAGCGGCGGGCGACCCAGCAACAGGTTGGCCAGCGCACTGCCGAGCGCATAGGCCAGCGGCACGCTGACGATCACCAGCGCGGTCATTCGCAGCGCGCCGGGCCAGCCCGTCGGGTGGAGCAGGAAGCGCCCGCCATCGATGGCGGCCCAGATGCCCAGCCCGATCAGCTGGGAATACAGCAGGTTGACGCCGAAAGGGTCGTGCCCCAGCCTGGACAGGAACACGGCGATCACCGTGTTCAATGCCACGGTGGCACCGGCGTGGCGGGCAATGGCGGCAGGCTGCAGCGGAGGCATGGCGCGCAGTATGCCGTTCACACGATCTGCAGCCACTGCCCCCAGACCAGCTGGCCCAGGGTGCGCCCCGGCAGCAGCGTGAAGGCCCCCGCCACCAGGCAGGCGCTGACGTAGAGCGACAGCATGGTGCGCCGATGCCCGGCGATGTTGCCCTGCAACAGCTGCCGGAACGCCAGCACCAGCGAACCCAGCACCACCGGGATGAGCAGGTGAATCGGCCCGAACCCGGCAATGTGGGGAATGCCGGGGTCGCTGATGAACAGCGCCGAGAGGGCGGTGATCACCATCAGCGTGACCCAGGCGTAGCCGGCCGCGCGGTGCAGCCGGGTCCGGGAGCGGCGTTGGCGCCGCGCCCACAGGGCCACGGGGCCCAGGGCGACCGCCGCGAGCGCGGCGAAAAGGTGAATGGCGATGGCAGGGCTGAGGTTCATGGGGCATTCCTTCGGGATGGCGTGCAACGGACTCTGCGCGGTTGGCGGCCACCCGGCCACCGCCTTGGGACGAAACGCCGGATCCCCGCCGCGAAACGCGGCGGGCGCGGTGTGAAACGCCCGTGCCGTGGTCAGGCTTTACCAACCGGATACCCCGTCGCCACCGCCGCGAAGCACCCCGTTCCTACAATGGATCGCATGAAGAAGACCCTTTGGATCGGCGGCGCCGGCCTGCTGTTGCTGGTGGCCGCTGGCGCCTGGTGGGCGCAGCGCGACGACGCCGGTGCCACCACCTACCGCACCGCCACCCTGGAACGCGGCTCGCTGCAGGCCAGCGTGTCGGCCAGCGGCACCGTCAACCCGGTCACCCAGGTGTCGGTGGGCACCCAGGTGTCCGGCCAGATCAGGGAAATCCACGTCGACTTCAACAGCGAGGTGAAGGCCGGTCAGCTCATCGCCGAAATCGACCCCCAGACCTTTGAATACCGCCTGCGGTCGGCCCAGGCCGACCTGGATTCCGCCGAGGCCGCGGTGGCCATTGCCCAGGCCAACGCGGCGTCCAGCCGGGCCAATGTGTCGCGCGCCCAGTCCGACATGGCCGAGGCCCGACGCGTGTACGAGCGCAACCTGAGCCTGGTGGCCCAGGGTTTCATTGCGCAGGCCGAGGCCGACCGCACGCGAGCCGCGCTCGAATCGGCCCAGGAATCGCTGAAGGCGGTGCAGGCGCTGGTGGGCGTGAGCGAGGCGCAGATCCAGAGCGCGCGCGCCAACGTGCAGCAGCGTCGGGCCGCGCTGGCCCAGGCCCAGGTGGATCTGTCGCGCACCCGGATCACCTCGCCGGTCAATGGCATCGTCATCAAGCGCACGGTCGAGCGCGGCCAGACGGTGGCCGCCAGCCTGCAGGCCCCCGAGCTGTTCGTGATCGCGCAGAACCTGTCGGACATGCAGGTGGACACCAGCATCGACGAAGCCGATGTGGGCCGCATCCGCGCCGGGCAGAAGGCCACGTTCACGGTCGATGCCTTTCCTGGCCGCGCCTTCGAGGGCACGGTGCGCCAGGTGCGCAAGGCCGCCACCAACGTGTCCAACGTCATCACCTACGTGGCGGTGGTCAATTTCGACAACGCCGACGGCCGCCTGCTGCCAGGCATGACGGCCAACGTGCGCGTGGTCACCGAGCAGCGCGACAACGTGCTCAAGGCGCCCAACGCCGCGCTGCGCGTTCGCATTGCCGGTGTGGAGCCTGCGGCGCCCAGCGCCCCGGCCGATGCCGCGGCCCCCGCACAGGCCCAGCGGCCCGCCGGCCCGCCGGGTGCCAGCGGCGCTGGCGGCGCTGGCGGCGCTGCAGGCGCGCCGGGTCGGGGCGGCGCCCAGCGCGGGCGCCTGTACCTGCTTGACGAGCGTGGCCAGCCCGTGGCGTGGAACGTGGGCGTGGGCGTGAGCGACGGCACCCAGACCGAAATCCTTCTGCGCCCCGATTCGCCCGCCGCCGAGGCGGTGAAAGAGGGCGCCACCGTGATCACCGGCGTGAACGCACCGGCCGGCGGCACCCGCCCGACCGGCCCGCGCCTGGCGTTCTGAGGCCGATGGCAGCATGGCCCTGATCGAAGCGCGCGACCTCACCAAGACCTACACCATGGGTGGCGAGCCGGTGCACGCGCTCGACGGCGTGTCGCTCGACATCGAGGCCGGCGAATTCGTGGCCATCATGGGCGCGTCGGGGTCGGGCAAGAGCACGCTCATGAACATCCTGGGCTGCCTCGACCGGCCCGACACCGGCGAATACCGGCTGGCCGGCGAACCGGTGGAATCCCTCGATGGCGATGCGCTGGCGCGCGTGCGCAACCGGCGCATCGGCTTTGTGTTCCAGCAGTTCAACCTGCTGCCGCGCACCAGCGCCCTCGAAAACGTGGAACTGCCCATGGTGTATGCCGGTGTGTCCACGGCCGAGCGCCAGCGCCGTGCGCGCGAGGCACTGGAGCGCGTCGGCCTGGGCCAGCGCCTCGGGCACACGCCGGCCGAGCTGTCGGGCGGCCAGCAGCAGCGCGTGGCCATTGCGCGCGCGCTGGTCAACAGCCCCCAGCTGATCCTGGCCGACGAACCCACCGGCGCGCTGGATTCGCACACCAGCGAAGAGGTCATGCGCCTGCTGACCGAGCTCAACGCGCAGGGCATCACGGTGGTCATCGTCACGCACGAAGCCGACGTGGCGGCCTGGGCCGGGCGCCGGCTGGTGTTTCGCGACGGCCGCATCGTCGAGGACGTCCGGCAGAACCCGCACCCCAAACCGCTGGAGGCCGCCACATGAACACGCTGGCGGCGGTTCGCAGCGCGTGGCGCGCGCTCAGCTCGAACGCGCTTCGCAGCGTGCTCACCATGCTGGGCATCATCATCGGCGTGGCGGCGGTCATCACCATGATCGCCATCGGTGCCGGCGCCACCGAACGGGTGAAGGCGCAGATGCAGGCGCTGGGCTCCAACATCATGCTGGTCACGCCGGGCAGCGTCACCAGCGGCGGCGTGCGCCTGGGCGCGCAGGCCGGCCAGGGCCTGACCGAAGAAGACGCCGCCGCCATCGCGCTCGAGGTGCCCGAGGTGCAGGTCGCCGCGCCCACCTCGCGCAGCAGCGGGCAGGTGGTGGGCGGGGGCAGCAACTGGGCCACGTCGATCTTCGGCACCACCAACGACTACCTGGTCGCCCGCGACTGGCCGATTGCGGCCGGCCGCGCGTTCGAGCCGTCGGAAGAGCAGGGCTCGGCCAAGGTGGCGCTCATCGGGCAGACGGTGGCGCGCGAACTGTTCGGCGACGTTGACCCGATCGACCAGGTGATTCGCGTGCGCACGGTGCCGGTCACCATCGTCGGCGTGCTCGACCGCAAGGGGCAGAACAGCTTCGGGCAGGACCAGGACGACGTCGTGATCCTGCCGATCTCGACCTACCGCAACCGCATCCAGGGCGGTGGCGGCGGGCGCCTCAAGCGCATCGGGTCCATCAGCGTGAAGGTGACCGAGGGCCAGAGCATGGCCGCAGCCGAACAGGGCATCAAGGACCTGCTGCGCCAGCGCATGCGGGTGCAGCCAGGGGGCGACGACCCCTTCACCGTGCGCAACCTCACCGAAATCCTGCGGGCGCAGGAGGCATCGAGCCGCATCATGACGCTGCTGCTGTCGGCGGTGGCCGGCGTGAGCCTGATCGTGGGCGGCATCGGCATCATGAACATCATGCTGGTGAGCGTGACCGAGCGGACGCGCGAGATCGGCCTGCGCATGGCCGTGGGTGCGCGCGGGCGCGACATCCTGGCGCAGTTCCTGATCGAGGCGGTGACGCTGAGCCTGATCGGGGGGGCCATCGGGGTGGTGCTGGGGGCTTTGGCCACCTGGGCCACGGCCCAGTTTGCGGGCTGGCAGGTCAGCATGACGGCGCAGTCGATCGCCCTGGCGGCCGGGTTTTCGGCGCTGGTGGGCATCTTCTTTGGCTTCTACCCGGCGCGCCGCGCCTCGCGCCTGCTGCCCATTCAGGCGCTGCGCCACGAGTAGGGCGGTCCGCTGCGGGTAGGATCGCGGCTGCTCCGACAGTCACGACCACCATGGATCCCATTCTCCTGATCAAGGCCGCCCTCATGGGGGTGGTCGAAGGCCTCACCGAATTCCTGCCGGTGTCTTCCACCGGCCACCTCATCCTGGCGGCCGCCTTGCTCGACCTGACCGGCGACAAGGTCAAGGTGTTCGAGGTGGTCATTCAGACCGGCGCCATCTTCGCCATCATCTCGATCTACGCCCAGCGCCTGATGTCCACGCTGCGCGGGCTGCCGGCGCGCGACCCGGTGGCCATGCGGTTCACCGCCAACGTGCTGATCGGCTTCCTGCCGGCCGCCCTGATGGGCTTCCTGTTTTTCGACGTGATCAAGGGCGTTCTGTTCAACCCCATCGTGGTGGCGGCCGGCTTCATCGCCGGTGGTTTCGTCATTCTGTGGGCCGAGGCGCGCCAGGCCCGGGGGGCGGCCGTACACGTGCACGAGGCGGACGACATCCGCTGGACCGACGCGCTCAAGGTCGGCTTGGCCCAATGCGTGGCGCTGATCCCGGGGGTCAGCCGGTCGGGCGCCACCATCATCGGCGGCATGGTGGTCGGCTTCAACCGCCGCACCGCGACCGAGTTCAGCTTCTTTCTGGCAATTCCCATGCTGTTGGGCGCTGCGGCCTACGACCTCTACAAATTCCGCCACCTGCTGTCCGCAGACGACCTGCCGTTCTTTGCCACCGGGCTGATCGTGTCGTGGCTGTCGGCCTGGGTGTGCGTGCGCTGGCTGCTGCGCTTTGTGGCCACGAACACCTTCGTGCCGTTTGCGTGGTACCGCATTGCGTTTGGTGCGCTCATCCTGCTCACCGCCCAGCAGGGCTGGATCGACTGGACGCCCTGAAGGCCGCGCGGCCTGATCAGCCTTCGGGCTGCAGGGTGAAGTAGAAGCTGGCGCCTTGGCCCGGTGCGGCATCGGCGCGCAGATGGCCGCCATGGCGCAGCACGATGCGCCGGGCCGTGGCCAGCCCGATGCCCAGACCCTTGAATTCGTTCGGCATGTGCAGCCGCTGGAACGGCTGGAACAGCTTGGCCGAGCGCGCCATGTCGAAACCCGCGCCGTTGTCGGACACCACGAACTCGCGCGCCTCGCCGCGCTGTTGTGAGGTCACCCGGATCTGCGCGTCGTTCGTCAGCGCGGTGTATTTCCAGGCGTTGTGCAGCAGGTTCTGCAGCAACGCCTCGACCAGGGGCGCATCGGCCATGGCCAGCAGGCCTGGCTCGACCCGCCATTGCACCTGCCGTTCCGGCTCGCTGGCCGCGAGCTCGCGCAGCAGGCGCGTGGCGATGGCACTCAGGTCGACCGGCTCGCGCTGCAGGTCGCCACGCGCCATTTGCGACAGCTTGAGCAGGCCGTCGATCAGCTCGCCCATCTTCTTGCTGGCCTCGCGAATGCGCTCCAGGTGCTTGGGGCCTTCGCCCGGAAGGTTGGGGTTGTCTTCTTCGATGGCCTGGGCAAAGCCGTTGATGATGCGCAGCGGTGAACGCAGGTCGTGCGCCACGGCGTACGAGTAGCTCTCGAGTTCGTCGTAGGCCGCCTTGAGTGCCTGCGTGCGCTCCTGGATGCGTTCCTCGAGCGAGGCGTTGAGGTCCTGGATGCGCAGCTCGGCCAGTTTGCGCTGGGTCACGTCGAGCACCGTGCCCAGGCCCACCACAACCCGCCCCACGGCGTCGCGCTCGAACTCGGCGCGCACCGAGAACCAGCGCCAGGCATCGCCCGAAAACCGCATGCGGTAGTCGATGTCGTAGGGAACGCCCTGGGTGATGGCGGCCGCCCACGCCTGCTGCACGCGCGCGACGTCTTCCGGATGGGTGTGGCTCATCATGTCCCGGTCGGTGAACTCCACCCCGGGCAGGCCCAGCACCTCGTGCGAATTGCCCAGCGTGGTGAACACGCGGGTGGCGGCGTTGTAGCGCCAGCTGGCCATGCCCCCGAGCGACTGGGCCTGCCACAACAGGCGTTCGCTGGTGCGCCGCGCTTCGTCGATGGCCTTGCGCTCGCTCACGTCCTGCACCACCACGATCTCGTAGTCGGGCGTGCCGTCGGGCAGGCGCATGAGCGACACCGACAGCACCACCCAGATGGTGTGGCCTTGCTTGTGGATGTAGCGTTTCTCGATCGTGTAGCTGTCGATGTCGCCGCGGACCATTCTCTCCATGCCGGCAACGTCCAGGGCCAGGTCGTCGGGGTGCGTGAGTTCTTTCCAGTCCTTGAGCTCCAGTTCTGCCCGGCTGTATCCCAGCAGGTCGCAGTAGGTCTGGTTGATGCGGATCCACGACCCGTCGACCTTGGCGTGGGCCATGCCGGTGGCGCTGTGCTCGAAGGTGTCCAGCATCTGCTGCTGGTTGTGCCGCGCCAGCGCCATCGATTCTCGCAGCCGGCGGTTCTGCCGTTGCATGAGCGCGATGGCCCCCACCACGACCAGCTGGGTGACGAAGTGCCAGAGGTTGAGCCAGAACGCTTCAACCGGGTCGTCGAACGCGAAGCTGAAGTACGGCTTGACCAGCAGGTAGTTGATGCCCACCATGCCGACCAACGTGCTGAGCATGCCGATGCGAAAGCCGCCGTACAGCGCGCACACCGCCGCCGCCAGCGACAGGGTGATGAACCTGCCGCCCGATTCGGCCGGCGCCAGCGCCACGCGCATCCAGATGGCCAGCACCGTGAGCAGCACCGCCACCACCGCCCGCAACCACCACGGGTGGCTCTCCGGGTCCCACAAAGCAATGAAGGCGCGAACCGTGCTCAGGGCGGCGGGCATGCCTGTCTCGGCATTTTGTGTGTCGTGGGCGGTCACGGTAGCAAGGTTATACCCGCGCGCCTTGCGGGCCGCGTGCAATGCCTGACGGTTTCCTGCAAATTCCGGCCTGCTGCGTTGCACCAACCGCCACGGATCAGGCCGAGACCAGCCGATCCGAGACCAGCCGATCCAGCATGTCGTCGATGGCGCCGGCCGTTTCCTGCGGGTGCTCCATGGGAAACAGGTGGCTGCCCTCGACCATTTTCAGCCGCGGCGACGCCGGGCCCCCCACCAGCCGGTGGGTCATGGCCATGCCCACCTGCTGCATTTCGAGCGAGTGCGTGCCGCCGATGAAACCGACCGGGCAGGCCAGCGGGTGCCGGCGCAGCACCCGGTCGAGGTTGTGCGGCAGGGTGTTGTAGATGGCGGTCTCGACGTCGCGGCTGAACGTGAGCACCCGCTGCACGCCTTGGGGCGTGGCTTCGTCGTGCGTGCCGTGGGCGATGTAGTCGAGCAGGCACTGCGGGTCCCACCGGGCAAACGCCCGCTTGTGCTGAAAGTGCGCCAGCGCGGCTTCGGCGTCGGGCCAGCGGTCGCGGCGCTGGCGGCTCACCCGGCCGGGCGACACCGCCCCCACCAGCTGGGTGCGCTTGATGAGCTCCAGCGTGCGGGCCCGCCAGCCGCCCAGCACCGGCGAATCGATCAGCACCACCCCGTGCACGCCATGACCCCCCAGGCTGGGGTGCCGCGCCGCGGCCATCAGGCTGAGGAACCCGCCCAGCGAATGCCCCACCAGCCACGCCGGCTCGCCCGCGCGCTGGATTTCGGGTTCTGCAAAGTCGGCCAGCTGCTGCACCAGGTGCGGCCAGTTGCTGGTGACCGGGTAGCGCGGGTCGTGGCCGAAGCGCTCGACCGCGCGCACCGTGTGGCCACGGGCGCGCAGCGAGCGGAACAGAAGCTGGTAGGTGCCGGCCGGAAAGCTGTTGGCGTGCGAAAAGACGATCAGCGACACGAACGCAACGCCTTCAGATCAGCTTCTCGCGCGGGTTGGTGATTTTCTTGAGCGGCTGGCTGCGCTCGGCGGCGGTCAGCAGCGGCACGTCGGTGTGGCTGCCGTCCCAGGTGGGGTGTTCGATGCTGTCGAACACCTCGCGCAGCTTCTGTCCCCAGGCGCTGCGGATCATGCGGAAGTAGGGGTTGTGCTCGTCGATGCAGGTGATGCGGTCGGTGTGCAGCGTGTCGGCTTCGTACACCACCAGGTCGAGCGGCAGGCCCACCGACAGGTTGGACTTGAGCGTCGAATCCATCGACACCAGCACGCACTTGGCGGCCTCGTCCAGCGGGGTGTCGGGCGTGATCACGCGGTCGAGCACGGGTTTGCCGTACTTGCTTTCGCCCACCTGGAAGAACGGCGTCTCGGCGGTGGCCTCGATGAAGTTGCCCGCGGCGTAGACCTGAAACAGGCGCATGCCTTCGCCGCGAATCTGCCCGCCGAAGATCATCGACACGTTGAAGTCGACGCCCGCGCGCTTGAGCGAATCGCCGTCGCGTTCCCACACGTGCCGCACCGCCGAACCGAGCACGCGCGCGGCGTCGAACATGCTGCGCGCGTTCCAGATGGTGATGGGCTCGCCGCCCTCGTGGTCGTCGAGTTGTTCCACCTGCAGGATCTCGCGCACCGACTGCGAAATGCTGAGGTTGCCCGCCGACAGCAGGCACATGAAGCGGTCGCCCGGCTTCTCGTAGACGATCATCTTGCGGAAGGTGCTGATCTGGTCCAGGCCCGCGTTGGTGCGCGAGTCGGACAGAAACACCATGCCGGCCTTGAGCTTGACGGCGACGCAGTAGGTCATGAAGTCTCCCCTGTTCGGGTGATGAGTTTTCGGAGTTGGTAGAGCTGGTCCAGCGCGTCGCGCGGGCTCAGGGCGTCGGGGTCGAGGGCGGCCAGCGCGGCCACAGCGGGGTGCACTTCGGGCGCGGCGGCGGCCGGGGGCGGCGAGAACAGGTCCACCTGCCGCTGCTGTTCGGCGCTTTGCGCTTCCAGCGCGCCCAGCGCGTGCCGCGCGTGCTGCACCACCGCGGCCGGCACGCCGGCCAGCCGCGCCACCTGAATGCCGTAGCTGCGGCTGGCCGGGCCGGGCTCGATCTGGTGCAGGAACACAATGCCCTTGCTGCCGCCCTCGGTGGCGCTCACGTGCACGTTCACCGCCGCGTGGTGCGTGGCGGGGAACTCGGTCAGCTCGAAATAGTGGGTGGCAAACAGCGTGAAGCAGCGCACCTTGTCGTGCAGGTGGGCGGCAATGCCGCTGGCCAGTGCCAGCCCGTCGAAGGTCGACGTGCCGCGGCCGATCTCGTCCATCAGCACCAGGCTGTGCGGCGTGGCCGCGTGCAGGATCTGCGCCGCCTCGGTCATCTCGACCATGAAGGTCGACTGCGCGTTGGCCAGGTCGTCGGCCGCGCCGATGCGGGTGTGGATGGCGTCGATCGGCCCGAGCCGGCAACTGGCCGCCGGCACGTAGCTGCCCAGGCTGGCCAGCAGCGCGATCACCGCCACTTGGCGCATGTAGGTGCTCTTGCCGCCCATGTTGGGCCCGGTGATCACCTGCATGCGCGCCTTGGGGCTGAGCACCGTGTCGTTGGCGATGAAGGTGCCGCTGCTGGTTTCGGCCAGCCGCGCTTCCACCACCGGGTGCCGGCCGCCGCGGATCTCGATGCCGGGCTCGTTCACGAACTGCGGCTCGCACCAGTTGAGGGTCAGCGAGCGTTCGGTCAGCGCACACAGCGCGTCCAGCGCAGCCAGCGCCCGCGCCAACCGGGTGAGCGGGTCGATGAAGGCCTGCAGTTCGTCGAGCAGCCGTTCGTACAGCCACTTCTCGCGCGCCAGCGCCCGCTCTTGTGCCGACAGCGCCTTGTCTTCAAAGGCCTTGAGTTCGGGCGTGATGAAACGCTCGGCGTTCTTCAGCGTCTGGCGGCGCTTGTAGTCGTCGGGCACGCGGTCGAGCTGGCCCTGCGTGACCTCGATGTAGAAACCGTGCACCTTGTTGAACTGCACCCGCAGGTTGGCGATGCCAGTGCGCGCCCGCTCGCGGGCTTCGAGCTCGATCAGGAACGCGTCGCTGTGGTTCTGGATGTTGCGCAGTTCGTCGAGCTCGGCGTCGAAGCCATCGGCCATCACGCCGCCGTCGCGCACCAGGGCGGCGGGCTCGGGCAGCAGCGCCCGGCGCAGCAGGTCGGCGCAGCCGGGCGGGGGCTGCAGCTGGGTGGCGATTTGCGCCAGCAGCGCGTCGGCGGCCAGCGGGGCGAACTGCGCCAGTGCACTGGCCAGGTCGGCGGCCTTGGCCAGCGTGAGCCCCAGGCCCACCAGCTCGCGCGGTTTGACCTGCCGCAGCGCCGTGCGCGCGGTGATGCGCTCCACATCGCTGCAGCCCTTGAGCTGTCCACGCAGGGTCTGCCACGGCCCCCGCCGCAGCGCGCCGATGGCGCCCAGCCGGGCGCGCGCCTCGGCGCGGTCGCGCCGGGGTTCCAGCAGCCACTGGCGCAGCGCGCGGCTGCCCATGCCGCTGGCGCAGGTGTCCAGCAGCGACAGCAGGGTGGGGCTGGTGTCGCCGCGCAGCGTCTGCACCAGTTCGAGGTTGCGGCGGGTGTTGGGCGGCAGGTCGATGCGCTCGTCGGCGCGCGCCACCTGCAGGCTGCGCACGTGGGCCAGCGCGCGGCCCTGCGTGTGTTCGGCATAGGCCAGCAGCGCGCCGGCCGCGGCGTGTGCGGCGCCAAGGCCGTCGGCGCCCCAGGCCGCCAGGCTGGCCGCCTGCAGCTGTTCCAGCAGCTTGCGTTCACCCAGCGCGGCGTCAAAGGCCCACGCCGGGCGCAGCACCGCCACCAGCTTGCCGCCTTGTGCGGTGGGCTGGCTGGCCAGCGCCTGCACCCGCTGCTCGAAGGCGGGCGTGGCGTCGGCGCTGTAGAGCAGTTCGCCGGGGCCGATGCGGGCCACCCAATCGGCCAGTTCGTCGCTCGCGCACTCGGCCAGAAACACGATGCCCTGCGTGACCGACAGCCAGGCCAGCCCGCAGCCGCTGCGCGCCCCGGCGTGCACCGCCATCAGCAGCGATTCGCTCTTGTCCGACAGCAGCTCGGCGTCGGTCAGCGTGCCGGGCGTGACCACCCGCACCACCTTGCGCTCCACCGGCCCCTTGGCCGTGGAGACGTCGCCCACCTGCTCGCAAATGGCCACCGATTCGCCCAGCTTGATCAGCCGGCCCAGGTAGGTGTCGACCGAATGGAACGGCACCCCCGCCATCACCACCGGCCGCCCGGCCGACTGGCCGCGCTGCGTCAGCGTGATGTCGAGCAGCCGCGCCGCTTTTTCGGCATCGTCGAAGAACAGCTCGTAAAAGTCGCCCATGCGGTAGAACACCAGCGTGTGCGGGTGCCCGGCCTTGATGGCCAGGTACTGCTGCATCATGGGGGTGTGGGCATCCAGCGGGGCGGTCACGGTGGGGCGGCGGGCGCGGCGAAAAGAGCCGATGACTGTAGCCGATCGGGGCGGCAGGGCCTAAGGCAGGCTCCAAGCCGATGTTCCCTCAAGTCAGCCTGCTCGGTCGGGTTTGAGGTGAGCGAGGTTCAGTTCTGCACCCGTGCAGCCGTAGCTCCCAAGTACGCCAACCGGCGTGCCAAGATTTGGGATGCGATGAACGAGTGGCTGGTGGGGCGCTGCCCCAATATGAAGACTTGGCAATAGATTGCACATACCCAGAGTACAGCTTCAACGCCAACAATCAAATTCAGCTCAAGCTCAAGGAAAGCATGAAGGCCAAGTGCCTGGCGTCGCCCGACTTAGCGGACGCACTGGCCATGACTTTTGTAGTGCCGGTTGCAATCGCCGGCACGGGTGAGCTTGAGGCCTCGAGGTCTGGCAAGGAAGAGCGCCAGCGCGTTCCCAACTACCACCTACACCATTCGTTGGAGGTGGAGCACTGACATGCAGCGAAAGTGGCTTGTCGTCGACGTGGTGTTCGCGACATGCCCCTTCTGTGCTCGGGGTATGAGGTGATCATGGGCATCGCCCGCTTGGACGATTCGAGGATGCTTCACGTACGAAACCTCGAGGGCCGATCACGGGATATCCCTGCTGGCGGCGTTGAGCCACGCGCATTTGCGAAGGTGATATTGAAAGGAATGTTTCACGATGCACCTCTCATGGTGCTGTACAGCATGCGCTAGCGCGCTAGTCGAGCGCTTCGAACTCGAGACTGGCAGATCGGGTACCTTCGTCCCTGGAGATCTTGAAGGTCTTGCGAATGAAATCGCTTGCGACGTTTCTGTACTCGATAACAAGAAGAGGCCCGTCGCTAAAGGAGGTTCTTCCCGTCCTGTACGCGAACTGTGCGAGCTTGCCGCGATCGAGCAGAGGCACGCTGTAGAGTCTTTGGAGATTGCCATTTGGTTCGAGAAGGCATACAACCACCCCGGTAGCCTCCCTTCCGGTGTTGAGGATCTCCAAGTTGTACTCGCACGTTGGCCCACCAAAAATGCCACCAGTGCCGGTCACTGTGAGAGAGGGGCTCAACTCACGCTCGCGCTGTGCGCGTTCATGAAGAAGCGCTTCTCGCTCCCCTTCTACCTGCTGGCGTGTGACCTCAACCAATTGGCGCTGTTGGTCAGCGGACTCTTTCAACTCCCGTGCTTGCAGCTCGAGTGCCCGTGTGCTCATGCGCAGTTCCTCGCCTTGCTGCAAGTAACCGAGGATCAGCCATAGAAATGCCAAGGGCGCGAACGCGCCTGCGAAAAAGTCTCCCCATTGGTTGAGGTCTAACTCCGCAAGTCCATCCGACTTCCAAATAGCAAGACCGACCATGAACACCAGCCAGATAGCACTTGCGATCACCCCAAGCCGAAAACGCGTATCGCGGAACGTGGCGCCCCCTGGATTCAGCTGGTTCTCAGTGTCTGCGCTCATGGGCTCACATCAGCCCGCCAGGGGGCCCACGCTTAAGGCGCTCCAAGCGCAGTTTGCCGGCCCGGATCCGATCGGCCTCGATCTCTGGTCGATTTGGGTCCGGATCATTGAGGACGTCGATCATTTTCATCACCTCATCGACACTTGCCAAGTGCTTTCCCGCGAGCGGCTCTTTGAAGCCGGTCCGTGCGATGTAGTTCTCTCTGATCAGCGGCTCGCCTTGACGAATCATTGATTCGAGCACCGGATCCACGCCCTGCCGCTGACCCCGGTGCGATTTTATCTTCTGCCAAGACGGTTGATTGACGCCATAGGCACCGTCGTAATCACCCTTGCGAGGTGCAGCCTCCTTCGAAGACACCCCCCGGCAACGATAAAGTGAGATGTCGACTGAGTGTCGAAAAGGCTCCCTTGGGATTGTTTGGAGAGTCATGAATTTGCAGCTGGTCCCCGGCCGTCTGCACATGTGAGAAGTACTGCGTCCACTCACCCGGCACTTCGACCCACACCGACCCCTGTGAATCGCTCCATAGCCCGACCCACCATCGGTACTCTGAAATTTTTAAGAACACAGCCTGATCGGTAGCTCTGGCTTGGTTGCTGTAGCTACCCTTACAGTGAAATCTCGTTTCGACTGCGGAAAAACTCACTGCGACGAAGTACGCAGCGATGATGGTCCCGGCTGCTATGGCTGAGTATCTGAGTGCGCGCATCTAGATCGATTTGTTGCGTCAATCCACCTGTCCAGCAGGTGATCTTCAAGCCGTCGTACCGACTTCAGTTTTTCCCTCGCCTTGAAAGAAGTGGGAGTTACCGGCGCTACCGCGCGTTCGCCATATGTGCCGCTCGGCGCAGCTCGGAACCTCACGTATGGCACCTCAAGCCCGACCGCTCCAAGTACCGTCTTCGTTGTAGTTAAGAGACCAGCGGTAGCCAGCTGACTGCCAAACCATGTCGAAAGCAGCCTTAAGTGAAGATCGTGGATCCTCGTCCGCTGGAAGCAGAACATCTGGGATTGCTACCACGTCTCGGTCGAATAGTCCCTCGCCATCCTGCGCAAATATCATGCGATTCACGCCGAGTCTCAGTTGCTTTGCGCTCGTCAAGGTCAGCATGCACGTCAACTCTTTGCCGACGCCATGGTGCTCCAGTTCGGCTCGGAAGTGTGTCGCCAAGCGAATTGTTTGTTCTTCGTAGGCGAGCGAGGGGAGATTGACCTGTCCATCCTCAAGGACACTATTCCATACTTGTACTGACTCGAAGAAGCCGTTCCTGAACTGCTGACTGTAGGCATAAACTCCATCGCTGGCTCTTGGTCCAACGACAACTGCACCGTCAAGATTCAGCTTTGCGTATGCGCTAACGCCGCCGAAGTAGGACATGGCGCGGGTGTGCGTGTACTCAACCGGATCGATCTGGACGAGGCCTAAGGCCGCCTGGGTGGGGATAAGGTGAACGATTAGGCATGGGCCTGCAGTGAGCCTTTGGGGAGCGTCCCCACTAATGATCTTCCCAACACGCTCGGTCCTGAAGTCGCGCACTGAACGTGTTTGCTCAGCGGTACGGAGAAACAGTCCACGTATTTCGGGAATGTCGATTTGACGCTTCCTCGCGCCCTCTCGGATGTAAAAGTGCTGATTTGTCTTGACCCGATGCGGGCCTGCCCAGCTTTGCGGAACTCGGATCACGAGACAGAAGCCACCTTCGATGGTGATTGCGTGTACCTGAAGCCCCGGGATCCGGGGCTCTACTCCGTTCATTAAGACATCTTGGATACGTAGTGCCACTTCATCCGGGCTTCCGGTCAAAGGCATCAGTGCTGAAGCCCGACCTTCATCATCTTGATCTATGCCGAAGATGATGTCACCACCAGTACTGTTCGCGAACGCAGAGACATCGGCAACTAGCTCGTGCTTTCCCGAAGAATCGGATCCTGGCAATGCTCGTTTGAACTCAATGTGAGGCCCCTCAGCGACTCTTGTGGCCACGATTGCATCAAGGTTGTTGGCGGAGGCTTGTGTCAGTACTCGAGGCAGTGTCATGGCTCTCAGTAGAGAAAAACGCTGATGCGACTGATGACGGCAGCTGCGCGCGGTGCGTCTACGTGGTGATGTGGACACCTTTTCACGTACGCCAATACTGATGCGCACCCGGAAGCATCCGAATCTTAAGGCGCGTACGGATCCCTACTGGCGCTTGGTCCGCATGAAGAGGATGTCGGGCTAGGCGGTCTTCATTGGTGGTCCTGAAGCTGTCCTCGCTCAGACCGTTGGGCTAGTTTGCATCGCGGGGGCTAAGTCACGTCGTCGGCTGGCGCCTCGCTGGCGCTTACGACAACTGCTTGAGAAATCGCTTCTCGTAATACCGATGCATTGACTGTCAGGCGGATCTTCTTTTTCTCCCACTCCGCCTTCTGAATCAACTGCTGCTGCGCGTGGGGCAGTTCGAGAGGCACATCAGCCTGCACTGTGAGGCCGTCGGTCAGCCTCCGCACGGTGATGCGAAACCCCTCTGACTTGTCTGTCCGATTCCCCAGAACGGCGAAAACGCCCTCGAGCACGATGTCCTGAGCCCGTTCGCGCTCGGGTTGGGCAAGTTGGGCAGCTTCCTCAGCGAGAACAGAGACTCCCTTCACGCCAAGCACATCGCCCTGCTTTGCCACTTTGAGTATTCGGTTCTGAGTAGCTTCTGAGTCCTCTTGAGCACTTGCTAGCACGGGCTGTTGTCGCATAGCTGCCGCGAAGATCTGCATGCGCTGGTTCTCGAGCTGAGACAACTGCACGTTTTGATTCAGCTCCTTTTCCTTTTGCCGTTCGGAAAGCCACGCCTTGTACATTGAAGGCGCCGCCCACAGGAGGCCGAGCCCAAGCACAGTGACGACGATTTCTGATCCACTCATACGGCCTACGGCTGCTTCAGCGATGGTTGATAGCTGCTTCCAGAGGTCTGCGTCATAGAGCGACGATCCCTTGCGGACCTTTACGACGACTTCGAGCTCATCGCGCTCATCGTCACGCAGTTTACGCAGGTTGGCAGTTCCATAGCGAACTCCGGTGTAGGCGCGGTTGATGTCGCGTTGAACCTCTAGAAGAGGGGTCATTACACGAGTCGGCACCGTACTGTCCCAGTCTCGCCCCTTGATATCCATCTGAAACGTTGGCCAACCGTCGAACTCGATTTCGATGTTGTCGGGGAACCCTTGCTGAACGGCACGCTCAAGTGCCTCCCATGCTTGCGCTTCGTTTGCGATCTTCAGCTTCAAGGTGCCTCCTCAGATTGTCCTAATCGCACTTCATGTCATCTGCTAGGCGCCTCTTCCGCTTTACGAACATGCCACTCCTTGCCGTCCTAGAGCTGGGCAAGTAAAGTAAGCATGCAACCTTAGTAGGTTGAGATCGCCATGCACAACATGATAGGAGAGGGCGGCACACCGACTGCGACACTCACCGCCAGATCTCGTCATTTGTCCACGCACGTCTACGAAGTCGGTGTAGGTCGCGGTGTAGGTCTTAGCTCAGGACCGCTGGAAGGTCCGCATTTGCTGGCGATGGACCCCATGCATCATGGGGGTGTGGGCATCCAGCGGGGCGGTCACGGTGGGGCGGCGGGCGCGGCGAAAAGAGCCGATGACTGTAGCCGATCGGGGCGGGGCGGCTTGGGGCACACCCCGGGCCGTTCACCCCTGCTGCCCGCGCCCGCGCGCCTGCACCTGTTCCCGCCGCTGCGCCAGTTCCTCGGGTTTCAGGCGCGCCGACCATTCGCGGTGGCGTTCGCGCTCCAGCGCCAGGGCGTCGCCCAGGGGCAGGCGGTGGCCGTCGTTGATGAGGCGTTTGTAGGTGACCAGCATGGCGCCGTCGGCGCTGGCGATGTCGCGGGCCAGGGCCAGGGCCGCGGGGAGCAGGGCGTCGGGTTCGACGGTGCGGTTCACCAGGCCCCAGCGTTCGGCGGTGGCGGCGTCGACGAAGTTGCCCGAGAGCGACATTTCCATGGCGCGCGAGCGGCCCACGAGGCGGCTGAGTTTTTGCGACAGGCCCCAGCCGGGCACGATGCCGATGCGGGCGTGGGTGTCGGCCAGTCGGGCCTGGGTGCTGGCGATCAGGATGTCGCAGGCCAGCGCCAGTTCGAGGCCGCCGGTGATGGCCACGCCGTTCAGGGCCGCGATCACCGGTTGGGGCAGGGCGTGCAGTGCGGCCACGGGGTCGTTGTGCGGGCCGCTGGGCGGCAGGCCGCCTTGGCCCAGTTCCTTCAGGTCGAGCCCGGCGCAGAAGCCCTTGCCGGCGCCGGTCAGCACCACGGCGCGCGTGGCGGGGTCGGCCGCCACCGCCTGCAGCGCCTGCACCAGCGCCTCGCGCAGGGCCGAGGACATGGCGTTCAGTGCCTGCGGACGGTTCAGGGTGAGCAGGGCCACACCGGGGTGCGGGTGGTCGACGAGCACCAGGGGCTCGGCAGGGGTGGGGGTGTCGGGCATGGGCGGCGGTGGGCAAATGGGGGTGACGCGCGCAGGCCACAGGCGGCCGCGGTGGCGGAATTCTCCCCCTTTGGTGGGGTGGCGCGGGCGGGTAAACCTTGGTTCAATGGACCACAGATGCGTTTGAAAAAAAGTCGGCCTTGATTCGATCCGCCCAGGAGACAGACATGCTGATGGCCCAGGTTTCCGACCTGCACGTGTGCGCGCCCGGGCAGCGGCTGGGCGGCGTGGTCGACACCAACGGCATGGCACAGGCCTGTGTGCGCGCCCTGCTGGCCCAGCGCCCGCGGCCACAGGCCCTGCTGCTCACCGGCGACCTGGTGGAATCCGGTGGGCCGGTGCCTTACCGGCACCTGCTCGACCTGCTGGCCCCGATCGACTGGCCCGTGTACCCGCTGGCCGGCAACCACGACGAGCGCGGTGCGTTGATCGAAGCCCTGGGTCCGCGCATGGGGCCGCACGGGGGGCTGCTGCCCGGGTTTCTGCAGTACGCCGCCGCGATCGGGCCCCTGCGCCTGCTGGCGCTCGACACGGTGGTGCCGTTCAAGCCGTACGGGGCGCTGTGCGCGCAGCGGCTGGCCTGGCTGGCCGACCGCCTGGCCGAAGACGATCGCCCGGTGGTGATCGCCATGCACCACCCGCCCTTTGTCACCGGCATTGGTCACATGGACGCCATGGGGCTGCGCGAAGGCGCCGCTGAGCTCGAGGCGCTGGTTCGGCGCCACCCCCAGGTGCAGGCGGTGCTGTGCGGGCATGTGCACCGCGCCATCCACACCGCGTTCGGCGGTGTGCCGGCCAGCGTGTGCCCCAGCCCGGCACACCAGATCGCGCTCAGCCTGCCGGGCGGCGGCGCCGACGGTTTTGCCATGGAACCGCCGGGCTACCAGCTGCACCTGTGGCAGGCCGGCCGGCTGGTCAGCCACACCGTGCCGATCGGCGACTTCGGCGGCACGAAACCTTTTGACTGACCCGGTGGCCCGCGCGCCGGCGCGGGCGGGCCCCGTCCCTAAAATCGGGCCATGTTTGTTCATCTGCGCCTGCACACCGAGTTCTCCGTCGTCGACGGCACCAACCGGATCGACGAGGTGGTGGCCACCGCCGCCGCCGACCACCAGCCCGCCCTGGCCATCACCGACCTCAACAACCTGTTCGGGGCGGTCAAGTTCTACAAGGCCGCGCGCGACAAGGGCGTCAAGCCGGTCATCGGGGCCGAGGTGCTGCTGCAGGGCTTCACCGACGAAACCCCCGGCGCCATGCCCGGCGCGCACCAGGTGCCGCTGCCGCGCGTGCTGCTGCTGGTGCAGGACAAGCAGGGCTACCTGAACCTGAGCGAGCTGCTGGCCCGCGCCTGGACCCGCAACGTGGTGCGCGACCAGGCGGTGGTCAAGCGCGAATGGCTGCAGGAACTCAACGCCGGGCTCATCCTGCTGTCGGGTGCACAGGCCGGCCCGGTGGGCCAGGCCCTGATGGCCGGCGACACCCAGCGCGCGGCCGACGTGGCGCTGCAGCTGGCGTCGGTGTTTCCGCACCGCTTCTACCTGGAGCTGCAACGCGCCGGCCGGCCCGACGATGACCGCCATGTGCCTGCCGCGGTGCAACTGGCCGCCCGACTGCACCTGCCGGTGGTGGCCACGCAGCCGGCGCAGTTTCTGACCCCCGACGACTACGAGGCGCACGAGGCGCGCGTGTGCATTGCCGAGGGCGAGATCCTGGCCAACAACCGGCGCGTGCGCCGCTTCACGCGCGAGCAGTGGTTCAAGCCGGCGGCCGCCATGGCCGCGCTGTTCGCCGACGTGCCGTCGGCCGTGGCCAACACGGTCGAGATCGCGCGCCGCTGCAACCTGTCGCTGGTGCTGGGCAAACCGCAGCTGCCCGACTTTCCGACCCCGCTGGTCAATGGCGTGCCCATGCCGATGGCCGATTTCTTCCGCCAGTCGTCGTTCGAGGGCCTGGAAGACCGGTTGCGCCACCTGTACCCCGACCCGGCCGAGCGCGACCGGCAGCGCCCGCGGTATGTGGAGCGGCTCGAATTCGAGATCGGCACCATCCTCAAGATGGGGTTCCCGGGCTACTTCCTGATCGTGGGCGACTTCATCAACTGGGCCAAGAACAACGGCTGCCCGGTGGGCCCGGGCCGCGGCTCGGGCGCGGGTTCGCTGGTGGCCTACGCGCTCAAGATCACCGACCTCGACCCGCTGCAATACAACCTGCTGTTCGAGCGCTTCCTGAACCCGGAGCGGGTGTCCATGCCCGACTTCGACATCGATTTCTGCCAGGGCAACCGCGACCGCGTCATCGAGTACGTGAAGCAGAAGTACGGCAAGGACGCGGTGAGCCAGATCGCCACCTTCGGCACCATGGCCGCGCGCGCGGCCATCCGCGACGTGGGCCGCGTGCTCGACCTGTCGTACGGCTTCTGCGACGGCATTTCCAAGCTGGTGCCCAACAAGCCCGGCATGAGCGTGACACTGCAGTACCCGCCGGTGCCCAAGAAGGACGGCGACAAGAACAACTACGCGCTCGAGATGGAGCCGCTGCTGGCCGAGCGCGTGCAGAAGGAAGAAGACGTGCGCACGCTGATCGAGCTGGCGCAGAAGCTCGAGGGCATGACCCGCAACGTCGGCATGCACGCGGGCGGCGTGCTGATCGCGCCCGGCAAGCTCACCGACTTCTGCCCGCTGTACGCGCAGCCCGGCAGCGATTCGGCGGTGAGCCAGTACGACAAGGACGACGTGGAAGCGATCGGCCTGGTGAAGTTCGACTTTCTGGGCCTGGCCACGCTCACCATCCTGGAGATCGCGCGCGGGTTCATCCAGCAGCGCCACAAGGGCCAGGAAAACTTTGCGTTCGAGAACGTGCCGCTGGACGACCCCAAGGTGTACGCACTCTTCTCGCGCGGGCAGACCGAGGCTGTGTTCCAGTTTGAAAGCCGCGGCATGCAGGGCATGCTGCGCGACGCCAAGCCCACCCGGCTCGAAGACCTGATCGCGCTCAACGCGCTGTACCGCCCGGGCCCGATGGACCTGATTCCCAGCTTCGTGGCGCGCAAGCACGGGCGCGAGCCGGTGGAATACCCGCACCCGGCCGTGGCCGACATGCTCAGCGAGACCTACGGGATCATGGTCTACCAGGAGCAGGTGATGCAGACCGCGCAGATCCTGGGCGGTTATTCGCTCGGCGGCGCCGACCTGCTGCGCCGCGCCATGGGCAAGAAGAAGGCCGAGGAAATGGCCGAGCACCGCGAGAAGTTCCGCGCCGGTGCCTTGAAGACCCACAACATTCCGCAGGAGAAGGCCGACGAGGTTTTCGACCTGATGGAGAAGTTTGCGGGCTACGGCTTCAACAAGTCGCACGCGGCCGCGTATTCACTGCTGGCCTACCACACGGCCTGGCTCAAGGTGCACTACACGGCCGAGTTCTTCTGCGCGAACATGACCGTGGAGATGGACGACACCGACAAGCTCAAGGTGTTGTTCGAGGACGCGCTGAAAATGGGCATGGCCTTCGAGCCGCCCGACGTGAACCGCGGCGTGCACCGCTTCGAGCCGGTCAACGACAAGCTCATCCGCTACGGGTTGGGCGCCATCAAGGGCACCGGCCAGCAGGCCATCGAGGCCATCGTGGCCGCGCGTGAAGGCCGCGGTGAGGGTCCCAACGGCCAAGAGAGCGGCCCGTTCCGCAGCCTGTTCGACTTCTGCCTGCGTGTCGACCGCACCCGCATCAACAAGCGCACGGTCGAAGCCCTCATCAAGGCCGGCGCGTTCGACGCGCTGCACCTCAACCGCGCCGAGTTGCTGGCCACGCTCGACATGGCGTTCGAATACGCGGCCACCACCCAGGCCAATGCCCACCAGGGCGGGCTGTTCGACATGCTGGGCGGCCCCGACGGCGAGGCCGGCCACGGTTCCAGCCAGCACGAACCCGACCTCGTGGCCACGCTGCCCTGGGGCGTGAAGGAACGCCTCACGCACGAAAAGAGCGCCATCGGCTTTTACTTCTCGGGCCACCTGTTCGACGAGGTCGAGCGCGAGGTGCGGCGTTTTGCGCGAACCCGCCTGGTGGACGTGGTCGACAGCCGCGACCCGGTCATCCTGGCCGGCATCGTCACCGACTTCCGCGTCATCAACGGCCAGCGCGGCAAGCTGGCGCTGTTCAAGCTCGACGACAAGACCGCGGTGCTCGAGGCCAGCGCCGACGAGAACCAGATCAACGCCCACCGCGCGGTGCTGAAAGACGACGAGCTGATCGTGGTGCAGGCGGTGGCCCAACCCGACCGGTTCTCGGGCGGTCTGCGCCTGAAGATCCAGCAGGTCTGGGACCTCGCCACTGCGCGCTGCCGCTTCGGCAAGTACCTGCGGGTGGCGGTGAACGGCCACGCCCCGGCCATTGCCCAGCTGGTGCGCGAGTTTCCGCCCAAGCGCGAACACACCGAACAAGGCGACCTGGTGCGCGGCCTGCCGGTGCGCCTGGCGCTGCAGCGCGCCGGCGCGCAGTGCGAAATGCAGCTCGACGACCGCGCGCTGTTCTTCCCCACCGACGCCGCCCTGGCCAGCTGGATGGCCCAGGCCCACGAGCAGCGGGCCGAGATCGTGTTCGATTGACCCGGTCGAGGTGACGATCTCGGGCTAAGATGAAGCGTCAAAGGAGCTTCAGGTGCATACCGTCAGGCTGGTTGAAGTCGAAAGCGGCATCGGGATGGTCTTGCCCGATGAGACACTTTCAAGGTTAGGGCTCCGGCTTGGCCAGACCGTTTTTCTGATCGAGACAGCCGAAGGCTGGAAGCTGACAGCTCGCGAGCCAGTGAAACCGTGGGAGATTGCCCCCGACCAGGTGTCCCTTGCAAATCTGCCTGATCCGGTTGGCAAGCTCGCTGAATGATTGGTCGGCGCGATGAGTGCGCCGGGTGGGCGGGCCGAATCCAGGTTGTATTTCTCAGACTTCGCAGATTGGATCCGGCGCAACAGCGCCCCACGCCGCTGATCAGTCGAGCGGCCGCAGGCCGATCACCATCGCCGACGGCACGCGGCCGTCCACATCGCGGGGCAGGGTGCCGGTGCGGTCGATGGCGCGCAGCACGGCTTCGTCCCAGGCGGGGTTGCCGCTGCTCTTGACCAGGCGGCGGCCGGTGATGGTGCCGTCGGGTGCGGTGCGCACCTCGACCTCGGCGCGCGGATTGCCCGGAGCCAGCTCGGTGAACACCACGTTGGGCTTGATGCGCGCGGCCACCTTGCCCGCGTAGCTGGGCGACGGCCCGCTGGACTGTTGTGCGGTGCCGGTGCTTTGCGGCCCGCCGCTGGCGCCGGCCTGGCCCATCATGCGGGCCAGCTGTTCCTGGCGCAGCTGTTCCTGCACCTGGGCCTGGCGGCGCTGTTCGGCGGCCTTGCGGTCGGCCTCGCGCTTCTGCTCGGCCAGCCGCTCCTGGCGCTCGCGCTCGGCCTGCGCCTTCTTTTCGGCGGCCTCGCGTTCTCGCTCGCGCTGGCGCTGCTCGGCGGCGCGGCGCTCGGCCTCGCGCTCGCGGGCTTCGGCCTCGGCGCGGGCCTTGGCCTGCTGGGTGGCGATGTCGGCCTGGCTGGGCGCGGGCGCAGGGGCGGGCGGTGGCGGCGGTGGGGCCGGGCGCGGCGCGGGGGCCGGTGCGGGGGGCGGCGGAGGTGGGGGCGGCGGTGCCACGGCGCGAGGCGCCGCCTCTTGCGGCAGCCGAGACCAGATTTCGGCCTCGAACGACGGCGTGTCGGCGTCGTGCTTCCAGGACACGCCCCAGGTCAGCGCCGCGATCAGCAGCGCGTGCACCACCACCGCCTGCCCGACCGGACCGGTCCAGCGGCCGGGCGGCGGCGGGGCGAGTTCGAGGTGGTCGGCGGTGGAGCGCATGGCCTGAGGTGATGCCGGCAGTGGGTCAGCGGGTGGTCTGCACCGACAGACCCACGCGCTGCACACCGGCCTTCTGCAAGGTGTCCATGACGCGCACCACCGATTCGTAGCGCACGGTCTTGTCGGCGCTGATGATCACCGGCACGGTGGCCGGGTCGGTGCCGTCGGCCGCCTGCAGTTCGCGCACGCGCGCGGCGAGGCCGGGCAGGGTCACCGGGCTGGCTTCGTTGCTGGCGCGGCCCTCGGCCACCCGAAGCTGTTCGTCCTTGTCGAGCAGCACCTGCACGAACCGGTCGGGCTGGCGCTGGGCCTGGCCCACGCTGGGCAGGGCGATCTGGCTGGGCGTGATGAGGGGCGCCGTGACCATGAAGATGATCAGCAGCACCAGCATCACGTCGATGAACGGGACCATGTTGATCTCGTTGATCGTGCGGCGGCCGCGGCCGCGGGAGGCGAGCTTGGCCATGGCGGGTGTGCGTCAGTAGGTGGAGGCGCTGCCGCCTCCCGTGCCGGGGGCAGGGTGCGCCCCGAGGTTTCGCTGCAGGATGTTGGAGAACTCTTCCATGAAGGTCTCCAGCCCGTTGGCCACGCGGTCGATGTCGTGGGCGAAGCGGTTGTAGGCCACCACCGCGGGGATGGCGGCGAACAGGCCGATGGCCGTGGCCACCAGGGCCTCGGCAATGCCGGGGGCCACCGTGGCCAGGGTGACCTGGGCCAGCGAGGCCAGGCCGGTGAAGGCGTGCATGATGCCCCACACCGTGCCGAACAGGCCCACGTACGGCGCCACCGAACCCACCGTGCCCAGGAACGACAGGTTGGCCTCGAGCACGTCGAGTTCGCGCTGGAAGCTGGCGCGCATGGCGCGGCGGGCACCGTCGAGCAGGGCGCCCGGATCGGCGATGCGCCGCTCGCGCAGTTTCTGGTACTCGCGCATGCCGCTGGCAAAGATGCGCTCCATGGGGCCGCCCTGGCGTGCGTTTTGCGCCGCCGCGGCGTACAGCTCGTTGAGGTTGGTGCCCGACCAGAACTCGCGCTCGAAGTCGTCGTTCTTGTTCTTGACGCGCTTGAGCGTGCCCAGCTTGCGGAAGATGGCGGCCCAGCTCAGCAGCGACATGATCACGAGCATCAGGACCACGGCCTGGACCACCCAGCTCGCGTTGAGCATGAGCTGGACGATGGAAAGTTCGGGTGTCATGGGGTCGAAGATCGCAATGGCGTGAAAAGGTTTCTGGACAGGGCGGTTCAGGCCAGGCCGAGTGCGCACAGCAGCTCGGCGGGCATGCGGCGGGGCGACAGCGACTGCGCATCGACCCAGCCGATGCGGATCGAACCTTCGCAGAGCAGTTCGCCCCCGGGCGCGTCGCGGCGCGCGGACTGCGCAATTGTCAGGGACGCACGGCCCGCTTCCGTCACGGCGGCGGTAACCAGAAGCAAATCGTCGAGCCGGGCCGGGCGGTGGTACTGCACCTGGGTGGCGCTGACCACGAACAGGCCGCCGGCGGTTTCGCGCAGCCGCTGCTGCTCGATGCCGAGGGCCCGAAGCCATTCGGTGCGCGCGCGCTCGAAGAACTTGAGGTAATTGGCGTAGAACACGATGCCGCCTGCGTCGGTGTCTTCCCAGTACACCCGCACGCGCCATTCGAACGGGGTGGATACAGGCAGGGGCCGGGGCGCGGGCAGGGGCGGGGTGTTCACAGGGCGGCCTCCAGCCGGGCGACCGCCTCCTGCAGGTGCTCCATCGAGCTGGCGGTGGAAAACCGCAGGTAGCGGCCTGGCTCGGCCTGCGCAAAGTCGCGGCCCGGGGTGGCGGCAATGCGGCAGCGGTTCATCATGTCGAAGGCCAGCGCCCAGCTGCCGCCGTGCTCGTTGTGGGCGGTCGACGGCGCAATGCCCCAGCGCTCGCACAGCGCGTTCACGTCGGCCCAGGCATAGAAGGCACCGTCGGGCATCACCGGCACGGTCAGGCCCAGCCGGTTCAGTTCGGGAATGAAGTAGTCGCGCCGGGCCTGAAACGCGGCGCGGCGGCGTTCGTATTCGGCCAGGCTGTCGGGCTCGAAGCAGGCCAGCGCCGCGTGCTGGGCAATGGTGCTCGGGCAGATGAACAGGTTTTGCGCCAGGCGCTCCACCGCCGGCACCAGCGCGGGCGGCAGCACCAGCCAGCCCAGGCGCCAGCCGGTCATGTTGAAGTACTTGCTGAAGCTGTTCACGCTCACCAGCGACTCGCCCAGGCCGTCGGGCAGCGACAGGGCGCTCTGGCCGAACGCGGTGTCGAAGCTCAGCCCCAGGTAGATCTCGTCGACCAGCGTGATGCCGTCGCGCGACCGGACCTCGGCCGCGATGCGCTGCAGTTCACCGCGTTCGATCGATGTGCCGGTGGGGTTGGACGGTGAGGCCAGCAGCACGCCGCGGGTGCGATCACCCCAGTGGGCACGCACCTGATCGGCACTGAGCTGGAAGCGCTGGCCGGGACCGCAGGGCACCATGACCGCACGGCCCTCGGCCGCCTGCACGAACTGCCGGTTGCACGGGTAGCTCGGGTCGGGCATGAGGATTTCGTCGCCCGCGTCGATGAGCGCCAGGCAGGCCAGCTGCAGCGCCGCCGAGGCGCCGGCCGTCACCACGATGCGCGCCGGATCGATGTGCAGGCCCCAGCGCGTGTGGTA
This sequence comes from Hydrogenophaga sp. XSHU_21, assembly GCA_046604145.1. Lineage (GTDB taxonomy): Bacteria > Pseudomonadota > Gammaproteobacteria > Burkholderiales > Burkholderiaceae_C > Hydrogenophaga. The sequence continues at coordinate 864,175 of JBKIXD010000001.1, forward strand.
CCACTGGGCAATGGCCTCGCGCAGCGGTGCCAGGCCCAGCGCATGCGTGTACTGGCTGCGGCCATCGCGGATGGCGCGCTCGGCGGCCTGCTGAACCAGCGGCGGCGCGGTGAAGTCGGGCTCGCCGATGTTGAGCGTGATCATGGGCCGGGCGCCACCGTCGGCCCCTTCGGCGGCCAGCCGTGCCGCCGCCTTGGCCAGCTCCATCACGTAGAACGGTTCGATGCGCTGTGCGCGCGCGGCCAGTTTCATCGCCGGCCGCTGCCCCGCGGCGAGGCCGCCACCTCGGCCGGGCGAAGCTGTTCGGCCAGCGGGTGCAGCACGCCGTTGACGAACTTGTGGCCATCGGTGCCCCCGAACGATTTGGCGAGTTCGATGCATTCGTTGAGCACCACGCGCCAGGGCACATCCAGACAATGCTTGAACTCGTAGGTGCCGATCCAGAGCACACCGTGTTCGATGGGCGAGATCTCGACGATGGGACGGTCCAGTCGCGGCGCAATGAGCGCGTCGAGTTCGGCGGCCTGCTCGATGCAGCCGCGCACCAGCGCGTCGAAGTGCAGGCTGTCGCATTTGTGGAAGCCGGAGAGATCGCGCGTGAATGCGTCGATGTCGTCCACCGGATTGCCGCCCACCAGATGCTGGTACAGGGCCTGCAACGCGAATTCGCGGGCGCGGGTGCGGGCCGATTTGTCGGATGCCTTGCGTGGGGTCGGGGTGTCGCTCGAAGTCATGCTCAACCGATCTGCTCCAGCACCAGCGCCATTTCGACCGCCACGCGGGCGGCGTCGCGGCCCTTGTCGGTCTGGCGGGCCACGGCCTGCGCCTCGTTCTCGGTGGTGAGGATGGCGTTGGCAATCGGGATCTGGTGGTCGAGCGCCACGCGGGTGACCGCGGCGCCGGATTCGTTGGCCACCAGCTCGAAGTGGTAGGTCTCGCCGCGGATGATGCAGCCCAGCGCGATCAGCGCGTCGTATTCCTCGCGCTCGGCCATGGCCTGCAGCGCCACCGCCACCTCCAGTGCGCCCGGCACCTTGACGTGGGCAATGTGCTTTTCCTGCACGCCCAGCGCCAGCAGTTCGGCGTGGCAAGCCTGGAAGAGGGCGTCGGTGATGGGCTCGTTGAAGCGGGCCTGCACGATGCCGATGTGCAGGCGCTTGCCATCGAGCGCGCCTGCGGAGCCTTTGTCTGCACCAAACATGGTGTGTTCCGTTTCCCTGAGGTTCAGTCTTTGCGGCCGATGTAGCCGGTGATTTCGAGGCCGTAGCCCTGCATGCTGGGCATGCGGCGCGGGTTGCCCATGAGCTCCATGCGGCCGACGCCGCATTCGCGGAGGATCTGCGCGCCCACGCCATAGGTGCGCAGGTCCATGCGGCCGCGCTCGGGCGCCTGGGCCGACCGGGCCGTGCCTTCGAACTGCGCCAGCAACTGGTCGGCCGATTCGCCGCAGTTGAGCAGCACCGCCACGCCCTGGCCGCGCTGGGCGATGAAGCGCAGGCTTTGCTCCAGGCTCCAGCTGTGCATCGAGCGACCCACCTCGAGCGCGTCGAGCACCGACAGCGGTTCGTGCACGCGCACCGGCACCACGTCGTTGGACGTCCATTCGCCTTTCACCAGTGCGAGGTGCAGCGCGCCGCTGGGTTGGTCGCGGAAGGCGTGCGCGGTGAAGGCGCCGAAGGCGGTGTCCAGCGGGCGCGAACCGAGCTTCTGCACCAGGCTTTCGGTGCGGCTGCGGTATTCGATGAGGTCGGCAATGGTGCCGATCTTCAGGCCGTGCTCGGCCGCGAACAGTTGAAGGTCGGGCAGCCGGGCCATGGTGCCGTCGTCCTTCATGATCTCGCAGATGACCGACGCGGGCGTGCAGCCGGCCATGGCGGCCAGGTCGCAGCCGGCTTCGGTGTGGCCGGCGCGCATGAGCACACCGCCCTCGACGGCCTGCAACGGGAAGATGTGGCCGGGTTGCACCAGGTCGGCGGCACGGGCGTTCGGGGCCACGGCCACCTGAACGGTGCGCGCGCGGTCGGCGGCGGAGATGCCGGTGGTCACGCCCTCGGCGGCCTCGATGGACACCGTGAAGGCCGTGCCCATCTTGGTGCCGTTGCGCGGCACCATGGGCGGCAGGCTCAGGCGTTCGCAGCGCTCTTTGGTGAGGGTCAGGCAGATCAGGCCGCGGCCGAACCGGGCCATGAAGTTGATGGCCTCGGGCGTCACATGGTCGGCCGCGAGCACCAGGTCGCCTTCGTTTTCCCGGTCTTCCTCATCGACCAGGATCACCATGCGGCCGGCGCGGATGTCGGCCACGATGGACTCGACCGGGGAGATGGACACGGGGGCCACGGTGGCCATGGATTCGGGTGCGTTCATGCGGCCTCCTGGGCTGTGGCGGTCTGGCTCGAGAGCATGCGCTCGACGTAGCGGGCCACGGTGTCGATTTCGAGGTTCACGGCGCTGCCGGCGACGAGGTCGCCCAGCGTGGTGTTCTGCACCGTGTGCGGAATGAGGTTGATGCTGAACTCGCAGCCGCCTGGCTGGTCGCTCACGCGGTTGACGGTCAGGCTCACGCCGTTGACGGTGATGGAGCCCTTGTACGCCAGGTACTTGCCCAGCTCGGCCGGGGCGCGCACGCAGAGTTCCCAGCTTTCGCCCACCGGCTCGAACCGGGTCACGGTGCCCATGCCGTCGACATGGCCCGAGACGATGTGCCCGCCCAGCCGGTCGTGGGCGCGCAGCGCCTTTTCGAGGTTGACGCGGCGGCCGACCTCGCCGAGGCCCGTGGTGCGGGCGAGGGATTCGGCCGAAATGTCGATGGTGAACCGCCGGGAAGCGGGGTCCAGCGTGGTCACGGTCATGCAGGCGCCGTTCAGGGCGATGCTGTCGCCCAGACCGACGTCGTCAAGGTACCCGGGCGGGACCTCGATGGACAGGCGCCGCCCGTGTTGCAAAGAACTGCCCAGCGCATGGGTGTCGGCGATACGCCCCACGCCGGTGATGATGCCGGTGAACATGGGCGTATTTTCGCAGGGTTTCGGTCGGCGCCGCCGGCGGGGCGGTCGCAGACCCGAAGACCCTGGGGAATCACCCCCCTTTGAAGCACTGCGCCAGGGAGGCGCCCCCGAGTGCACCGATCTGGCGCCGGGCGCCGGTGTGGGTGAGTTCGAGATCGCCGCAGCGATCGCCTTCCATGCTGCCGGTGCGCACCGCGCGCAGGGTGTAGGTGTGGGCGGTGGTGATTGCTGGCACCGCGGCGTTGCCTTCCATCAGGACGATGCGGTAGGCCACCGGACCTTCGGCCGGACTTTGACCGAGCGTGGCCGGGAGGACGGCGCCCACGTGGGTGTCCATGCTGCTGTAGCGGCGGCGCAGGAACTGGCTGGCTTCTTCGATTGCCCGCTGCGCATCGGCGCGGCGCCCGGCGCGCACGTGTTCGGCGAAGCTCGGGTAGGCCAGGGTGGCCAGAATGGCGATGACCGCACAGGTGATCATGGCCTCGATCAGGGAGAAGCCCTGGACGCGCAGCGCGCCTGCCTGCCCGCGCTTCACTGCGGCACCCGCGTCAGTTGGTATTGCTGGCGGCTCCAGGGGCGCGTGTTGGGCGGGCACTGCACACCGACCGTGAACGGGTTGAGCGCCGTGCCATGCACGTTGGCGCTGGCGGCCACGCAGCCGGGCTGCCCTGAAGGAACCAGCGGGTTGCCGGTGCTTGGGGTGCCGGTTGGCGTGGGCGTGCTCTGGCTGTCCGGACTCTGGAGCAACTGCAGCCCGATGCCGCGAGAAAAGCCGCCATCGCCCACGAACACCATCGACACGTCGTTCAGCTTGCCATCGCCGTCGGTGTCGAAAGCCGGTTTGCCAGCGCCGTCGAGCGCGTTCAGCACATAGAGGTAGTTGGGCGGCAGCCCTGCCGTGGCACAGTTCTCGGGCGCGTTGCCGTCGGCGCTGCCGATCACCGTGGTGTTGACGATGACGCTCGACCCCAGGTTGTAAATCGGGTCGAGCGCGCGCTCGCCCGCCAGGGTGTGACCCAGCGCGAGGGTCCAGCCGCGGTGCTTCTTCCAGTCGATCTGGTTCTTCGACAGCGAAAAGTACGAATGCCCCCCCGGTGCCGGTGATCACCTGGTTCCACTGGGTGCCACTGAACACGTCGTGAACACTCAGCGGTCCGTCGAGCACGTAGGAGAACCCGGCTTCGACCCTGGCCGCATCGAGCAGCCTGCTCATGCTGCGCAGGGGCATGTAGGCGGCCAGTTCGTCGCCCGTGGCGGCAGACAGGGCATGGACAACACCTGCGTTGGTGGCCACGTACAGGGAGGCTGGCGCGTTCTGGATCTGGTCGCGGTAGGCGCGGTAGGTGGTTTTCCCGCTCACGTCGCCCGACACGTCGTAGTACCGGTCGCCCGTGTTGCCGACGAACAGCGGGGGTGCGTTGACGATGGCACCGATCCGCGAGGCGCGGAAGCGGAACGGGTTGCCCGCCGTGTCCAGCACCGGGTCCTTGCCCCGCAGATAGTCGACAAACCGGCTGTTCTGGGGAATCCGGGCGGCATCGCGACCGGACGCCAGTCTTGAACGCGCTTCAGCGGGCAGGGCACTGAAGTCGCCCGTCAACTCGAAACCCGTGTTGTCGTTGCGCACGCTGAACACGCGCCGGCTGGCATGGGGCGGTATCTGCTGGCTTGCGCGCCAGAGGTCCAGCCGCGGCGTCGTCAACGGATTGCCGTCGGCGTCGGTCGACTGCAGGACGGGTCGTCCGTTGGCGTCGAGCACCCTGGCGTGCACGTCGCCCGTGAGGCTGGCCGTGCTGTAGTCGACACCGACCTTGATGTTCTTCAGCGTGCCGGTGGCGAGAGCGCCGGTCGAACCAAGGGCCACGCCTGCATCGCTCCCGCTGGCATTGAGGATGTCGGCGAGGACCGAATTGAACACGCCGAGCAGGTCTTCGGTCTTGTAAACACTGAAGCTGCGGCCACCGCCCGAATAGCCGGCTTGAATGAAGTCGTCGACATTGGGTGCCGACGGTGCGAACAGTTCGTTCGAAGGCGTGGACCACTTGGGCTTGGTCGCCGCGCTGCCCGTTTCAAGAAATTCCCGTCGATAGAGTGTGATCTGCTCGAACGTGAGGCCTGTGGTGCTAGCCACGCCCCCCTGCCATGGCGGTGCGCCCGACGGCTTAATCATGTAGCCGATGTGATAGGACGTCAGGTTTTGCCAGAACGTGGGCTGGCCGGGTGCGGTGGGCACCGCGTTGTCCAGGTCCTTGCGGAAGTCTTCATGCCAGAAGTAGCGGGCCGTGAGGTCCGACAGGGAGCCGGTTGCTGCACTCGGGTAGGGGGTGTAGAGGTGCAATTCCGTGGGCGAGCCGGCCGGGCTGTAGGCCAGCGACGGAGCCGTTGCACCGTTGATTTCCACGTTGGGCACCAGGGCCGCGGCATCGCTGAAGCCCTTTCCTTCGCCCGCGCCGCCGTGGCAATGCAGCGACGGATTGCCGTCGACGTCGTTGGCGATGTAGAAGCGGTTGTCGGCAATGTGCGACCCCGCCACTGCTTCAATGGCGTTGTTGGTGCAGTTGACCGGCACGTCGGGCAGCGGAGGCTGATCCAGCAACTGGCTGTTGAGCAAGGTGGCCTGGTACCCGACCACGATGGCGTCGCTGCGCTTGCCTCCACCCTTGCAGGCCCCGGGGCCGTAGGGCGCGGCGGTGTCCGAGAGCCCCTTCTCGCAGCCCCAGACCGGAAGGCGGGTGTACACCCTTTTTCCGCCCGCGTTCCGATCGGAATAGCCTGCAATCGCCAGCTGGGCCCGCAGGAGGTCGAGCGCCAGAGCGCCTTCCTCGTTCATTTGTGTCTCGAGCGCTCCGAACCGGGTTCCCTCGGCCGTCTGCAGGTAGAAGCGGCTGGCCACCGCGACCAGGAACAGGCCCAGAACGACGGCCACCATCAACTCGATGAGGGTGAGGCCGGACTGGGTCGCGGAACGGAGCCGCCGCCCCCCGTTCACAAGCCCACCCTGAAATGCATGCAGCTGCGCCCGTCGCGGTCGTTGGCGGACAAATCGGCGGGGCACTGGTGCGCGGCCGCTGCCGCCAGACTGTCGGCCTTGTCGGCGGCCGTGTCGCGCCATAGCAGCCACACGTCAAGCTCGCGCGCGCTGTCTTTCGGGTACGTGGTGACCTGCACGGTGGCATCGGGCAGCGTGCCCGCCACCAGGGTCAGGAATGTCCATTGGTCTGCACCGGCAATGGCGGCTGCCGCGGTGAGGTCGTCGGCATCGGGGTCTGGTGCAGGCTCGGCGGACGGCAGTGCATGGCCGACCTCGATGTCGTACAGCCCGAGGTCGAAGCCGTAGACGTTGAGGCGGGCGCGCTCGGCGTAGTACTGCGCCAGCGACATGCCCACCAGCCGCACCTGAGCCGATTTCTGGTGAAGCAGGGCGTTGGAGCTCAGGCGCACCATGGCCAGCAGACCGAAGCTCATGACCAACAGGGCCACCATGACCTCGATCAGGCCTGCACCGCGCTGGCGGCAACGGCGCGGTTCACTTGATGGAGCCGACATGCAGACGTCCGATGTGGTTGAGCACGAGGTCCTGTTGCTTGCTGTCGGTGCCGGCGGTCTGCACGCTCACCGTGACGGACAGCCCGTTGAGGGTGCCGTTCGGGCGGAACCGGATCTGGTCCTTGTCGATGCCGGACAGGCTCACGGATGAAATTCCTGCCTGTGCGCCGCGCTGAGCCACCACGGTGTCGCCTGCGTCGACGGCCCTGTTGTTGTCCACGTCGATGAAGACCAGCCAGCCCTGACCCCAGGTTTCCCTACCGCTGCAATGGCCACCACCGTCCTGTGCGCACACCACCACAGGGCGCGAGGCGCGGGTGGCGGTGCTGCGCGCCAAGCGCAGGTCGCCCGTGAGGTTGTTCACCACCGATTCAAGCCGCCATTGGCGCATGAGTCCGGCGAACGAGGGCAGCCGCACTGCCACATGCCGCCCACGATGTTGCCCGCACAGGGTTCGATGCGCCGAACCACCACGGGCCGCCCGAGCCGGATGGCCTCGGCCCTGCCGAGCTCCAGTGCGTCATGGAGCTCCTGAGCCGTGCTGCGTTCGCGCTGCCGCTGCAGGGCGCCCGAGAAGGAGGGCGCAGCCAGCCCCAGCAGGATGCCGAGCAGGGCCACGACCACCATGAGTTCGACCAACGTGAAGCCGGCAGCGCGTCGCGGAGCACGGCCGAAAAGAAGTGCCAAAGGGGGGTGCATGACCGACGCATGGTCGGGAGTCGGGGTGGGTCCGACGCGCCAGCCGGTTCCGGCGGTCGCCAGAACCGACGAACACCAAAGAACTACTTTGTTTGAAGTAGATCGGTGCCGGAAACCTTTGCATCGGCACCGAGGAATGCGTCGCGCCCGCTCACCACCGCGGTGATCCGAAGGTCATCACCAACGGCCTTGACCTCGCGCCAGCGAAGGGGCACCCGGGCGGCCAGGGCCTGCAGCGGGCCGAACGGGGCCATGCCGGCGCCCTGACCCAGCAGCGCGGGGGCGAGGTACACCAGCAGCTCGTCAACCTGGCCTTCGCGCAGCAGCGACGCGTTGAGCCTGGCACCGGCTTCGACGTGGACTTCGTTCACTTCGCGCCGAGCCAGTTCATGCATCAGGGCATCCAGGTCGACCTTGCCGCCGGGCCCGGGCAGGTCGATGGTGTCGGCCCCCTGCGCCTGCACTGCCGACACCCGACCGGCGTCGGCCCCGGCGTGGGCAAACCACACCATGCGGCGACCCGGTGCCGCCGGTGGCTCGAACAGCCGGGCGTTCGGCGGGGTGTCGAGCCGGCTGTCGATGACCACCAGGTGCGGCTGCCGCTGCAGGCCGGCCACACGGGCGTCGAGTCTGGGGTTGTCCTGCAGCACGGTGCCTGCGCCCGTGAGCACGGCGCAGGCGCGCGCGCGCCAGGCGTGACCATCGGCGCGGGCGGCTTCGCCGGTGATCCACTGGCTTTGTCCGTCGGGCAGGGCGGTGATGCCGTCGAGGGACGCGGCGATCTTCATGCGCACCCACGGCCGCCCGCGCACCATGCGGCTGAAGAAGCCGATGTTGAGTTCGCGCGCGGCCCCGGACAACGGGTCTGCGTCGGGAAGCAGGTCGACCGCCACGCCGGCAGCGCGCAGCCGCTGTGCACCCCGGCCCGCCACCTTCGGGTTCGGGTCGAGGGTGGCGATCACGACCCGGCTCACGCGGGCCGCCACCAGGGCGTCGCAGCAGGGCGGCGTGCGCCCGTGGTGGGAGCAGGGCTCCAGCGTCACGAAAGCGGTGGCGCCCTCGGTGGAATGGCCGTTGGCCTGTGCGTCGCGCAAGGCCATCACTTCGGCATGGGGGCCACCCACCTGCTGCGTGTGGCCCTGTCCGATCACGAAGCCATCACCGCGCGCCAGCACGCAACCCACCCGCGGGTTCGGGTTGCTCAGCGTCAGGGCTTGTCCGGCCAGCGCCAGGGCGCTCTGCATCAGGGCGCGGTCATCCATGGCGGTGGGTCAGCGCTTGACCTCGTCGACCAGCGCACGAAACTCGTCGATGTCCTCGAAGCTGCGGTACACGCTGGCAAAGCGCACGTAGGCGACCTTGTCGAGCTTCTTCAGCTCGCGCATCACCATTTCGCCAATGCGGTTCGCCGGCACTTCGCGCGCGCCCAGGTTCAGCAGCTTTTCCTCGATGCGTTCGATGGCGGCGTCCACCTGTTCGGTGCTGACAGGGCGCTTTCTGAGCGCCAGCGTGATGGAAGCGCGCAGCTTGTCGGGCTCGAAGTCGACCCGGCGGCCGTCTTTCTTGACGACCGTCGGGTAGCTGACCTCGGGCCGCTCGTAGGTGGTGAAGCGCTTGTCGCAATGGGCGCAGCGGCGGCGGCGGCGGATGAAGTCGGCCTCTTCGGACACACGGGTCTCGACGACCTGGGTCTCGAGGTGGCCGCAAAAGGGGCATCGCATGGCCGCCGCCTCCTGCGCTCAGCGGTAGACCGGGAAGCGCGCAGTCAGGGCGTTGACCTTGGCGCGCACGGCGGCGATGTTGGCTTCGTCGCGCGGGTTGTCCAGCACGTCGGCGATCAGGTTGGCCGTCAGGCGCGCTTCGTCGTCCTTGAAACCGCGGGTGGTCATGGCCGGCGTGCCGATGCGCACGCCGCTGGTGACCATCGGCTTTTCGGGGTCGTTCGGAATGGCGTTCTTGTTGATGGTCATGTGGGCCTGGCCCAGCACGGCCTCGGCCTCTTTGCCGGTGATGCCCTTGGCGCGCAGGTCGACCAGCATGACGTGGCTTTCGGTGCGGCCGCTCACGATGCGCAGGCCGCGCTGGGTGAGCGTCTCGGCCACGATCTGGGCGTTGCGCACCACCTGCTTCTGGTAGTCCTTGAAGCCGGGTTCGAGCGCTTCTTTGAAGGCCACTGCCTTGGCGGCGATCACGTGCATGAGCGGGCCGCCCTGCAGGCCGGGGAAGATGGCGCTGTTGATCGCCTTCTCGTGCTGGGCCTTCATGAGGATGATGCCGCCGCGCGGACCGCGCAGGCTCTTGTGGGTGGTGGAGGTGACCACATCGGCGTGCGGCACCGGGTTGGGGTACACGCCGGCGGCAATCAGGCCGGCGTAGTGGGCCATGTCGACCATGAAGATCGCGCCGACGTCCTTGGCCACCTTGGCAAAGCGCGCAAAGTCGATGTGCAGGCTGTAGGCGGAGGCGCCGGCGATGATGAGCTTGGGCCGGGTCTCGTGGGCCTTCTTTTCCATCGCGTCGTAGTCGATCTCTTCCTTGGCGTTCAGGCCGTACGACACGACGTTGAACCACTTGCCGCTCATGTTGAGCGCCATGCCGTGCGTGAGGTGACCGCCTTCGGCCAGGCTCATGCCCATGATGGTGTCGCCGGGCTTGAGGAAGGCCAGGAACACGCCTTCGTTGGCCGAAGCGCCGCAGTGCGGCTGCACGTTGGCGGCGTCGGCACCGAAGAGCTGCTTGACGCGGTCGATGGCCAGTTGCTCGGCCACGTCCACATGCTCGCAGCCGCCGTAGTAGCGGCGGCCCGGGTAGCCCTCGGCGTACTTGTTGGTGAGCTGCGTGCCCTGAGCGGCCATGACCGCCGGCGAGGCGTAGTTCTCGCTGGCGATGAGCTCGATGTGGTGTTCCTGGCGCGCGTTTTCGGCCTGGATGGCGGCGAACAGCTCGGGGTCGGTCTGTTCGATGAGGATGCGGCGGTCGTACATGGCAGTCCTTGGAGACGTGGAACCTTGCGAATGGCAAGGGCTGCCCAGGCGAACGGCTGAACGCCCGGCCTTGCGGCGCGGGCGGCCCGCTTCCCAGTGGTTGTCCCGGGCCGGTCGCCTGTGGGCGGGTCCGGGGGTCCACGTCAGCGGCCGACCCGTTGCGGGTGGCCGCCTATCGCCAGTCGCGGTGCGCCGCTAGTTTAGCCCAGCGGCCCGACGAAGGCGGGGTCAGGACGGCATGGCCGTGGCCGGCGCGGGGCGGGCTTCGGCCTCCACCTCGGCCTCGGGGGCCGGGTCCGTCACGGGAATGGCCTGCGGGGGCGGCGGCACGTAGCGCTGCATCGGCTTGCCCAGCGCCACGCTCTTGATGCGCAGGTGCTCGGCCATCACCCGCTCGATGTACCAGCTGCCGTCGGTGGTGACCGCACCGACGTACAGGCGCAGACCGCCTTCGATGGAGCCGGAGCGGCGCACCGCGTCCTGCAGCACCTGGGCGCCCACGCGCAGGTTCGACAGCGGGTCGAAGGCGGCGAGTTCACCGCCGAAATCCTCGTACTTGTCGGTGTGCACGCGCGTCATCACCTGCATCAGGCCCTGTGCACCCACCGGGCTCTGGGCGAACGGGTTGAAACGGGACTCGATGGCCATGACGGCCAGCAGCAGCGTCGGGTCGATGTCGATCCGCTCGCCGATGGCGTACGCCTCGGTGACCAGCGCGGCCAGCGGCTCGGGCGCCACACGGTACTTGCGGCTGAGCCACTGCGTCACCTTGGCCTGCTGCTCGGTCAGGTCGCGCAGGCTGGCCACCGTCACGCGCTCGACAGCGGTCGGCTCGACGTCGACCTCGCGTTCGACGATCTGCTGCGTCTCCTGGCGCTCGAGCAGCCAGCTCAGCAGCCGCTCTTCGGCGGTGGTGCGCAGGTCGGCGCGCATGCCGAACACCAGCAGCGTGACCGCAGCCACGGTGCCGAGCAGTGCCAGCCCGTTCTGGGTGGTGTGAATGAAACCCTGATACACATCGCGGGCTGCGGTGGTCAGGGACGAAGCCAGGGCACTTGAAGTGCTCTTCTGCGGCGTCGGCGAGTTGGTCCTCATGGATCGCTCCTTGCTGGTCGGCGTGGCCGCTGTCTGCGGCAGGCGCCGGTCGTTGGGGTCGCCATCGACCCGCACCGGGTGGTGGGTGGGTCGAGTTAGCCCTTGCGGGCAGCGTCGGGGTTTACCCTCGCGTGGGCAAAAGTCGGCGGATGGTAGGGGGCTGTTAATAACAAGTCAATGTTTTGAACTGTGATCAAACGAATAATTAGTTATTTTAAGCACGGGCCGATCGTGACGGTTTTCATCTGTTCCGTCGCAGCCCCAATGCTGGCGCGGGGTTGCGATCGACCGCGCCTTGATGACCGCTTGTCGCCTGACGGCCTCCTTTCACGCCTCGAAACGCCTTTTTGACGCCCCGACATGGGTCTGTGACACGCGATTGAAAACTTCCATGGGCAATCGCCGTGCGGCGCTTGATCCCCTGGCGGGGTGGGCGTAGCCTTGCGTTGCGGGTCCTCAAGATCCGCATGTGCCGACAGGGCGGCGATCCGCCAGTCGGCCACCCCACGGAAGCAATCTCTTGCTTCCAGGTTGGTGGGACATCAAACTCCCGCCGCCAAACCCGACGGCAAGCGCATGTTGCCCGCCGTCAACCCCGGTCAGGTTCGCCCTGCCGGGGTTTCTTGTTTCTGGGGTTGTCATCGGTGGTCGGCGTGGCTTGGGCGAAACTCGGGGCATGGACGCAGCCCTTGCCCGCCGGCTACCCACCCCCGAATCCTCGCGCCGCTGGCTGCGCCGCGCCGCCTGGGCGCTGGGCGGGCTGCTGGCACTCTGGCTCGTCACCTGGCTGGCCCTGCCGCCCTTGCTGAAGTGGCAGCTGCAGAAGCAGGGCACGGCGGCCTTGGGCCGGGCGGTGACGGTGGAACGGGTGGCGTTCAGGCCATGGTCGCTCGAGCTGGAGCTGCAGGGGCTTGCGGTGGCCAACGCAGCGGGCAGCGCGCCCCAGTTCTCGCTGCAGCGCCTCTATATCAATAGCGAGCTGCAGTCGATGCTGCGGCTGGCGCCGGTGCTGGATGCGCTGAGGCTGGAGTCGCCCCGCCTGAACCTGCGCCACCTGGGCGACGGCCGCACCGACATCGACGACATCCTGCAGCGCCTGCGCGGCCAGCCCGACGCCTCGGAAGAGCCGTCCTCGCCCGCGCGCTTTGCGCTCTTCAACATCGAACTGCTCGATGGCGAGGCGACCCTGGTGGACGAGCCCGTCGGCACCACCCACCGCCTGCAGGGCGTTGCGCTGGCGGTGCCTTTCCTCAGCAACCTCGGCTCGCGCCGCGAGGTGGTCACCGAGCCCCGGCTGGCCTTCAGCCTGAACGGAAGCGCTTTCGACTCCCGAGCCTCGACCACCCCGTTTGCCAGCCACCGACGCACCGAGGTGCGGGTGCAGATTCCCGAGCTCGATGTGCAGCCTTACCTTGCCTACTGGCCCCGCGAGTGGCCGGTTCGCCCCGTGGCGGCGCGCCTGCACGTCGACCTGGCCGTCGACTTCGAACAAGAGGCTGCGGCCCCCACCCTCGCACTGTCGGGCACGGTGGGGCTGTCGGGTGTTCGTTGGCAGCAGGGCGATCTGCCCCTGCTGGCGTGGCGGCGGCTGGACGTGAACCTTCGCCGCCTCGAACCGCTGAACCAGCGTGTGGAACTGGCCCGCGTGAGCCTGGACGGCCCCGAGATCGACCTGCGCCGCGAGGCCGACGGCGCGCTTGGCCTGCAGCGGATCGTCGATCGCTGGGCGGCGCTCGCTCCGCCTGACACCGCCGGCGTATCGGCCGGGCGCGCCGAGCCCGCGCCGTGGACCGCCGCCGTGGACGAGATCGCCATCGGCGCCGGCGCCCTGCGGTGGCGCGACGAATCGCTGGCGCCTGCGGTGGAGCGCACGCTGGACGGGTTGACCCTGAACGCCCGCGCCATCACCTGGCCCATGACCGCACCCGCGCCATTCGAGGGAACCGCCCGCCTGGGCGACGCGTCCCTTTCGCTGAGCGGGGCGGCCACCGACCGGCAGGCCGATGCGCGGGTGGTGCTGGCAGGAATTCAGCTGGCGCAGGCCGCGCCCTACCTGGCCACCCAGATCGTTCCGGTGCTGGACGGCCAGCTGGAGGCCGAGGCCGTGCTGGCGTGGCGGGCCCCGCAAGGCACCGAGGCGGCTGCCCTGACGGTTGGCCTCCCTCGGCTGGAACTGGCCGGTCTTCGGCTGGGCCCGGCGCGCAGCCCGCTGGCCCGACTGGAACGGCTCACCGTTGGTGGCGCGCAGCTGGATCTGACGGCCCGCCAGGTCACGGTGGCGTCGGTCGAACTCGACGCGCCCGACCTCGGCGTGCGGCGCGGTGCGGATGGCCGATGGATGTTCGAGGACTGGCTGCGGACCACGCCAGCCGCCTCGCCCGCCCCCGCCGCCCCCGCGTCGCCCGAAGTGGCGACCCCGTGGGGCCTCACCCTGGCCGACGTGCGACTGCAGGGTGGCCGGGTGCGGTTTCTGGACGAACTCCCGCCCGGTGGGGTGGCCCTGCTGGTCAGCGGGCTGGGCCTGCGGGTGCAGAACCTCCAGCCGTTGGCCGCGCAGCCCCCGGAGGCGGCGCTGCAGCTCCAGGCCCGGGTCGGTGACCAGGACCGCAGCCGCGATCAGGCGGCGACCGAGCCTGGCCGCGTCGCCATTCAGGGAACGCTCCGGTTGCCCGGCCGCGACGCCGGCCTGCGGCTGCGCACCGGCCTTCGGATCGAGCGACTGCCCCTGCACGCCCTCGCGCCCTACGTGGCCGACCGGCTCAATCTGGAGCTGCTGCGCGCGGACGCCAGCGTGCGCGGCGATCTGTCGCTGACGCTGACGGACGCCGGACCGGGTGTCGACCTGGCGGCCGACGCGGCCCTGGAGGATGTTCGCGCCCACACCCTGGAGCCCGGCGAGGAACTGCTGAGCTGGACCAGCCTGCAGCTGCGCGGGCTGCGCGTGGGGCTGGCGCCCGGGCGGGCCACCACGGTGCAGGTGGGCGAAACGGTGCTCAGCGACTACTTTGCAAGGATCGTGATCGACGAACAGGGCCGCATCAACCTGCAGGGTCTGGTGAAGCCGGCGCCTGGCGGCGACGGCGCGGGCTCCGCCGCTCCTGACGCTGCGGCCACAACCACCGCCATTGCCACCGCCACCGCCACCGCCACCGCCACCGCCACCGCCGCACCTCCGCCCGACGTTCGCGTCGGGCCGGTCAGTCTGGTGAATGGCCGGGTGTTGTTCTCCGACCGGTTCATCCGCCCCAACTACACCGCCAACCTGAGCGAGCTCACCGGCTCGCTGAGCAGCTTCAGCAGCGCACCGCCCGAGGCGGGTCAGCCGCCGGCACTGGCCGACCTGTCGCTCAAGGGGCGGGCCGAGGGCACCGCGCAGCTCGACATCAGCGGCAAGATCAATCCGCTGGCCACGCCACTTTCCCTGGACATCAAGGGCCAGGTGCGCGACCTCGAACTGCCGCCGCTGTCACCGTACAGCGCCAAGTACGCGGGTTACGGCATCGAGCGCGGCAAGCTCAGCGTGGACGTGCGTTACCGCATCGACCCGGGTGGGCAGCTCGAGGCCAGCAACCAGATCGTGCTCAACCAGTTGGCCTTCGGCGAGCGGGTCGAGGGAAGTTCGGCCAACCTGCCGGTCAAGCTGGCCGTGGCCCTGCTGGCCGACCGCAACGGCGTGATCGACATCAACCTGCCGGTCAGCGGCTCGATCAACGACCCGCAGTTCCGGCTGGCGCCCATCATCGTGCGCCTGATCGTCAACCTGATCGGCAAGGCCATCACCGCGCCGTTTTCGCTGATCGCCAATGCCTTCGGGGGCGGCGGAGCAGACGCGAGCCAGATCGCGTTCGAGCCCGGTCGGGCCGAGCTGGATGCCCAGGACCGCCAGCAGCTCGAAGCCGTGGCCAAGGCGCTCGACAACCGCCCGGCGCTGCAATTGACCATCGTCGGTCAGGCCGACCTCGACGCCGAGCGCGCCGGCTGGCAGCGTGCCCGCCTTGATGGCCTGTTGCTGGCCGAGAAACGCCGCCGGCTGGCCCGGGCCGGCGGCTCGCTGCCGGCCGACGTGGCCGTGCAGGCCGACGAGCGCGCCGAATTGCTGCGCGAGGTGTACCGGCGCGCCGACATTCCCAAGCCCCGCAACCTCATCGGCATCGCCAGGGACATCCCGCCGCAGGAAATGGAAGCCCTGCTGCTGGCCGCCCAGGTGCCCGGCGAGCAGGCCATGCGGGACCTCGCGGTGGCGCGCGCCGTGGCGGTGAAGGACCACCTGCTGGCGCTCAAGCTGGGCGAGGACCGGGTGTTCCTGGGGGCGCCCAAGGCCACGGCGGGCGGGCAGGGCGCGAAACCTCAGGCGGAGCTTCAACTGGCCCCGCGCTGAATCCGCGCTGACGACGTACCGAGGGGCACCGGCCTGCCCGCCGGGCGACCGCGGGCAGGCCGCCGAGCAGGTGCGCGCGGCTCGGGCGACAATACGCGCTTTTCCCGCGCACCCTGCGCACCCACGGTCGTTGCCGACCGCCGCTGCCCCACCACATGTCGCTGTTTTCCCTGCGCCAGAAACCCACCGCCGATTCCACCGTGAACACGCCGTCTGCCCCCAAGCCCGCCACCGCCCACCCACTGGATGCGCTCACCGGCGGCGTCTTCTCGGCCGCCACCTCGGGCGACCGCAGCGCGCGCCTGCGCGATTGGCTGGCCACCGATCCCTCGCCCGATCAACTTGCCGAGGTCTACAAGGACCTCAGCCAGCGCGACCGTGGTGCCGCCAAGCCGCTGAAGGAAAAGCTCGACGAGCTGAAACGGCTGAAGGCGCAGGAAAACGCGGCCGCTGAATGGAGCACCAAAGCCGAGGCGTTGCTGGGTGCCGGCCGGCTGAACCTGGCCGATGCGCTGGCCTGGCAGCGCGACGCCGCGCGTGCCGGCGCCCCGCTGTCGCGCGAGCCGCTGGCCACGCTGCGCCAGCAGCTGGCCGAACGCATCAAGTCCATTGAAGACCTGCAGCACGCGGTGCAGGTGGAACGTGAAGCGGCGGTGCTGATTGCCCAGCGCATTGAGGTGCTGTCCACCAAACCCTGGCGCGAGGCGCAGCAGGTGACCGAGTCCCTGCGCGGCGACGTGGCCCTGTGGCAGAAGCAGGTGCAGGGTCTCACGCAGGACCCGCAGTGGGCGAGCGTGGAACCCAAGTTCCCGCCCATGCTCGACGCATCGCGCCAGCAGTTGCAGCTGGTCTGGGACGCCTTCGAGGCGGCCCTTGCCCAGGCGGTGGCCGCCGCCGCCGACCCGGCCGCGCCCCTGCCCGCGGTGCCCGTGTGGGCCGACGAGCTGCGCGTGGCCCGTGGTGAGGCCATGGCCACGGCCGACACCCCCGGTCCCGATGCCGCTGCCCAGGCCGAGCGCCGCGAGCGGGCGAACCGCGAACTCGAGCAGGCGGTGGTCGCGCTCGAGGCCGAAGTGGCCCAGGGCCACGGCAAGGCCACGCCGAGGGCCGCCAACGAAGTGCGCCAGTTGCTCAAGAAGCACGGCCGCCTGGTGGCCCCCGCCCTGGACGGGCGCGCCCAGGCCGCGCTGGCCCAGGCCGGCGAGCTCGAGGGCTGGCAGCGCTGGCGTGCCGACCAGCTGCGCGAAGAACTCGTGGCCAAGGCCGAGGCCCTGTCCAAAGCACCCGAAGGCCAGCGCCTGGGCGGTCGCAAACTGCAGGAAACCCTGCGGAGCCTGCGCGAACAGTGGAAGACGACCGACCAGGGGGGTGTGCCCAACCATGCGCTGTGGAAACGCTTCGACGAGGCCTGCACCGAGGCCCACAAACAGGTCGAGGCCTGGCTGACGCAGGTGCGTCAGCAGTCCGAAGCCACGCGCGCCCAGCGGCTGGGGCTCATCGACGAGGTCAAGGCCTGGACCCTGGCCCACGCCGAGAACACCGACTGGAAAGCCCAGTTGCGCGAACTGCACGCCTTCTCCGAGCGCTGGCGCCAGGCCGGGCACTTGAGTGAAAAGGCCTTTGCCGACATCCAGCCTCAATGGAAAGAGGCCATGCACCTGGCGCATGCCCGTGTCGAGGCGGCCCAGAACGAGAGCACCGCCCGGCGCAAGGCCCTGATCGAGGAAGCCGCTGCGCTGTCGCAGTCGCAACCGCTGCGGCTCGATGCCGTCAAGGCGCTGCAGCAGCGCTGGCAGGCCGAGGCGCACGCGGTGCCCCTGGACCGCAAGCACGAGCAGAAACTGTGGGAAGCGTTCCGCGCGCCCATCGACGCCGCCTTCGAGCGCAAGACCCAGGAACGCCAGCACCAGGCCAGCGCGCTCAGTGCCCACGACCAGCGCGTGCTCGATGCCGCGCGTGAGCTCGATGCCGCCAGCCAGTCCGGCGACGCGGCGCGCATTCGCACGGCCATGGCCGCGCTCGAGGCCGCCTCGGCGGCCGCACCCGATGACGCCGCCGTACCGGCTTCCCAGCCTGCTCAGAGTGCCCCGGCCGACACGGCCGCGCCGGCCGCTGCGGCGCCCCGCAAGCTGGTGGCCATGCGCGGCGACGATCGACCGGGTCAGCAGCGCGCCTCGGCCGCGCCGGCCGGTCGCGACGGACGTGACGGGCGTGATGCCCGGCGCGATGGCCGACCTGGCGGGCGTCCCGATGCGCGGGGTCCCCGCGAAGCGGCCGGGCGCTTTGGCCGCGACGACCGCGCGCCGCGCGGACCGCGCCTGGGCGACGCCGCCTTCCGCGCGCAGCGCCAGGCCATGGAGGCCGCGCAGAGCAGCCTGCGCCGCCTGGCCGAGCAGGCCCATGGCGAGGTGCTCACCCAACTGGTCGAGGCCTGGCAGAGCCGCGATGCTGCCAAGCTGCCCGCGCCCCAGGCGCTGGGCTCGCGCCTCAATGCCGCGCAGCGCAATGCCTGGGCCGGCGCGCTGGGCCAGGCACCTGCCGCGCCCGGCGAGGCCTTGCTGCGGCTGGAGATCGCGGCCGACGTGCCCACGCCCGCCGAACAACTCAGTGAACGCCGGATGCTGCAACTGCAGCTGCTGACGCGCCGCCATGAAGCCGCCCCCGCCGAGACCTGGGCGCAGGACGTGGCGCGCGTGCTCGGTTCGGCCCACGACGAGCGCAGCGCCCGTCGCCTTCAGAACGTGCTCAAGGCGCTGCTGAAGCGCTGATGCGCGCGGGGTTGAAGAAGCCGTCGTAGAGCGGCAGCAACACCGGAAACTCCTGCGCAAAGCGTTCGCGGTTGACGAAGTACGCCTCGCACGTCACGGCAAAGAATTCGGCCGGGTCTTTGGCCGCGTAGTCGTCGAGCCAGGGTTTCTCGCCACCGAAACGCTCGGCCAGCGACACCGCTTCGCGGAACGCGGCAAACGATTCGCTCATGGTCTGGCGCCATCGCGCGGCGGCCGCGCGGCGGTCGGCCATGCCCAGAAAACCGTCGGGCAACACCGGTGACCCTTGCGGATGGTCGCCGGGGCTGAGTTCGCGCATGTCCATCTTGTGGACGAATTCGTGGATGACCACGTTGTGGCCGATGGCGGCGCGTTCGCCGGCGCTGACCACATCCTCCCAGCTGAGCATGAGCGGCCCGCCGTCCATGGCCTCGCCCGCCAGGGCCTCGGTGTATTCGTGCACCACGCCCACGTGGTCGCGAACCTCGCGCCGCGCCAGCACCGCGCCCGGCTGCACGACGATGCCGACGAAATCGTCGTACCAGTCGAGCAGGTCGCTGGCCTGTGCCGCCGCCTTGCCGGACGGTCCGTGCATGTTCAGCAAGGGCCGGCAGGCTTGTGCCGCGATGCTGAGCGCCATGGCGTCGGTGACCACCAGGCCGTTGCCGCCGGTGAACTCCTTTTCGGCCAGGAAATGGGCGCAGAGGGCCCGCAAGCGCTCGCGTTCGGCGCCGGACAGCGGGTCCAGAAACGGCAGGGCGGCGAGGGTGTCGCCCCACAGCGCGTCGGGCGCGGGCGTCGGACGGCGCAGGCGCCGCCGCCATGACGACCACCAGCTCATGCGAGCGGCACCCGGCGAAGGCCGTCGGCGGTGAGGCGCAGCACCTGGGCGCGTGGCGGCCGAGCCTGCATGTCCCAGTCGCTGAGCACGGTGCGGCGAAGACCCTGACCCAGGTCGTGATCGGCGGGGCGGTGCGTGTGGCCGTGGATCAGTGTCGTGGCGCCGGCCCGTTGCAGCAGCTCGCGCGCCGCATCGGCATCGACGTCGGCCCACAGGGACGGGTCGTGGCCGAGTTCGCGCTTGCGCGCTTCGCTGCGTGCCCGCAGGTCAGTGGCGATGGCCTCGCGTTCGGCCAGCGGCCGCGCCAGAAACGCCGCTTGCCAGGGCGCGCTGCGCACTTGCGCGCGAAAGGCCAGGTAGTCGGTGTCGGCCAGGCACAGGGGGTCGCCGTGGCTGAGCAGCCAGCGCCGGCCAGCGAAGGTCATGACCGTGGGTTCTTCGAGCGCCTGCATGCCACCAGCCGCCAGTGCCGCGGCGCCGAGCAGGAAATCGCGGTTGCCCGCCAGAAAGTGCACCGGCGTGGTGGAGGCAAACCGGCCCAGGGCGTCGATGCAGGACCGCACGAACGCCCGCTCGGGCGTGTCCGGGTGGTCGAGCACATCGTCGCCCACCCACACCTCGAACAGGTCGCCGAGGATGAACAGCGCGTCGGGCCGTGGCTGGCTGGCCAGGTAGTCCAGCCAGCGCGCCGCAGTCGCGCGGTCGGCGGCGTGCAGGTGAAGGTCGGAGACGAAATCGACCGTGCGCCAGCCGGGTGACGCAGCGAGCTCTGCGATGCGCTCACCCATTCGGTCGGCCGAACCGGTGGTTCAAACGGCGACAGCCTTCTGAATCACGACATCGGCCTTGGGCACGTCGTCGTGGAAGCCCTTGCGGCCGGTGGCGACGCCCTCGATCTGCTTGACGATCTCGGTGCCCGAGACGACCTTGCCGAACACGGCGTAGCCCCAACCCTGTGCGCTCGGCGCGGTGTGGTTCAGGAAGCCGTTGTTGCTGACGTTGATGAAGAACTGCGCGGTGGCCGAGTGCGGGTCGCTGGTGCGGGCCATGGCGACGGTGTAGACGTCGTTCTTGAGGCCGTTGTTGGCCTCGTTGTCGATCGGCTTGTCGGTGGGCTTCTGGTTCATGCCCGGCTCGAAGCCGCCGCCCTGGATCATGAAGCCGGGGATGACGCGGTGAAACACGGTGTTGTCGTAGTGGCCCTTGCCCACGTAGGCCAGGAAGTTCGCGGTCGACTTGGGCGCCTTGTCGGCATCGAGTTCGAGCGTGATCACGCCCATGCCGGCGATGTGCAGTTCGACTTTCGGGTTGGCCATGTTCATTTCTCCAGGGTGGCTTTGATGATGGTGACTGGGGTGGCGGGCACGTTCTGGAACATGCCGCGGTTGCCGGTGGGCACGGCGCGGATCTTGTCGACCACGTCCATGCCGGCCACGACCTTGCCGAACACGGCATAACCATGGCCATCGGGCGAAGGGGCGTTCAGGCCGGCGTTGTCCACCACGTTGATGAAGAACTGCGACGTGGCCGAATTCGGGTTGGAGGTGCGCGCCATGGCGATGGTGCCGCGGTCGTTGCGCAGGCCGTTGCGGGCCTCGAGCGGAATGGGCGAACGGGTGGCCTTCTGCTGCAGGTCGGGGGTGAAGCCGCCGCCCTGGATCATGAAGCCGTCGATGACGCGGTGGAACACGGTGCCGTCGTAGTGCTTCTCGTTGACGTACTGCAGAAAGTTCTCGACCGTTTTCGGCGCCTTGGCGGCGTCGAGCTCGACCACGATGTCGCCCAGCGAAGTGCTGAGCTTGACGCGCGACGCCGCGGCGGGTGCCTGGGCGTGGGCGGACACGGAAAACGCACAGATCAGCGCGAGCAGCGCGCGGCGGGGCAGGTTCATGGCGGAGGTCCTCAGCGAGGGGAAGGGGGAGTCGGTTCCAGGGCGGTTTCAACCGCTTTGAGCTTGGGCGCCAGCCGTGGGTTCGCGGTATCGATCTGTTGCGAACGTTGCCAGGCGCGTTGCGCCATGCGGGCGTACACGTCGCCCAGGTTCTCGTGTGCCACGGCGTAGGCCGGGTTGGCCCGGATGGCCGCTTCGAGGGAGGTGCGGGCGTCGTCGTAGCGCCCGGCGGCGGCGTGGATGACCGCGAGGTTGTTGTGGGGCTCGGGTAACTCGGGGAATTCCTGCGTGAGGCGCGTGAAGATGAGTTGCGCCGTGGCGGTGTCGCCCTTCTGGTTGTGGGCCACGCCCACGAGGAACCGCATCTGCGGATCGCGCGGGTTGGCCTGCAGGTAGGTCTGCGCGCGCGCGATGGCCTCGTCCATCTGGCCGGCGCGGGTCAGGCGCGACACTTCTTCGTAGGGCGCCAGCGCGCTCTGCGCCTGGGCCAGCCAGGGCAGGGCGGCCAGCAGGAGCAGGCCGAGCCAGCGGGCAGCGGGTGACGGCCGGCGCATGCGCGCGGCAATGGGAAGGGATGCGCCGTGGTCCGGCGATGACGCTCGTTGGGACATGGAACCTCGTCGGCAGCGTCGGGGTGCCCGACCAATGGCCCGCTCGCACACGCCAGCGTGCGAAGGGCGTCGATATACTGGCGCGCATTGTATCTGAGGGGTGCCGGCAAGCCGGTCGCATCAGACCGTGCCTGCGGGGCGCCGGACCCGACGGGGTGGCGTGTCGGGCAATGGGTCGAAGCGGTCTGCGCCGAGCGTCCACGTGCCTTCGATGACCCTCCACATCCACAACACCCTGACCCGCCGGCTCGAGCCGTTTGCCCCCATCGAGCCGGGCCATGTGCGCATGTACGTCTGCGGCATGACGGTGTACGACCTGTGCCACGTGGGGCATGCGCGCTCCAACATCGCGTTCGATGTGACGCGCCGCTGGCTCGAAGCCAGTGGCCTGCGCGTGACCTTCGTGCGCAACATCACCGACATCGACGACAAGATCATCCGCCGCGCGCTGCAGAACGGCGAGACCGTGCGCGGGCTGACCGACCGCATGATCGCCGAGATGTACACCGACTTCGATGCGCTGGGCATTGCGCGGCCCACGCACGACCCGCGGGCCACCGACTACGTGCCGCAGATGCTCGACATCGTGCGCAAGCTCGAGGACAAGGGCCTGGCCTACCGCAGCGGCGATGGCGACGTGAACTTCGCGGTGCGCCGTTTCCCCGGTTACGGCAAGCTGTCGGGCAAGACCCTCGACGAACTGCACGCCGGAGAGCGCGTGGCCGTGACCCAGGGCAAGGACGATCCGCTCGACTTCGTGCTGTGGAAGGCGGCCAAGCCCGACGAGCCCGCCGACGCGCAATGGGACTCGGCGTATGGCCGGGGCCGGCCGGGCTGGCACATCGAGTGCTCGGCCATGGCCTGCTCGCTGCTCGGAGAGACCTTCGACATCCATGGTGGTGGCGCCGACCTGCAGTTCCCCCACCACGAGAACGAGATCGCGCAAAGCGAAGGGGCCAACGGTGTGCCGCTGGCCCGGGTGTGGATGCACAACGGCTTTGTCAACGTCGACAACGAGAAGATGTCCAAGAGCCTGGGCAACTTCTTCACCATCCGCGAGGTGCTGCAGAAGTTCGACGCCGAAACGGTGCGGTTCTTCATGCTGCGCGCGCACTACCGCAGCCCGCTCAACCACAGCGACGTGCACCTGGACGACGCACGCGCCGCGCTCAAGCGCCTCTACACCACGCTGCAATCGGTGAGGCCGGCCGCGGTGACCATCGACTGGGCCGACCCGCTGGCCGCGCGCTTCAAGGCGGCCATGGACGAAGACTTCAACACCCCGCTGGCGCTGGCGGCGCTGTTCGACCTGGCCGGAGAGGTCAATCGCGGCAGGGACCCGCAGCGCGCCGGTTTGCTGCGCGAGCTGGGCGGCATTCTGGGTTTGCTGCAGGCCGATCCCGATGCCTACCTCAAGGGCGGCGGCCAGGCCGACTCCACCGACGAGGCAGCCATTGCAGCGCAGATCGAAGCCCGCGCCGCCGCCAAGAAAGCCCGCGACTTTGCCGAGGCCGACCGCATCCGTCAGGCCCTTCTGGCCCAGGGCATCGTGCTCAAGGACAGCCCCACGGGCACCACCTGGGAACGTGCCTGATGACCCCGCCTCCCGCTCTGCTGCCCGAGTTCGGCCCCGAAGCGCCCGACTACTGGCCCGATGCGTGCCGCCATCTCATGAAGCGCGACCGCGTCATGAAGAAGATCATTCCGCAGCACCCCGGCGCCTGCCTGCAATCGCGCGGCGACGCATTCGTCACGCTGGCGCGCAGCATCGTCGGCCAGCAGATCTCGGTGAAGGCCGCGCAATCGGTGTGGGAACGGTTTGAAACCCTCACGCGAAAACTCACCCCGGCCCAGGTGCTCAAGCTCAAGGTCGACGACATGCGCGGCGCCGGCCTGTCGGCCCGCAAGGTCGAATACATCGTCGACCTGGCGCTGCACTTTGCCGACAAGCGCGTGCGCGTGAACGACTGGCCCGGCATGGACGACGAAGCCATCATTGCCGAGCTGGTGGCCATTCGCGGCATCGGCCGCTGGACCGCCGAGATGTTTCTCATCTTCCACCTGATGCGGCCCAACGTATTACCGCTGGACGACATCGGACTGCAGAACGGCATCAGCAAGGCCTACTTCTCGGGCGAGCCGGTCAGCCGCAGCGAGATCCGCGAAGTGGCGGCCTCGTGGGCCCCCTATTGCAGCGTGGCCACTTGGTATATTTGGCGGTCGCTCGATCCCTTGCCGGTCAGCTACTGACCGATCCAAGCCCATCGACGCCTGCCGAGCAAAGGAGCCCACCTTGGCCAAGAAGAACTTTCTCGATTTCGAGCAGCCGATTTCCGAGCTCGAATCCAAGATCGAGGAACTGCGCTACGTCCAGACCGAATCCGCGGTCGACATTTCCGAAGAGATCGACAAGCTCGCCGCCAAGAGCCTGCAGCTCACCAAGGACATCTACAGCAACCTGACGCCGTGGCAGATCACCAAGATCGCCCGCCACGCCGACCGGCCCTACACGCTCGATTACGTGCGCGAGATCTTCACGCACTTCGTCGAGCTGCACGGCGACCGCCACTTTTCCGACGACCTGTCGATCGTGGGCGGGCTGGCGCGCTTCAACGGCCAGCCCTGCATGGTGCTCGGCCACCAGAAAGGGCGCGACACCAAGGAGCGTGGCCTGCGCAACTTCGGCATGACCAAGCCCGAGGGTTACCGCAAGGCCCTGCGCCTCATGAAGCTGGCCGAGAAGTTCAAGCTGCCGGTGTTCACCTTTGTAGACACCCCGGGCGCCTACCCGGGCATCGACGCCGAGGAGCGCGGCCAGTCCGAGGCCATCGGCCGCAACATCTTCGAGATGGCGCAACTCGAGGTGCCCATCATCAGCACCATCATCGGTGAAGGTGGTTCGGGTGGTGCGCTGGCCATCGCGGTGGCCGACCAGGTGCTGATGCTCCAGTACTCGGTGTATTCGGTGATCAGCCCCGAGGGCTGTGCGTCCATTCTCTGGAAGACCAGCGAGCGCGCGAGCGATGCGGCCGAGGCGCTGGGCATCACGGCGCACCGCCTCAAGGCGCTGGGTCTGGTGGACAAGATCGTCAACGAACCCGTGGGCGGCGCACACCGGGACCACAAGCAGATGGCCGCCTTCCTCAAGCGCGCGCTCACCGACGCCTACCGCCAGGTGGCCGATCTCAAGGTGAAGGAACTGCTGGAGCGCCGCCATGCGCGCCTGGATGGCTATGGCCGCTTCACCGACACCAAGGCCGAAGCGCGCGAAAAGCGCTGACCCCGAAGCCCTGCCGGGCGCCGGGGCGCTGGCGGCCTGGGCCGAGCGGCACGGCGCCGACGGCACCGAAGGCCCGATGGCGGTGGCCTTCAGCGGCGGCGCCGATTCCACCGCCTTGCTGCTGGCGGCCCACGCGCGCTGGCCCGATCGGGTGCTGGCGCTGCACGTGCACCACGGCCTGCAGGCCGCCGCCGATGCGTTCGAAGACCATGCGCGCGCGCTCTGCGGCCAGAAGGGCATCGCGCTTCAGGTGCGCCGGGTGAACGCCCGCCACGCCCCAGGCCAGAGCCCCGAAGACGCGGCGCGCACGGCGCGCTACGAAGCCCTGGCCGACATGGGGCGCGAGGCGTCTGCGCCGTGGGTCCTGCTGGGCCAGCACCTCGACGATCAGGCCGAGACCGTGTTGCTCGCGCTGTCCCGCGGCGCCGGCCTGCCGGGCCTGGCCGCGATGGCCGAGGCCTTTCACCGCCATGGCGTCCGTTTCGGGCGTCCCTGGCTGGGCCTTCCCGTTCAGCCGCTGCGCGACGGCCTGTCCAGGCTGGGGGTGGCGCACATCGAAGACCCCAGCAACGCCGACCCGCGGTTCACCCGCAACCGCATTCGCCAGCAACTCATGCCGGCCTGGGCCGCCACGTTCGACGGCTTTCGCGAAGCGCTCTCGCGCACGGCATCGCATGCGGCGCAGGCGCAGCGCCTGCTCGACGAGCTGGCCGACCTCGACCTCGCCATGCTCGGCGAACCGCCCGCGCTGGCGGCGCTTCAGGCCCTGTCGCGCGATCGCCAGGCCAACGCGCTGCGGCGCTGGCTGCGCGTGGCCCACGGGGTGGCGCCCAGTGCCGCCCAACTCGACGAACTGCTCGAGCAGATCGATGCCTGTCGCACGCGCGGCCATGGCCTGCGGCTGAAGGTGGCGCAGGGGTTCGTGGTGCGTGAGGGGCCCCGGCTGGGGTACACCCACTCGGTATAATTCCGCGGTTTTGCCCGGCCCGGGCGTGCCCGCGCACCGCGTTACGGCAGCGCACGCCGCTGCACCTTTTCTCCAATCCAATGGCCCTCATCGTTCACAAGTACGGCGGCACCTCCATGGGGTCGACCGAGCGCATCCGCAACGTGGCCCGCCGCGTCGCCAAATGGCACAAGGCCGGCCACCAGATGGTGGTGGTGCCCAGCGCCATGAGTGGCGAAACCAACCGCCTGCTCGCCCTGGCCAAGGAAGTGGCCCCCGCGAAGCCCGGCAAGGCCTACGGCCGCGAGCTCGACATGCTCGCCGCCACCGGCGAACAGGCTTCTTCGGCCCTGCTGGCCATCGCCCTGCAGGCCGAAGGGCTCGAGGCCGTCAGCTACGCCGGCTGGCAGGTGCCTGTGAAAACCAACGACGCCTACACCAAGGCCCGCATCGAGTCGATCGACGACGCGCGCATCCGCGCCGACCTGTCGGCTGGCAAGGTGGTCATCGTCACCGGTTTCCAGGGTGTTGATGGCGACGGCAACATCACCACGCTCGGCCGCGGCGGCAGCGACACCTCGGCCGTGGCCGTGGCCGCGGCGCTCAAGGCGGCCGAATGCCTCATCTACACCGACGTCGACGGCGTCTACACCACCGACCCGCGCGTGGTGCCCGAGGCGCGCCGCCTGCTGCGCGTGAGCTTCGAGGAAATGCTCGAAATGGCCAGCATGGGGTCGAAGGTGCTGCAGATCCGCTCGGTGGAGTTCGCGGGCAAGTACCGCGTGCCGCTGCGCGTGCTCTCCAGCTTCACGCCCTGGGACATCGACCTGAACGAAGAAGCCACCTCCGGCACCCTGATCACTTTCGAGGAAGACGAAGCCATGGAACAAGCCGTCGTATCCGGCATTGCGTTCAACCGTGACGAGGCCAAGGTCTCGGTGCTGGGCGTGCCCGACAAACCCGGCATCGCCGCCCAGATCCTGGGTGCCGTGGCCGATGCCAACGTCGAGGTCGACGTGATCATCCAGAACCTGAGCAAGGACGGCAAGACCGACTTCAGCTTCACGGTGCACCGCAACGATTACCAGAAGACCCTGGAACTGCTCAAGTCGCAGGTGCTGCCCGCGCTGGGCGCCGCCGATGTGGTGGGCGACAACCGCATCTGCAAGGTCAGCATCGTCGGCATCGGCATGCGCAGCCACGTGGGTGTGGCCAGCCGCATGTTCCGCTGCCTCAGCAACGAGGGCATCAACATCCAGATGATTTCCACCTCCGAGATCAAGACCTCGGTGGTCATCGACGAAAAGTACATGGAGCTGGCGGTTCGCGCCCTGCACCGCGAGTTCGACCTCGACCAGACCGCCGACACGATCAGCGGCTGAGCGGGGTGGCCGGTGTTGTGCTTTGGGGCATAATGCGGGGCTTCCGGAGTGATGACCGAGTGGCCGAAGGTGCTCCCCTGCTAAGGGAGTATGGGGTGTAGAGCCTCATCGAGGGTTCGAATCCCTCTCACTCCGCCAGATCAGACCAGCAAGAAAGCGCCCCCCGGGGCGCTTTCTTTTTTCCCGCCACCCGATTGCCGGACCCACGATGTCCCAGAGCCTGTCGCGCACCGCCTTCGCCACGCTGCTGCTCATCGCCTTCATGATGGGTGCCAACCACGTGGCCGCGCGCCTGGCCTTCGACCACGGCGTGAGCGTGGCCACCGCGGTCACCTTTCGCAGCGGGGTCACGGCGCTGGTGGTGGCAGCGATCCTGCTGGCCTACCGGGTGCCGCTGGCCTTGCAGACCCGGCACAAGAAGGCGCTGCCCGCCATCGGCGTGCTGGTGGGCATCCAGAGCCTGTGCCTGTATGCGTCGGTGGCGCGCCTGCCGGTGGCGCTGGCGCTGCTGGCGTTCAACACCTACCCGCTGTGGACCGCGCTGTGGGCGCGGGTGGTGTATGGCCAGAAGCCCGCACCGCACGTGCTCAAGGCCATGCCGCTGATGCTGATCGGGCTGGCACTGGCGCTGGACGTGTCGGGTGCGGCCTCGGGCCTGGGCGCCGGCGGCCACTGGGCCCGCATCGGCACCGGGGTGGGCTTTGCGCTGGCCGCTGCGGCCACGTTCGGCCTGGCGCTGGTGCTCACCCAGCACGAGGCCGGCGACCTCGATGGCCGGCTGCGCACCGCCACCACCATGGCCATCGTCGCGGTGATGGCGCTCGCTGCCAGCGCCACCCAGGGCGGCCTGCGTTTCCCCGACGCGCCCGCCGGCTGGTGGGGGCTGCTGGGTCTGACCTTCCTCTACGGCACGGCCTTCACCATCATGTTCACCGTGTTGCCGCGGCTGGGGGTGGTGGGCAACTCGGCCATCATGAACATCGAACCGATCTTTGCGCTGGTGCTGGCCTGGGTGTTTCTGGGCCAGTCGATCGCGGCGGTGCAGGTGGCCGGTGGCCTGGTGGTGGTGGCCACGGTGATGTGGCTGGGGCTGCGCAAACGCTGATCGCGGAGCGGCTCCGAACGCTTGCGCCGTCAGTCGTCGTCAAGCGACGCACTCCAGCGTTCGTCCCACTGGCCCAGGGTGCGGCGGTCGCGCTTGGTGGGGCGGCCGGTGGTCTGCGTCAGCGCGGGTTCGGGCGCCAGCCGGCGCTGCTCGGCGGCCGTCCTGCGCCGTTCGATCGACTCGGCGGTTTCCTCGAACAGCAGCGCGGCCACCGGGGCCGGGCCGCGCACGGCGCTCAGGCCCCGCACCACCACGGTCCGCTGTTCGTGGCCGATGCGCAGCTCGAGCACGTCGCCCGGTCGCGGCTCGCGTGAGGCCTTGGCGGTCTGGCCGTTGACGCTCACGCGGCCCTTGTCGATGGCCTCGGCGCTGAGCGCGCGGGTCTTGAAGAAGCGCGCGGCCCAGAGCCATTTGTCCAGGCGCACCCGTTCGGTGGCCGGTTCTTGCGGTGGGGTTTTCATGTCGGCGTGTGCAGCGGCAGCCGG
This sequence comes from Hydrogenophaga sp. XSHU_21, assembly GCA_046604145.1. Lineage (GTDB taxonomy): Bacteria > Pseudomonadota > Gammaproteobacteria > Burkholderiales > Burkholderiaceae_C > Hydrogenophaga. Next base: position 893,191 of record JBKIXD010000001.1, read on the forward strand.
GCGGTGGCGTCCAGCCCTTTGGTGGTCGATCCTTCGGTGCGGTTGTGCAGTTCGATCTGGCCGCCCAGCGACTGCACGATCTCGCGGCAGATGGCCAGGCCCAGACCCGATCCCGACAGGCTGGGGCCTTCCCGGTGGTCGGTGGCGAACGGCTGGAACAGCCGCTCGCGCAGGGCGGGGGCAATGCCCGGCCCGCTGTCGCTCACGGTCAGCGCCACGGTGGTGGCGTCGCGGCGCAAGGCAACCTCGAGCAGGCCTCCACGCGGCGAATGCTTGATGGCGTTGTGCAGCAGGTTGCGCGTGAGTTCGCGCAGGGCCCATTCGTGGCCGCGCACCGGCGCGGCGGGCACCAGGTCGAGCGAGAAGTCGAGGTCGCGCTCGGCCACCAGGGCCGACAGATCGAGCGCGACGGCCCGCACCACCGGCGCCCAGTCGGTTTGCGGCACGGCGTGGTCCTGGCGCAGCTGCTCGACCTTGGCCAGCGCCAGCATCTGGTTGGCCAGTTCGGTGGCCCGGTCCACGGTGAGCGCGATTTCTTCCAGCGCCTGCGCGGGTTCCACATCGCCGCGTCGCGCCGACTGCAGCTGGGTCTTGAGCACCGCGAGCGGCGTGCGCAGCTGGTGCGAGGTGTCGCGCACGAAGCGCTTCTGGTGGTCCAGCAGGTGGGCCAGGCGCTGCATGTGCTGGTTGGTGGCTTCCAGCAGGGGCAGCAGCTCGCGGGGCGCGTCCTGGGTGGGCAGCGGTGACAGGTCGTTCTCGCTGCGCGCCACCAGCGCGTGGCTCACCGCGCGCACCGGCCGCGTGGCGCGCTGCACCACGACGATCACCACCAGCGCAATCACCCCGAGCAGGGCGGCCTGCCGCCACAGGGTGTCGACGAGGATCTGCCGCGCCAGTGTTTCGCGCAGCTCGAGCGTTTCGGCGACCTGGATGGTGGCCATGCCCTGACCCTGCACGCCGGCCACCGGTTGAAGAAGCACGGCCATGCGCACCGGCACGCCGCGAAAGGTGTCGTCGTAGAAGCTGACCAGCGCGGCGTAGATGTTGTCGGCCGGTGCGTCGCGGCGCGGGGCCGGCATGTCGTCAAAGCCCGAGACCATCTCGCCCTGGAACCCGCTCACCCGGTAGAACAGGCGGCTGCGGTTGTCGGCCTCGAAGGCCTCCAGGGCCGAATAGAGCACCGTGGCCTGGACGCGCACGCCGTCGCCCGTGCCGGTGACCTGCAGCTGTTCACCCAGCGATTTGGCGGTGGCCAGCAGGGTGCGGTCATACGCCGTGTTGGCGGCCGTCAGTGCCTGCCGGTACAGCACCACGGTGTTGAACACCACGTAGCCCGCCAGCGGCAACAGAATGCCGAGGAGCAGCGTGCGGCGCAGGGACAGCGCTCGCGCCATCAGCTGGCCTTGAGCAGGTAGCCCAGCCCGCGCAGCGTGACCAGCCGCGCCCCGGTGTGGGCGATCTTCTTGCGCAGGCGGTAGGCCACCACCTCGATCGCCTCGGGCTGCACATCGACCTGGCCGGGGAACACCAGCTCGAACAGGCGCTCCTTGGCAATGGCGTGGCCCGGGCGGGCGAGCACGGCGCGCAGCAGCGCGAGCTCGCGCGGGGCCAGTTCCAGCGGAGCGCCGTGGTGGTACACGGCGCCACTGTCGGGGTCTATCTGCATGCCGCACCAGGCGCCCGCGGTCCCGTTGTCGGCGCTGGTGCCGGTGCCGGTGCCGGTGGTGCGCCGCACCAGCGCGCGCACGCGCGCCTCCAGTTCGTCCAGATCGAACGGCTTGGGCAGGTAGTCGTCGGCGCCGGTGTTCAGGCCCAGGATGCGGTCGCCCACCGTGCCCCGCGCGGTCAGGATGATGACCGGTGTGCGCAGCCCCGCGGCCCGGGCCTGCGACAGCACCTCGAGCCCGTCCTGCCCGGGCAGCGAGAGGTCGAGCAGCACCGCATCGGGCGCGCAGGCCTGCCAGGTGGCCAGGGCCTTCGCGCCGTCGTCGCAGCCCACCACCTGCAGCCCGCGCCGCTCGAACGAACGGCTCAGCGTGGCCCGCATGGTGGCGTTGTCTTCGATCAGCAGCAGTTTCATGCGCCACCGATTATCCGGACAGGCCGCTTTCAGGGTTTTCACCGAGGGTTGCGGACAGCCAACCGACAGCGCAGCGCCGCAAGATGCAGCCGTCGGAACCGCCATTGCATTCCGCCGTCATTCAAGGAGACACCCCATGCGTCGCGACACCTTCCTCAAATCCATGGCCGCCCTGGCCGCCGCCGGCGCGCTGCCCTCGGTGGCGTGGGCCAGCGCCAACATCAAGATGATGATTCCGGCCAACCCAGGTGGTGGCTGGGACGGCACCGGCCGCGCGCTGGGCGAGGCCCTGCGCGATGCCGGTGTGGCGTCGTCGGTGACGTTCGAGAACAAGGGCGGCGCCGCCGGCGCCATCGGCCTGGCGCAGTTCTACAACGCCAGCCGCGGCGACCCGAACGCCATCATGGTGATGGGCGCCGTGATGCTCGGCGGCATCATCACCGGCAAGCCGCCGGTGTCGATCACCCAGATCACCCCGATCGCGCGCCTGAGCACCGAGTACAACGTGTTCGTGCTGCCGGCCGATTCGCCGCTCAAGACCATGAAGGACGTGGTCGAGCAGCTCAAGAAGGACCCGGGCAGCGTGAAGTGGGGTGGCGGTTCGCGCGGCTCCACCGAGCACATTGCCGCGGCGCAGATTGCGCAGGCGGTGGGCGTGCCCGCCGCGAAGATCAACTACGTGCCGTTCCGTGGGGGCGGTGAGGCGGTGGCCGCCATTCTGGGCGGCAACGTCACGGTGGGCGGCAGCGGCTACAGCGAGTTCCAGCCCTACATCGAGAGCGGCAAGATGCGCGCGATCGCGGTCACCTCGGGCCAGCGCATCGCCGGCATCAACGTGCCCACGCTGAAAGAGCAGGGCATCGACGTCGAGATCGGCAACTGGCGCGGCGTGTACGGCGCGGCCGGTATCACCCCCGCCCAGCGCGACGCGCTGACCGCCATGATCGTGAAGGCCACGCAGAGCAAGGCCTGGGCCGAGGCGGTGAAGAAGAACAACTGGACGCCGGCCCTGCTGACCGGCAAGGCCTTCGACGAGTTCGTCGACCGCGACTTCTCCACGCTGCGCGCGACCATGGTCCGCGCCGGCATGGTCTGACGGACACCACCATGAGCGACGCTGCAACCCCCGCCCCGAACCGGGCGGGGCAGGTCGCCATCGGCCTGGGCGCGCTGGCGGTGGCCGGCGTGCTGGCCGTGGGCGCCTGGCAGATCCCGTCCGACGCGGGTTACGCCGGCGTTGGCCCCGACTTTCTGCCCTGGGTGATGAGCGCGGCCATGGCGCTGTGCGGCGCGCTGCTGGTGTGGCAGGCGCTCAACGGCGGCTGGCGCGACGTGGAGCCGCCGTCGGGCGCAGCCCGCGGTGACTGGCGTGCACTGGCCTGGGTGGCCGGCGCGGTCATCGCCAACGCGTCGCTCATCACCACCATCGGCTTCATCCTGAGCTGCACGCTCTGCTACGCGCTGGCGGTTCGCGGCCTGCGATTGAGCGAGGGCAAGGCGCCCGGTGGGCCCCGCACCACCTTCACCGACGCGGTGACTGGCGCGCTGATCGCGGCCCCGGTGTACTGGCTGTTCACCAAGCTGCTTGCGGTGAACCTGCCGGGCATCAGCGCCAGCGGCTGGATCTGACCATGGGCGATATCCTCACCCAGCTGATGGGCGGCTTTGCCACCGCCGCCACGCCGATCAACCTGCTCTGGGCACTGGCGGGCTGCGCGCTCGGCACCGCCATCGGCGTGCTGCCGGGCCTGGGCCCGGCGGTCACGGTGGCCATGCTGCTGCCGATCACCGGCCAGGTGGAGCCCACGGCCTCGATGATCTTCTTTGCCGGCATTTACTACGGCGCCATGTACGGTGGATCGACCACCTCGATCCTGCTCAACACCCCCGGCGAGACCGGCACCATGGTGACCGCGCTGGAAGGCTTCAAGATGGCGCGCAACGGCCGCGCCGGCGCCGCGCTGGCCACAGCGGCCATTGGCTCGTTCGTGGCGGGCACCATCGGCACGGTGCTGGTCACGCTGTTCGCACCCATGCTGGCCGGTTTCGCGGTGCAGCTGGGGCCGCCCGAGTACTTCTGCCTCATGCTGCTGGCGTTCACCACCGTGAGCGCGGTGCTGGGCAAGAGCGCGCTGCGCGGGCTCACCGCGCTGTTCCTGGGCCTGTCGCTGGGCCTGGTGGGCATCGACCAGATCACCGCGCAGGTGCGCTACACCGCCGGCGTGCTGGAGTTCATGGACGGCGTGGAGGTGGTGCTGGTGGCGGTGGGCCTGTTCGCGGTGACCGAGGCGCTCTACAACGCGCTGTACGAAGGCCGCATGCAGACCACCATGAACCGCATGACCAAGGTGCACATGACGCGCTCGGAATGGCGGCGGTCGTGGCCGGCCTGGCTGCGCGGCACCGCCATCGGCTTTCCGTTCGGCACCGTGCCCGCGGGCGGCGCCGAGATCCCGACCTTCCTGAGCTACGCCACCGAGCGCAAGCTGGCCAGCCCCGAGGTGCGCGAGAGCTTCGGCACCACCGGCGCCATCGAAGGCGTGGCCGGCCCCGAGGCCGCCAACAACGCGTCGGTGACGGCCACGCTGGTGCCGCTGCTCACGCTGGGCATCCCCACCACCGTCACCGCGGCCATCCTGCTGTCGGCCCTGCAGAACTACGGCATCAACGCCGGCCCGCAGCTGTTCCAGACCTCGTCCACCCTGGTCTGGGCGCTGATCGCGTCGCTCTACATCGGCAACGTGATGCTGCTGGTGCTGAACCTGCCGATGGTGGGCCTGTGGGTGCAGTTGCTCAAGATTCCGCGGCCGCAGCTGTACGCGGGCATCCTGATCTTTGCTACGGTGGGCGTGTACGGCATGCGCCAGAGCGCGTTCGACCTGTTCCTCATGCTCGGCATCGGCCTGCTCGGGGTGCTGATGCGCCGCTTCGACTTTCCGGCCGCGCCCGTCATCGTCGGCCTGATCCTGGGCCCGCTGGCCGAGGCGCAGATGCGCAACGCGCTGTCGATCGGTGAAGGCAACTGGATGGTGTTCCTGCAGCGGCCGATGTCGCTCACGCTGCTGATCGTGGTGGTGCTGGTGCTGGTGGTGCCGCGGTTGCTGGCGTTGCGGCGGCGCTGATTTCCAGCTGGGTGGGCGGGCGAGGGCTCGGGCCATGGGCCGAGCCCTCAGCAAAGGTGCGTGGGCGGGCGCCCAACGAGTCCGTGAGGCCGGATGGCACGGGGGAGTCGGGTGGGTGCAGGAGTTCTTCGGCCCCGGCGCGGACATGCCATGTCCACGTCAGGGCTCAGCCGATGCGCCTTGGCGAAACGCGCGACTGGACACGCTGATGGGGTTCTTGTCCGGGTCTTTTGTGTTGGCGAACTGGTACCCGTTCGCCTGATGGATCGCCCCGAACTTCAGTCCGCACTGCGCAGCCTTGGCCACGAAAGCCGCAACGTCCTCGACGTGGAAAGAAAGCTTCACGCCCACCTGGCCGAGCTTGACCGACTTCGCTGCCTGGTGAATGAGGATGCCGGCACCGCCGTGCACCGCTCGCAGTTCGATCAGCCCTTCCACGGTCTCTCCCGTGGTCTCGAATCCAAAGTGATCGCGGTAGAACCTCGCGGTCCTCTGCATGTCCCTTGCATAGATGACGATGCTGCCCAGGGGAAGGTTCATGGCTTCGGGCTCTCTTGGGTGGTGTAGACGGAAGCCGTCTTTTGCGGCCTAACTTGGGTGCCGTCCGCTTCGGTGACGCACCGCATGTTCAAACAAATCGGTGCCAGGGAACGTGACGACCCCGAGGTGGGGCTGCACCTTGCGCTTCAGCAGTTCGATGAGTTCGGGTTGCATGTATCCGTAGCGGTCCGGTATGTCCAGGCACACCACCTTCTTGCCGCGCAAGGAGGCGCCGAAACGCTGCTTGAGCCGCTTGGCGTGGGTGGCTTCCATCACGAAGATCAGGTCGGCCCATTCCACCTGCTCGGCGCTCAGCGTGCAGTCCGCGTCCGGGGCCAGTCCGGCGGAATCGGTGTCTAGAGACGGGCCCGAGAACACCCGCTCCGCCGTGGGGCTCCTGAGCCGGTTCCGGCTGCAGACGAAAAGCAGGCGCTTCATGCGTGCCGGGTGTGGCGTCAATGCCTGCCGTCGCCGGCGCTCACATGCCACCACCGGGGCCGCCGGGACACGTACGAGTGAGCGGTCGGTGCCAGGTCCTTCAGGTGGGGTTTGTCGAACGCCCCGGTGGCCAGCGCCACGGTGGGCTCGTCGTCGATGGCGCCGATGGTGCTGCCGCAGGTGGGGCAGAACGCGCGGCTGGAGTAGGACGACGATCGCCAGACCGAAGGCTTGCCGGCGGGGCCGGTCCACTCCACGGCCTCGCTGGGGAACTCGACCCAGCTGAGGGTGAGGGCGCCGGTGTGCTTGCGGCAACTCACGCAGGAGCAGGTGTGGGGGTTGCCCGGCTGTCCGGTGGCGCGGGACCGGATCGCGCCGCAAAGGCAACCGCCTTCGTATTGCTTGGGCTTCATGGGTGTGGGGTGCGTGTGTTGAACACGCGCCCAAGCTTAGCGAGGCGGCCGAGGCCCTGGCGGCCGGCGGGCGATCGGCCGGGCGCTTACTTCCACCGGCCTTGCTGGGCCAGGCACGACCGGCGCGTGTCGGCCAGGGTCTGCGCGTCGCGCTTGTAATAACTGGCGTTCATCGCACCGCCAAAAAGGCCCTCGCAGGTGCCTTGCGGCGCCGGCGGGCAGGCCGACGAAAACGTCACCCGGGCCTTGTAGGTCTCGCCAGCCAGGGTGAACTCGGACATGCCGGCGCAGGCCTCGCGAAAGGTCTCCTTGGGCATGGTCCTGTTCTCGGCGCAATCGCTGATGATCAAGGGCATGTTGCCGATCTTGAAGTTGCCTTCGAGCAGGCACACCTTGTCCTGGGCGCTGGCGTGGCCAGCCGCGAGGGCGGTGAGAGCGGTCACGGTGATCAGCTGGCGGAGGCGTGGCATGGTGGGGACTCCTGCAGGGGGGTGGGGCCTTGGGTGGCGCGGCGCGCACCGCCGACCATAAGCGAATGGCCTGGCGCGGCGGCCTGTTCCGGTCCGGGTTTCTTCCCCAGAACGTCGATGAACCAGGCGCTGGGTGAGCCCGCGGTCCCGGGCGTTTCCGCAGCCATCGAGGCCATCCTGGCTGCCCCCAGGGGTACCATCACCCCATGAACCGCGACGACCGCCTGCCGCGCGATGCCCAGAGCATTCTGGAGCTGGCCGCGCGCTCCATGTTCGACCTGTTTGCCAACGCCAGCGAAGGCATGATGCTGGTGGACCGGCATGCGCGGGTGGTGTGGATCAACGACCAGTACCGCCGGTTTCTGCCGGCGCTGGGCTACGAGCGCGAGGAAGACTTTGTGGGCCAGCCGGTCAGCAGCGTGGTGCAGAACACGCAGATGCACCGGGTGCTGGCCACCGGCAAGCCGATCCTGATCGACCTGCTGACGAACCGGGCGGGCACGTTCGTGGTCAGCCGCATTCCGCTGCGCGACGGCGCGGGCGAGGTGATCGGGGTGTTGGGCATCGTGTTGTTCGACCACCCCGAGACCACGCTGCAGCCGCTGATCACCAAGTTCGCCCGGCTCGAGCAGGACCTGAAGGAAGCGCAGCGGCAGCTGGCCAGCCAGCGCCGCACCAAGTACACCTTTGCGAGTTTCGTGGGCACCAGCCCGGCGGCGGTCGAGGTGAAGCGGCAGGCGCGGCGGGCGGCGCAGTCGTCGAGCCCGGTGCTGCTGCTGGGCGAGACCGGCACCGGCAAGGAACTGCTGGCGCACGCCATTCACGCGGCGTCGCCGCGCGCCGGCAAGCCGTTCGTGGGCGTGAACATGGCGGCGGTGCCCGAGGCGCTGCTCGAGGCCGAGTTCTTCGGCGTGGCGCCGGGGGCCTACACCGGCGCCGACCGCAAGGGGCGCGACGGCAAGTTCAAGCTGGCCGATGGCGGCACGCTGTTCCTCGACGAACTGGGCGACATGCCGATGGCGATGCAGGTCAAGCTGCTGCGCGCCCTGCAGGAAGGCGAGATCGAACCGCTGGGGTCGAACAAGGTGCTGCGCTTCGATGTGCGGGTGGTGGCGGCCACCTCGCGCGACCTGCCGCAACTGGTGCGCGAAGGGCGCTTCCGCGAAGACCTGTACTACCGCCTCAACGTGCTGCCCATCCGCGTGCCGCCCCTGCGCGACCGGCGGGCCGACATTCCCCAACTGATCGAGGCCCTGTGCGAGGACATTGCCGCGCGCGGTGGCGGTGCGCCGCTCGAGATCGGTGTGCAGGCGCAGGCGGTGCTGGCGGCGCAGCCGTGGCGGGGCAACATCCGCGAACTGCGCAACGTGCTCGAACAACTGGCCCTGCGCACCGATTCGGCCCTGATCACCGCCGACGATGTGGGCCACGTGCTGCGCGAGGCCGGGCTGCCGGCGCTCGCGCCGCTGGAGCGTGGCACGGCGCCCGGACCGGCCGACGGGGTGGACGACCTGCGACCGCTGGCGCAACAAGTGGCCGAACTGGAGCAGCGCGCGATCGCCGCGGCGCTCAAGCGCACCGGCGGCAACCGGGCCGCGGCGGCCAGGCTGCTGGGCATGTCGCGGGCCAGTCTGTACGACCGCCTGGCCGCGATGGGCGAGCTGTCTGAAAATCAGACGATTGCCTGAACTTCAGACATTTATCTGTCTTTGCCTGTCGGAAAAGCCGACACTTGTCGTTGGGGTGCTGGCTTGATTTCGTTCTGAATCAAGCACTTGCGGGCCTGGCACGGAGCCTGCAAAACAGGGGCACGGCGCGCCGCGCCGCGACCCACCCGAACGAGGAGACACGACATGTTCAACGCCACCCGCCGCCTGGCGGTGATCGCCATGGCCTGCACGGCCACGCTCGCTTTCGCGCAAGCCAGCAAGGGCGACATCCGCATCGCCCACATCCACAGCAAGACCGGGCCGCTGGAGGCCTACGCCAAGCAGACCCACACGGGCCTGATGATGGGCTTGAGCTACGCCACCGGCGGCACCATGACGGTGGCGGGCCGCAAGATCGTCGTGATCGAAAAGGACGACCAGGGCAAGCCCGACGTGGGCAAGAGCCTGCTGGCCGCGGCCTACGCCGACGACAAGGTCGATCTCGCCATCGGACCCACCGCCTCGCCGGTGGCGCTGGCCATGCTGCCGGTGGCCGAGGAGTACCGCAAGATCCTGCTGGTGGAGCCGGCCGTGGCCGACTCGATCACCGGCGACAAGTGGAACAAGTACATCTTCCGCACCGGTCGCAACAGCAGCCAGGACGCCGCCGCCAACGCCGTGGCGCTGGACGCGCCCAACAACGTGATCGGCATGCTGGCCAACGACAATGCCTTTGGCCGCGACGCCGTGAAGGCTGCCAAGGACTTCACCAAGCAGGCGAAGATCGTTCACGAGGAGTACCTGCCGGTGGGCACCACCGACTTCACCGCCGGCCTGCTGCGCCTGGTCGACAAGCTCAAGGACCAGCCGGGCAACAAGTACATCTCGGTGGTGTGGTCGGGGGCGCCGACGCCGTTCGCCAAGATCGCCGAGATGGAGCTCGACAAGCGCTACGGCATCAAGCTGGCCACCGGCGGCAACATCCTGCCGGCGATGGTGGCCTACAAGCAGTTCCCCGGCATGGAGGGCGCGCTGTACTACTACTTCGGCATCCCCAAGAACCCGGTCAACGAAGCCCTGGTGGCCGAGCACTACCGGCAGTTCAAGCAGCCGCCCGACTTCTTCACGGCGGGTGGCTTCTCGGCCGCCATGGCGGTGGTGACCGCGCTCAAGAAAGCCAACGGCGACACCAACACCGACAAGCTCATCCAGACCATGGAGGGCATGAGCTTCGAGACGCCCAAAGGCACCATGACCTTCCGCAAGGAAGACCACCAGGCCATGCAGAGCATGTACCACTTCCGGATCAAGGCCGACCCGGCGTTCGCCTGGGGCGTGCCCGAGCTGGTGCGCGAGATCAAGCCTGAGCAGATGAACATTCCGATCCGCAACAAGCGCTGATCGTTCGCCCGCTTCGCCGTTCGCCCTGAGCTTGTCGAAGGGCCCGCCCCAACACGTGGATGGGCTTCGACAGGCTCAGCCCGAACGAGGTGTTGTGTCTCCCCGAGGCTGCCATGCTTGAAACCCAGAACCTCACGGTCCGCTTCGGCGGGCACGTGGCGGTGAATGCTGTCTCGTGCGCGTTTGCGCCGGGCACGCTCACCGCCATCGTCGGCCCCAATGGCGCGGGCAAGACGACCTACTTCAACCTGATCTCGGGGCAGATCAAGGCGAGCGCGGGTTCGGTCATGCTCGACGGCCGCGAGCTCACGAAGCTCAGCGCGCCGCTGCGCACGCGCGCCGGCCTGGGCCGGGCCTTTCAGCTCACCAACCTGTTTCCGCAGCTGAGCGTGCTCGAGAACGTGCGCATGGCGGTGCAGGCGCGGGCTGGGGCGGGCATGGATTTCTTTCGCGTCTGGAGCGACCGCAAGGACCTGATCGACGAGGCCGACCGCATCCTGCACACCGTGGCGCTGGCCGACAAGGCGCAGGCCCGCGCGGCCAGCCTGCCGCACGGCGACCAGCGCAAGCTCGAGGTCGGCATCCTGATGGCGCTGGACCCCAAGGTCTACATGTTCGATGAACCCACGGCGGGCATGAGCGTGGACGAGGTGCCGGTGATCCTGAACCTGATCCGCAACCTCAAGGCCGACAAGACCAAGACCATCCTGCTGGTGGAGCACAAGATGGACGTGGTGCGCGAGCTGTCCGACCGCATCATCGTGCTGCACAACGGCGAACTGGTGGCCGACGGCGAACCCGAATCGGTGATCGCCTCGCCGGTGGTGCAGCAGGCCTACCTTGGCGTGAACCCCGAAGAAGAAACGGAGCCGGCATGAACCCGCCGCCGATGCTCACGCTGGAGGGGGTGCACACCCACATCGGCGCTTATCACATCCTGCACGGCGTGGATTTGGTGGTGCCAGCCAACCAGCTCACCATGCTGCTGGGCCGCAATGGCGCCGGCAAGACGACCACGCTGCGCACCATCATGGGCCTGTGGCACGCCAGCCGCGGACGCATCACGCTCGCGGGTGAGGACATCACCGCCAAGGCCACGCCCGACATCGCGCAGAACGGCGTTGCCTATGTGCCCGAGAACATGGGCATCTTCTCCGACCTGAGCGTCAAGGAGAACATGCTGCTGGCCGCGCGCGGCGCTCGAACGCTCGACGACATCGACACGAAGCGCCTCGAGTGGATCTTCAACCTGTTCCCGGCCATGAAGAAGTTCTGGCTGCACCCCGCGGGCAAGTTGTCGGGCGGGCAGAAACAGATGCTGGCGGTGTCGCGCGCCATTGTCGAACCGCGGCGCCTGCTGCTGATCGACGAGCCCAGCAAGGGCCTGGCGCCCGCCATCATCCAGAACATGATTGCGGCCTTCAAGGAGCTCAAGGCCGCACAGACCACCATCCTGCTGGTCGAGCAGAACTTCAACTTCGCGCGCCAGCTGGGCGACAACGTGGCCGTGATGGACGACGGCCGCGTGGTGCACAGCGGCGCGATGGCCGAACTGGCCGAAGACGCCTCGTTGCAGGCGCGCTTACTCGGCCTCTCGCTCGGAGCGCATCAATGAACCTTCCTGCATCGGTTGCTTCCTCGGCAGGCTTCTCCGTCGCCACGAAATGGGCCGCGTTGAAGGACTTCGACTGGAAACCCGTGGCCCTCGTGCCCTTGCTGGCCGCGCTCGCACTGCCGGCGGTGGGCAGCCCGTCGACGTGGCTCACGCTCACCGTGGCGGGCCTGGCCATGGGCCTGATCGTGTTCATCATCGCCTCGGGCCTCACGCTGGTGTTCGGCCTGATGGACGTGCTGAACTTCGGCCACGGCGTGTTCATCGCGCTGGGTGCCTTCGTGGCCTTCAGTGTGTTCGGTGCGCTCAACGCCTACGCCATCGCCGACAGTTTCTGGCTCAACCTGGTGGCGCTGGTGCCCGCCATGCTGGTGGCCATGGCGGTGGCCGGCGCGCTCGGCCTGGTGTTCGAGCGCTTCATCGTGCGGCCCGTCTATGGTCAGCACCTGAAGCAGATCCTCATCACCATGGGCGGCATGATCATCGGCGAGGAGCTGATCAAGGTGATCTGGGGCCCCGGCCAGCTGGCGCTGCCCCTGCCCGAAACGCTGCGCGGGAGTTTCCTCATCGGCGACGCGTCGATCGAAAAGTACCGCCTGCTCGCGGTCGTGGTCGGGCTGGGCGTCTTTGCCGCCATGGTCTGGACACTCAACCGGACCAAGGTCGGCCTGCTGATCCGCGCCGGTGTGCAAGACCGTGAGATGGTCGAGTCGCTGGGCTACCGGATTCACCGCCTGTTTGTGGGCGTGTTCGTGGCGGGCAGTGCGCTCGCCGGCCTGGGCGGCGTGATGTGGGGCCTGTACCAGCAGACCGTGCTGCCGCAGATGGGAGCCCAGGTCAACGTGCTGATCTTCATCGTCATCATCATCGGCGGGCTGGGATCGACCTTGGGTGCGCTGGTGGGTGCGCTGCTGGTGGGACTCATGGCCAACTACACCGGCTTTCTCATGCCCAAGGTGGCGCTGTTCTCGAACATCGCGCTCATGGTGGCCATCCTGCTGTGGCGGCCGCAGGGTGTGTACCCGGTGACGAACCGATGAACACCCCGTCCATGTGCAGCCTCGGTCGTCCGTTCGGGCTGCATCTCTCGAAGCCCCACGCCATGCATGCAACCCTTGGACAAGCTCAGGGCGAACGGAGTTTTTGATGTTGTCACGTCTGCTTTCCCACGACCTTCCGCGCAGCCGTCTGCTGTCGGCGGTGCTGGTGCTCATCGTGCTCGGTCTGGCGTTGGCGCCGTTCCTGTTTCCCGGGGTCAAGGCGCTCAATGTGGCGGCCAAGGTGCTGATCTTCATTGCGCTGGTGGTCAGCTTCGATCTGTTGCTGGGCTACACCGGCATCGTGAGCTTTGCGCACACCATGTTCTTCGGCATCGGTGCGTACGGCATTGCGGTGTCGGCCACCGCACTCGGGCCCACCTGGTGGGCGCTGGTGGTGGGTTCGGTGTGTGCGCTGCTGCTGTCGCTGGTGCTTTCGCTGTTGATCGGGCTGTTCTCGCTGCGCGTGAAGGCGATCTTCTTCGCCATGATCACGCTCGCCGTGGCCTCGGCCTTTCTCACGCTGGCCTCGCAGCTGTCCGACATCACCGGCGGTGAGGACGGCCTGACGTTCCGACTGCCTGAGCTGCTGTCGCCGGGCTTCGCGCTCATGGAGGAAGACTTCGAAGGTCCGTTCGGCCCGGTGGCGCTCAACGGCCGATTTATTACCTACTACCTGATCTTCGCGGTGGTGGCGGCCATGTTCCTGGTGATGCTGCGCATCGTCAACTCGCCGTTCGGCCGCGTGCTGCAGGCCATCCGCGAGAACGACTTTCGCGCCGAGGCGCTGGGCTACCGCACGGTGGTGTACCGCACGCTGTCGAACGTGATCGCGGCTTCATTCGCCACGCTGGCGGGATGCCTGCTGGCGATCTGGCTGCGCTACAACGGACCGGACACATCGCTGTCGTTCGAAATCATGCTCGACATCCTGCTGATCGTGGTGATTGGCGGCATGGGCACGTTGTACGGGGCGCTGATCGGGAGTGTGGTGTTTCTGGTGGCGCAAAGCTACCTGCAGGACCTGCTGCGCTGGCTGGGCGGCCTGGCCGAAGGAATTCCGCTGCTGCCCGCGCTGCTCACGCCCGACCGCTGGCTGCTCTGGATGGGCCTGCTGTTCGTGCTGTCGGTCTATCACTTTCCCACCGGGGTCGTGGGCCGGCTGCGGGAACGCGCGGCGCTCAAGGCCATGAAGGGCAACGCATGAACTTCGCCAACACCGATGCCCGCTCCCGCTACCTCACCTGCGAGGGCCGGGAGATCCATTTCATGGACTGGGTGCCCGCCCAGGCCAGCGGCCCGGTGGTGGTGGCCTGGCACGGGCTGGCGCGCACCGGGCGCGACATGGACCCCTTGGCGGCGCACCTGTGCGCCCAGGGCTGGCGCGTGATCTGCCCCGACACGATCGGGCGCGGTCTGTCGCAATGGAGCCCGCAGCCGGCCACCGAGTACTGCCTCGACTTCTACGCCCGCATCGCCACCTCGCTGGTGGACCAACTCGGGCTGGCGCGGTTTCACTGGGTCGGCACGTCCATGGGGGGCGCCATCGGCATGGTGTGCGCCGCCGGGCCGCTGCAGGGCCGCATCGACCGGCTGGTGCTCAACGACATCGGTCCGCAGCTGGCCGACGCCGCGGTGCAGCGGATTCGAAGCTACGCGGGCAACCCGGCGTCGTTTGCCACCATGGGCGAGCTGGAGCAGTACTTCCGCACCGTGTACAAGCCCTACGGCCACCTGCCCGATGCGCAGTGGCGCCTGCTCACCGAAAGCTCGGCACGGCGCCTGCCGGACGGCCGGGTCACGCCCCACTACGACCCGGCCATGGTGCAGCAGTTCGAGCACCACCCGCACGACTACGACCTCTGGCCGGCGTTCGACCGCATCGATGTGCCGGTGCTGTGTCTGCGTGGCGCCGATTCGGACCTGCTGCGGCCCGAGACCGCCGAGGCCATGCGCGACCGCGGACCGCGCGCGCTGGTGGTCACGATCGCCGGCTGCGGCCATGCGCCGGCGCTCAACGTGCCGGATCAGCTGGAGCTGGTGCAGCGCTTCCTGACCGAGCCCGCGCAGGGCTGAGCCGCTGGCAGGCCACCGGCCGGTGGCGTCAGTTCTTTGCGCCCAGCGCCAACGCCCGCTCGCGGGCCGCGGCCCGGTCGGCGTCGCTCTCGGGGGATTTCGTGGGCCAGCCCTGGGTGTGCTGCTCGGCAATGTCGGCCAGCGCCCGGATCCATTCGGCCTGGTCGTTCAGGCAGGGGATGTAGGTGAAGGCCTCGCCCCCCGCGTGCAGGAACGCCTCGCGCGCTTCGAGGTTGATTTCTTCCAGCGTCTCGAGGCAGTCGCTGGTGAAACCCGGGCACATGAGGTCAACGCGCTTGACGCCCTGCTGCGCCAAAGCGATCAGCGTGGGTTCGGTGTAGGGCTCGAGCCATTTGGCCTTGCCGAAGCGGCTCTGGAAGGTCACGGCGTACCGGTCCTTGGGCAGACCCAGCTCCTGTGCCAGCAGGCGCGCGGTCTTGTGGCATTCGCAGTGGTAGGGGTCGCCCATCAGCAGCGTGCGCTCGGGCACACCGTGAAAACTCATCACCAGCTTGTCGCCCTGGCCGTTGGCCATCCAGTGGGCGCGCACGGTGCGGGCCAGGGCGCGGATGTAGCCCGGGTCGTCGTGGTAGCGGTTCACGAAGCGCAGTTCGGGTGCGTGGCGGGCCTTCATGCTCCAGGCCATCACCGCGTCCATCACGCTGGCGGTGGTGGTGCCGCTGTACTGGGGGTAGAGCGGCAGCACCAGCACGCGGGTGGCGCCCTCGGCCTTCACCTCGTCGAGCACCGAGGCGATCGACGGGTTGCCGTAGCGCATGGCGTAGCGCACGATCACCGCGTGGCCGCGTTCCCCGAGGTGGCCGCGAAGCAGCTTCGACTGACGCTCGGTCCACACCTTGAGCGGTGAGCCCTCGGGCATCCAGATGCTGGCGTATTTGGCGGCCGATTTTTTCGGCCGCACGTTCAGGATGATGCCGTGCAGGATGAGCCACCAGACCAGCCTCGGGATCTCGACGACCCGGGGGTCTCCCAGGAATTCGGCCAGGTAGCGCCGCAGGGCGGGCGCGGTGGGCTCGTCGGGCGTACCGAGGTTGCACAGCACGATGGCCGTCTTGGCGGCCTGGCCATGGGCATAGGGTGGTTCGGACTGGAAGGGCATGCGGTATTCTCGCCGAGCCATGAATATCCCCTCGACCACGGCTCCGGACACCGCCAGAGCGCCGCTGGACGTCTCGCGCATCAAGGCCATCAGCCTCGACCTGGACGACACCCTTTGGCCGATCTGGCCCACGATCGAACGCGCCGAAGCCGCCCTGGCCGCGTGGCTGCGCCAGCACGCGCCGGCCGCCGCCGAGCTGGCCGGCAACCCCCAGGCCCTGCGCGAGGCGCGCCATTACCTGCAGATCAAGCGGCCCGACCTGTCGCACGACCTGAGCGCCTTGCGGCGCGAGTCGATCCGGTTCGTGCTGCTCAAGGCCGGCGACGACCCCGATCTGGCCGAACCGGCCTTCGACGTCTTTTTTGCCGAGCGCCACCGCGTGGAGCTGTTCGACGATGCGCTGCCCGCGCTGGAGTGGCTGGCAAGCCGTTACCCGGTGGTGGCCCTGTCCAACGGCAATGCCGACGTGCACCGCATCGGCCTGGGCCGGCACTTCCATGCGGCCATCAGCGCGCGTGAATTCGGCGTCGGCAAACCCGACGCGCGCATCTTTCACGCCGCTGCCAGCCATGCCGGCGTCCGGCCCTCCGAGGTCCTGCACATCGGCGACGACGCCCAGCTCGATGCCCTGGGCGCCCTGGTGGCCGGCCTGCAGGCGGCGTGGCTCAACCGGGGCGGTGCCGCCTGGGAGCACGCGCCACTCATGCCCCACGCCACCGTGCCCGACCTCATGACCCTCTGCAACGAACTCGCATGACCCCTTCGATCACCATTCACGGCGTGGCCGCGTCCCGCGCATTGCGTCCCCTCTGGGCGGCCACCGAACTCGGTCTGCCATTCACCCATGTGGCCACCCCGTTTTCGGGCGGCGCCACGCGCACGCCCGAGTTCCTGGCGCTCAACCCCAACGGCCACATCCCCGTGCTGATCGATGCGCGGCCGGAGGGTGACGTGGTGGTGTGGGAAAGCATGGCCTGCGCGCTGTACCTTTCACGGGTGCACGGCCCGGCCGATGGGACGTCGATCGCCCCGGCCTCGCCCCGCGAGGAGGCCGAGGCCCTGCGCTGGAGCTTCTGGGCGGTGAGCGAGTGCGAAAGCGATTCCCTCACCGTGCTGATGCACCGCGTGGCCATGCCCGAAGACCGGCGCAAACCCGAACTGGCCGATGCCGCCGAGAAGCGGCTGGCCGTGCCGCTGCGGGTAATCGAGGCACACCTTCAGCGCCAGCGCGATGCCGGTCAGACCTGGCTGGCGGCAGACCGATTCACCGTGGCTGACCTCTGTGTGGCCAGCGTGCTGATGTGGGCACGTGCCTCGCGCGTGCTGATGGGGTACCACCCGCTCACCCACGAATGGGTGCAGCGGTGCGTCAACCGCCCTGCCTACAAGGCGGTGCGCAAGGAAGGCTGATCACCAGCCCCAGACGAGCCGGCGCGACACCCAGCCGGTCTCGCCGCTGGCGCGTTCGACGCGCACCCAGTCGCGGCGCTTTTCCAGTGTCTTGAGCAACTCGCCGCGCTGCAACTCGGCGACGATGCTGCGATCGGTCCCGGGCCCGTTGCGAAGGTTGAGCGTCTTGCTCTTGACGATGTGGTGCGGTTCGTCACCGGTCAGCGAGCGCGCCACCCAGCCGGTGTCGCCTTCGAAGTCCCTCACGGCCAGCCAGTTGCCGCGCCGCTCGGTCACTTCGAGCGGGTAGCCACGCTGCAACTCCCACAGCACGGCGGCGTCAAGGCTCGGGCGCTCGCGCATGTTGACCGTGCTGCCGCTGACGCTCACCATGGTCTGGGCCCATGCCCCGAAGGCGCTGACGCTCAGCGCGATGGCCAGCAGGGGGCGGCGGAAATGGCGTGCGGCGGTGAAAACCGGCATGGGTCGGGACTCCTTTTCTCGGACGGGGGTGTGGTGCATGCAGGGACCCGGGAAGGCCCCCAGGGTTCCCGGAGGTTATCAGCCGTGCAGCGCGGCCCTGGCCGCGGCCTGGCCGCTGCGCACGGCGGCTTCCAGCGTGGCCGGGTAGGGGCCTTCGACATGGTCGCCCGCCGCCCACAGGCCGGGGGCCACGGCCTGCGGGGGCCGCTGCAGGCCGGGGGTGCAGGCGAAGGTCGCCCGCTTTTCGGTCACGGTTTGCAGGGCCTGCAGCCGCAGGCCGAGCTGCGCGTGGGCCTGATCGAGCGCGGCAGACGCAAGGTCGTCGCGCTCACCCCGGCTGTCGCTGATGACCAGCGCCAGAACGCCCTGTGCGCCTTCTTCCCCGGGCTGCAGCATGCCCCGGTCGAACACGAACTGGGCGGGTCCGCCCCGCAGCGCCAGCATGGGCTGTGGCAGACGCGCCTGCGGGGCCCACGCGTAGACGGTGGTGATGGCGGTGTGCTGGAGCGCCAGCGCCGTGCGGCTCCAGTCGGGCGCACACCCCGCCAGGGCGCGCGCCGCCACCGGTGCCGGGGTGGCCCACATCACGCGGTCGAATGCCGCGCTGCCCTCGGTCGTGTCGAGGCGCCAGCCAGTGCTGGTGCGATCGATGCCGTCCACACGGGTGCCGGTCTTCACCGCGTGCCGCCGCTCGCCCAGCCAGCGCCGTGCCGCATCGGGCAGCAGGGTGGACAGGTCGCTGCGCGGCAGCAACAGGTTCGAAGCCCCGAAGCCCGCCGCACCCTGGCCGAACAGCGCGTCGCGCAGCACCCGCAGGAACACCGCACCGCTGGCCTGCTTGGCCGGCAGGTTCAATGCCGACACACACAGCGGCTCGATCACCTCCACCATCGCCCGGGTGGTCAGGCCCTCGCACACGTCGGCCACCGTGTCGTTGTCCCGGCAGCGGAAGCCGCGCGCCTTCCAGCGCAACGATGCGCCCAGCAGCGACAGGCGATCGCTCCAGCGCCAGCCGTCCGCGGTGGCCATGGCGGCCAGTGCATCGAAGGGGGCGGGCCAGCGGGTTGCGGCAGCCGGCACCTGCAGTCCACCCCCGCCGGCAAAGCGCAGGTTGAGCGGCACGGCCAGCAGGTGCTGGCGCGGGTCCACGCCCACCTGCTGCATGAGCGCCAGCGTGGCCGCATAGGCGCCGATCAGGATGTGCTGGCCGTTGTCGAGCGTGGCGCTGAGGCCGTCGGGCCGCTGCACCACCAGCCGCCGCGCCCGCCCGCCCAGGGTGGGGGCTGCTTCGTACAGCGTGACCTCGGCCCCGCCATCGGCAGCGGCCACCGCAGCGGCCAGGCCGGCCCAGCCGCCGCCCACCACCGCCAGACGCCGCGTCACAGGCGCCCCAGGGCCTGCACCTTCCAGGCGAGCCAGAACTTGCGCAGGGGTGTCAGGCTCACGCGCTGCGTGAGCACCGTCATGGGATCGGCCGAAATCTCGCGCAGCAGGGTGCGGTAGATGCTGGCCATCATGAGGCCCGGTTTCTGGCTGCGCCGGTCCACATCGGGCAGCATCGCCAGCGCTTCGTCGTAGGTCTGCAGGGCGCGCTCGCACTGGAACGCCATCAGGGCCCGGAAGCGCCGCTCGAAATCCGCGGCGTCGGTGCCCGGTGCCGACCCGCGCTTGATGAGTTCGTGCGCCTTGACGTCGAAGCGCTGCAGTTCGTCGATGGGCAGGTAGATCCGGCCCCGCACCGCGTCTTCGCCGACGTCGCGAACGATGTTGGTGAGCTGGAAGGCCAGGCCCAGTCGGTGGGCGTAGTCGGTGGTTTGCGCGTCGGTCTGGCCAAAAATGCGCGCCGCCACCTCTCCCACGATGCCGGCCACGAGGTGGCAGTAGCGCTGCAGGTTGGCGAAGTCGAGGTAGCGGTTCTGCTCCAGGTCCATCTGGCAGCCATCAATGACCGCCAGCAGGTGGCGGGCCTCGATGCCGAAGGTGGGGGCCAGCGGCATGAGCGCCTGTGTCACCGGGTGCGAGGCCGTGCCGTCGAACGAACGGGACACTTCGGTTCGCCACCAGGCCAGCTTGGTCTGGGCAATGGCGGCATCGCTCACCTCGTCGACCACATCGTCCACCTCGCGGCAGAAGGCATAGAAGGCGGTGATGGCAGCGCGCCGTTCGGGCGGCAGGAACAGGAACGCGTAGTAGAAGCTGCTGCCGGAGGCGGCGGCCTTTTGTTGTACGTAGTCTTGCGGGCTCATGGACGGTGGTGAGTGTACGCATCGCTGCGGTGCACAAAGGGCCTTTGTCTTGGTCAACCGCTCCAGGGCCTTAAGCCCACCGTCAGTTTGAGACCGATAGGATGCGGGCTGACAACCAAACAACCCCACGAGGTCATCCATGCAAAGCAGCAACCGTCGCGTGTTCATGATGCAAGTCGCCGCAGGCTCCACCGTGATGGTGGCCGGTGCGGCCGTGGCGCAAGGTGCGCCCCTGGTCAACGAGAAGGACGCCCAGGCCGTGGCCCTGGGTTACGCGGCCGATTCCACCAAAGTGGACCAGAAGAAGTTTCCCAAGCACGCCGCCACCCAGCTGTGCAGCAACTGCCAGCTCTACACCGGCAAGGCCGGCGAAGCCAGCGGCCCCTGCGGCATCTTCCCGGGCAAGGCCGTGGCCGCCAAGGGCTGGTGCAGCGCCTGGGTCAAGAAGGCCGGCTGACCTTCGAAAGCGGGCGCCGCGGCCAGCGGCGCCAGATGTCGATGCCGTGCGCTGCGCCCGAGGCGGCCAGGCACGCCATCGTCATGGGCCAGGGGGCGCCGTGCAGCGCACCCCGCAGGGCCAGCATCAGCAGCAGGCCCGACACCAGATTGAGCGCGTAAGCGGCGGGCGCCAGCCCGCCGCCCGTGAACCGGTGCCACGCCCACAGGGCCAGCCCCTCCAGGGCGGTGATGGCAATCACCGCGTCCAGCAGCCACGCCATCGGGTTGCCGCTGCCCACCGTCAGACCCGGGCGAAGCCCAGCAGGTGGCTCACGTCTTTCAGGAAGATGCGCAGGTGCGCCATGGGCTTGCGGCGGGTCAGCCGCTTGTTCATGTACGAATCGAAGGTGAGTTGCTGGACGTCCTTGTCCTCGCAGATCTTCACGAAGCGCTCCCGGCGCTTTTCGCTGCCGTACCAGAACGACTGCATGATGCCCAGCACCAGGAACACGGTGCCGTGTTCCTTCATGAAGCGTTTGCGCGCCAGCTTCAGGTCGCGAACGTCCCCGCTCTGCAGCGCTTCCATCACCGCTTCGGCGGCCAGTTGCCCGCCCAGCATGGCGTAGTAGATGCCTTCGCCAGACGCGGGCGCCACCACACCGGCGGCGTCACCCGCCAGCACCACGTCACGCCCGTTGTCCCAGCGGGGCAGGGGTTTCAGGGGAATCGGTGCGCCTTCGCGGCGCAGGGTGACGGCGTCGGCCAGGCCGCTGGCTTCGCGCATGCGGCCGACCGAGTCGCGCAGCGAGAAGCCCTTGTTGGCGCTGCCGGTGCCGATGCTCAGGGTGCGGCCATGCGGGAACACCCAGCCGTAAAAGTCGGGCGAGAAGCGCCCCTGGTAGTACACGTCGCAACGGGTGGCGTCGTAATCGGCGGGGCGTGAGGTGGCTTCGGGCACCTCGAGGATCTCGTGGTACGCAAACACGTATTTGGTCTTCTCGGCGTTGGGCACGCCGCCCTGGCGCGCCACCTCGGAGCGCGCGCCGTCGGCCCCGATCACCATGCGCGTGCGCGCCCGCTGCAGACCGTCTTCGCCGCGCAGGCGCCAACACACCACGCGGGTGCCGTCGGGGTCGGTCTCGAAATGGTCGAAGGTGCCGGTGCGGCGTTGCGCGCCCGCCTGGGCCGCGCGCTCGCGGAGCCATTCGTCGAAATGCTCGCGATCGACCATGCCGACAAAACCGTTCTCGATCGGAATGTCCACGTGCTTGTTCGACGGCGCAATCATGCGGGCGCAGCGGGCATGCGCCACCAGCAGCTCGTCGGGGATCGCGAAGTCGCGGATCAACCGCGGCGGGATCGCGCCGCCACAGGGCTTGATGCGCCCGCCACGGTCGAGCAGCAGCACGGCATGGCCCTGGCGGGCGAGTTCATGTGCTGCGGTGGCGCCCGCGGGGCCGCCGCCGATGACGACCGCGTCCAGGGTTTCTTGGTCCAGATTCATGGGGTCGCCTCGAGGGTTTGGGGGTGGAAGGGTGGGCGGCGCACCGGCGCCGCGATGCGCGTGGCCAGCCAGGCCGACGCGAGGAAGGCGGCCGCCTGCAGGGCGAACACCAGCGCATAGGCACTGCCGGCTTCGGCAATGAAGGCCCGCGCGAGGTCACTGGTGCCGGTCCCGACAATGCCGCCCAGGGCAAACGCGATGGCCTGCGCAGCGCCCCAGAGGCCCATGCGCACGCCCTCGCGCGCCTGGCGGCCTTCGCCGGCCAGCCGCATCATCGAGCCGATGGCCCCGATCGAGAACGCGCCATTGGCCACGCCGAGCGCGAACACGTTGGCGCTGAGTGGCCAGTCACCGGCGTGCAGCCCGGCCATGGCCAGCAGCCCCAGTGCCACCGCCGACGCCAGGCAGCCGCCAATGGCCCAACCGCGGAGCGAGCCGGCCGAGCGGGCCAGCGCATTCGAAGGCCAGCGCGCGGCGGCCGCACCGGCTGCAGCGACGAGCAGCATGCCCGCGAGCACCCCGCCGTTCTGCACCCCGGAGAGCTGCGTGGATTGGCCGGGTGAAAAGCCGTACACGGTGCCGGCGAACGGTTCGAGGATGAGGTCCTGCGCGCTGAAGGCCAGCATGGACACGAACACGAACACCGTGAACCGGCGCGCCACGGGCTCGTTCCAGACCTGCGCCAGCGCCTCTCGAAAGCCGATCGGTTCGGCCTGCGGCACCGGAACCGCCGAGCGCGCATGGCCTTCGACGCCGCGCACCGCCACCAGCGTGAGCAGCATGGCCAGCAGCGACACGCCGCCGCTGACCGCCACCAGCCGCATCGGCGAGAACGGATCGAGCAGCTTGCCGGCGAAACCGGCCGTGACCGCAAAGCCGACGATCATCATGATCCAGACCAGCGTGGCTGCACCCGCGCGCCGTGTTTCGGGCACGCGCTTGGCCAGCAGCACCAGCAACGACGTGCCGGCCGCGCTCACGCCCAGGCCCACCATCACGAAGGCCAGCATGGCGAGCGCGATGCCCGCAGCGGGTGAGGTGGTCATCCAGGCCACGGCCACGGCCGCGAGCCAGCCCCCGGTGGCCAGAACCGCCATGCCGCCCACGATCCACGGCGTGCGGCGCGCACCCATGTCCGACCCGAAGCCCATGCGCGGGCGGGCCAGCTGAACCGCATAGTGCAGCGCCACCAGCAGACCGGGCAGCAGGGCCGGCAAGGCCAGTTCGACCACCATCACGCGGTTGAGGGTGGAGGTGGTGAGCACCACCACCGCGCCGAGCGCGGCCTGAACAAGACCCAGGCGGGCGATGCGGCCCCACCCGAAATCGGCCGTCATGCCATGCCCCGAAGCGCAAAGGCGCTGACCATCATGCCGGCCACGAACAGCGGCACGCCGAAACCGCTGTACCACAGCGCGCGCGCCGTGGGATCGGCCAGGAACCGGCGCATCAGCACGAACTGCGCCGCCAGCAGTGCGGCCACACCCGCGGCGTGCCAGGGCTGGCCCCAGGCCAGCAGCAGACCGATCACCACCACCTGGGGCAGTGCCATGAACCAGCAGGCCACGCGGGCCGCGCGATCGACCCCCAGTTGAACGGGCAGCGAACGAACGCCCATCTGCCGGTCGCCGGCGACGGCCTTGAAATCGTTGAGGGTCATGATGCCGTGGGTGCCGGCGCTGTACAGCGCGGCCAGCGCAATCGATTCACCGCCCGGCATGGCGCCACCGGCCATGACCGCCGCGCCGGTGAGCCAGGCGATGCCTTCGTAGCTCACGCCGCACGCGGCATTGCCCCACCAGCCGTTTTCTTTCAGGCGCAGCGGGGGGGCGCTGTAGGCCCAGGCCAGCAGCAGACCCAGCGCCGCGGCGCCGAAGCCCCACGGACCGAGCGCGGTGGCCACCAGAAGGGAGATCAGGGTCCAGGCCACGGCAAGGTACAGGCCCCACCGGCCCGGCATGCGGCCCGAAGGAATCGGCCGCTGCGGCTCGTTGATCGCGTCCACATGGCGGTCAAACCAGTCGTTGACGGCCTGGCTGGTGGCGCACACCAGGGGACCGGCCAGCGCCACACCCACCACCGCCAGCAGCCAGCGCCCGTCCATCGACACGCCGGATGCCACCACACCGCAGGCAAACGCCCACATGGGCGGGAACCAGGTGATCGGTTTGAACAGCTCGGTGACGGCGGAGAGGGCGGGGCGGGCCATGGGCCGGTTTTACGCCGTACACATGGAAGTGTCAACAAAGATTGACACCGACCCGACCAATGTCGGTGAAAGCCCGGTCAGGGCTGGGCTTCGTCCTGCACGCCTTCGAGGATGCCGAAGCGGCGCAGCTTGATGTAGAGGCTCTGGCGCGAGAGGCCCAGCATTTCGGCGGCCGATGCGCGGTTGTCGCCGGTGAGTTCCAGCGCGGCCTCGATGCAGAGCTGCTCGATGAGGTCGGTGGTTTCGCGAACGATGTCCTTGAGCGGAAGCCGCCCCACCAGCTCGGTCATCTGGCTGGCCGAGCGCGGCAGCTCCTTGGTGCCCCGCGCATCGGCCATCAGGCGGCGACCCATGTCGCGAATGGTGAAGCCCAGTTGCCGCTGCGGGCCGTTCTGCACGGCCACGGCAGACACCTCGACCTCGGCGGTGGCGCCGTATTCGCCGCGCAACTGGGTGTTGAACAGCCGCACCGTGCCGTGCTGGCGCAGGTTGGTCAGCAACACGCGGAAATCGACCCCCGTGCGCCCAAGCCATTTGTCGAGCGATTCGCCGCGGGCCTGGTCTTCGGTGGCCAGCTGGGTCAGGTCGAGGAACGACCGGTTGACCGACTGGATGCGGCCATCGACGTCGGCCAGCACGATGGCGTCGGGCGCGGATTCGAACACCTGCAGAAGCTGTTGCGATGCCGGGTTGAGCGCGCGCACGCTGGCCTGGTTGCGGCCGAATCGCAGCAGAAAGTGCTGCGTGTTTTCCTGGCGGAACTGCGAGGCCGTCACCTCGAGCTCCTGGTCACCGTCGCGCAGGCGGACCAGAATGGGGTCGGCCCGGCCGCTGACGCGCAGGCGCTCGATCATTTCCCGCAGCGCGACCTGGCTGCGCTGGTCAAGCCCGTCGGACAAGGTCCAGTGGGGCGAACGCATGGCCTCGCCGAACAGTTCCTGTGCCGCCGGGTTGGCTTCCTCGAGCTTGTCGATGGCGCCTTCGAGAATGACCACCGGCTCGGAGGCCATCTGGAACAGCAACCGGTAGCGCGTCTCGACCTGGCGCAACCGCCAGTAGTCGCGCTCCATCGAGAGCTGTGCCGTCACCAGGCGCTGCTGCAGCGCGACCTGGTTGCGCAGATCCCGGCCGAACGCCACCAGCGAGGCCGCGCCACGGCCGCGCCCCGTGCGCTGCAAGGGCGCCACGGCGTACGACATGGGCAGATCGCCCGCGTCGGACTGCTGGTGGTTCACATGGCGCCAGCGCACGCCGTCGCGGCTGGGTTCGCCCCGGCCTTCGAGCAAGGCCTCGACCTTGGCGCGGCTCTCGGGGGTGACGGTCTGCACCCAGGGCCTGCCCACCCATTGTTCGCAGGCCGCCACCAGTGTCGGTTCACCGTGGCAGGCCACGTCGCGGATCACGCCCTGGCCGTCGAGCACCAACAGAATGTCGGCCGAGGTGGTGAGCAGTTCGCCCACGGCATCGGCGTCGAGGTCTCCGAGGTACTGGCCGGGAA
Source organism: Hydrogenophaga sp. XSHU_21 (assembly GCA_046604145.1). GTDB lineage: Bacteria > Pseudomonadota > Gammaproteobacteria > Burkholderiales > Burkholderiaceae_C > Hydrogenophaga. The sequence goes on from JBKIXD010000001.1 coordinate 918,916, forward strand.
ACGCCAACGGACGCTCGGTGGGGGCTTCTGGCGCCTGGGGCATGGCGGGTGGGGGCTGGGTTTCTTCGGTGGAGGGGCAGGGCGGCAGAGAGTTCAGAAAAAGCGGAGCCGAAGTGCCGCGAGTCGCCGGTCGGCCTGGGCCGCCGCTTGCGCGACATCGGTCACGATGGCATCGGCTTCGAGCCGTTTGGCGTCTTCGGGATAGGCACCGAATATCGATCCGCCCGCAATTATAGAAACGTGCGGGTTGAGGCTCGCGGCGCGCACCCGGGCCAGCAGCGCGTTCACCGCGTCGATGCGGCCGATGTTCGACATCGTCAGACCGACCACATCGAACCATTGTTCCCGCACTGCCTGCTCCAGCGGCAATTCTGGTGCAAGGTGGGTTTCCACCTCCCAGCCGGCGCGGTGGAAGTATTCGGCGACCAGGCTGAGCCCGAAGGTGTGCTGCTCGCCCGGTGCAGGCACCAGCAGCAGGCGGCGGCTGTGGGGGTTGTCGGTTCGCGCCCGGGCCAACGCGGGCCGCGATGCGCTTTGCTCCCGAACAATGCGCTGCAGGCGCCCCATGCCCAGCGTCACCTCGGTGAAATCGCACAGGTCGCGCTCCCAGAGCTCGCCCAGGTGCCGCGCCACGGGCACAAGCAGGTCGGTGAAGATGGCCTCGACCTCGACACCACGGTCGCGCAGCGCGTCCATGCTCTCGCGCACCGCCGAATCGTCCTCGTGCATGACCAGCTCGGTCAGCAGGGCCACGTCTTCGGGCTGGATGCGGGTCAACGCGCGTCCCGCGGGCACAGTTGGCGGGGCCACCGCCTTGTGGGCGAGCACCAGGCGCGGAATGATCTCGTGCTGGACCGCCTTGGCCACCAGCATCGAGCGCAACGCGTCCTCGTGCCGCTCGGGGCCGGTGTCCATGGCCATCAATTCGTCGAGGTCGGCCACGGGGCCGGGCCAGTTGGTGCCGGCCGGCTTGAAGAGGTCGCCCTCCGGGGAGGTGACCTGCTGCTGATAGGAACTCATGTCCACGTCTCCTTGCGCTGGCTGCGCATTTGCCGATCGCCGGGGCCCGCGGAGAGGAGGCCAGAGCCATCTGATTGGCCGGTGGCTGGATCACCGCCGGCGATGGTCGGGGCTTGTACGCCTGTCCATCCCCGGCGTCAAAACTCTTCCGACCAACTGTCAACCTCACTTTACGCCTCCCTTCAAGGTTGTCAATAACCGTGTACGTCAATAAAAGTTGACACTTTGCGGCCAAGCGCCTAAATTGGGTTCATGCAAGCCGTGCACGCACCCGTCCCTTCCAGCGATTCGCCCACCCGGCGACCGCTTTATTCGGCGGCCGAACGGGCCCGGCGGGACGCGACGGGCTGGACGCTGGTGCAGGGTGTCCTGGCGCCGGTGCAGTTTCTGGTGTTCCTGGTCAGCCTGGCGCTGGTGCTGCGTTTTCTGGTGACGGGCGAGGGCGCCCAGGCCGCCACCGTGTCGGTGGTCGTCAAGACCGCGGTGCTCTACCTGATCATGGTCACCGGCTGCATCTGGGAAAAGGTGGTGTTCGACCGCTACCTCTTTGCCCCGGCGTTCTACTGGGAAGATGTGTTCAGCATGCTGGTGCTGGCACTGCACACGGCCTACCTGCTGGCACTCCTGTTCGGCTGGCTCGACCCGATTTCGCTGGCGTGGCTGGCGCTGGCGGCCTACGCCACCTACGTGATCAACGCGGCGCAGTTCATCGTGAAGCTGCGCGCGGCCCGGCGGGAGGCCAACCGATGAGCGCTCAAGTGATCCCCATCCGTGCCGAAGCTGGCGGCTGCAGCGACGCGCCCGTGCTGCGCGAGCGCGGACAGCGCGAGGTGTTCTGCGGCCTCACCGGCATCATCTGGCTGCACCGCAAGATCCACGACGCCTTTTTTCTGGTGGTGGGGTCGCGCACCTGTGCCCACCTCATCCAGAGCGCGGCCGGCGTGATGATCTTTGCCGAACCGCGCTTTGCCACCGCCATCATCGAAGAGCGCGATCTGGCGGGTCTGGCCGACTGCAACGACGAACTCGACCGCGTGGTCACACGGCTGATCGAGCGCCGTCCCGAGATCCGTCTGCTGTTTCTGGTCGGGTCATGCCCATCCGAGGTCATCAAGCTCGACCTGTCCCGCGCGGCCCAGCGCATGTCGCAGCGCCTGTCGCCGTCGGTCCGGGTGCTCAACTACTCCGGCAGCGGCATCGAGACCACCTTCACCCAGGGCGAAGACGCCTGCCTGGCCGCCCTGGTGCCCAGTCTCGGGTCCACGCTGCCGAACGCCGAACCGGAATTGCTGGTGGTGGGTGCGCTGGCCGACGTGGTCGAGGACCAGTTCTCGCGCATGTTCGATGCGCTGGGCATTCCGGTGCGCTTCTTTCCGGCCCGGCACGCCGATGCCATGCCCACGGTGGGCGCGGGCACGCGCTTCCTGCTGGCCCAGCCCTTCCTGGCCGACACGGCGGCCGCGCTTGAATCGCGCGGCGCGCGCCGCATTCCGGCGCCGTTCCCGCTCGGCATCGAGGGCACCACCGCCTGGCTGCGGGCCGCTGCCCACGCCCATGGGGTGGACGACGCGTGCCTCGAAGCCGTGATCGCCGCCCCGCGCGAGCGCGCCCGCCAGGCGCTGTCGCGCCAGCGTGCGCAGCTCGAAGGCCGGCGCGTGTTCTTTTTCCCCGACTCGCAGCTCGAGATTCCGCTGGCGCGTTTCCTCTCGCGTGAGCTCGGCATGCAGCTCACCGAGGTCGGTACCCCCTACCTTCACCGCGCCCTGCTGGCGGAGGAACTTGCCTGGTTGCCTTCAGAGGCCCGGCTGTCCGAAGGTCAGCACGTGGACCTGCAGCTCGACCGCTGCCGCCAGCTGCGCCCCGATCTGGTGGTCTGCGGTCTTGGCCTGGCCAACCCGCTGGAGGCCGAGGGCATGACCACCAAGTGGGCGATCGAACTGGTGTTCACGCCCATCCAGGGCTTCGATCAGGCCGGTGACCTGGCCGAACTTTTCAGCCGCCCGCTGCGCCGGCGCGACCTGCTGGCCCGCGAAAGCGCGCCGGTCGCTCCCCTTGAAGCCTAGGACCACGGACCACCGCCATGCAGCTCACGCTCTGGACCTATGAAGGACCGCCCCATGTGGGGGCCATGCGCGTGGCCAGTGCGTTGCGCGGCGTGCACTACGTGCTGCACGCGCCGCAGGGCGACACCTATGCCGACCTGCTGTTCACCATGATCCAGCGCGATGCCGTGCGCCCGCCGGTGACCTACACCACCTTTCAGGCCCGCGACCTCGGTGGCGACACCGCCGAGCTGTTCAAGACCGCCGCGAAAGAGGCGTTCGAGCGCTTTTCGCCGCAGGCCATGATGGTCGGCGCAAGCTGCACCGCCGAACTCATCCAGGACGACCCGGGCGGCCTCGCCACCGCACTCGACCTGCCCGTGCCGGTGGTGGCGCTGGAACTGCCGTCCTACCAGCGCAAGGAACACTGGGGCGCGGCCGAGAGCTTCTACCAGGTGCTTCGCCACCTGGCCGACAAGTCGGTTCGTCCCGCACCGCGCGCCGACGGCGCAGCACCCCGCTGCAACATCCTCGGCCCGGTGGCCCTGGGTTTCCGCCACCGCGACGACCTGCGGGAAATCACCGCGCTGCTGCGCGAGATGGGCATCGAGATCAATCTCGTGGCGCCGCAGGGCGCGAGCCCGGCCGACCTTGCCCAGGTCGGCAACGCCCACTTCAACGTGGTGATGTACCCCGAAATCGCGGGCGTGGCGGCCTCCTGGCTGCAGCGCAACTTCGGGCAACCCTTCACCCGCAGCATTCCCATCGGCGTCGGCGGCACGCTCGATTTCATCCGCGAAGTGGCCCGGCTGGCGGGGATCGATCCCGCACCGTGGCTGGACGCCAGCCGCTCGCGCGCACCCTGGTACGCCCGATCGGTCGACTCCACCTACCTCACCGGCAAGCGCGTGTTCGTGTTCGGCGACGCCACCCACGCGGTGGCAGCGGCCCGCGTGGCCCGCGAGGAAATGGGCTTCGAGGTGGTCGGCATCGGCACCTACCTGCGCGAGTTCGCCCGCGACGTGCGGGAGGCGGCGCTGGCCATGAACATCGAGGCGCTCATCACCGACGACTACCTCGAGGTCGAGGCGCGCATTGCCGAGCTGCAACCCGAGCTGGTGCTGGGCACGCAGATGGAGCGCCACATTGCCAAGCGGCTCGGCATTCCCTGCGCGGTGATCTCGGCCCCGGTGCACGTGCAGGACTTTCCCGCGCGGCATTCGCCGGTCATGGGCTTCGAAGGCGCCAACGTGCTGTTCGACAGCTGGGTGCACCCGCTCATGATGGGCCTCGAAGAACACCTGATCGGCATGTTCCGCGGTGACGCGGAGTTTCACGAAGACGCAGCGCCTTCGCACCTGGGCGGTTCCCGCCCGGCGCCGGCGCGGGTGGTGCAGGCCGACGCCGCGCAGGCGCAGGCCGAAGCCGCCATCACCACCGCCGCCATCACCGCGGCCCAGGCACTCGGGGCCACGTGGCAGCCCGATGCCGAGAAGGAACTCAGAAAGATACCGTTTTTCGTGCGCGGCAAGGCTCGCCGCAACACCGAGTCGTACGCCAGGGACAAGGGCCTGCCCGTGATCACCATCGAGACCCTCTACGATGCCAAAGCCCACTTCAGCCGCTGACCGCACAGGGCCCGCGCTGCGGGTCGTGCTGGTCACGATGGACAGTCACCTGGCCAGTGCAGCCGAGCGCGCCAACCGCCGGCTTTCGCGGCTCGTTCCCGGCCTGTCCCTGAGTGTGCACGCCGCTGGCGAGTGGGGTGACGACGGCACCGCGCTCAAGCGCTGCACCGATGACATCGCCCGCGGCGACATCGTGATCGCCACCATGCTGTTCATGGAAGACCACTTCCTGCCGGTGCTGCCCGCGCTGACGGCGCGCCGCGATGCCTGCGATGCCATGGTCTGCCTGATGTCGGCCACCGAGGTGACGCGGCTCACGCGCATGGGCAAGTTCGACATGAGCGTGCCGGCCAGCGGCCCGTTGGCGTTCCTGAAGAAATTGCGTGGCAAGAGCACCGCCGACGCGTCCACCACCCCCGAAGACAAGAGCACCGCGGGCGCCCGGCAGATGAAGATGCTGCGCCGCCTGCCCAAGATCCTGCGCTTCATTCCGGGCACCGCGCAGGATGTGCGCGCGTATTTCCTGTCGATGCAGTACTGGCTGGCCGGCTCCGAGGAGAACATGGTCAACCTGGTGCAGTTCCTCGTCAGCCGCTATGCCGACGGCGCGCGCCGCGCACTGCGCGACGCGGTCAAGCCCGGTGTGCCGCTGGAATACCCCGAGGTGGGCGTGTACCACCCGCGCATGGCGCAGCGCCTGTCCGACCAAGTGGCCGACCTGCCGCGCATCGCCGTCAGCGGCCAGCGCGGCACCGTGGGCCTGCTGGTCATGCGCTCTTACCTGCTGGCCGGCAACACCGGCCATTACGACGGCGTGATCACCGCGCTCGAAGCGCGCGGCATGCGCGTGGTGCCGGCCTTTGCCACCGGGCTGGACAACCGCCCGGCCATCGACGCCTACTTCTTCAAGGACGGCCAGCCGCAGATCGACGCGCTGGTCTCGCTCACCGGTTTTTCGCTGATCGGCGGCCCGGCCTACAACGACGCCAAGGCGGCTGAGGACGTGCTGGCCCGCCTGGACGTGCCCTACCTGGCGGTGTCGCCGGTGGAGTTCCAGACGCTGGACCACTGGGGTGCTTCGCCGCGCGGGCTGTTGCCGGTCGAGTCGACCATGATGGTCGCGATTCCCGAACTCGATGGGGCCACCGGCTCGATGGTGTACGGCGGCCGGGGCAGCTCGGCCCATGTGCAGTGCACCGGCTGCAACCGCCAGTGCCGCTTCGAGACCCTGCAGGACGCGCATGACATGCAGACCTGCAGCGAGCGCGCCGACGCCCTGGCCGCGCGCCTGGGCAAGCTGATCGACCTGCGCAAGAGCGAGCGTGCCCAGCGCAAGGTGGCCGCGGTGCTGTTCAACTTCCCGCCGAACGCCGGCAACACCGGCACCGCCGCGTTCCTGGCGGTGTTCGAATCGCTGTTCAACACGCTCAAGGCCATGAAGGCCCAGGGCTACACGGTCGATGTGCCGGCCAGCGTGGACGAGTTGCGCGAAAGGGTCATCACCGGCAACGCGCAACTGCATGGCGCACCGGCCAACGTGCACGCCTTCATCGACGCCGACGACCACGTGCGGCGCGAAAAACACCTGCGCCAGATCGAGGCCCAGTGGGGCCCCGCTCCGGGCCAGCAGCTCAGCAACGGCAGCCAGCTGTTCGTGCTGGGTGAACGCTTCGGCAACGTGTTCGTCGGCATCCAGCCCGCGATGGGCTACGAAGGCGATCCGATGCGCCTGCTGTTCGAGCACGGCTTTGCCCCCACCCACGCCTTCAGCGCCTTTTACCGCTGGCTGCGCGAGGACTTTGCGGCGCATGCGGTGCTGCACTTCGGCACCCACGGCGCGCTCGAATTCATGCCCGGCAAACAGGCCGGTCTCACCGCCGACTGCTGGCCCGACCGCCTGATCGGCGACCTGCCCAACGCCTACCTGTACGCGTCCAACAACCCGTCCGAAGGCACGATTGCCAAGCGCCGCGCGGCCGCCACCCTCATCAGCTACCTCACACCGCCGGTCGCGCAGGCCGGTCTGTACAAAGGGCTGGTCGAGCTCAAGGACACGCTGGAGCGCTTTCGCAGCCTGGAGCCCGAGGCACAGGCCGAGCGAGCCGAACTCGCCGTGATGATCCAGGCGCAGGCCGCCGAACTGGACCTGGCCCTGGCCGAGCCGGCCTGGGGCGATGCCGCCGACGCGCACATCAACTCCCTCGGCGAACGCGTGCTTGAACTCGAGTACACGCTCATTCCCTACGGCCTGCATGTGGTGGGCCAGGCCCCCAGCGAGGCCGAGCGGATCGACCTGCTGATGTCGTGCGCCGAGGCTTCGCTTGGCGAGCCCATGGGGTCGCAGGCACTGCGCCCGGCCATCACGGCGCTGGTGCAGGGCGCCACCCCGCAGGCCGCGCTGCAGACCCTCGAGCCGCTGTCCGACGCGAACCTGCAGGCCACGCGCCTGAAGGGCCTGACCGAACTCGCGCACACCGATTCGCTGATGCGCGAGGACCACGAAATGGACGGCATCCTGCGCGCGCTCGATGGACGCTTCCTGCGGCCCGCGCCGGGCGGCGACCTGCTGCGCACGCCCGCCATCCTGCCCACCGGGCGCAACCTGCACGGTTTCGATCCGTTCCGTATTCCCAGCGCCTACGCCGTGATGGACGGCGCGCGCCAGGCCGAGCGCCTGATCCAGCGCCACATGGCCGACGGCAACGCCTTTCCCGAGTCGATCGCCATGGTGCTGTGGGGCACCGACAACCTCAAGAGCGAGGGCGGCCCGATCGGCCAGGTGCTCGCGCTGATGGGCGCGCGCCCGCGCTTCGACAGCTACGGCCGGCTGGCCGGTGCCGAACTGATGTCGCTCGAAGAACTCGGCCGCCCGCGCGTGGACGTGGTGATCTCGCTCTCGGGCATCTTCCGCGACCTGCTGCCCTTGCAGATCAAGCTGCTGGCCGAAGCCGCCTTCATGGCCGCGAGTGCCGACGAGCCGCTCGAGCAGAACGCGATCCGCCGCCACGCGCTGGCCTACATGGCGCAGCATGGCGGCGATCTGGAAACCGCGTCGCTGCGCGTCTTCGGCAACGCCGAGGGCGCGTACGGCGCGAACGTCAACAGCCTGGTGGACAACAGCCGCTGGGAAGACCCGGACGAACTCGCCGAAACCTACAGCCGCCGCAAAGGCTTTGCGTATGGCCGCAACGGTCAGGCCATGCAGCAGTCGCAACTGCTCAACAGCGTGCTGGCCGACGTGAACCTGGCCTACCAGAACCTCGACTCGGTGGAACTGGGCGTGACCACGGTGGACACCTATTTCGACACGCTCGGCGGCGTGAGCCGCGCGATCCAGCGGTCGAAGTCGCAGCGCCACGGCGCAGCCGCGCAGGTGGCGCCGGTCTACATCGGCGATCAGACGCGCGACGCCCACGGCGGCGGCACGGTTCGCACGCTGACCGAGCAGGTGGCGCTGGAAACCCGCACCCGGATGCTCAACCCCAAGTGGACCGAAGGCATGTTGAAGCACGGCTACGAAGGCGTGCGCCAGATCGAGGTTCACCTCACCAACACCATGGGCTGGTCGGCCACCACCGGGCAGGTGCAGCCCTGGGTGTACGAGCAGCTCACCCAGGCGTTCGTGCTCGACCCGGACATGCGCAAGCGCCTGGCCGAGCTCAATCCCACCGCGTCGGCGCGTGTGGCCAGTCGCTTGATCGAGGCCTCGGAGCGCAAGTTCTGGCAGCCCGATCCGCAAGTTTTGTCGGCCCTGCGCAAAGCCAGTGAAGAACTGGAAGACCGCTTGGAAGGCGTGTTTGAAGGAGCCCCCGCATGATGGAAACCACAGTCCCCCTGACCGACCTGAGGCGCGCCTCAGGCCGTGCGTCACGGGAAGACGGCGAGGGCAGCCTGCAAGTGCAACTCGACCCCTCAGTGAAGATCGGCACCGCCAAGGTCTTTGCGATCTACGGCAAGGGCGGCATCGGCAAGAGCACCACCAGCTCCAACCTGTCGGCGGCCTTTTCGCACCTGGGCAAGCGGGTGCTGCAGATCGGCTGCGACCCCAAGCACGACAGCACCTTCACGCTGACCAAGAAGATGCTGCCGACGGTGATCGACATCCTGGAAACGGTCGATTTCCACGCCGAGGAACTGCGGCCCGAGGACTTCGTGTTCCCGGGCTACAACGGGGTGATGTGCGTGGAGGCCGGTGGCCCGCCCGCGGGCACCGGCTGCGGCGGTTATGTGGTCGGCCAGACCGTCAAGCTGCTCAAGGAGCACCACCTGCTGGAAGACACCGACGTGGTGATCTTCGACGTGCTGGGCGACGTGGTGTGCGGTGGTTTTGCCGCCCCGCTGCAGCACGCCGACCGCGCCATGATCGTCACCGCCAACGACTTCGATTCGATCTTCGCGATGAACCGCATCGTGCAGGCCATCGGCGCCAAGGCCAAGAACTACAACGTTCGGCTCGGGGGCGTCATCGCCAACCGCAGCGCCGGCACCGACCAGATCGACAAATACAACGACAAGACCGGCCTGAAGCTGGCCGCGCGTTTTCCCGACCTCGACGCCATCCGCCGCAGCCGCCTGAAGAAAGCCACGCTGTTCGAGATGGAGGACTCGCCCGAGGTGGAGGCCGTGCGCAAGGAGTACATGCGCCTGGCGGCCTCGATGTGGCTGGGCGGTGATCCCCTGCCCGCGGTGCCGATGAAGGACCGCGACATCTTCGACCTGCTGGGATACGACTGATGGAACACACCGAATACCTGCAGCGCCGCCAGCAGATCGAGACCTATTTCGATCGCACCGCGGCACAGGCCTGGGCCCGTCTCACCAGCAACGCGCCGGTGGGGCGGATCCGGCGCACCGTGCGCGCCGGGCGCGACCAGATGCGCTCGACGCTGCTGTCGTGGATGCCCGATGACCTGAGCGGCCTGCGCGTGCTCGATGCCGGCAGCGGCACCGGTGCCCTCGCCATGGAAGCCGCCCAGCGCGGCGCCGACGTGGTGGCCATCGACCTGTCGCCGACGCTGGTCGATCTGGCCCGTGAGCGCTGGGCCGACACCCTCAAGGCGCCGGGCGCCGGCCGCATCTGGTTCAGCCCGGGCGACATGCTCGACGAGGCCTTCGGCGAGTTCGACCACATCGTGGCGATGGATTCCTTGATCCACTACGACACGCCGGACATCGTGGCCGCGTTGCAGCGCCTGGCGCCGCGCGCCCGCCGCAGCATCGCGTTCACATTCGCCCCGCGCACGCCGCTGCTGGCGGCCATGCACCGGGTGGGCCGCCTGTTTCCGCGCGGCGACCGGTCGCCGTCGCTCACGCCGGTGGCCCAGGTGGCGTTGCGGGCCCAGCTGGGTCCGGTGCTGGCGAGCCATGGCTTTGCATCGGCCCGCGAGCGCCGCGTGGCCAGTGGCTTCTACACCTCGCACGCCTGGGAGTGGTCGCGGTGAACCTGAATCGGGCCATCACCAAGTTGCTCACCCCGGCCTGGGCGCGGCAGATGGCCGCGCGCTACGTGCCTTTCGCGGACGCGGCCTCGCCCGACCTTCCGCTCGGGCGCCTGCTGCGCCTGTCGCTGTTCCAGTTATCGATCGGCCTCACCATCGCGCTGCTGGTGGGCACCCTCAACCGCGTGATGATCGTCGAGCTCGGCGTGCCCGCCTGGTGGGTGGCGCTGTCGGTGGCGCTGCCGCTGGTTTTTGCGCCGCTGCGCGCGCTCATCGGTTATCGCAGCGACACGCACCCGTCCGCGCTCGGTCTGCGGCGGCTGCCTTACCTGTGGACCGGCAGCCTGCTGATGTTCGGCGGCCTGGCCATCATGCCTTTTGCGCTGCTGCTGCTGTCCGACCCGCCCGCCAATGCGATCGGTGTCTGGGGCGGCCGCATCGGTGCCGCCCTGTCGTTCCTGCTGGTGGGCGCCGGCATGCAGATCACCCAGACCGCCGGTCTGGCGCTGGCCAGCGACGTGTCGCCCGAAGACAAACGCCCCCGCGTCGTGGCCTTGCTCTACAGCATGCTGCTGGTCGGCATGGTGGTGGGCAGTGCGGCGCTGGGCTGGTTGCTGACCGACTTTTCGCCGAAGCGCCTGATCCAGGTGGTGCAGGGCGCCGCGGTGGTCGTGGCGGTGCTCAACCTCACCTCGCTCTGGCAGCAAGAGGCGCGCAGCGCCCGCCGGGGTGCCCGCCAGGCCAATGGCTTTTCGCAGAGCTGGCAGCGGCTCATGGCCATTCCGCGCATGCGCCGCTTCCTCTGGACGGTGGGCCTGGGCACGGTGGCCTTCAGCATGCAGGACATCATCCTGGAGCCGTACGGTGGCCAGGTGCTGGGCCTGGACGTGGGCCTGACCAGCGCGCTCACCGCGCTGTCGGCAGGCGGTTCGTTGCTGGCCTTTGTCTGGTCGGCGCGCGCGGTGTCGCGCGGCGCCGATCCGGTGCGCATGGCCGCGCTGGGTGCCTTGCTGGGCCTGCCGGGATTTGCGCTGGTGATCTTTTCGGCACCGCTGCAGGCGGCCTGGCTGTTCCAGTCGGGCGCGGCCCTGATCGGATTTGCGGGCGGCCTGTTCGCGGTGGGCATGCTGCTCACCGCCATGCAGTTGCCCGAGCGCGAACACACCGGCCTGGTGCTGGGCGCCTGGGGCGCCGTGCAGGCCACCGCCGCCGGCCTGGCCATGGCCACGGGCGGCGCGCTGCGCGACGGCGTGTCCTGGCTGGCCGAAGGCGGCTGGCTCGGTGCGCCACTGGCCTCGCCCGTCACCGGCTACAGCGTGGTCTTCCACCTCGAGATCTACCTGCTCTTTGTCGTGCTCATTGCGCTTGGCCCGCTGGTGCGTCGCCACCGCAGCAGCCCTGCGCCGCATGCCCCCATCGGTCTGGCCGAAATGCCCGGCTGATCCGCCCGAATCACCACCGCCCCTCACCACCGCCCCCGGACCGCCACCCACAGGAGACCTACCATGGAAACAGGCGCCATCACCCAGTACGTGGACGTTGCACAAATCGTGCTCTACGCGTTCTGGATCTTTTTCTTCGGACTCATCTATTACCTCCAGCGCGAGAGCCACCGCGAGGGCTACCCCATGGACCCGGGGCGCGAGAACGGGCCCCGCATCGAAGGCTGGCCCGTGCCGGAACCCAAGGTGTTCAAGATGGCCGATGGCCGCGAGGTGCTGGCGCCCGACGTGAACCGGGCCGATGGCGCGTACAGCGCACAGCCCGCACACGGCTGGAACGGTGCACCGCTGGAGCCGGTGGGCGATCCCCTCACCGCCGGCGTGGGCCCGGGTGCCTGGGCTGCCCGTGCAGACCACCCCGACATGCTGCACGAAGGCGGCGTGAAGATCGTGCCGCTGCGCGCGGCCAATGACCACGGCGTGGCACGCCAGGACAACGATCCGCGCGGCCAGCCGGTGATCGGCGCCGACGGCGAGCAGGCCGGCACCGTGGTGGACCTCTGGGTCGACCGCGCCGAAATGATGTTCCGCTACCTTGAGGTGGGGCTGGCCAGCGGCCGCAGCGTGCTGCTGCCGATCAACTTCGCGCGCATCCGCCGCAACGGCGTGGAAGTGCAGGCCTTGCTGGCCGGCCAGTTCGCCGGTGTGCCGGGCACCAAACACCCCGAACAGGTGACCCTGCTCGAAGAGGAAAAGATTGCCGCCTACTACGGCGCCGGCACGCTGTACGCCACGCCGCAACGCCAGGAGCCGCTGCTGTGAACGCGCACCACGAGCACGAGTTCGAAGCCGCCCCCGGGTTGCCTGAACCGCTGCCGCCGGGCGAACGCCTGCTGTGGCAGGGGCGGCCCGGTGTGTGGATGCTCGCGGTGCACGCGTTTCACGTGCGCAAGGTGGCGGTCTACTTTGCGCTCATGCTGGGCCTGCAGGCCCTGCTGCTGGCGGGCGAACCCGAGGGCCTCACCGCCCGGCCGCTGATCACCAGCCTGGTGATGGCGTCCGCTGGTCTGGCGCTGCTGTTCGGCACCGCCTGGTGGAGCGCGAGCACCGCGCTCTACACCGTGACCGACCGCCGAATCGTCATGCGCATCGGCATCGTGCTCACGCTCACCTTCAACCTGCCGCTGCGGTTGGTGTCGGCGGCCGACGTCAAGGTGTGGTCGGGTGGCCACGGTGACATCTCGCTGTCCATGGCGGGCTGGGACCGGATCGGCTACCTGCATCTCTGGCCCCATGCCCGGGCCTGGGAGCTGCGCCGCCCGCAACCCACGCTTCGCTGCGTGCCCGATGCCGCCGCCGTGGCCGGCCTGATCCACGAAGCCTGGCGCAAGGTGCATCCCCAGGCCGACACGGTGCAAACGGCCCAAACGGCGCAACCGCTGGCGGTGCCGGCGGCCGAACCCGCCACCATGCCGACCCCCGCTCGCGAACGCGAACGCAAGGTCGTGCCCATCGACACGGTGACCGCATGAACGCCCAGCACCACGACGCCCCCTTCGGCCCACAGACACCGTGGCCCATCCATGCGCTGGTCGGCCTGGCGCTGGCTTCGCTGGTGCTTGTGGCGCTGTTCCGCTGGCAGCAGGGCGATGCACCGCTGACGGTCGAGGCGCCCGCGCAGTGGACGCGAACCCTGCATTTCCAGGACACCGCCACCGGCGACATCGAGGTGATCGATGCGCAGGCGAAGGCCGCCGTGGCGCATTTCTCCGGTGAGCATGGCTTCCTGCGCGGAACACTGCGGGCCCTGACGCGCGAGCGTGCGCTTCGCGGCATCGGCCCGGCGCAACCTTTTGAACTGGTCGGCCATGTGGACGGCCGCCTCACCCTGCGCGACCCGGCCACCGGGCAGCGCATCCCGTTGCAGTCGTTCGGTCCCACCAACGCTGCTGTGTATGCCGGCCTGCGCGACGCCAGGCCCGACGCCCCCCTGAACCGCTGAGGAGAACCGCATGAGCAGCGACTTCAATTCCGACACCGACCATGTGGCCGCCCTGATGGACAGCCTGCGCGACACCGAGGACGCCACCGCGCGGGCCGCGCGCAGCACCATGCTCACGCCGCGCTTCTACACCACCGACTTCGACGCCATGGACAAGCTCGACGTGAGCCCGATGCGCGCCGAGTGGGACGTGATGATGGCCGAGTACGAAGGCGACAACAACCAGGACCACTTCAAGCGCGACGAGGCGTTCGCCCAGGAACTCAAGGAGGGCATGGCAAAGCTGTCCCCCGAACTGCGGCAGGAATTCCTCGACTTCCTCATCAGTTCCTGCACGTCCGAGTTCTCCGGCTGCATCCTCTACAACGAGATCCGCAAGAAGGTCACCAACCCCGACATCAAGCAGTTGATGGCCTACATGGCGCGCGACGAGTCGCGCCACGCCGGGTTCATCAACCAGTCGCTCAAGGACTTCAACCTCGGCATCGACCTGGGCAGCCTCAAGCGCGTCAAGGCCTACACCTACTTCAAGCCCAAGTACATCTTCTACGCCACCTACCTGTCCGAGAAGATCGGCTACGCCCGGTACATCACCATCTTCCGCCAGCTCGAGCGCCACCCCGACAAGCGCTTCCACCCCATCTTTCGCTGGTTCGAGCGCTGGTGCAACGACGAATTCCGGCATGGCGAGTCGTTCGCCCTGCTGATGCGGGCGCAACCGAACCTTCTGCGCGGCCCCAACACGCTGTGGATCCGGTTCTTCATCCTGGCGGTGTACGCCACCATGTACGTGCGCGACCACACCCGGCCCATGCTGCACGAAGCCATGGGGCTGGAGTCCACCACCTACGACCACGCGGTGTTCCGCATCACGAACGACATCTGCCGGCAGGTGTTCCCGGTCGAGATCGACATCGACCACCCCGGGTTTCACCGCGGCATGGCCCGCCTGCTCGAAATCTCCCGCGCCAATGACCGCGCCACGGCGCGCGGCGGCGTGCTCGGCGCGTTGCAGCGCGGCGTGTGCGCGGTGCAGGCGGTGGGCGCGTTCGCCCGGCTGTTCCTGTTGCCGGTGAAGCGCCACGAGCTGCCGGCCGACGTTCGGCTTGCGCCGACCTGGTGAGGCAAACCCCATGACCGAGGTGGTCGCCCCGATCGCGTTCGCGTTGCTGTGCTGGTGGTTCGGCACGGGGGCCATCCTCTGGCTGGTGCGGCGTCCGCCGCACACCTTCTTCACCAGCATGACGCTGCTGACGCTGGGGCTGGGGCTGAGCTTCTGGGCCACATGGACCAGCATGCAGGCCGCCACCGTGGCCAACGCGTACCTGGGGTTCGCCAGCGTCATCCTCATGTGGAGCTGGCATGAGCTGGCCTTTCTGACGGGCTGGCTCACCGGTCCGCGCCCGCAGGCACTGCCGCCCGGCGTGCGGGGTGCCGAGCGGTTCAGCCGTTCACTGCAGGCGGTGCTGTGGCACGAACTCGCGCTGCTGGCCAATTTCGGTGTGCTGCTGTTCATGCAGCAGGGACAGCCCAGCCACGTGGCGATCTGCACGTTTGCCTTGCTCTGGTGCATGCGTGCATCGGCCAAGCTCAACCTGTTCTTCGGCGTGCCCGAAGTCGGCGAGCTGTACCTGCCCCGCCACCTGCAGTGGCTGGGCAGCCACTTTCAACGGCGCGCCTCCATCAGCGCCTTTTTTCTTCTGTCGGTCGGCCTGGCCTGCGTGGTCTGGGGCTGGATGGTCTGGCAGCTCGGCAGCGGTCAGGCATCCCTGACCACCGGCTGGGTGCTGCTGGCCGCCTTGCTGGGCCTGGCGATCGTTGAACACGTGATCATGGTTTTTGCCGTGCCATTGCAGCGGCTTTGGGGTTGGGCCATGGGCGGACATTCCGCCGTGGTCCGGGCACCCGTCAAAGTGGACCGCGCATGAATGCACTCCGAACCGACGACCTGGGTTGGGCCACGCCCGCCCGAAACCCCGCCCAGCGCGACGCACCGCACGCCATCGTGATCGGCAGCGGGTTTGGTGGCCTGGCCTCGGCCGTCCGCCTGGCGGCCAAGGGCTGGCGCGTGACCGTGCTCGAGAAGCTCGACACCCCGGGCGGCCGTGCCCGCGTGCACCACCAGAACGGTCACATCTTCGATGCCGGTCCGACCATCATCACGGTGCCTTTCCTGTTCCACGAGCTTTGGGCGCTGGCCGGGCGCAAGTTCGAGGACGATGTGCAACTGGTGCCGCTCGATCCGTTCTACCGGATCCGCTTTGCCGACGGCGACCATTTCGACTACAGCGGCGATCCCGACCGGCAACGCGCCGAGGTGAAGCGCATCTGCCCGTCCGACGCGGCCGGCTACGAGCGCTTCATGGCCGAGGCCGACCACTGCTACGAGCTGGGTTTTGCCGCGCTGGGCGCCAAGGCCTTCGACACCGTGGGCGACCTGGTCAAGGCCAGCCCGGCCATTCTCAAGATGCGCGGCTGGCGCACCCTGCACGGCATGGTGGCCAGCCACCTCAAGCACCCCAAGCTGCGCATCGCCATGAGCCTGCAAAGCCTGCTCATCGGCGGCAATCCGTTTTCGGTCACCTGCATCTACAGCCTGATCAATGCGCTCGAGCGGCAGTGGGGCGTGCACTGGGCCATCGGCGGCACCGGCCGCCTGGTTCAGGGCCTGGTCAAGCTGCTGCAAGGGCAGGGCGGGGTGTTGCGCTGCAACGCCGAGGTGCGCCGCATCGAGGTGGACCAGGGCCGTGCCACGGGCGTCACGCTGGCCAGTGGCGAGCGCATCGCCGCCGACATCGTGGTGTCCAACGCCGACACCGCGTGGACCTACCGGCACCTGATCGAGTCGCAGCACCGCCGCCACTGGACCGATTCGCGCATCGACCGCGGGCGCTATTCGATGAGCCTGTTCGTCTGGTACTTCGGCACCAACCGGCGCTACGACGACGTGCCGCACCACATGATGCTGCTGGGTCCGCGCTACAAGGAACTGCTGCGCGACATCTTCGAGCGCCACAAGCTGGCCGACGATTTCAGCCTGTACCTGCACCGGCCCACCGCCACCGATGCGTCGATGGCGCCCGACGGCCACGACACCTTCTACGCGCTGGCACCGGTGCCGCACCTGGACAGCGGCACCGACTGGTCCATCCAGTCGGCGGCCTACCGCAAGGCGATTGCCGAAGTGCTGGACCGCACCGTGCTGCCCGGCTTCGAGTCGCACGTCACCGCGTCGCTCATCACCACGCCGCAGGACTTCCACGACAACCTGCTGTCGCTCAAGGGCGCCGCCTTCGGGCTGGAGCCGGTGCTGACGCAAAGCGCGTGGTTCCGCCCGCACAACCGCAGCGAGGACATCGACCAGCTGTACATGGTGGGTGCCAGCACCCACCCGGGGGCCGGTGTGCCCGGTGTGCTCATGTCGGCCAAGGCGCTCGATTCGGTGGTGCCCGATGCGGGCACCTGGAAGAGTCAACAGCGACAGGCCGCCCATGGCTGAGTCGACCCCCCGTTCCGACGACCTGGCGGCCTGCGTGGCGCTCATGCGCACCGGCTCCCGAAGCTTTTTCGCGGCCAGCCGCCTGCTGCCCCCCCGCGTGCGCGATGCGTCGATTGCGCTGTACGCGTTCTGCCGGGTGGCCGACGACATCGTGGACGAGCGGGGCCTGGCCCCGGACGTGAGCCGTTCGCTGCTGTCGGACCGGCTCGACGGCATTTACGCCGGCCAGCCAACCGATGCGGTCGAGGACCGCGCGCTGTCGCTGGTGGTGGCGCAGCACCGGCTGCCGCGGCCCCTGCTGGACGCGCTGTTGGACGGCTTCGCCTGGGACGCCTCGGGGCGCCGCTACGAAACCATCGAGGAACTGCACGACTATGGCGCGCGCGTGGCCGGCAGCGTGGGCGCCATGATGTGCTGGCTGATGGGTGTGCGCAGTCCGGTGGCGCTGGCGCGCGCCTGCGAGATGGGCGTGGCCATGCAGCTGACCAACATCGCGCGCGACGTCGGTGAAGACGCCCGCCTTGGTCGCCTGTACCTTCCGCGTGCCTGGATGCACGACGTCGGCCTCGATCCCGACGCCTGGCTGAAGTCGCCCGATTGCTGCTTTGCCTTGCAGAACGTGGTGGGCCGCCTGCTCGATGAGGCCGAGCGGCTGTACCGCCAGGCCAGCCACGGCGTGGCCTTGCTGCCGCGCGATTGCCGCGCGGCGATTCTGGCGGCACGAATGATTTACGCCGAGATCGGTTCGCAGTTGCGCCGCAACGGACTCGACCCGGTGAACCACCGCGCCGTGGTGTCCACCCGCCGCAAGATGGCGCTGGCCGCGGCCGCGTCGTTGCAGGCCCACTGGGTGGGCCGGGGTGAATCTTCCGAACCCCTGGCCGCCATCACCTACCTGGTTGACCACTGCCGGGGCGAAGCGGCCAACGACACCCCGGACGGCGCCTCACCGCGCTCGATCGGCGAGCGCGTGGTCTGGATGGTCGAGCTGTTCGACCGCGTTCACACGCAGCGCTTCGAGCAGCGCGTGGCGCAGATGCGGTCGGGCGAAGTGGCCGATCCCGTCACCGGGTAAGGTCTGGCCGCGAGGTCAGGTCCCTTGCCGGACCGCCTCGGTGCGCTGGGCGAACTCCTGACGCAACTGCTTTCGCACCTGCGCCGCCGCGTGGCGGCGGCGTTCGTCGGGCGTGAACGGGCGCAGCGGCGGCACCGCCACCGGTTTGCCGTCGTCGTCCACCGCGACCATGGTGAAGAAGCAGCTGTTGGCGTGCCGCACCTCCTGCGTGCGGATGTTCTCGGCCACCACCTTGATGCCGATCTCCATCGACGACGTGCCGGTGTGGTTGACCGAGGCCAGGAAGGTGACGAGTTCGCCCACATGGATCGGCTGACGGAAAATGACCTGATCGACCGACAGCGTGACCACGTAGCGACCGGCGTATCGGCTGGCGCAGGCGTAGGCCACCTGGTCGAGCAGCTTGAGGATGGTGCCGCCGTGCACGTTGCCGGAGAAATTGGCCATGTCCGGCGTCATCAGCACGGTCATGCTCAGTTGGTGGGCAGGAAGGTCCATGTCGGTCATTGGTCGTACACGCAACGCGCGCCAATGTACACGGCCGTGAAGTCGGCCGGTTTCCAGGCCACCACGTCGGCGCGCATCTGCCCGGCCCCGTACCACCACGAACCACCCATCGTGCGCCGCTCGCCACCCTGTGCATCGCTGGCCCATTCCCACAGGTTGGCGCCCATGTCGTGCAGGCCGTTCACGCCGGCGCGCGTGGCGCCTGCGGGCGCTGCGCGTGGCCACGGGTCGTCGGCGCTGGTGTTGGCGCCGTCGGGCGTGGGCCCGGTGGGGTGGGTGTAGGTGGTGCCCCGCACGAACGGCGCGGGCGGTTGCGCCCGCTGCTCGGTGTAGGCCGCACGCTGCCATTCGGCGGCGGTGGGCAGGCGGCCACCCGCCCAGCGGCAGTAGGCCTCGGCCTCGCCGAAGGTGAGGTGGGCCGCGGGCAGTCGGGGGTCGGCGTTGCGCTGACCGTCGGGCGCGCGCCAGGTCCAGCCGGCGCGCCGTTTCCAGCCGCCTTCGTACTCCTGACCGCCGCCGTCGCGCTCGGCGCGCGTCACCAGGCCAGTGGCCTGCACGAAGCGCGCGAACTGCGCGATCGTGATCTCGGTGCGGTCGATCGAAAAGCCTTCGAGCCGCACGCGGTGGGCCGCCGAGTCATTGGCGTGCAGCGCCGGTGCGGTCAGCCCGCAGAGCAGGGGAATCAGGTGCATCCATCGCATGCCGACATGGTGCCGCAGCGACCATGCCCGAGCAGACGCCGGGTCATCGGCGCTCGCGGATGCGCTGGCCCTCGGCCACGCCGTTGCCGGGGTAGCGCACCACGCGGTCCCCCACCGCCAGCCCACCGGTCACCACCGCCACGTCGCTGTTGCGTTCGTCCAGCGTCACCGCGCGGGCGCGGGCGCGCTGGTCGGCATCGACCAGAAACACCTGCCAGCCCTCGCCGCTGCGCACCAGGGCCGCCACCGGCACCAGCAGGGCTTCGGGCACCGAGCGGGTGACGATGCGCGCCTCGACGCGGTAACCCTCGCCCAGGGCGGTGCCCTTGGGCAGGTCGCCCTGCAGGGCGATGTGCACGTTGACCCGCTGTTCCTCGATGCCGAGCGCCGAGACCTTGGTGAACGCCACCGGTTCAACGCGGGTGACCTGACCTTGCAGCGGGGGCACGCCGGCACCGGCCCGCAAGGTGGCGGGCGCCCCGGGGGACACCCGCGCGGCGTCGCCCGACAGCAGATCGACCACCGCCTCCAGCCGCGACGTGTCGCCCAGGTCCATGATCGGCTGGCCGGCGGCGATCGGCCCGGCGCTTTCGCGGTGCAGAACGACGACGCGCCCGGCCACCGGGCTGCGCAGCGTCCACAGGCCCTCACCGGGGTTGCCAGATTCGGCGCGCGACAGCGCGGCACCGGCTTCGCTGAGCGAATAGGCGGCCACCCGGCGTTCGGCCTGGGCAGCGGCCAGCGCCTGCTGCGCCACGCGGCGCGCGAGCTGGGCCTGTTCCAGCGCCGCGGGCGACACGAAGCGGGCGCGGGCCAGTTCGTCCTGCCGGCGCACGTCGAGATCGGCCTGGGCCAGGGCGGCCTGCTGGCGCGCCACCTGCGCGTCGGCGGCCGACACGCCGGCCTGCGCGCTGCCCAGCCGCTCCTGCAGCACGGCGCGGGTGCGCGCGTCGATCATGGCCGGCGCCGCCGGTCGCAGCACGGCCAGCGCCTCGCCCTCGGCCACCGTGTCGCCCACCCGCAGGCCGGGCCGCTGCAGGTCGCCCGCGGTGGGCGCCGTCACGGTGTAGCGCTGCACCAGCCGGAGCACGCCGTCTTCCTCGATCGCGAGTTCAAAGCGGCCTTGCGCGACCGTGTCGGTGTCCACCGGCAGGGCGGCCGGGCGCAGCGCCCAGGCGATCAACCCGATGACGGGCAGCGCCACGGCCGCGGCGATCAGCCAGCGGCGCAGGGGAGGGGGTGAGGCTTTCATTCGCGCACTTTCAGAACGGCCACCAGGTCGAGTCGGTCGACGCGGCGGCGCACCAGCAAGGCACTGGCCACGCCCGCGGCCAGCACGATGATCGCGGCCCACGCATAGGTGGACGGTTCGATCACCACAGGAAAATCGATGTTGTCGGAGGACATGAGCCGCATCAGCAGCGAGGCCAGCCCCCAGCCGGCCAGCATGCCCAGCGGCAGGGCCAGCAGCAGTTCCACCGCCAGCTGACCGAGCAGCAGCAACGACACCTCGCCGCGCGTCATGCCGAGCACGCGCAGGCTGGCCAGGTCCCACGCGCGTTCGGACAGCGCGATGCGCGCCGCGTTGTAGGTGATGCCCACCGCCATGGCCACCGCGAACAGCGTGAGGATGGCGCTGAAGGCGCCCATGTTGTAGGTGGTGCGTTCGTCGAACGCCTTGGCCATGGCCCGCTTGTCGAACACCGCGCTGATGCCGGGCGAGGCCTTCACCGCCACCCAGAAGGCGGGCAGTGCCGAGGCCTCGACCTGCAGCGCGGCGTCGGACAGGCCTGCGCTGTCGCGCGTGGCGCGGTGCAGGGTGTCCAGGTGCATCCAGGCCTGCTGGCCCATGAGGGTGTGCACCACCGCCACCACCGGCAGCGACAACCGCTCGCGGTGGCCCACGCGGAACTCCACCGTCACGGTGTCGCCCACCCCCGCGCCCACCGCGCGCGCCAGCAATTGCGACAGCACGATGCCCTGCGCCGGCGGGTCCACCGGCCCGAGCCGGGTGTCCACCACGCGCATGAGCTGGGCGCCCGGCTGGAAACCCGTCACCGTGGCGTCCTGCCGCTGCAGCCCGTGCAACACGCGCACCGGTTCGCTGCGGTAGCCCTCGGCCCGCAGCACGCCCGGCAGCCGCATCAGGTCGGCGGTCACCGTGGCCGGTGCGTGGGGGTGGAAGTTCACCGTCACGTCGCCGGGCTGCACCTGCCGGAACTGCACGTCCACGATGTGGGCGATGGCGTCGAGCCAGAACGCGCCCGAGATCTGCAGTGCCATGGCCATGGCCACGCCCCCCACGGTGAAGGCGCTGCGCCAGGGCCGGTTCTCGACGTCGCGCACGATCATCAGCAGCCGCGGGCCGACCCTGCGCCCCCTGGCCAACCGCTCGGCCAGGGTGCGGCGGTAGCGCGGCGGTGCGGGCGGCTGCATGGCTTGTGCGGGTCGCAGCCGCACCACCGCGCGGATCGCGGTCCAGGTGCCCAGCGATGCCGCGGCGGCGGCCAGCGCGAAGGCGATGAACACCAGCGGCAGCGTGGTGCGGTAGGCCAGCGCATCGAACCGGAACACCGGCTCGTACAGGCCCAGCATCAGCCGGCCGATGACACCGCTGAGCAACAGCCCGGCCAGCACCCCCAACCCGGCGATCACCAGCGCGAGCTGCAGGTAGTGCCAGCCGATGGCCGCATCGCCGTAGCCCAGCGCCTTGAGCGCCGCGATCTGCGACCGCTGCGTGGCCACCTGCCGCGCCAGCACGCCGTTGAGGATGAACATCGCCACCGCCAGGAAAATGCCCGGCAGCACGGTGCCCATCACCTTGAGCTGCTCCAGCTCGTCGTCCACCACGCGCGCCGACAACTGGTCGGCGCGGGCCACCGCGCCCAGCGAGCCGTAGGGCTCGAGCAGGCGGTCCAGGTCGGCCAGCACGGCCGCCTCGGACGCACCCGCATGCAGCCGCACCGCCGCCTGGTTGAAGGCACCCTGCATGTCGAGCAGCTCGGCGAGGCGGCGGGCGTCGACCCACCAGATGCCGAAGCTGTTTTCATCGGGCGCGCCACCGCCCGAGGCGAAGACGTATTCGGGCGATATCGCCAGACCCACCACCCGCACGCGTTGCAGGCGGCCGTTGAGCACGGCGCGGGTGGTGGTGCCCGGCGACAGCCCGCGCGCGCGGGCAAAGCCCTCGCTCACCACCGCCTCCAGTTCGGCGCCCGCTTCCGGCCAGCGGCCCTCGCGCAGCCGCACCGCGTTCAGGCCCTGTTCACCGCGTTGCACCCGCGGCAGGTCCAGGGCGGCAAATCGCCCGGTCACCGGTGCACCGGGGTCGCCCAGGTCGATCTGCGCGTCGAACACCAGCCCGGTCTGCACGTCGGCCACGCCGTCCACGGCGGCCAGCCGCTCGCGCAGCGCGAGCGGCGCGCGCTTGAGCGAGATGAACACGTCGGCCAGCCGGTGGCTGCGGTAGAAGTCGTCGCGCGCCTCGAGCAGCGACGCATGCACCGAGAACAGGCCGACGAATCCGCCCACGCCGATGGCCACCACCAGGGCGATGGTGATGACCTGGCTCCACAGCCGCCGAAGATCGCGCCCGAGCTTGATGGTCAGTGCACGCATGGCAGGCGCCTCACCAGCTCAGTTCCGCCGCCGGCACGCGCGCGTCGTTCTGGCGGGCTTCGACGATTCGGCCGTCGGCCAGCCGCAGCACCCGGTGGGCCATGGCCGCAATCGGTGCGTTGTGGGTGATCACCACGGTGGTGGTGCCGAGCTCGCGGTTCACGGTTTCGATCGCCTGCAGCACCACGATGCCGGTCGCGCAGTCGAGTGCGCCCGTGGGTTCGTCGCACAGCAGCACCGCGGGCCGCTTGGCGATGGCCCGTGCAATGGCCACGCGCTGCTGCTCACCCCCCGACAGTTGCGACACGAAGTGATCGACGCGGTGACCCAGGCCCACCAGGCCCAGCGCGTCTTCCGGCTTCATCGGATCGTCGGCGAGGTCGGTCACCAGCGCCACGTTTTCCTTGGCGGTCAGGCTGGGAATGAGGTTGTAGAACTGGAACACGAATCCGACGTGCTCGCGCCGGTAGCGCGTCAGGTCGGCGTCGCTGGCGCCGGTGAGCTCATGGGTCTCGCCACCGTGGATCCACTGGGCCGACCCGCTGGTGGCGGTGTCCAGCCCGCCCAGGATGTTGAGCAACGTGCTCTTGCCGCTGCCGGAGGCACCGAGCAGCACCACGAATTCGCCGCGCTCGATGTCCAGGTCCACGCCGCGCAGCGCGTAAACGGCGGTCGGACCGTCGCCATAGGTCTTGGTGAGAGCCCGCGCAACGAACACCGGACTCGGTGTGTGTGACATGAGGGCCATTGCAGCACGCCACGGCCTTGCGTGGGTTGACCCCGGTCAAGCATTTCGGCGCTGGCGGGCCCCGTTGATCAGTTTTCCACCCATTGGGCCGCGCCCAGGGCCAGCGCGTCCTGCCAGGGCGGTGCGGCCACCGTGACCCCGACCGGCAGTCCGTGGGCGCCCTGGCCGCAGGGCACGTGCACGCAGGGCACGCCCAGCGCGCTCCAGGCACGGCTGAACACGGGGTTTCCGGTGCCCGTCAGGCCGGCCGGCGCCACACCGGTGGCGCTGGGGGCCAGCCACACGTCCACGCCGGCCATCACGGTGGCCAGTTCGGCCCGGGCGCGCGCCACCAGGGCGTGCGCGGCGGCCACGCGCTGGCCGCTCACCTCGGCCCCGAAATCCAGCATCTGGCGCAGCGGTGCGCTGATGAGCGACAGGTGTGCCAGGCGCTCCGGCGCGAACGCGGCAGCGGCTTCGAAACCCATGATGTCGAGCTGCGCGTCGGTCAGCGCGGCCCAGTGCGGCGGAAGGTCGACGTCGATCACCTGGACGCCATGCGCCTTGAGGCGGTCGCCCGCCTCGGCCAAAGCGCGACGGGCATCGGCGTCGGCCTCGTCCCACCAGGGCGTGCGGCACAGGGCTGCGCGAAGCGTGGCCGGGCGCCTGGGCGAGAGGTCGAGCCGAGCCATGGCGCCCACGGCAAACGCCGCGTCATCGACCGCCCGTGTGAACACCCCCACCGTGTCGAGGCTCGGGGCCTGCAGCTTCACGCCGGTGACCGGCAGCAGGCCGAAGGTGGGCTTGAAACCCACCACCCCGCAGTACGCCGCCGGCCGCACCACCGATGCCGCGGTCTGCGTGCCCAGCGCCAGCGGCACCATGCGCGCCGCCACCGCCGCGGCCGACCCGCTGGAGCTGCCGCCCGGCGTGTGCGCCGTGCCCGGTGGCGAGTGCGGGTTGCGCGTCTTGCCGGGCACCATGGTGGCGAATTCGGTGGTGACCGTCTTGCCCAGCACATAGGCGCCCGCGGTGCGCAACTGCCCCACGCAGGCCGCGTCCATGGCGGGTTGGTGCCCCTGGTAGATCGGCGACCCGTAGGCCGTGGGCAGGTCGCCGGTGTCGATCAGGTCCTTCACGCCGACCGGCACGCCATGCAGGGCGCCGCGCACCGCACCGGCGTCGATGCCGCGCGCCAGGCGCAGGGCCCGATCGGTGTCCAGCGCGGTCCAGGCTTCGATGGACGCGTCCACCTCGGCGATGCGCTCGATGCAGGCGCGGACCAGCGCCTCGGCGGTGAGCTCGCGCCGCACCAGGCGGGTGGCCAGTTCGCGCAGCGGCCTGTGCAGCAGGTCGTTCAATCAGCGTCCTTGTTGGGTTTTCAATAGCGTTGACCGCGAACGAAGCGCACGATGCCGTCGGCGACCTCGGCTTCCTGCCCGATGAAGCCGTGCGCCGAGCGGCCCTCGCAGGCATCCACGCGGGCAGCGCCTTCGTCAACGGCACCACCGCGGACCGTGACCGCCTGGGCCCGCGCACTGCGGGTCGACGAGACCACCCGGTCCATTTCGGTGGGCGGCGAGCGCAGGCAGCGGTCTTGCGCGTGCCCGATCACCAGCAGCGGTTGCACGATGGCCTGCAGCGGCAGATCGAACACCGATTGCGCCACCCATGGCTTGCGCGCGCGCGGATCGCCCGCCACCACCGCCGACGTGAGCACCACGCCATCGGGCGCGGCCCGGCCCTGCAGGCGGGCGGCCGCGTTGGCGGCCGAGATGGCGCCGCGGCTCGTGCCCGCCACCCAGACGGTGCCACCGGTTCGTTCTCGAACCGCGGTGATCAGCCGGCCCAGGTCGGCCGCGTGGTCGACGTCGGTCCGGTAAGCGCCCAGACCGTCTCCGCCCTGGTGCCTGGCCGGTGCGTCGACCAGCAGCGTGCCCAGGCCGGCGGCCTGAAACAAAGGCAGCGACCGGATCAGCGAATTGCCTTGCAGCCGCTGCGGGCAACCGGTCGAATCGAGGGCCGCATGCCCGTCGCCACCGGGAAGGAGCACCAGCGTGGTGGCGGGTGTTCTGGCGGGTGGCACGAAGGCCGCACGCAGCTCACCGGCCGCGGCCGTGGTGACGCTCAGCACCTCGCCACAACCCTGTGCGTGGGCGGTCCCCACCGCCAGCAGCACAAGCAGCGTGGCCATGGGTGCTGAACATGCCACGGCCGGTCTGCCTCAGACTCTTTCGACGATCAGCGCAATGCCCTGGCCCACGCCGATGCACATGGTGCACAGCGCATACCGGCCGCCGGTGCTGTGAAGGCGGTTGACCGCGGTGGTGACCAGCCGCGCACCGCTGGCGCCCAGCGGGTGACCCAGCGCGATGGCGCCGCCCCAGGCGTTCACCCGCTCGTCGTCGTCGCGCAGGCCCAGCATGCGCAGCACGGCAATGCCCTGCGCGGCAAAGGCTTCGTTGAGTTCGATGACATCCATCTGCTCGAGGGTGAGGCCGGTGAGCGCCAGCACCTTCTGGCTCGCGGGCGCCGGGCCGATGCCCATCACGCGGGGCGCCACGCCGGCCGTGGCCATGCCCACCACGCGGGCCTTGGGGGTCAGGCCGTTCCTGGCGGCGCTGGCCTCGTCGGCCAGCAGCAGGGCGCAGGCGCCGTCGTTCACGCCGCTGGCGTTGCCGGCGGTCACCGTCCCGTCGGGCCGCACCACTCCCTTGAGTCTGGCCAGCGCCTCGAGGCTGGTCTCGCGCGGGTGCTCGTCCTGGCTCACGACGATCGGGTCGCCCTTCTTCTGCGCCAGGGTCACCGGCACGATTTCGCGCGCCAGGTGCCCGGCCTTCTGCGCGGCCACCGCCTTGAGCTGGCTGGCCAGGGCCATGCGGTCCTGCGCCTCGCGCTCGATGCCGTGGTCCACCGCCACGTTCTCGGCCGTCTCGGGCATGGAGTCCACGCCGTAGCGCTCTTTCATGAGCTTGTTGACGAAGCGCCAGCCGATGGTGGTGTCGTAAACGGCGTTGCTGCGGCTGAAGGCGCTGTCGGCCTTGGGCATCACGAAAGGCGCGCGGCTCATGCTCTCCACCCCGCCGGCAATCATCAGCCCCGCTTCGCCCGCGCGGATGGCGCGCGCCGCGCTGCCCACGGCGTCCATGCCGGAGCCGCACAGCCGGTTGATGGTGGCGCCCGGCACGTCGATGGGCAGCCCCGCCAGCAGGCTGGCCATGCGCGCCACGTTGCGGTTGTCTTCACCGGCCTGGTTGGCGCAGCCGTAGAGCACATCGGTCACGGCGGCCCAGTCGACGTTCGGGTTGCGCGCCATCAGCGCCTGGATGGGCAGGGCGCCGAGATCGTCGGTGCGCACACTTGACAGTGCACCGCCGTAGCGGCCGAAGGGGGTGCGGATGGCGTCGCAGATGAAGGCTTGTCGGGTCATGCTGGTGGTGTTGGCGGCACCGCCCGCCCTGAGCTGGTCGACGGGCATTGGCGGGGCAGGTTGGCGGGGCGGGTTGGTCCGGGCTTTGACGGGCTCAGCCCGAACGGGAGGATTGTGCAATCGGCAGGCCCACCAGGCGTTGCAGTTCGTCGAGCGACAGGCCATCGACCGTGTCGATGAGCCTGAGCCCGTCGGGTGTGCATTCGAGCGTGGCGAGGTCGGTGTAGATGCGCTTGACGCAGGCGATCCCGGTGAGCGGGTAGGTGCAGGCGGACACGATCTTGCTCTCGCCCTTCTTGGTCAGCAGGTCCATCATGACCCAGGTCTGCTTGGCGCCGATGGCCAGGTCCATGGCGCCTCCCACCGCGGGGATGCTGCCGGGCTCGCCGGTGCTCCAGTTGGCCAGGTCGCCGGTGGCCGACACCTGGAACGCGCCGAGCACGCAGATGTCCAGGTGGCCGCCCCGCATCATGCCGAAGCTGTCGGCGTGGTGAAAGTAGGCGCCGCCGGCCAGCAGCGTCACCGGCTGCTTGCCGGCGTTGATCAGGTCGTAGTCTTCGTGCCCCACGGCGGGTGCCGGGCCCATGCCCAGAATGCCGTTCTCGCTGTGCAGGATCACCTCGCGCCCGGCGGGGATGTGGTTGGCCACCAGCGTGGGCTGTCCAATGCCCAGGTTCACGTAGGCGCCATCGAAGATGTCCTGCGCGACGCGCTTGGCGAGCTCGTCTTTGGTGCGACGGGTGTGACTCATGGCGTGGTTCTCGCTTGGGGAGGCGTGCCTTGCTCCCTCTCCCGCTGGCGGGGGAGGGCGGGGGTGGGGGCGCCTGTCATGCGGCCACCTTGAATCCGCCGGCCTGGGTGATGGTGCGGGGGATCTGCACCACCGCACTCACGTGAATGCCCGGCGTGACGATGGTCTCCGGGTCCAGCGTGCCGAGCTCGGCGATCTCGAACACGCTGGCCACGGTGCGTTTCGCCGCGGTGGCCATCACCGGGCCGAAGTTGCGCGCCGCCTTGCGGAAGGTGAGGTTGCCCCAGCGGTCGCCGCGCTCGGCCTTGATCAGCGCCACGTCGCCAAAGATCGGGTACTCCAGCACATACGGCCGGCCGTTGATCACCCGCGTTTCCTTGGGGCTGCCGTCGGCATTCTTTGCCAGGTCGGTGCCGAAGCCGGTGGGCGTGAAGAACGCGCCGATGCCGGCGCCCGCTGCGCGCAGCCGCTCGGCCAGGTTGCCTTGCGGCACCAGTTCGAGCTCGAGCTGCCCGCTGCGGTACAGCGCATCGAACACGTGGCTGTCGGCCTGGCGCGGAAAGCTGCAGATCACCTTGCGCACGCGCCCGGTCTTGAGCAGCGCGGCCAGCCCGTGGTCGCCGTTGCCGGCGTTGTTGTTGACCACCGTCAGGTCGCGCGCGCCCTGGGCGATCAGGCCGTCGATGAGCTCATTGGGAATGCCGGCGGTGCCGAAGCCGCCGATCAGCACGGTGGCGCCGTCGCGCACGCCATGCAGGGCCTCGGCCACCGAGGCAGCGATCTTGTTGATCACGGGTGTTGTCTCCGGGTTGATGGGGCTGCCGAAGTTTGTTCTAATGTCGAACAAGTGTTCGATTGACGAATCATTCTAGCGGCGCATCCCGACCCATGGCAACCCACGCCCGTCGCGCACCCGACGCCCCCACACCCGGCGACGGCTATGTGCAGTCCTTCGCCCGCGGCCTGGAGGTGATCCGCTCCTTCAGCGCCGACGCGGGTGCGCAGACGCTGTCCGACGTGGCGGCGCGCAGCGGCCTGACCCGCGCCGGAGCCCGGCGAATCCTGCTCACGCTGCAGGCGCTGGGCTACGTGTCCACCGACGGCAAGCTCTACCGCCTGACACCGCGCATCCTCGACCTCGGGTTCGCCTACCTCAGCTCGATGCCGATCTGGAACCTGGCCGAACCGGTGATGGAACGCCTGGCCGACGCGGTGGGCGAAAGCTGCTCGGCCGCCGTGCTCGACGGCACCGACATCGTCTACGTGCTGCGCGTTCACACCCACAAGATCGTCGCGCTGAACCTGAACGTGGGCACCCGCCTGCCGGCCTACTGCACGTCGCTGGGCCGCGTGCTGCTGTCGGGCTTGGACGACGCGGAGGTGAAAGCCCGTTTGGGCGCCAGCGCCTTGCGCGCCCACACCCGCCACACCAGCACCGCCCCGGCCGACCTGCTGGCCAAGGTGCAGCAGGTGCGCCGCCAGGGTTGGGCGCTGGTGAACCAGGAACTCGAAGAAGGACTGATCTCGATCGCCGCACCGGTGAAGAACCGCGCCGGCGCGGTGGTGGCTGCGCTCAACGTCTCAGGCCAGGCCAACCGAACCTCGGCCGCGGTGATGAAAGACCAGCTGCTGCCCCGGCTGCGGGCGGCGGCGGATGAGGTGTCTTCGTTGTTGGGGCAGACGGGGAGGGGGTGAGTGGTCGCTCTGTGTCGCCACTGTGGGCGCGTCTGGCACGTGAGCTTTGCGGGCGAGCCGCACGCCGCTACACTGGAAGCGTGCACGCATTGATCGAATCCCACCGAGAGCAGCTTCTGACGCTGGCGCACCGCCGTGGCATCACGAGCGTGCGGGTGTTCGGCTCCATGGCGCGAGATGAGGCGGATGACGACAGTGATGTCGATCTGCTGGTCACGCTGGCCCCTGGCACCAGCGCGCTTTCCCTCGGAGGTCTTTTGCTGGACGCTCAGGAGCTGCTGGGCCGCCACGTGGATGTGGTCACTGAAAAGAGCCTCCATCCGGCGCTGCGCGATCGCGTGCTCGCCGATTCGATACCGCTGTGACGCCAGGCCCCGACAGCGACCTTGTGCTGCTCACGCACATGCGCGACTGCATCGGCAGGGTACTTGAGTACACCGCAGGCGATCGAGTCATGTTCGAGTCGTCGCGACTCGTGCAGGACGCCGTGATTCGCAACCTGCAGACGCTGACCGAATCGAGCCAGCGCCTGTCCGACACCATCAAGACCACCGAGCCGCAGGTTCCATGGCGGGAACTCTCAGGCTTTCGCAACGTCATCGTGCATGGGTATCTCGGCATCGATGTGGTGGCCGTTTGGCTGGTGGTTGAGCAGGACCTGCCGCCCCTTGCCTCCGCCGTCGAACGGATGTTGGTGCGCACGCTCGAGTCGCGCCAGGGCGATTGACATCGATTGCCCATTCTTTTGAACTGCTGTGCTGACGAGCCGAGTGCTCGGGACTTCGGCCGGCGTGCTTCCCTGTACCGTCCCTTGCTGCGCATGGGTTCCGCTGCGGTGCTCGTGTGACGGGCCGCGGCCCGCTCCGCACAGAAAGCCGATACCTCGCCAGCGCAGAGGCGCTCCCCGACCTAGGGTCAAGCCCTCGGCGAAGGGAGGTGAGCAGGGTGGCAGGGAACCCCTGGGGTGGCTACGATGTCGGTTATCGGCCAGAAGCGGACGTTAAAGCAATCGCGTCCTTGAAGTCTGCAGGCTCGCGTGCCTAGCAAAAACACAGGTCAGGGGGATATGTGCGAGTAGGACTGGCTTCGGCGGGATCGGCAGTACTGCCGGTGCAGGATTGGGTTATCTCTTTCCTGAGAGATGGTGGACTTGCGTTGCCACGGTTCAGACTTCACATAGCCTTGCCGCTCGGGATGGTGCTTTGCCTCAATACGGCCGCTTCAACCGCACAAGAGAACGCTGGTTGGAGCTCCCTAGTTCAAGTTCAAGGTCAAGCCTTGCCGATCCCTGCGCAATGGCTGGACACGCCAGAGGCTCGAATTGCACATGGCTTGAAGCTGCCTGCCACGGTGCCACAACAGGCCCAGCCTTTTGACTTCGGTCGTGCATGGTGGAAGTCATGGTTACCGGGCACGCCCAAGGTGGCGGTCCAGTACTTCAATCACCTGTGCAGCACCGAAGCGGGGGAATGGATCGTGAGGACTGTGCCAAACGTCGAAGGCCTTTACTTTGCGCGGCCTCAGGGCGACCCAGCGCCGGCGTCGGCGAAGGACGACGACCCCTTGACCTTGCCGTACGCGCTTGAGATGCCGTGGATTCAGCGCAAGTTCAGATTGAGCGGTGACGCAAAGCCCTTGGATGTAGGCGCATGGTTTGTATACCCACCGTTCTTGAACTACCGCTTTGTCGAGCAGCCCCGTCGAGATGTGAGATGGCAGGAGGCCATTCGTGAGCCGTACATCCGGTTGTTTGGGTATACGCAGACGCAATCGCTCGATCAGAACGGTAGGGTGACGACACATTTCAAGCAGGCCACTCCAATGCAGGTGACCGGCATTCCCGCCATCACAGCGCGCTATGGCTACACTTGGCGCGGCATTGTTCGCCTGCGGGACCGTGAGCATGGAATCTCTGGCGGTGAGTTGCTCATCTATGACTTGCAGACCAAAGAAGTGCTTGCGGTTCGCAGGCAGTTCTTGATTGCCTTCAGCAACCCGCGCGGTCAGGGCAGAGCCATGTGGGAGGTCGCAGCTAAGTGCTCCCAATTGGAGACAGCAGATCAAATTGGACTAGAGTTCAATCAATTTGCGATTGACGTTCTGCAAGCCGTTGAACCATCAAGGATCCGGAAGTGAGCTTCCATACTTGAATTGAGCAACGTTGATGTGAGCGTCTGCAACGGGTCCAAAGCCGCCCCCCAACCTCTGACCGAACGGACTCCACCCAGCAGACACCCACCACGCCGCCGTCAGGCGAGGGGCTGTGACCGGGGTGGCGCCTGTGCGGTGCCGAGGAGCGCAGGGTGTCGCGCCTGCGCGCGCCGCGCGCGTCGTGGTCTGACTGGCGGCAGCTGTCCGAGCGGAGCTGGCGAAGCCAGCGCAGCGAGTTCTGCCGCCCGGCCCGGCACCCGAGCACCACAGGGAACCCCTCGCGCAGCGAGGGGCGCAGCACCGAAGCCACCCCGGTCACAGCCCCTCGCCTGACACCCGCCAACCAGCCAGCTTGAAAAACTGATTTCCGCCCGCCGGGTTGCGGCAGGGGGTGGGCCTTGCACACACTCGGCCGCCTCGACAAATCAAAAACAGGAGACAAGCACGTGAGCCAGTCACTCGGATGGATCGGCCTGGGCCGCATGGGCGAAGCCATGGTGAAGAAGTTGCTGCAGGCCGGGCACACCGTGCAGGTGTGGAACCGCACCCGCAGCAAGGCCGAGCCGCTGGCCGAATACGGCGCCCGGGTGGTCGACAGCAAGCTCGATCTGGCCGGTTGCGACACCATCTTCACCATGGTGTCCACCACCGACGACCTCAAAGAGGTGCTGTTCGGTGCCGGCGGCGTGATGACGGGCGCCCGGAAGCCGAGGACCGTGATCGACAGCTCCTCCATTTCGCAGGAAGGGTCGGCCGAGATCCGGGCCAGGCTTGAATCGATGGGCGTGGCCTATCTGTGCGCCCCGGTGTCGGGCAACGCCAAGGTGGCCAAGGCGGGCAAGCTGCTGCTGGTGGCATCGGGCCCCAGGGCGCTGTACGACGCCAACGAACAGTACCTGGCCGCCATGTCGCGCAAGGCCATGTGGGTGGGCGAGGGCGAGCTGGCCCGGGTCTGGAAGATCGCGCACAACACCATGTTCGGCGTCATCATCCAGAGCCTGTGCGAAATCACCGTGCTGGCCGAAAAGGCCGGCATTCCGCGCCACGTTTTCCTGGAAAGCATCAACGACTCGGTGCTGGGCAGCATGTACACCCGCTACAAGACGCCGGTGCTCACCAAGCTCAACTTCGAGCAGGTCACCTTCACGCCCAAGCTGCTGCTCAAGGACATGGACCTGGGTCTGGGCGCTGCCAAGGCGCACGGCGTGCCCATGCCGTCGGCCGCGGCCACGCGCGAAAGCATTGCCCGCATGGTGGGCCGCGGCCACGACGACATCGACTTTGCAGTGCTGCTCAAGGAAACCGCGGCCGACGCCGGACTCAAGATCGAGCCGCTCAACGTCGACGTGAGCGACGGCCTGTCGGGCTGAACGCCATGGCACAGCGCACGCTCATCCGCGGCGCCACTATCGTCACCATGGACGCGCAGGGCGACCTGCCGGTGGGTGACCTGCTGGTGGCGGGCGACACCATCGAAGCCATTGCACCCCAGCTGTCGGCCGACGGCGCCGAGGTGGTCGACGCCACGGGCTGCATCGTCGTGCCGGGCTTCATCAACGCCCACATGCACACCTGGCAGACAGCCCTGCGCGGGGTGGCCGCCAACTGGACGCTGTTGCAGTACTTCAAGAACATGCACGCCGGCCTGGCCACCGTGTTCGAGCCGCAAGACCTGCACATCGCCACGCGCGTGGGCGCCCTCAACCAGCTCAACTGCGGCACCACCACGCTGGTGGACTGGTGCCACAACAACCCCACGCCCGCGCACAACGACGCGGCGGTGGATGCGCTGCTGGCGTCGGGCATCCGCGCCGCGTTCTTCCACGGCACGCCCAAGCCCGACCCCAAACCGGGCCAGACGCCGTTCTGGGAAGTGCCCCACCCGCGGGCCGAGGTGGAGCGCCTGCTCAAGGCCCACCACGGCAAGCCCTTGCTGAGCGTGCACGCCGCCGTGCTGGGCCCCCACTACAGCACGCTGGACGTGGCGGTGCACGACTTCCGCATGGCCAAGGACCTCGGCCTCATTGCGTCGCTGCACCAGGGCGGCGGGCCGGCCCGTACGCCCGATGGTTGGGAACGGCTCGAGGCCCTGGGCCTGCTGGGCGACCAGATCAACATCGTGCACGGCCACGCCCTGACCGACGACCAGCTCAAGCGCTTCTGTGAACTCGGGATGAGCTTTTCGGCGGCGGCCGAAAGCGAGATGTCGCAAGGTCATGGCCATCCGCTCACCGGCCGGCTGCGCGCACTGGGACGCGCGCCGTCGCTCGGCGTGGACCTGGAAAGTGTGATGAGCGGCGACATGATCAGCCAGGCGCGCATTGCGCTGGGCATCCAGCGCAGCCTCGACAACGTGGCCCACCGCGCCGCGCACGGCAGCATTCCCGACACCTCCACCATCACCACGCGCGAGGCCCTGGCCTGGATCACGGTCGAAGGCGCGCGCATGCTCAAGCAGTTGCACCGCATCGGCACGCTGGCGCCCGGCAAACAGGCCGACCTGGTGGTGATCCGCGCCGACGACCTCAACATGCAACCCGTGCACGACCCGGTCAGTGCGGTGGTGTTCCAGGCCTCGCTGGCCAACATCCAGAGCGTGATGGTGGCCGGCCAGTGGCGCAAGCGGAATGGCCGCTTGGTCGGCGTGGACCTGCCGCCGCTGCTGACGGCATTGCGGGCCTCGGGCGAGAAAATCACCCGCGCCATGGGCCTGGCCGAACCGCAAGGAGCCCCCGCATGAAGGTGCACGTGATCGGTGTCGGAAAAATGGGCCTGCCGATGGCGCGCCACCTGCTGGCGGCGGGGCATGCGGTGACGGTGGAAGACCCTGCCGACGACCGGCAGGCGCTGGCGAAAGCAGCCGGGCTGACCGTGGCCGATGGCCTGGCGGCGGCCGAGGTCGTCGTGTCGTCGCTGCCGCACGATGCGGCGCTGATCGCGGTGGGTGAACGCGTGGCCGCGCAGGCCGCGCGCGGCGCGGCGTGGATCGACACCAGCACCGTTTCGCCGGGGGCCTCGGCCTGCGTGGCCCAGGCGTGCGCCACGGCCGGCGTGCAGCACCTGCGCTGCACGGTGTCCGGCAACAACCACATGGCCGAGGCGGCCCAACTCACGGTGATGGCCTCGGGGTCCAAAGACCTGCACGACCGCCTGTTGCCGCTGTTGCGCTGCTGGGGACCCAACCACTTCTGGCTGGGCGAGGCCGAGCAGGCGCGCCTGATGAAGCTGGTGGTGAACCTGATGATCGCCCAGACCAGCGCCATGCTGGCCGAGGCCCTCACACTGGGTCAGAAGGGTGGCCTAGCGTGGCAGGACATGTGGCAGGTGATCGGCGCCAGCGCGGTGGCATCACCCATCGTCAAGGCCAAGAGCGTGCAGCTCTGCCAGCGCGACTACACACCCACGTTCACCGTGGGGCAGATGAACAAGGACATCGACCTGATCCTGGGTGAGGGCGCGCGGCTGCAGGTGCCGCTGACGCAGACCGCCGCCACCCGCCAGCTGATGGCCGCGGCGCAGGCCCAGGGCGACGGCGCGCTCGACTACGCGGCCATCATCCGGGTGCTGCAGCGAAGCGCCGGCCTGCCCACCGACTGATTGAAACGGGGCAAACCCATGCGTGCCTTCACCTACCAGGGCCTGCCGACGCGCGTGGTGTTCGGCGCTGGCGCACTGGCCCAGCTGCCGCAGGCCATCGACGCCATGGGCGCGCGGCGCGCCTTGGTGCTGTGCACCCCCGAGCAGCGCGCCAGTGCCGAACGCGTGGCGAACCTGCTCGGCGATCGTGCCGCGGGCATCTTCGACCGGGCCGTCATGCACGTGCCGATCGAAACCGCGCGCGAGGCGCGCGAAGTGGCGCGCCAACTGGGCGCCGACTGCGCCGTGGCCATCGGCGGTGGCTCTACCACCGGCCTCGGCAAGGCCATCGCGCTCGACTCGGGCCTGCCCATTCTGGCCATTCCCACCACCTACGCCGGTTCGGAGATGACGCCCATCTACGGCATCACCGAAGCGGGCCTGAAGAAGACCGGCAAAGACCTCAAGGTGCTGCCGCGCAGCGTCGTCTACGACCCTGAGCTCACGCTGACACTGCCCGTCGGCCTCAGCGTCACCAGCGGCATCAACGCCATCGCGCATGCCGCCGAAGGCCTGTATTCGGCCGAGGGCAACCCGGTCATCGACCTGATGGCCGAAGAAGGCATCGCCGCCATCGGCCGCGCGCTGCCCCGGATCGTCGCCCGGCCGGGCGACGTGGAGGCCCGCGGCGATGCACTCTATGGCGCGTGGTTGTGCGGCATCGTGCTGGGCAGCGTCGGCATGGCGCTGCACCACAAGCTCTGCCACACGCTCGGCGG
The DNA here is from genome assembly GCA_046604145.1 of Hydrogenophaga sp. XSHU_21. Taxonomy (GTDB): domain Bacteria; phylum Pseudomonadota; class Gammaproteobacteria; order Burkholderiales; family Burkholderiaceae_C; genus Hydrogenophaga. Next base: position 954,997 of record JBKIXD010000001.1, read on the forward strand.
CAGCTTCAACCTGTCGCACGCCGAAACCCACACCATCGTCCTGCCCCACGCGCTGGCCTACAACGCCGCGGCGGCCCCACAGGCCATGCAGCGCATCGCGCGCGCGCTGGGCGGTCAGAACGCCGCGCAAGCGGTGTTCGACCTGGCCAAGGGCAATGGCGCCCCGGTGGCGCTGCGCGACATCGGCATGAAAGCCGGCGACCTCGACAAGGCCTGCACGATCGCGCTGCAGAACCAGTACCCCAACCCGCGACCCCTGGAGAAAGACGGGATTCGGGCGCTGCTGCAGGCGGCGTGGGAGGGCGCCCGGCCCGTGTGAACCAGACCTTTCAGCCCCACCACCGGGCGATCAGGTACACCGCCGCTTCGGCCATGGCCCAGAGCACGCCGGACACCACGGCCAGCGCAAACGCCGAGGTCAGTGCACCGATGCCGACCCACAGACCATCGCGCTCCAGCACGCCGAGCGCCAGCAGGCTGATGGCCAGGGCAGGCAGCGTGTTGCCCAGCGGGATGGGCAGCGACAGCACGATGGCGAGGACCAGGCACAAGAGGCCGATGAGGTTCTCGACCGGTGGGCGCGTGAGCCATTGCCAGCGCGGGCGCAGCAACTTTTCGGCACGCGCCAGCCACGGAACGATGCGCCGCACCAGGGCCTGCAGATCGTCCCTGGCGAGGGACCGGTTGGCAATGGCGCGGGGCAGCCAGGGCTTGATGCCCAGCATGAGTTGCGCACCCAGGAAGATCAGCGGGGCGCCGAGCACCGCCGAGACACCCGGCGGCACCGGCATGATGTTGGGCACCGCAAACACGAACATCAGGGCCCCGACAGCCCGGTCACCGAGTGCGGCCAGCAGGTCGCCGATGCTCACCCTGTCCGAGCCGCCTTCGTGGGCGAGGCGGAACAGCGTGACGGACAGCGGCAGTCCACGCGGCTCAATCGGTTGAAGTGGCTGCGTCGCCGTCATGCATCGACCGGGTCGGACGGGGATGGAGCCACTTTGGTGGCCATCACCTTGTCGATGGTGCGCCCGTCCATGTCCACGATCTCGAGCCGCCAACCTTCCCAGGTGGTGTGATCGCCCACCCGAGGCAGCCGTCCGGTCAGCAGCATCAGCATTCCGCTGAGCGTGTGATAGCGACCGCGGTCTTCATCGGGCACGCTGTCGAGGTCGAGACGGTCCTTGAGTTCTGGCACTGGAATGTGTCCGTCGAGCAGCCAGGAACCATCCTCGCGCTGCATCGCCCACGAAGTTTCAGGGTCTCGCGGCTGGAATTCCCCCGTGATGGCTTCGATCAGGTCCTGCAGGGTCACGATGCCCTGGATCTCGCCGTACTCGTCGATCACGAAGGCCATCTGCACGTCGGACAGCCTGAAATTGTCGAGCAGTTCCATGCCGGTGATGGTTTCTGGCACGTACAGGGGCTGCTGGAGCGGCTGTTGGTCCAGCGACCGCTCCTCGCCCTTGATGGCCTGGGCGAGCCAGCGGCGCGCGTTCAACACGCCCTTCAGGTTGCCGAAATCTCCCTTGATGACCGGGAATCGGGAGTAATCGCTCGACTCGACCCGCGCCATGTTCACCTCGAACGACTCGTCCAGGTCAAGGGTCACGACGTCGCTTCGAGGAACCATCAGCGATCCGATCTGCCGGTCATCGAGCCGAAAAACATTGCGCACCATGGCGTGTTCATGCGATTCGATCACGCCTGCGCTTGTGCCCTCGGCGAGCATTGCATGAATCTCTTCTTCGGTCACTGCGTTGCCGCTGCCTTCCTTGACTCCCAGCAAGCGCAGCAATGCCTTGGTGGACACCGACAGCAGCATGACAAACGGCTTGGTGGCGCCCGCCAGCCAGTCGATCGGGCGGGCCACCAGGCGGGCGAGCGCTTCAGGGTGTGTCTGCCCGAGGCGTTTGGGCACCAGTTCGCCCACCACGATCGAAAAATAGGTGATGACCACCACCACCAGCGCGGTGGCTCCGATCTGGCTGGCTTGTTCTGGCGCACCGAGTGTCTGTAGCCACAGTGCGAGCGGTCCGGCCAGGGCAGCCTCACCGACGATGCCGTTCAGCACGCCGATGGAGGTGATACCGATCTGGACCGTGGACAGAAACCGGTTGGGATCCTCACCGAGCTTGAGGGCCGCGGCGGCACCGCGATCGCCTTCGTCGATGAGTTTCTGCAGGCGCACCTTGCGTGCGGTCACCAGAGCGAGCTCCGACATGGCGAACACGCCGTTGAGGAGGATCAGCGCAATCAGTAAGGCAATTTCCATGGTGTGGGAGGAATGAAGGTGTTCGGAGCGGCGCTGGTGCAGCGGCAGCCGTCAGACCCGAGAGGTCGCCTCGGGCGACGGGATTCGCCCTGAGGCGCCGGCGTTTTGGCGTGGCGGCGCAAGCAGGTCGTCTGGCAATCCACAAGGCGTCAACGACGAAGGAGCCCGGCGGGTGGACAACGGCCGCAGGCCGGGAATGTCGCGTCTCGATGGCGCCCTGGTGATTCGCGGGCTGTCGGTGGCGTTCAGGCGCCCCGCGGGGGACGAAACGGTGCGTCGAGCAAGGGCAGCGGCAGGTCTGCAAGGGAGATCCGTGGCTGCAGGGGGAACAGCACGTGCGCCAGCGTGGGTGCCGCGGGTTGCTGCAGGGTGTCGGGCAGGTCGGGCAGCTCGTCGGCGAGTGCGTGGTCAAGGTCTGCCAGCCCCTTCTGGCTGGGGGCGGGCGTATCGAACGGCGACGAGGCCAGTCCCGAAACGGGCGTGTCCGTGACGGTGTCGGGCAGACCGAAGCCGATCACTCCAAGGAGGAAATGAAAGGCGAAAAGCGCAATGAGCCAACGGCGCATGGCCCGATTTTATAGGCCGCCCAACCCAGCCCGGGCTTCAGGGGTGTTTCCATCAATACACCGCAAACCGCCCCGTCCACTTGCGCTCGTAGTCCATGCGGGCAAAGTGCTCTGCCATGAAATCGATGAAGGCGCGCACCTTGGCGCTCAGGTGTTTGCGGCTGGGGTAGGCGAGGTTGATGGTCAGGTGGGGCAGGTCCCAGTCTTCAAGCACGGGCACCAGGCGGCCGGCCACGATGTCGTCGTAAATGATGTAGCTGGGCTGGATCAGAATGCCCATGCCGTCGAGCGCGGCGGCGCGCACGATCTGGCCGTCGTTGGTCTCGAGCAGGCCCTTGATCTGCAGCTGCCTCTGCTGGCCGCTGGCCAGGTGCGTGAAGCGCAGTTCGTTGGGGGTGTTGGCGTGCAGGTAGACCAGCAGTTTGTGGCGGTGAAGGTCGTCGATTTCCTTGGGAAATCCGTGCCGGGCCAGGTAGCCCGGTGAGGCGGCGAGCAGGCGCCTCGTTTCGCCGAGCCGCCGGATGGTGATGTTGCTGTCGGGTTCGTACTCGCGGGTGCGAACCGCCACGTCGATGTTGTTGTCGATGATGTCGAGGTAGCGGTTGGCGGCTTCGACGTGCACGGTGACGTTCGGGTAGCGCTCGGTGAACTCGCGCAGCAGCGGCGCGATGTGGTGCATGGCAAAGCTCAGGCTGGCGGTGACGCGCAGCACGCCGGTCGGGTTGAGGGCGGCGGCGTTCACGTCGGACTCGGCGTCGCGCAGGTCCCCCAGGATGTTGCGGGCGCGCTGGAAGAACTCCTGCCCGGTGTCGGTCAGGTAGAGGCGCCGGGTGTTGCGCTCCACCAGCCGCACGCCCAGTCGTTCCTCGAGGGCGGCGAGGTGCCGGCTCGCGCTGGCGTTGCTCAGGTTCAGGGCCTCGGCCGCGCGGCTCAGGCTGCCGGTTTCGGCCACCTGCACGAACAGTTCGATTTCGGTCCAGCGGTCCATGGGCTTGTCTCGGTTCTCCGGGTTCTCCCCGATGTTCTTCCGCGCACCGGAAAAGTCTTTTGTCTTCCGGGCCTTTTTCTTCCATCCAGCGACGCCTACATTCTGCCGCCAAGGTGCGCAGTGTGCTGCCCGCCACAGGAGACAAGGGTGAGAAACCTCAACCAGGACAACATCACCCAGGCGGTCATTGCCCGCCTGGGCGCCACGCCGGACCCGCGCCTGAAACAGGTGCTGACCAGCCTGGTGCAGCACCTGCACGCCTTCGCCCGCGACGTCAAGCTGACCGAGGCCGAATGGGCCTACGGCATCGACTTCCTCACCCGCGTGGGCCACACCTGCACCGGCCAGCGGCAGGAGTTCATCCTGTTGTCCGACACGCTGGGCCTGTCGATGCTGACGGTGGCCCTCAACAACGATAAACCCTCGGGCTGCACCGAAGCCACCGTGTTCGGTCCCTTCCATGTCGAAGGCGCGCCCGAGGTGGCGCACGGTGCCGACGTGGCCAACGGGGCCCCGGGCAAGCCTTGCGAGGTGCGCGGGCACGTGCTCGGCCCCGCCGGCGAGCCCGTGCCCGGCGCGGTCATCGACGTGTGGCAGGCCGACGCCGATGGCCTGTACGACGTGCAGCGCGAAGGACTCGAGCAGCCCCAGGGCCGTGCCGTGTTGCGCAGCGGTGCCGACGGCGGATTTCACTTCCGCACCGTGGTGGCCGAGCCCTACCCGATCCCCACCGACGGACCGGTGGGTGACATGCTGACGGCCACTCGGCGGCACCCGTGGCGGCCGGCCCACCTGCACTTCCGGATTCAGGCGCCGGGCTACCAGACCCTGGTGACCCACGTGTTCCGCAATGGCGATCCCTACCTCGACTCGGACGCCGTGTTCGGCGTGCGCAGCTCGCTGGTGGCCGACTGGGTGGAACACCCCGACGGCCGCGTCACCCTCGATTTCGATTTCGTGCTCGCGTCGGCCGCCGCTGCGCCCGGCGCAGGCACTTCACCGGGCAAACCCGTGGCAACCCAGGTGGCGTGACCCCACGCACCACCTCACAACAGGAGACAACACCATGACGATCAAGAAACGAACCTTTGTGGCCAGCGCGCTGGCCGCTGCCCTGGTCACCGCGGGTCTGGGCACGGCCCACGCCCAGCAGACCTTCAAGCTGACCATCGCGTCCAGCCACCCGACCACGTTGCCCTGGGTGGGCCTCATGAGCACGCTGTTCGTGCCCGAGGTGAACAAGCGCGTGGAAGCGCTCGGCAAGGGCTACAAGATCGAGTGGAAAGAGGCCTACGGCGGCCAGCTCTACAAGATGAATGCCACCCTCACCAGCGTGGGCTCGGGCATTGCCGACATCGGCTGGGTGTTTGCCAACCTCGAGGCGGCCAAGATGCCGCTGACGCAGTTCGCCACCGTCACCCCGTTCACCACCGGCGACGTGCGCACGCTGCTGCAGGTGGCCAACGAAATGAACGAAAAGGTGCCTGCGCTCAAGGCCGAATGGGACCGCAACAACGTGGTCTTCCTCGGCGCATCGGGGGTGGACACCTACCATCTGTTCACCAAGACACCCATCAACACCTACGCCGACCTCAACGGCAAGAAGATTTCGGCGCCTGGCGCCGTGGGCCTCTGGCTCAAGGGTTCGGGCGCGGTGCCGGTGGACGGCTCGCTCACCAGCTACTACACCGACATCCAGACCGGTGTGAGCGAGGGCACGATTTCCATTTCCACCGGCATCCTGCCCAACAAGATCTACGAAGTGGCGCCCTACGTCACCACGGTGGACATCGGCGCGCTCTACAACGGTGGCATGGCCATGAACAAGGACAGCTTCAACGCGCTGCCGCCCGAAGTGCAGAAGATCGTGAAGGACGTGGGCCTGGAGTACTCGCGGGTGCTGGGCGACACGCTGATGCAGCGCTACGAGTCGGCGCTCAAGGCCATCGGCGAGCAGGGCGCCAAGCAGTCGGTGCCCGTGAAGATCGCGCCCATGGCGCCTGGCGAGCGTGAGAAGTGGGCCAAGACCATGCCCAACATCGCCGGTGACTGGGTCAAGGCCAACGCGTCGCGGGGTCCGGCGGCGCAGATCGTCAAGACCTGGATGGAAGAGCTGCGCAAGCGCGGCGCCAAGCCGCTGCGCGACTGGGACAAGGAACTCTGATCAGCAACGGTGGGCCCTTCCGGTGGGGAGGGCCGACCGAGGGCCGGCCGGACCGGGCCCTCGGCGCCCCAGGGGTGGCGCACTGGTGCGCCACCCGCCCTTGTTCTTTTCGGGATTCTTCATGAGCTACGAAGCCAACACCGACCTGGAGGCGGCACCGCCACCCACGGCGCCCACCAGCGCATTCGGGTACGTCGTCGACGCCCTCAATGGCCTGGGTTCCATCGTGATCGCGATGGTGATGGTGCTGATGTGCGCCGACGTGCTGTTGCGCAACCTGCTCAATCAGCCCATCGACGGCGTGGCCGAGATGGTGGCGGCGTCCATCATCGTCATCGTGTTCCTGCAGCTGCCCAGCACGCTGCGCCACGGCCGCATGAGTCGGGCCGACCTGTTCCTTGATCCCTTCATGCTGCGCCGACCGCGCGCCGGCCTGCGATTGCGCGCGCTGTTCTCGGTGTTCGGCGTCTTTGCCTGCGCGGTCATTGCGTACGCCACCTGGCCGCTGTTTCAGCGTGCGTGGACCAACAGCGAGTTCCTCGGCGTGGAGGGCGTGTTCACCTTCCCCACCTGGCCCATGCGGCTGGTGGTGTTCACAGGCGCAGCACTGGCGGCCATCCAGTACGCCCTGATGGTCTGGCACGACCTGCGTGCCAGCGCGCGGGCGTCGAACGGGGGCATGCAATGAGCGATCTCACCTTGGGTTTCCTGGCCATCGGCCTCATGCTGGCCTTCATCGTGCTGGGCATGCACATCGGCATCGCCCTCATCGTCACCTCGTTTGCCGCCGTGTTCATGATGCGGTCGCCGGAGATCGCCGCCCGGTTTGTCGGCGCAGCCGCCAACGACGCCATCCGGGATTACCTGTTCGGCGTGGTGCCGTTGTTCGTGCTCATGGGCATGTTCGTCAGCGTGAGTGGGGTGGGGCGCGACACCTTCGATGTGTTCCAGTGGCTGTTGAGAAAGCTTCGTGGCGGACTGGGGCTGGCGACGGTCGGTGCCAATGCGGTCTTCGCAGCGATCACCGGTATCTCTATCGCGTCGGCATCGGTGTTCACCAAGGTGGCCACCCCGGAGATGATCAGACACGGCTACACACCGCGGTTCGCGGTGGGGGTGGTTGCCGGGTCGTCCATTCTGGGCATGCTCATTCCGCCGTCCCTGCTCATGATCATCTACGGCGTGATCGCCGAGGAATCGATCGGGCGCATGTTCCTTGCCGGCATTCTTCCGGGTCTGCTGCTGGCGTCGCTGTTCTGCGCGCTGATCCTGGGCATGGCCTATTTCAAGCCGGCATCGATCTACACGTCGGGGCAACCCGCGACGGCCGCCGAGCAGGACACGGAAACCTGGCGAAGCGCGGCGGTCAAGTTTCTGCCCATCCTGCTGCTCATCGTGCTGGTTCTGGGCGGTCTGTACAGCGGCTTCTTCACGCCCACCGAAGCGGGTGCAGTGGGGGCTGCCGGCGCATTCGTGATTGCCGTGGCCCGTCGGCGGCTCACGTGGCGCAAGCTCTGGAGTGTGCTGACCGAAACCGGCTACGTGTCGGTGGCCGTGCTGTTCCTGATTGCGGCCGCTTCCTTGTACAGCCGCATGCTGGCGCTCACGGGCATGCCGGCCGCCATCACCACCGGCATCACCGAAATGGGATTGGGCCCCTGGGGATTCCTCGTGGCCTACCTGCTCATCGTGCTGCTGCTGGGTTGCATCATCGACTCGGTGTCGATCATGCTGATCATGCTGCCGATCGTGCTGCCCATCGCCAGCGCCTTCGGCATGGACCTCATCTGGTTCGGCGTGCTCACCGTCGTGGCGGTCGAGATCGGTCTGCTCACCCCGCCGTTCGGTGTCTCGGTCTACACGGTCAAGAGTGCGCTGAACGACCCGTCCATCACCATCAAAGACATCTTTGCCGGTGCGTTCCCGTTCGTGGTGATGATGGTGGTTTCCCTGTTCATCCTCGCGGCATTCCCGGCGCTGTCCACCTGGCTGGCCCGCATGTGAGCCCATCTCAAATGATCTACGTCTTTCACCTGCTCGACAAACCCGGCGGCCTTGAACTTCGTCTCGCCCGGCGCCCTGAGCACAAGGCCTACCTGGCGGCTGTGGCCGACCGCATCGCGTTTGCCGGTCCGCTGCTCACCGACGATGGCACGACCATGATCGGCAGCGTGCTGGCCATCGACTTTCCGAGCCGTGAGGCGGCCCTTCAATGGCAGGCCGACGAGCCCTTCACGCGGGCGGGTCTTTACGCCAGCGTTTCGGTGCATGCCTTTCAGAACCTGTGGCCCCAGAGGGCCGGTTTTGCACCCTCCACCTGAAGCGCGCCATGGTCAAGCACATCGTGATGTGGAACGTGATCGGTGCGTCGCCCGAGGAGAAGACGCGCAACGCCCACCGGCTCAAGGCGGCGTTCGAGGGCATTCGCGGTCGCATTCCCGGCCTGCTCACCCTCGAGATCGGGGTGGACATCAGCCGGGTGGACTACGCCTGCGACGTGGTGCTGTATTCCGAGTTCGAATCCGCCCAGGCGCTCACCGACTACGCCACCCACCCCGAACACACCCGTGTTCGTCTGGAACTCGAAGGCCTGCGCATTGCGCGGCACCAGGTTGACTACCTTCCCTCTTGAAAGGATTTCTTCCGTGACCCCGATCGATCCCGCCGCCCTCGACACCCTGTTCTTCAAGGCTCGCACCGCCAACGGCTTCATCGACAAGCCGGTGCCTGCCGAGCTGCTGAAGCAGGTGTATGAACTGGCGGCGCTGGGCCCCACCTCGATGAACACCCAGCCCACCCGCTACGTGTTCCTGAATTCGACCGAGGCGCGCGAGCGGCTGTTGCCCGCCATGTTGCCGGGCAACCTGGACAAGACGCGCACTGCCCCCGTCACGGTGATCGTGGCGACCGACACCCGCTTCTTCGAGTTCATGCCCAAGGTCTGGCACCGCGAAGGCGCCAAGGAGAATTTCGAGTCGAACGCGGCGCTGGCCAGCGCCACCGCCACCCGCAACGGCACCCTTGGCGGCGCCTACTTCATCATCGCCGCGCGGGCCCTCGGGCTGGACTGCGGACCCATGAGCGGCTTTGACCTGTCCAGGGTCGATGCCGAGTTCTTCCCCGACGGGCGCTGGAAGACCAACTTCCTGATCAATCTCGGGTATGGCGACGACAGCAAGCTGTTCAACCGCAATCCGCGACTGTCGTTCGACGAGGCGTGCCGCGTGCTTTGACGTTCCGCCGCCTCCCGACCGGAATGCGCTTCCCCCGTTCGGGCTGATCCTGTCGAAGCCTTGGTTCGGTCCGGGTGTGCCGTCCCTTCGACAGGCTCAGGGCGAACGGAAGGGGAGGGGCCGGGCGCTAGCCCGCGTGGCCCGCCGCGGCCCGGCGGATCACCGAGGCCATGTGCTTGACCGTCGGGGACCGGTGGGATCCCTTCTTCCACAGCAGGCCGGGCGTTCGGATCGGGGTCGGGTCTTCGATCGGAATCAGCTTGAGATCGGGTCCCGGGTTGACCGCGGTCTCGGCAATGATGCCGGCGAGATCGGTTTGGCGGATGAGCTCGATCATCGGCGCGATGGAATTGAGTTCGGCCACCACCAGCGGCTGGGCGCCGGCGGCCTCGAAGCATTCGTCCAGCAGCCCGCGGGTGCTGAACTGCCTGGGCAGCAACACCAGGCGGCGCTGGTGCAGCTCGACCATCCGCACCCGGCGGCGCTTGGCCAGCGGGTGCGATGCAGCCACACAAAGGCGCAGTTCCTCGTTGTAGAGCGGTTCGAACCACAGTTCGGGTCTGTTGGCGGGCCGGTACGACACGCCGAGGTCAAGGTGCCCACCCGACAGACGCCTGGCGATCTGTTCGGCCGAGAGTTCCTCGACGAACACCTGCACGTTAGGGTGGTGGCCGAGAAATGCAGAAATGCACAGCGGAATGAGCCGCGTGTTGAAGCTGTGCGTGGCGGCAATCCGCAGTTCGCCGGCGGAGGCCTCGCCTGGGTGGCTCAGCGCCTGCAGGCCCCGGTCGATCTGCTGCAACGCGGGCACGAGGTGGCTGCGCAGCAGTTCACCTGCTTCGGTCAGCGCCACCTTCTTGTGGGAGCGGTCGAACAGCACCAGACCCAGTTCTTCTTCCAGCTGGCGGATCTGGTGCGACAACGTGGACTGCGTGACGTGCAGCCGCTCGGCCGCCCGGGTGAAGTTCAGCGTTTCGGCCAGGGTGTCGAAGTAGCGCAGGTGGCGCAGTTCCATGGCGGTGCTCCGGGTGGGGCCGTGTGCCCTGCCGTGGCGCCATTGCCACCGCCGGGCCCGGGTTCAATCATCGATGCCATCGATCATAGCGGTCGAAAATCATCACTTCCAGCGCAGTCTGTGCGCGCCTAGACTGCGGTGAAGGTACCCCGATAAAAGGCGTGAAGCCCACAGGAGACAACATGGCTCAACTCGAAGCCGAAGACATCACGCAGGCCGTGCTGGATCGCATGGCCGATTGCAAGGACGCCCGCTTCAAGCAGGTGATGGGTGCGCTGGTCCGGCATGCCCACGCCTTCATCCGCGAAGTGGAGCTGAGTGAAGAGGAGTGGATCAACGCGATCCTGTTCCTCACCGAAACCGGCCAGAAATGCGACGACAAGCGGCAGGAGTTCATCCTGCTGTCGGACACGCTGGGTATTTCGATGCTGGTGGTGGCCCTCAACCAGATCAAGGCGGCGAAAGAGTTCGCCAGGGTCGGTGCGCCCGAGAAGCCCACCGAGGCCACCGTGCAGGGCCCTTTCTACTGGGAGGGGGCACCATCGCTTCCGCTGGGGGCCGACATCGGCGAGAACATGCCCGGCGAGCCTGCCTTCTACTACGGCCGCGTCACCGACACCGAAGGCCGCCCGATTGCCAAATGCTGCCTGGACGTGTGGTCGGGCGATGGCGAAGGCGTGTACGACATGCAGATGGGCGAGGATGCCGGCATGCGCCTGCGGGCGCGGTTTCACACCGACGATCAGGGGCGCTACCACTTCTGGTCCATCAAGCCCAGCTACTACCCCGTGCCCGACGACGGCCCGGTGGGCCGCATGCTCGGCCGCATGGGTCGCCACCCCAACCGGCCCGGCCACATCCACATGAAGGTGTATGCGCCGGGGCACCAGACCGTGACGACCCACCTGTTCGTGGCCGACAGCCCCTACCTTGATTCGGACGCGGTCTTCGGCGTTCGCAACAGCCTGATCGTCCCGTTCCAGGACCACCCGCCCGGCACCGCGCCCGACGGCCGTCGCCTGGACAAGCCGTACCACAGCGCCACCTACGACTTCCGGCTCGTGCCGGCCCGTTGAGCTCGCGCGCCCACCCGTTTTCCGGAGACATCCCTTGAAGATCGGCAAGGCCACCGTGCCGCATTCGGCCATCTGCGCCCACAACGCGGACACCATCGTGGTGCGCGGGCAGGACCTGTGCCACGAACTCATCGGGCAGGTGAACTTCGCGGACTATTTCTACCTGTTGCTCACGGGCCGTCGACCCGAAGCACCCGCCAGCGCCGTGCTGAACGCCACCCTGGTGGCCATCGCCGAGCACGGCCTGGTGCCCAGCGTGCAGGCAGCGCGCATGACGCTGGCGGCCGCACCCGATGCGCTGCAGGGCGCGGTGGCGGCCGGCATTCTGGGCTGTGGCTCGGTGATCTTGGGTGCGTCCGAGACCGCGGGGCGCCTGTTCGACGAGATTCACCGCGCGGCACCCAGTCACGGTGACGACCTTTCAGCCGCGGCGCGCGCCGTGGTGGGGGAGTGGCGGGCCCGCAAGCAGGCGGTGCCTGGGTACGGCCACCCCGTTCACAAGGAGCGCGATCCGCGCGTGGACGCGCTGTTCGCGGTGTCGCGGGCCGCTGGTGGTGGCCAGCGGTATGTGCAGATCGCTGAGGCTGTGGAGGCGGTGCTGCCCGACGTGATCGGCAAGCCGCTCAAGCTCAACGTGTCGGCGGCCATTCCCGCGGTGCTGCTGGGCGTGGGCTTTCCGCTCAACGCGCTCAAGGGTGTGCCCATGCTGGCGCGCTGCGCCGGACTGATCGGTCACATGAGCGAAGAGCTCGAACAACCCATCGGTTTTGCGCTGTCTTACCAGGCCACCCTGGAGCAGCGCTACACCGGCCCGGTGCCGGCCGGCTTCGTGCCCGACCAGCGCATCGACTGAACCAGGGGCTCACATGACACAAGTGCTCAAAGGCCTTCGCGTGGTCGAACATGGCACCTTCATCACGGGTCCGGCGGCGTCGATGATGCTCGCCGACATGGGGGCCGAGGTGGTCAAGGTGGAGCTGCCGGGCACGGGCGATCCGTTCCGGGCGTTCAAGGGCGGCCTCTACAGCCCGCACTACCAGACCTACAACCGAAACAAGCGCAGCGTGGCGCTGGACACGCGCAAACCCGACGACCGCGACACCTTCGACAAACTGATCGCCGGTGCCGATGTGTACATCCAGAACTTTCGCCCGGGCTTTGCCGAGCAGATCCAGGCGGGCGAGGAGCGGCTTCGTGCGCTCAATCCGCGGCTGGTGTACTGCGCCATCAGCGGTTTCGGACAGGACGGCCCGGCCGCCAGCCGCCCCAGTTACGACACGGTGGCCCAGGCGGCCAGTGGCTACCTGCGGCTGCTGGTGAACCCCGCCAACCCCCGGGTGGTGGGCCCGGCCATCGCCGACGCCATGACCGGTTACTACGCGGCCTTCGGCATCCTGGGCGCGCTGTTCGAGCGGCAGCGCACGAACCAGGGGCGCCGGGTGGACGTGTCCATGTTCGAGGCCATGGCGCACTTCAACCTCGACGCGTTCACGCACCTGTTTTCGGTGGGTGAGGTGATGGGGCCCTACAGCCGGCCCAGCGTGTCGCAAAGCTACGTGCTCGAGTGCGCCTGCGGCGGCTGGATCGCGCTGCACATGTCGTCGCCCGAGAAGTTCTGGCAGGGACTGGCCACCGCGATGGAGCGCCCCGACATCTTCGAGGACGAACGCTTCTGCGACCGGCCGTCCCGCATCGCCAACCAGGACGCCCTCATCGAGATCCTGCGCGACATCTTCAAGCGCCGTTCCCGCGCCGAATGGTGCGAGCGCCTGGTGGCTGAAGACGTGCCGCACGCACCCATGTACCGCACCGACGAAGTCCCCGACGACGCACAGGCGCGCCACCTGCAGCTGTTTGTCGAGACCCACCACCCGGTGATGGGGCCGTCCCGCACGGTGCGCTCGCCGATCAGTTTTGATGGCGAGCGCAGCCTGCGCGTGGAGGCACCCCCCACGCTGGGCGAGCACAACGCGGTGTACGCCAACGGCTGGCCGAACGCCGCACCCGCCGAATCCCTTTCCGTTCCCGTCGATTCCACCCACAACAGGAGACAAGCATGAAACGTTCGACCTTCGTTCGCCTGACGGCCGTTGCCATGGCCGGCGCGGCGGCCATGGCCCTGCCGCTGACCGCCTCGGCGCAGCAGGTGATCAACCTCACCGTGGCGTCCAGCCACCCGACCACCATCCCCTGGGTCGGCTTCATCAAGGACGTGTTCATGCCCGAGGTGGACAAGCGCCTGGCCGCAGGCGGCAAGTACAAGATCCAGTGGAAAGAGGCGTTCGGTGGCCAGCTCTACAAGGCCAACGCCACGCTGACCAGTGTGGAGCAGGGCATCACCGACATCGGTTGGGTGTTCAGCTACCTGGAGCCCGCCAAGATGCCGCTGTCGCAGCTGAGCGCTCACACCCCGTTCACCACCAGCGACCCCCGCATCGTGCTCGGCGCCATGACCGAGATGATCGAAAAGAACCCGCAGTTCAAGGCCGAGTGGGACAAGTACAACATCGTGTTCCTGGGCGCCACTGGTTCGGACACCTACGACATCTGGACGAAGTTTCCGGTGAAGTCGGTCGACGACCTCAAGGGCAAAAAGATCTCGGCGCCCGGCATTCTGGGCCTGTGGCTTCGCGGCGTGGGGGCCACGCCGGTCGACGGCGCCCTCACCACCTTCTACACCGACATCCAGACCGGTGTGTCCGAGGGTGTGGTGTCGCTGGCCACCGGCATCTTGCCGGCCAAGGTGTACGAGGTGGCGCCCTATGTGACCAAGGTCAACATCGGCGTGGTGTTCTCTGGTGGCGTGGCCATCAACAAGGACAGCTGGGCCAAGCTGCCGCCCGAGGTGCAGCAGGCCATGCGCGAGGCCGGCACCGAGTACACCCGCCGCCACGGCGAAGACCTGGTCCAACGGCACCAGACCGCCCTCAACCGTATGGTCGAACTGGGCAAGACCCAGAACCCGCCCGTGACCGTCACGCCCATGTCCGACGCCGATCGCCGCAAGTGGATCGACAACATGCCCAACCTGGCGGGCGAGTGGGTCAAGAACAACGAGGGGCGGGGTGTGCAGGCCAAGCCGCTGCTGACCCAGTACATGGCCGCGGTGAAGGCCCGCGGTGCCAAGCCGGAGCGTGACTGGGAAAAGTGAGGCCGGGCACCGGCGGGATCGATGGTCTCGATCCCGTTCCGCCCGAGCGGCCGGCCCCACCGGCGCCCTCAGGGGACGGGGAGACCTCAGGGACCGCGGGGCTGTTGCGGCGCGTGCAACATGAGCGCCGACATGACCCCTTCGCTTCCCGCTTCGATTCCCACCCGGCGCAGGACCTGGCTTCGCGCCGCGCTGCTGGCGTTGCCAGCGATCGTCTTTCTCTGGTACTTCAAGGTTCCGGCGCTGGCGTTTCACTGGGCCGCCATCCAGATCGAAGGGGGGCCGAACCCAGCGACGGCCATCCGCGTGTCGGACTACCGGGTTGGGATCGAGCGGCAACCGATCGAGGGGCTCGACAGGAACGCCTCCGGCCTGACCTTCAACGACCAGCGCGGGACGCTCTTCACCGTGATCAACCGGCCGCCCCAGGTGGCCGAACTCGACACCGAGGGTCGGTTGCTGAGGCGGATCGAGATCCAGGGGCTGAAGGACCCGGAGGGCATCACCTACGTGGAGGGCGACACGTACGTCATCTCCGACGAGGCCAGTCACAGCCTTTACTGGGTCGAGATAGGACCCGACACCCGCACCCTGTCGGTGGCGGATGCGTCCCGGTTGACCCTGGGCATGGACGTGGTGAACAACGCCAGCCTCGAGGGGGTCTCCTGGGACGCCAGGGGCCAGCGCCTGTTCGTGGTCAAGGAAAAGCTACCGCTTCGGGTGCTGGTGATCACCGGGCTTGAGGCCGCACGGCGCAAGCCCGGTTTCAACGTGGCCATCAACGAATGGAAGCCGTCGACCGCGTCCACCCTGTTCATGAGCGACCTTTCCTCGTTGACGCTGCACGAACCGACCGGTCATATGCTCTTGCTCAGCGAACAGTCGGCCCTGATCGTCGAGTACGACCCGCAGGGCAAGCCGGTCGATCTGCTTCCGTTGTGGCGCGGCTTTCACGGACTGGGTACCAAGGTGCCTCAGCCGGAAGGCGTAGCCATGGGGCACGATGGGTCCCTGTTCGTGCTGTCCGAGCCCAACTATTTCTACCGCTTCGATCCGCCGGCCCGTCCCGGCTGGGCCCGACCCGACTGAAGCGGCGTCAGCGCCGCCTGGGCATGCGCCAGGGCAGCATGGCCTGCACCAACGGCGACACCAGCCGCGGCACGTTGAGCGTTTCGTGGAAGCTCTGCACGTCTTCGCCCAGGAGGTGGCTGCGCAGGACGGCGCGCTGGTAGAACGGCGTGTCCTCCAGCTGGTCGGCCACCCGCACCGGCCCGTCGCTGCGCATGCGCCGGTCGATGCGCCAGGCCGTTTTCGCCAGCCGATGCGTGGGTGGTGTGTCGAACTCGGTCACGCGCCCATCCGGGTGAAACCGCAATGCCAGCGTGCGGTTGTCGGGAGCGCCGGGTTCGACGTCGTACAACACCGCGGTGCTGCCATCCCGCATCGGGCTGCGCGACCAGTCCCATTCCCGAAAAGCGCGCTCGATGGGTTCGTCGCCTTCGTTGCTGTCGAGGTAGGCCTGTCCTGCCCAGCGCAGGTCGGGCGCACGCAGGTCGATCTCGACGCGCGAGTTCGGGGCGATCGGTCCCCACCGGTGTCGGCCGGCGGGGTCCAGCGCCGTGCTGAAGGGGAACAGGGTTCCCGGGTGAATGCGCACGCGGCCTCGGACGCGCCTCGGAATCGGTACGGTGACTTCATCGATGTCGATCAACAGGCTGTCGCCATCCCAGCGAAGCCCGCTGGGACCGATGACGAACTGCGTTCGGTCCCGCCCGGTGTGGCGCGCACCGCGCTCGGTCATGGTCCAGCGCCGAGCACCCGGGCCGTACAGCGAAACGTTGAGCGCGCAGAAGTCGTCTGCGCGGGTGAGGCCGCCGCGGCGCGCCCACGCGTAGTAGGGCGAAAAGACGCTGCCGACGAAGGCGATGATCGACAGGCCGTAGCGGCCGTCGTCGCTCAGCGCATCGACGTACCACCAGAGGTAGCCACCGCTGGGAACGGTCTGATCGAAGCGCGGCTGGCCATCAGGGCCTCGGCCGCCCGAAGGCCCGAGAGGGCCGCCATCGGGACCCCCGGGCCCGGATGGACGCTGCCACCCGCCAGGAAAAGGCCCGGCACCGGCGTCGCGGCGTTCGGCCGCGCGAAGGCCGACATCCAGCCGTGGGTGGCCTGGCCATAGAGCGCCCCACCCGTGGCCGGGAAGAGGCGATGAAAGTCCGCTGGTGTGGTGCGGATGGCCGGTGGATTCGCGTGACGAATCTTCAGGCCACAGCGCCGCAGCAGGGCGAAGCTGGTTTGTTCGCATCGTTCGATCGCCTCCGTGGTGATGGATGAATTCGGGTCGTCGCCCAGCGCGGGTGCGTTCACCAGGCACAGCAGGCGCTCGGCGCCGTCGGGCGTCTGGCCGCTGCCGCGGTCTTGCGCGCAGACGTAGACGGTGGGTGATTCCGGCAGCCTGCCTCGGTCGAAGATGTCCTGGAACTCGCCGGCGTAGTCGCGCTGGAAGAACACGTTGTGGCGATCCAGTGCCAATCCGCCCGTGGGAGCGTTGATGCTCCAGGTGATGGCCGACAGCGAGCGTTGCGGCGCCTTGCGCGGCACGGACCGGCGAACCGGATCGCCGAGCAGGCCCGTGCGCAGCGCTGCGGCGTCGCCGTTGAAGACCACGTGGGCGGCCGCCAGGCGTTCCCCCGATGCCAGCACCACGCCGCTGGCGCGACCGCGGTGCAGTTCGATGCGCTCGCAACGGCTGCCATAGCGAAAGCGCGCACCGCGGGCGCGGGCCAGCCGTTCCAGGCACCTGGCCAGGGCGTGCATGCCACCGTCCACCGACCAGACGCCGTCGAGTTCGACCTGGGCAATCAGCATCAGGGTGGCTGGCGCCGCCCAGGGTGACGAGCCGGTGTAGGTGGCATAGCGCCCGAAGAGCTGCCGCATGCGCGGGTCGTGAAAGTGGCGGCCCAGGCTGTGCCACAGGCTGCGCATGGGCCCAAGGCCCGCGAGCACCGCCAGGCCGCGCGGGCCCAGGTGCGAGGACAGGCCAAACATGCTCGGCATCGGCTGGCGCATGTAGGGCGCCTCGAGCGTGCGGTAAACCTCGCGTGCCTGCGCACAGAAGGCGTCGAATCGTTTGGCTTCCTCGGGTCCGGCAAAGGTTCGCACCGCGTCGCTGGATCGGGCCACGTCGGCATGCAGGTCGAGGGTACCGCCGTCGGCCCACCAGTGGCGGGCCAGCACGGGCAGCGCCGACAGGCGAAGTTCCTGGTCGAGGCTGGCGCCGACGGCATCGAAGATCTGGTCGAACACCCAGCGCAGGGTGAACACCGTGGGCCCGCTGTCGATGCCTGCGCCGTCCACCATCAGCTGACGCACCTTGCCACCCGGTCCGTCGGCCGCTTCGACCACGGTCACGTCCATGCCGGCATGCGCCAGCTGCAGCGCAGCCACCAGACCGCCGACGCCGGCGCCGACCACGATCACTTCATCCATTCGCTGTCTCCGTGTTGTCCGTATTGGCCACCTGGGATGGCAGCGGCCATTGACCTTCGTGCGACAGCAGCCGCATGCGCACGAACATCGATTCAGAAAAGTACTTGTGGCGGTAGGCGGCTTCGATGGCCTGCTTGTGCGCGCCCTGGTGGGCATAGGCCAGCATGGCCGGTGTGTCGCGCCACAAGCTGAAGGTGCATTGACGCACCAGCGGGGCCTCGCCCAGGCCCATGGCCAGCAGGCAGCCATCAGCGGTCTGCATGGCGTTCTGTGCCGGCGGCGCGTTGCGCCAGAACTGCATCGCCTTGGCCGGCCGGATGCTGGCCCGCGTGAGCGCTGCCAGCGGCCTGGGCTCGCCTTCGTCCGCAGCACCGAGGGTGGCCACCTCGGCGCGCGGGGTCACCCCCCAGGCCTGACCGTCCCACTGGCCCCGGGCCGACACCACCTCGAGCAAACCGCTCCAGTGCTCGGCGGCGCGCTGGCGCACGCTGGTGATCAGATCCCCCTCAAGAAAGGCCTGGGCCCGCTCGACGCTGTCGAACATGCCGATGAAGCCTTGGTGGGTGGCGCTGGGGCGCAGTCCGAAGCCGCCGCCATGACCGCTGCCCATCACCTTGCCGAACACCAGTCCCGGCGTGTCCTTGATGGCTGCCGGTCCCTGCACGAGGCGCATCCAGCCCCACGCCTGGTGTTCACGCAGGTAGTTGACGAGCACCACCACCACCACGCCCGAGAGCGTGATGACGTCGCCAGCCCGATCAGCCATGGGCGGGCTCCTGGCCCACCGCCAGTTCTGCGGGCAGGCGAAAGCGCACATCCTCACGCACGCCAGGCAAATGAAGCACAGGGACGTGGCCAGCACCCAGTTCGCGCAGGCGCGCCAGCACGCGCTGCACCAGCAGTTCGGGGGTGGATGCGCCCGAGGTCACGCCAACGCGGGTGACGCCGTGCAGCCATTGGGTTTGAATGTCACGCTCGTCCTGCACCAGCACGGCCGGCACGCCACCGCGCTGGGCCACTTCGCGCAGGCGGTTGCTGTTGGAGCTGTTCCGTGCGCCCACCACCAGCACCAGATCGGCGCGTGCCGCGAGTGTTCGAACGGCCACCTGGCGGTTCTGCGTGGCGTAGCAAATGTCTTCCACCTCGGGGCCCTGCAGGTTGGAGAAACGGCTCTTCAGGGAGTCGATGACCTCGCGCGTGTCGTCCACGCTCAACGTGGTCTGGGTCACGTAGGCAACGGCTTCGTGGCGATCCAGCGGGAGCAGGTCGACGTCCTCGACGCTGCCGACCAGATGAACCGGCGCGTCGACCCGACCCATGGTGCCCACCACTTCCTCGTGCCCGGCGTGACCGATCATCACCAGCGCACGGCCCAGGCGCGCGAAGCGCTGAGCCTGGTGGTGAACCTTGCTCACCAGGGGGCAGGTGGCGTCTATGGTTTGCAGGCCAAGCGCCCGCGCCTGCGCCACGATGGCGTTGGACACGCCATGTGCGCTGAACACCAGTGTGGCCCCGCGGGGAAGGTTGGCCAGGTCATCGACGAACACGGCCCCACGAGCGCGAAGATCGTCCACCACCCATTGGTTGTGGACGATCTCGTGGTAGACGTAGACCGGTGCGCCGTTCAGCTGCAGTGCGCGATCGACGATGTCGATGGCGCGGGTGACACCCGCGCAGAATCCGCGGGGCTGGGCCAGGATGACTTGCATGTTGTCCTCCCGGCTCGGCCCTCGCGGGTCATTGCTTCGGGGCTTCGGCTGCGGCGGCTGGCGGTGCGTCTGCCGGAGCAGGCGGAGGCGCCGTGTACGGTCGGTGGGCCGCCAGTTCCGGGTGGTCCTTCAGCATGGACTGACCGAACAGCGGCTTGTACGCACCCTGGTGGCAGGTGGTGCAGTTGGTCTTGGCCACGTCACCGAGCTCACCCTTGCGGTTGGCGGGGAACACGTCGGTCAGGGGTTCCATGTAGGCCAGGTTGATGTCACGCGCCATGCGGATGCCGTGGTAGGCCGTCACGCGCTGGGGCGGAGCGCCATCCCATTTGGCAAAGTTCTGCGTGTTGTGGCAGTAGGTGCAGTTGACGCCCAGGCTGGCCGACATGTGCGTCATGAGCGCATAGGTCTTCTCGGTGCGCTGGATGCTCTCGCCCGGTCGGGTGCTGACGGGCAGTGCCAGGGGCGCATTGACCCGGATCGGTTCGTCCTTGAGCAGGTAGGGCGTGAACGGGTCGTAAGGCAACGAGGCCAGCTTGACGCTGTCGGCCGGCGTGTTCTGCCCCGCCTTGTCGCCCATGAAGTTCGACCCGTAGGGCTCGCTCTTGGCGGTGAACCAGATGTTGTCCGGAATGTTCTTGCCACGGTGGCAGGTGTAGCAGGTCACACCGGTCTCGGCCACGTGGTTCTTCCACTGCGAGTTGATGTGCTGCGTCATCTGCACCATCTTGCGGGCCACCACCTTGGTGTACAGCCCGTCATCGGCAAAGTTGGCTCCGTTGTGGCAGTAGTTGCAGCCCTGGTCGGGCGACACCCACGCCGTCATGGCCACCATGAGCCGCGTGAACTCGCCGATGCTCAGGTCGCCCAGCACCTGGACGTTCTGGTAGACCTGACCCGCTTTGGGACCTGAGGTGTCGGCAGCCGGCTGCGCAGCCGGCATCTTGTTGGCTTCGGCCACCTCGACCAGTGTCCGCGGGTTGTAGACCTGGACCATGCCGGTGCCACGGTAACCGTGCTGCACCGAGTTCATGGGCGGTCGCTCGCAGGCGGTGAGCAGCACGAGGGCGCCGAGGGCGGCAATCTTGATCCAGCCGCGTTGGATGAATTGGAAGGTGCTCATCACTTGGCTCCGGAAAGCGCCGGGTCCACCACTGCGGGGAACACGTCGGGGTAGGGCGGGACCACGCCGTGCTTCAGGGCCCAGAGATACCAGTTGTCGACCACCGTGCCGGTCAGCAGGATGCCGATGCCGCCTGCCAGGGGGCACAGCACCGCGAACCACCAGGCCCAGCGGTGAATTGATTCCATCGTGGCGTTGAAGCCCATGGTCCAGCGCCAGAACAGGGCGGCTCGCTCGCTGGCGGTGCCGCGGTCGGTGATCTGTTCGATCTCGCGCTCGCCGCCGTACCGGCCCACCGCCAGAATGGTGGCGCCGTGCATGGCGAACAGCAGGGCCGATCCGTACAGGAAGGCGATCGACAGGGCGTGGAACGGGTTGTAGAACAGGTTGC
This sequence comes from Hydrogenophaga sp. XSHU_21, assembly GCA_046604145.1. Taxonomy (GTDB): domain Bacteria; phylum Pseudomonadota; class Gammaproteobacteria; order Burkholderiales; family Burkholderiaceae_C; genus Hydrogenophaga. The sequence goes on from JBKIXD010000001.1 coordinate 976,177, forward strand.
CGTAGCGCAGCGAGAAGGCCGCGGTCCAGTCCAGGTGCGGGAAGATGCCGAAGGGCACGCCCTCGCTCCAGGAACCCATGAGCACCGGCCGGAACAGGCCGAGCACCAGGAACAGCCAGATGGCGGCGGCAAAGGCCCAGGCCACATGGGTGCCCATGCCCAGCTCGCGTGCCCGGCGGTACACCCGGACCCACCACAGCATGATCGAGATGGTCAGGAACAGGCCGGCGATCTGCCACCAGCCACCCTGGTTGAGCGGCGCGAGACCCAGTCCGTGGCTGGGCCCCGGGGGCTCGAGCGACAGCCAGAAGAGCTGCCGCACGAACTGGATCGGGTCGTAGTTGACCGAGGCCAGCATGTTGAAGCCCATGATGTTGATCGCCAGCATGCCGAAGATCAACGAGGCCAGGCCGAGACCGCCCAGGTAGATCGGTCCGATCTGTGCGTTGCCGAGCCGACCGAACAGGTGGACGATCCACGGGGTGTCACCCGTTCGTGGACTGTTGCCGTGGCCAAGCGCCACGCCGTGGTGCAGCGGCCCCACGGCTTGCACCGTGGTGAATAGGTTCTGGTATTGCGCCATGTTTGTTCTCCTGGGTGCTCAGTTCAGCGGCCACTGCGACCAGATCGGCAGCTGGAGCCACCAGCCCCACCATTCGGGCCAGCCTCGGCTCCAGAAGGGTCCGCTGATGACGATGCAGAGCGCCGAGAACAGCACCGCGGCCAGGGCCAGGAACAGACCCAGGCGGTGAATGCCCAGGGTGCCGATCGAGTAGCCGATGCTGTCGCGGAAGAAGGTGTCCTCATGCTCGGGCGTCTTGACCACCTGGCCCTTGCCCGGGTTGGTGGCCGACAGCACCAGCGCGCCGTGCAGAGAGAGCGCAAAGCAGGTGGCGAAGAAGAAACTCACCGCGATCATGTGCGCGGGGTTGTAGTGAAAGTGCAGGTACTGGTAGCCCACGTTGGACACCCAGTCGAGGTGGCTGAAGATGCCGTAGGGGAAGCCATGTCCCCAGGCACCCAGCAGCACGGGGCGGACCACCACCAGCGTGACGTAGGCCAGGATGGCGACCGAGAAAGCGGCCGGGACGTGATAGCCCATGCCCAGTTTTCGGCAGATCTCGACTTCGCGCAGCGCCCACGATCCGAAGGCGCCGATCGCGCACACGGTGATGAGCTGCCACAGGCCACCTTCCATCAACGGCGCGAAACGCAGGCCGTAGGAGAGATCGGGTGGCGCGATGCTGATCTGCCAGAGGTTCCATGTCGGTCCCTGCGACGCACCCCAGAGGATCATCGCGGTGCCGAGCAGCGTGAAGAACAGGGTGGTGACCCCGAAGAAGCCGACGTAGAACGGCCCCACCCAGAAGTCGAACAGGTCGCCGCCCACCAGGGTGCCGCCTCTGACCCGGTATTTCTTTTCAAAGTTGAGCATGGCCATGGATCGGCCCTCCTGTCTCGAGAGGATGCAGTACGTGTGTCAGCGATTGCGTGCAAGGTGGGCAGACACCGCGCCGGCCAGGCGCGGTCGCGGCATCTGCGTGCCTCGCGCGTGGCTAGGTTTTCGCCGCGGGGGTGGCCGCAGGCATTGCTGCCGTCGGTGCCGCCGCTTTGGGGCCGTCGAGCCAGTTGAACTTGTTCGTGCTCAGCAGGATGAGGTGGATCATCGCTGCCAGCAGGAACAGGAAAACGCCTTGAACCACCATGGCCCTGAGGGGGTCGTAAAGTCGCCAGATTCTCCACATGATGTGAACTCCTTAGATGATGTGAGACATGAGGGTGTAAACAGCGGCATGCACGCCGGTGAAGATGCTCGCCTTGTGCTCCGCACCCGGGAGCCACGTCTGCCAGTGCAGCCCGACCAGTTGGCCAAGCAGTGCCAGCGTCAGCAGCAGCAGGAAGCACGGTGCAAAAATCAGCACGAAGGACAGCTTGTCGCTGTGCCCCTGCGCCTTTTGTTGAGCGGTCTGCGCGTCGTTCATTGCTGTTCTCCTCTCATGGGACGTGTTTCAGACGCTTAAAGCCAGGGCCGCCAGATCCAGACCAGGATGTGTGCCACCACAGCAATCGCCGTGAAGCCCACAAAGCCTTGGATGTAGTACTGGTGGAATTCCTGAGCTTCGTCGTCCGTCAGACCGGATATGGAAGTCCGAGTAGACATGGGTTGCTCCTTCTCATTGAAGGCCATGAGGCCTGCGTTGCGCCCAACCCGCGCAACCTGGGCAGCCGCAGCGAAATGCCACGACATTCGGGGTGAAGCAGGGCGCGTTCATGCGCCCGCTCCAAGGCCGAGCTCTCGCCCGGCGGTGTTCACATGGGTGTCGGCCACCTGCGCCGCGCCTTCGCGCCGCGCGTTCTGTTCGGCTGCATCGCGCAGCCGCTTGGCGGCCGAGATCTGCACCAGCACGGGTTGCAGCGCCACGATGGCCTGCAACCTGGCCTGGGCGGCCTCGTCCCAGGGTGTGTTGTGTGCGCTTTCGCGCGCGGGCGTGGCCTCGCCACGGTCCATGTCGGTGCCCAGGGGCAGGATGTGGAACAGCGCGTCGAACAGCGCGTTGCACACCTCCTGCACGAGGTAGGTGGCTCCCGCATAGCCCATGAAGGGCGTGCCGGTGTGGCGGCGGATGATCGCGCCGGGGAACGACGCCGGGATGAACGCGGCGCGCATCGGGCCCATCGACCCGCCGGCCTCTGCCAGGTACATGCGCTCGTTGATGCTGCCGAACAGGATCAGGGGCGTCTTGGTCTTGACCAGCTCGCGCACCGCGGCGTTGTCGGTCTTTTCACCGGCCTTGCGCGACACCGCAAAGCGGCACGGCAGCCCCAGTTCGTCTTCAAGGAACAGTCGCAGGCCGCGGGCGTAGGTCTCGCCGGCCACGACGCCGAAACTGGCGGTGGCAAAGAAGTCCTGGGTGACGCTGCGCCACAGGTCCCACACCGGCTTGATGGTGGTGTGCTTTTCGCGCTCGATGAAGGGCTCGGGATCGAGCCCGGTGAGGCGGCCCAGTTCGCGCAGGAAGGCGGTGGTGCTCATGAGGCCGATGGGCGCTTGCAGGTAGGGCCGCTCGAGCTGCTCGCACAGGCCACGGCCGAACTCCCGGTACATGCAGATGTTCACGTCGGATTCGACCAGGCGAGACACCTCGGCGATGTGGCTGCCCAGGGGGAACACCATGTTGATCTCGCAGCCGATGCCTTGCACCAGGCGCTTGATCTCGGCCACATCGCTCGGGCTGTTGAACACGCCGTACGAGGGGCCGATGATGTTGACGCGCGGCTTCTCGTCGGGCTTGCGGTCCTGCAGGGCGGAGCGCGCCGGCACCTTCTTCATGCCGTACTCGCTCCACAACCACATCAACGCACGGTTGGCGCACTGCCACTGGTCTTCGTCGATGGTGCGGGGCAGGAAGCGCAGCAGCCCGGTGCCTTCGGGGGTGACGCCACCGCCGATCATTTCAGCGATCGAGCCGGTGACCACCACGGCCGGCAGCTCGGGGTCGAGCACCGCGTGGGCGCGCTTCATGGCGCCTTCGGTGCCTTCACGGCCCAGCTGTTCTTCGGCCAGGCCCGTCACCACGATCGGCAGTTCGTGCGGCGGCAGCGCGTCGGTGTAGTGCAGCACGCTGGTCACCGGGAGGTTCTCGCAACCCACCGGGCCATCGATCACCACCTGCAGGCCCTTGATGGCGGTGAACACATACACGGCACCCCAGTAGCCGCCCGCGCGATCGTGGTCAAGTACCAGCATCAGCCCATCTCCTCGGCCTTGCGGCGTTTGGCGGCTTTGTCCATCTGGCGCTTGTGCTCCTGACGGAACTCGGGATGGGCAACCGGCTTCTCCGACCAGACGCCCGCCTTGTCGCCATGACCGACGTCGCCGAAGAAGTCTTTCATGGCGTCGAAGCGCGCCTGGTTCGCGATGGCGGCGTTGACGACCTGAACCAGCGAGCCGGCGCCCATCACGCCCATCAGTGGCCGGGCTGAAATGAGGTTGGTGAAGTACAGCGAGGGAATGCCGAGCTGCTTGGCCGCCTGAACCACCGGCGTGGTGCCGATGGCGAGGTCGGGCCGGTGTTCGTGCATGGCCGCGAGGTCGTTCTCGAGCGACGCCCGGAACTGCACCCGAACCCCTTTGGCCTCTAGCCAGGCGGCGTCGGCCGCGTTCCAGGGTGTGGCCGGGCAGGCCGAACCGACGTAGCGCAGGTCGGCGCCGCATTCGACCAGCAGGCGCGCCACGATCAGTTCTGAGCCTTCGTAGCCCGACAGCGTGATGCGCCCCTTGATCTGTTGCTTGGCCAGCACGCCGCGAATGGCCGCCAGCGAGGCGTTGCGCGCGGCATCGATCTTGGAGGCCGGCACGTTCAGGGCTTCGCCGATGGCGCCGAGCCAGTCGTGTGTGCCGTCCACCCCCACCGGCGCCGAGCCGACCACCGGGCGCCCCGCGGCCTGGAACTCGCGGATGCTGGCGGTGTAGAAGGGGTGAATGGCCGCGACCACCGAGCCGTCGAGCGCGGCGTACAGCTCGCGCCACTCCCGCGTCGGGACCACGGTGCCCACGGCGAGGTCCATGGGCGCCAGCAGGTGGGCAATGCCCACCGGATCGGCCGGGAACATTTCGCCGAGCAGCGTGACCGCTGGCTTGTCGCCGCGTGCCTGGCGCGGTGCCGGGACCGGGCCGGCCAGAATCTCTTCGCGGGCGTAGCGCAGCATCGCGCCAGCCAGCACATCCTTGGCTTCGGCGTGGGTCGGGATGCCGAAGCCCGGCACATCGATGCCGATCACACGAACGCCGTTGATGGCCTTGGGCAGCAACTGCAGCGGCACACCGCTGGCCGTGGGCACGCAGAGGTTGGTGACCACGATGGCGTCGAGCTTTTCCGGATCGGCTTGCGCGTGCACCGCTTCGCGGATGTCTTCGAACAACTTGCCGGTGACCAGTGTCTCGCTGTTGAACGGCACGTAGCCCACGCTGCGGCGCGCACCGTAGAAGTGGCTGGTGAACGTGAGGCCGTAGACACAGCACGCGCTGCCCGACAGGATCGTCATGGTGCGCTTCATGCGCAGGCCGACCCGCAGCGAGCCGAAGGCGGGGCACATGCTTTGCGGCTGGTCGTGGGGGCCGCGGTTTTCGTTTTTCGGGTAGTCCTGCGCATAGCGCTGCAGCACCTCGCTCTTGCCGGCCTGCCTGGCGGCGGCCAGCAGCGCTTCGCCACCCGAATGACAACCCATTCCGTCGCCCTCGATGGCGGCGGGGACCGGCACGGGCACGATGGGAATGGTTTTGTCCGTCATGACTAGGCCTGGTCGTAGATGACTTCAAGCGTCGGCTTGACGAGGTCCTGGCGACCGCACATGTCGAAGGTGGTCGCGGGCTCCATCTTGAAGTCGCGTCCGGTCACCTCGGCGGAGAAGAGACCCAGCAACTGGTCCTGGGTCTGCGGTTTCGGCCGCACGGGTGGCGCCTCGGCCACGTTGGTGGCCAGTTGCTCGAACAGCGGGGCCCAGGCGGTGCCGGGGCGGCCGATGATTTCGTAGCTGGCGCTCTTGCGGCGGATGTCCTCGTGGGCGGGAATCGCCGCCAGCACCGGGATGCCGGCGTTGCCGGCAAAGGCCTGGGCTTCGCCGGTGCCGTCGTCCTTGTTGATGACCATGCCGGCCACGCCGACGTTGCCGCCCAGCTTGCGGAAGTACTCGACCGCGCTGCACACGTTGTTGGCGACGTAGAGCGACTGGAGGTCGTTGCTGGCCACGACGATGACCTTCTGGCACATGTCGCGCGCAATCGGCAGACCGAAGCCGCCGCAGACCACGTCGCCCAGGAAGTCGAGCAGCACGAAGTCGAAGCCCCAGTCGTGGAAGCCGAGCTTCTCCAGCGTCTCGAAGCCGTGGATGATGCCGCGCCCGCCGCAGCCGCGGCCCACCTCAGGGCCACCCAGCTCCATGGCGTAGACGCCGTCGCGCTTGAAGCAGACATCGCCGATGGCGACCGGCTCGCCCGCCAGTTTCTTGCGCGAGCTGGTTTCGATGATGGTGGGGGTGGCCTTGCCACCGAAGAGCAGGCTGGTGGTGTCGCTCTTGGGGTCGCAGCCGATCAGCAGCACCTTCTTGCCCTGCTGGGCCATCATGTAGCTCAGGTTGGCCAGCGTGAAGCTCTTGCCGATGCCGCCCTTGCCGTAGATCGCGATGATCTGCGTTTCCTTCTTCACCTCGCCGGTGTGCACCGGGTCCGGCTCGACATGGGCCTCGTCGCGCAGCTGCGACATGAAGTTGACCGGGTGGACCTTGATCTCGGGGGCATTCATCAGTTTCTCCAGTCCAGAACCATCTTCAGGCAGTGCGGGTCGCCGAACGCGACCTCATAGGCCTCGCGTGCGTGGGCAGGCACTTCGGTGTGCGTGATCAGGCCGCTCAGGTCGAGCCGGCCCGTGTTGACCAGCTGCGTGACAGCCAGCAGGTCGGCGCGCTTCCATTCGGCGGCGACGCGGATTCGAGCCTCGCGCATGAAAGCGGGCGCGTAGGCGAACGAGAGGTTCTGGCGGTAGAAGCCGCCCAGCACCACTTCGCCGCCTTTCTGCAGGCGCGGTATCACGCGGTGCAGGATGTCGTGGTCGCCGCTCACGTCGTAGATCGCGCGGTAGTCCTTGCGGTCGTCGTCGTCGGGATGCAGCACGGTGTAGCCGTCGGCGCCGTCGCGGCGCAGGGCTTGTGTTTCCCACACCACCGGGGCCGGCGCACCGGCGGCCACCGTCAGGCGGGCCAGCAGGCGACCCATCACGCCGTGGCCGACGATGAGGTCGGGCGGGGTGTCCGGATCGCGGGTGCCGCCGCAGCTGACCGTGTGGTACGCGGTGGCGGCCAGCGCCAGCAGCACGGCGTCGGCGCCGCGGGTCTCGACCTTGACCACCCGGTCGGCCGGCACGATCAGGTGCGACCCGGCACCGCCGAACAGGTTGTGAACGCCCTCGAAGGTGTAGGAGCCGGGCACGAACACGCGGTCGCCGACCTGCAGCTTGCCCACCTCGCCGTGGGTGCGTGTCACCACGCCCACCGTTTCGTAGCCAGGCACCAGCGGATACCCCATGCCGGGGAAGGGCGGCATGCTGCCGTCCCACAGAAGGCGTTCGGTGCCAGTGCTGATGCCGCTGTGCTCGACCGCCACCTCGACGTCGCCCGGGCTGGCTGCGCGCATCTCCAGCGGGCGAACCGACAGCTCGCAAGGTGCCTGGAAAACGATGGCGTCGGATGTCATGGATGTATTTAAAGCGTGACGCTGTAATGTGTCAATCTAAATTGACGGTTCCTGTGGTCGTTGAGGGTAAACCCCTACGCCCCACCAGGATTCGGGCGTGCAGCGGCAGGCGGTTGGGCACCACTTCGACGCCCACGAAACCCGCTTCGCCCATCAGCCGGGACAGCTCGTCCACCGTGCGCAGGCGGCCCGATCCCATGGCCAGCAGGTAGAAATGAAAGTACGGGTCGGGCGGTGCGGGGTGGCCTTCGGCCTCGGCCATGGGCTCGGCCAGCAGCAGCGTTCCACCCGGCGGCAGTGCCTCGTGAATGCTCCGCAGCAGGCGCAGCACCGTCGTGTCGGGGTGGTCGTGGGCCACGCGAAGCAGGGTCACCAGGTCGGCGCCGCGCGGCAGCGCGTCCTGTGTGAAGCTGCCGCCAAAGGTGGTGATGCGGTCGGCCAGCCCTTCCTGCTGCACTTGCTGCAGTGCCAGCGCGGCCACCGGGGGCAGGTCGAACAGCTGCAGCTGCAGCCGGGTGTGCTGGCGCGCCAGCGCGCGCACCCAGCCGCCCATGCCACCGCCCACGTCAAGCACCACGCGGTGCTGGGCAAAGGGGTAGGCAGCCAGCAGTTCGTCGATCACGAAGCGCTGCGAACTGGCCATCAACGCCGAATAGCGAGCGAACTGGTCGCCCGGCGCGGCCGGCTGTGCCTGCCCGTCCTGGTGGTCGGTGTAGGGCCACCACGCGTGCATGCGGGCGGCATCCGGGTCGCGCAACAAGGCCAGCGGATCCACCAGATCGGCATAAAGCGTGGCGTTGTGTTCCACCATGTCGCGGATGCCCGCGTGCGAGGCCACCGGCGCGCCCAGCGCGCCCAGACCGTAGCGTCCCTCGGCGCGCGGCTCGAGCAGGCGGATGGCCACGGCCGAGTCGAGCAACCGCTGAAGGTGGGCGGCGGGCACCCGGCAGTGGCCGGCCAGTTCGTCGAGGGTGCGGGGATGGTCGAGCACTTGTTCGAACACCCGCAGGCGCACGCAGGCCAGCAGCACCTGGCTGTGCACGAAGCCGGCCATGAGATCGAACAGCTGCAGCGAGCGGCGGCGAACCAGCCAGCGGGTGAGCGGGTTGGCACTGGCCCAGCGGTTCATGGCGGGGCTGGTCATCCAGCGGTCCACCCGGCGGGCCCAGCGATCGCGCCAGCCCGGCGGTTGGGCGGGCGGCAGCGGCTGGATGGGGTTCAGGGTGGACATGGGGGAGGTCTTGCGGGTCAGGCCACGGCCGGGCGGTGCAGCACGCGTGTGGTCTGCGCGCGGTCGCGGTCGATGCGCTCGCTGGTGGCAGGCGGAATCAGCCGGGCCGACTCCTGCAGCACCAGCTTTCTCATGGCGCTGCGGGCCGGGCAGTCGGGCACCGATGCCACCGCGTCGCTCATCAGGTCGCGGAAGCGGTCCATCGCCGGTCCCAGCCCGAGGTCAAGCGCGGCGCTGGGCCGGTGGTGGGTGGCGTCCTGGCCGGCGGGTTTGCCGAGCTGATCGGCTTCGAACACCACGTCGCGGATGTCGTCGGCCACCTGGTAGGCCTCGCCCAGGCATTCGCCAAGGGCGCGCCAGGCGTGGCCGTCGCCGCCGGCGGCCTGTGCGCCTGCGCAGGTGGCGGCCACGAACAGGGCGCCTGTCTTGGCGCGCTGGTATTGGCCCAGGTCGGCCACGGGCTCGCATTCCCAGGCCTGGCCGGCCACGATGCCGTCGGGCGCGCCGGTGCCGTCGCTCACGGTCTGCAGCAGGGCGGCCAGGCGGTGGGCATGCGCGGGCTGCTGCAGCGCGGCCTGTGCCAGTGCCTGATACGCCATGACGATCAAGCCGTCGCCAGCCAGCAGGGCCAGCGGTTCGCCGAACAGCTTGTGCACGGTGGGCAGACCGCGGCGGGTGTCGGCGTCGTCAAAGCAGGGCATGTCGTCGTGCACCAGCGAGGCGCAGTGCAGCAGTTCGATGGCCACCGCCGCGGCGTCTGTGAGCCCGGGGGCGTCGTCGCCGCAGGCCTGGGCCACCGCCACGCACAACTGCGGCCGGATGCGGGCGCCACCGGGGAACACGGCGTGGCGCATGGCGGCCAGCAGGCGGGGCGGGGCGCTGGCGCTTTGCGTGCGCAGCAATTGGGCTTCCAGCGCGCGCTGGATGCGGGAGAGGGTGTCCATCCGGCCTCCTCGGTTGGGTGTCAGCCTATTCGGACACCACGAGTGTCAATTTAACATGACACTCGCCAAAGTCAACCGGGGATTCAGAGGCGTGGCGCTTTTCCGTCGAGGCCGTAGGGCCGAACCAGGCGGATCACATGCTCGGGCACCATGTGCCGCATGCGCGCCGGGGCCTCGCGCTGGAGGTGAAGAATGGTCTCGATGGCCTTCATCTCGACACGGGCGCGGGCAAACTCCAACCCCCGTGGGCCCACGCGAGGCATCAGCCAGCCCACGATGGGGCGCAGCCAGTTCGGCATGCGCCGCAGCGGCAGGCCGCCGGCGGCCAGTCGCGTGTTCTGAAGAAAACCGCGCACCGCGCCGGCCCGGCGGCCCGCGCTGCCGGGCGCGCCCAGCACCACCTCTTCGCCCAGCAGGGCCAGCAGTTCGGCGCCCCGGGCGTTGCGCACCAGCAGCCATTGTTCGCCCTGTCCACCCATGTAGCCCACGGTCAGGTCGGACAGGGTGTTGGTGTAGTCCACGCAGGTGCGGCAGGTCAGCGGAAAGAAGTCGCGCGGCAGGTCGGACAACGGCAGCTGCAGGAAGGGAATCTCGCGCACTTCGCCCCCCTTGAAGCGCAGTTCCACGTGGTAATCGGCGCGGAACTCGAGGTAGGTGATGTCCTGCGGCCGATCGGTGAGCCGGTTGAGGAAATCATGAAAGTGCTCGGTGCTGGTGTTGTCCGAGCAGGGGGTTCCGATCACATACAGGCGCTCGAGACCCTTTTCGGCCTCCAGCTGCGGCTGGATGGCCCGCAGCGCGTGGATCTGGCAGGGAATGCCGATGACCGCCAGGCGCTTGTGGCCAGCGGCCAGGGCAGGCTCGACCAGCTCGAGCAGCGGGGCGTAGCCCATGCGCATGCCGCGGCAGCCCGCCATGTCGTCGGCCCGGGTGACCAGCACCGGCATCGGCCGCCAGGCGTCGTCCGGGTGCGGCGCCATGGCGATCACGGCGTCGACGGCGCCAGTTTGCAGCAGCCGCTCGGCGATCCGCGTGGTGATGCCGGTCCACTGCGCGCCGGGCAGCGGCGAGCGCAGCCGGGCGCGGTGCATGCCCAGCAGCGGCCCGAAGAACCGCTCGTCATCGTCGCTGTGGCGCACACGGCCGTGCACCCGCCGCTCCATGGCGGGGTAGTCGGGCTGGATGAACTGGCAGGCGGTGGCGCAGCGCTTGGGCTCGGCGGTGCGCGACAGGCCGCAGTCGGTGCACAGACGCCGACCGGGCGGTTCGCCGGCAAACCGCGGGACGGAAGGAATTGTGTCAACCATCGGCCGATGATATAAGTGTCAACTCAAATTGACAATCAAGCCGATCGGAGACCTTGCAGTGGGCAACCACCCCCAACTCACCCTGGACAGGCTGGCTTGCGAGCGCGGCGGACAGCTGCTGTTCGAAGAGGTCGACCTGTCGCTGGGCATGGGCCAGTGGCTGCGGGTGCTGGGGGCCAATGGTGCCGGCAAGACCAGCCTGCTGCGGCTCATCGTCGGACTCATGCGCCCGCTCAAGGGGCAGGTGCTCTGGCGCGGCCAACCGGTGGGTCAGCAGCGCGAGGCCTTTGCCCGCGATCTGTTCTTCCTCGGGCATGCACCCGCGGTGAAGGACGATCTGGACCCGGTGGACAACCTGCTGGCGGCCAGCGCGCTGGCAGGTCACCCCGCTTCCCGCGCCCAGGCACTGCAGGCGCTGGGTGAGGCCGGTATGGCCGGCTACGAGCGCGTACCGGTGCGCCGCTTGTCGCAAGGTCAGCGCCGGCGCTGCAGCCTGGCGCGGCTGCCCCTGGCGCGCACCGCCCCGCTCTGGGTGCTCGACGAACCCTGGTCGGCGCTCGACGCTGACGCCACCCGATGGCTCAACGGACTGCTGCGCCACCACCTGCTTGGCGGTGGGTTGGCCGTGCTGACGAGCCACCTCGACATGGCGCTGGACGACCTTCCGCATGTGGAGGTGTCGCTGTGAACACCCGTGCCTTGCCCTCCCCGGTGGTGGTCGAGGCCGAGGTTGGAATGCTCACCGGGTTTGTCCAGGTGTTCACGCGCGATCTGCGCATTGCGGTCCGCCGCCCGGGCGACGCTCTGGCGGCGCTGGTGTTTTTCGTGCTGGTGGTGAGCCTGTTCCCGCTGGCCATCGGTTCCGAACGCGGCCTGCTGCGCACCATTGCGCCCGGCGTGGTGTGGGTGGCGGCCCTGCTGGCGTCCACGCTGCCGCTGTCGCGGCTGTTTGCCGACGACCATGCGGACGGCACGCTCGAACAGCTGCTGATTGCGCCGCACCCGCTCACGCTGCTGGTGCTGGGCAAGCTGGCCGCGCACTGGGTGGCCAGTGTGCTGCCGCTGGTGGTGGTGTCGCCGCTGCTGGCGCTGCAGTTCGACCTCGGGGCCGCCGAGACGCTGGTGCTCGTGTTGTCTTTGCTGCTGGGCACGCCGGTGCTGGCCATGGTGGGCGCGCTGGGCGCGGCGCTCACGCTGGGTCTGCGGGGCGCGGGCATGTTGCTGGCCCTGCTCGTGTTGCCCTTGCTGGTGCCGGTGCTGGTGTTCGGCGCCGGCGCGGTGCAGGCCCAGGCATCGGGCCTCGGCGTCACCGGGCATTTTTCCCTGCTGGGCGCGTTGCTGCTGTTTGCGCTGGTGGGCGCGCCGCCGGCCATCGCTGCGGCGCTTCGCATTGCCATGGAGTGAGACCGTCATGAACCTTTTCCACTTTGCCGCGCCGTCGCGCTTTGTCGAGCTGGCCAGGCGCGTGGCGCCCTGGTTCTTCGGCCTGTCGGTGCTGCTGGCCGTGGCGGGTCTCTATGTGGGGTTTGCCGTGGCACCCACCGATGCCGTGCAGGGCGAGGCCTACCGGATCATCTATGTGCACGTGCCCGCCGCCTGGATGTCGATGTTTGTGTATCTGGTGATGGCGTTCTGGGCCGCGGTGGGCCTGATCTTCAACGCGCGCCTGGCCAGTGCCATGGCCGCCGCACTGGCGCCCACGGGCGCGCTCATGACCTTCCTGGCCCTGTGGACCGGTGCGCTGTGGGGCAAGCCCACCTGGGGCACCTGGTGGGTCTGGGATGCGCGGCTCACCTCCGAACTGGTGCTGCTGTTTCTATACCTGGGCTTCATTGCCTTGCGCGGCGCCATCGACGATCCACGCCGCGCCGACCGCGCGGCCGGTCTGCTGGCCATCGTTGGCGTGGTCAACCTGCCCATCATCTATTTCTCGGTGCAGTGGTGGAACACCTTGCACCAGGGTGCCTCGGTCACGCTGGGCAAGGCGCCCAGCATGGCCACGCCCATGCTGATGGGCATGTTGCTCATGGCCCTGGCGGCCTGGGCTTACTGCATCGCCGCCGCGCTGTTGCGCGTGCGGCTTGAAGTGCTCGAACGCGAGCGGCACACCGCCTGGGCGCGCCAGGCCATGGAGGGCGCATGAACACGCTGATCGATCTCATCGACCTGGGCGGCCACGGTCTTTATGTGTGGGGCTCGCTCGCCATGTGCGCGGCGGTGGTCACCGCCGAACTGCTGATGCTGCGCCTGCGCCGGCACCTTCTGCGTCGCGAGACCAGTGACGCTCAGCAGATCGAGCGCCTGCGGGAGCGCGCGCGATGACGCCGCGCAGCCGGCGGGCGATCGCGTTGGCGGTGGGGCTCTGCACCGTGGGTGCGGCCAGTGCGCTGGTGCTCAACGCCTTTCGCAGCAACCTGGTGTTCTTCTACAGCCCCACGCAGGTGCACGCCAACGAAGCCCCGCGCGACCGCAGTTTCCGCATTGGCGGACTGGTCGAGGAGGGCAGCGTGGTTCGGGCGTCACAGGGTCTCACGATGCAGTTCGCGGTGACCGACAACGCGCGCCGCGTGCCGGTTCGATACACCGGCCTGACGCCCGACCTGTTTCAGGAGGGCAAGGGCGTGGTGGCCCAGGGCCGCCTGGGTGCCGATGGTGTTTTTGTGGCCGACCAGGTGCTGGCCAAGCACGACGAGAACTACATGGCGCCCGAAGCCGCCGAGGCCCTTGCCCGCGCCCGCGGCGCCGCGCAGGAGGCCGCCAAATGATCCCCGAGATCGGTCATTACGCGCTGGCCCTCGCGCTGGCCGTGGCGCTGGTGCAGGGCGTGCTGCCGCTTTGGGGCGCGCAGCGCGGGCATTCAGGCTGGATGGCCCTGGCGGTGCCGGCCGCACGGGTCCATTTCGGTCTGCTGCTGCTGGCCTACATCTGCCTCACGCACGCGTTCGTCACACACGACTTTTCGGTGGCCCTGGCCGCCGGGCATTCACACTCCGCACTGCCCCTGGTGTACCGGCTCAGTGCCGTCTGGGGCAACCACGAGGGCTCCATCCTGCTCTGGTCGCTCATTCTTGCGGGCTGGACGTTTGCCGTCACGCTGTTCTCGCGCGGACTCGACGCGCCCATGCGGGCGCGCGTCATCGGCGTCATGGGCCTCATCAGCGTGGGCTTCCTGTTGTTCACGCTGCTCACCTCGAACCCTTTCGAGCGCGTGTTCCCGCCCCCGGTGGACGGCAACGACCTGAACCCGCTGCTGCAGGACCCAGGCATGGCGATTCATCCGCCCATGCTCTACATGGGCTACGTCGGTTTCTCGGTGGCGTTTGCGTTCGGCGTGGCCGCGCTGCTGGAGGGCCGGCTGGACGCCGCGTGGGCGCATTGGTCGAGGCCCTGGACACTGGCCGCCTGGAGCTTTCTCACGGTGGGCATTGCGCTGGGCAGCTTCTGGGCTTACTACGAACTGGGCTGGGGCGGCTGGTGGTTCTGGGACCCGGTCGAAAACGCCTCGTTCATGCCCTGGCTGGTCGGCACCGCACTGATCCATTCGCTCATGGTCACCGAGAAGCGCGGCGCGTTCAAACGCTGGACCGTGCTGCTGGCCATCCTCGCGTTCTCGCTGTCCCTGCTGGGCACGTTCATTGTTCGATCGGGCGTGTTGAGTTCGGTGCATGCATTTGCCACCGACCCTGAACGGGGTGTGTTCATTCTGGCGTTCCTGTGCGTGGTGGTGGGCGGTTCGCTCGCGCTGTTTGCGTGGCGCGCACCCCAGGTGGGTGACGGCGGGTCGTTCCGCGTCGTCTCTCGCGAAGGTTTGCTGCTGGCCAACAACCTGGTGCTGCTGGTGGCGGCGGCCGCCGTGCTGCTGGGCACGCTGTACCCGCTGGTGGTCGATGCGATGGGCATGGGCAAGCTGTCGGTCGGCCCGCCTTACTTCAATGCCGTCTTCGTGCCGCTCATGGCGCCAGCCGTCTTTCTGATGGGGGTGGGCCCGCTGGCCCGCTGGCGCCAGGCGGCACTGCCCGATCTGGCCCTGCGCCTTCGCTGGGCCGCCGGCGTGGCGGTGGTGGCGGCCTGCGCCGCGGCGCTGGCGTGGCGTGCCCTCACGCCCATGGCCGGCCTGGGGCTTTTGATGGCGGCCTGGGTGGCCGCCAGCACGCTGGCGGGTGCCTGGCAACGGTTGCGCGAGCATCCGCGCGGTGTCTGGGGCGGTCTGGTGGCGCAGCCGGGTGCATGGCTCGGCATGCTGCTGTCGCATGGTGGCGTGGCGGTGTTCATCGCAGGCGTCACGGTGGTGAGCACGTTTCACACCGAACGCGATGTGCGCATGGAAATCGGCCAGCACGCCGATCTGGGGGACCTGCGTTTCGAGCTGCTGTCGGTTGATCTGGTGCAGGGGCCCAACCACACGGCAGCGCGCGCACAGGTTCGCGTCACGAACCACGGGGAACCGGTGGCGGTGCTGGCGCCCGAGCGGCGCATCTACATGGTGAGCCGCGCGCCCATGACCGAAGTCGCGATCGACCGTGGCGTGTGGCGCGACCTCTACGTGGCGCTGGGCGAACCGGTGAGCGACACCGCCTGGAGCGTGCGCCTGCACCACAAGCCGATGGTGAACTGGATCTGGTTTGGCTGCCTGATGATGGGCGTGGGTGGTCTGATGGCCATGGCCGATCGGCGCTACCGGGTGCGGCGCGAAGCGCGCAGCGCCGTTTCGCCCATGACCATCCAGCCTGCGGGAGCGGGCTCATGAAGCGCTTCGTCTGGCCATTGCTGGTGTTCATGGCGCTGGTGGGCGTGCTGGGCGTGGGCCTCAGCCGCAACCCCCGCGACGTGCCATCACCGCTGGTGGGTCAGCCGGTGCCGGGTTTTGCCCTGCCCACACTGGCGGCACCGGCCAGGTCGATCGGCCCCGAGCAGTTTCGTGGCCAGGTCTGGGTGCTCAACGTCTGGGCCTCGTGGTGTGTCGCCTGCCAGGCGGAGCATCCGCTGCTGGTGGATCTGGCGCGTTCGCAGCGCATCGCCCTGGTGGGCCTCAACTACAAGGACCAGCGCCCCCAGGCACTGGCCTGGCTGGTGCGACACGGCAATCCGTACCTGGTCACGCTGTCCGACACCGATGGCCGCGTGGGACTGGACTTCGGCGTCTACGGCGTGCCGGAAACCTATGTCATCGACCGCGATGGCGTCATTCGCCACAAGCACACCGGCGAACTCACCCCGGAGGTGGTTCGGCGCGATCTGATGCCGCTGATTGAAAGGCTCGAGTCATGAAGAACCCGAAAGGCCGAGGAAAAGCGCTCTGGATGGGCCTGACCAGCCTGCCGCTGGTGGTGGTGTTGCTGCTGGCGCCGGGCAGGGTGCAGGCTGCCACCGAGGCACGCCCAGCCGCCGCCGACCCTGCGCTGGAGGCGCGTGTGCTCGAGATCGCCAGCGAGCTGCGCTGCCTGGTCTGTCAGAACGAAACGATCGCTGCCTCGAACGCGCCGCTGGCACTGGACCTGAAAGCCCAGGTTCGGGAGCAGCTGCGAGATGGCCGCACACCCGAGCAGATTCACGCGTACATGGCGCAACGGTACGGCGACTTCGTGTTCTACCGCCCGCCGCTCAGGCCCGGCACCGTGTTGCTGTGGACGGGGCCGTTCGTGCTGTTGGGGCTGGGGGGGCTGGCGCTGCTGCGCCATCTGGGCCGGCGGGCCTCGCGCAAGGAAGACGAACCTTCTGCCGAGGAGCTGCGGCGCGCACACCAGTTGCTCGACGGCGCCACGCCGCCTGCAGGGGCCCGCTGATGGCCGCCTTCGTGCTGATTGCCGCAGGCCTGCTGGTGCTGGCCCTGTGGCCCTTGCTGGCGGTGCTGCTGCGCGCACCCCCGCGACAGGCCCGTGCGCCGGTTCAGCAGGCGCACCTGCAACTGCTTCAGGCCGAGCGTGCGCAGCTCGAGGCAGACCTGAAGGCCGGCGTGCTGCGGCCCGACGAACATGCGCAGGCGGTGGGCGAACTGGCGCGCCGGGTGCTGCAGGAGACAGCGGCGGCCGAGCCGGTGGCGCAGACCGCCAACCGAATGCTCACCGCCGGGGTGATGTTGTTGGCGGTGCCGGCCGTGGCCGTCGGCTTCTATGGCAGCCTCGGATCGCCGGATCTGGTGCGATTCGGCGGTGACGATCGATCGCCCGATGCCGTCACCGCCTCGGATGTCGAGTCGATGCTGCGCCAGATGGCGGCTGGCCTCGCCGAACGCACTGCCAAGGGCGACGATCCGGTCGAGACCGCTGAAGCCTGGGCCTTGATGGCCCGCACCCAGATGGGCCTGCAGCGCTTTGCCGAAGCAGCCGATTCGCTGGACCGCGCCCTCGCGCTGCATCCCGAGCGTGCCGATTGGCTGGCCGATCGGGCCGACCTGCTGATGCTGCTGCAGGCACCGGGGGCTCACAGCTCGGCGCAGCAGCTGGTGCAGCGTGCGCTTCGCATCGACCCCGACCACCCCAAGGCGCTGGCGCTGGCGGGTGGGACGGCCTATGAGCAGGGCCGGTTTGCAGACGCCGAGCGGCTGTGGAAACAGGCGCTGGTGAAAGCGCCCGCGGGCGGTTCGTTCGCGCAGGGCCTGGGCGACAGCATCGCTGCCGCGCGGGCTGCCCAGGGTCTGCCCACACCGGTGCAGGCGGCTTCCGTCAGCGCCGCCACGGGAACCCCGGGCGTGGGTGGCCGCGTCGAGCTGGGTGCACAGGCGCTCGCGGAATTGCGTCCGGGCGACACCCTGTTCATCGTGGCGCGCGCTCCGCAGGGCCCGCGCCTGCCGTTGGCCGTGCTGCGCCTGCCGGCCATGGCGGGCCCGGTGGATTTCGCGCTCGATGACCGCCATGCCATGAGCCCCGATCACAAGCTGTCGCTGCAGCGCGAAGTGGTGGTCGAGGCGCGCATCAGCCGTTCGGGGCAGGCCATGCCGCAGCCCGGTGACTGGTCAGGTCGAAGTGGCACGGTGGCCACGGGCGGCGGCAACGTTCGCGTGGTGATCGACCGCAAGGTCGAGTGAAGGGCGTCAGCCCCGGGCCGCGCCGCGCTCGATCTGGTCGCGCAGGCGGTCTTCCTGCTCCCGGATCGCCGGGGTGTACTCGGCGCCGAAATCCTCGGCCTCGAAGATCTGGCGGATTTCCAGCACCGATTCCTGTCCCAGGGTGGGTTTCGGGCACTGGCGTGCCCAATCGATGGCCTCCTTCAGCGAGCCGCATTCCCACAGCCAGAACCCTGCAATGAGTTCCTTGCTTTCGGTGAACGGCCCGTCGAGCACGCGCGTGCCGTTGGCGCCGAACACCACCCGGGCCCCGCGCGAGCTGGGATGCAGGCCTTCACCGGCCTTCATCACGCCCGCGTTCACCAAGGCTTCGTTGAATCGGCCCATCGCCGCCATCATGTCTTCGGAGGGCATGCAGCCCGCTTCGGTGTCCGCATCGGCACGGACCATCACCATGAATCGCATCTCGTTCTCCTGGAATCGGGCGCCAGCCATTCTGGCGCCTTGAGCCGACGACGGGCGAGCGGGGCTGGAATCGACAGGGTCAGTGCGAATGGTCGTGGGCCGGCTGAACGGCCTCGCCGTCAAGCTCCTTGCGGGCCTGCTGCCACACCGACCAGCCCCCCTGCAGCGCCAGCGCCGCCATCAGACTGGCCACGGCCAAATCGGGCCAGGCGCTTCCGGTTCCGAACACCCCGAGCGCGGCCAGTAGCACGGCCAGGTTGCTCAGTGCGTCGTTTCGCGAGCACAGCCACACGCTGCGCATGTTGGCGTCGCCCTCGCGAAAGGCGTAAAGCATCCAGGCCACGCCCACGTTCACGGCCAGCGCCATGACCGCCACGATGCCCATGGTCAATGCCTGTGGCACGCCGCCGTGCCACACCGACCACAGCGCCTGTCCCAGCACGAACACACCGAACCCCATCATGCTGAAGGCCTTGAGCAGCGCGGCGCGCGCCCGCCAGGCCAGCGCCGAGGCCAGCACCGCCAGCGAAACGCCGTAGTTGAGCGCGTCGCCCGCGAAGTCGATGGCGTCGGCGAGCAGCGAGAGCGAGCCCGCCTGGAAGCCGGCGCCGAGTTCGATCACGAACATGGTGGCGTTCAGCAGCAGGGCGGTCCAGAGGATCTTGCGGTAGCGCCCGAGGTTGGCAATGGTGTTGGTGGCGGGGGTCTCGTGTTCGCAGCAGTGGCCGGCCATGTGGTTTCCTTTCAATGGCTTCATTGGAAACCCTGGAGCCGCTACAGTGTCAACACCCATGTTCCCGAAGGGTTGCCATGCAGATCAAACAGCTCGCCCAGGCCACGGGCGTGGACATCGAAACCATCCGGTACTACGAGAAGCAGGGTCTGCTGCCTGCACCCGCCCGCCGCGACAACGGGTACCGCGACTACGACGACACCCACCTCGAACGCCTCGCGTTCATCCGGCATTGCCGCGCGCTGGACATGCCGCTGGCCAGCGTGGCACGCCTGCTGGCCGCGGTGGACGATCCCCACACCCACGGGGACGACGTGGACGCGCTGGTGGCCGAGCAGCTGACCCGCGTGCGCGCCCGCCTCAAGAGCATGCGAGCCCTTGAGCGCCAGCTTCTGCAGCTGAAGTCGCTGTGCGACGGTCACCACCAAGGGGGTGCTTGCGCGATTCTCGACGAACTGGTGTCGGCGGCACATGGCGAGGCCCGCGCCGGGCAGCCGGCCTGACCGAAGCGGTGCTTCACGCCCTCTGGCCGCAGGCGGGCCAGCCCGCCTCGACCTGCGTCCCGGGCCAGTGCAACTCCGGGCCCATGGCGCACAAGGCCAGTGCGTCGTCCACCAGGTCGAGGAACGCATCCATGGCGCGGCAGATGCCCTGGTGGTCCAGCCGCTGCGGGTCGGCGCGCTGCATCACCACCACCCGCGGCACCGCATCGCGGGTCAGGCCGATCTGGCCGTCCCCGGCAAGCCAGGTTTCGTGAGCCAACTGCATCAGTGCGACCATGGTCGAGGCGTCTTTCGCCGTGATTTCCCGGGCAAGGTCCGCCAGCATCACCAGGCCTGCGCCGTCATCCAGCCAGCCCACCTCCACCTGCAGTCGTCCGTCCACCTCGAAGGATGCCCATCCCTCGTCGTCCATGGCGAAATCCTCGAGCTCGAGGTGGCGTCCCAGGGCGGCGAAGGCCGATTGAATCCCGGGCGGCGCGGGTGTCGATCGCAAGACCTCCCCTCCACCGGACCAATCACGCATCGAGGTCATGGGCGAGGTCGATCAGTTGATTCTTCACCACCTCTGAATCGAAGTACGGGCTTTCGCTCAGGACCGGGTCGGTGGCCTCTGTCCGGGCCAGCACCCATGCGTCGCGGGCCACCATGTTCCGGCGCTCCATGTGGGGGCGCAGGGACTCCAGCGCGCTCGCATCGCCCCGAGCGTTCTCGATCAGGGACAGGCCCAGCAGATCGGACACGCGCGGATCGTTCCATCCATCGTCGTCCAGCACGTTGTCATCGGCGAGAAGCCCGCTCAGGTGCCCCTTGATTTCTTTCAGCCGGTCTTGCGTGGCATCGATCTCCTCCGGGGTCACCAAACCGTCCAGCAACTGGCTCAGTCGTTCTGGTTCCATGGCCATCACGGCGTTGTACGTGTCACGGGCGATCACGGGTGGCAGATCGGTGGCCTTCGATGCGTGCAGCTCGCTGCCGTCGGGCCGCCGGTAAAGGCGCGCCGAGTCGCCGGCGTTGCCGAACGAGACGTCGTTGTCGAAGGCCACCAGCCGGCGGGGACCGCCATCACTTGGCGGCCGTACGCCGTAGTTGCCCAGGTGAAGGTCGCACTGGCCGGTCAGGTTGGCCAGCAGATTCAGGTCGCACAGGTCGCGGCGCAGCATCGGGTCGTTGAAGTCGATCGGTCGCATCACCTCGGCGGGCACCTCCACCTGGCCGTCGTCGTCCAGCGGATCCTGTGCCATCCGCGTGGCGGTGAGCACCACCGTGTTCCCGTCGATCGCCACGTGGCGAAATCCCTTGGCCGCCGCATAGGCGCGCAACTGTTCCGGCCGGTTGCGAAGGACGTCGGCCACATCGGCCGGCAGCGTCACCCGGGCCGGGGCTTTCGACTGCGCAGCCTCGTGCTCCACGTGTGCCATCGCGACACCGATCTGGCCGTCGTGGATGCAGAAATGGGTGGTGGGCACCAGCCCGAGACCGAGTGCCCGGTCAACGCAGTGGGTGGCCACCGCGCGGCCGGTGTAGTTGGGGCGTTTGGGGTCAATGCCCATCGGGCCGGCCGCGTCGGGCCCGCCACCGGCCGTCGGGGAAGGTTCGGCCTTGAACACCATGAGCTTGTCGTGTTCGCCGCCGGCCCCGTCGGGTACCCGGTAGGAAAGCACCTGAACCGCATGCAGGCGCCCTGATTCGATCTGCGGCACCAGCTGTTGCCGCAACATGCCGTCGTTGAGCGGCATCTTGCGCGTGGCGTGGTTGATGGGAACCCTCGCCGCGCAGTGGGCGGCGATCTCTTTCGGCAGGATATCGGCTTCCTGCGCCAGAAAGTCCCCTTGCCGGGTCAGTTCGCGCAGTGCCTCCCTGGCGGCCTGCCGCAGCGATCGCAACCGGCCCCAATGCGATGGAAAAACGGTCGAACGGTAACCACGGCTGTTGTCCAGCAGGACTTGCAGCGCGACCTGCAGGCGGTGGTTGGCGTCGATCAACTGCCCCAGCGAGGGCGCCGACTTCGTCGATCCTGTGCCATCCAGCAGCGCCTCTGCCTCCCTGGCCCGTTGCCCGTATGCATCGATGGCGTCGTTGACGCGCGTTCGCAGGTGCTCGTGTCTGTCGGTGCGCGCGCCGGGCAGGCCGACCAACTCGGGCAGTGGCTCGACGTTCAGCGCTGGTGGTCTTCGTTTGGCCTGGACGGCTTTTGATGCAGCCAAGCGCGCCGGTGAGTTCGGGAGCCGGGTGGAGCGGGTGGTGCGGGACAGTTGCCGCTCTGGCGTGCCGGGCCGCTTGGGCCGGAGCGACCGGTCGGGGGTGCCTGGGCGCGTCGGGGCGTTCAAACGGGTGGGCGAGCCATCTGTGGCCACCTCGCGCCGCATGAACCGGGTGGTGCCGCGGGTCGGTGTCGACCTGAACCGATCCCGTCGGGATTGCCCGCTGAGGGACTCGGGCGTGCCCGGGGCCGGACGCTCGGGGGTGGTGTTCGCGGTGGGTGGAGTCTTCTCGGACGATGACGTGGAGGAGCTGCTGGCGCTGGGAAAGCTCGTCAGTCGGTTCATGGGGTGTTTGCGCCTGTGCGGTGGGGATGCGGCTCTGTGTCCGCGCCGCGGGGGGCGTTCCTGCAAGTCGGCCCTATGGCCGACAAGCCTCGGCCAATCGTGTGGCGCCGGCCCGGGTTCCACCCGGGGGCGGTCGCATCGGGTAAGCACCGCTGGCGGGCCCCGGGGCCGATTCACTACGATGACCGGATGAACATCTTCGACCAGCACCTGGACCGGAACGCGGCGAATTTCGTTGCTTTGTCCCCCGTCAGTTTCGTGGAGCGCACGGCCGAGGTGTTCGGTGACATGCCCGCCGTGGTGCACGGCGCGCGGCGTCACACCTGGGCGCAGGTGCGCGAGCGGTCTGCCAGGCTGGCGGCTGCCTTGCGCGCGTTGGGTGTGGGGCGGGGGCACGCGGTGAGCACGATGCTCCCCAACACCCCCGAAATGGTCGAAGCGCATTACGCGATTCCCGCGTTGGGCGCGGTCATCAACACCCTCAACACGCGGCTTGATGCGCCCCTGCTGGCCTGGCAGATGAACCACTGCGAGGCACAAGTTCTCATCACCGACCGCGAGTTCTCCCCGGTGGTGAAGAAGGCGCTGGCCGATCTCGGGCGGTCCATCACCGTCATCGACGTGTGCGACAGCGAATACGACGGCCCGGGTGAGCGGCTGGGCGTTCACGAATACGAGAGCCTGCTGGCGGCACACCAACCGCTCGAGCGGCTGGACGGGCCCGCCGACGAATGGGACGCGATTGCGGTGAGCTACACCAGCGGCACCACCGGCGACCCCAAAGGGGTGGTCACGCACCACCGGGGCGCCTACCTCAACGCCGTGAGCAACGTGGTCACCTGGACCATGCCGCAGTTTCCGCGTTACCTGTGGACGTTGCCCCTGTTCCACTGCAACGGCTGGTGCTTCCCCTGGACGGTGGCTTTGCAGGCCGGCGTGCACGTCTGCCTTCGCCGTGTCGAGCCTGCCGCCATCCTGGCCGCCATGCGCGAGCATGGGGTGGACCACTACTGCGCCGCGCCCATCGTGCACAACGGCATCATTGCCGCGGTCGCGGACCGGCCCGAACTGCAGCAGGGCGTCGGCGCGGTGCGCGGGCTGGTGGCGGGTGCAGCGCCCCCCGCCGCCATGATCGAGGGCATGGCGCGCATCGGCATCGAGATCACCCACGTGTATGGCCTGACGGAGGTGTACGGCCCGGCCGCTGTGGCCACCCGGCGCCCTTCCTGGGCGCAGGCTGACCTGGGCGAGCAGGTGCGGCTGAACGGCCGCCAGGGCGTGCGCTATCCGCTGCAGGAAGGCATGACCGTGATGGACCCCGAGACCATGACCGAGGTGCCCGCCGATGGACAGACCATGGGGGAGATCATGTTTCGCGGCAACATCGTGATGAAGGGCTACCTGAAGAACCCAGCGTCCACCGGCAAGGCCTTCGAAGGCGGCTGGTTCCACACCGGTGATCTGGCCGTGCTGGAGCCCGACCGGTACGTGAAGATCAAGGACCGCAGCAAGGACATCATCATCAGCGGCGGCGAGAACATCAGCTCCATCGAGGTGGAAGACGCGCTCTACCGCCACCCGGCCGTGATGGCCTGCGCGGTGGTGGCGCGGCCCGACCCCAAGTGGGGGGAGTCGCCGTTGGCCTTTGTGGAGTTGCGCCCTGGCGCGCAGGCGACAGAAGCCGACCTGATTTCCCATTGCCGCACCCTGCTGGCGGGGTACAAAGTGCCCAAAGCGGTGCGTTTTGAAGCCATCCCCAAGACCAGCACCGGCAAGATCCAGAAGTTCGAACTGCGCCAGCGCGCCCGAAGCGCAACGGCCATTGAATGAAGGCAGACCCATGAACGACCGACTCGACCCGACCCTCACCGAGCCCGTCCGGTACGAGCGCGACGCGCGCGGCGTGATCACGCTGACGCTGAACCGGCCGAACTCGTTCAACGCCCTGAGCGAGGCCATGCTCGATGCGCTTCAAGCGGCGGTGGACCGCGTGGCCGCCGACGATGGCGCGCGCGTGGTGGTGCTGGCCGCCGAAGGCAAGGCTTTCTGTGCCGGGCACGACCTGAAGGAAATGCGCGCCGAGCCATCGCTCGATTACTACCAACGCCTGTTTTCGCAATGCGCCCGCTTCATGATGGCGCTGCAGCGGTTGCCGGTGCCGGTGATCGCGCAGGTCCAGGGCATCGCCACCGCGGCAGGGTGTCAGCTGGTGGCCATGTGCGACCTTGCGGTGGCCGCGCGAAACGCGCGGTTCGCGGTCAGCGGCGTGAACCTGGGTCTGTTCTGCAGCACCCCCGGCGTTGCACTCAGCCGCAACCTCGGGCGCAAGGCCGCGTTTGAAATGCTGGTCACCGGGGACTTCATTTCGGCCGAGCAGGCGCAGGAGCAGGGTCTGGTGAACCGCGTGGTCGATGCCGCGGACCTGCAGTCCGAAACGGCACGGCTGGTCGAGCGCATCCTGTCCAAGCCCCGCGTGGCGATCGCGGCGGGCAAGGGCCTGTTCTACCGCCAGATCGAAACCGGCATTGACAGCGCATACGAAGACGCCGCCCGCACCATGGCCTGCAACATGATGGACCCGAGCGCGCTCGAAGGTGTGCAGGCGTTCATCGACAAGCGATCCCCCAACTGGTGACCGTACGGCCATGACCGACGCCATCGGCCTGGGATTCACCCCGATCGGGCACGTGCGCGGTGGCCGCACCGAGGCCACCAAGGACGGCTGGGGCGCCAACCGCTCGCACATCGTCATCGACGACCCGCGCCTGGCCGCCGACTGCCTGCTGGGGTTGCAGGAGGTGTCGCACATTGAGGTGCTGTACCACTTCCATCTGCACGCCGACGAACCCGTTGAAACGGGCGCTCGCCACCCCCGCGGACGTGCCGACTGGCCGCGCGTGGGCATCTTTGCGCAGCGCGCCCGCATGCGACCCAACCGGATCGGCCTGTGCACCTGCCGCGTGCTGGGTCTGCAGGGCTTGTCTGTCGAGGTGGAGGGGCTGGACGCGGTGGACGGCACGCCGGTGCTCGACATCAAGCCCGTGTGGGCCGCCACGCTGCCACGCGGGGAACTGAAGGAGCCCGCCTGGGCCCGCGACCTCATGGCCAACTACTGGTGACACCCAACCGATGCTTGACGACATTCCCACCCTGCGCCGCATCCTCCAGCAACACCGAACCGTGGCAGTGGTCGGTCTGTCGGCGGAGTGGCACCGGCCCAGCTTCTTCGCCGCCAAGTACCTTCAGGACCACGGCTACCGCATCGTGCCGGTGAACCCGCGCTACCCCGAGATCCTGGGCGAGAAAAGCTACCCCCGTCTGGAAGACATTCCCTTTGCCGTCGACATGGTCGATGTGTTCCGCAAGGAAGAAGAAATCCCGGCCATTGCCCGCAGCGCAGTGGCCATCGGTGCCAAAAGCCTGTGGCAGCAACTCGGCCTGCGCAGCCAGGAGGCCGACCGGATTGCCACCCAGGGCGGCCTGGACAGCGTGTGGGACCGCTGCGTGAAGATCGAACATGCCCGCCTGTTTGGCGGACTGAACTGGGCCGGCGTCAACACCGGTGTCGTGTCCGCCCGCCGACCTGTGGCCTGAGCGCCCCGCCTCGAACCCTCCGCTCCGAGCCTGTCCCCAACCGTTCGCCCTGAGCCTGCTCCCAACCATTCGCCCTCAGCCTGTCCCCAACCATTCGCCCTGAGCCTGTCCCCAACCATTCGCCCTGAGCCTGTCCCCAACCGTTCGCCCTGAGCCTGTCGAAGGGCCCCACCGCACCTGCCATGCCCGATCGACAGTTCCAGCCCGAAACCCTGGCCATCCATGCCGGGCAGATCCCCGACGCCGCCACCGGTGCGCGCGCGCTGCCGATCTACCAGACCACCAGCTTCGTGTTCGACAGCGCCGACCACGCCGCCAGCCTGTTCAACCTGCAGACCTTCGGCAACGTGTATTCGCGGCTGAGCAATCCCACCGTGGCTGCGCTCGAAGAGCGGGTGGCCGCGCTGGAAAACGCCCGTGCGGCCGTCGCCTGCGCCAGCGGCATGGCCGCCGAGACGCTGGCCCTCACCACCCTGCTGCAGGCGGGCGATCACGTGGTGGCAGCCGGCGCTCTGTACGGCGGCAGCGTGACCATGCTGGCGGTGAACCTGCGCAAATTCGGGATCGACACCACGTTTGTCGATGCAACCCGCCCGGACGCCTTTGCCGCCGCCATGCGCCCGGAAACGCGCGCGGTGTACGCCGAGACCCTGGGCAACCCAAGCATGGTGGTGCTCGACATCCAGGCCATCGCCGACGTGGCGCATGCCCACGGGGTGCCGCTCATCGTGGACAACACCGTGCCCAGCCCCGTGCTGTGCAACCCCGTTGCGTTGGGCGCCGACATCGTGATCCACAGCGCCACCAAGTACCTGGCCGGCCACGGCACCACGCTGGGCGGTGTGGTGGTCGAGGCGGGCACCTTTCCCTGGGACAACGGCAAGTTTCCCGGCATGACCGAGCCATCGCCCGGCTACCACGGCGTGAAATTCTTCGAGACCTTCGGCAACTTCGGGTTCACCATGCGCTGCCGCATGGAGGGCCTGCGCGTGTACGGCGCGTCCCTTGCCCCCACGAGCGCTTGGCAGATCCTGCAGGGTGTGGAGACGCTGCCCCTGCGCATGGAACGCCACTGCGCCAACGCGCTGGCCGTGGCCCGCTTTCTGAAAGACGACCCGCGCGTTGCCTGGGTCAACTACCCGGGGCTGCCCGACCACCCGCAACACGGCCTGATGAAGCGGCAGATGCGTGGCGCATCGGGCCTGCTGGCCTTCGGTGTCAAGGCGGGAGCCCGAAGCGGCCTGGAAGCCGGCGTGCGCTTCATCGAAAGCGCGCAGTTCATGAGCCACCTGGTCAACATCGGTGACACCAGAACCCTCATCAGCCACCCCGCCAGCACCACCCACCGCCAGCTCGACGAAGCCCAGCAGCGTGCGGCCGGCGTGCTGCCCGACATGGTCCGCATTTCCGTGGGCCTCGAGCACATCGACGACATCCTGTGGGACATCGATCAGGCGCTGGGCAGGGCGGCGTGAACGTGCTCACGGCCTGGCCGGCGTTTCTCCAGGGACTCTTCCTCAGCTTCGGGCTGATCGTCGCGATCGGCGCCCAGAACGCGTTCGTGCTGCGCCAGGGGCTTCGGCGGGAACACGTGGGCAGCGTGGTGGTGTTCTGTGCCCTGGCCGATGCGCTGCTCATCACCGCGGGTGTCCTGGGCATGGCGCAGGCCCTGCGCAACAGCCCGGCCATCGCGCAGGCGCTGGCCCTGGCGGGGGCAGCGTTCCTCTTTCTGTACGGCTGGCGTGCCTTGCGCCGGGCACTCCAGCCGCAGTCGTTCAAGGCCGCGGGGGGCGGTGAGACCCTGACGCGCCAGGCGGCGCTGGCCCAGGCCGCCGCCTTCACGCTGCTCAACCCCCATGTCTATCTCGACACCGTGCTGCTGGTGGGCAGCATCGGGGCACAACAGCCCCCACCGCTGCGCGGGTGGTTCGTGGCAGGCGCCAGTACGGCCAGCCTCACCTGGTTCGCCTCGCTCGGGTTCGGTGCCCGCTGGCTTGCCCCCTGGTTCGCCAGACCCAGGGCCTGGCAGGTGCTCGATGGACTGATCGGTGTGACGATGTGGGTGCTGGCGGCGCTGTTGGTGCGCCATGCGGTCACGGCTCCCTGACTCGATGCATTGACTGTCGCTGGCGCGCTCACTGCAGCAAGCGCTCCAGCCGGTGTGCGCGCCAGAAGTCCGGCTCGTGCAGGTCGCTGTGTCCGGCCCGGTGCACGACACCTCCAGGGCTTTGCCAGGTCGGCCGATACAGGTTGACGCTTTGCGGGTGGTCGCTCTGGGTGCGGCCTTCGCCGCGCTGGCCACCCAGGCTGCCCAGGTGCTGGGTGGTGTCGTTGTCCGAGAACACGTTCGAGAGTTGCCCGATCTGGCGGCTCACGGGCGGGCATTCGTACCGGGCGGGCGTGCCCAGCAACACCAGCCGGCGCACCTGGAGCGAGGGCTCGATCGCCTGGGCCCGCATCACGAGGTTGCCGCCGTGGCTGTGCGCGACCACATCCAGCAACGGTCGGCCCATGCCGTGCCACCACGCCACAAACTGCTCGGCACCCAGCCGGCGTTCGGCGTCCGAGTTCTTGCCTGACCAGCTGAACTCGTCGGGGTGCTGCACCAGGTTGGTCACGCCGTTGCCCTGCAGCCAGGCCCACAGGCTGTCGGTGGGCGTGTGGCCCAGGCCGGCCGGGTCACGCCACCATTCGGTGTCGGCGGCCCAGGTGCCGTGGACGATGACCGTGAAGGTGGCCGTCCCTCGTGCACCCAGCAGACCCGGGCCGCCGCGGGACTGCAGCGCAGAGAGTTGCTGTTGCTGCCGGACACTGCGCACAACGCGCTCACCGACGGACTCCCGCACGCGGCCCTGCAATCGGGCCATGACAGGCTCGGCGATCCGCCAGGTGAGGTCCACGACCGCGCCCTCATCGAGCGTGCGCGGTGAACCGCGGGATGCGGCCGCCTGCAGCACGCCGGCATCGTGAACGATGCGTGACACCAGCACCCCGGCCGTGGAGCGCGTCTGCAGCTCGTTGCCACTGCCGTGCTCGTTGGCGTAGCGGATCAGTGTCTCCGGTGACAGGCAGCACAGGAAGTAGGGCAGCTCGGCCTCGGCACCAGGGTCGGACAAGTTGCCCAAGCCTTGCATCACATCGAGCAGGCGCCGTTCGCGCTCGTGCTTCTGCAACGCGAGGGATCGCTGGCGCGCCCGATCGAATCCGCGCGGCGATTCGATCGGCGGATCGGGTGTGTCAGGTGCGGCTGAATGGTGGTCGTCAAACCCGATGAAGTCGGGATGGTTGGCAGCCATCGCAACAACGACCTCATAGGCCCGTTGCAGGACCTCGTGATCAAGGCTCATGGTGGGTGTCCTCCTGGCTGCATGTTCTGTCTTTGGCCAGACATTCTTCTTCACCGATTCATGACCTTCGATGGCCGCATGTCGGTTGACCCGGATGGGTCCTCAAGGTGGAGGATTTCGTGCGCTGTCGGCGGGCGCATCATCCGCGACCTCGAAGCGCAGCGGGACCACCGGGGCGCTTCGGGACCGTAGGCGAAGTCGCGACGAGACCCTGCACATGTGCGAAAGGCTGTCCGTCGTTGGGGGTTCGGGGTCGACGCGTGATCGTGCCATTCCATGTTTTCGCGGAACCACTCCGCACGCCTCAGGGAGTTTTGAAATGTCGAACCAGCACCCCCACGCCCGCAGCCATGGCTACGGCACGGCGCAAGCCAATCCCACGCGCAGCAACCTGCAGAAGCCCGGCCGCTTCGGTCTGCTGTTCCCCGAACTCGCCATGGTCCCCTGGACCACTGGCGACGCCACCAAAGACCGCAGCGTGCTGCACGATCTGGGCAAGGCCATGCACGTGGCCGAACGCAAGGACGGCACCATCCCTGCGGGCATGACCTATTTCGGCCAGTTCGTCGACCACGACATGACCTTCGACCCCACGCCCTTTGGTGAGCGTGCGGTGGATGTCGATTCGCTGGTGAACTTCCGTACGCCGGCGCTCGATCTGGACAGCGTGTACGGGCGCGGACCTCGCGATCAGCCCTACCTCTACCTGCGCGACTCGGGCACGAAGTCCGAGCAGATGCTGGTGGGGCCGGTGGTCAAGGTGCCTCCCCAGGCGCCCGGAGGCGCCGACGCGCAGGTGCAGGCGCTCGACGCGGCCACCTACGACCTGCCACGCATCGCCGATGGCCTGCCGCAGCGCACGGCGGTCCTGGGCGACAAGCGCAACGACGAGAACCTGATCGTGGCGCAGTTCCACCGCACCATGCTGCACTTCCACAACGCGGTGTGCCTCGAGTTTCCGGACCTGCCGTTCACCGACATTCGCAAGATCGTCACGCACCACTACCAGCAGATCGTGCTGCACGAGTTTCTGCCGGCGGTGGCGGGCCCGAAGGCGGTGAAAGAGGCGCTGAAGGAGCTCCGGTACTTCCTCATCGGCCCGGGCAGCATCGCCAGCTCGCCCTTCATGCCGCTCGAGTTCTCGGGCGCGGCCTACCGCTTCGGTCACAGCATGGTCCGCCCGGCCTACAACTTCAACAAGGTGTTCAACTTTGCCGCCGGTCCGGGTCTGTCCGATTTCCGGCTGGCGTTCACCTTCACCGGCGACGGCGGGTTTCTCGGTGGCACGCGCTACCCCACCAACTGGCTGCTCGACTGGCGCCAGTTCTTCGACGACCTGGGGGCCAATCCCCAAAAGGCCTTTGCCATCGACGCCGCGCTCACCGACCGCCTGCGCATCGGCGACCGGGACGATTCGCCCTTCCTGGCCGAACTCAACCTGTTGCGGGGCGCCATGCAATACAAGCTGCCGTCGGGCCAGGCGGTGGCGGCCCGCATGGGCCTGGCGCCGCTGACACCCAAACAGCTTGAATCGGGCACCGCCGGTGACGTGGTGAAGCAGCACGGGCTCGGCCTGCACAGCCCGCTGTGGTTCTACATCCTCAAAGAGGCCGAGGTGGTCGAGAAAGGCAAGCACCTGGGCCCCATGGGCGGCACCATCGTGGCCGAGGTGATCGTGGGCCTGATCAAGGACGACCCCGAGAGCGTGCTCAACGCCGGCACGCCGCGTGACCTGCCGCGCGCGGGATCGCACTTCACCATCGCCGACCTGTTCAAGTTCGTGGAGGGCAAGAAGGGGCAGGGCAACATTCCGGCCGCGGGCGTGATCAACCCGCTGGGTTGAGCCACCATGCACGCGTCAACCCGGGTGGAGGACGCACCCGCCGCACCGACTGCCCCGCGGCAGTTGGTGCTGCTGTGCGATGGCACCAACAACAACCTCACCGGCGGTCACCGTGACACCAACGTGGTGAAGCTCGGCGAGCTGCTGGTGGCGCACGGCCACCAGGATCGGCTGGTGCATTACGACCCCGGCGTTGGCAACCCGGGTGAACTGCCGGGCGCCACGCTGTGGGACGGGTTTCGCCGCCGGCTCGACCGGGTCTACGGACTGGCGTTCGGGCGGGGCGTGTACGAGAACATGCTCGAGACCTACCTGTTCCTCATGCGGCATCACCGGCCTGGCGATGAGCTCTACCTGTTCGGGTTCTCGCGCGGGGCGTTCACCGCACGCAGCGTCGCCGGTCTGGTCAACCAGTTCGGCATTCTTCAGCCGCACATGGAGGGCATGCTGCCCACCTTGCTGCACGTTTACTTTGCCGACCGGCGCAATCAGGACGCCTACCGGGCCATCACCGACCAGATCAAGCGGCAGTTCACAGACCAGGCCTCCCGGGCGGTGGATATTCACTTCGTCGGGGTGTGGGACACGGTGGCCGCGGTGGGTCTGCCCCCGTTCGACACCCGGTTCACGGCGTTGCCCACGGTGGCGGGCAAGCGCTTTGTACACGTGCGCCAGGCGCTGGCGCTTGACGAACACCGTCGGCCTTTCCGGCCGCGTGCCTACGCGGGCGAAAACGGCGTGTTCAAGACCGCCAGCGGACACGACGGGACCTTGCAGCAGCGCTGGTTTCCGGGTGCCCATGGTGATGTGGGCGGCGGCTACGAGCCGGTGCATTCGGCGCTGTCCGATACCGCGCTGGCCTGGGTGGTGAGCGAGGCAGTGGGCTGCGGCCTGAGGCTCGCGGCCACCGGGCGGCCGCTCGACACCGAGGCCGCCGTGCTGGAGGCCTTGCATGCATTGCCCGCCGGCCACCGGGACGCGCGGGCACCCCGGCGCCACAGCGAGTTGAGCGACGTGGCCCTCTGGGCGCTGGCCGGCATGGAAGTGCGGGATCCGGGCCGTGTGGTCATGGACGGCGGCGCCGCCATGACCATCACCCCGGTGGCACACCCGGCGGCCGATGACCTCGGCAAAAGCCTCCAGCGGCAGGACGCCGCGCAACCTGCCCGAATCCCCTGGCTGGTCTGGCTCGCCATGGTCGTCGGGCTCATGGCGTTTGCAGGTGCAGGGCAGTTGCTGCATGGCGTGCCCGGTACCGGGTCGGTGATCGGTGACGCCCTGGAGGCTTTTCGTTCGCTCGCCGATTACGCGACCGCTGCAGCCGACTTTCAGGTGTGGCAGCTCACGGGATGGTGGCAGGGGTCCATGGCCGATCGCTACCACCTGGCGTTCGGGCGGTTCGAGTCGCCGCGCGCTGCACTGGTCTGGGATCTGGGTCTGATCGCCAGCCTCGCGGTGGTGTTGAGCTGGTTCTGCGCGAGGGCGTTTCACCGCATCGCCGGCCTCAGGCGGGTGGACGATCCGCCCCGGGTCTGGCTCAACCGGCTCGGGATCGCGCTGCCGCTGGCGGTGTCGGCCGATCTTGCCGAAAACCTGTTCACCTGGGTCGCGCTCACGCTGGGCCGCGCCGACGTCGAGGTGCTGGCATCGGGCGCGCACCTGTTGGCCGCTGCCTGTTCGGTGCTGAAGTGGGTGGGCCTGACGGGTGCACTGGCCCTGGTGCTGTGGGGCATTCGGCCAGCGGCGGGCGCCCGACATTGACCCGGATTCCCCCAACCCGGCGCGGCGAGCGCCCGATGGACAGAATGGGCGCATCCGCATCTCTCGCGGGTGTCACCACCCTGAATCCTTCTCCATGCTCGACGCCACGTTGTCCATTTCGGCCCTGCTCGCCACCGCGTTTCTGTTCGGCGGCATGGCGCTGTTTTCGTTCGGCTTCGCCGCGTTCCTGTTCACCGCCATGCCAGTGCCCGACGCCCGGTTGCTGATCCGCAAGGCCTTTCCGCACTTCTACCTGTTCGTCATCGGTGCCTCGTCGCTGGCGGCCTTGCTGGTCTGGCCGGGCGACCGTGTTGCGGCACTCTTGCTGGCCGCCATCGCCATCAGCACCGTGCCCACGCGGCAGTGGCTGATGCCCCGGATCAACGCCGCCACCGACGCGGGCGACCGCTCCCGCTTTGGCCGCTTGCACGGGCTGTCGGTGCTCATCACACTTGCGCACATTGCCGTCGCCGGGGTCGTGCTGGCCAGGCAGGGCGGCTGACGACCCGTCGCGAACACACAGACCAACCTGCCGGGTCCGCATCGGTCCGGTCACAATGCGGGGCAGTCGTCACTCGGGCGTGGCGTCAAGGGGTTTCGATTGAGCAGTTGCCTGATGCGGTCGAGGCAGGGAATGGCCGCCATGCTGGCCTTGTGCCTGGCCTTGCTGATTCTCCTGGTGCCTCGACATTCACTGGCGCAGGAGACCCCGGCCGCGGTCTCCACGCCGGACACACCGCCCGCCACCCTCACCTGGGGCAACCGGTCCATCGTCACCTTCCGGGGCGCGTTGCTCGGCGACGAGCCCGCAGAGCGCGCCTTGCTGGCCCGTGCCTCGCTGAAGACCGCCCTGGAGCGGGCCACGGCATCGGGCGCCCCGAACCTGGAGCCGCAGCGGGTGCCCATGGGCGCTGCGATCCGCTACGAGTGGCATGGCGTGCCGCTGTTCTACCTCACGGTCGACGACATGGGCGGCCCCCGCCCGGAAGCCGACCTCGAACCATCGTCCCTCGACGTGTTGGCGCGGCTGCGCGTGTCGGCGGCGGAGCACCTCGAGGCCGCCGACGCGGGCGCCCTGTGGCGGGCGGTCGGGCGCACGCTGGTGGCCAGCGCCGCAGCGCTGGCCTTGCTGTGGGGCATCCTGCGCCTGCGCCGCGCCGCCTTGGGCCACATCCGGCGGCGCATCGAGCCGGTCTCCGCAGACCATGACGGCCCGAAGCCGGCCCGGTCGAGCTGGTTCAGCAGCTACCTCGAACTCGCGGGTTCGATGGGGCGGGTGGCGACCACGGCCCTGGCGTGGCTGTTTGCGGTGGTCGTGGTCGAGGCCTGGGTGTCTTATGCCCTGCACCAGTTTCCCTACACCCGGCCCTGGGGCGAGCGGTCGACCGCGTGGCTGCTGGAGGTGCTCGGGCAATTCGCGTTGTCCACGGCGCAGGCGGTTCCGGGCCTGCTCGTGGCCGGTCTCATTTTCGTCCTGGCCCGGGTGGCTGTCCGGGCGGCCGCGGCGCTGCTGCGCCGCGCCGAACGCGGCGAGGTGCAGGTGCCCTGGCTCGACGCCGACACCGTGGTGCCCACGCGCCGGCTGGCCACGGTGGGCATCTGGCTGTTTGCACTGGCCATGGCCTACCCCTACCTTCCGGGCGCCCACAGCGAGGCGTTCAAGGGCGTCACCGTGCTGGCTGGCCTCATGCTGTCGCTGGGCGCGTCGAGCGTGGTCGGCCAGGCCCTGTCCGGCCTGAGCCTGATGTACTCGCGCTCGGTTCGCACGGGCGAGTACGTGAAGGTCGGTGACACCGAGGGCACCGTGGTGGCGCTGGGCATGTTCACCACCCGCATACAGACCGGCATGGGCGAAGAGGTGAGCGTGCCGAACTCGGTGATGTTCAGCCAGCCCATCCGCAACTTCTCGCGGTTGGTCAACGACGGCCATTTCGTGCTGCACACCACCGTGACCATCGGCTACGCCACACCCTGGCGGCAGGTGCACGCGATGTTGCTCGAGGCCGCACGGCGAACGCCCGCCGTGGCCGCCGAGCCCGCGCCCTACGTGGTGCAGACCGCGCTGTCGGACTTTTACGTGGAGTACCGGCTCTGCGCCCAGAGCGGGCGCAACGCGCCGCAGCGCCGGGCGGAGGCCATGAACCAGCTGCACGCCAATGTGCAGGATGTCTTCAACGAAAACAGCGTGCAGATCATGTCGCCGCACTACCGGGGCGACCCGCCCGAGCCTCAGGTGGTCCCGCCAGGTCCCTGGGCGTCGAGGTCATCGCCCGGTCCTTTCATCGCCCCCGGCCCCTGAGCGGTGCGGCGAACGGCCGCGCGTGTCATTCGTCGAGCAGGGCAAAGACCCGAGCGGGGTCTTCCTCGTGCGCCAGATGGCCCAGGCCGGAGAGCGTGGTCACCGGCCCGCGCACGGCGTGGGGAATGTGCTCCAGCAGCCGCTTCGAATCGGCCGGGGGAACGGTGTGGTCGCGCTCGCCGACGATCAGGTGCAGGGGCACGTTCAGGCGCGGCAGGTCCCGCTCGAGCTGAGGCAGGTCCCAGTTGGCCATCATGGCCAGGGCGCCGGCCGCGTGGTCCGGATCGCTCACCAAACGACGGTAGAGCGACTTGCCCTCGGCGTCGAGCGTGGAGCCGGTGCTGGCGAGCAGGCGGTCGAGCACCGCGGGGTTCTGTGCGCGCCAGGCGAACAGGCGGGGCACCAGGGGTGTGGCCGCCATGAGCTTGGCCGCCGGAGAGAACCACTGTCTTGCCAGTCCACCCAGCGGAAGGATGGCGGCGTTGATGCCGACGATGCGGCGCGGAGCCGCCAACCCGTCGAGGGCCATGCGGACGGCAATCGCCGCGCCTGCCGAATGGCCGACGATCAGGTCGGGTTGCGAGGCGCCCAGCGCCTGCAGCAGCCCCGCCAGTGCGCGCGCCATGCCGGGCAGGCCCAGTTGCGGTGAACCCGCACCCCCCGGCGGCATGCCGGTGAAGGCGTGGCCCGGGAGGTCGGGAACGACGACGCGGTGTCGCTGCGCCAGAAGGGGCGCCAGGGCGCGCCACGAATGGGTGCTGGCGCCGGTGCCGTGCAGCAGGAGCACGGTGCGCGCACCGGGCGGGCCGTCCCACACCTGCACATGCCAGCGCAAGCCCGCGGCCTGCACGAACCGGCTGTGGGTGTGGTGGGGCCAGTGGCGGGCCTGGGTCGTCCAGTCCATGCGGGCGCCAGCCGTGCCTTCAGTGGGCCTGCGCCAGTTGCACGGCGCGGCTCAGGCCCTGGGCGCCTGCGTGCGGCAACGGCAGGTAGGCCGCCGCCATGGCCGCGGCCAGTTCGCGCGCGGGATCGGCGGGCTGGGGCGAGGTGTCGATGACCAGCGCGGTGAGGCCGAGTGCCGCGAACGCCTGCGCCGATTCCAGCGCGTTCAGGGCCGCCACGCTGCGGCCCGGGGTGCCATCGCGCGCGATGTTGGCGCGCCCGTCGGTCAGGAACACGGTGAGCGGGCTTTCGCCACGCCGGGCAATCTGTTGCGCCAGTTCGCGCGCGGCATCGATGCCGGCCGCCAGTGGCGTGCCGCCGCCGCCGGGCAGGGCGCCCAGCGCCCGCTTGGCGCGGGCCAGTGAGCGGGTGGGCGGCAGCAGCAGGTCGGCACCCGCGCCACGAAACGCCAGCACGGCCACCTGGTCGCGCCGCACGTAGCAGTCGGCCAGCAGCAGCTCGACCGCGCCTTTGGCCTCGGCCAGCCGGTGCAGCGCCGCACTGCCCGAGGCATCGACCACGAAGACGGTGGTGCTGGGCCGGCGCTGGCGCAGCCGCTGGACGTGAAAGTCTTCGCGCCGCACCTCGATGCGGCGAGCGCCACCCTCGGCGCTGGCGGTCCGCTGGCGCAGCCGCTGCCACGGCGCGGCGGCGCGCAAGGTGTCCAGCAGGTGCAGCCGCGCGCCGTCGCGCGCGTCGCTGCGCCGGCTGCCGACCGGGCGTCCCCGTTTGGCGTGCTTCATCAGCGCACCGGCCGTGCCTTGAGCGCGCGCCTTGGCGCCGCGTTGCTGGCCCGCCTGCAGGGCCGCGAGCAGGCCCTCGGGCAGCGCTGCCTGGATGGCGTCGATCAGGCGGTCGTCCAGCTGGGCGGTTTCGGCAGGCTGGTCTTCGGTGGGCGGCTCGGTCTCGGTGTCCTGTTCCGGCGCCTGCTCAGGCGGCGGCTCGGGTTCGGCCTCGGCCTCGGGTTCGGTGGGCAGGCGGGTGGCCCGGTGGGCCAGCACCAGGTTGGCGGCCAGCGCGGCTTCGGTGTCGCCCGCCTCGTCCAGCCCCGCCAGTGCGGCGGCCGCGCGAGCGACGCGCACCGCCAGCAGTGGCGCCCGAAGCGAGGCAATGCCCCAGGCCGCAGCGGCCGCGCACAGCGCCTGCACCAGGTGGTCGGGCACGCGGACCTCGGTCAGTGCAGCGCGTGCTGTGGCGATGTCCTCGCGCGTCCAGGAAGGCAGGGTGTCGTTTTCGCTGGCCGGGCGCAGCGCCAGCGCAAACGCCAGCCGGTCGAGCAAGGGCTCGCACAAGCGCTCATCGTCGGCTTCGCCTTCGTCCAGCGCGATCAGCGCAAACGTGGCGGGTGCGGTCAACGACAGACCGTCGCGCTGCAGCGACACCTGCCCGGTGTCGAGCGCATGCGCCAGCAGCGCCGCGTTGCCGGGCGCGGTGCGCTCGGCCATCGGCAGCACCAGGGCGCCGCCGTGGGCGCGCGCCAGCAGCCCGCGCTGGGCCACGGGGCGGCCGGCCTGCAGGGTGGCGGCCAGGTCAAGGCCGCCGAGCAGGGCGCTTTCGCCCGCGTGGTGGGGCAGGCGCAGCCAGGGTGAAGACTCGGGCAGCAGGTCGCGAAAGGTGGTCAGCCAGGCATCGCGCAGCGGGCTGTGCGGGCCGCGCAGCACCACACCCCCCAGGCCGACGGGGTCGACCGCGCACAGCGCCGCAGCGAGCGTCGCATTGGCGCCAAGCGGCGTGTTCATGCGGGAAAGAGTTCGTCCACCGCGCGCAGCACGCGCGTGCTGGAGCCGCTGTTGTCGAGCGGGTTGCGCCGCAGCCGGTGGCGCAGTGCACTCGCGGCCACGCGCCGGATGTGCGTGTCGGCCACCGCCTTGGCACCGTCCAGTGCGGCCACCGCGCGCGCAGCGCGCAGGAGGGTGAGGTCGCCCCTCAGGCCGTCGGTGCCGAGCGCGGCACACAGTCCGCTGATGCGCTCGCGTGCGGCATCGGGAACGCTCACCTTGGGCAGGCGCTTGCGCGCCGCCACGATGCGCTCGCGGATCCTGGCGTCCTCATCGGTCCATTGCCCGATGAAGGCAGCGCGGTCCTGCTCGAAGGCATCGCGGCGTTTGACCACCTCGACCCGATCGGCCAGGGCTTCGGGGGTTTTCACTTCCACCGACAGGCCGAAACGGTCGAGCAGTTGCGGCCGCAGTTCGCCTTCTTCGGGGTTGCCGCTGCCCACGAGCACGAAGCGGGCTGGGTGGCGCACCGAAAGGCCCTCGCGCTCCACCACGTTTTCGCCCGAGGCCGCCACATCGATCAGCAGGTCGACCAGGTGGTCTTCGAGCAGGTTGACCTCGTCGATGTAGAGAAAGCCGCGGTGGGCCTGGGCCAGCAGGCCCGGCTCGAAGGCCTTGACGCCCTGCGACAGGGCGCGTTCCAGGTCGAGTGCACCGACCACGCGGTCTTCGGTGGCGCCCAGGGGCAGATCCACGACCGGCACGGGCACGGTGTGGGTTTTGGGAGACTTGCCGGCCGGTTTGAGGGTGGCGCACTGCTCGCAGCGCGCCGCCTGGTCGTCCGGGTCGCAGCCGTAGCGGCAGCCGGCGACCGCCTTCATCGGCGGCAGCAGCGCGGCCAGCGCTCGAACGGCGGTGCTTTTGCCGGTCCCGCGGTCACCGAACACCAGCACCCCGCCAATGCCCGGGTCCACGGCGGCGATCAGGATGGCGGTTTTCATTTCGTCTTGACCGACGATGGCGGCAAATGGGAAGGGCTGGGGCATGGCCCGGCCAGTATGTCACATCAAGTTGACACTTTCCAGCGGGGTTTTCGACGCCCAGGTCGCCGCCAGCCGCCTGGGGAGGGGCCCGGGTTCACATCCAGAGCGCCCGCCAGACCAGCAAAGGCAGGTCTGCCTTGTCGACGGTGACGCGTTGCGCCCACGACCGGTGGCCGATGCCGGCGATGCGGTCGAGCACCCGCAGGCCGCCCTGGACCACGAGCCGCAGTTCCCAGCCGGCGCGCCCGCCCACGTGGTGCACCAGCGGCGCGCCCATCTGCATGAGTCCGCGCGCGTGGGCACAGAGTTCGGCCACCACGGCGTTGCGCTCGCGATCGGCGGCGCCCGAACCGGGCAGAAAGTCGTCGGCCTGCACGCCGTGGCGGCGCAGCACGTTGGTGGGCAGGTAGCAGCGGTTGCGCGGCAGGTCGTGGCTCAGGTCCTGCCAGAAATTGATCAGCTGCAGGGCGCTGCAGATGCGGTCGCTGCGGTCGAGCGACTCGGGGTCGCGCACCCCCCAGAGCTGCAGCAGCAGGCGCCCGACCGGATTGGCGGATCGGGCGCAGTAGTCGAGCAGTTCGGGCATGTCGGCGTAGCGGTGGCCCGACTCGGTGTGCCGCACGTCCTGCTCGAACGCGCTGATCAGCGCGCGCAGCAGGTCGGGATCGAGCTGGTGGCGCTGCACGGCCAGCACCAGGGGGCCGAACACGGCGGGCCAGCGCGCGGCGGCCACCCCATTCAAGGCGCTGTCGAGTTCGGCGCGGTAGGACGCGAGTTCGGTCAGGCGTTCGGCGGCCGTCGCGTCGCCCTCGTCGGCGATGTCGTCGGCGGTGCGCGCAAACCGGTAGATCGCTCCCACGGCGGGGCGCAGCGGGGCCGGACACAGCCACGACGCGACCGGAAAGTTTTCGTAGTGGGCGACCGACGCCCCGAAGGCGCCTTCGCTGCCCGACGGAGCAATTTCCCCTGGTTCGGGGAGGTTGGTGCTTGGGGTTGTGTGGGTTTGCACTAGAATTTCGCTTACTAACCGGTCAGTCATTAACTTTCCTGACCCGATTCTCGTTCAAACAGCGGGTGCTTCACATGAAAACGGCGCATTTTGTCTGCATTGTGTCCAGCGTGGCCTTGCTTGCCGCGTGTGGCCGTCCCGAGCCGGCCCCCGAGCCGGTCCGCGCCGTCAAGCTGCTCACGGTGGGCCCCAGCACCCTGCAGGCGAACACCGAGTTTGCCGGCGATGTGCGCGCCAGGGTCGAATCGCGGCTGTCGTTCCGGGTGGGGGGCAAGCTGATGGAGCGCCCGGCCGAGGTGGGGCAACGCGTCAAGCCCGGGCAGTTGCTGGCGCGGCTCGATGCGCAGGACCTGGCCCTGTCGAGCCAGGCAGCGCAGGCGGCGGTGGCGGCGGCGCGAACCCAGCGCGACCTGGCGCGCGCGGACCTGCAGCGGTTCAAGAACCTGCTCGCACAAGGTTTCGTGAGCGGTGCGGAAATCGACCGGCGTCAGGCGACGCTGGACGCCGCCGAGGCATCGCTGCAGCAGGCGCTGGCGCAGAGCTCCGTGCAGGGCAACCAGGCCGGTTACGCGCGGCTGCTGGCGGGCAGTGCCGGCGTGGTGACCGCCGTGCTGGCCGAGACGGGGCAGGTGGTCCAGCCGGGGACGCCCGTCGTGGTGGTGGCCGAAGATGGCGCCCGCGACGTGGTGTTCGCCGTGCCGGAAGACAAGCTGGCGCTGGTTCGACCCGGCACGCCTGCCACGGTGCGGCTGTGGTCGGCCGGGCAGGGCGCAGCCCCCATTGAAGGCGAAGTGCGCGAGGTGGCGGCCAGTGCCGACACGGCCACCCGGACCTACCAGGTCAAGCTGGCGTTGCCGTCCAACGCAGCCCTGCCGCTGGGCGCCACGGCCTACGTCACCCTGGCCACGCCGCGCAGCGGGCTGGCCGCCATCACCTTGCCCACCAGCGCGGTGCTGCAATCGACCGAGGGCGACCGCAGCGGCAGCATGGTGTGGGTGTTCGACACGGCCAGCTCCACCGTGCGCTCGCGCCCCGTGCGGGTGGCGGGCGCCGAGGGAAATCAGGTGGTGATTGCCGGCGGCCTGCAACCCGGTGACGAGGTGGTGGCCGCTGGCGGCCACGTGCTCACCGACGGCCAGAAGGTCACGCGCTTCGTGGCGCAGTGAGGCCGCCCATGCAGGAGACCAACGACCAACCGGCCCGCCACGAACCCCGCGCGGGCTGGGCTTCGCGCTTCAACCTCTCTCGCTGGGCGCTCGACCACCCGGCCTTCACGCGCTACCTCATGGTGGTGCTGATGCTGTTCGGCATTGCCGCGTACTTTCAGCTCGGTCAGGACGAAGACCCACCCTTCACCTTCCGGGCCATGGTGGTGCGCGTGTTCTGGCCCGGTGCCACCGCACCGCAGGTGGCCGAGCAGGTGGCCGACCGCATCGAGCGCACCCTGCAGGAGGTGCCCTACGCGAACAAGATCCGCACCTACACCAAGCCGGGCGAAGCACTGATCATCCTGCAGCTCGATGACGCCTCATCGCCGGCCGAGGTGCCCGACATCTGGTACACGGTTCGCAAGAAGGTGGGCGACATCCGCGGACAACTGCCCGCCGGCGTCGTGGGGCCGTTCTTCAACGACGAGTTCGGCGATGTGTACGGCGTGATCTATGCGCTGCAGGGCGAGGGCTTCACCGATGCCGAGCGCAAGGACGTGGCCGAGGACGTTCGGCAGCAGCTGCTGCGCGTGCCCGATGTGGCCAAGGTCGAGCTGTTCGGCGTGCAGGATCAGAAGATCTACATCGAGGCCTCGCAGAAGCGGCTGGCCACGCTGGGGCTGGACCTCAACGCCGTGCTGGACCAGCTGGGCCAGCAGAACGCCGTCGCGCCGGCGGGCTCGGTGCAGACGCCGCTGGACGTGGTGCAGGTGCGCGTGGACGGCAGTTTCAACTCGGTGGAGGACCTGCGGGCCATGCCGATCCGGTCGGCGACCGGACGCACGATCCGCCTCGGAGACATCGCCGAGGTGGTGCGCGGCACCATCGACCCGCCGCAGGTGCTGGTGCGCCACCAGGGGCAGCCGAGCGTGGCACTGGGCATTTCCATGGCCAAGGGCGGCGACATCATCGCGCTGGGTCGATCGCTCGAATCCACGGTGACCTCGATCGAGCGCACCTTGCCCCTCGGCATGAAGCTGGTGCAGGTACAGGACCAGCCATCCGCCGTGTCCCTTTCGGTCAACGAGTTCGTGAAGGTGCTGATCGAGGCGGTGGTGATCGTGCTGGTGGTGAGCTTTCTCGCCCTGGGGTTGCACCGGCGGCCAGGCGGCACGGGGCTGCGGCGCTACATGCTCGATGCGCGACCCGGGTTGGTGGTGTTCATCACCATTCCCCTCGTGCTGGCCATCACCTTCCTGGCCATGGATTACTTCGGCATCGGCCTGCACAAGATCTCGCTGGGTTCGCTGATCATCGCCCTCGGTCTGCTGGTCGACGACGCCATCATTGCGGTCGAGATGATGGTGCGAAAGCTGGAGGAGGGCTACGACATGGTGCGTGCGGCCACCTTCACCTGGGACGCCACCGCCATGCCCATGCTCACCGGCACGCTGATCACCGCCGCGGGCTTCCTGCCGATCGGCCTGGCCAATTCCACCACCGGCGAATACACCTTCGCGATCTTTGCGGTCACGGTCATCGCCTTGCTGATCTCCTGGGTGGTGGCGGTCATGTTCGTGCCCTACCTGGGCGTGAAACTGCTCAAGATCAAGCCCAAGGCCGAGGGTGAACCCCACGAGGTCTTTGACGGGCCGTTCTACGTACGCTTTCGTTCATTGGTCGACTGGTGCGTGCATCACCGCTGGATCACCATCGGCCTGACGATCCTCACCTTCGTGCTCGGCGTGGTCGGCATGGGCAAGGTGCAGCAGCAGTTCTTTCCCGATTCGAGCCGCCCGGAAATCATGGTGGACATCTGGCTGCCCGAAGGCAGCAGCATCCGCGCCATGGAAGAGGTGACCCAGCGGCTGGAGCAGCGGCTGATGAAGGAACCCGGCGTGGACAGCGTCACCAGCTGGGTGGGGTCGGGGGTGCCGCGCTTCTACCTGCCGCTCGACCAGATCTTTCCGCAGAGCAACGTGTCGCAGCTGATCGTGCTGCCGGTCGACCTGAAGGAGCGAGAGCGCATCCGCCGTGCCCTGCCCGCGCTGCTGGCCACCGAGTTTCCCGAGGTTCGCGGTCGGGTGAAGCTGCTGCCCAACGGCCCGCCAGTGCCGTATCCGGTGCAGTTCCGCGTGGTGGGCAGCGATCCGGTGGTGTTGCGCGGCCTGGCCGACGAAGTGAAGCGCACGCTGGCGGCCAACCCGAGCACGCGGGGTGTCAACGACAACTGGAACGAGTCGGTCAAGCAGATCCGTCTCGAGGTGGACCAGGCCAAGGCCCGCGCGCTGGGGGTTACCACCGCCAGCATCGCACAGTCATCCCGGACCATTCTGGTGGGCTCCACCGTGGGCCAATACCGCGAAGGCGACGAGCTGATCGACATCGTCCTGCGCCAGCCGCTGGAGGAGCGCGACGCGCTGACCGATCTGTCCAACGGATACCTGCCGACGGCCAGCGGCCAGTCGATCCCGCTGACGCAGATCGTCAAGGTGAGCTTTGGCTGGGAACCCGGCGTGATGTGGCGCGAGAACCGCGAGTACGCGATCACGGTGCAGAGCGATGTGGTCGAAGGCGTTCAGGGGGCCACGGTGACGAAGCAGGTTCAGCCTCTGCTGCGGGAGATCGAATCGCGCTGGGCCGCCGAAGGCAAGCTGGGCTATCGCGTGGAGGTGGCGGGAGCGGTGGAGGAGAGCAGCAAGGGTTCGGCCTCGATCGCGGCGGGCGTTCCCCTGATGCTGTTCATCGTGTTCACGTTGCTGATGATCCAGCTGCAAAGCTTCAGCCGATCAATGCTGGTGTTTCTGACCGGTCCCATGGGCATGGCGGGGGTGGCCGGCGCGCTGCTGGTGCTGGACCGTCCGTTCGGCTTCGTGGCCTTGCTGGGTGTGATCGCGCTGATGGGCATGATCCAGCGAAACTCGGTGATCCTCATCGACCAGATCGAGCAGGACCGCGAGCGCGGCGTGCCCGCCTGGGACGCGATCGTGGAAGCCGCGGTGCGCCGCATGCGACCCATCGTGCTCACGGCTGCCGCGGCCGTTCTGGCCATGATTCCGCTGTCGCGCAGCGTGTTCTGGGGACCGATGGCGGTGGCCATCATGGGCGGCCTGATCGTGGCGACGGTGCTGACCCTGTTGGCGCTGCCGGCGATGTATGCGGCGTGGTTCAAGGTGAAGCGGCCGGGCTCGATGCCTTGACGACCTGGTTGGCGCGCCGAGGTCTCGGGCCAGCTCGCCGGGGGCTTCGATGCGCAGCCCCTTCGGGGTCCGCTGCGGTGCTCGCGCCCCGGGGCGGGTTCGCAAACTCGCTTCGCTCAGACATGCGAACCCGACCGCGCTGCGCGCGGCAACCCCGGGACGCTGTGCTCCTCGCCTGCGCATAGGCGCCCCCATCGAACTGGCCCAAGCCCTCGGCCAGTGGCGTTTTTGTCTCTCTGGCGGATGCGAGCCAGCCGCGCAACTGGTCGGGGGAGGGTGTGTGTCCGGGGTGG
Organism: Hydrogenophaga sp. XSHU_21; assembly: GCA_046604145.1. Taxonomy (GTDB): domain Bacteria; phylum Pseudomonadota; class Gammaproteobacteria; order Burkholderiales; family Burkholderiaceae_C; genus Hydrogenophaga. Next base: position 1,020,355 of record JBKIXD010000001.1, read on the forward strand.
CGCCTCTGCGGCGCCGAGGAGCGCAGGGGTGACAGGTTGCCGCGCGCAGCGCGGTCGATTGCGCATGTTTGAGCGCAGCGAGTTTGCGCAATTGCCTGTCGCCCCGAGCACCGCAGGGCACCCCGCAGGGGCGCTGCAGCGAAGCCACCCCGGACACACACCCTCCCCCGACACGCCCACCCACTCAGAGCGCAAGCGGCAGAATGCAGCCACCCCCGAAGCAGAAACCCCCCATGCGCCTGCGCCACATCGAAGTGTTCAACGCCGTCATGCTCACCGGCAGTGTCAGCGCTGCGGCGCGCATGATCAACGTGACCCAGCCGGCCGTGAGCCGGACGCTCCAGCATGCCGAATTGCAGCTCGGATTTCCTTTGTTCCAGCGGTCTGGCGGGCGGCTGGTGCCCACGGCCGAAGCGCAGACGTTGTATCCCCACATCGAGAGGCTGTTTGCCCAGCTTGATGAAGTGCAGCGCCTGTCGGCCAACCTGAAAGCTGGTCGGCAACAAGGCGAGTTGCGCGTGCTCACCGTGCTGGGCCTGAGCTACGAAGTGTTTCCCCGCGCCATGCGGCTGTTTCGCGAGAAGCATGGCAACGTGCTGGTGCACCACCAGGCGCTGCATTCGGCGCAGATCGTCTCTTCGCTGGTGCTGCAGGAAGCCGACGTGGGCTACGTCTTCAGTGCAGCTTCCCACCCGGCGCTTTCACAGGAGCTGCTGGGCGAGCGGCGCGTCATGGCGGTGGTGCCCAAGGGTCTGCTGGCCGCCCGCGCCATCAAGGCCGGCGGCATCACCTGGACGCAACTGGCCCGGTTGCCTGTTATCGCGCTCGACGGACAAGACCCGCTGGGCGTGCAGTTGGCACACACGCTGCGAGACCACGGCGTGGGCCTTCAGCCGGTCATGACGGTTCAGACCTACCACGTGGCCCTGGCGCTGGCCCACCATGGCGTTGGCGTCGCGCTGGTCGAAGGCTGCACCGCTGCGTCGGCCGATCCGGCCAAGGTGGACGTGCTGCCGCTCGAGCCCGCCATCGCCACCACCGTTCACATGCTGCGACCCACCGCGCGGCCTCAGTCGGTGGTGGCCCGCGCGTTCACGCGCTGCCTGCAGCAGGCTTTGCAGCAGATCGCCTGAACGCCGCCAGCCCCCGAGGGCCGCCCACCGCGCCTTGCAGCAGGTGCGAGACCCGTTGTGCGCTGCCGCTTGCCAGCGTGAAGCCCAGCGCGCCGTGACCGGCGTTGAACAACACGTTCTCCGGCGCGCCAGCCACGGTGCCGAGAATCGGCACCCCGGTGGGCGTGGCGGGCCGCAGCCCCGCCCAGGCGCGCACATCCTGGCTGGCGCCCACCATCGGAAACACCTCGGCGGCGGCCTGCCGAAGCTGTGCCACCCGGTTCGGGTCGAGGCGCGTGTCGTGCCCCGCCAGTTCCGCCAGACCGGCCACGCGCAGGCGCTGCCCGAGGCGCGCAAACACCAGCTTGCGGCTGGCATCGGTCACGCTCACTGTGGGCAGGGCGGTGCTTTCCGGAGGCAGGCCCAGCGTGAGGCTGTAGCCCTTGAGCGGGTACACCGGCACCCGCGCGCCCAGCCGCCGGCCCAGTGCGGCCGCACCGGTGCCCAGCGCGACGATGAAGGCGTCGGCTTCGATCCAGCTGTCTGCGGCCTGGACCGCCACCAGGCGCTCATGCTCGCGGCGCCATTCACCGATCGGCGACCCGAGCACGAACCGCACCCCCCGAGTCTCCAGCACGGCGTGCAGTGCCTCGCACAAACGGGCGCAATCTGCCGCGCATTCGCCCGGGGTGTGAATGCCGCCCACCCAGGTTGCCTGGCTGCCGGCCAGCGCCGGCTCCACGCGAAGGCACTCGTTCAGCGAGAGTGCACGCTGTTCTGCGCCGCCCAGCAGGCGCTGCAGTTCCATCTGCCGGCGCGCGGCGGCAAACGCCGCTTCGTCGCCATACATCACCAGCTTGCCGCTGGCCAGGAAATCACAGTCGGCGCGCGTGTCGGCCAGCAGCCGCTGCAACACATCCCGGCTCTCTTCGGCCAGCGCCAGCAGGCGGGCCGTGCTGCGGGCCGACACCTCGGCGTTGCAGGCCGCCAGAAAACGCAGGCCCCAGGCCCACTGGGCCGGGTCGGCACGCAGGCGAAGCGAGAAGGGCGAGCGCCTGGAGAGCAGCAGCTTGGGCAGTTGCCGCCAGATCGAGGGATCGGCCAGCGGCTGCACGTATGCGTAGCTGAGCTGGGCGCCATTGGCGGCACTGGCACCTTCGCCGGGCCGCCCTTGGTCGATGACCGTCACGTCAAACCCATCGCGCTGCAGTTGCCAGGCGGTCGTGAGCCCGACGATGCCGGCGCCCAGCACGGCGACGCGCCGCGGCCGGCTCAAGGAAAGGGAAGGAGGGTTCTGCATGGGGCCGCACTCTAGGGGAAACCCGGAGGCGCCGGAAATGCCGAGCGCGGCATGGGCCATGCCTGCAAGTCATGGAGGCGAGCGAAAGGCCATAACCTGAAGGCATGGCTCCGCCCGACAAAAGCATGTGGTCCTTTGTCGGGCCATGCCTAGACTGGCACTTTCACGACCAGCCACCATGCAAGCCAGCCACGTTTTCCACCGCCACCTCCACCAGGAACTGCCGGTTGCCGTCAGCGGCAAGGGCATCACCCTCACCGACAGCCAGGGCCGGACCTACCTCGATGCGTCGGGCGGAGCGGCGGTGTCCTGCCTCGGGCATGGGCATCCCGACGTGATCGCTGCCATGCACGCCCAGCTCGACCAGCTGGCCTATGCCCACACCAGCTTCTTCACCACCGCCGTGGCCGAGGAACTGGCCGACACGCTGATCGACACCGCGCCACAGGGAATGAGCCACGTGTACTTCGTCAGCGGTGGCTCCGAGGCGGTGGAGGCGGCGCTGAAGATGGCGCGGCAGTATTTCGTGGAGATCGGGCAGCCACAACGAAAGCACTTCATTGCGCGCCGCCAGAGCTACCACGGCAACACCTTGGGGGCCTTGGCGGTCGGTGGCAACGCCTGGCGGCGGGAGCAGTTCAAGCCGCTGCTGATCGATGTCGAGCACGTGTCCCCCTGCTATGAATACCGCGACCGGCAACCCGGCGAAACGCCGGAGCAGTACGGGCAGCGCCTGGTGGCCGAGCTGGCCTCGGCCATCGATCGCCTGGGAGGCGACAACGTGATTGCGTTCGTGGCCGAGACCGTGGGCGGCGCCACCGCTGGCGTGCTCACGCCGGTGCCGGGGTACTTCAAGGGCGTGCGCGAGCTGTGCGATCGCCATGGCATCCTGCTCATCCTTGACGAGGTGATGTGCGGCATGGGCCGCACCGGGACCCTGCATGCCTGCGAACAGGATGGCGTGGTGCCCGACCTGCTCACGATTGCCAAGGGGTTGGGCGGCGGGTACCAGCCCATCGGCGCGGTGCTGGCGCAGTCGCGCATTGTCGACACGTTCCGCAAGGGCAGCGGCCTGTTTCAGCACGGCCACACCTATCTGGGCCACGCGGTGGCCTGCGCAGCCGCCCTGGCGGTGCAACGTGTCATTCAGCGCGATGGATTGTTGGCGCAGGTGCGCGAGCGGGGTGCCCTGCTGCAGGCATTGCTGCACGATGCCTTCGACGATCACCCCCATGTGGGCGACATCCGCGGCCGCGGCTTGTTTCTGGGCGTTGAGCTGGTGGCCGACCGGGACAGCAAGCAATGGTTCGACCCTGCGCACAAGCTGCACGCGCGCATCAAGCGCGCGGCCATGGCCGAGGGACTCATGGTGTACCCCATGGGCGGCACGGTTGATGGCCGCTGCGGCGATCACGTGCTGCTGGCCCCGCCCTTCATCTCGACGCCCGATGAGCTCGCGCAGATCGTGAAGCGGTTGCGGACCGCCATCGACAAGTCGCTGTCCGCGTTGCCACTTCCATCGACCGCCTGAAGCCATGCGGGCTTTGCATGTCCCTCGGGGGTAAACCCCGCCATACCCCGCCCAGGATGCCGTTTTGCATGCGATAGCATTCGCATCCTGCGCGACCCGGCCCCACAAGGGCCTCACGCATTCCCAACCACCAGTGAACTGCAGGAGATAGCACCATGAAGAAACTCACCGCCTGCCTCAGCGCCGTGGCCGCATCGGCCGCCCTGATGGCCCCGACCACGCCCGCCTTCGCACAACAGAAGTTCATGACCATCGGCACCGGTGGCGTGACGGGCGTGTACTACGCGGCCGGCGGCGCCATCTGCCGCCTGGTGAACAAGGACCGAGCCAAGCACGGCATCCGCTGCTCCGTGGAATCCACCGGAGGTTCGGTGTTCAACGTGAACACCATCAAGGCCGGTGAACTCGACCTGGGTTTCGCCCAGTCCGACGTGCAGTTCAACGCCAGCAAGGGCGTGGGCCAGTTCAAGGACGCCGGCGCCTTTGGCGACCTGCGCGCCGTGTTCGCCGTGCACCCCGAGCCCTTCACCGTGCTGGCCCGCAAGGAGGCCAACGTGACCAAGTTCGAGGACTTCAAAGGCAAGCGCTTCAACGTGGGCAACCCTGGTTCCGGCACCCGCTCGTCCATGGAAGAACTGCTGGGTGCGATGGGCTGGAAGCTCGGCGACTTCTCGCTGGCCTCCGAACTGAAGGCCGACGAGCACGGCCCGGCCCTGTGCGACGGCAAGATCGACGGCTTCTTCTACGCGGTGGGTCACCCGAGCGCGAACATCCAGGACCCGACCACCTCGTGCGGTGCCAAGCTGGTGTCGATCACCGGCCCCGCCGTTGACAAGCTGGTGGCCGACAAGCCTTACTACGCCAAGGTCACCCTGCCGGGCGGCCTGTACCCGAACAACCCCCAGCCCACCTCCACCTACGGCGTGACCGCCACGGTGGTGGCCTCGGCCAAGACCCCGGCCGATACGGTGTACGCCACGGTCAAGGCGGTGTTCGACAACTTCGACGAGTTCAAGAAGCTGCACCCCGCACTGGCCAACCTGAACCCCGAGAGCATGATCAAGGACGGCCTGAGCGCGCCGCTGCACGAAGGCGCTGTTCGCTACTACAAGGAAAAAGGCTGGATCAAGTGACGTGAAGGCCCCCGGGGCCTTCCCTTCCACACATGGCGAAGTTGGCTTCGCCATTTTTTTTGATCTCTTCGATTTGCGGAGCGCACCATGAGCACCGACATTGAAAAAGCGCCCGAAGCCCTTCAGCAGCTCGTCGCCGACAGCGACACCGGGGGACGAAAGCCCACCGGGTTGACCGCCGGCATCATCTTTGCGGGCGCCATGCTGTGGGCCCTGTTCCAGTTCTGGTATGCCTCGCCGCTGCCGTTCGAGCTCGGCTTCGGCATCCTCAACGACACCGAAGCGCGCGCGATCCACCTGGCTTTCGCGCTCTTCCTCGCTTTTCTGGCGTGGCCCGCCTTCAAACGTTCGCCACGCGACCGGGTCCCCGTGGTCGATTGGGTGCTGGCACTGGTCGGTGCCTTCGCCGCGGCCTACCTGATGCTGTTCTACGACGAACTCGCCACCCGGCCCGGCCAGCCCACCACCTTCGACATCGTGGTGGCCAGCGCGGGGTTGCTGTTGTTGCTCGAGGCCACACGGCGCGCAGTGGGCTGGCCCATGGCCGCCCTGGCGGCCATCTTCATTGCCTACGCCATGGCAGGCCCGTGGCTGCCCGAGGTGCTGGCGCACAAGGGTGCATCGCTGAACCGCCTGATCTCCCACATGTGGCTCACCACCGAGGGTGTCTACGGCATTGCCTTGGGTGTTTCGGCCGGCACCATCTTTGTGTACGTCCTCTTCGGCGCGCTGCTCGACCGCGCGGGCGGTGGCAACTACATGATGCAGGTCAGTTTTGCCGCGCTTGGTCACCTTCGGGGTGGACCGGCCAAGGTGGCGGTGGTCTCGTCGGCCCTCAACGGCATGATTTCCGGCAGCTCGGTCTCCAACGTGGTCTCGGGCGGCATCTTCACCATCCCGCTCATGAAGAAGGCGGGCTATGGGGGTGTCAAGGCCGGCGCCATCGAAACCATGAGTTCGGTCAACGGCCAGATCATGCCGCCCGTGATGGGCGCTGCCGCGTTCCTGATGGTGGAGTACGTGGGCATCCCGTACAGCGACATCGTCAAGCACGCGTTCCTGCCCGCCACGCTGTCCTACATCGGGCTGCTCTACATCGTGCACCTCGAGGCGCTCAAGCTCGGCATGGCACCCATCATCCAGACCGAGCCCAAGCCCTGGCGGGTGCGCCTGATGCGCAACCTCATCGGCATCAGTGGCAGCATTGCCGTGGTCTGTGCCATCTACTACCTGATTCTCGGTCTCAAGGCCGCCATGGGCGCCGTGGCTCCCTATGCCGTGGGCGCCCTGGTGCTGGGTCTGTACCTGTTCTCGGTGTTTCAGGCGGCGCGTTGTCCCGATCTGCCCGACGACATCGACGTCGACAACCCCAAGCCCCTGCAGACCTGGCCCACGGTGCGCGCCGGCCTGCACTACCTCATGCCGATCGCGGTGCTCATCTGGTGCCTGATGATCGAGGTCATGTCGCCCGCGCTGTCGGCGTTCTGGGCGGTGGTCGTGCTGATCGTGCTCATGTTGACCCAGCACCCGCTGATCGCCCTGTTCCGCGGGGTGGGTGCGCCGGGCGCATGGCGCTCGGGCTGGGACTCGGTGGTGGGCGGTTTCTCGGACGGCTCGCGCAACATGATCGGCATCGGGGTGGCCACGGCCACCGCCGGCATCATCGTTGGCGCCATCACGCTCACCGGCCTTGGCTTGCGAATGACCGAATTCGTCGAGTTCGTGGCCCAGGGCAACGTCATGGCCATGCTGCTCTTCATCGCCTTCGTGTGCCTGGTGCTCGGGCTGGGGGTTCCGACCACGGCCAACTATGTGCTGGTCGCCACGCTGATGGCGCCGGTGGTGGTGGAACTGGGGGCCCAGAGCGGCCTCATCATTCCGCTGATCGCCGTTCACCTGTTCGTCTTCTACTACGGGATCATGGGTGACATCACACCCCCGGTGGGTCTGGCCACGTTTGCCGCCGCGGCGATCTCGGGCGAGGACGCCATTCAGACCGGCATTCAAGGGGCGCTGTACGCCTTGCGCACCGTCATCCTGCCCTTCATCTGGATCTTCAACCCCCAGTTGCTGCTGATCGATGTTCATTCGACCGCCGAACTGATCCGCGTGGTCGTGGCCTGCACGGTGGCCATGCTGGTGTTCTCTGCGCTGACCATGAACTGGTTCCGTGTCCGCAACCACTGGTGGGAATCGGTGCTGCTGGTCATCGCCGTGGTGCTGCTGTTCCGTCCCGACGCCTTCATGGACCGCATTGCCGCGCCCTACCAGACCGTGCCCGCCGCCCAGGTCTATGACGTGGCCCGCGACCGCCCTGCCAACGACCGGGTGGTGATGGTGATCAAGGGCATGACTATCGAAGGTGAGGACGTCACCAAGACGGTGGCGCTGCAACTTGGCGAGGCGGGCGCGGACGGCCGCAAGCGCATGCTGGATGCCGGCCTGCAGCTCGTGCCGCTCGGCGATGCGGTGCAGATCGGTGCGGTGAAGTTCGGCACGGCGGCGGCCAAATCCGGCTTCGAACAAGGGTGGGACGTGGCCGAGGTGCAGGTGCCGACCGATCGCGCCACGCCGCACTGGTTCTACCTGCCGGCGCTGTTGCTGGTGGCGCTGGTCTGGTGGAACCAGGGCCGGCGCCTGAAGGCCCCGCAGCGTCCCGCCCTGGCATGAACGCACCGCGGATCGCGCTGATCCACGCGCTGTCCCATTCGGTGGCGCCGATCAACGACGCGTTCGCGCGCGACTGGCCCGAGGCGGTGCGCATGAACCTGCTCGACGACAGCCTGTCGGCCGATCTGGCGCGGGACGGCCGGGGGCTCGATGGGGCCATGCACGCCCGATTCGAGGCCCTCACCGCCTACGCGGAGTCGACCGGTGCGCAGGGCGTTCTGTTCACCTGCTCGGCCTTCGGACCGTGCATCGAGGCGGCGGCGCGCCGCCGGCCTCACCTGCCCGTGCTCAAGCCCAACGAGGCCATGGTCGACGAGGCCGTGGCCGCGGCCGCCCGGCAGGGCGGCGCCATCGGGTTGCTGGCCACGTTCGGCCCCACGCTGCAATCGATGCCGGCGGAGTTTCCCGCCGGTGCGCGCTTGCACACGGCGCTGGCGGTCGGCGCGCTGGATGCGCTGAACGCGGGTGACGTTGAACGGCATGACGCGCTGGCCGCGGATGCGGCGCGCGGGCTGGCCGAGCAGGGCTGTGCGGTGATCGCGCTGGCCCAGTTCAGCCTTGCCCGGGCGGCGGCTGCGGTGCATGCGGCCACCGGCCTGCCCGTGCTCACCACGCCCGACAGCGCGGTGCGCGCCATGCGCCGTCGACTGGTCGCCTGACGGCCTGCCGGGCCAAGGCCCAACGGCTACAATGCCGGGTTTCCGTGAGTGGGCTGCCCGCCCGCAGGGCCGCAGGCCCGGTGGTGCCGGAATCCCTTTGCGGCGCGCGGGTGGCGAAATTGGTAGACGCACCAGGTTTAGGTCCTGACGCCAGCAATGGTGTGGGGGTTCGAGTCCCCCCCCGCGCACCAGCCCCACGGAACCACCGAATTTCCGGTTCGCTTCGGCCAACCGGTCCTTCCCCCTGGAGAACACCATGACCGTGACCGTTGAAACCCTGGAGAAGCTCGAGCGCAAGATCACCCTGACGCTGCCGGCCGACGTGATCCAGAACGAAGTGGCTGCGCGCCTCAAGCGCATCGCCCGCGATGTGAAGATGGACGGTTTCCGTCCCGGCAAGGTGCCGATGAACGTGGTGGCCCAGCGCTACGGCTACTCGGTGCACTACGAGGTGATGAACGACAAGGTCGGCGAGGCGTTTGCCACCGCCGCCAACGAGGCACAGCTTCGCGTCGCAGGCCAGCCCCGCATCACCGAGAAGGAAGGCGCGCCCGAAGGGCAGCTGGCCTTCGACGCCGTGTTCGAGGTCTATCCCGAGGTGAAGATCGGTGATCTGGCCACCGCCACCGTCGAGAAGCTCGACGCCGCCGTGGACGATGCCGCCATCGACCGCACCCTCGACATCCTGCGCAAGCAGCGCCGCACCTTCGCGCAGCGCGCCCAGGACCAGGCCGCCCAGGACGGCGACCGTGTCACCATCGATTTCGAAGGCAAGATCGACGGCGAGCCCTTTGAAGGCGGCAAGGCGGAAGGCTTCCAGTTCATCGTCGGCGACGGCCAGATGCTCAAGGAGTTCGAAGATGCCGTGCGCGGCATGAAAAGCGGCGAGAGCAAGACCTTCCCGCTGGCTTTCCCGGCCGATTACCACGGCAAGGACGTGGCGGGCAAGACGGCCGACTTCCTGGTCACCGTCAACAAGATCGAGGCGGCCAACCTGCCCGCCGTGGACGAGGCCCTGGCCAAGTCGCTGGGCATTGCCGACGGCACGGTGGAAGGCTTGCGCGCCGACATCCGCCGCAACCTCGAGCGCGAGGTGAAGTTCCGCCTGCAGGCCCGCAACAAGGCGGCCGTGATGGACGCCCTGGTCGCCGTGGCCGAACTCGACCTGCCCAAGTCCGTGGTGCAGTCCGAACTGGACCGCATGGTCGAAGGCGCCCGCGCCGACCTCAAGCAGCGCGGCATCAAGGACGCCGACAAGGCCCCGATTCCGGAAGAGCTGTTCCGCCCGCAGGCCGAGCGCCGTGTGCGGCTGGGCCTGGTGGTGGCCGAGCTGGTCAAGGTCAATGAGCTGCACGCCAAACCCGAGCAGATCAAGGCCCACATCGACGAACTGGCAGCGTCCTACGAGAAGCCCTCGGAAGTGATTCGCTGGTACCAGAGCGACAACCGCCGCATGGCCGAGGTCGAGGCGATCGTCATCGAGAACAACGTGACCGAGTTCGTGCTCGCCAAAGCCCAGGTGACCCCCAAGGCCGTGACCTTCGACGAGCTGATGGCCCAGGCCTGAGCCCCTCGAAATCCCACCCGGGGAGGGCGGAGCGATCCGCCCTCTTTTTTTTGGCCGCCGCGCCCCCATGTCACGGTGGCGCCTTTCCGTTTCCGGTCCTTGGCCCCACCCACAGTGGCGTTGCCCGCGGTTGGTTACAGTAGGGCCATCGCTTTCCAAACGAGTCGGTCTTTCCCGGAGAAACGCATGAGCGCACTGGACATCCAAGGCCTGGGCATGGTTCCCATGGTCATCGAACAATCGGGTCGCGGCGAACGCGCCTATGACATCTATTCCCGGCTGCTCAAGGAGCGGGTCGTGTTCCTCGTCGGGCCGGTCAACGACCAGTCGGCCAACCTCGTGGTCGCCCAACTGCTCTTCCTGGAGAGCGAAAACCCCGACAAGGACATTTCGTTCTACATCAACTCCCCCGGCGGATCGGTGAGCGCGGGCATGGCGATTTTCGACACCATGAATTTCATCAAGCCCGACGTGTCCACGCTGTGCGTGGGCATGGCAGCCAGCATGGGCGCGTTCCTGCTGGCCGCAGGTGCCAAGGGCAAGCGCTTCTCGCTGCCCAACTCCAAGATCATGATTCACCAGCCGCTGGGGGGCACCCAGGGCCAGGCCACCGAAATCGAGATCCACGCCCGCGAGATCCTCAAGACGCGCGAGCAGCTCAACAAGATCCTGGCCGAGCGCACCGGCCAGCCGCTCGAGAAGATCGAGCGCGACACCGAACGCGATTACTTCCTCTCGGCGTCCGAATCGGCCGAGTACGGTCTGATCGACAAGGTGATCGAGAAGCGGCCGACAGTCGGCTGAGCCCGCGGGGTGGGCGGTGAACCACGGTGTTTGCCCGCCTTTTCCCCGGTTTGGCCCGGTCGACCCTTGAACTATCATTGAACACCGTTTTCCTTCCATCCGACCATGGCCGACAAGAAAGCCGCCTCCGGCGAGAAAGCGCTGTATTGCTCCTTCTGCGGCAAAAGCCAGCACGAGGTCAAGAAGCTCATCGCCGGCCCCTCGGTGTTCATCTGCGATGAATGCATCGACCTGTGCAACGACATCATCCGTGACGAGTTGCCAGGCATCGAAGCGGTCAAGTCGTCTGCCGACGACCTGCCGACGCCGGCCCAGCTCAAGTCCAACCTCGACAACTACGTGATCGGGCAGGACAACGCCAAGCGCGCCCTGGCCGTGGCCGTGTACAACCACTACAAGCGGTTGCGCCACAAACAGGCTTCGCGCAAGGAAGACGTCGAACTGGCCAAGAGCAACATCCTGCTGATCGGGCCCACGGGCTCGGGCAAGACCTTACTGGCGCAGACCATGGCGCGCATGCTCAACGTGCCGTTCGTCATGGCCGACGCCACCACGCTCACCGAAGCCGGCTACGTCGGCGAGGACGTCGAGAACATCGTCGCCAAGCTGCTGCAAAGCTGCAACTACGACATCGAGCGCGCCCAGCAGGGCATCGTCTACATCGACGAAATCGACAAGATCACGCGCAAGTCCGACAACCCGTCGATCACTCGGGACGTATCTGGCGAAGGTGTGCAGCAGGCGCTGCTCAAGCTGGTCGAAGGCACCATGGCCAGCGTGCCGCCCCAGGGCGGGCGCAAGCACCCCAACCAGGATTTCCTGCAGGTCGACACCACCAACATCCTGTTCATCTGCGGCGGGGCCTTTGCCGGCCTCGAAAAGGTGATCGAGGCGCGCACCGAGGCGTCGGGCATCGGCTTCGGGGCCACCGTGCGCAGCAAGCAGCAGCGCAGCGTGACGCAGGTGTTCCGGGAGGTCGAACCCGAAGACCTGATCAAGTACGGCCTCATCCCCGAACTGGTGGGTCGCCTGCCGGTGATTGCCGCGCTCTCCGAGCTCAGCGAAGACGCGCTGGTCGACATCCTGACCCAGCCCCGCAATGCGGTCGTGAAGCAGTTTGCCCGCCTGTTGTCCATGGAGGGCGCCGAACTCGAGGTGCGGCCCGCCGCGCTGAAGGCCATCGCCCGCAAGGCGCTGGCCCGCAAGACCGGCGCTCGCGGTCTGCGTTCCATCCTTGAGAACGCGCTGATCGACACCATGTTCGAACTGCCGGGCTTGAGCAATGTCGAGAAGGTCGTGGTCGATGAATCGACCATCGACGAGAACAAGCCGCCCTTGCTGGTGTACCGAGAGGCCGCCAAGCAGGCGTGAAGCCACCGCCGCTGCGCCCCTGGGCAGCGCCGCCGGTGCCGTGGTCGAGATCCGCGGCACCGATTCCAGATACCTGAGCCATCGAGGTCGACATGTCAGGACAAACTCCACTGCCCAGCACCCCCATCGAGCTGCCGCTGCTGCCGCTTCGCGATGTGGTCGTGTTTCCGCACATGGTCATCCCGCTGTTCGTGGGACGTCCCAAGAGCATCAAGGCCCTGGAAGCCGCGATGGAGGGCGAGCGCCGCATCATGCTGGTGGCCCAGAAAGCCGCCGCCAAGGACGAACCGTCGGTCAGCGACATGTTCGAGATGGGCTGCGTGGCCACCATCCTGCAGATGCTCAAGCTTCCCGATGGCACCGTGAAGGTGCTGGTCGAGGGCGTGCAGCGTGCCAAGGTGCTGTCCATCAACGACGGCGAGACCCACTTCGTGGCCAACGTGTCGCCGATCGACCCGGGTCAGGAACGCGCTGAGGCGCCGCCGAACGAGCTCGAGGCGCTTCGCCGCGCCGTGATGCAGCAGTTCGACCAGTACGTGAAGCTCAACAAGAAGATTCCGTCGGAGATCCTCACCTCGATCTCCAGCATCGACGACCCCGGCCGCCTTGCCGACACCATCGCCGCCCACCTGCCGCTCAAGCTGGAAAGCAAGCAGGTGGTGCTGGACCTCGATCCGGTCGTGAAGCGGCTCGAAAACCTGTTCGAGCAGCTCGAGCGCGAAGTCGACATCCTCAACGTCGACAAGAAGATCCGTGGCCGCGTGAAGCGCCAGATGGAGAAGAACCAGCGCGACTTCTACCTCAACGAGCAGGTCAAGGCGATCCAGAAGGAGCTCGGCGAAGGCGAAGAGGGCGCAGACATCGAGGAAATCGAGAAGAAGATCAAGGCCGCCCGCATGCCGGCCGAGGCCCGCAAGAAGGCCGAGGGCGAGCTCAAGAAGCTCAAGCTCATGTCGCCCATGTCGGCCGAAGCCACCGTGGTGCGCAACTACATCGACGTGCTGGTGGGCCTGCCCTGGAGCAAGCGGACCAAGATCAAGCACGACCTGGCGTACGCCGAAGAGGTGCTCAACGCCGACCACTACGGCCTCGAGAAGGTCAAGGACCGCATCCTCGAATACCTCGCGGTGCAGCAGCGCGTCGACAAGGTCAAGGCGCCCATCCTCTGCCTCGTGGGCCCGCCGGGTGTGGGCAAGACCTCGCTGGGCCAGTCGGTGGCCAAGGCCACCGGGCGCAAGTACGTGCGCATGGCCCTGGGCGGCATGCGCGACGAGGCCGAAATCCGCGGCCACCGCCGCACCTACATCGGTGCCATGCCCGGCAAGGTGCTGCAGAGCCTGAACAAGGTGGGCACGCGCAACCCGCTGTTCCTGCTCGACGAGATCGACAAACTCGGCACCGACTTCCGGGGCGATCCGTCGAGTGCCCTGCTCGAGGTGCTCGACCCCGAGCAGAACCACACCTTCGGCGACCATTACGTCGAGGTCGATTTCGACCTGTCCGACGTGATGTTCGTGGCCACCTCGAACTCGATGAACATTCCGCCGGCGCTGCTCGACCGGATGGAGGTGATCCGCCTGTCCGGGTACACCGAGGACGAGAAGACCAACATCGCGGTGCGCTACCTGCTGCCCAAGCAGCTCAAGAACAACGGCATCAAGGAAGGCGAACTCGACGTTCGCGAGGACGCCGTGCGCGACATCGTTCGTTACTACACGCGTGAAGCCGGTGTGCGTTCGCTCGAGCGCGAGCTCTCCAAGATCTGCCGCAAGGTGGTCAAGGGCCTCTTGCTCAAGAAGCTCACGCCCACCGTGGTGGTCAGCGCCGAGAACCTGAGCGAGTTCCTGGGTGTGCGCAAGTACAACTACGGCCGCGCCGAACAGCAGAACCAGGTGGGCCAGGTGGTCGGCCTGGCGTGGACGGAAGTGGGCGGCGACCTGCTGACGATCGAAGTCGCGATCATGCCGGGCAAAGGCGCCACCACGCGCACCGGTTCGCTGGGCGACGTGATGAAGGAGTCGGTCGAGGCCGCGCGCACGGTGGTGCGCAGCCGCGCCCGCATGCTCGGCATCAAGGACGAGATGTTCGACAAGCGCGACATCCACATCCACGTGCCCGATGGCGCCACGCCCAAGGACGGCCCCAGCGCGGGTGCGGCCATGACGACCGCACTGGTCTCTTCGCTCACCGGCATTCCGGTGCGGGCCGACGTCGCCATGACCGGGGAAATCACCCTGCGTGGCGAGGTGACGGCGATCGGTGGCCTGAAGGAAAAGCTGCTGGCGGCGCTGCGCGGCGGCATCAAGACGGTGATCATTCCCGAAGAGAACGTGAAGGACCTGGCCGAGATTCCGGACAACGTGAAACAGGGCCTGGAGATCATCCCGGTCAAGTGGATCGACAAGGTGCTGGCGGTGGCGCTGGAACGCCAACCCGTGCCCCTGACCGACGAAGAAGTGGCGGCCCAGGTCGCTGCGGCATCGGTGCGCACGCCCTCGACGGAAAGCGACGCGGTCAAGCACTGAAAAGTGCGGGTGGCTTGAGAAGCCCGCATTTTTTGCGCTATACTCTTGGCTTCAGCAGAACACAACGGCCAACGCCTTGTTTCGCTGGAAAAAATGCGGGAATAGCTCAGTTGGTAGAGCGCAACCTTGCCAAGGTTGAGGTCGCGAGTTCGAATCTCGTTTCCCGCTCCAGATTCGCAAAAGGGAAGCTCTGCTTCCCTTTTTTGTCGATTGCCTCCAACGGCGCGTTAGCAAAGCGGTTATGCAACGGATTGCAAATCCGTCTAGGGCGGTTCGACTCCGCCACGCGCCTCCACCTTCACACCAGACCCCGTCCGCCCAGCGCCGTCGGGGTTTGCGTTTTTCACCTGCGACAATGCCCGGGCCGGTTGCGGCCTCGATGGTGAAATTGGTAGACACAGCGGACTTAAACTCCGCCGCTTTCCCGAAAGGGGGCGTACCGGTTCGACCCCGGTTCGAGGCACCACTCGCCGGGTCAGCGCCGGCCATGCCGCAGGAGTGAATTCATGAGCAGACCAGACGAAACCCCCTTCGAAATCCACGTACACGGCGATGTTCCGTTGCGTGAGGACGTGGTCTACGAGCAGATCCAGGAGGCGCTCAAGCCCCTGTGGCAGTACGCGGGTGGTCGTTCGCTGGCCGCGGCGGCCGAGAGCAGCTACGAAGACGAGCCCGGCATCCGTTTCGACGCCGAAACCCACACCCTGCAGATCTGCTGGACCGTCAATGGCGATGAGGACTTTCGCCAGGCGGTCGAGGACGCGTGCATGGGGCTCAACGAGATCGCCTCGGCCGGTGCGCCGCTCGAAGTGTCCTTCTACGACACCGAGTTCGACGAAGAGGACGACGGCGCCCAGGAAGAGGCGCGCGACGATTTCCTGATGTGCTTCGTGGGGCCCACCCCTGCGGCCATCATGCAGGTGCAGCGCGACCTGCTGGTGCAGGACGTGGTCCAGGTCATGGAGCGGCATTTCGACGCTGCCGAACTCGGCGAGGTCGTGGCCTCGATCGACAAGCTGTTCACCCAGCGCTTCGACGCGCTGGTGAGTTCGATGCAGCTGGGCAAGCCACCGCGCGGCCACGGACCCACGGGCCATGGCGGCCCGAGAAAACCCCGACACCTGCACTGACCTCGGGCGCCTGTCACGGCAGCGCTGGCCACACCCACTAGACTGCGGCGCTGGCGCGCAACCATGCGCGCAGGAGCGTGCATGGCCTTTTTTTCCACCGATGCCCTCAACCCCGGCGTGCGCAAGCGCGAGGTGTTCGGCTGGGCCATGTACGACTTTGCCAACTCCGGCTACACCACGGTCGTGCTGACCGCCGTGTTCGCGGCGTACTTCGTCGGGGCCGTGGCCGGCGGCGCCGAATGGGCGACATTTGCCTGGACGGCGGCCCTGAGCGTGTCGCACCTGATCGTCATGTTCACCATGCCGGCGTTGGGCGCCTGGGCCGACCGCCACGCCGGCAAGAAACGCCTGCTGTGGATGACCACGCTGGGCTGCGTGACGGCCACCGCCGCCCTGGCCTGGGTGCAGCCCGGCGCGGTGGTGCTGGGCGTTGTCCTGATCATCGTGTCCAACGTGTTCTTTGCCTGGGGCGAATCGGTGATCTCGGCGTTTCTGCCCGAGATCGCCCGGCCGCAGGCCATGGGCCGGGTGAGCGGCTGGGGCTGGAGCCTGGGCTACGTCGGTGGCATGTTGGCCTTGGGTCTTTGCCTGGCTTATGTGTTGCGGGCGCAGGCCCAGGGCAAGACCGCTGCCGAGTTCGTGCCGGTGACCATGCTGATCACGGCGGTCTTGTTCGCCGTGGCGTCGGTCTTCACCCTGTCCTTGCTGCGTGAGCGGGCCAGCCCGTCGACAGACCCCGGACCGGGCGGCTGGCGCGCCTCGCTGGCGCGGCTTCGGCAAACCTGGAGCCAGGCGCGGCATTACCGCGACTTCATGTGGCTGCTGGCCTGCGCCGCGGCCTACCAGGGTGGCGTGGCGGTGGCGATCGCGCTGGCCGCCATCTATGCCGAACAGGTGATCGGGTTCCAGCCACAGGAGACCATGGTCCTGATCTTCGTCCTCAACCTGGCCGCCATGGTGGGTGCCTTCGGGTTCGGTTACGGGCAGGACCGGCTGGGCCACAAGCTGGCACTGGGCATGACGCTGGTGGGCTGGATCGCTACCTGTGTGATTGCCGCGCTCAGCCAGAGCAAGGCCGAGTTCTGGTGGGCCGCGGTGATTGCGGGACTGTGCATGGGCTCGAGCCAGTCGGCCGGGCGCGCCATGGCCGGCATGCTGGCCCCGCCGGCCCGGCTGGCCGAGTTCTATGGACTCTGGACGTTCGCCACCCGCGTGGCGAGCATCGTCGGGCCGCTCACCTACGGCGCCATCACCTGGGCCACGGGTGGCGATCAGCGCACCGCGATCCTGTCGACCGCGGTGATGTTCGTGATCGGCCTCGGCCTGCTGCTGCCGGTCAACATGCAGCGCGGCCGCGAGGCCGCCCTGCAGGATCCGGTGGCACGCGGACCTGCTCAGTAATCGAGCATGCGGGGCAGGCCCTTGGCCTGCTCGATCCAGCCGGCGACCTCGGTTTCGGTCGGCAGGCGGCGCACCAGGCTTTTCGCCGCATTGGCTTCGGCCATGGCCTTGGTCAGGTTGTCCGCGCGCCGCGTGGCGAGTTCGGGCACCGTGTCCACCCCGGCGGCCTCGAGCAGTTCGGCGTACTCCGAGCCGATGCCCTTGACCCGGTACAGGTCGACCATGTTGGCGAACTTGAGCACCTGTTTTTCGCTGAGGCCGGTCTTGGTCGCCAGCGCCTTGCGCATGGCGGGCGTCTTGGCCTGGCCGAGCAAGCCGTCGGTGTCCTTGATGCCGGCGGTGGCCAGCTTGCTGCCGGTTGCTTCGCCAATGCCTTCGACGTCGGTGATCTTCTTGTTGGCCATGAGGTGAGGTCCTTTCCTGGGTGGATGTTGGGCAGCCCGTCGGGGTTGCCGGAGCACTTTACCCAAGCGCGCCGCGGCGCGCCACAGGATTCACGCGCAGCCCGGGGGCAGCGCACCGACAGGCAGGGACAGATCCAGCCAGCGCCTGGCGGCTTCACCCAGGCGGGCGCCGGTGCCGGTGCTCAGCAGGGAGGTGGTTCCGGTGCCGGTGACCGCGACCGCTGGCAGCAGCGCCTGCGTGCGTCGGGCCACCGCCTCGGCCGGGTCGATGAGGGTCAGGCCTTCTCCGGTTTTCCAGTGACGCGCGGCCAGGGGGTAGTGCGTGCAACCCAGCACCAGGGTGTCCAGCGCTGGGGCGCGGTTCCGGATGTCGCCGAGGTAGGTGTTGCACAGCATCGCCACGCGGTTTTCGTCGCCGGATTCAATGGCCTCGGCCAGGCCGTCGCAGGGCTGTTCGATCAACCGGCTTGATGCGGGCGCTTCGTCGAGACAACTGGCCCGCAGGCGCGCGTAGCGCTCGCTGGACAGCGTGGCGCGGGTGGCGACCACGCCCACCTGACCCGACGCCGACTGGCGCAGCGCCGGCCGCAGGGCCGGTTCGATGCCCACGAAGGGCAGGGTGGGGTGCGACTGCCGCAGAACGTCGATGGCGACCGCGGTGGCCGTGTTGCATGCCACCACCATGGCGTCGAGCGGGTGCTGGCGGTGCAGTGCGTTCACCACCGCGGCGATGCGTTCGCGCAGCACCGTGGCGTCTCGTTCCCCGTAGGGCGCCATGGCCTCGTCGGCCAGGTAGATGAAGTGCGCGCCCGGCAGCGCGATGCGCAGCGCGCGCAGCACACTCAGCCCGCCAACGCCGCTGTCGAAGACGCCGACGACGGGCGCAGGCTTCAAGCGCTGGCGACCGCGATGCCCTTGAACTCGCCCGACGCGATGCGCTGGCTCCACTCGGCCGGGCCGGTGATGTGGGCGCTGGTGCCGCCGGCGTCCACCGCCACCGTCACCGGCATGTCGACCACGTCGAACTCGTAGATGGCTTCCATGCCCAGGTCTTCGAAACCCACCACGCGGGCCTGCTTGATGGCCTTGGAGACCAGGTAGGCGGCACCGCCGACCGCCATGAGATAGGCGCTCTTGTGCTGCTTGATGGACTCGATCGCCACCGGCCCGCGCTCGGCCTTGCCGATCATGGCGATCAGGCCGGTTTTGCTGAGCATCATGTCGGTGAACTTGTCCATGCGGGTGGCGGTGGTGGGGCCGGCGGGGCCCACCACTTCGTCGCGAACCGGATCGACCGGGCCCACGTAGTAGATGACGCGGTTGGTGAAATCGACGGGAAGCTTCTCGCCCTTGGCCAGCATGTCCTGGATGCGCTTGTGCGCAGCGTCGCGGCCGGTCAGCATCTTGCCGTTGAGCAGCAGCGTGTCGCCGGGTTTCCAGCTGGCCACTTCTTCCCGGGTGAGGGTGTTCAGGTCGACCCGCTTGCTTTTCTGCGCGTCGGGTTCCCAGTTGACGTTCGGCCACAGGTCGAGGCTGGGCGCGTCGAGGTAGACCGGGCCGCTGCCGTCGAGCACGAAGTGGGCATGGCGCGTGGCCGCGCAGTTGGGGATCATGGCCACGGGCTTGCTGGCCGCGTGGGTGGGGTACATGGCGATCTTGACGTCGAGCACGGTCGTCAGCCCGCCCAGGCCCTGCGCACCGATGCCCAGTGCGTTCACTTTCTCGTACAGCTCGAGCCGCAGTTCATCCACCTGCGAGAGCTTCTCGCCTTTGGCGGCGCGGGTCTGCAGCTCGTACATGTCGATGTCTTCCATGAGCGACTGCTTGGCCAGCAGCATGGCCTTTTCGGCCGTGCCACCGATGCCGATGCCCAGCATGCCCGGCGGGCACCAGCCAGCCCCCATGGTGGGCACCGTTTTCAACACCCAGTCCACCAGCGAGTCGCTCGGGTTGAGCATGACGAACTTGGATTTGTTCTCGCTGCCACCGCCCTTGGCCGCCACCGTCACGTCGACGGTGTTGCCCGGCACGATCTCGGTGAAGATCACCGCGGGGGTGTTGTCCTTGGTGTTCTTGCGCGCAAAGTGCGGGTCGGCGACCACGCTGGCGCGCAGCTTGTTGTCGGCGTGGTTGTAGCCGCGCCGAACGCCTTCGTTGACGGCGTCCTCCAGGCTGCCGCTGAAGCCCTCGAGCCGCACGTCCATGCCGATCTTCAGGAACACGTTGACGATGCCGGTGTCCTGGCAGATCGGGCGGTGACCGGTGGCGCTCATGCGGCTGTTGGTCAGGATCTGCGCAATGGCGTCCTTGGCGGCCGCGCTTTGCTCGCGCTCGTAGGCGCGCGCCAGGTGGGCAATGTAGTCGGCCGGGTGGTAGTAGCTGATGAACTGCAGCGCGCCGGCGATGGAGTCGATCAGGTCGTTCTGGCGGATGGTCGTGGGCATGGTGATTCTCGCGGGGCGTCAATGCTTGGCGGGGTTGCTCATCAGGCGGTCGGCCAGGGCGATGGCCAGCGCGCTGAACAGGAAGGTGATGTGGATGATGGTCTGCCACATCAGGACCTTCACGTCGTAGTTGGCGGCGTTGATGAAGGTCTTGAGCAGGTGGATGGAGCTGATGCCGATGATGGCGGTGGCCAGCTTGACCTTGAGCACGCTGGCGTTCACGTGGCTCAGCCATTCAGGCTGGTCGGGGTGGTTCTCCAGGTGCATGCGGCTGACGAAGGTTTCGTAGCCACCCACGATGACCATGATCAGCAGGTTGGAGATCATGACCACGTCGATCAGGGCCAGCACCACCAGCATGATGATGGTTTCGTTCAGACCGGTGAGCTGCAGATCGCTCTTGTAGCCGATGCTGGTGACCAGCTTGTTCAGGGCCACCTCGCTGCCGAACGCCGCCTCGACCAGGTGCACCAGCTCGACCCAGAAATGGAAAACGTAAATGGCTTGCGCCGCGATCAGGCCGATGTAGAGCGGAAGCTGGAGCCAGCGGCTGGCAAAAATCAGGTTCGGCAGCGGGCGGATGGGCCCGGCGACTTTGACGGGGTCGGTCATGGCAACGCAGAATGGAGCGGCTTTCCGGCGGCGCCGCGGTATCGGGATTGTAGAAGCCCGGCCTGTGTCAGTTCGCCGTAAGTGCCCTTTCGCACAGTGCCGCCGGCACCGTTTTTCCAAAACACCCGAGGAGACAACCGCATGTCAGCGCCTTCGTCGTCGATCGAGTCCGTCCTGGTCGAGAACCGCGTCTTCGAGCCCAGCGCGGCCGGTGTGGCCGCCGCCCGGGTGTCCGGCATGCCGGCTTATGAGGCGCTGTGCGCCGAAGCAGACCGCGATCCGCAGGGTTTCTGGGGCCGCCAGGCCCGCGAGCAGATCGGTTGGACCAAGCCTTTCACCCAGGTGCTCGACGAAAGCAACAAGCCTTTCTACCGCTGGTTCGCCGACGGCGAGCTGAACGCGTCGTGGAACTGCCTGGACCGCCACATGGGCACGCCGGTCGAGAACAAGACCGCGATCGTGTTCGAGGCCGACGACGGGGCAGTGACCCGCGTGACCTACAAGGAGCTGCTGGCCCGGGTGTCGCAGTTCGCCAATGCCCTCAAATCGCGCGGCGTGAAGCAGGGCGACCGGGTGGTGATCTACATGCCCATGACCATCGAAGGCGTGGTGGCGATGCAGGCCTGCGCCCGCATTGGCGCCACCCACAGCGTGGTGTTCGGCGGTTTCTCCGCCAAGGCGCTGCAGGAGCGCATCCAGGACGCCGGCGCCGTGGCCGTGATCACCGCCAATTACCAGATGCGGGGCGGCAAGGAACTGCCGCTCAAGGCGATCGTCGACGAAGGCATCGCCATGGGCGGCTGCGAGTCGATCAGGAACGTCATCGTCTACCAGCGCACCCCGACGGCCTGCAACATGGTGGCGGGCCGCGACACCCTGTGGCAGGACGCCGTCGCCGGCCAGTCCACCGACTGCCCGGCCACCCCGGTGGGTGCCGAGCACCCGCTGTTCATCCTCTACACCTCGGGCTCCACCGGCAAGCCCAAGGGCGTGCAGCACAGCACCGGCGGCTACCTGCTGTGGGCAAAGCTCACCATGCTGTGGACGTTCGACCTGCGCCCGGAGGACATCTTCTGGTGCACCGCCGACATCGGCTGGATCACCGGTCACACCTATGTGGCCTACGGCCCGCTGGCGGCCGGCGCCACCCAGATCGTGTTCGAAGGCGTGCCCACCTACCCGAACGCGGGGCGCTTCTGGCAGATGATCGAGAAGCACAAGTGCACGATCTTCTACACCGCGCCCACCGCCATCCGTTCGCTGATCAAGGCGGCCGAGGCCGACGAGAAAGTGCACCCCGCACGGTCGGACCTGTCCAGCCTGCGCATCCTCGGTTCGGTGGGTGAGCCGATCAACCCCGAGGCCTGGATGTGGTACCACAAGCACGTGGGCGGCGAGCGCTGCCCCATCGTGGACACCTTCTGGCAGACCGAGACCGGTGGGCATGTGATCACGCCGCTGCCCGGCGCCACCCCGCTGGTGCCCGGTTCGTGCACGCTGCCGCTGCCCGGCATCGCCGCGGCCATCGTCGACGAGCAGGGCAACGATGTGCCCAACGGCGCCGGCGGCATCCTGGTCATCAAGCGCCCCTGGCCGTCCATGATCCGCACCATCTGGGGCGATCCGGAACGGTTCAAGAAAAGCTACTTCCCCGATGAGCTCAAGGGGTTCTATCTGGCGGGCGACGGCGCCGTGCGCAGCGCCGACCGCGGTTATTTCCGCATCACCGGCCGCATCGACGACGTGCTCAACGTGTCGGGCCACCGCATGGGCACGATGGAGATCGAATCGGCGCTGGTGGCCAAGACCGACCTGGTGGCCGAAGCGGCGGTGGTGGGGCGCCCCGACGACGTGACCGGCGAGGCCATCGTGGCGTTCGTGGTGCTCAAGCGCTCGCGCCCCACCGGCGACGAGGCCAAGGCCATTGCCAAACAGCTGCGCGACTGGGTGGGCAAGGAAATCGGCCCGATCGCCAAGCCCAAGGACATCCGCTTCGGCGACAACCTGCCCAAGACCCGCAGCGGGAAGATCATGCGGCGCCTGCTGCGCGCCATCGCCAAGGGCG
Organism: Hydrogenophaga sp. XSHU_21; assembly: GCA_046604145.1. Lineage (GTDB taxonomy): Bacteria > Pseudomonadota > Gammaproteobacteria > Burkholderiales > Burkholderiaceae_C > Hydrogenophaga. The sequence goes on from JBKIXD010000001.1 coordinate 1,043,083, forward strand.
AGGCCATCACCCAGGACGTGTCCACGCTGGAGAACCCGGCCATCCTCGACCAGTTGTCGCAAAACAACTGAACCGCGCGGGGCCGCCGCGGCGGCCCATGAAAAAAGCCCGCTGGGGTCCAGCGGGCTTTTTGTTCGGGGGGCCGTGGTCTTACTTCTGGCCCAGGATCCAGGCCGCCAGCTTCTTGGCGTCGGCGTCGTTCACCTGCGGGTTGGCGGGCATCGGGATGGCGCCCCACACGCCGGAGCCACCCTTCATGATCTTGGTGGCCAGCATGTCGACGGCCTTGGCGTCGCCAGCGTACTTCTTGGCCACGTCCTTGTAGGAGGGGCCGACCAGCTTCTTGTCGACCGCGTGGCAGGCCATGCAGTTCTTGGACTTGGCCAGGGCATCGTCGGCCAGGGCGGGCGCCGACAGGGTGGTCATGGCAGCCATAATCAGGAGCGCACGTTTCATGGGGTGAATGTCCTTTGGAATGTCGGGGGGACGACGGGGCTGATTTTATCGGTCACCTGGCGTTGTCCAGCCCATATCGGATTTTCTTTGCCGGAATTTACCGGTGCTTTACCGGAGGCTGTGATGTATTTGCTGGGTCTGGGCATCGTGCTGTTGCTGATGAAGTACCTCGAGGTCGATCCGGTGGCCGCGTGGTCCTGGTGGACCGTGCTGGCCCCGTTCGGTCTGGCTGCCGTGTGGTGGGTGTGGGCGGACATGTCCGGCTACACCAAACGCAAGGCCATGGAGAAGATGGACCAGAAAAAGAAGGACCGCATCGAGAAACAGCGCGAAGCCCTGGGCATGAAGCCGGGCAAGCGCCGCTGAGGCGCCCGCCCGACCGCCCGCGCGTCAGAAGTTGTCGAGCACGGCGCCCTTGCTGGCGCTCGATGCGTTGAAGGCGAACTTGGCCTGCACGCCGCGCGTGTAGCGCGGGGCCGGTGCCTTCCAGGCCGCCCGGCGGCGGGCCAGTTCATCGGCCGGCACGTTCAGCTCCAGCTTGAGCTGGTGCGCGTCGATGGTGATCGCATCGCCTTCGTGCACCAACGCGATGTTGCCGCCCGCGGCGGCCTCGGGCGCCACGTGCCCCACCACCATGCCCCAGGTGCCGCCGCTGAACCGGCCGTCGGTGATGAGGCCGACGCTCTCGCCCAGTCCGGCGCCGATCAGGGCGCCGGTGGGCGCCAGCATTTCGGGCATGCCGGGGCCGCCCTTGGGGCCCAGGTAACGCAGCACCATCACGTCACCGGCCTTGATCTTCCCGTCCAGAATGGCCTGCAGCGCCGACTGCTCGTCGTCGAACACCCGGGCCGGGCCGGTGATCACCGGGTTCTTCAGACCGGTGATCTTGGCCACCGCACCCTCCGGCGACAGGTTGCCCTTGAGGATCGCCAGGTGGCCCTGCTCGTACATCGGTTGGTCGATCGGCCGGATCACATCCTGGTCAGGGCGGGGTGCGTCCGGCACGTCCTTCAGCACCTCGGCGATCGTCTGGCCGCTGATGGTGAGGCAGTCGCCGTGCAGCAGCCCGGCCTTGAGCAGGATCTTCATGACCTGCGGGATGCCGCCGGCGCGGTGCAGGTCGACCGCCAGGTACTTGCCGCTGGGCTTGAGGTCGCACAGCACGGGCGTGCGCTGGCGAATGCGCTCGAAGTCGTCGATGGTCCAGTCCACCTCGGCGGCGTGCGCAATGGCCAGGAAGTGCAGCACCGCGTTGGTGGAGCCACCGGTGGCCATGATCACCGCCACCGCGTTCTCGATCGCCTTCTTCGTGACGATGTCGCGCGGCTTGATGCCCTTGCGGATGGCCTCGAGCAGCACCTTGGCTGACTCCTTGGCCGAGTTCATCTTCTCGTCGTGCGGGTTGGCCATGGTGGACGAGTAGGGCAGGGAAATGCCCAGCGCCTCGAACGCCGACGACATGGTGTTGGCGGTGTACATGCCGCCGCACGATCCCGTGCCCGGAATGGCGTGCTGCTCGATGTCCTTGAGCTCCTGGTCGCTGATCTTGCCCGCCGCGTTCTGGCCCACGGCCTCGAACACGCTGACGATGTTGAGGTCCTGGTCTTTCCAGCGACCCGGCAGGATGGTGCCGCCGTACACGTAGATGGCCGGCACGTTGGCGCGCAGCATGCCCATCAGGCCGCCCGGCATGTTCTTGTCGCAGCCACCGACCACGACCACGCCGTCCATCCACTGGCCCTGGACACAGGTCTCGATGCAGTCGGCAATCACCTCGCGGCTCACCAGCGAGTACTTCATGCCCTCGGTGCCCATGGCCATGCCGTCTGAAATGGTGGGCGTGCCGAAGATCTGGGGATTGCCGCCGGACTCGCGAATGCCCTCCACCGCGGCGTCGGCCAGCTTCTGCAGGCCCGAGTTGCAGGGGGTGATGGTGCTGTGACCGTTGGCCACGCCCACCATGGGCTTGCCGAAGTCGGTTTCCTGGTAGCCCATGCCGTAGTACATGGAGCGGTTGGGCGCGCGCGACTTGCCTTGGGTGATGTTGTCGCTGCGCAATGGGATGATCCGTTTGGGGTCCTGGGCCATGGTGTCTCGCTCGTGGGTGGGGTCGGAAAACCCCGCAGTATGCGTCAGCAGGGCCGGGTCTTCCAATCCGATCGGGGCCACCGATTGATATGCTGGGCTTATGAGAGAACCTTCCAACCTGTCCCGTGGCGAATGGCGCCAATGGCGCCAGTTTTCCATGCTGGCCGAGGAACTTCACTTCGGGCGGGCTGCGGCCCGCCTGCACATGACGCAGCCCGCGCTCACCCAGGCGATCGCCTCGCTCGAGTCCGCCCTGGGCGTGCGCCTGTTCGATCGCAGCCGCCGCGCGGTGGCGCTGAGCGTGGCCGGCGCGGCCCTGCTGCCCGAGGTGCATGAGCTGCTGCGGCGCGCCGAGGCCCTGCCGGCGATCGCCCGATCGGCTGCCCAGGGCGAGACCGGCCAGCTGCGGATCGCCTTCGTGTCACCCGCCGGCTACGCCTTGCTGCCAGGCTGGGTGCGTGCCTTTCGGGATCGCTGGCCGAGGGTGGCGCTGGAGCTGGTCGAGGCCACCAGCGACGTGCAGCGCGACTGGCTGGCCCGTGGCGAGATCGACGCCGGTTTTCTGCTGCACGCCCCCGGCAGCGAGCTGCCCGGCCTGCAGCGGCGTTCGTTGGCCAGCGAGCCGCTGGTGCTGGCCCTGCCCGACAGCCACCCCCTGGCGGGGCGCGCCCGCCCCGGGCTGCGGGCGGTGGTGAAGGAACCGCTGGTGATGTTTCCGCGCCGCATCCTGCCCGAGGTGTTCGACGGTCTGGCGGCGCTGTACCGCGCCAATGGCACCGAGCCGCCGGTGGCGCAGGAGGCGATCCAGATGCAGACCATCGTCAACCTGGTGTCGGCCGGGCTCGGGGTGGCCTGGGTGCTGCAAAGCGTGCGGCAGTTCCAGCGCCCCGGGGTGGTGTACCGGTCGGTCTCCATGCCGCCGGGGCTGGTCGTGCCCCGTTGCGAGACCAGCCTCGTCTGGCGCGAAGGCGGTGCCAGCCCGGTGCTGCAACGGTTCATCGACGCCGGCCGGGCACAATGAGCGCATGCTGCAACATCCCCAGATCGATCCCGTGGCCCTGCAGATCGGGCCCCTGGCCATCCACTGGTACGGCCTGACCTACCTGGCGGCCTTCGGCCTGTTCCTCTGGCTGGCGCGCCTGCGCCTGCGCCATGAGCCGTTCGCCAGCGTCACGGCCCCCCGCGCGTGGGAGAAGCGCGATGTCGAAGACATTTTGTTCCTCGGCGTGCTCGGCGTTGTGGCCGGCGGGCGCATCGGCTATTGCCTGTTCTACCAACCGGCCTACTACCTTCAGCACCCGCTCGAGGTGTTCTTCGTGTGGCAGGGCGGCATGAGCTTTCATGGCGGTCTGGTCGGGGTGATCGTGGCGCAGTGGTGGTACGCGCGCAGCCGGGGCCGGCCTTTCCTGCAGGTCATGGATTTCATCGCGCCCTGCGTGCCCACCGGCCTGGCGGCGGGCCGGGTGGGCAACTTCATCAACGGCGAGCTGTGGGGCCGGGTGGCCGACCCGACGCTGCCGTGGGGCATGGTGTTCCGCGGTGCCGGCGATCTTCCGCGGCACCCGTCGCAGGTGTACCAGTTCCTGCTGGAAGGCCTGCTGCTGTTCGCGCTGCTGTGGCTCTATGCGCGCCACCGCCGCGCGCCAGGGCAGGTGGGGGCGGCCTTCGTGTTCGGTTACGGCGTCATGCGCTTTGTCGCCGAGTATTTCCGCGAGCCCGACGCACACCTGGGCCTGCTCGCCCTCGGGCTGAGCATGGGGCAATGGCTGTGCGTGCCCATGATCGTGGGCGGCGCCGGTCTGTGGTGGTGGTTCGGCCAGCGCGCCCGCACACCCGCCAGCCAGCACTGAACCTGCCGAAACCGTTGGTCGGCGCACCGGGTTTACCCGGGCGCCCACCAACGCCTGTCGCGTCAGAATTATCTGTAATTACAGGTAATCACCCATGCGCCTGGTGCCCAACTCCCTGCACGACGAAGTGGCCTCGAAGCTGCGCGATCGCATCTTTGCCGGCGAGCTGGCCCCGGGCAGCTTTCTCGACGAGCCTGCGTTGTGTGCCGAGCTGGGCATCTCCCGCACGCCGCTGCGCGAGGCGCTCAAGGTGCTCACGGCCGAAGGCCTGCTTCGGCACGAACCCCGCCGCGGCTGTTTCGTGGCCGAGATCACCGAGCGCGATCTGGACGACATCTTCCCCGTGATCGCGCTGCTGGAAGGTCGCTGCGCCTTCGAGGCGGCCAGCCATGCCAGCGACGCCGACCTGGCGGCGCTGGAGCACCTGCACGACCGCCTCAACCGCGCCGCCAAGGCCCGGCGCATCAACGACTACTACGCCGCCAACTTCGCCATTCACGAAGCCATCATCACGCTGGCCGACAACCGCTGGCTGGCCCAGGTGATCGGCGATCTGCGCAAGATCCTCAAGCTGGCGCGGCTGCAGCAGCTGCACGCGCCAGGCCGGCTCGAACAAAGCTTGTCCGAGCACATGGCGGTGTTTGCCGCCCTCAAGGCGCGCGATGCCGAAGGGGCCGAAGCCGCCATGCGCACGCACCTCACGCGCCAGCGCGTGGCCCTGCGCGAACTCGCGCGCCAGCAGAAGTCGAGGTTGACGGCATGAACACCGGGCAATGGATTGCCGAGCGGGTGACCCGGCTGCGGCCTGCCCCCACGGGCGCCCGGTCCACCGACGAGCGCCTGAAGGCGCGGCTGCGCCAACCCGAGGAGGCGCTGTCGCCGCGCCAGTTGCGCCAGCGGCTCGACGAACTGAAGGCGGTGGTCGACCCCCTGGTGAGCGAGGTGGAAGGCGGGCGTCGTGCGCAAGGTGTGATGGACTGGTACGCCAAGGCCGCCCCGGGCGAGCGCCACGACCTCTGGTTGCTGATGAGCGAACGCTTCATGGCCGACCCGCAAAAGGTGAAGAAGGCGCAGGGCGAATACCTGTCGGCGGTGGGCACGCCGGACGAGGCCGCTGCCGAGGTCCGGTACCGTCGCGCCACGGTCTCTCCGCGCCGGCGGCTTCTGCAGCGGTTCAGCGCACACCCGGGCGGCATCCGCTTCCTGGTCGACCTGCGTGCCGAACTTCAAACCGCGTTGCGCCACGACGCACGCCTGCAGGCCCTCGATGTCGAGATGGAGTACATGTTCTCCACCTGGTTCGACGTCGGCTTTCTCGAGCTGCGGCGCATCAGCTGGGATTCACCGGCATCGCTGGTGGAGAAGCTGATCCAGTACGAGGCGGTGCACGACATCCGCAGCTGGGCGGACGTGAAGAACCGCCTCGACAGCGACCGCCGGTGCTACGGATTCTTCCACCCCAGCCTGCCCGGCGAGCCGCTGATCTTCGTCGAGGTCGCACTCGTCAACGAGATGGCGGGCAGCATCACCCCATTGCTCGACGAGTCGGCCGCCCCGGTGGACCTCTCGCGCGCCACCACCGCCATTTTTTATTCCATCAGCAACACCCAGGTGGGCCTGCGCGGCGTGAGCTTCGGCGACTCGCTGATCAAGCACGTCGTGGACACGTTGAAGGCCGAGTTTCCGCGCCTGCGCACCTTCGCCACCCTGTCGCCCATTCCCGGCCTGCGCGCATGGCTGGGCAAGAACGCCCCGGCCGAGCTGCTCAAGGCATGGGAGAACCACGCTGCGCTCGACCCCGATTCGCCCGAGGGAAAGGCCCTGATGCAATGGACGGCGCGCTACCTGGGCCGTGAACTGCGCGACGGCAAACCGATCGACCCGGTGGCGCGGTTCCACCTCGGCAATGGCGCCCGCGTGGAGCATCTGCACTGGGCCGCGGACCCTTCGGTCAAGGGCAGCCGACAGTCTTACGGGCTGATGGTCAACTACCTGTACGACCTGCGGCGGCTCGACAAACACCGTGCCATGCTGGCGGCCGGACAAATCCCGATAGGCGGGGCCATCGAGGCGCTGTACCGTTGAAAGCGCCTCACATTCAAACCACAGGAGACAACATGGATCAGTCAATCAACCGCCGCGCGCTGCTGCGCGCCGCCGCCGCCGGCGCTGTGCTGGCCCCCCTGGGCGTGCGCGCACAGTCGGCCTGGCCAGCGCGCCCGGTCACCATGATCGTGCCGTTCCCGGCCGGCGGTGGCACCGATGCGTTCGCGCGCCCCATGGCGGCTTCGTTCAGCCGGCTGGCGGGCAAGGCCCTGGTGATCGACAACCGGGGTGGTGCCGGCGGCACGCTGGGCGCCAGCGTGGCGGCCAAGGCCAACCCTGATGGCTACACCTTGTTCATGGGCGCGGTGCACCACTCGATCGCGCCCAGCATGTACCCCAAGCTCGACTACAACATCGAGACCGACCTGATCCCGCTCATCCTCGTGGCCAGCGTGCCGCAGGTGGTGGTGGTCAACCCCAAGAACATCACCGCGCCCGACTTCAAGGGTTTCCTGGCCCTGGTCAAATCCAGCCCCGGCAAGCTCAACTACGGTTCGGCCGGCAGCGGCACCTCGCACCACCTTGCGGGCGAACTGTTCAAGCAGCAGACCAAGACCTTCATCACCCACATTCCCTACCGGGGCGCCGGACCGGCGCTGGCCGACCTGATTGCCGGCAACGTGGACATGATGTTCGATGGCCTGGGTTCGTCGGCCAGCCACATCAAGGGCGGGCGCATCAAGGCCCTGATGGTCTCCGGCAACAAGCGCAACCCGGCGTTCCCGGACGTGCCCTCCGCCGCCGAGGTCGGCCTGCCCGACTACAACGTCACCACCTGGTACGGCGTGTGGGCGCCCAAGGGCACACCGGCGGACGCGCAGGCGCGCGCGATCGAGGAAATCCGCAAGGCCTGCACCACCGACGAAGCGAAGGCGGTCTGGGCGGCACAGGGCGCCGAGTTCCCCGACATTTCGGGACCGGCCTTCGGCCAGTTCGTGAGCGGCGAGGTCCGCAAGTGGGCGCAGGTCGTGAAGGCATCGGGCGCCAAGCTGGAGTGATCGCGTGCCCGGCCACCTGCAACTCGACATTGAAGGATCCGTCGCGACGCTCACGCTGTCGCACCCCGGCAAGCTCAACGCCATGTCGCGTGCGATGTGGCGAGAGCTGGCGCAGGCGGTGTCGTCCCTGCGCGGGCAGCGCGGCGTCCGGGCGCTGATCGTCGCGGGCGCAGGTGGCCATTTCTGCGCCGGTGGCGACATCGGCGAGTACCCCGGGTTCCGTTTCGACGAGGCTTCCCTGCGCGACTTCCACGAGCGGGACGTGTGGGGCGGCCTGTCGGCCCTGCTCGATTGCGAGTTGCCGGTGATCGCGCAGATCGAAGGCCACTGCATGGGCGCCGGCGTGGAGATCGCCAGCTGCTGCGACCTGCGCGTGGCCGGCGCATCGGCCCGCTTTGGCGCGCCCATCGCCCGGCTGGGCTTTCCCATGGCGCCGCGCGAGGCCGAGCTGGTGGCCCGCGAAGCCGGCCTGGCGACCGCGCGGGAAATGCTGTTGCAGGCCGCCGTGCTGGATGCCCCCACGCTGCTGGCGCGGGGCTTCCTCAATGCGGTCGTGCCCGACGACCAGGTGGCGCAAGACGCCCGACGGCGCGCCGATCGCGCGGCCGAACTCTCACCGCTGGCCGCGCGCCTGAACAAGCAGACCTTGCGTTCGCTGTCGTTCGGCCGCCGCGCCCCCGAACTGCTGGCCGATGCCTATGGCTACGCCGACCACGCCGAGCACCGCGAGGGCATCTCGGCTTTTCTCGACAAGCGCCCCCCAGCCTTCCAGGCCCTCCCATGAAAGAACAACACAACCTGTATGCCGCGCTGCGCGCGGCTTTCCCGGCCGACCTCGACGCCACCGCCGTGGAGACCGTGGGCGGCGCCAGCGACAGCCTGCGCTACAGCTGGCGCGACCTCGACCGCGCCAGCGCCATGATCGCCAACCTGCTCGGCGGGCTTGAACTGCCGGCACGCTCGCGCATTGCCGTCCAGGTGGAAAAGTCGGTCGAGGCCTTGATCCTCTACCTCGCGGTGCTGCGATCGGGCCACGTGTTCCTGCCGCTCAACACCGCCTACCAGGCCGGCGAGATCGAGTATTTCGTCGGCAACGCGGAGCCCGCGGTGGTGGTGTGCAGCCCCGCCAATTTCGGCTGGGTCAGCAAGATCGCGTTCAAGGCTGGTACCCGCCATGTGTTCACGCTGGGCGACGACCGCACCGGCACGCTGCTCGATCGCGCCTCGCACCACGCCGATGTGCACACGGTGGCCCACAGCGGCGCCGACGACCTCGCCGTCATCATCTACACCAGCGGCACCACCGGGCGCAGCAAGGGCGCCATGCTGTCGCACGGCAACACGCTGAGCAACGCGCGCGTGTTGCAGGCTTACTGGGGTTGGCGCTCCGACGACGTGCTCATCCATGCGCTGCCGATCTTTCACGTGCACGGCCTGTTCGTGGCCATTCACGGCGCCCTCATCAACGGCAGCCCCATGCTGTGGCTCAACAAGTTCGACCCGCGCGCCACCATCGGCCTGTTTCCGCGGGCCACGGTGTTCATGGGCGTCCCCACGCTGTACACGCGCATGCTGGCCGAGCCTGCCCTCACGCGCGAGCAGGCGTCGCACATGCGCCTGTTCGTGTCGGGTTCGGCGCCCTTGCTGATCGAAACCTTCAACGAGTGGCGTGACCGCACCGGCCACACCATCCTCGAGCGCTACGGCATGAGCGAAACCATCATGCTCACGTCCAACCCGTATTCGCCCGATGCCCGCCATGGCAACCAGACCGAGCGCCGTGGCGGCACGGTGGGCTTTGCCTTGCCGGGCGTCAGCCTGCGCGTGGTCGATGAGGCCGGCCGTCCGGTCGAGGCCGGTGAGATCGGTGGCATCCAGGTGCGTGGCCCCAACGTTTTCAGCGGCTACTGGCGCATGCCCGAGAAAACAGCCGAAGAGTTCACCACCGACGGTTACTTCAAGACCGGCGATGTCGGTCGCGTCGATGAGCGGGGCTATGTCACCATCGTCGGGCGCAGCAAGGACCTCATCATCTCGGGGGGCTACAACGTCTATCCGGCCGAAATCGAGGGTGCCCTCAACGACATGCCCGGCGTGGCCGAGAGCGCCGTCATCGGTGTGCCGCACCCGGACTTCGGCGAGGTCGGCGTGGCGGTGGTGATCCCTCGCCCCGGCACGGCGCCCGATGCCGACGCGCTGATCGCCACGCTCAAGGCGCGCCTGGCCAACTTCAAGATCCCCAAGCGCTGCTTTGTGGTCGACGAACTGCCGCGCAACACCATGGGCAAGGTGCAGAAGAACCTGCTGCGCGAAAAATACAAGGGGCTGTTCAGCTGACGGTCGGGCTGTCGATCGCGCGGCGCTCGATGCGGGTCAGAACGCGCAGGCTGAGCCAGGCACCCACCACGCCGAACACCACCACGCCCAGGCCGTAGCCGGCCAGCACGCCGGGCAGCCCGAACCACTGGCCACCGATGGCAATGAAGGGCACCACGCCCAGCGTGGCCCGCCCCCAGTTGAGGGCGGTGGAATACAACGCAAAGCCCAGGTTGTTGAACGCCGCGTTGGCCACGAACAGGGCGCCGTTGAAGGCAAAGCTGCCGGCCACGAAGACGCAGAAGAACACGATCACCTGCCGCCCCTGACCCTGGGCGTCGAACGCCTGCGCGATGGGGCCGCTGAGCAGCGCCAGCAGCAGCCACACCACCGCCACATACACCAGCACCACCCTGAAGCTGTCGCGCATGGTGCTGCGCAGGCGGTCGAAGCGGCGTGCGCCCAGGTTCTGCCCCAGAATGGGGCCGATCGAGCCCGACAGCGCGAACAGCGCCACGAAGGCCACCGGGATGAGGCGGACCACCACCGCCCAACCGGCCACGGCCTCGTCGCCATAGGGCGCGATGGCCTCGGTCACGAATGCATTGCCCACCGGGGTGGCCACCTGCGTGAGCACCGCCGGCGCGCCGATGGCAAAGAAGGGCGCGAGCGAGCGCTTGAGCGTGGCGCGGTCGGGCCAGCGGAACAGGCGGTGCACGCGGACGAGGGCATGCACGCCAATGCCCACCATGGCCGCGCGCGTGATCACGGTGGCCAGCGCGGCGCCGTCCAGACCCAGGTTCAGGCCGAAGATGAGCAGCGGGTCGAGGACGGCCGAGATGGCGCCACCGCCCAGCGTGACCCACATGGCCCTGCGCGCGTCGCCCACCGCCCGCAGCAGCGCGCCGAAGGCCATGGCCACGCCCAGCAGCGGCACCGACCACAGCACGATGCGCATGAACCGGAGGGCGAGGTCGGCCGTCAGGCCGGTGGCGCCGAGCCATCCCAGCAGTGGCCGCAGGAAAGGCGCGACCGCCAGCGCCGCCAGCGCCATGAACCCGCCCATGAAGAACAGCGAAGCACCCGCCAGGCGCTCGGCACGTTCCCGGTCACCGGCGCCCAGCGCGCGCGAGGTCAGCGCCGTGGCGGCGATGGACAGGCCGATGGCCAGTGAGGTCAGGAAGAACAGCAGCGTGCCCGCATAGCCCACCGCGGCCGCCAGTTCGCGTTGCCCGAGGCGCGAGATGTAGAACAGGTTGAGCACGTCCACCAGAAACACCACGCCCAGGCCCACCGAACCGGTGGCGGTCATGGTGATGACGTGGCCCAGCGTGGAGCCGCTGACGAACTTGCCGGAAGAAGAGGGCGCGGGTGTGCTCATGCAGAGCAGCGGACTCTACCCGAGCACCCTTGCCCCTGTGGCCCGCTGTGCGCCCGGGGCCGCACCCACGGGCGGGTGGTCAACGCAGCACGAGCACCGGAATGTGCGAGTGGGTGAGCACCTGCTGGGTTTCGCTGCCCAACAGCAGCCGCTTGAGGCCACGGCGGCCATGCGAGGCCATCACGATCAGATCGCACTTCTGGCGCTTCGCGGTGGCGATGACGGCTTCGGCGATCAGGTCCCCTTTGGCCGTCACCGGCTTGACCTTCACCTCGCGCTTCTGGCCGGCCGATTTCACGGCATTGACCGTTTCCATGGCGTCGGTTTGCCATTGCTTCTCGATCCGGGCCACCTCACTGGCGGCCAGGGCCACGCCGCCCTCGAAGTAGGTCTGCGGATAGCGCGGCACCACCTTGAGCGCCACCACCTCGGCCCCGGTCAGGTCGGCCAGTCCCAGGGCGTGCTCGACGGCCTTCTGCGAGAGTTTGGAGCCGTCGGTGGCGACCAGGATGCGCTTGTACATGGATTTCTCCTCATGATGGGGTAACCGAACGGTACGCCCGAACCTGACACGGCCCCTTGATCCACGTCAATCGCCATGTGGACGGGCGGGCCTATGCTGCGCGGCATGAACACGGCCACCTGGGCCAGCGGCCACCGCGGGCCCCTGACCGTCACCGACGACTTCGCCGCGCTCGACGATCCGATCGAGCAGGACGGCTTCACCGCGCCGGTGGTGGCCGAGGGCCATGCGCCGCAGCGTGAGTCGGTGCTGGTGGTGCAGGGCATGTACTGCGCGGCCTGCGCCGACGCGGTGGAGTCGGCCCTGCAAGGTGTGCCGGGCGTGGAGGCGGCGCAGGTGAGCGCCGGTACCCGGCGCCTGCGCGTCCGCTGGGACCCCGCCCGCACGCAGCTCTCGGCCGTGGCCCGCCATGTCGCCGACCGCGGTTACCGCCTGTTGCCCCTGCAGCAGGCCCTGTCGATCGACGAACGGCTGCGCGAATCGCGCCAGGCGCTCTGGCGCCTGTTCGTGGCCGGCTTCTGCATGATGCAGGTCATGATGTTTGCGTGGCCGGGCTACGTGGCCGAGCCGGGTGAAATGCCCGCCGACATCGACCAGTTGTTGCGCTGGGCCAGCTGGGTGCTCAGCGTGCCGGTGGTGTTCTTTGCCAGCGGCCCTTTCTTTGCCAGCGCCTGGAACGACCTTCGCCAGCGGCGCATCGGCATGGACGCGCCGGTGTCGCTCGGCATCCTCGTCACGTTTCTGGTCAGTTCGGCCGCCACGTTCGACCCCACCGGTCCCTGGGGCGTCGAGGTCTGGTTCGACTCGCTGACGATGTTCGTGTTCTTCCTGCTGGGTGGGCGATACCTCGAGGCCCGCCTGCGCGAGCGCACCGCGGGCGCGCTCGACAGCCTCATCAACCGCCTGCCCGCGGCCGTGGTGCGGGAACAGGCCGATGGCCGAAGCGAGACCGTGTCGGCGCGGCGCCTGCGCGCCGGCGACGTGGTCCGCGTGCCCGCCGGCGACGCCATTCCCGGTGATGGTGTGCTGCTCGATGAACGCGCCACGCTGGATGAGGCGCTGCTGACCGGCGAGTCGAGGCCGCGAACCCGCGAACGCGGCGACACCGTGATCGCCGGCAGCCTGAACCTGGCCGGGCCGGTTCGTGTCCGCATCGACCGCGTGGCGGGGGACACCCGGTTTGCCCAGATCGTTCGCCTCATGGAACAGGCGGCCACCGACAAGCCACGCCTGGCGTTGCTGGCCGATCGCATTGCGGCCCCCTTCCTGGTGCTGGTGCTGCTGGCCGCCGGTGCCGCCGGATTTGCCTGGTGGCAGGTCGATCCGTCTCGCGCCCTGGCCGTGGCGGTGGCGGTGTTGATCGTCACCTGTCCCTGCGCGCTGTCGCTGGCCACCCCGGCGGCCATGCTGGCCGCTGCCGGGCGGCTGGCGCGGCGGGGTGTGCTCGTTCGGCGCCTGCAATCGTTCGAGGCCATGTCCCATGTCAATGCCGTGGTGTTCGACAAGACCGGCACACTCACCGAGGACCGCCTCGAGATCGACGAGGTCCGGATTCGCCCTGGCGCCGACCGCGATCGCGTCATGGCCATCGCCGCAGCGCTGGCCCGCGACTCGCTGCACCCGGTGGCGCGCGCCGTTGCCGCGATGGAACTCACCGGACCCGGGCTTTCGCTGGAGGAAAGGCGCGAGCATGCCGGCCAGGGCATCGAGGCCCGTGGCCCGCACGATTCCCACTGGCGGCTCGGTTCGGCCGTGTTCACCGGCGCCATGCCCGAACACGATGCCGACGGCCCGCGCGCCTACCTGAGCGACGGCGCGGGCTGGCTCGCGACCTTTTCCCTGCGGGAGGCGCAGCGCGAAGACGCCCTGGCGACGGTGCAGCGACTGCGGTCCATGGGCATCCGAACCTGGGTGCTGTCGGGCGACCGCGCCACCGCGGCGCGCCGGGTGGCACAGGCGGTGGGTGTGGACGAGGTGATTGCCGAAGCCACACCGGAGCGCAAGCTGGCGGAGCTCCAGGCCCTGCAGCGGCAGGGTTGGCGGGTGGCCATGGTGGGCGACGGACTCAACGACGGACCTGTGCTGGCCTGGGCCGAGGCCTCTTTTGCCATTGGTCGGGCCGCGCCGCTGGCGCAGGCACAAAGCGACGCGGTGGTGCAAAGTGGGCGGCTCATGGACGTGGTGGACGCCCTGGCGCTGGCTCGGGGAACCCTCCGGGTGGTGCGCCAGAACCTTGTCTGGGCGGCTGCCTACAACGCGGTGTGCGTGCCCCTCGCGCTCATTGGCTGGATGCCACCCTGGCTGGCCGGTCTGGGCATGGCAGGGAGTTCGCTGCTGGTCATTGCCAACGCCTGGCGCCTCAACAGCGACCGCTGAACCGACATTCCATGGACATCCTGTACCTCCTCGTTCCCCTGTCGGTGCTGATCGTCTTCGGCATCCTGGGCGTTTTCTGGTGGGCGCTGCAAGGCGGTCAGTTCGACCACGTCGACCGCGAAGGCGAGCGCATCCTCGATGGCGATCCAGCGGGCGATTGAAGGCCGCTTGACCTAAGTCAAGTGCCCGGCGGCCCACCTTGCGGACACTCGCAGGCAATCATTGAAGAGGAGTGGCAATGGCCATCGACAACAACAAGGCAGCGACCGCTGACGCCGCGGTCTACAACGACAAGGTGGTCCGGCAATTCGCCATCATGACCGTCGTGTGGGGTGTGGTCGGCATGCTGGTGGGCGTGATCATCGCCGCCCAGCTCACCTGGCCGGCGCTCAACTTCGGCATTGAATGGCTCAGTTACGGCCGACTGCGCCCGCTGCACACCAACGCGGTGATTTTTGCGTTCGGTGGATGCGGGTTGTTCGCCGCCAGCTACTACGTGGTGCAGCGCACCTGCCAGGTCCGCTTGTTCTCGGCCGGCCTGGCGGCCTTCACCTTCTGGGGCTGGCAGCTGGTCATCGTGCTGGCGGCCATCACGCTGCCGCTGGGCATGACCCAGGGCAAGGAATACGCCGAACTGGAATGGCCGATCGATCTGCTGATCGCGGCCGTCTGGGTGGCCTACGCGGTGGTGTTCTTCGGCACCGTGGGCATGCGCAAGGTTCGCCACATCTACGTGGCCAACTGGTTCTTCGGTGCGTTCATCCTCGCCGTCGCGGTGCTGCACATCGTCAACAGCGCAGCCCTGCCGGTGGACATGTTCAAGAGCTACTCGGCCTACGCCGGGGTCCAGGACGCCATGGTTCAGTGGTGGTACGGCCACAACGCGGTGGGCTTCTTCCTCACGGCCGGCTTCCTCGGAATGATGTACTACTTCATTCCCAAGCAGGCCGAACGCCCGGTGTATTCCTACCGGCTGTCCATCGTGCACTTCTGGGCGCTGATCTTCACCTACATGTGGGCGGGCCCGCACCACCTGCACTACACCGCGCTGCCCGATTGGGCCCAGTCGGTGGGCATGGTGTTCTCGCTCATCCTGCTGGCCCCCAGCTGGGGCGGCATGATCAACGGCATCATGACGCTCTCGGGCGCGTGGCACAAACTGCGGGACGACCCCATCCTGCGCTTCCTGATCGTGTCGCTCTCGTTCTACGGCATGTCGACCTTCGAAGGTCCGATGATGTCGATCAAGACGGTCAACGCGCTGTCTCACTACACCGACTGGACGGTGGGCCACGTGCACTCGGGCGCGCTTGGCTGGGTGGGGCTGGTGACCATGGGTTCGATGTACTACCTGATTCCGCGCCTGTACGGCCAGAAGAAGATGTACTCGGTCCCGGCCATCGAGCTGCATTTCTGGATTGCCACCATCGGCATCGTGCTCTACATCGCCGCCATGTGGATTGCCGGCGTGATGCAGGGCCTGATGTGGCGATCGATCAACCCGGACGGCAGCCTGACCTACACGTTCGTGGAATCGGTCAAGGCCACCTTCCCCTTCTATGTCATTCGCCTGGCGGGCGGCGTGCTGTACCTGGGTGGCATGTGCGTGATGCTGTGGAACGTGGTCATGACCGCGCGCGGCGGACGTGTCGAGCCGGTCCGCATTCCCGCCGTTCAACCCGCTCACGCCTGAGGTTCACAGCATGGCCAACGCAGACAAACCCACCGGTTTCACCCACGAGCGGATCGAGACCAACAACTTCCTGATGATCGTGCTCATCGTGCTGGTGATCGCGGTCGGCGGCCTCGTCGAGATCGTGCCGCTGTTCTTCCAGAAGTCCACCACGCAGCCGGTCGAAGGGCTCAAGCCCTACACCGCCATGCAGCTGGCGGGTCGCGATGTGTACGTGCGAGAGGGTTGCTACAACTGCCATTCGCAGATGATCCGGCCGTTCCAGGCCGAGACTTTGCGCTACGGCCACTACTCGGTGGCGGGCGAATTCGTGTACGACCGTCCGTTCCAGTGGGGCAGCAAACGCACCGGCCCCGACCTGGCCCGCGTGGGTGGCCGCTACAGCGACGAGTGGCACCGCATCCACCTGAACAACCCGCGCGATCTCGTGCCCGAGTCGAACATGCCGGCCTACCCATGGCTCGAGAAGAAGACCGTCAACGCAGACGGAATGCCCCGTCGAATGGAAGTGCTGCGCACGCTGGGCGCACCCTACACCGACGAAGAGATCGCGACCTCGGCCGAGACCGTCAAGGGCAAGACCGAAATGGAAGCGCTGATTGCCTACCTGCAGGTGCTCGGCACCGCCATGAAGTGAACGGGAGCGCCACCATGGACATCAACGACCTGCGTTCCGTCGTCACCGTCATCAGCCTGCTGGTGTTTCTGGGCATCGTGGGCTGGGCATGGTCCCGCCGCAACCGCGACCGCTTCGACGAAGCCGCGCACCTGCCCTTCCAGGACGAGTGAGTCCGCACCGACAAGAGAACCATCATGAGCGACTTCACAAGCGATTTCTGGCACCTCTACGTGGCCGGCCTCACGCTGGTCAGCATCCTGGCCTGCGCCATCCTGTTGTGGATCAGTGGCACGACCAAGGTCAAGTCGCGCAGCGACAACACCACCGGACACGTGTGGGACGAAGACCTGCGCGAGCTCAACAACCCGCTGCCCAAGTGGTGGGTCTGGCTGTTCATCATCACCGTGGTGTTCAGCCTGGCGTATGGCCTGCTGTATCCCATGTTCGGCCGTTACCAGGGCGTGCTCAACTGGTCTTCGGCCGGGCAGCACGGCACCGAGGTTCAGCGCCACCAGGCGGCCATTGCCCCGCTGTATGCCGCGTTTCGCGACAAGGCCGCCCCGCAGCTGGCCGCTGACGCCCAGGCCATGGCCATCGGTGAACGGCTGTTCATGAACAACTGCGCCCAGTGCCACGGGTCGGACGCACGCGGCTCGCGCGGCTTCCCCAACCTGGCCGATGGCGACTGGCTGTATGGCGGTGACCCCGCGGTCATCAAGACCACCATCACCGAAGGCCGCAATGGCGTGATGCCGCCCATGGCGGCAGCGGTCGGTAGCGCCGAGGACGTGCGCAACGTCGCCCATTACGTGCTGAGCCTCTCGGGCAGCCCGCACGACCGGGTTCGCGCTTCGCAGGGCAGCGCCAAGTACGCGGTCTGCTCGGCCTGCCACGGGGCCGACGGCAAGGGCAATGCGGCGCTGGGCGCCCCCAACCTCACCGACAACATCTGGCTGCACGGCTGGGGTGAGGAGGCGGTGGTCCGCGCCATCAGCAAGGGCATCAACAACCAGATGCCAGCCCAGAACAAGCTGCTCACGGCCGACCAGATTCATGTGCTGAGCGCATACGTCTGGGGTCTGTCGAACCGCCCAACCAACTGAGTCAACCGTGACCGGCAAGGCAGACATCTCGCGCACCGTCATTCCCATCGAGCCCGTCCCCGCCGCGGGCGACGAGGACGTGATGGTGTCGCTGTACGCCTCGCGGCAGAAGATCCATCCCAGAACCGTCACCGGCCTGTTCACGCGCTGGCGCTGGTTCTTCGTCTGGGCCACGCAGGTGGTCTTTTACGGGCTTCCGTGGTTGTCATGGAACGACCGTCAGGCGGTGCTGTTCGATCTGGAAGCGCGCCGCTTCTTCATCTTCAACCTGGTTCTGTACCCGCAGGACTTCATCTACCTCACCGGGCTGCTGGTCATCTCGGCCCTGTCGTTGTTCCTGTTCACGGCGGTGGCCGGGCGGCTCTGGTGCGGCTACGCCTGCCCGCAGACGGTCTACACCGAGATCTTCCTGTGGATCGAGCGCCGCGTCGAAGGTGACCGATCGGCCCGCCTGCGTCTGGACGCCGCTTCGCTGAGCGCGGCCAAGGTGGGCAAGAAGGCCCTGAAGCACGGTCTTTGGGCGGCGGTGGGCCTGTGGACCGGCTTCACCTTCGTTGGCTACTTCACGCCGATCCGCGAACTGGCGGGTCTGGTGGTGGCGCTGTCGCTCGGCCCCTGGCAGACGTTCTGGGTGCTGTTCTACGGCTTTGCCACCTACGGCAATGCCGGCTTCCTGCGCGAGCAGGTGTGCAAGTACATGTGTCCTTACGCGCGCTTTCAGAGCGCGATGTTCGACAAGGACACCTTGATCGTGACCTACGACGAGCGCCGGGGCGAACCCCGCGGCGCGCGCAGCAAGAAGGCCGACCCGAAGGCGCTGGGTCTGGGCGCGTGTGTGGATTGCACGCTGTGCGTCCAGGTGTGTCCCACGGGCATCGACATCCGCAAGGGCCTGCAGTACGAATGCATTGGCTGCGCCGCCTGCATCGACGTTTGCGACGACGTGATGGACAAGGTCGGCTACCCCCGCGGGCTCATCCGCTACGACACCCAGAACGGCCTGGCCAACGGCTGGGACCGCAAGCAAGTCTTCAGGCGGGCCCTGCGGCCGCGGGTGCTGGTGTACAGCGCCATTCTGTTGGCGATCACCGTGGCGGTGCTGGGCAGCCTGGCGCTGCGCACGCCGCTCAAGGTCGATGTCATCCGCGACCGCGGCGCGCTGTCGCGCGAGGTGGGGCAGGGGCGCATCGAGAACGTTTTCCGGCTTCAGATCATGAACGCCACCGAGCAGGCGCAGACCTATGGCCTCAAGGTGGAGGGATTGCCCGGCATCGAACTGGCCTCCGAAGCCAGCGTGCAGGTGCTGCCCGCCGAAGTGCGCGCCGTGGCCGTCCGGGTGCAGATTCCGCCCGGTGCCGCGGGCGGCGGTTCGCACCCGATCACCTTCGATGTGACCGCGCTCGGCGAGGCCGGTGTGCAGGTGCGCGAGCAAAGCACGTTCGTCGTGCCCAGATGAGACTCCAGCAAGGAACCCCCATGAATCAGCAAACGACAAAGATGGAGCTGCCCGATCCCTGGTGGCGCGTGGGCCCGATGTGGCTGGTGGTCGGCGGGCCCCTGGTGGTGGTGATGGCCAGCATCACGACGGCGGTGATTGCCGTCAAGGGCGCTGACCCGGTGCTCGACAAGGCGGCCTACCAGGCGACGCTGGAGCAGGCGCGCCAGCTGAAGGGCGCCGAACGTGAGGCCGCCTTGATCAAGTTGCAGCCCGCCCACCAGGCCCGCAACCATGCAGCGTCGCCGGTGGTCATCAAGCGGGAGCCCTGAAATGGGTTTGAAGCACTGGATGTGGATCGCCTGGCCCGCGTTCCTGCTGGCCGGTGTGCTGGAGATGCTGGTCTTTGCCGTCGTCGATCCGGGTGACCTGCACTGGCACGGCCGACCGCTCGAATGGTCTCGCGCGGCGGTCTACACCATCAGCTTCTTCGTCTTCTGGGCCGTCACCGCCGCGTCCAGCGCGCTCACCGTGATGCTCGCCAGACCCCCCGCCACCGACTGACCCGCGCAGCGGCGGAGCCCCAGCCAGCGCCGCCACGCAGTGGACGCAAGGGGGCCAGATCCGCCGCCGGGCCGCCCCAAGGCGGATCAGCCCCCTCGGGGCTGAGCCCCGCGGCTCCAGGCCTGCCTGCGCAGGGCTGGACGGGCGAAGAGGCACTGCCTCCGGCTGTGCCGCGGCCTGCAAGGCCTCGCGACCCGCGAAGCGGCGGAGCGTGGGGGCCACATCACTCGCAAGTTTGCGGATTCACGATGCGCTTGAGCGCATCGGTGTCCTTGATGTGCACGTACCGCTGCTTGACGTCAATGATGCCGTCGTCGACGAACTTGGAGAACGTGCGGCTGACGGTCTCCAGTTTCATGCCCAGGTAGCTGCCGATTTCCTCGCGGGTCATGCGCAGGTTGAACTCGGACGGCGAAAACCCGCGCGCCTGCAGCCGCTGCACCAGATTGAGCAGGAAGGCCGCCAGGCGTTCTTCGGCCCGCATGCTGCCCAGCAGCAGCATCACGCTGTGGTCGCGAACGATCTCGCGGCTCATGATGCGGTGCACGTGGTGCTGCAGGGTGGTGAATTCGCGCGACAGGGTTTCGACCTCGTCGAACGGCATCACACACACCTCGGCGTCCTCGAGCGCAATGGCGTCGCAGGAGTGGTGGTCGTTGACAATGCCGTCCAGGCCGATGATTTCGCCCGCCATCTGGAAGCCGGTCACCTGGTCGCGGCCGTCCGCTGTGGTGACGCTGGTCTTGAAGAACCCCGAACGCACGGCGTAGAGCGAGGTGAACCGCTCGCCGGCCGAAAACAGGGCGCTGCCGCGCTTGATGCGCCGGCGTGTGGAAATGAGCCGGTCGAGCTTGTCCATCTCGTCCGGGTTGAGCCCCATGGGCAGGCACAGCTCGCGCAGGTTGCAACTCGAGCAGGCCACCTTGATCTGGTGTACGTCCATAAGCGTTCGTTGATTTTCCTACAGTGCCGAGCATACCCCCTGCAGCCCGGTTTTGGTCCCGGGTTGACGCGGATCAAGGCCCATGACCGTTCCCTGCGGCAAAGTGCCCGAAAGACGAACAAGGACCCTGCCCGTGAGCCACGCCATTTCCAACGACCTGCTGCGCCGCTACGACGTTCCCGGGCCGCGCTACACCTCCTACCCGACGGCGGACCGGTTCGTCGAGGCCTTCAGCGAACAGGATTACCACCAGGCGCTGGAGCAGCGCCGGGCGGGATCGCTGGCCTTGCCGCTATCCCTGTACGTGCACGTTCCGTTCTGTGAATCGCTGTGCTACTACTGCGCCTGCAACAAGGTCATCACCAAGCACCATTCCAAGGGCGCCGAGTACCTTCGCCACCTCTCGCGGGAGGTGGAGCTCCACGTCGATCACCTGGGTTCGGGCCAGTCGGTGTCGCAGTTGCACCTGGGCGGGGGCACGCCCACGTTCCTGTCCGACGGCGAGCTGGAGGACCTGATGGCGATGATCCGCCGCCACTTCAACCTGGCGCCTGGCGGTGAATACTCCATCGAGGTCGATCCGCGCACCGTGGACGCGACCCGGCTCGAGACGCTGCACCGGCTGGGCTTCAACCGGCTGAGCTTCGGTGTGCAGGACTTCGACCCCGCCGTGCAAAAGGCGGTGCACCGCATCCAGCCGGCCGAGCAGGTGTTCGCCCTGGTCGAGGCCGCCCGGCGCATCGGCTTCGAGTCGGTCAACGTCGACCTGATCTACGG
The DNA here is from genome assembly GCA_046604145.1 of Hydrogenophaga sp. XSHU_21. GTDB lineage: Bacteria > Pseudomonadota > Gammaproteobacteria > Burkholderiales > Burkholderiaceae_C > Hydrogenophaga. Next base: position 1,064,311 of record JBKIXD010000001.1, read on the forward strand.
GCTGCCGCTCCAGACGCCCGAGTCGTTCCGCCGCACGCTTGCGCAACTGGCCAGCTTGCGACCCGACCGGGTGGCGCTCTACGGCTATGCGCACCTGCCGGCGCGCTTCAAACCCCAGCGGCGCATCGTGACCGCCGAATTGCCCGGCGCCGGCGACAAGCTGGCGATGCTGTCGGCCTCGCTCGACGCGCTGGGCGAAGCCGGGTATGTTCATGTCGGCATGGACCACTTCGCCCTTCCCGACGACGCGCTGGCCGTGGCCAAGCGCCAGGGGCGCCTGCACCGGAACTTCCAGGGCTACAGCACCCAGCCCGACTGCGACCTGATCGCGCTGGGTGTGTCGGCCATCGGCAGGGTGGGTGGCACCTACAGCCAGAACGCCAAGACGCTGGAGGAATACATCGACCTGCTCGATCAGGGCCGCCTGCCCATCGTGCGCGGCCTGGCCCTCACGCGGGACGATCTGCTGCGCCGTTCGGTCATCATGTCGATCATGTGCCAGGGCGAACTGCTGTACGAATCCATCGACACCGCCCACCTCATCGACAGCCGCCGTTACTTCGCCCGCGAACTCGAGGCGCTTGAAGACTTCGTGGAACAGGGGTTGGTGAAGATCGCCGACACCGGCATTCAGGTGACCGAACGGGGCTGGTACCTGGTGCGCGCGATTGCCATGGTGTTCGACCGCCACCTTCAGGCCGATCAGGACCGCGCCCGTTTCTCGCGGATCCTCTGACATGTCGACGTCGCTTGCCGTCACCGCCTTGCTGATGGGGCTTGTCGGCGGGCCGCATTGCGTGGCCATGTGTGGTGCCGCCTGCGCAGGCATCGGTCGGGCAGCGGGCAACCGGTCCACCCGGGCGCTGCTGGGTTTTCAGGCCAGCCGCATCGCGGGCTATGCGGTCATGGGCGCGGTGGCGGGCGGGTCGGTGCAGGGACTGGCCTGGCTGGGCACGAACACCGCCGCCTTGCGGCCGGTGTGGACCATGTTCCATGTGGCGGCGCTGTTACTGGGTGCGGTGCTCGTGTGGCAAGCGCGCCAACCGGCCTGGATCGATCAACTGGGCCAGACGGTCTGGCGCAAGGCCCGGCCCGCCATGGCCGCACTGGGCCCCCGTGCGCCTTATGTCCTGGGCCTGGGCTGGGCACTCATGCCCTGCGGGCTCTTGTATTCGGCGCTGCTGGTGGCCGCGCTCAGCGCGGGTGCGGCAGAGGGTGCGGGCGTGATGGCGCTGTTTGCGGCGGGCACATCGGTGTCGCTGCTGGCCGGGCCATGGCTGCTGTTGCGAATGGCCGAGTGGCGTTCGGGCGGCTGGGGCATCCGCCTGGCCGGCGTCACCCTCATGCTGGCTTCGGGTTGGGCGCTCTGGATGGGGCTGACCCATCCCACCGGCCTCTGGTGCGCCTGAGGCTCAGCGACCACGCCCTGGAAGGGTGGCCAGCAGCAGCCCGACCAGGGCAATGCCGAAGGCCACCAGTTGCAGCGTGGTCAGCCGCTCGCCCATGAACAGCACCCCGATCAAGGCCGCGCTGATGGGCAGCATGATGGTGAACACACCCGCCTGCGCCGCCGGCACCGTTTTCAGGCCGGTCATCCACAGCCACACCGTCCACACGCTGGCGGCCAGGCCATAGAACACCAGCAACGCCCAGATGGGCAGCGACACGGCCGTGAAGTCGAAGCTGAGCGCTGCCCACAGCCCCAGCGGCGTGACCAGCGCCAACCCCCACAGGTTGATGATCGCCGAGATGCGCCGGGGGCCGAGGCCCTCGGTGAGGCGTTTGCCGATCACGACATACGACGCCTCGCACACCACCGCGGCAAACACCAGCAGATTGCCCAGCCACTGTTGAGGTGCGGCGCTGCCGGTGCTGCCCTTGTCGAGCGAGAACAGGCCGATGCCCAGCGCCGCGCAGGCGATGCCGGCCGCGTTGCGCCAGCCGATGCGTTCGCGCAGGAACAGCCAGCTCAACACCGCCACCACCGCCGGAATCGACGACATGACCACGCCCGCCGCCACGGCGGTGGTCATGCTGACCCCGAAGAGCATGCAGATGGAGAACAGGAAGTTGCCGAGAAACGATTCAAGAAAGAGCAGGGCGCGCGTGCGCGGGGTGATCGGGGGTTCGCCCGGCGGCTTCTTGAGCCAGGTGGCCATGGCCACGGCGCCAATGCCGAAACGCAGCCAGGCGAGCAGGAAGATGGGAAACACCCCGACCAGGGGTTTGGACAGCGCCACATAGCTGCCGACGAGGGCCATGCTCAGGCCGAGGCTGCCGTATGCCACGGCACGGTGCAGGGAGGTCACGGATGGGGCGTTTTGCACGATGAAGGGGTTGATGATGCCTCAGGCCGTTGTCGGCTTTTTGCCATGAGGAAAAACGTTTTCGCATGACGGAATACTGCAATGCTGCGCCGCAGAATTTTTTCTCGATATGGGAGATCAAATTGTGCATAGAGAAAAATCGACCTGAGAGGCTTGATTTTCAAAGAGAAAAAACATGTCTTATATAAGACACAAGAGGTTCAAAAGGTCTTCTATAAGACTTACAGTGTCTTCAACGGCACCGCCCTTGCAAGCCGCAGCGCCGCCCCCGCTTTCACATCAACCCAAGGAGTGTCTCCATGCCCCAATCCCTCACCGAGCAGCTCAGCCGCGCCCAACAGATCGAAGCCCTGGAAAAGGACTGGGCGACCAACCCGCGCTGGAAAGGCATCAAGCGCGGCTACACCGCCGCCGATGTGGTGCGCCTGCGCGGCAGCATGAACATCGAGCACACCCTGGCCAAGCGCGGTGCCGAAAAGCTGTGGGACAAGATCAACGGTGGCGCCAAGAAGGGCTACGTGAACGCCTTCGGCGCCATCACGGCCGGTCAGGCCATGCAGCAGGCCAAGGCCGGTCTGGAGGCGGTGTACCTGTCGGGCTGGCAGGTGGCGGCCGATGGCAACACCAGCGAAACCATGTACCCCGACCAGTCGCTCTACGCGTACGACTCGGTGCCCACCATGGTCCGCCGCATCAACAACACCTTCAAGCGCGCCGATGAAATCCAGTGGAGCCGGGGCATCGAGCCGGGCCACAAGGAGTTCATCGACTACTTCCTGCCCATCGTGGCCGATGCCGAAGCCGGTTTCGGTGGTGTGCTCAACGCGTTCGAGCTCATGAAGAACATGATCGCGTCGGGTGCCGCAGGCGTTCACTTCGAAGACCAGCTGGCGGCCGTGAAGAAGTGCGGCCACATGGGCGGCAAGGTGCTGGTGCCCACGCAGGAAGCCATCGAGAAGCTGATCGCCGCGCGCTTCGCCGCCGACGTGATGGGCGTGTCCACCATCGTGCTGGCCCGCACCGACGCCGAGGCCGCCAACCTGATCACCAGCGACCACGACGCCAACGACAAGCCGTTCCTCACCGGCGAGCGCACGCAGGAAGGCTTCTACCGCGTTCGCAACGGCCTCGAGCAGGCCATCAGCCGCGGCGTGGCCTATGCCCCGTATGCCGACCTGGTGTGGTGCGAAACCGGCGTGCCCGACATCGGCTTTGCGCGCGAGTTCGCCCAGGCCGTGCACGCTGCCTGCCCCGGCAAGTTGCTCAGCTACAACTGCTCGCCCTCGTTCAACTGGAAGAAGAACCTCAACGAGAAGCAGATTGCCACCTTCCAGGAAGACCTGTCTGCGCTGGGCTACAAGTACCAGTTCATCACCCTGGCCGGCATCCACATCAACTGGTTCCAGACCTTCCAGTTTGCCCACGCCTATGCCCGCGGCGAAGGCATGAAGCACTACACCGAGATGGTGCAGGAACCCGAGTTCGCCGCGCGCGAAAAGGGCTACACCTTCGTGTCGCACCAGCAGGAAGTCGGCGCCGGTTACTTCGACGACGTCACCACCGTCATTCAGGGTGGCTCGTCGAGCGTGAAGGCGCTGACCGGCTCGACCGAAGAAGAGCAGTTCCACTGACCGCTGGCGGCGGGCCCCGGACTTTTGTGGGAAAATCCGCGGCTCCAGCAACCAGCAAGAGCGAGAAAGGCATGTCGGTTATGACACCGCGAACTCAGGAGACCTTCTCCGTGGCCCATTGAGGCCAGCAGTTCGCGCCTGCCCGATTCCTTTCTCCTTCCCCAAAAGCGCGGCCCTTGCCGCGCTTTTGTTTTTCCGGACCCGCACCATGCCCCAGATCACGCTTCCCGACGGTTCGCAACGCAGTTTCCCGGCGCCGGTCACCGTGGCCGATGTCGCCGCCTCCATCGGCGCCGGTCTGGCCAAGGCCGCGCTGGGCGGCAAGGTGGACGGCAAGCTGGTCGACACCAGCTTCACCATCGATCGCGATGCCTCGCTGGCGATCGTCACCGCCAAGGACGCCGATGGGCTGGAGATGATCCGCCATTCCACGGCCCACCTGCTGGCCTACGCCGTCAAGGAGCTGTTCCCCGACGCGCAGGTGACCATCGGTCCCGTGATTGAAAACGGCTTCTATTACGACTTTTCGTACAAGCGGCCTTTCACGCCCGACGACCTGGCCGCGATCGAAAAGCGCATGGGCGAACTCGCCGCGAAGGACGAGAAGGTCGAGCGGCGCGTGCTTCCGCGCGACGAGGCGGTGGCGCACTTCAAGGCCATGGGCGAGCACTACAAGGCGGAGATCATCTCGAGCATCCCGGCCGGCGAAGACGTGAGCCTGTACCGCGAGGGCGGTTTTGAAGACCTGTGCCGTGGCCCGCACGTGCCCAGCACCGGCAAGCTGCGGCACTTCAAACTCATGAAGGTGGCCGGCGCCTACTGGCGCGGCGACCACCGCAACGAGATGCTGCAGCGCGTCTACGGCACGGCCTGGGCCAGCAAGGAAGACCTGCAGCAGTACCTGACCATGCTCGAGGAAGCCGAGAAGCGCGACCACCGCAAGCTGGGTCGCGAACTCGATCTCTTCCACCTGGACGAGCACAGCCCCGGCACCGTGTTCTGGCACCCCAAGGGCTGGACCCTCTGGCAGGAGGTGGAGCAGTACATGCGCCGCGTGTACCGCGACAACGGTTACATGGAAGTCAAGGGTCCGCAGATCCTGGACAAGGCGCTCTGGGAAAAGACCGGCCACTGGGAAAAGTACCGCGACAACATGTTCACGACCGAGAGCGAGAAGCGGGACTACGCGCTCAAGCCGATGAACTGCCCCGGCCACATCCTCATTTACAAGCAGGGCATCAAGAGCTACCGCGACCTGCCGCTTCGCTACGGCGAGTTCGGCCAGTGCCACCGGAACGAACCCACGGGCGGCCTGCACGGCATCATGCGTGTGCGTGCCTTCACCCAGGACGACGGTCACATCTTCTGCACCGAAGACCAGATCCTGGGCGAGTGCGTGGCCTACACGGAGCTGCTGCAGAAGGTCTACCGCGACTTCGGCTTCGACCGCATCATCTACAAGGTGGCCACGCGGCCGGCGGCCCGCATCGGATCGGACGAGATCTGGGACAAGGCCGAACACGCCCTGATGGAAAGCCTTCGCCGGTCGGGCTGCGAATTCGAGATCGCGCCCGGTGATGGCGCCTTCTACGGGCCGAAGATCGAATACACCCTGAAAGACGCCATCGGGCGCCAGTGGCAGTGCGGCACGATGCAGGTCGACTTCTCGATGCCCGAGCGGCTGGACGCCGAGTACGTGGCCGAAGACGGCTCCCGCCAGCGGCCGGTCATGCTCCACCGCGCCATTGTCGGCAGCCTCGAGCGTTTCATCGGCATCCTGATCGAGCAGCACGCCGGCGCGCTGCCCGCCTGGCTGGCGCCGGTGCAGGTGGCGGTGCTCAACATCACGGATTCCCAGTCCGATTACTGTCGTGAAATCGCGAAATCTCTGCAGAATCAAGGGCTTAGAGTCATCACCGACCTGCGCAATGAAAAAATAACGTATAAAATACGGGAGCACGCGTTGCAGAAGCTGCCTTTCATTGCCGTTGTGGGCGACAAGGAAAAGGCCGCTGGTGCGGTGGCGGTGCGGGCCCGGGGCAACAAAGACCTCGGGGTCATGCCACTGGAGGCATTCGCTTCCCTGGTGGCATCCACGGTTTCATCCAAGGCTTGAGCGGTTGCGCCCGGGCCGGGTGAATGCCCCCCTCCGGCAAGCGCATCCAACCCGTGATGAACCCTGACGAACCGTGAAGATGGGCGGCCGCAAGGCCGCTTTTGATTCAGACTTATCTCCAACCGCCCCTTCAAAGGACGCACACCATCGCTACCAACTTTCGCGACCGCCGCCAGCGTGAAGAACGCGCGCACCGCCTGAACCGGGAAATCATGGCCCCCGAGGTTCGCCTCAACGGGCCCGAGAACGAGCCGCTGGGCATCGTGAGCTTGCAGGAGGCCCTTCGCATGGCCGGCGAGCTCGACGTCGATCTCGTGGAGATCGCCGCCACCGCCGTGCCCCCGGTATGCCGCCTCATGGATTACGGCAAGTTCAAGTACCAGGAACAGAAGAAGGCGGCCGAAGCGAAAGCCAAGCAGACGGTCATTGAAATCAAGGAAATCAAGTTCCGCCCCGGCACCGACGACGGCGACTACAACATCAAGCTGCGCAACATCCGCCGCTTCCTGGACGAAGGCGACAAGTGCAAGATCACCTTGCGCTTCCGTGGCCGAGAGATCACGCACCAGGAACTGGGCTTGGCGCTGCTGGACCGCATTCGCGCCGATCTGGGCGACACGATCCTGGTGGAGCAGTTTCCCAAGCTCGAAGGCCGGCAGATGATCATGATGATCGCGCCCAGCCGCAAGAAGGTGGCGGCGAGCAAGACGGCCGAGGCGGCAGCGCCAGTGGCCAGCCAGCCGGCGGCCTGAGCCGCAGGCGGCAGACAGGGACAGACAAGGTATTGAACGGGTGGGGTTGGTCCCCCGCCGGTTCGAGGCAGACGCCGCAAGGCGCTTGCCAAACGGCGGGTCGAAAGACCTGCCGCAAAAGTGGCTCGGGGCCCATCAAGACCGTGACCGGATGTCGCGGCGCCTCACGAGCACAATTCAAAAGGAGCATTGAAATGCCCAAAATGAAGACCAAGAGCAGCGCGAAGAAGCGTTTTCGCGTTCGTCCCGGTGGCACCGTCAAGCGCGGTCAAGCCTTCAAGCGTCACATCCTGACCAAGAAGACCACCAAGAACAAGCGCCAGCTCCGTGGTGCAGTGAATGTGCATGAGACCAACATGGGTCACATGGCGCAGATGCTGCCCTTCGCCGGCCTGTAATCACGACGAACAAGGAGAAGCAACATGCCTCGCGTCAAACGTGGTGTCACGGCTCGCGCCCGACACAAGAAAGTCCTGGCCCTGGCCAAAGGTTTCCGCGGCCGTCGCGGCAACGTCTTCCGCATCGCCAAACAGGCGGTGATGAAGGCGGGCCAATACGCCTACCGCGATCGCCGCACCAAGAAGCGCGTGTTCCGCCAACTGTGGATCGCCCGAATCAACGCCGGTGCGCGCGCCTGTGGCCTGACGTACAGCCAGTTTGCCAACGGTCTCAAGAAGGCCCAGATCGAGATCGACCGCAAGGTCCTCGCCGACCTGGCCGTCAACGACCCGGCAGCCTTCGGCAGCATCGTGGAACAGGTCAAAGCCAAGCTGGCCGCCGCTTGATCCCCGGCCGGGCGGCTTGTCCGCCCGGGTCCGTTTGAAGGGGTTGAGGCTTGAGGGGAAACCCGCCGGCTTCAACCCTTTTTTCATTGCAACGCACACCCACCGCATGAACGAGTTGGACACCCTGGTCGAGAGCGCCCGCGCCGAGTTCGCCCAGGCCGCCACGCCGGCCGATCTGGAAAATGCCAAGGCACGCTACCTCGGCAAGGCCGGCCGCATCACCGAGCTCATGAAGGGCATGGGGGCGCTGTCGGTCGACGAAAAGAAGACCCGCGGCGCGGCCATCAACCTTGCCAAGCAGGCCATTGAAGCGGCACTGTCCGAGCGCCGGCAGGCCCTGGCCGATGCCGAGCTGCAGGCGCAGCTGAAGGCCGAAGCGCTGGACGTGACCCTTCCGGGGCGCCAGCGGGGCGCCGGCGGCCTGCACCCGGTGAGCCTCACGCTGGAGCGCATCGAGGCCATCTTCGGTTCGATGGGCTTCGAGGTCGCCGAAGGTCCCGAGATCGAATCCGACTGGTTCAATTTCACCGCGTTGAATACGCCCGAAGACCACCCGGCGCGTTCCATGCACGACACCTTTTACGTGGAAGGCGGTTCGGCCAAGGCGCCCAACCTGCTGCGCACCCACACCAGCCCGATGCAGATCCGCCATGCGGTGCAGCACGTCAAGCGCCACCGCGCCGCGCTGGACGCAGGTCGTTCAATCCCGGAAATCCGGGTCATCGCACCTGGGCGCACCTACCGCGTCGACAGCGACGCCACGCACTCGCCGATGTTCCACCAGTGCGAAGGTCTGTGGATCGGCGAGAACGTGAGCTTCAAGGACCTCAAGGTCGTCTTCACCGATTTTTGCCGCACGTTCTTCGAGAGCGACGATCTGGTGCTGCGTTTTCGCCCCAGCTTCTTCCCGTTCACCGAACCCAGCGCCGAGATCGACATCCAGTTTTCCAGCGGCCCGCTGGCCGGGCGCTGGCTCGAGGTGGCGGGCTCTGGCCAGGTGCACCCGAACGTGGTGCGCAACATGGGCCTCGACCCGGAACACCACATCGGCTTTGCCTTCGGTATGGGGCCCGACCGCCTGACCATGCTGCGCTACGGCGTGAATGACCTGCGCCTGTTCTTCGACGGCGACGTCCGCTTCCTTTCGCAGTTCCGCTGAACCGGGAACCGATCACATGCAATTCCCCGAATCCTGGTTGCGCGCCTTCTGCAACCCGCCGCTCAACAGCCAGCAACTCGCCGACGCGCTCACCATGGCCGGGCTCGAAGTGGAAGAGCTTCGCCCGGTGGCGCCTGCGTTTTCGAAGGTGGTGGTGGGCGAGATCAAGTCCGCCGAGCAACACCCCAACGCCGATCGCCTTCGTGTGTGCCAGGTGGACGTGGGGCAGGGCGACCTGCTGAACATCGTCTGCGGTGCGCCCAATGCGCGCCCCGGCATCAAGGTGCCCTGCGCCCAGGTGGGGGCCGTGCTTCCGCCCGGGGACGACGGCAAGCCGTTCGAGATCAGGCTCGGCAAGCTGCGCGGTGTCGAGAGCCAGGGCATGCTGTGTTCGGCGCGTGAACTCAAGCTGTCCGAAGACCATGGCGGCCTGCTGGAGTTGCCGGCCGACGCGGTCGTGGGCCGCAACATCCGCGAACAGCTCGCGCTGGACGACATGCTGTTCACGCTCAAGCTCACGCCCAACCTCGCGCACTGCCTGAGCGTGTACGGCATTGCCCGCGAGTTGGCGGCCATCACGGGTGCACCCCTGCAATCCGCACCGTTCTCCGCGGCGCCGGCCACGCTTGGCGACAAGCTGCCGGTGCGGGTGGAAGCCCCTGACCTTTGCGGTCGGTTCAGCGGCCGCGTGGTGCGCGGGGTCAACACCCAGGTGCAAACCCCTGCGTGGATGGTCGAGCGCCTGGCGCGCTGCGGGCAGCGCAGCGTGTCACCCTTGGTGGACATCTCCAACTACGTGATGTTCGAGTTCGGGCGCCCGTCGCACATCTTCGATCTCGACAAGATCCACGGCGGCCTGCAGGTGAGGTGGGGCCGTGACGGCGAAACGCTCAAGCTGCTCAACGGCAACACCATCACGGTCGATGCCGAGGTGGGCGTGATTGCGGACGACCAGGCCGTCGAATCGCTGGCCGGCATCATGGGCGGAGACGCCACCGCCGTGTCTGACGACACGAAGAACATCTACATCGAGGCCGCTTTCTGGTGGCCCAAGGCCATCGCGGGTCGCTCGCGACGCTTCAATTTCAGCACCGACGCCGGTCACCGCTTCGAGCGGGGCGTCGATCCGTCGACCACGGTTGAACACATCGAACACATCACCCGGCTGGTGCTCGACATCTGCGGTGGCCAGGCCGGGCCGATCGACGACCACCCGGTCAACCTGCCCGAAGCCAGGCCCGTCACGCTGCGCGTGGCACGCGCCAGCAAGGTCATCGGCATGCCCGTGACCCAGGCGCAATGCGTGGACGCACTGCGCAGACTGGGCCTGCCGGTGCAGGAAGGTGAGGGCACGGTCACCGTGACGCCACCACCGCACCGTTTCGACCTGCAGATCGAAGAGGACCTGATCGAGGAGGTGGTGCGGCTGATCGGCTACGACCACCTGCCGACGACCCCCCCGTTGGCGCCCATCACGGCCCGCGTCCGCGTGGAATCGCGCCGGGGTCCCTTTGCGGTGCGCCGCCAGCTCGCCCAGCTCGGCTACCAGGAAACCATCAACTTCAGCTTCGTCGAGGCGCGCTGGGAGCATGAACTGGCCGGCAATCCCGACCCGATCAAGCTGTTGAATCCGATCGCCAGCCAGATGAGCGTCATGCGCTCGTCGCTGATGGGCAGCCTGATGGCGGCCCTCAAGTTCAACCTCGACCGCCGGGCAGAGCGCGTGCGCCTGTTCGAGGTGGGGCGCGTGTTCCGCAAGGACGCGTCGGTGCCCGACAGCGACACCAGCGTGGCCGGCTTCGACCAACCCATGCGCGTGGCGGGCCTGGCGGCAGGTCCGGTGAATGCGCTGCAATGGGGCGAGGCCGACCGGTCCAGCGATTTCTTCGATGCCAAGGGCGATGTCGAGGCCCTGCTGGCCCCGCGCCGAGCCGAGTTCCGTGCGGCCGAGCACCCGGCACTGCATCCCGGGCGCTGCGCGTCGGTCTGGCTCGATGGCCGCTGCATCGGCCATGTCGGCGAGTTGCACCCCCGCTGGCGCCAGGCTTACGACCTGCCTTCGGCGCCGGTGCTGTTCGAGCTCGAGCTCGACGCCGTGCTCGGCCGGCCCGTGCCTGCCTTTCAGGCGGTCAGCCGGCACCAGCCCGTCGAGCGCGACCTGGCCATCGTGGTGAGCGAGTCGGTCACCCACGGCGCCGTGATGGACGCCATTCGTTCGGCAGGCGGCGAGTGGCTGCGCGACGCGGTGCTGTTCGACGTCTATCGCCCGAAAAAGGGCGTGCCCACCGGCAGTCTGTCGGACAGCGAGAAGAGCCTGGCGGTTCGTCTGGTGCTCAACAAAGACGACGCTACACTGACCGAAGAACAGATCGAGGCCACGGTGGCCGCGGCGCTGGCCGCGCTGCAGCAGCGCACCGGCGCGCGCTTGCGCACCTGATTGCCCGGTCCCCACGCATCGCAAGGAGATCCCGCATGGAACTGGCCGTCGAAAGCCTCGAAACCCCGGCCCTGACCAAGGCGCAACTCGCCGAACTGCTGTTCGACCAGATCGGCCTGAACAAGCGCGAGTCCAAAGACATGATCGACGCCTTTTTCGACCTGGTCACCGAAAGCCTGGTCAACGGCACCGACGTGAAGATCTCGGGGTTCGGCAACTTCCAGATCCGGACCAAGGCCGCGCGCCCGGGCCGCAATCCCCGCACCGGCGAACCGGTGGCCATCGAGGCACGCCGGGTTGTCACCTTCCACGCCAGCCCCAAGCTCAAGGAACAGGTGCAGGCCGCGGTCATCGGCGATTGACCGCCGTTCGACCCGCCGCTGGCGGGTCGTTACAACATATCTCACGAAAAGAGCAGGGCCGGCCTCCTGCCGGAGGGTACTTAGAGTAAATTCAAGGTTCGGTTTCTACCGCCTTGATTTACATGGAGAATTCCCTCCCTCCCATCCCGGCCAAACGGTACTTCACCATCGGTGAGGTCGGGGAGTTGTGCGGCGTCAAGCCGCACGTACTGCGCTATTGGGAGCAGGAATTCACCCAGCTTCGACCCATGAAGCGCCGGGGCAACCGGCGCTATTACCAGCACCACGAGGTGCTCATGATCCGCCGCATCCGCGAACTGCTCTACGAGCAGGGCTTCACCATCAGCGGCGCACGCAACAAGCTCCAGGAACTTGCCCAGTCGGAACGCGACAAACGCCGCCGCGACGACGATGAAGACGCCATCGATGTGATCGACCTCGACGCCGTCATCCACGACGATGACACGGTGGTGGTCTCGGCCACCGTGGCTTCGCCCACCTCGCAGGGGTCCCTGTTGAGCGAAATGCGCCGGGAACTCCTCGAGATTCGCGAACTGCTGCGCCCAAGCCTCTGAAACCGGCCTTCGTTGCCGGCTATAATGCGAGGCTTGTCGGCGTGTAGCGCAGCCTGGTAGCGCACTTGCATGGGGTGCAAGGGGTCGCGAGTTCGAATCCCGCCACGCCGACCATTTGTTCCGAAACCCGCTGTCCGAAAGGGCAGCGGGTTTTTTTCTTTCAGGCCAGGTTCATCGTGTCGACCGGGTACCACCGCGCGTGGCCACCGTCAGGCGGCAAAGCGTGGCTGCATGGCGCCAATGACCACCCAGATGGCGTCTGCCCCTGCCACGCAGCACGTCCTTGGCGCACAGCACCGCGTCGGTGGCGAGCCCGAGAAGCACGGTGACGCAAAGGCCCGCAAGTCCACTGTGCTTGCGGAAATACAGGAGTTCGCTTTCAACCTGCAGTCCCAACAGTTGGGTGCCTTCGCTGTTCAATCCACGCTCAGAACGTGCGCTTGCGCCGCCGACGTGAATGACGGTGGTGCTCAAGAGGCATTGAACCTGCCAGCCTGCCTGGTGCACGGCACGGCAGTGATCCACTTCCTCGAAATAGAGAAAGTACCGGGGGTCGAAAAGGCCCACTTCGTCAATCACCTGGCGCCGCACGAAGTAGTAGCAGCCGGTCACCCAATCGCAGTCGACCACGTCCGATCCTCGGCCCCTGGCACGGTCGCTCGGTTTGCTTTTGATCAAGCCTGTCCGCAGCGAGAAGCTGCGCCACGGATCTGGAAACTCGCGGGCGGAGCCATCTCCCTCACCCGACTCGTCGACAAGTCGCAGGCCGAGCACGCCGCAGCGCGATCGCTCTCGCATGTGATGGAGGCTGCGTGACAAGGCGTCTCTGGCCATGTAGGCGTCGGTGTTCAGCAGCAGCACGAAAGGCGCGTTGCACATCGCCAATGCCTGGTTGTTCGCGCGACCAAAGCCAACGTTGCTGGTGTTCTCGATGACCGCACAGTCCGGGAATTCGCGCTTGATGAGTTCGGCAGAGCCATCGCGCGAAGCGTTGTCAACGAACACGACGCTGACCCGAAGACCGGAGCTGGCAGCCCGCAAGTGATCGATGCAACGATGCAGCAGGCCATGCGTGTTGTAGCTCACCAGAACCACGAAGACGTCTGCGGACTCGTCCACCGGGGTGAATCGATGTCCGATCGGAGCGGCCAGCGTCATGTCCGGGCCAGATCGCGGGACTCTGGCATCGGCGGGGACATGGTCCCGGGTGTTGCCCCGTGGCTGGACGATCGCTGCGGCGATGAATCCCCCGCTTTGGCCAGCGATGCATCGATATAGGCCTGCATCACCGATGTCGTGGACTCCACAAATGGCTCCTTGAGCATGCTCGAATGGCCGCCTTCGACATCGGCCACGGTGACGTGTCCGTCCACGACAGATCTCCAGCCAAACGACGGATCCACGAAGATCTCGACGAAGGGCTGGTCTCCGGTCGTCCCGTCACCCTTGGTGGCGCGCAACAAGATCGCGTCTGCCGCAAGGCGTCCATGCTCGGGCGCAGTGGCCTGGGCATGGCGGATGATCTGTCGCACCGTCGGGCGGGGCAGATGGGCTGGTGGGCGTTTGCCCGCGTCCAGTGTCTTCTGGAACCTTCGAATCCGGGCGTTGAGGATGGCTTGATCGATGCGGTACCTCACCTCATAGCGAACCAGCGACAGGCCTTTGCGGGCCAGCGTCAGTGCGGTGTGGGTCACACGAGAGACCAGGCCGCTGTCGCCTGGGAGCTGCAACGCCTCTGACAGTCTGCCCAGACGGTGCTGTGAAAGCAGTTGGGGGCGCAGTGCGGCTTTGGCGTGCGTGGCCTCGAACAGCGCCAGCGTGGCAATGCGCTCACCTCGCGCCTGCAGGCGCAGTGCCACCTCGAACGCAATCGTTCCACCCGCGCACAGACCGGCGAGGATGTAGGGGCCTTGTGGCTGCTCCCTGCAAATCTGCTCGGCGTAATGATCTGCCATTTCGGCAATTCGGGTGTGCAGCATCGGCAGGTCGTCATCCCCCAGAGGGCGCAACGCGTAAACCGGGTGACGTGTGTCCAGGCGCATGGCCAGATTGCGATAGAGCAGCACCTCGCCATCGATGTCGTGGATGAAGAAGACGCCCGGCCCGCCCGTGCCCGCCCGCAGCTTGAGCAACGAGCCTTGGCCTTTGCTGCGGTCGACCAAGGCCGACAGGCGCCGAACGGTGGGCGACTCAAGCAGGTTGGCAGGAAGAATCTTCCTTCCCAGGCGAACGTCGATCTGGGCCACCAGACTCATCGCCAGCAGCGAGTAGCCGCCAAGGTCAAAAAAATCGTCGTCGAGCCCGACATCTTCGCGGCCCAGCAGCTCGCACCAGAGCCGGTGCATCACGCGCTCGGTATCGGTCATTGGCCGTGCATCAACCGCGGGGGTTGCCCGGGGCGCTGCGAGCGGTTGTGCGCCAGAACTTGCTCCGCTGAAGCCACCCAGGCGAAGAAGCTCGCCAGTGCTGGACCAGCGCGCCCGTGTTCCTGTCGCCTGCCATTGCCCCTCACCGCCCGGAGACAGTGCCATCAACTCGCCGGCGATCCCAGGTGCGGTCTGCCGACCCTGGGCGTCCGTCACCTTGAGCGTGCCAGTCTGCAGCGGTCGGCCGATGCAGGAAGTCTCGCGACCGTTCGCGACCGCACCGGCGGCCAGAGGCAATCCCAGCCCGGCCTCGCGGTACACGTTCAGCACCGTCAGACCCGCTGCCCGGAGTGCATCAACGCGTTCGGAAGAAGCCCAGCCGGCATCGACCACGGCTGTCACTCCAAGCATCGGCGTATGGGCATTGGCTGCCAGCCAATGGTCCCACGCAGCACCAGGCGCATGCACGATGGACGCTTTTGCCTCTCGAATCAAGGCGGCGAGGTTCGGGAATGCGCTGTTCTGCGACTCAGGCGCATGGAACACGACGCCGGCACCAGTGGACAGGCCGGTGGCGGCCTGCAGATAAGCAAAGAAAGGCCGCTCCGGGTCCACGCAGCAAAGCCAGGTGTCAGAGGGGTTGGTGTTTGCAGCGGTGCCGATTCCGCCGATCAGCGCCACCAGACGGTCTGCACCGACAATGGGAAGGTCGTTGCGGGTCGAGGGTGAATTGCGCAGACCTATTGCAGCCTGCGCACCGCGCGTCAGTCTGGAGACGGTCACCGGCCAGGGCGAGGTCTCCTCTGGATCGCCCATCACGATCGCAAGGTCGGGACGATCCAGGGCGGCTTGCAAACGCGGATCGCCGTTGCCGAGAGCGCACCAGGAAATGCCTGTCTGGGCCGCTGCCAGCAGCCCCACAGCGTGGTGGAGAGGATCGTCCGAGACCATCACGGCCAGCTGTCGATCCTCCTTTGCACTGCGCTGAATGGCGGAACGGAGTCTGTCCAGTTCTCGAAGCAGGTCCTGACCGGTCCAGCTTCGGCCTTCAAGGCGCAGTGCCACATCCTTGGGCCTCGCCAGCCAGTGCTGCTGGACGCGGTTGTGGATATCGCTGACCGCCAATGCAGTCGACCCAGTCTCCCATTCGTTCAGCATCGCAAGTTCGGCCGAGGATGGCGCCAACAGACCCCCCAGCGACCGCTCGGGTCTTTGCGTGCCTGCCGCGATGAGGCGCGCGAATCGATCACGCAGGGCCGCGATGCTGCTGGCGTGAAAAACGTCCGGGTCGTACTTGAATCCGCCTGTGACACCTGATTCCTCTTCGACCAGCCACAGGTTCAGGTCCTCCGATGCGCCGTCAAGTGGCACGTGGATTCGCTCGTGCCTGAGGTCACCCCAGCGCGTCTGTCGGGCACGAACATCCTGGAAGTTGAACAACGCCTGGTATATCGCGCCGGCGGGCAGGTTCAGCTCTTGCGAGATGAGTTCAAAGGGTACGTCCTGGTTGGCGATCGCATCCGTGACCTTCTGGCGAACGCGGCGCACCCAATCGGTCATCGACAGTGACAGGTCCACCTCCAGTCGCAGGGGCAGCATGTTGTTGAAGAACCCCATGACGCCTTCCAGCTCGCCGGCCGGCCGCCCGCGCACCGGCAGGCCGATGGTGGGCATGGATTCGTCCATCCACTGGGAGATCAACGCGGCATAGGCCGCCAGCAACACGATGCTCTTGGTGGTGCCGGTGCGTCGGGCCAGATCCTGAAGGCCGGCGACCGTTGGCGGGTCCAGGGCCACGAGCTCGGTGGCCGCCATGCCCGAACTGACCTTCGGCCGAGGCTTGTCGATGTGGGTCTCTGGCCGCGGTCGTCGGGTTGCGAGCTGGCGCCGCCAGTACTCGGTCTGCTGGCGGATTTCCTCGGTCTCCATCCACGCGTTGTGCCAGGCGGCGAAATCGCCATAACCGACCTGCAGCGGTGGCAAAGGCGAAGCCTTCCCCTCGAGGAACGCCTGGTAGTGCGCCGCCATCTCTGCGTAAAAAACATCGAACGACCAGCCGTCCCAGATGATGTGGTGCGCCATCAGGAACAGCGCATGGTGATCATCTGCGAGCCTGTACAGATGCGCTTGTATCAGCGGAGCCCGGTCGAGCTGGAACACCTGTGCAGTGCGGCGGTTCATGTCGTCCAGCAGCGCCTGCTCGCGATCTTCTTCCGCCATCGCACCGAGGTCCGTCAACGGCAGCAAGCTGAGCATCAGCGTGTCGTCCACGCATTGAGCGAAGCCGTCCCCGTTGGCCACGATGGCCGTGCGGAAAACGTCCTGCCGCCGAACGACCTCCTGAAACGCCCGGTTGAAGGCCTCCAGGTTCATGGGGCCGCGCAGTCGGTGCCCGCTGGGCGCGTGGTAGCCCAGTCGACCTGGCTGCATCCGCTCGACGAAATTGATGCGTTCCTGCATCAAGGTCAGGGGTGCGATGCCCTGTTGCTGGCGTCGCAGGATCGGTGCGCGGCGAGGCGCTGCGTCGGCGCCACGTGCCGCCGACACGGCAGTCGCCAGTTTCTCCACGGTGGGTGATTCGAACAGGGTGCGCAGTGCGAGCTGCAGACCGAGTTCGCGGTTGATTTGTCCCACCAGGCGCGCAGCCAGCAGGGAATGTCCCCCGAGAGAGAAGAAGTCGTCGTCGATACCAATGGACTGGATCTTCAGCACCGAGGCCATGGCGGTGGCCAGGCGGGTCTCGAGTTCGTTGCGAGGCGCACGTCCGTGGGCAGAGGGCGCTGCCATGGCCGCCGTCGGGATGGGCAGCGACTTCCGGTCAATCTTTCCGTTGGGCAACAGAGGCAGCTGCTCAAGCTGCACGATCTGCTGGGGCAGCATGTAGTCGGGCAAAGGTCCGCGCAACGCTTCGCGCATGGCGGACACATCGAGGCCGTGGCCTTGCCTGGCAACCACGAACGCGACCAAACGGGCCTGACCGGGCTGGTCTTCCACGGGCAGCACCACACTGCGTGCAACGCCCGGTTGCGCATCGAGGCAGGCTTCGATCTCGCCCAGCTCGATGCGGTAGCCGCGGATCTTGACCTGAAAGTCAAGCCTGCCCAGGTGCTCGAGGCTGCCGTCCTCTCGCCACCGTGCGAGGTCGCCGGTGCGGTAAAGGCGGGCGCCTGGCGTGGTGCTGAACGGATCGGCGATGAACCGCTCTGCCGTGAGTTCAGGGCGTTTGAAGTAGCCGTTGGCCAGCCCCAGACCGCCGATGCACAGTTCGCCTTCGGCGCCAACAGCGGCGGGCCGGCCGGATTCGTCCAGGATCCAGACCTGTGTGTTGTGCATCGGGCGACCAATGACGATGGGCGCTGCGGCATCGTGGATGCGGGCCAGGGTGGACCAGACCGTGGTTTCCGTGGGGCCGTACAGGTTCCACAGCTCCACGCCGGCCGAAAGAAGCCGCTCTGCCAGCGATGCGCTCAGGGCTTCCCCGCCGCACAGGGCACGAAAACCTCGCGGTGCCTGCCACCCTGCGTCCAGCAGGAGGTGCCAGGTCGTCGGCGTGGCCTGCATGACGTTGATGCCTTCTGCTTCCAGCAGGCGGGCGAGTGTCTCGCCGTCGACCATGGCGTCCCGTTGGGCGAGCACCACGCGGGCACCACAGGTCAGCGGCAGAAAGAGCTCAAGCACGGCGATGTCGAATGACAGGGTCGTGACACCCAGCAATCGATCGCGCTCGTTCATGCCGGGTGCCTGCCTGACGCTGGCCAGGAAGTTGCACACCGCGCGCTGCGGCACCACCACGCCTTTGGGCTTTCCGGTCGAGCCCGATGTATAGATGACATAGGCCGGAGCATCAGGCCGGGGATCAGGAAGGCCCACAAGATCGGTGCTGGCGGCGGCATCGATGAGTGGCGCGTCTTCGTCCACCCGCAATTGCTGTTCACGGCCCAGCCCGCTCAGACCGGCGTGCTCGGCCTGGGTGATCACCAGGCAAAGCTCGGCGTCCTGCGCCATGAACAGCAATCGCTCACGCGGAAAACCGGGATCCAGCGGCACATAGGCTGCCCCGGTCTTGAGCACCCCCAGCAAGGCAGGCACGAGTTCGGCGCCGCGATCGAGGCAGACCCCGACCCGCGTTCCCGCGCCAACACCTCGGGCGTGCAGAACCTGGGCATAGCGGCGTGCGCGATCCGCCAGGACCCTGTAGGTCAGCTCGACACCTGGCGCAATGAGGGCAACTTCGTCGGGCGTGCGTGTGGCCTGTTCGTCGATCCATCGTTCGAGGCGTGCACCGCTTCCCAGCGGCATCCGCGTGTCGTTCCAGGCGATCAACCGAGGATCGACCGTGGGCGTTTCAGCGGCGAGCCCCGAGTCCAGTGACCGTGACAGTGCCCCGCACTGTGCGACCAGTGCCGACACCAGTTCCCGGGCCCGGCTCGCGCTGAAGTACTCGGTGCTGTAGTGCAGATCGAGGCTGAGCGAATCCTGCTTCTCGTAGAAGTTGAAGAACAATTCCCCCAGCAAGCCTGCCTTGCGACCTTCGTGCAGTGTGGCGATCAGCGGGGCGTAGGCCGTGAGGTCGACCAGGGGGTTCAGATTGAAATAGACACCGGTCAGCGGGGGACGATCGCCGTTGCTGCGCAGCCCGAGCGCACGGGCCACCGTGCCCTGGGTCATCAGCGGATGGTCCAGGGCATCCATCAGATCGTTGCGAACACGTTGCAGCAGGGTCGATGCCGTGTCGCCGGGATTGCTCTGGAGCCGAAGCGGCAGATCGAGCACGCCGTCCCCCACCAGTGGCCCTCGGCGCTCCAGGCTCTGGCTGGCGTAAGGGACACTGACCACGAAGTCGTTGCTGCCGCTCTGGCGTTGCAGCACCATCGTCACGGCGGTCAGAAGCAGCTGGAACAAGGTCGCACCGGCTGCCTTGGCCTGCGACCGCAGCCGTGTCAGCACCGGTCCGTCGATGGAGGACCGTTCGGTGTCGGCACCGTACTGCCTGGGGCCGGCGGGGGTCAGATCACCCAGCGCCAGCGGAGGCGGTGGATTCGAGAGCCTGGCCTGCCAGTAGGCGAGGTCTTCCTGCCCCTGCGTTCCCGCGAATCGATCCTGCTCTTCCTTGCCGAACGCCAGCGGCGAAGCCGCTTCGGGCCATGTGGGCGCCGCCCCGCTGCAACGCGCGCGGTACGCAACGGCAAGCTCTGCGTTGAAGACGCTCGACGCCCAGCCGTCAAACACGAGGTGGCTCGCGACCAGGTGCACGACCGTTCGACCGTCTGCCAGACGAAGCAGGCTCACCGCGGCCAGGGGCGCCCGGTCGAGTGGGAAGGCCCGTGCGTTCGACTCGCGGCAGAAACGGTCCAGCGCCTCCTCGGCGTCTTTCTGATCGCGCAGGTCGACGTGTGCAATCTCGATGTCCTGACCGGGCGTCAGGCGCTGCACGGGTTGTTCGGTGTCGAAGCAGATGCGGAAGGCCTCGTGTCGTCCCAGCACGTCGCGCAGCGCGAGTTCCAGCGCCGACATGTCGACGTCGCCCGACAGGCCGATGCACAGCGATTCGTTCAGGGCCCGGCGCGCCGCAGGATCGAAATTGCCGGCCAGCCAGCGCTCGGTCTGTCCGGGGGTCAGCGGACCTTCCCGGGTGGTGCTTTGCCGGTTCTCGGGAAGACCGCCTTGCGGCGATGGGGGCGTGCCATCGCGCGGAGTGATGAAGCCCAGGGCCACCAGCTCGTCGAGCGCCGAGGTGAAGACACTGAAGATGCGCTCGGTGTCGTCGTCCCCCATGGCTTCGGTGAGGAAGTGCCCGAACTGCTCGTACAGGTGCAGGCCGTGGAAGCGGACCAGCCAGTAGAAGAGGCTGATGTTTTTCTGGTTGTCGTCCCAGGCCAGTCGCCACAGCGAAGCGCAGTGCACCGCCTTGACCGGTGCACCGCGTGCGGCGAACGCCGTGTTGAGCCGGGTGATCAGCCTTTGTGTGCGCTCGTTGATGTCGCGGTACAGGGCGGGCCCGGCCTGGCGGATGTGCAGCAGCGACGCCTTTGCCGCAGCCAGCGCGAGTGGATGCCGCACAAAGGTGCCGGCGAAGTAGGTCACGCCTGCTTCGGGGTAAGAGTCGTCGCCGTACTGCCAGTGACCGCCGTCGAGCGCGTCCATCCATCGCGCCGAGCCTGCAATGGCCGACAGTGGCAGGCCGCCGCCGATGATCTTTCCGTAGCAGGCGATATCGCCGCGAATGCCGTAGAACTCCTGTGCGCCGCCCGGGGCGACTCGAAAGCCGGTGACGCACTCGTCGAAGATCAGCGCGCAACCCGCTTCGTCGCAGATCTCGCGCAGGCTTTGCACGAAGGAGCGCGGCTGCAGGGTCGGCACCTTGTTCTGGATCGGCTCGATCATGATGGCTGCGAGCTCGTGCGCACGTTCCCGAAGCACACGCAGGGATTCGTCGCTGGCGTAATCGAGCACAAGCATGTGCTCGACCGCACTGGGCGGAATGCCGGGCGCCGCCGCCAGCGAGCGCAGCTGCTTGCTGCCGCGCACGATCACTTCGTCCACGATGCCGTGGTACGAATTGGTGAAGATCGCCACCGTTTTGCGCCCGGTGACGGTGCGCGCGATGCGAAGGGCGCCCACGACCGCTTCGGAACCGGTGTTGCAGAAAGCCACGCGTTCCATGCCGGTGAACTCGGAAATGAGCTCGGCCACCTCGGCCGACAGTGGGTGTTGCGGACCGAGTTCGATGCCGGTCTGCACCTGATCGACCATGGCCTGAACCAGGTCCGGTGGCTGGTAGCCCAGAAAGTTCGCACCGAAGCACGCCAGCAGGTCGATGAACTCGTTGCCATCGATGTCCCACATGCGTGAGCCTTTGGAACGCTCGACCACCAACGGGTAGACCAGGTCCTTCCACAGCGGGTTGAAGCCGGTGACCACGCGCGGATCGGCCATGACCTTGCGGTGCTTCTGGCTGAACGCCTTGGACTTTCCGAACCTCGCATCGCACCGGGCAATGAAGCTGTCCAGCCACGCCCGTTGGGCCGGTGTGAAGTCTTGCTGGGCCTTCAGCGTCAACCGCGGCGAGGCGCCAAACGGCTTCTCCACCAGGGAGGCGCTGCTGGCGGCTGCCGGTGCGCTGGCGGCTGGCGGGGTGGGGGCACCCGGAGAAGCCGCGGCCCCTGCCGATGCCAGCGGAATTGAAGTGCCCGTTTTTGCGGCTTGTGCACCCAGCAAGGCCAGTTGCTGCGACATCAGCTGCATCTGCTGGGCGATGGTCTGCTCGAGAAAGGTGGTGCCGGGCTGCGGATTGCCAGCCAGCGGCCAGACCGCACTCACGGCCGGTGCAACGCCGATGGGTTCGTTGCTGCCCGGTGTTGCCGGTGTGGTTGCCCGCACGGGGGGCGGTTCGGGTGCAAAACGGTCGGGCGCAAGTTCTCCATCGAGGAACTGCGCCAGCTTGGCGACGGTGTCGAGGTCTTCAAGCAGCCGGCGGAAGCGCAGCTTGATGCCGAAAACCTGGTTGATCGACAGCGTGGCCTGCGTGAGGGACAGCGAGTCCATGCCTTGATCGAGCAGGCTCAGTTCGCGCGAAAACTCGTCGGGCGAGAGACCGGAGACATCGCCAAAGATGCGTTGAAGTTCGCGTTCGAGTTTTGGGAGTCGGCTCATGGAAATGCTCGTTTCCTGCGGGGAAGGCACAGGGTCGGGGGTCGTCTGACTGACCTGTCGTTCGAACCAGTGCCGCTCGCCGCCGAAGGGGTACGTGGGAAGCTGGGCGCGCCTGGCATTGCGAGGCACGGGCCATGCCACCGCCACACCGTGGCACCACAGCTGCCCCAGGGCCTGAAGGGCGTGGCTGGCCGCGTCGCCTGGTTTCTGGGCGCTGCCCAGCAATGCAACGTGCCGTGCAGCGCCACGTTCGCTGCGGTGCTGGCGCAGCAGGGCGGTCAAGGCCTGGCCCGGACCGACTTCGACGAACACGGTGTCGGCCTGGGCCAGCTCGCTCGTCAGGGCCCGGCTGAACTGCACGGGTGCGCGCACCTGGCGCGCCCAGTAGGCGGGGTCGGTGGCTTCCTCGGCCTGCAGCGGGGCACCGCTGATGCATGAATGGACGCGGATCCTCGGGGCACTGAGGGTCACCCCGCTCAAGGCAGCCTGCACCGCCGGCAATGCAGGTTCCATCATCGCGCTGTGGAAGGCGTGCGAAACGGTCAGGGCGCTGCTGCCGATGTTCTGCGCCTCCAGGGTGGCGGCCAACGCGCCCACCGCCTCGGTGGTGCCCGAAACCACCGTGAGCGCTGGTGCGTTGCAGCCAGCGATCTCCACCCCCGGCGGCAGCAGCGGAAGCAGCTGCTCGGCACTGGCGCGCACAGCGAGCATGGCGCCGCGAGGCTGCTGCGCCATGGCGTGCCCGCGTGCGATGACAGCCGCCAATGCGTCTTCCAGTGACATCACGCCGGCCAGGCAGGCCGCTGCGTATTCGCCCACGCTGTGGCCGATCATGGCGTCGGGCTTCACCCCGACGCTGGCCAGCCAGCTGGCCAGCGCATAAGACATGCTGAACAGCGCAGGCTGCGCATGGCGGGTGTCCGCCAGGAGGGCGCTGACC
The DNA here is from genome assembly GCA_046604145.1 of Hydrogenophaga sp. XSHU_21. GTDB lineage: Bacteria > Pseudomonadota > Gammaproteobacteria > Burkholderiales > Burkholderiaceae_C > Hydrogenophaga. The sequence continues at coordinate 1,087,414 of JBKIXD010000001.1, forward strand.
TCGGGGTCGCCGGGTTCGGCCTTCACCAGCCAGGGCAGCTGGTCGACACCGCTCAGGTTCTTGACGACATGCAGGCAGCGGTCCAATGCCTCGCGGAAAGCGGGCGCCTGGTCGTACAGGCTGCGCGCCATGCCGGGGTGCTGGGAGCCCTGACCCGGAAACATGAACACGAGCCGTGGCTGACTCAGCGCCTGAACGGCAGGTGGCAGACCTCGCAAGGCGGCCACGGCTTCACTCAGGCTGCTGGCCACGACGCTGGCTCGCTGCGGCAGTGCAGATCGCCCGCGCATCAAGGTCGCGGCCACTTCGGACAGAACACGCTCGGGGTGGTCCTGCAGGTGAATGGCGAGATCCGTGCCGCGCTGCTGAAGTGCTTTCGGACTGCGGGCGGAAAGGGGCAGCACAAAGACCGAAGGCTCACCTGGCTCAACAGGTGGTGATGTCCTGGTGGCGGCCGCTGGCGCCTCCTCGATGACGAGGTGCGCATTGGTGCCCCCGACGCCGAACGAACTGACCGCGGCCCGCCGGGGCTGCGCGCCGCGAGGCCACGCGGTGGTTTCGGTGACCACATGGAAGGGCGTCTGCTCGAGACCCAGCTGCGGATTGGCCCGCTGGAAGTGCAGGGTGCGCGGAATCTGCTCGCGGTGCAGGGCCAGGGTGGCCTTGATCAGGCCCACCACGCCCGCCGCTGCCACCATGTGACCCAGGTTGCTCTTCACCGATCCCAGGCCGCAGTACTGGGTGTCGGTGGTGTCGGCTTGCCAGGCTCGGCAGAGCGCCGCCACCTCGATCGGGTCGCCCAGCGCAGTGCCGGTGCCGTGGGCTTCGACATAGCCGATGCTCCGCGCGTTGACCTGCGCATGGTCCAGCGCCATGCGGATCGCGGTGGCCTGCCCGCTGGCGCTGGGTGCCGTGAAGCTTGCCTTGTCGCCGCCGTCGTTGTTCAGGCCGACGCCGCGGATCACCGCGTGGATGGTGTCGCCGTCGGCCATCGCGTCTTCGAGCCGCTTCAACACCACCATGGCCCCGCCGCTGGAGAACACGGTGCCGCTGGCCGCCGCGTCGAAGGGCCGGCAATGGCCGTCCGCCGACTCCATGCCGCCTTCGACATGCAGGTATCCAGATTCCTGGGGCACGAGCACGGTGGCGCCGCCAGCCAGTGCCACATCGCACTGGCCGTCCGCCAGGGCTTGCCATGCCTGCGCAATGGCCACCAGACCCGTGGAGCAGGCCGTGTGAATGCTGACCGCCGGCCCGTTCAGGTTGAGCCGGTGGGCAATGCGGGTGGCGACGTAGTCCTTCTCGCTGGCGAGCATGGTGGCGAATTCGCCGTACTGTTCCACCAGCGCCGGTTGCTCCTGGCGCAGCGCCGTGATGTAGCTGTTGTTGGCGGTTCCTGCATAGACACCGACCCGGGTGCCGCTTTGCCAGGGGTCGATGGCGGCGTGTTCGATGGCGTTCCAGCTCAACTCGAGCAGCAGCCGCTGCTGCGGATCGAGCACGGTGGCTTCGCGCGACGAGATGCCGAAGAAGGCGGCATCGAAGCGGGCTGCGTCTTCCAGCACGCCTCGGGCGGCCACGAAGTTGGGCCGATCGCGCAGCGATGCGGGCACGGAAGGGTCAAGTTCGTCGGGTCGGAAATGGCGGATGCCCTCTCTGCCTTCCAGCAGCTGTTGCCAGAAGGCCTCGACATCGGGTGCCCCGGGCGTTCGCAGTGCCATGCCGATGATGGCGACCCCCGCAGTTCCCTGGCGGGCGCCGGCGGATGGTCGGCGCACGGCTGGCTGCTTTTGCAGGGCGGCGGCGATGCCTTGAACCGTGGGGCGATCGTAGATGTCGGCGATGGCCAGACCTTCGATGCCCAGTGCCTTGAGGCGCGCCGCAAAGCGCAGCACCAGCAGCGAGCGGGCACCGAGGTCGAAGAGGTTGGCATCGTCCACCAGCGAGTCCACGCCCAGGAGCTCTTGCCACAGCGAACGCACCACGTTGCGGGGATCGGATGCCTGCGCCGCACCTTCGCGCACCACGCTGGTGGAAGGAAGCGGCAACTGCTTGCGGTCGATCTTGCCGCTGGGTGTCAGGGGCAGGGTGGGCAGCGGGACGAAGCGAAGCGGGATCATGTGCTCCGGCAGCCGGTTCCGCAGATGGGTGCGCAGGGGAGCCACGTCGGCGCCCTCACGCAGCACCACGTGCGCCATCAGCTGGCGGCCGAGGCCGGGCATGTCCGGCGCGGTGACCACGGCTTCTCGGACCGTCGGGTGTGCCATGAGGGCCAGTTCGATCTCGCCCGGCTCGATCCGGAACCCGTCGACCTTCAACTGCTGATCGGCACGCCCGAGGTAGGTGAATTCGCCCGAAGCGTCGCGGCGCACCAGATCACCCGTGGTGTACCAGCGGCCTGGCAGCCCCGGCACGGCGTCCAGAAAACGCTCGGCGGTCAGCGCGGGTGCCCCGAGATAGCCGTGCGCCAGGCAGTCGCCCCCCAGCAGGAGTTCGCCCGTGTCTGCGTCGGTCTTGCATTGCCCTTCCTCGTCACGAAGGGCAAGATGAACGTGGGGCAGGGGTCGGCCGATGGGCGGAATGGCAGGCCACTGCGAGACCTGCTCGGGCAGTTCGTGCACCAGAACGACGTGCGATTCGGTCGGTCCGTAGTGGTTGTGCAGCCGGGCAGCGGGCAAGCGCTGGAAGAGCTGCCGGATGGCTGGCGTGATCTGCAGTTGCTCGCCAGCGCTGATGACGTCCATCAAGGCGAGCGGTTCATCAGACGTTGACGCCTCTGCCAGCATCTGCAGGGCCACATACGGCATGAAGAGGCGTTCAATGCCGAGCCTTGCCACGGCAGCGTGCAGTTGTTCCGGGTCCCGGCGAACGTCCTCGGGCAGCAGCACCAGCGTGCCGCCACAGGCCACGCTGGAGAGGATTTCCTGAAAGTGCACATCGAACGACAGCGGCGCGAACTGCAAGGTTCGCGCAGGCAGACCCAGGCGGGGGTGCGTTGCGTGGTGGTCGATCAGATGGGCAAGCGGCCGCGCGCCCAGGGCCACGCCCTTCGGTTTGCCGGTTGAACCCGAGGTGAAGAGCACGTAGCTCAGGTCGGCTTCCGCGCCAAACACCGGGTCTGCGGCAGGCGCCGGCTCGTTCAACCGGGGAAAGTCGCCAATGAGGCTGGTGAGCTGTTGCAGCGCCGTGCTCTCTCCCAGCACCAGGCGAGGCATGGCCTCATCGACCATGGAGCGCAGGCGCGCAGGTGGATACGACAGATCCAGCGGCACGTACGCCATGCCGGCATCCACCGCCGCCAGAATGGCCACGATGGTGTCGGCCGAACGGGTCGCCGCAATGCCGATGCGATCACCCGGGCCAAGTCCCCGCCGCTTCAGGTCTTGTGACAAAGCCGAGACGTCGGCCAGGAGCTCCGAGTATGTCCAGCGCCGTTCCGCTGTTTCCAGGCCGATGTGGTCCGGCGAGCGGGACGCAGCCGCGCGCAGCCAGGACGACAGCGGGGACGGCTGTGTCGGGTGCGGGACCTGGCGACGCGCTGGGGCCATGGTGTTGACGCTTGTTCAGGTCAGAGCAGTGCCACCATTCCGACATGCCTGTGCAACAGCGACAGTGCAGGATCACTCCCGAACCGACCGGTACTGGTTTTCATGGCTGGCTCCCTGGGTTGTCGAAAGAATTGCGAAGAATGGTAGCAACATCCGTTGCCCCATCATGCCCCGAGTATCACTTTGGTATCGGCGGTAACGTGACAGGCCCGCCAATACGATAGGCCGAAACGAGCAAAATGACACCTCTGTCGAGCAAATCACGCTGGAATACGCGCCGGGCGCCAGCCTGGTTTCGAGCCCAAGGTGCACGATGAACCTTCGCCCGGCGGTTGTCCGCAGCGACAGGCGTGCAGACGTGACAAATCTCTCGAAAAGACGTCTTTGACGTGCCAGCGGTCCGGCGCCTGACGGGAGACGCTGCGGTCTCGTACAGTTTGCGGCAAGCGCAATGCGCCCGTTGGCGGTGTTGCGGGCGGTCGCAGGCCTCCAGCCTGTGCGCACGGGTGAAACCCCGGAACTTGCAACCAGATCATGGAAATGGCGTTCATGGGCAGCATGACCGGCTTGAAGCTGGCGGGCGTGGGTGTGGGTGCGGGTGTGGTGGTCGTCGCCGTTGCCCTGGTGTTGGTGCTGGCCCAGGATGGCCGGCGCAAGAGCGAGCCACGATCGTCCGACACCGGCAAGGTGCTGATCGGCGTGCTCGGCGACTCTGACTCGGCGGCATACCAGGACCATGTGAGCTTCCCCGCCTCGAAAGAACAGCCGGGTGGTGCGTATCACGCCATCACCCTGCAATGGCCGGAGGCATTGGCCCGCATCAGGGCGTCCCAGGTTGACCTGGGCGCATGGGCCGTGTGGGGTGTGCCTCGATGGGCCTCGATGGCCAGGGTGCGCGATGCGTTGCAGTTGCCGTGGCGAGGCCCGCGCCACGAGACGCACCAGAACAACCTGGCCTGGGCCTCCGGCTGCGAGGCCCTGACCATCGGGTCATGGCGACAGGCGCAGCGGTTGGTGGATGTGATGGACGAACAACCATCGCGATGGGCCTCGGGCGTGGTCGTCATTCGTTCGGGGGTCAACACGTTCGGCAAGGAAACCGATCTGGCCGCGCTGGCGGCCAACCCGGACGATCTGGCGGTGAAGGCCAACATATCGACCTGCGTCGAGCACATCGAGGCTGCTGTGAAACTGATTCACGAACGCCATCCGACCACGCGAATCGTGCTCGTGGGCATCTTCAACAACGCCGACTGGGCGCCGTACCATGCGAAATGGCAGTCGCGGCAGGAGCAGGCCAACCTGAATCGTGGACTCGACCACTTCGACAACGCGTTGCGGGCGATGGCCGCGGCCGATCCGCGGCTGGCGTTCTTCGACGACCGCGCCTGGTTCTCAAGCCATTGGGGCGGAAGGAACCCCGACACAGGAATACCCAACTACCGACCGGTCCGGATCGGCAACGTCCTGACCGTCACCAACACCGCCGGCGACCATCCGGCCAACGCCGTGCTGGCCAACCAGCACGCCGGCCTGGTGTGGAACCTGCTGTGGTCGCAAGCACTGGTGCAGTTGGTTCGCACACGGTTCGATGCGCGCATCGAAGCCATCACGGACGACCAGATCGAACGCCATCTCGCCGAGGCGCTCGCCGAAATGGCCGGTCGCAGCGCCATCAAACCCTGACCGAAGCCAGGGCCGTGCGCTCAGCGCGGGCGAAGCAGCTTTGCAGCGCGGTGCGCACCGCTGTACATCGCCGACTTCATGGCATCCTTCCATGGCGCCTGGCCAACTGGGGCCGGCTGCAATCCGAACCGGCCAAGTGACTGGCGCGCCTTGCGATTGAACATGACCGCCTTGCGCATCCGTTCCGTTTCGTCCGTCTTGAAGATGATGGACAAGGACACCGACACGTCGTCGGGTCCGTTCTGCACGTGATGGCCAGCGACGAAAGGAATGTGCAGTGCCTGCCCCGGCGAAAACCGGAACGCGGTGCCACACGCTTCTGCACCCGCCTTCAGCAGAGGACCACGCTGCGCCGAGTAGGCCACATAGTCTTCGCAATCGAACGGGTTGGCCACGCGATCGTCCCAGGCGGGATAGATGGTGACGGTCTTGCTGCCCCTGAACTGGAACAGCAAGGTCGAGTAACGGTCAATGTGAAAGGGCGTCACGCTGTCGGGGGACGCGATGAAGAGATACAACATCGACTCTCGGGCGTCGGTGCCTGAGCCACGTGCCCGGATGATCTCCTTCACATCGTCGAGAAGATCCCGGTGAAGCGACGCGAACGAAGGATCGGTTTCGGGCGACCGCACCATGATGTATGAATCGGAGGTCCGGATGTTCTCGATCGTTTCCTCGATCGACAGGCCATTCCTGTTGCTCTCGTGCAAGCGATCCAGATCCTCTGCGGTGTCGCGCGTGCTCTTTGAATAAAACACCTGATTGGCCGGCAGTGCGGGCAGAACCCGCCCGAGGTTCTCCAGGCTCACCGCTGGGTGTCCCGTCAGACGGTGGCTGAACTGGAACGGCTCGCGGTCAAGCAGGAGGGGATCAAAGTCGGTGTTGAAGCACTCAGGCATGGCGCAGTCTCCCGGGGTTTCCCGGGCTGGTCAACTGATGTCGACGCACGGACTTGCGCTTCAGGCCTGCCCTGCTGGCGCCCGCTCAAGGCGTGAGCCAGTTCACCCCGCCGTCCACCAACCGCGCCCGGCGGTGGCCGTCGCGGTGCAGTTCGAGCCAGTCGATCGCCAGCACCTGCAGTCGCAGCAGGGCCAGGTGGTGGTGGCTTGCCGCAGGCTCGTGCGGCATCAGCGCTGAACCGGGCGCTCGCGCCGCGAGGTAGTCGCTGGCGGCGGGTGAGGCGCCCACCCGCGTCCAGGCGGCGTCCACCTCGGGGCCTTCGGTCTGCACCACCGCCCGGGCCTGCACGCGCAGTTGCCAGCCCAGCCGTTGGCTCCAGAACACCAGCATGGCGCCGGGCTGTTCACGAAGCTCGGCGCATTTGGGGCTGCGCGCGTCGGTGAAGCACACCAGGGTTCGTGCATTCGGGTCGGTGTGGCGCAGCACCACGGTCCGGGCATCGGGCAGGCCTTGTGGATCGACCGTGGCCAGCACCGGGGTGCGCCATTCGTGGTGTTTGTCGTGCGGGGCGCGCTGCAGCTCCTGCCAGATGCGGCCGGGCAGTTCGGCCTCGCTCAGGCGCGGGTTCAAAGGGTGGCTCCCTGCAGTGTCCGCCGGTCTTCCTGCCGTGTGGCGCTCATGCCCCCAGCCCCCGGCGCAGCCGCTGGCTCTTGCGCGTGCGCTCCATGAAGTCGTCGGGTTTGCTGCGCACCCAGGCCACGAACCGGGCGACTTCGGGGTGGGCGAGCAGGGCGTCCACGCTCGCGTAGTGGCGGGCGAGCTCGGTTTCGTTGAACAGCGCGTGGATCTGCCGGTGGCAGATGCGGTGCAGGTATTCGGTGTGCCGGCCGCCGTGCGAACGGGGCACCAGGTGGTGCGCGTCTTTCTGCGATTCGGGGATGGGGCGGCCGCACAGCGGGCACACCGGCGATCCGCCGGACGGAGGCAGGGCGTCGAGGCGTTGGGCGATCAGCTGGCGGCGGATGCGGCCGGTCATGGGGTGGAGGGACGGTGAACGACGGACATGCCCGGATGCTAGGGCGGCGGCTTGGGCTGTTGTGCCGCTCGGGTTCTGATGACCGGGCTGGACAGCGGGAATGCGACCCATATACTGTACATAAATACAGTACATTGAGGTTTTCATGATCCCGCTTTCTCGCAGGAGGGCCTTGTGTCCCCGGCTGTCTTGAACGCTGCGTTGCCCGAGCCGCCGGCCTGGCCGGCGGCGGTCTGGCGGGCCGACGCCCTGGGCGCGCCGGTGCAGCGTGCCTGGCCCAGCGGTTTTGCCGCGCTCGATGCCGAATTGCCCGGAGGTGGCTGGCCGGGCCATGCCCTGACCGAATTGCTCAGCCCGCACGCGGGCGCGCTCGAATGGCGCCTGCTGGGGCCCCTGCTGGCCCGGCTGGCGGCCGAGGGGCGCGACACCCTGCTGGTGGGCCCGCCGCAGCCGCCGCACCCGCCGGGGCTGTGCCAGCTGGGGGTGCCGGCGCGCCACCTGGTGTGGCTGTGCGCGCAGTCGCCGGCCGAGCGCCTGTGGAGCACCGAGCAACTGATCAAGGCCAACCCGGGTGGTGCGGTGCTGGCCTGGCTGCCGCAGGCCCGGCCCGAGCAGATCCGCCGCCTGCAGGTGCTCGCTGCGGGCTGCGAGACGCCGGTGTTCGTGTGCCGCCCCGAAGCGGTGGCGCGCGAGGCCTCGGCCGCGCCCTTGCGGCTGCGGGTGCGGGTGGCACCGGGTTGGGCGCTCATGCTCGATGTGCTCAAGCGCAAAGGCCCGCCGCTGGAACGCCCGCTGCACCTGCACACCACGCCCGCCGGCCTGGCGGCGGTGCTGCCGCCGCGCCTGTTGGCCGATGCGCCGCCTGTTCCGGAGAGCCCCCATGTGGTGGTGCGCCCTGTGCCCGTGCCCGACCACGCCGTGCACTGAGCCTGGTCAGTCCGCGCTGGCCCTCTGGGCGCTGGGCTACACGCCGCGCGTGGCCCGTGCCGACGAGGCGGTGCTGATGGAGCTGGGTGCCAGCGCACGCCTGTTCGGTGGCCGCACCGCCCTGCGCGAACGCGTGCAGGCCGAAGCGCGCGAACTCGGGGCACAGGCGGTGGCCTGGGCGCCCAACGGCCTGGCCGCGCTGGCCCTGGCGCGCGCCGGCCAGCCCGACCCGGGCCCCCGCACGCTCGTCGATGCCCTCGATGCCTTGCCCCTGCACACGCTGAGTGCGGCGCGACCGCACGCGCGCACGCTGGGCCAGACCGGTTGCCGCACCCTGGGCGACCTGCGCCGGCTGCCGCGCGGTGCCCTGGGCCGGCGCTTCGACCAGGCCTTGCTGCACGCGCTCGATCGCCTGTACGGCCACGCCCCCGAAGCCCACGACTGGCTGACCGTGCCCGAGGTGTTCGAGGCCCGACTCGAACTGCATTCGCGCGTGGACGACGCCGCGGCGCTGGTGTTTGGCGCACGCCGCCTGTTGCTGCAACTGGCGGGCTGGCTGTTTGCGCGGCGCAGCGGGGTGGTGGCGTTCACGCTGCGCTGGGCACACGACGCCATGCGCTCGCGCGAGGTGGGGCCGGTGGACGAGATCACCGTGCGAACCGCCGAGCCCACGCGCGACGTCGAGCACCTCACGCGCCTGCTGGCCGAGCACCTCGCCCGCGTCGCATTGCAGGCACCGGTGGGCGAACTCTGGCTGCACGCCACCGAGGTGCGCGCCCTGGTGGAGCACAGCGCCAGCCTGTTGCCCGACGATCCCGCGCGCGCCGGTGAAGCCCTGCCGCGCGTGCTCGAGCGCATCGCGGCGCGGCTGGGGCCCGAGCGGGTGTTGCGCCCCTGGCTGGTGGCCGACCACCGGCCCGAGGCCATGTGCCGCTGGCAGCGTGCCGATGCGCCCCTGCCGCGCCGCCAGCCCCCCGTGACCGACACCCCGCAACCGGGCTTTCTGTTGCGTGAGCCGCTGCGCCTGGCGGTGCGCGCGCACCGCCCGCTCTACCTGGGCGAGCTGCGCTTGCTGCTGGGGCCGCAGCGCGTGGAAGGCGGCTGGTGGGACCGCGGCGACGCCCGGGACACCACGCTGCCCGTGGTGCCAGCGGCCACCGGCCACGTGGCGCCAGCGGCCACTGGCCATGTGGCGCGCGATTACTGGCTCGCGTTCTCCGAACACGCCGGCCTGCTGTGGGTCTTCCAGACCCGACCGGCCGCCGGGGCCGAGCCCGCCTGGTTCCTGCATGGCGTCTTTGCCTGAGGCGCGCCATGACCACCCCGTTGCCGGCGTATGCCGAGCTGTGCTGCCTCTCCAACTTTTCCTTCCTGCAGGGGGCCAGCCATCCGGAGGAACTGGTGGCGCGTGCCAAGGCCCTGGGCTACAGCGCGTTGGCCATCACCGACGAATGCAGCATGGCCGGCGTGGTGCGCGCGCACGTGGCCGCCAAAGAGCAGGGCCTGCCCCTGGTCATCGGCAGCCGGTTCGAGGTTCACGACGGCGAACACGGCCCCTTCGGGCTGGTGCTGCTGGCCACCACGCGCGCCGGCTATGGCCACCTGTGCCAGTTCATCACCACCTTGCGCCGGCGCGCCACCAAGGGCACCTACCAGCTGGCACGCCACGAGATCGACGGCGCCGCCCTGACCGAATGCCTGGCGATTGCCATGCCCGCACGGCGCGCCACGCAGGCCGCGTGCGACAGCGTGGCGCGCTGGCTGCTGCAGCACTTCATCGGGCGCTGTTGGCTGGGCGTGGTGCAGCGCCGCGCCATCGACGACGAACTGCACCTGCACCGCCTGCGCGAGAGCGGCCGCCTGTGCGCGGTGCCGCTGGTGGCCATGGGCGATGTGCGGCTGCACCGGCGGTCGCGCAAGCCGCTGCACGACGTGCTCACCGCCACGCGCATCGGTCAATCGCTCACCGAATGCGGCTTTGCGCTGGCCGACAGCGGCGAACAGCACCTGCGCTCGCGCCTGGCGCTGTCGCAGCGCTTCGCGCCCGAACTGCTGGCCGAGACGCTGCGGGTGGCGGCGCGCTGCACGTTTTCGCTCGACGAACTGCGCTATCAGTACCCCGACGAGGTGGTGCCCGCCGGGCACACCCCGTCGAGCTGGCTGGGCCGGCTGGCCTGGGAGGGCGCGGCCCGGCGCTGGCCGCAGGGCGTGCCGGCGTCGGTCACGCGGCAGATCGAGCACGAACTCGCACTGATCGCCGAGCTCCGGTACGAGCACTACTTTCTCACTGTGCACGACGTGGTGGCCTTTGCGCGCAGCGAGGGCATCCTGTGTCAGGGCCGCGGCTCGGCCGCCAACAGCGTGGTGTGTTACTGCCTGGGCATCACCGAAGTCGATCCGGCGCGCATGTCGGTGCTGTTCGAGCGCTTCATTTCCAAGGAGCGCAACGAACCGCCCGACATCGATGTGGATTTCGAGCACGAGCGCCGCGAAGAAGTCATCCAGTACCTCTACCGCAAGTACGGCCGCGACCGCGCCGCCCTCACCGCGGCGGTCATCAGCTACCGGCCGCGCAGCGCGCTGCGCGACGTCGGCAAGGCGCTCGGCTTCGAGCCCGCCGTGCTCGACACCCTGGCCAAGGGCATCTACTGGTGGGACGGGCGCGAGATCGACCGCGAGCGGCTGGTCGAGGCCGGGCTCGACCCCGAGGACCTCAAGGTGCGCCAGCTCATGGCGCTCACCGCGCAGCTCATGGGTTTTCCGCGCCACCTGTCGCAGCACACCGGGGGTTTCGTGCTCACGCGCGATCCGCTGTCGCGCCTGGTGCCGATCCAGAACGCCGCCATGGCCGACCGCACCGTGATCGAGTGGGACAAGGACGACCTGGACGCGCTGGGTCTGCTCAAGGTCGACGTGCTGGCGCTCGGCATGCTCACCGCCCTGCGCAAGGCGCTGGCCTGCATCGGCCAGCGGCGCGGGTTTGATTTTTCGATGCAGGACATTCCGCCCGAAGACCCCGCCACCTACGACATGATCTGCGCCGCCGACACCGTGGGCGTGTTCCAGATCGAGAGCCGCGCGCAGATGAGCATGCTGCCGCGCCTGCGGCCGCGCTGCTTCTACGACCTGGTGATCGAGGTGGCGCTGGTGCGGCCCGGGCCGATCCAGGGCGGGGCGGTGCACCCCTACCTGGACCGCCGCCAGGGCAAGGTGCCGGTGAGCTACCCCAGCGACGACCTGAAGACCGCACTGGGCCGCACGCTGGGCGTGCCGGTGTTTCAGGAGCAGTGCATGCAGATCGCCATTCTGGCGGCCGGCTTCACGCCCGACGAAGCCGACGGCCTGCGCCGCGCCATGGCCGCCTGGAAGCGCAAGGGCGGCCTGGGCAAGTACGAGCGCCGCCTGATCGACGGCATGACCGCACGCGGCTACAGCCTGGAATTCGCGCAGGGCGTGTTCGAGCAGGTCAAGGGTTTTTCGAGCTACGGTTTCCCCGAAAGCCACGCCGCCAGTTTTGCGCTGCTGGTCTACGCCAGTTGCTGGATCAAGCGGCACCACCCGGCCGAGTTTCTGGTCGCCATGCTCAACAGCCAGCCGCTCGGTTTCTACACCCCGAGCCAACTGGTCCAGGACGCGCGCCGCCACGGTGTGCCGGTGTTCCCGGTGGACGTGCTGCACAGCGGGTGGGACTGCGCGCTGGAGCCGCTGGAGCCGCTGGAGCCGCTGGAGCCGCTGAAGCCGCTGAAGCCGGACGGGGCGGCCGAAGCAACGGGATCTGACCCCGATTCGGCAGTGGGTGTGCGGCTGGGCTTGCGGTTGGTGAGCGGCTTGTCGCTGGCGGCCGTGCAGCGCATCGTGGCGGCACGGCAGCGGCGCTGGTTCGACGACGTGGACGACCTGGCGCGGCGGGCACGGCTGGCGCGGCGCGATCTGGAGCTGCTGGCCGCGGCCGATGCGCTGGTGTCGTTGAGCGGGCACCGCCGGCAGCAGGTGTGGGACGCGGTGGCGCTGCGGCCGGTACCCGCCTTGCTGCACGACGCGCCGGTGGACGAAGCCCCGCTGTGCCTGCCGGCCGCGCCCGAAGGCGAGGCCGTGGTGTGGGACTACGCCAGCCTGGGCCTCACGCTGCGCAGCCACCCGCTGGCGCTGTTGCGCCCCTTGCTCTCGCAGCGGCGCCTGTCCACCGCGGCCGAACTGCGCACCATGCCCGACCGCCGCCTGGTGCGCCACGCCGGCATCGTCACGCTGCGCCAGCAGCCCGAGACCGCCAGCGGCGTGGTGTTCGTGAGCCTTGAAGACGAGACCGGCGTGGTGCAGGTCATTGTGTGGCGCCGCCTGCGCGAGCGCTTTCGGCAGGTGCTGCTGCGCTCACGCCTGCTGGCGGTGCACGGGCACTGGCAGCGCGAAGGCGAGGTCTGCAACCTGATCGCCGGTCACCTGGAAGACCTCACGCCCATGCTGGGGCGCCTGGCCACGCAGAGCCGGGATTTCCATTGATGCAGCGGTCGGCATCAGGGCGCTTTGGTGCCATCCTGCGCCGTGCGGCTTTCGGCCTCGCGCCGGCGTCGGCTGGCCTCGCGCGCCTTCTTCACGTCGTGCAGTTGCCACCAGCCAAACGCCAGTGCCACGATGAAGATGCCGAGTTCGAACCAGATGGCCATGGAACACTCCAGAAGTTGACCCGATGGTGCCTCGTGCCGAGGCGCCGGGCAGCCCATCGGTCGATCACCCCAGCGGGGTCGAGGGTCTCGTGCGCAGCCACCACAGACAGGCCAGCGCACTGGCCACCAGCGCGCCCGACACCCACAGGGCACCCGACCCCCAGCGCTCCACCAGGTACCCGAACAGCAGGGGCGAAAACGCCTGACCCACGCGGGACGGGACCATGATCCAGCCCTGCCGGCGCCCATAACCCACCGGCCCGAAATAGGCCAGCGGCAGGGTGCCCTTCGCGATGGTGAGGATGCCGTTGCCCAGCCCGTGCAGCACCGCAAAAACCGGTGCCGCCACCGCGCCGAAGGCCATCCACACCAGCACGCCCAGCGGGTGCATCGAGGCCGCGAGGCGCGCCGAGATCAAGGGGTGGAACCGGCGCAGGCCGCCGAATTCGAGCAGGCGGCCGGCCACCTGCGCCGGCCCCACCAGCGCGCCGATGGCCAAGGCACCGGCGAGCGTGAAGCCGCTGGCCATCAGCAGGTCGGGCAGGTGCGCGGCCAGGGCGGTGCTGACGAACCAGGTCGCCGCGAACACGTAGGCCAGCACCCAGGCCACGTGGCGAGGGGCGGGCGGACTCTGGCTGCCCTCTGCTGCGGCCATGGCTTCGGGCGGCGGATGGGCCTCGGTTCGGGGCAGGCTGGCGTTGAGGGGAAGCCCCACCAGCAGGTGCAGCGCTGCCCAGCCCAGGCAGGCGCCGCGCCAGCCGATCTCCGCCTCCATCCAGCCCGACAAGGGCCAGCCGACGGTGCTGGCCAGGCCCGCCAGCAGGGTGATGCCGGTGATGGCGCTGCGCGCCCCACTGCCTTGCAGGCGCACCAGGGCGGCAAAGGCGGCTTCGTACAGGCCGGCTCCCATGGCCAGGCCCACCACCAGCCACCCTGCGAACAGCATGACCGGCCCCTGGGCCAGGCCCAGCGTGGCCAGGCCGAGGGCAAACAACAGGCTGGTGCCCGACAGCACGGGGCGTCCGCCCAGGCGGTCGATCGCGCGACCCGCCGACGGGCCGAGCGCGGCCGACAGGAGCAGGGCGCAGGTGAACGCCATCCAGACCGTGCCCACCGACACACCGGTGCCCTGGGCCATGGGCCGGGCCAGGATGGCCGGCAGGTAATAGCTGGAGGCCCAGGCCAGGGTCTGGGCGGTGCCCAGGCGCAGCACGAGCGAGGTGGGGCTGCCCATGGGGAAAGGGGTGAATGGGCCGTTGCCGGCTAGACGATGTCGATCACGTGCAGGCCGAACCGGCCGCCACGTCGATCGGCAAAGTAATGCTGCAGGGTTTCACGCACCGTGCGAAAGGCGATCTCGTCCCAGGGAATCTCGTCTTCGGCAAACAGCCGCGCCTCGATGGTTTCGTGGCCGGGGTTGAAGCGGTCGCTGAGCAGCCGGGCGCGGTAGAACAGGTGCACCTGGCCCACGCGCGGCACGTTCATGAGCGTGAACAACTCGCCGAGCTCGACCTGGGCCCCGGCCTCTTCATCGGTCTCGCGCAGGGCGCCCTCGGCCGTGGTTTCGCCCAGCTCCATGAACCCCGCGGGCAGGGTCCACTTGCCCCAGCGCGGCTCGATGTTGCGCTTGCACAGCAGCACCCTGTCGCCGTCGGGCCCCCAGACCGGCACGGTGCCCACCACGTTGAGCGGGTTGTCGTAGTGCACCGTGCCGCAGGCCGGGCACACCGCGCGTTCGCGGGTGTCGCCGTCGTCGGGCAGTCGCATCTGCACGGCAGTGCCGCACTGGCGGCAGAACTTGGCGGGGGAACGCAGCATCGGGTCAGTGTAGCGGCGCTGGTTGACAGACAAGAAAAAGCCGGGCGCGTGCCCGGCTCTTCGCGATGAAACCGCTCAGGACGTGCGTCCGGGCATCAAGCCCTTTTGCCGTGCTTCTCGATCAGCGCCTTGGCGGTCTCGAACAGTTTCTTGCCATCGAAACCGCGCTTGTCCATGTCCTGCATCCACTCGACCTCGACCAGGCGGGCCTTGCGGCGGAACTCCTGTGCGTCGGCCGCCGAAATGGTGTGGATGGTGTTGCCCAGGTCCATTGCCGATTTGCGGCCCGCCGGGTCGCCGGCCTGCTGCGTCTTGCCCAGCCAGCCCGAGGTTTCGATGCCCGAGTTCTTGTCGATGATGGCCTTGAGGTCGGGCGGCAGGCTGCTGTACTTGTTGCGGTTCATCGCCATCACGAAGGTGGTGGTGTAGAGCGCGCCGCCCGCCGGGTCGAACTCGCTGTGGAACTTGGTGAGTTCCTGCACCTTCACCGACGGCACCACCTCCCAGGGGATCACGCAACCGTCGATCACGCCTTTGGAGAGGGAATCGGGAATCTGCGGCAGCGGCATGCCCACGGGCGTGGCGCCCAGGTAGCCGAGCATCTTGGTGATCTGGCGGGTGGGGCCGCGCACCTTGGAGCCGCGCAGGTCGTCGGCGGTCTTGATGAGCTTGCTGCGCATGTGGAACATGCCGGGGCCGTGAACCTGCAGTGCGATGACCTGGGTTTCCTTGAACTCGTCCTGCGCGGCCGTCTGCACGTATTCCCAATAGGCTTTCGACGTGGCTTCGGCGTTGTTCATCATGAACGGCAGCTCGAACACCTCGATGCGCGGGAAGCGGCCCGGGGTGTTGCCCGGCAGCGTCCACACGATGTCCACCACGCCATCGCGCGCCTGGTCGTACAGCTGCACCGGCGAGCCGCCGAGCTGCATGGCGGGATAGGCCTCGAACTTGATCCGGCCACCCGAGTCTTTTTCGACGCGGTCCATCCACGCCTTGTGCATGTTCAGCCACACGTTGGATTGCGGCGCCATGAAGGTGTGGAACTTGAGCGTCACGCTCGACTGGGCGAAACCGGTCAGGGCCGGTGCACCCAGGGCTATGGCCGCTCCGGACTGGATGAGTTTTCTGCGCTGGATCATGTCGGGGTCTCCGGGTGGTGTGAAACTTGTTGGAAGGCTAAGGGACGGGGCACCTGCCGGGCAGAGGGCTTACCCGGGAGCGGCGTGACGGACTGGCGCCGCGGTCAGGCCACGCGAACCGAAATGGGCACGAGGCCGTCGACACCGCCATTCATCACGTCGCCGGCGACCACCGCATTCACCCCTTCGGGCGTGCCGGTGTAGATCAGATCGCCGGGCTGCAATTCCCAGGCAGCCGACAAATGTTCGATGGTTTCGGCGATGTTCCAGATGAGCTTGCCCACCGAGCTGCGCTGGCGGTCGGCGCCGTTGACCTGCAGCCAGATGGCCGCTTGCGCGATGTCGCCGGCCTGGTCGGCGGGGGTGATCGGGCCGATCGGGGCCGAGTGATCGAACGCTTTGCCAATGCACCAGGGACGGCCCTGCTTCTTCATGTCGCCCTGCAGGTCGCGGCGGGTCATGTCCAGTCCGGTCGCGTAGCCGAACACGTGCTGCATGGCGTCGGCGGCCTTGATGTGGCTGCCGCCCTTGCCGATGGCCACCACCAGTTCGATCTCGTGGTGAAAGTTCTTCGTGAGGGTGGGGTAGGGAATGGTGGCAGTGCGGCCTTCATCGGCCACCACGATGGTGTCTGCCGGCTTGAGAAAGAAGAACGGCGGCTCGCGGCCGGTGAAGCCCATTTCCTTGGCATGTTCTTCGTAGTTGCGGCCCACGCAATAGATGCGGTGCACGGGAAAGCGCTCGTTGCGGCCGACCACGGGCACGCTCACGGTGGGGGTGGGGTAGAAGAGATAGCTGCTCATGGCTGAAGTATGCCTTTTCAGTACTGGTTGGGCGGCAGGTGCACCACCAGTCCGTCGACGGCGGGCGTGAGGTTGACCTGGCAGGACAGCCGACTTTCCGGGCGCACGGGGCTGGCCGCGAAATCGAGCATGTCGGTCTCGTCGGCGGACGGAGGCGGCAGCCTGTCCGCCCAGGCGGCGTCGATGTAGACGTGACAGGTGGAGCAGGTCAGCGTGCCGCCGCAGTCGGCCGCGATTTCGTCGATGCCGGCATCGACGGCGGCCTTCATCAGGCTCTGACCGGTGGCGCAGGAAACGTCGCGGACGCGTTCGTCGGCGGTGATGAATCGGATCTGGATCATGGGGTGGGGCAGGGTGGTCAGTATCGGGCGAAGTATTCGCGCCGCTCGAATTCGGTCTGGTCTTCGGCCAGGGCGTGTCGGTCGATTTCCTGCTGCTTGATGCGGGCGAAATGGTTCACCACCGCCGCACCCAGGCCGTTGACCATCACCGCATCTTCGCGCAAGGCGGCCAGCGCATCGCCAAGCGTGGCCGGAATGCGCTCGCTGCCCTCGGCATAGGGTGCCTCGGTGCCCGTCGGTGGCACCAGGCTGTGCTTGAGCCCGTCGAGCCCGGCATGCACCTGCCCCGCCATGCACAGGTAGGGGTTGGCCGCCGGCTCACCCAGGCGGTTCTCGATGCGCGTGGCCGGGTCGCCGGCCTCGCCCACCACGCGCAGCATCGCACCGCGGTTGTCGCGACCCCACAGAATGGCCTGAGGCGCCAGCGCGTTGGGGCGAAAGCGGGCGTAGCCGTTCACCGTGGGGGTGCAAAGGGGCGTGATGGCACGCGCATGGGCCAGCAGCCCGGCCAGCCAGCCGGCGCCGGCCTTGCTGAGTGTGTGGTGGGCGTCGCGCGGGGTGCTTCCCACGGCGGGCTCGGCGCGCATGAAGGTGTTGCGCCCGCTGGCCAGTTCGACCACCGACTGGTGCAGGTGCCAGCCGCTGGACATGATGTTCGGAAAAGGCGGGCGGCACATGAAGGTGGCGTGGTAGCCCGCGCGGCGCAGCGCCTGCTTCACGCCATTGCGCAGCAGCACCATCTGGTCGGCCGCCGTGAGCGCGTCGGTGGCGTCGAACACCGCCTCGACCTGGCTGGGGCCGAGTTCGATTTCGAGCGACTGCAGCGGCAAGCCCAGCCCCAGCGCCGTGCGCTCCACGATGCGCAGGGCCTCGTCGGCCATGTCGGTCATGGCCTCGCCCTGCAGTTGGTAGCCCGGGTGAACCATCTGCACCACCGGCGGCTCGCCGGGCCAGGCGGCGCGGCCGGGGTCGAGCTGCGGGGAGGTGTCCACGATGCGGTAGATGTGGAACTCGACCTCCAGCCCGGTCTTGAGGCCAAGCCCTTCCCGCGCGAGTTCGCCCAGTGCACTTTGCAGGACCCGTCGGCTGTCGATGGCCACCGGTTGACCGTTCGGTTGCCAGGGCTGGCAGCGCAGCCACCCGGTGCCCGGTGACCAGGGCAGTTCGACAAAGCTCTGCGGGTCGGGCAGCAGCAAGAGGTTGGACGCGCCGCCGAAGCCCGGCATGTCGTCCGTTCCCCCGGGCTCGAACACCTTCCACGCGGTCTTGTCGGCGGTGTCCTTGAGCATGAGCGTGCCCACCATGCCGACGCCGTCGCGTAGGGCGCGGATCGCCGCTGCGGGCATGAGCGTCTTGCCGCGCAGCAGGCCGTGCGCGTCGCACCAGCCCAGGCGGACCCGCTGAAGGCCCCGTTCTTCAATGAGCCGTGCGAGGCGCCGGCACGCGGCCTCGCGCTCGGGCGTGTGGATGCCGCAGCGGTCGGCGAAACTCATTTCGCGCCCAGCGCTGCCGCCGCGTCCGACAGGGCCTTTCCTTCTCGCGTCCAGGGTGCGCGGCGCCGGCGATCCTGCACGGCGGCTTGCCACCAGTTTTCCCAATCGTCCGCGGGCGCGAAACCGTCGATGGTGTCGGGCCCGTGGATGTCGGCGTGCAGGGAAGCATCGCCCACGCCGGGCGCAGGGCCTCCCTGTTCCACTGCGTCGATCGCCTGCTGCAGCAGGCGCCGGTGGGCCATGATGACCTTGTCGGACGTGCCCAGGTGTTCGCGCGTGCGGTCCTGAATGGCGCCCATGCTTTCGCAGGCCCACTGATCGTGCACGTTGATGTCGTCTTCGCCCATGCCCAGGTAGGTGCGCTCGGCCTGCTCCTGCGGGTTGAATCCCCAATGGTTGTGGCGTCCCATCCGTGGCTCGAAGAACGGCAGGGTGACGGCTTTCAGCCGGGGCTCGCGCATGGCGGCCTTGTCCACCGGGGCATCGAAACTCGTGAAGAACGAATACCAGTAGTTGTGCGTGTCGTCGACGGGAACATGCATCTGCGTGATCGTCATCGTCTCCGACAGCGGAATCACGAAGGTCTGCGGAAACACCGCGTGGGTGATTCGCACGTGGGTCAGCTGATCGTTCAGTTTTCGCAAGGCCGTGAGCCGAATGCCCCAGGGCATGGCCTGGTGGCTGATCTCGGGCCGTCCGCATTCGCGCATCACGCGCGTCATGGGCCAGCGCTCGCCATCGACGCTGCCGGCGCTGGCGCCGCGGAACTGCTTGCCGTAGGCGTCGTCCAGGGCGGCGTCGTTGAAGAAGCGGTGCAGGTACGACGCATGCGCCGGGTCGATGCCGACCTCGAACGATTGCAGCCAGTTGCAATGCCACAGGCCCTTGAAGGCGAAGGTGTGTGAGGCCGGTGCCGTGAAGCAGTCGAGCGCGGGCAGGGGGGGCGGCGCCACACCCTCGGGACCGAACCACGCAAACAGCACGCCGCTGCGCTCGATCAGGGGGTAGCTCTGCTGCCGCACGCGCTGGCACAAGGTGCTGCCCACCGGTTCGGCCGGCGTCTCGAGGCACCGGCCATCGACGTCGAACTTCCAGCCGTGGAACGGGCAGCGCAGCCCGTCGCCTTCGTTGCGGCCGTAGGCCAGGTCAGCGCCGCGGTGCGGGCAGTCGCGGTCAAGCAGCCCGAAGCGGCCCTGCGCATCGCGGAACAGCACGAAGTTCTGGCCCAGGACCCGGATCGGTTTCACCGGCCGCAGCGCCATCGCCGGGTCGATGGCCGGGTCGAACTCGTCGAGCAGGGCGACCGGCTGCCAGTAGCGCCGCAGCAGGTTGCCCCCTGGCGTGCCCGGCCCGACCTGGGTCAGTCGTTGGTTGAGGTCTGCTTTCATGGCTGAATCTCCGGCACCGGTTGAAACGGTATCCCGTTTGGTTTGTTCAGTGTACAGTCATGCGCCATGGGCCTGCAAGAAACCGTTCTCATGCAACTGCGCGACTGGATCCTGTCCGGTCGGTTCGAGCCCGGTCAGCGGCTGGCCGAGCAGCAATTGGCCGAGCAGCTGGGCGCATCGCGCACGCCGGTGCGCGCCGCACTGGTGACGCTCGAGCAGGAGGGGCTGGTCGAGGCCAACGACACCGGCAAGTACCTGGTGCGCCAGTTCACCGCGCAGGAGGTCATCGACGCGATTGCGGTCCGGGGCCACCTCGAGGGCCTGGCCGCGCGCCTGGTGGCCGAACATGGTGTGCCGCGCGCGCTGTCTGCCGACCTTCAGGCCGCTCTGGACGAAGGCGACCGACTGCTGGCCGACGACCCGCTGACGCTGGAAAGTTACGCCGCCTACGCGCGTATGAACGACCGCTTTCATGCGCTGATTCTTCAGGCCTGCGGCAACCGGGCCCTGCAGCGCGCGGTGGCGCTCAACGACAAGCTTCCTTTTGCCCCGGCCTCGGCCATGCTGCCCATGCAGGGCTCGGTGGCGCTGGACCGCGACTGGATGATCTATGCCCACCGCCAGCACCACATGCTGGTGGACGCGCTGAAGCGGGGGGAGGGTGCGCGTGCGCAGGCGCTGGCCACCGAGCACACCCAGGTGGCGCAGATGAACATGCGCATGGCCCTGGAGCGCCGCAGCGAAAGCGAGCGCGTCATGCCGCTGATGAAACTGGTGGTGGGGTAGGCGCCCCCGCTGCCCGTAGTATCTTGCGGGCATGGAGACCCACAACGGCACCGCCCGCCTCACGCTCAAGCGCGTGGGCATCGACACCTACCGGGAAAACGTGGCGTACCTGCACCGGGACTGCGCGGTGGTGCGGGCCGAGGGGTTCCAGGCCTTGTCCAAGGTCGAGGTGCAGGCCAATGGCAACACCATTCTGGCCACGCTCAATGTGGTGGACGACCCGGGCATCGTGGACCTTTGCGAACTCGGCCTGTCGGAAGACGCGTTCTCGCGGCTGGATGTGGCCAACGGCCACCCGGCGCTGATCGCGCAGGCACCGCCACCCGACTCCATTCCCGCGCTGTTCCGCAAGATCAATGGCGAGCGCCTCGGGCGCGAGGATTTCCGCGCCATCGTGGGCGACATCGCCGGCTTGCGGTATTCGAAGATCGAGCTCTCGGCTTTCGTCGTGGCCTGCAACCGCGGCGAGCTCGACCGGGAGGAGGTCGCCTTCCTCACCGAGGCCATGATCGCCAGCGGTCGCCGGCTCGACTGGCACGAACCGCTGGTGGTCGACAAGCATTGCATCGGCGGCATTCCGGGCAACCGCACCAGCATGCTGGTGGTGCCGATCGTGGCGGCGCACGGGCTGGTGTGTCCCAAGACGTCGTCGCGCGCCATCACGTCGCCGGCCGGCACCGCCGACACCATGGAGGTGCTGGCCAACGTGGAGCTGCCGTTCGGGCAGCTCATGGACATCGTGAAGGCCCACCGGGGCTGTCTGGCCTGGGGCGGCACGGCAGACCTGTCGCCCGCCGACGACGTGCTGATTGCGGTCGAACGCCCGCTGTCGATCGACTCGCCGGGCCAAATGGTCGCCTCGATCCTGTCCAAGAAGATGGCCGCTGGCGCCACGCACCTGGTGCTGGACATTCCCATCGGCCCGACGGCCAAGGTGCAGTCCATGCCCGAAGCGCAGCGCCTGCGCCGCCTGTTCGAATACGTGGCCCAGCGGCTGCACCTGTCGCTCGATGTCGTCATCACCGACGGGCGTCAGCCGATCGGGCGGGGCATCGGTCCGACCCTGGAGGCGCGCGACGTGATGCGGGTGCTCGAGAACGACCCCCGGGCGCCCGACGACCTGCGGCAGAAGGCCTTGCGCCTGGCCGGCCGCCTGATCGAATGCAGCCCGGATGTGCGGGGCGGTGACGGCTACCGCATCGCGCGCGACATCCTCGAATCGGGTCGGGCACTGGCGCAGATGCGCGCCATTGTCGAGGCCCAGGGGTCGCGCCACTTCGATCACCACCACCCCGCGCTGGCGTCACTCACCTTCGATGTGACCGCCGATGCCGAAGGGGTGGTGACCGGCATCGACAACCTGCAGATCGCCCGGGTTGCGCGGCTGGCGGGTGCGCCCAAGGTGCCCGGCGCCGGCCTCGACCTGTTGAAGAAGCTCGGTGACCCCGTGCGGGTCGGCGAGCCGCTGTACCGCGTGCACGCGTCCTACCCGTCGGATCTGGAGTTTTCGCGGCGGGCCATCGCACGGGCCAGCGGCTACCGTATCGGACGGGCCGACGAGGTGCCGCAGGTGTTCGTGGAGTTCTGATGCGAGACGCCGTGCTGCTGTGCTTCGACGACGAGGCCGGTGTGGCGCAAGCCGCCGCGCTTTCCCTGGGGGTGCCGTGCGAGACCGTGGCACGCCACCGATTCCCCGACGGGGAGGTCAAGCTGCGGCTGCCGGCCGCGCTGCCTGCGCGCGTGGTGGTCTGGCGCGGCCTGCACCAGCCCGACGGCAAGCTGGTTGAACTGCTGCTGGCCGCGCGAACGGCCCGCGACCTGGGCGCCAACCACCTCACGCTGGTGGCCCCGTACCTCGCCTACATGCGGCAGGACATGGCGTTTCAACCGGGTGAGGCGGTGAGCCAGCGCATCGTGGGGCGGTTCCTGGCCGACCTGTTCGACGCCCTCATCACGGTGGACCCGCACCTGCACCGCGTGCACACGCTGCACGAAGCCGTGCCGGCGCGCGATGCCATTGCGCTGAGCGGCGCGCCGCTGCTGGCCGACCACATCGCCACGCAGCGCCAGCGCCCCCTGCTGCTGGGTCCCGACGAAGAGGCGCTGCAATGGGTGGCTGCAGCCGCCTTGCGCCACGGATGGGACCACGCGGTGTGCCGCAAGACCCGCCATGGCGACCGCCACGTCGACATCGAGCTGCCAGCGGTCGAGGTGCGCGGCCGCGAGGTGGTGCTGATCGACGACGTGGCCAGTTCCGGCCACACGCTGGCCCGCGCGGCCGTGCTGCTGCTGGCGGCGGGCGCGGCGCGGGTCGATGTGGCCGTGACGCACGCGCTGTTTGCCGACGGCGCACTGGCGCTGGTGCGGGCCGCCGGGGTCGACGCGGTCTGGAGCACCGACGCCATTGCGCACGAGACCAACGCGGTCAGCATCGTCCCGATGGTGGTGGGGGCATTGAGGGGCCTGGCCACGCGCACGGGTTGAGGTGCGCACAATGCGGGGAACCGGCGGCCCTGTGGCTGCCGTTTTCATTCTTCCGTCCGTTCCCTTTCCAGGCATTGCATGACCACCCTGTTCGACGCCACCTCCGCGGGCGATCTCCAGCTCAAGAACCGCATCGTGATGGCCCCGCTGACGCGCAACCGTGCGCCCGGCGCGGTGCCCACGCCGCTCATGGCCACCTACTACCGCCAGCGCGCCAGCGCTGGTCTGCTGATCACCGAAGCCACGGCCATCAGTCACCAGGGCCAGGGGTATGCCGATGTGCCCGGCCTGTACGGCAACGACCAGATCGCCGGCTGGAAGCGGGTCACCGACGCCGTGCACGCCGCCGGTGGTGCCATCGTCACCCAGCTCTGGCACGTGGGCCGCGTGTCGCACAGCGAACTGCAGCCCGGCAAAGGCGCACCGGTGGCGCCTTCTGCGCTGCGCGCCAACACCAAGACGGTGCTCATCGTCGACGGCAAGCCCACCTTCGTGGACGTGTCCGAGCCGCGCGCGCTGGCGACGTCCGAACTGCCCGGCATCGTCGATGACTACCGCCGTGCGGCGCTCGCCGCCATCGAGGCCGGCTTCGACGGCGTGGAAATCCACGCTGCCAACGGCTACCTGCTCGACCAGTTCCTCAAGACCGGGGCCAACCACCGCACCGACGCCTACGGCGGTTCGATCGCCAACCGCGCACGGCTGCTGATGGAGGTGGTGCGCGCGGTCACCGCCGCGATCGGTGCCGGCCGCACCGGCATTCGCCTGTCGCCCGTCACCCCGGCCAACGACATCGTGGACGCCGATCCGCAACCGCTGTTCGAGCAAGTGGTGCGGCAACTGGGCCCGATCGGGCTCGCCTACGTCCACGTGATCGAAGGCGCCACCGGCGGCCCGCGGGAGATCGCCGACCGGCCGTTCGACTACGAAGCGCTGCGGCGCGCCTGGCGCGAAGCGGGCGGCCAGGGCGCGTGGATGGTCAACAACGGCTACGACCTGCCGCTGGCCGAGAAATCGCTGCGGGAAGGCGCCGACCTCGTCGCCTTCGGCAAACCGTTCATTGCCAATCCGGACCTGGTGCAACGCCTGCGGCAGGGAGGCCCCTTCAACGAACCCGACCGCACCACCTTCTACGGCGGCGGTGAGCACGGCTACACCGACTACCCGACGCTGGCCGAAGCGGCTTCGGCCTGACCGCGGTTTATCCTTGAGGGCATGAAGCTCTACAACTACTTCCGCTCCTCGGCCTCGTTCCGCGTGCGCATCGCACTGGCGCTCAAGGGCCTGCCCTACGAGTACGTGCCGGTGCACATCGCGCGCGGCGAACACCGGCAGCCCGCGTGGAGCGAGGTCTTGTCGGAAGGGCTGGTGCCGGCGCTCGAGCTCGACGGTGGTCAGCGGCTCACGCAGTCGATGGCGATCATCGAATACCTGGATGAAACCCACCCCGCGCCGGCGCTGCTGCCGGCTGATCCGCTGGGACGGGCCCGCGTGCGGGCGCTGGCGCAGGTGATCGCCTGCGAGATCCACCCGATCAACAACCTGCGCGTGCTCAAGTACCTGGTCAACCAGCTCAAGGTGGAAGAAGAACCCAAGAACACCTGGTACCGCCACTGGGTTCGCACCGGTCTGGAGACCTTCGAGAAGCGGCTGGCTGAAGGCCCCACCGGCCGGTTCTGCCATGGCGACACGCCCACCCTGGCCGACTGCTGCCTGGTGCCCCAGATCTTCAACGGCCAGCGCTTCAACGTCGACTTCAGCGGCCTGGACCGCACCATGGCGGTGTTTGCCCGTTGCATGGAACACCCCGCGTTCCAGCAGGCCGAACCCAAGGCCTGCCCCGATTTCGAGGCCTGATGGCCCCCGGCTTCTTCGTGCCCGACTGGCCTGTGCCAGCGGGTGTTCGAGCCCTGTGCACCACGCGGGAAGGCGGCGTGTCCGCGGCGCCGTTCGACAGCTTCAACCTGGGCGACCACGTGCGCGACGACCCGGCCGCTGTGGCCGCCAACCGGCAGCGGCTGGCCACGGCGGTGGCCCCGGCCCGCCCGGTGTTTCTGCAGCAGGTGCATGGCGTGGGGGTGGTGGCGCTGAACCCGGCCACCGCCGATGGCACCGTGGCCGACGCGGCCGTGGTGAGCGTGCCCGGTGTGGCCGCCACCATCATGGTGGCCGACTGTCTGCCCGTGTTGCTGGCGCACCGGTCCGGGCGCGCGGTGGCCGCGGCCCATGCGGGCTGGCGAGGCCTGGCGGGGGGCGTGCTCGAGGCCACCGTACTCGCCCTGCGCGAATCGGCGGGTCAGGGCGACACCGTGGCCTGGCTCGGGCCGGCGATCGGCCCCACCGCCTTCGAGGTCGGCGACGAGGTGCGGGTGGCCTTCATGCAGCACGATGCCGCTGCGGGCAGGTTTTTCCTGCCCACGGGCACGCCCGGCAAATGGCTGGCCGATCTGCCCGGGCTGGCCAGGCAGCGCCTGAAGGCCGCCGGTGTGGCGTCGGTGCATGGCAACGACGGCAGCGCCGGCTGGTGCACCGTGGGCCAGCCCTCAAGGTTCTTTTCGCACCGGCGCGATGCTGCCCGCCTCGGCAGCACCGGCCGCTTCGCCGCCTGCGTCTGGCTGGGCTGAGGCGGTTGCGCGGGCTGCATCTTCTGCCGCCTCGCGTTCCTTGATGGCGCGCTTGCGCTGCGGTGTGCGCATCACGTAGACGATGATGATCACCGGCAGGATTCCGTAGAGAAAAAACGTCACAATGGCCCCGAGCACGGACCCCGTGGTGTTGGTGGCCTCGGCCACCGACATCATCAGCACGACATACATCCAACCGATCACGACCAGGTACACGGATTGCTTTCTTTTGCGATGCGTCAACCCGTTGAAAGGCGACGCGGGGATACTCGGACACCGATTGAGGCAACGGCCCACACTGTAGGCCGGCGATAAAAGCTGAGGAGACAGGCATGGCTTCGGGCAAGCAGAACGACACGACCGACTGGATGCATGCGGCACAGCAGTTCCAGCAGAACCTGATGCAGCAATGGACGCAGATGGCGCAGGCCCTGCCGGGCGCCGCGGCCGCTGCGCCCGCCCAGGACCCCTTTGCGGCCTTCAAGGCTTTCATGCCGCCGGTGCAGGGCGCCGCCCCGATGGCCATGCCCGCGCTGGGCGACCTGTTCCAGCAGGCCGCTGGCCAAACCGTCAGCCTCGACCCGGCCGTTTTGCTGGAAATCCAGCAGAACTACCTGAAGGAGGCCGCCGCCCTGTGGAACCAGGGTCTGTCGGTCAAGCCCGAGGGCGACCGCCGGTTTGCCGCCGACGCCTGGGCCGGTAACCCGGTGGCGGCCTTCACCGCGGCCACCTACCTGCTCAACGCCCGCACCCTCATGCGCATGGCCGATGCGGTGCAGGGCGACGCCAAGGCCCGGGCCCGCGTGCGCTTTGCCATCCAGCAATGGATCGACGCCAGCGCACCCAGCAACTTCCTGGCGTTCAACGTCGATGCCCAGAAGAAAGCCATCGAGACCCAGGGCGAGAGCATCGCCAAGGGGGTGGCGAACCTGCTCAAGGACATCAAGCAGGGCCACGTGTCGATGACCGACGAGAGCGTCTTCGAGGTCGGCAAGAACGTGGCCACCACCGAAGGCGCGGTGGTGTACGAGAACGAGCTGTTCCAGCTCATCGAATACAAACCCCTCACCGCCAAGGTCTACGAGCGGCCGTTCCTGCTGGTGCCACCCTGCATCAACAAGTTCTACATCCTCGACCTGCAACCCGACAATTCCTTCATCCGGTACGCGGTGGAGCAAGGGCACCGCACCTTCGTGGTGAGCTGGCGCAACCCCGACGAGTCGCTGGCCCACAAGACCTGGGACGACTACATCGAGCAGGCGGTCATCGAGGCCATCGACACGGTGCGCGACATCACCGGCGCCAGCGACATCAATGCCCTGGGCTTCTGCGTGGGTGGAACCATGCTGGGCACGGCGCTGGCGGTGCTGGCCGGGCGCGGGGCCAACCCGGTGCACAGCGCCACCTTCCTCACCACGCTGCTCGACTTCACCGACACCGGCATCCTCGATGTCTTCATCGACGAGAACTTCGTGAAGTTCCGCGAGATGCAGTTCGCCAATGGCGGCCTCATGCCCGGCCGCGACCTCGCCACCACCTTCAGCTTCCTGCGCCCCAACGACCTGGTGTGGAACTACGTGGTGGGCAACTACCTGAAGGGCGAAACGCCGCCGCCCTTCGACCTGCTGTACTGGAACTCCGACAGCACGAACCTGCCAGGCCCGTATTACGCCTGGTACCTGCGCCACATGTACCTGCAGAACGACCTGGTCAAGCCGGGCACGGTCACGGTCTGTGGCCAGAAGATCGATTTCCGCAAGGTCAAGCTGCCGGTCTACATCTACGGCTCGCGCGAAGACCACATCGTGCCCATCGGCGGCGCCTACGGCAGCACCCAGGTGTTTCCGGGCAAAAAGCGGTTCGTCATGGGGGCTTCAGGGCATATTGCGGGCGTGATCAACCCCGCCAGCAAGGGCAAGCGCAGCCACTGGACCAGCGACAAGCCGACCTTTCCCGCCAACGTCAACGACTGGATCGCCGCTGCCACCGAACACCCCGGCAGCTGGTGGACCGACTGGGCCGCCTGGCTCAAGCCCCAGGCCGGCAAGCAGATTCCCGCGCCCAAGGCCTATGGCCGCGGCAAGACCTACACCGCCATCGAGCCCGCACCGGGCCGCTACGTGAAAGCCAAGGCATGACCTGAATCCCCGTCCAGGCCGAGCCCACCCCGTTCGGGCTGAGCCTGTCGAAGCCCCCGCCAGCCCCGCTGGATGCCCTTCGACAGGCTCAGGGAGAACGGGTGTGGGGTCCACCATCCAAACCGCCAAACCAAAAGGAATCACCATGGAAGACATCGTCATCGTTGCCGCCGCCCGCACCGCGGTGGGCAAGTTCGGCGGCACGCTGGCCAAGACCCCGGCCACCGAGCTGGGCGCCACCGTCATCAAGGCACTGCTCGAGCGCAGCGGTTTGCCCAACGACGCCATCGGCGAGGTCATCATGGGTCAGGTGCTGGCCGCTGGCGCGGGCCAGAACCCGGCGCGCCAGGCCATGATGAAGGCCGGCATTGCCAAGGAAACCCCGGCGCTCACCATCAATGCCGTGTGCGGCTCGGGGCTCAAGGCGGTCATGCTGGCCGCGCAGGCCATCAACGCCGGCGACAGCGAGATCGTGATTGCCGGTGGCCAGGAGAACATGAGCGCTTCGCCCCATGTCCTCAACGGAAGCCGCGACGGCCAGCGCATGGGCGACTGGAAAATGGTCGACACCATGATCGTGGACGGCCTGTGGGACGTGTACAACCAGTACCACATGGGCATCACCGCCGAGAACGTGGCCAAGGCCCACGGCATCACCCGCGACATGCAGGACGCGCTGGCCCTGGCCAGCCAGCAGAAGGCGTCGGCCGCGCAGGACGCCGGCCGCTTCAAGGACGAGATTGTCGGCGTGGCCATTCCCCAGAAGAAGGGCGATCCGGTCATGTTCGATGCCGACGAATTCATCAACAAGAAGACCAGCGCCGAAGCCCTGGCCGGCTTGCGCCCCGCCTTCGACAAGGCCGGCACCGTGACCGCAGGCAACGCCAGCGGCATCAACGACGGTGCGGCGGCGGTGGTGGTGATGAGCGCGAAGAAAGCCGCCGCGCTGGGCCTCAAGCCGCTGGCCCGCATCGCCAGTTTCGGCACCAGCGGGCTTGACCCCGCCACCATGGGCATGGGCCCGGTGCCGGCGTCGCAGAAGGCGCTGGCGCGCGCCGGCTGGAAGGCCGCCGACGTGGACCTGTTCGAGCTCAACGAGGCGTTTGCGGCCCAGGCCTGCGCAGTGAACAAGGCGCTCGACATCGACCCGGCCCGCGTCAACGTCAACGGGGGCGCGATCGCCATCGGACACCCGATCGGTGCGTCGGGTTGCCGCGTGCTGGTGACCCTGCTGCACGAAATGCAGCGCCGCGGCTCGAAGAAGGGCCTGGCCGCGCTGTGCATCGGCGGCGGCATGGGGGTTTCCCTCGCTGTCGAGCGCTGACCGCGCCGCTAGCATGGACCCGGTCCGACAAAACACACACGAAAGGTCATCATGAGCCAGAAGGTTGCGTACGTCACGGGGGGCATGGGCGGCATCGGCACCGCCATCTGCCAGCGCCTGCACAAAGAGGGTTTCAAGGTCATTGCCGGCTGCGGCCCCACGCGCGACGCGCAAAAGTGGATCGACGAGCAGAAGGCCCTGGGCTACACGTTTTTCGCCAGCGTGGGCAACGTGGCCGAGTGGGATTCCACCGTGGCGGCATTTTCCAAGGCCAAGGCCGAACACGGCCCCATCGACGTGCTGGTCAACAACGCCGGCATCACGCGCGACCGCATGTTCCTCAAGATGTCGCGCGAGGACTGGGACGCCGTCATCAGCACCAACCTCAACTCCATGTTCAACGTGACCAAGCAGGTCGTTCCCGACATGGTCGAGAAGGGCTGGGGCCGGATCATCAACATCAGCTCGGTCAACGGCGAGAAGGGCCAGGCCGGCCAGACCAACTACTCGGCGGCCAAGGCCGGCATGCACGGCTTCACCATGGCGCTGGCCCAGGAACTGGCCAACAAGGGCGTCACCGTGAACACCGTGAGCCCGGGCTACATCGGCACCGACATGGTCAAGGCGATCCGGCCGGACGTGCTCGAGAAGATCGTGGCGACCGTGCCGGTCAAGCGCCTGGGTGAGCCCAGCGAGATCGCGTCGATCATTGCCTGGCTGGCGGGCGACGAAGCCGGCTACTCCACCGGTGCCGACTTCTCGGTCAACGGCGGTCTGCACATGGGCTGACCGGGTGGCGCTGGCCGCCTCGGCGAGGCGGCTTGCACCAAAGACAACGGCGGCCCAAGGCCGCCGTTGTTCATGGGGGGTGCCGATCAGCCCCGCGGCATCGGTACGGCTTCGTCTGCCGGTGGCTCGGCGTCGAAGGCGGCCATGTACCGGGCATATGCCTCAGCGTCCATGGCGCCAGTCTCGGGGTGGTGCTCACGCGCGGGCAGCGGTTGTGCCGCTGACGCATGCTCCGGCTCATGCTCCGGCTCATGCACCGGCTCGAAGGGGCGCTCGTCGAGCACGGCCTGGTACTGCAGCGCGGTTGACAGGTCCATGCCGGCTTGTTCGGGGGTCTTCCAGTCCACGGGCGGTTGGCTCTCCCCGGCCACCGGAGGATTCGCGGGCTCAAGAGGCTCGGTTGCGATGAACGGGGATGGCTCCGCGTGGCGTGGCGCGTTGGAGCGATGTGCGCCCAGGCCCACCGGCGTGCGCACGATCGGCCGGTTCATGGGGGACGTCTTGCGCGCCGACCCTGGGGCCACCGCGTTCGCGGGCACGCGTTCTACCTTGGTCCAGGCCGACGTTTTGGGTGCCACCGGTGTGTCCACGCGTTTCGGGGCCGGGTAGCGCGGCTCGGGCGAACCGTTCAGCAGGCGGTCGATGCTGGCCAGGACGAACAGCGTGGTGAGCAGCTGCAGGCACCAGGCATTGGCCTGCTGGCGCGCCTCTGGGGTGAACCGCGAGGGCGGGGCGTGCATGCCGCTCGAGAGGAACAGCACGGTGCAGCCGCCCTGCAGCGGGCGTGCCGCCAGACCGAGCGCCAGGGGCGGCGCTGCGAAGCGGATGGCAATGCGTGGCTGGGTGGCCGGGAACGCGAGGGTGTTGGGCGGTGGCATGGCAGTGGCCTTGGTCTGTCAGGAAAGAGAGGAGGTGAGGGATGCGTGTTCGCCGCGTGGTGTCGGGCCCAGGGCCGACAGTCCGTGGCGCCATTCCTCGCTGGCGCTGACCAGCGAACGCATGGCGTCAAGCAGGTGGGGCAGGTCCAGGCCGTCCACGGGCAGGTCGCGGAGCAGGAACAGCGATCGGTCACCGATGTTGAGCCCCATGCGCGCCCCGCCGGTCTGGCTCGACAGCAGGTTGAAGGACAGGAGGAATTCCAGTGCGTCGCGTGGCAACTCGGTGTCGAGCGCCGTGATCCACGACAGCAGCTCGAGGCGCGGTGGGCCATCGAGCCAGGTCAGCATGACCTGGTTCTCGTCGTGGAACGTGACCGTCCACGCATGCGGACTTTCTTCGGTCACGCTGATCACGTCGGCGCTCAGTGGTCCGATGTCGTGGACGAGCCGGGCGAGCGCGTCGGGTGGGGGCAGGCTGGCGGCCGGGGCCGGCGATTCAGGGTCGGGCGTCGGGGGTGTCATGGCGCGGGTGGATCAAAGCTCGCAGTTGAGTGACCATGAGCGACCGCCGGTTCCCGGCCGGCTGGCCATGCAGACCGGCGAGGCCGATGAATGGGCCCGATGAGTGCCGGTTTTCGACCGATAGGCGTACTTCTTGGAGTACTAAAGTGACGGGATGTATCGGCCCCTGCCACTGGAATCGCTCGCCCTGGACCAGCCAGTCCCCGTCAACATCTGGGACCCCAAGGGTGTGCTCCTGCTTCGCAAAGGTGAAGCCATCACGTCTGAAAAGCACCGTGGCCAGCTGATGCTGCACGGGCCGGTGGTGCTGGCCAGCGATTGGCAGGCTGTCAGCTACGCGTACACGGCCGCGCTCGATCGCATGGTGCGCGGCAACGAATCCCTCAGCCGCATCGCCGAGGTGAGCTCGCTGGTCACCGCGGTGGAATCGCCCGAGGTGCGTGAAGAACTGCCGGTCACCGAAGCCTGGACCGATCTGCAGGCATCGCTCACCACCTTGCTTCACCAGGCCGCTGATTCGACCCATTTCCTCGAGCGCCTGGCGCGCATCCAGGCGCGGGCCGACAAGCTGTGGCGGGATCAGCCCGACAACAGCCTGCTGGTGCTGGTTCAGTTGCTGTTCGATCCCCGGCTGTCCTACAGCGCCACGCACGCGCTGCTGACCGGCGGCCTGTGCGCACTGGTGGCCCCGCACGCCGGCCTGGACGCCGACGTTCAGCGGGCACTGGGGCAGGCCGCACTCACCATGAACCTGGGCATGACCCGCGACCACGACGAGCTTGCACGCCAGCCGGGGCCGCTGACCACCGTCCAGCGAAGAACCGTGCGCGAGCACCCCCTGCAGAGTGCCGCACTGCTGCGTTCGATCGGCGTGCACGACCTCGAATGGCTGCGCCTGGTGGAACAGCACCATGAGCGACCGGACGGCACCGGCTACCCCGCCGGCCTGCGTGTGGACCGGGTGGCGCACCGCCTGCTGCAGCTGGCCGACAGCTATGTGGCCTGCATCAGTCCGCGTGAAGGGCGGGGCCCCATGCTGACCCAGGAAGTGGCGCGAAAACTCTATCTGGGCTTCGACCAGATGCCCGATCGCCTGGGTGCGTTGTTCGTCAAGCACATCGGCTTTTTCCCGCCTGGCAGCCATGTTCGCCTGCTCAACGGCGAATTGGGCGTTGTGGTGCGCCGCGGTGCCAGGGCCAATGCGCCCAAGGTGATTTCCCTGGTGGGACGCCAGGGCATGCCGCTGGGCGAGCCGGTGCTGCGCGACACCGCCGATCCCGCTTACGCCGTGCAGGCCAGCCTGCCCCCGGGCGAGGTCAAGGTCGTGGTCAACGTCGCGAAGCTGATCGCCCGCTGCTGAAGCGCCCCTCGGCTCACCGGCTCAGAAAGTCCTGGACCGGAACCAGCGAGGGCTCCGGCGCTTCCTCCTGCGGAAGGTGACCCACACCGGGCAACCGCACCAGGGTGCTTGCAGGGATGGCCGCCAGATAGTCGTTTGCGTTGGCGATCGGGATGAACTGGTCCTGCTCGCCCCACACCACAAGCGTGGGGGCCCGGATGCGCCGCAGGACAGGTACCGGGTCCACCAGCAGCGTCTGCTCCAGGCGCATCAGCATGGCCTTTCGTGCACCGGGTGCAAGCAAAAGGTCGTGGTAACGGGTCAGGAGTTCGTCGGTCAGCGCGCCGGGATCGGCATAGGCAGGCGCCAGACTCATGCGCAACACGAAGCGAGGCAGGCTGTATTGCATGAGGTGCAGCATGGGCGAGATCGCTGGCGCTTTTCCGTATTCGAAGCCGGCGCTGGCGAATCCATCGGGCGCGATGAGCACCAGCTTGTCGACCCGGTCCGGCCGGGCGGCTGCAAAGCGCCATGCCAGCCGCCCACCCATCGAATTGCCCACGATGGATGCCCGCGCGATGCCCAGGTGGTCCATGGCCCCTTCGATCAAGGCGAGGCTGCGCCCGTCGCTGTAATCACCGGTTGTGTCGGGCGCACTCAGGCCGGCGCCGGGCAGGTCGAGGCGAACCACGCGGAAGCGGCCGCTGAGGCGCGTGGCCCATGCCTCCCAGGTGTGCAGGCTGGAGCCGAACCCGTGCAGGAACAGCACCACCGGCGCATTGGCGGGCCCGTCGTCCCGAACGTGCAGGCGCTGCCGGGCATCGCCCACACGCACACTGATCACGTCTTCGGGCGACCCGAGGTACCGTGCCGCCAGTTCAGCGGGGTCGCGGTCGGGTGTCCACAGGAGAAAGGCCGCACCTGCCAACGCCAGCAGCGTCCCCAGGATGATCCGGACCGACTTGAATCTCATGGCGTGCTGGTTCGATGGGTCGGCCAGATTGTGACGCCGACATGTTGATCTTGAAGGCCGGTCTTCCATTCGCCCCGGCAGGATTCGTGGCGCCAGCCGCGCGGGGATAATCCGGTGATGTCTCCCGAGCCCGCTGGATTCTCACCCTGGCGCCTGTCCGTCGCACCGATGATGGACTGGACGGATCGCCATTGCCGCTACCTGCACCGGCTGCTCACGCGGCACACCCTGCTCTACACCGAGATGGTGACTACGGGTGCGCTGATGCACGGCAGTGTGCAGCGGCACCTGCGCTTCAATGCCGAGGAACACCCGGTGGCGCTGCAGCTGGGCGGCAGCGAGCCCGAAGAACTTGCGCGGGCAGCCCGCCT
This sequence comes from Hydrogenophaga sp. XSHU_21, assembly GCA_046604145.1. Classification (GTDB taxonomy): domain Bacteria; phylum Pseudomonadota; class Gammaproteobacteria; order Burkholderiales; family Burkholderiaceae_C; genus Hydrogenophaga. The sequence goes on from JBKIXD010000001.1 coordinate 1,121,385, forward strand.
GGGCGAGCAGTGGGGGTACGACGAGATCAACCTGAACTGCGGCTGCCCCAGCGAGCGCGTGCAGCGCGGCGCTTTTGGCGCCTGCCTGATGGCCGAGCCGCAGACCGTGGCCGACGGCGTCAAGGCGATGCGGGACGCGGTGTCGATCCCGGTCACGGTGAAGCACCGCATCGGCATCGACAAGACCGAGAGCTACGAATTCGTGCGCGACTTTGTGGGCACGGTGGCCGAGGCGGGTTGCGAGGTGTTCATTGTTCATGCTCGCAATGCCTGGCTGCAGGGCCTGAGCCCGAAGGAGAACCGCGAGGTGCCACCGCTGCGCTACGAACTCGCGCACCGGCTCAAGCGCGACTTTCCCCGGCTCACCATCGCGGTCAATGGCGGCATCACCACCAACGCGCAGATTGCCGAACACCTGGGGCAGGTGGACGGCGTGATGGTCGGGCGCGAGGCCTACCACCACCCCTGGTTGCTCACCACCTGGGACGAGGCGTTTTTTGGTGCCCCGTCCCCAGCGCTGTCGCGCGACGCCGTCGAGGACGCAATGGTGCGCTACATGGAGCGCGCCCATGCCGAGGACGGCTGCCCCTGGTACGCCATTGCCCGGCACATGCTGGGCCTGCGCCACGGTTTGCGGGGGGCGCGCAAATGGCGCCAGGTCTGGAGCGACCACCGGCTGAAGCCATTGCCACCGCGCGAGGTGTGGCAGATGGCGCGTGCCCACGCGAGCGACGAGTCCGAGGCATTGGCCGCATGACGCACCCGGCGCTGCCCCCCGGCCTGCCGGTCGCGCCACGCCTGCTGGACACCCGCGCGGGCCGCGTGGCCGTGTTCGAGGCGGGGCAGGGCACCGCCCTGCCGCCCCTGGTGCTGCTGCACAGCGTGAACGCCGCCGCCTCGGTGGCCGAGGTGGCGCCCTTGTTCGAGCGCCTGCAGGCCGATCGGCGGGTGGTGGCTTTCGACCTGCCGGGGTACGGGCACAGCGACCGCAGCGACCGCCCCTACACCCCGCGCCTGATGACCGACGCGCTGCACGCCGTGATCGACGAGGTGTGCCGGCAGACCGGCGCACCCTGGGTGGACGTGCTGGCCGTGTCCCTGTCGGGCGAGTTCGCCGCGCGCGCCGCGGTCGAGCGGCCCGACCGCATCCGCCGCCTCGCGCTGGTGAGCCCGACCGGATTTTCCCGCCGCAAGCGCCGGCATGGGCCGCCGGGCACCACCCTGCTGGTGCCGTGGCTGTACCGGTGGCTGCGCCGACCCGGCTGGGGCGAGGCCGTGTTCCGCCAGCTCACGCGGCCCGGTGTCATCCGGTACTTTCTCAAGCGCACCTTCGGCCGGCCGCAGATCGACGAAGCGCTGTGGCGCCACGCGGTGGTGACCACGCGCCAGCCCGGTGCGCACCACGCGCCCTTGTGCTTCGTGTCGGCGGGCCTGTTCAGCGGCGACGTGAACACGCTGTACGAATCGCTCACCCAGCCGGTGTGGGTGAGCATGGCCACGCGGGGCGATTTCACCGATTACCAGGGCCGGGTGACGGTGGATGCACGACCCAACTGGCGCTTCGAGGCGGTGGACGGTGGGGCGCTGCCGTACTTCGAGGACCTGGGCGCCTTTGTGGCGCGGCTCGAACCCTTCTGGCGCTGAAGGGCTTGGCTCAGGTGGCGGCTTCGAGGCCGCTGGCGAAATGCTCGCGCATGCGCTGCACGGTCAACGGCACGTTGCGCTGCAACAGCGCCGCCATGATCGCCTCATGTTCGGCCAGCGATTCGTCGATGCGCCCCGACTTGAACAGCGAGTGGTGGCGGTTGAGCTTCATCACCTTGCGAAGGTCGCTCACCATCTGCATGCGCCAGCGGTTGTCCGCGAGCTCCAGCAGCCGCAGGTGAAAACGCTCGTTCAGCGCAAAGAAGCGGTCGGTTTCGTGGCGTGCGGCGGCCAGTGCGCCGTGCAGCGAGCGCAGTTCGGCCAGGTCGGCTTCGCTTGCCGAGGCGGCCACCACGCCCGCGGCATCGGATTCGAGCAGCGACAGCAGGTGGTAGACGTCGTGCAGGTCCTTCTCGGACACTTCGGTGACGTAGGCGCCGCGCCGCACCTTCATGGTCACCAGGCCTTCGGCGGCCAGCACCTTCAGCGCTTCGCGCAGGGGGGTGCGGCTGATGCCGTATTCCTCGGCGATCTTGAGTTCGTCGATCCAGCTGCCCGGCTCCAGCTCGCGCCGGAAGATGCGCTGGCGCAGCAGTTCGGCCACTTCCTCATAAAGGGCTCGGGGCGCAAGTGACGGGGCGGTGGTGTCGGTGGCGGTGTTCATCGGGCGCGGCGTGCGGCCGGGCGGGGCATCGAAAAAGCAGTTGCTGATTGTAGGCAGGTCGAAGAATTTTGCATCAATAATTATGAATCATGTAAACTTCACGTCGCTTTCCCGCCGCATCCGCCGTCCATCAAGCCCATTGCCATGAGCCCAAACCCCGACGAATTCGCCCGAGCAAGCCTGGCCGACTGGGCCAAGGCGGCCGCCAAGTCCGCCCCGGGCGGCAACCTCGACGCGCTCAACTGGACCACGCCCGACGGGATTGCTGTGAAGCCGCTGTACACCGCGGCCGACCTGCAGGGCCTGCCGCACACCGACACGCTGCCCGGTTTCGAGCCCTTCATCCGCGGCCCGCAGGCCACCATGTACGCGGTGCGGCCCTGGACGATCCGCCAGTACGCCGGATTTTCCACCGCCGAAGAAAGCAACGCCTTCTACCGACAGGCCCTGGCCGCCGGCGGCCAGGGGGTCAGTGTCGCCTTCGACCTCGCCACCCACCGCGGCTACGACAGCGACCACCCGCGCGTGACCGGCGATGTCGGCAAGGCCGGCGTGGCGATCGACAGCGTGGAAGACATGAAGATCCTGTTCGACGGCATTCCGCTCGACCGGGTGAGCGTGTCCATGACCATGAATGGCGCCGTGTTGCCGGTGCTGGCGGGGTACGTGGTGGCGGCCGAAGAGCAGGGCGTGGGCCAGGACAAGCTGAGCGGAACGATCCAGAACGACATCCTCAAGGAGTTCATGGTCCGCAACACCTACATCTACCCGCCTTCGCCGAGCATGCGGATCATCGGCGACATCATCGAGTACACGGCGCAGAAGATGCCGAAATTCAACTCGATCAGCATTTCGGGCTACCACATGCAGGAGGCCGGCGCCAACCAGGCGCTGGAGCTGGCGTTCACGCTGGCCGACGGCAAGGAGTACGTGAAGACCGCCATGGCCAAGGGCCTGGACGTGGACGCCTTTGCCGGGCGCCTGTCGTTCTTCTGGGCGATCGGCATGAACTTCTACCTCGAGATCGCCAAGATGCGCGCGGCCCGCCTGCTGTGGGCGCGCATCATGAAGGGCTTCGGGGCGAAGAACCCCAAGAGCCTGATGCTGCGCACCCACTGCCAGACCTCGGGCTGGAGCCTGACCGAGCAGGACCCTTACAACAACGTGGTGCGCACCACCATCGAGGCCATGGCGGCGGTGTTCGGCGGCACCCAGAGCCTGCACACCAACAGCTTCGACGAGGCCATTGCGCTGCCCACCGAGTTCAGCGCGCGCATCGCCCGCAACACACAGCTCATCATCCAGGAAGAGACCCACATCACCCACGTGATCGACCCCTGGGCCGGCAGCTACATGATGGAGAAACTCACCCAGGACATGGCCGACGCCGCCTGGACCATCATCGAGGAGGTCGACGCCATGGGCGGCATGACCCGTGCCGTGGACAGCGGTTGGGCCAAGCTCAAGATCGAGGCCGCCGCGGCCGAGAAGCAGGCCCGCATCGACGCTGGCAGGGACGTGATCGTCGGCGTCAACAAGTACCGCCTGAAGGACGAGCCGCCGGTGGAGGCGCGCGATATTGACAACGTGGCCGTGCGCGAATCGCAGATCGCACGGCTGAAGGCGATTCGCGCCGCGCGGGACGGGGCCGCCGTGCAGGCAGCGCTCGACGCACTCACCGCGGCCGCCGAAAGCGGGCAGGGCAACCTGCTCGACCTGTCCATCCGCGCCGTGCGGTTGCGCGCCACCGTGGGAGAAATCAGCGATGCCCTCGAAAAAGCCTTCGGCCGCCACCGCGCCGACACCCAGAAGGTGACGGGCGTGTACGCCGCCGCCTACGACAGCGCCGAAGGTTGGGCGCAACTGCAGAAGGAAATCGCCGACTTCGGCGAGCAGCATGGCCGCCGCCCGCGCGTGATGATTGCCAAGCTGGGGCAGGACGGTCACGACCGGGGCGCCAAGGTGGTGGCCACGGCGTTCGCCGACCTGGGCTTCGATGTGGACATGGGGCCGCTGTTCCAGACGCCGGAAGAATGCGCGCGCCAGGCGATCGAGAACGACGTGCACGCCGTGGGCGTGAGCACGCTGGCCGCGGGCCACAAGACCCTGGTGCCCGCGATCATCGCGGAGCTCAAGAAGCAGGGCGCCGACGACATCATCGTGTTTGTGGGCGGTGTGATCCCCCGGCAGGACTACGACTTTTTGTACGAGTCGGGCGTCAAGGGCATCTACGGCCCGGGCACGCCGATTCCGGCGAGTGCCAAAGACGTGCTGGAGCAGATCCGCCGGGCACACGGGGCCGCCTGATCGCGGTTCGTGCGCCATGAAATCCCGTTCGGGCTGAGCCTGCCGATGCCTTTGCCCACCCCATCCGCGTGAAACCCTTCACCGTCTACCTGCTGCGCTGCCATGACGGCAGTTTTTACGCCGGGCACACCGATGACCTGGCGGCGCGGCTGTTGCAGCACGAAAACGGCCTGGACGGGTACACGGCCACCCGCAAGCCGGTGGAGCTGGTGTGGCAGGGGGAGTTCGAGTCGCGCGAAGGCGCGCTGGCCTTCGAGCGGCAGATCAAGGGGTGGTCGCGGGCCAAGAAGGAGGCGCTGATCGCGGGGGATTGGGAGCGGGTGCAGGACCTGGCCCGATCAGGTGCCTCGCGAGGGCTTCGACAGGCTCAGCCCGAACGGGGGGGGGCTCAGCCCGAACGGGGGGGGGCTCAGCCCGAACGGGGAGGTGCTCTGCCCGAACCGGGAGGAGCGCAGCCTGAACGGAGTGGTGTTCAGCCTGAACCCACAACCACCGCTAGCCCTGAGCCCACCCCTTCCGTTCGCCCCGAGCGCACCTCTTCCGTTCGCCCCGAGCGCACCTCTTCCGTTCGCCCTGAGCCTGTCGAAGGGCTCACCCACACCATCGTCCACGGCCAGGGCATGCCCCAGCGCCGCGCCATGGCCAAGGCCATCACGCTGCTCGAGTCCACCCGCGCCGACCACCGCGCCCAAGCCGACCGACTGCTCACCGCGCTGCTGCCGCACGCCGGACAATCCTTCCGCCTCGGCCTGTCGGGCGTGCCCGGCGTCGGCAAGAGCACTTTCATAGAAGCGCTGGGCCTGCACCTGATCGCCCTGGGCCACCGTGTCGCGGTCCTCACCATCGACCCCTCCAGCACCGTGTCCGGTGGCTCCATCCTGGGGGACAAGACGCGCATGGAGCGGCTCTCCATGGACGAACGCGCGTTCATCCGTCCCAGCCCCAGCAGCGGCACCCTGGGCGGCGTGGCCGAGAAGACGCGCGAGGCCATGCTGGTCTGCGAGTCCGCGGGGTACGACGTGGTCATCGTCGAGACCGTGGGTGTCGGGCAGAGCGAGACGGCGGTGGCCGGCATGACCGACTGCTTCGTGCTGCTGCAGTTGCCCAACGCGGGCGATGACCTGCAGGCGATCAAGAAAGGCGTGATGGAGATCGCCGATCTGGTGGTGATCAACAAGGCCGACATCGACCCCGACGCCGCGACCCGTGCGCGCGCCACGATCACGTCGTCGCTCCGCTTGCTGGGCCAGCACGGCCGCCCGGAGCACGCCGCCCACGACCCGCACCAATGGCAGCCCACGGTCATGCAGCTCAGCGCCCTCAAGGCGCAGGGCATCGATGCCTTCTGGAGCGAGATTCAGCGCTACCGCGAGCTGCAGACCCGCAGCGGCGCGCTGGCGGCGCGCCGTCAGCGCCAGGCCAGGTCCTGGATGTGGGAGCGCATCGACGCCGGTCTGAAGCAGCGTTTCAGGGACCACCCTGCCGTGCGCGCCGAGCTCGATGACATCACGCAGCAGGTGCTGGAAGGGAAGCTGCCAGCCTCCACCGCAGCGCGCCACCTCCTCGCCATTCAAGCATCCACCACCGTTCGGGCTGAGCCTGTCGAAGCCCCCGTCAACGATCACGCAAGCCCTTCGACAGGCTCAGGGCGAACGGAGACCTGAGCAGATCGATATGCAGGACATCCTTCAACAGCTTGAAGCAAAACGCGACCGCGCCCGCCAGGGCGGCGGCATCAAACGCATCGAGGCACAGCACGCCAAGGGCAAGCTCACCGCGCGCGAGCGGCTGGAGGTGCTGCTGGACGAGGGCACGTTTGAAGAGTGGGACATGTTCGTCGAGCACCGCTGCACCGACTTCGGCATGCAGGACAACAAGGTGCCCGGCGATGGTGTGGTCACGGGCTACGGCATGATCAACGGACGGCTGGTGTTCGTCTTCAGCCAGGACTTCACCGTCTTTGGCGGGGCCCTGTCCGAAGCGCACGCCGAGAAGATCTGCAAGGTGATGGACCAGGCCATGAAGGTCGGCGCGCCGGTGATCGGCCTGAACGATTCGGGTGGCGCGCGCATTCAGGAGGGCGTGGCCTCGCTGGGCGGGTATGCCGACGTGTTCCAGCGCAACGTGCTGGCCAGCGGCGTGGTGCCGCAGATCAGCATGATCATGGGCCCCAGCGCCGGTGGGGCGGTGTATTCGCCGGCCATGACCGACTTCATCTTCATGGTGAAGGACTCCAGCTACATGTTCGTCACCGGCCCCGAGGTGGTGAAGACGGTGACACACGAAGAAGTGACCGCCGAGGAACTGGGCGGCGCCATCACCCACACCACGCGCAGCGGCGTGGCCGACCTGGCCTTCGACAACGACGTCGAGGCCTTGCTGATGCTGCGCCGGCTGTTCAACTACCTGCCGCTCAACAACCGCGAGAAAGCGCCGGTGCGGCCCAGCGGCGATCCCATCGACCGCATGGACATGAGCCTGGACACGCTGGTCCCCGAGAACCCCAACAAGCCCTACGACATGCGGGAGCTGATCCTCAAGACGGTCGACGACGGCGACTTCTTCGAGCTTCAACCCGAATACGCGAAGAACATCCTGATCGGGTTCGCGCGCATGGACGGGCAAACGGTGGGTATCGTGGCCAACCAGCCGCTGGTGCTGGCGGGCTGCCTGGACATCAAGAGCAGCATCAAGGCGGCGCGTTTCGTGCGCTTCTGCGACTGCTTCAACATCCCGGTCGTCACCTTCGTCGACGTGCCCGGTTTCATGCCCGGCACCAGCCAGGAATACGGCGGCATCATCAAGCACGGCGCCAAGCTGCTCTACGCCTACGCCGAATGCACCGTGCCCAAGATCACGGTGATCACGCGCAAGGCTTACGGCGGCGCCTACGACGTGATGGCCTCCAAGCACCTGCGCGGCGACGTGAACTTTGCCTGGCCCAACGCCGAGATTGCGGTGATGGGCGCCAAGGGCGCGGTGGAGATCATCTTCCGCGAGGAGAAGAAGGACCCGGCCAAACTCGCGCAGCGCGAAGCCGAGTACAAGGCCCGCTTCGCCAACCCGTTCGTGGCCGGTGCGCGTGGCTTCATCGACGACGTCATCCTGCCGCACGAGACCCGCAAACGCATCTGCCGCAGCCTGGTGATGCTCAAGGACAAGAAGCTCGAGAACCCGTGGCGCAAGCACGGGAACATCCCCCTGTGATCGGGCCGGAGACCCAGACCATGTTCACCAAGATCCTGATTGCCAACCGCGGCGAAATTGCCTGCCGCGTGATCGCCACCGCCCGCAAGATGGGCATCGCCACCGTGGCGGTTTATTCCGACGCCGACAAGGAAGCCCGCCACGTGCAACTGGCCGACGAGGCGGTTCGCCTCGGCCCGCCGCCCTCGCGCGAGAGTTACCTGCTGGGCGACGCCATCATCGCGGCGGCCCGCCAGACCGGCGCGCAGGCGATCCACCCCGGCTACGGCTTCCTGTCCGAAAACGAGGACTTCGCCCGCAAGGTCGAGGAGGCCGGGCTGGTGTTCATCGGCCCCAAGCATTATTCGATTGCGGCCATGGGCGACAAGATCGCCTCGAAGAAGCTGGCCAACGAGGCACGGGTGAGCACCATTCCCGGCCACAACGAACCGATCCAGACACCCGACGAGGCGGTGGCCATCGCGCAGAAGATCGGCTATCCGGTGATGATCAAGGCCAGTGCCGGCGGCGGGGGCAAGGGCCTTCGCGTGGCCTTCAGCGACAAGGAATGCCACGAGGGGTTCACCAGCTGCCGCAACGAGGCGCGCAACAGCTTTGGCGACGACCGCGTGTTCATGGAGAAGTTTGTCCAGGAGCCGCGGCACATCGAGATCCAGGTGCTGGGCGACGCGCACGGCAACGTGATCTACCTGAACGAGCGCGAGTGTTCGATCCAGCGCCGCCACCAGAAGGTGATCGAAGAGGCGCCTTCGCCCTTCATCAGTGAAGCCACGCGCAAGGCCATGGGCGAGCAGGCCGTAGCACTGGCCAAGGCCGTGAAGTACCAGAGCGCGGGCACCGTGGAGTTCGTGGTCGGCAAGAACCAGGACTTCTATTTCCTCGAGATGAACACCCGCCTGCAGGTGGAGCATCCGGTCACCGAGTGCATCACCGGGCTGGACCTGGTGGAGCTGATGATCCGGGTGGCCGCGGGCGAGAAGCTGCCCCTGTCCCAGGCCGACGTGAAGCGCGAGGGCTGGGCGATCGAGTGCCGCATCAACGCGGAAGACCCGTTCCGCAATTTCCTGCCCAGCACCGGCCGTCTGGTGCGGTTCACGCCCCCGCGGGCGTCGATGCACGCAGCGTCCGTTCGCCCTGAGCCTGTCGAAGGGCTTGCCAACACCGCAGCCGGGGCTTCGACAAGCTCAGCCCGAACGGGAGTCGCGGGCGGCGTCCGGGTCGACACCGGCGTGCAGGATGGCGGTGAAATCCCGATGTACTACGACTCGATGATCGCCAAGCTCATCGTGCACGGCAGGGACCGCCACGACGCCATCGCGAAGATGCGCGAGGCGCTCAACGGCTTCGTGATCCGGGGGGTTCAGAGCAACATTCCGTTCCAGGCGGCGCTGCTCGCGCACCCGAAGTTCGTGGCGGGCGACTTCAACACCGGCTTCATCGCCGAGCACTACGGCCAGGGCTTTCGGGCCGAAGACGTGCCGCACGACGACCCCGATTTTCTGGTGGCGCTGGCGGCCTTCGTGCGGCGCAAGAGCCGGGAGCGCGCGGCTGGCATCAGCGGGCAACTGCCGGGCTATGGCGTCAAGGTGGGACACGACTACACGGTGATCACGCTCGATTCGGCCGGCGCGCACCGCCAGACCCCGGTGCACGTGGACGAAATCACCGGGCAACTGGGTGCCGCGGTGGTCAGCGTGGGGAAGAAGCGCTATTCCATTCAGAGCCCTTCACGGCTCAACGATGTGGTCATCAGCGGCACCTGCAACGACACGCCCTTCACCGCCCAGCTCGAGCGCGGCACGCCGCGCAATCCGCTGGCCCTGGTGGTCCAGCACAACGGCACGCGCATCGAGGCGATGGTGGTGTCGCCCCGCATGGCCGAGCTGCATGCCCTGATGCCGTTCAAGGCGCCGCCCGACATGAGCCGCTACGTGCTGTCGCCCATGCCCGGCCTGCTGGTCCAGGTGGCCGTTCAACCCGGCCAGAAGGTGCAGGCCGGCGAGCGGGTCGCCGTGATCGAGGCCATGAAGATGGAGAACGTGCTGTTTGCGTCGGCCGATGGCGTGGTGGCAAAGGTGCTGGCGAGCCAGGGAGATTCGTTGGCGGTGGATCAGCCAATCGTCGAGTTCGAATGATCGTCGGGGTGCCTTGCCACGCGGTTGCAACCGCTCACCACACAAAACCGGCCGGCTCGGTTACCCTGAGGGGTACTCGTTTTGACGGAGCGCGGCACATGGCGGACGGAAGCGATCAGGGTCAGGGTCTGGGCGGACTGGCGTTTGCGCTGGCGTGGGTGCGAAATCCCCGGCGCGTGGGTGCCATCGCCCCGGCTTCGAAGGCGCTGGCGCAGGCCATGGCCGACGAAGTGGCCCGCGTCGGTCCCGAGCTGCTGATCGAGATCGGTGCCGGCACGGGTGCCATCACCCAGGCGCTGGCCCGCCTGGGCGCGCCACCCGACCGGTTTGTCGTGATCGAGCGCGACCCTGGGCTGGTGCGCCACCTGCACGAACGTTTTCCGCGCGCCGAGGTGCTCCACGCATGCGCGACCCGGCTCGACCAGCTTCCGTTGCCCCCCTCGCAGTCGATGGCGCTGGTGTCTTCGTTGCCGTTGATGTCGATGCCGCGCGACGAAGCGAGGCGCTGCGTCAAGGCCATGCTGGCGTTGCTGGAGCGCACGCCCAACGCCCGGCTGCTCCAGTACACCTATGCGGCCCGGCATGTGCGGCCCTTCGACCAGCTGCCGCCGGGCTGGCGCTGGCGCCGCGTCACCACCGTTTGGGCCAACCTGCCGCCCGCCACCGTCTGGTCGCTCGAACCCACGGCCCATTTCACCCAAGGCATTCATTGACCATGAGCGTTTCGTCCCGACCTTTTCGCGTGCTCGGTGTCCAGCAGATCGCCATCGGCGGACCCGACAAGCACCGGCTTCAGACCCTCTGGGTGGACATGCTGGGGCTGCAGGTCAAAGGCACGTTCCGCAGCGAACGTGAAAACGTGGACGAGGACATCTGCGCCATCGGCAGCGGCCCGTTCGCGGTCGAAGTCGACCTGATGCAGCCGCTGGACCCCGACAAGAAGCCTGCGGTGCACGCCACGCCGCTCAACCACATCGGCCTGTGGATCGATGACCTGCCCAAGGCGGTGGAGTGGCTCACCGCGCAGGGTGTCCGCTTTGCGCCGGGCGGCATTCGCAAGGGCGCAGCCGGGCACGACATCACCTTCATGCACCCGAAGGCCAGCGACGAATTTCCGATCGCCGGCGAGGGCGTGCTGATCGAACTGGTGCAGGCGCCGCCCGAGGTGGTTCAGGCGCTGGGTCCGCTCCAGGCGGTCGAGGCCTGAGCGCGGACCGGGCGCCCGCGGCGGCGCTCAGTCGGTGATCATGTAGGTCTTGGTGACCGTTTCGAGCACCTCGAACTCCCCGATGAAACCCGGGGGGATGTAGATGGCTTCGCCGGGACCGGCCTCTTCGAACCCGCCTTGCGGCCCGTGCACCCGGCACCGGCCTTCCAGCACGGTGAAAAGTTCACGTTCGGTGGCGCCCATGGCAATCCGCCAGCGGCCGGGTTCGCAGCGCCAGACACCGCAGTAAGCCCTGCCAGCGGCGAGCGCACCGTCCACGACGTTCCAGGTCTCGCGCTTCGGGTTGCCAACCACCAGCCGTTCGGGCTTGGGGTGGTCGATATCGGGTCGGCCCGCGGGGTGGGCCGTCAGCTTGATGGGGTGCAAAGGGTCCATGGCGCCATTGTCGGGGAGGCGTCCGCCTGACGAACTGTGGGGTTTTCGCCGGTTTGTTCGGCCGATCACCCGGCACCGGCCTGCCTAAGCTTGCTGGCATTCCCCAAACCGGCAGGAGTCGACCATGACCAGCCCCGATGCCACCTTGAGCGCCCCCCAGGCACGGCCATCCGGCGCGCCCGGGCAGCCGGCTGGCGAGGGTCTGCTTGAGCGGTTTGTCTGGCGCATGGGAAGCCATGGCATGAGCGTGAGCCGGCGCCTCATGCTCACCGACCCGGCCTACGCCGTGCAGCAGATGGACCATGCCCGCCAACTCCAGGACCCGGAGCTGACCGACATGGCGCTGGCGCTGTTCGGACAGTTTCAACATGCCCGGTCGGGCTTGAGCACGCTGCACTGACCGGAAACGAACCCTCCCGAGACCGAGACCACGATGTCGACATCTGCGAACCTCATTCTTCGCCCCGGCCTGGCGCTCATGCGTGGCCTCCGGCTTGGCGGCAAACTGACCGTGATTGCATTGGCCGCACTGTGGCCGATCGCTGGCGCACTGGTGCTCGAGTGGCTGGTGCCGCAATGGCCGATGTGGCCACTGGCGCTGGCGGGATCGGCACTGCTGGTCTACCTGCTCATGTCCTTTCACGCCGCCTTTGTCGGCGAGTTTCAACGGGTCTTCGACGTCATGTCGCAGACCGCCGCCGGCAACCTGCGTGCCCGTCTTGAAGCGAGCGGCCGCGACGAGTTGGCCGAGCTGGCTCGCGTGCTCGACCGGATGATCGGCAGCCTGTCGGCCATGGTGGCCGAGGTTCGCAGCAACTCTGCGCTGGTGGCACACGCCGGCAAGAGCCTGGCCACCGGCAACCGCGAACTGGCCGATCGCACCGAGCAGCAGGCCGCCAACCTCGAGCAGACCGCGGCCAGCGTTCACCAGCTCACCGGCACGGTCGCCCAGAACGCGCAGACAGCGGGTGAGTCGGACCGCCAGGCCGCCCAGGTGCGCGACGTGGCCGAGCGCGGTGCCGGGTCGATGGGGCAGGCGGTGCAATCGGTGGAGGGCATCCAGAAGCGAGCCGCCGAGATGAACGAAATCATCGGGGTCATCGACAGCCTGGCCTTCCAGACCAACATCCTCGCCCTCAATGCCGCGGTGGAGGCGGCCCGCGCCGGGGAGCAGGGTCGCGGCTTTGCCGTGGTCGCCAGCGAGGTGCGCAACCTCGCGCAGCGCTCGGCCGATTCGGCCAAGCAGATCCGCGGCCTGATCGAGGCGTCGCGCGAGCAGGTCGAGACCGGCGCGGCGCAGATCCGCGCGGCCGGGCAGAGCATCTCGCAGATCGTGGATGGGGTTCGGGGCGTCGCCAGCAATATGTCGCTCATCTCGTCGTCCAGTGCCGAGCAGAGCACGGGCTTGTCGGAAATCAGCGCGGCTGTGGGCCAGCTTGACCAGATCACGCAGCGCAACGCCCAGATGGTGGAGCGGGCGGTTCAGCAGGCCAATCAGCTCGAGCAGCGCGCCGAGCACCTGGCCAAGGCGGTGGCCAGCTTCATGCTGCAGCAGGGAACGGCCGAAGAAGCCATGGTGCTGGTGAACCGCGCGCTGGCACACCGTCGGCAGGTGGGCCGCGACGCATTCACTCGCGAGATCACCGAACCGGCGCGCAATTTTCACGACCGGGACATGTACGTCTTTGCACTCGACGCCTCGGGTGTCTACCGCGCCTTTGGCGGCAAGCCCGAAAAGGTGGGCAGCCGTGTTCAGGACATCGCGGGTGTCGATGGCAATGCGCTGCTGCAGTCCATCGTGGCGCAGGCCGAGATCGGGCCTGGCTGGGTCGAATACGACATCGTCAACCCGGCCAGCGGCTCGGTCCAGGCCAAGATGTCGTACGTGGTCAAGGTCGACGACCTTTACGTGGGCTGCGGCGTCTACAAGACCGTGGCCGCGCGGGCCTGACCGAAGAGCGGGTTGCCAGGAAATCAGCCGGGCGCGCGGCGTGCACGGGCGCGGGCCAGTGCGGCCTCGATCACCGCGCGTTTGCGCTCGAGTTCATCGGCATCGGTGATGCGCGAGGCACTGGCCAGATCGGCCAGTTTTGCCTCTGCCTTTGCCGCCAGGCGCTCTTCCTGCTCGCGTTTCTCGCGCACCAGCCGCAACTGGCGGGCCTCGTAACGGGCTTTCCCCCGGGCCGCCTGTTCAACGCTCCAGCCGGCCCAGCCGGTGCGTTCGCCGCTCACGTTGTCCAGCGAAATGCAATCGACCGGGCAGACCGGAATGCAGAGCTCGCAGCCGGTGCACCAGGGCTCGACCACGGTGTGCATGCGCTTGTTGGCCCCCACGATGGCATCGGTGGGGCAAACCTTGATGCACAGCGTGCAGCCGATGCACCAGTCCTCGTCGATCACGGCCACCGTCACCGGGCCCTCAATGCCGTGGTGCGGATCGAGGGGCAGGGCGGGGCGGCCGGTGATCTGCGCCAGACGGGCCACGCCTTCGGTGCCCCCGGGCGGGCATTGGTTGATGCCGGCGTCGCCGTCGGCCACGGCCCGTGCATAGCTGGCGCAGTCGGGGTAACCGCAGCGCTGGCATTGCGTCTGCGGCAGCGCGTCGTCGATGCGGCGGGCCAGTTCGTTCATCGGTGCAGCGGCCCCGGGGCCGCGGTGTCCAGGCGTCAGACCTTGACGGATGCGCGCCGCGATCGGGCGGGCGCAGCGGCCTTGGGTGCCTTGGCGCCCGTTTGTGGACGGGCCTGGTGCGACTCGATGAAGGTCTTGACGACCGGATAGACCATGTCGCGCCAGCGGCGGCCGCTGAAGATGCCGTAATGGCCCGCACCCTTGGCCTCGTAGTGCATTCGGTGGCCTTCGGCAATGCCGGTGCACAGGCCGTGCGCCGCGGCGGTCTGCCCGGAGCCCGAGATGTCGTCGAGTTCGCCTTCGACGGTGAGCAGTCCGCAACCCTGGATGTCCTGGGGCTGCACCCGCTCCAACTCGCCGGCGTCGTTGCGAACGTCCCAGGTGCCATTGACCAGCCGGAATTCCTGGAACACGGTGCGGATGGTCTCGAGGTAGTACTCGGCGTCCATGTCGAGCACGGCGTTGTACTCGTCGTAGAACTTGCGGTGGGCTTCGGCGCTCTCGTTGTCGCCCTTCACCAGGTCCTGGAAATAGTCGTAGTGGCTGCTGGCGTGGCGGTCGGGGTTCATGGCCACAAAGCCGCTGTGCTGCAGGAAGCCGGGGTACACGCGGCGCCCTGCACCGGGAAACTTGTCGGGCACCCGGTAGATGACGTTGTTCTCGAACCACTCGAAGCTGCGCTGCATGGCCAGGTTGTTCACCGCCGTGGGCGACTTGCGTGCGTCGATGGGGCCGCCCATCATCGTCATGGACATGGGCACCTTTTCGCCGCGGCTTGCCATCAGCGACACGGCCGCCAGCGCGGGCACCGTGGGCTGGCAGACGCTCATCAGGTGGCAGTTGCCGTAAGTGCCCTGCAGGTGGCGGATGAACTTCTGCAGGTAGTTGATGTAGTCGTCGAGGTGGAAATTGCCCTCGGACATGGGCACGAGGCGGGCGTTTTTCCAGTCGGTGATGTAGACCTTGTGGTCCTTGAGCAGCGTGCGCACGGTGTCGCGCAGCAGCGTGGCGTAGTGGCCGGACAGGGGCGCGACGACCAGCACCACTGGCTGCGTCTTGAGCCGCGTCAGCGTGGCGGGGTCATCGGAAAAGCGCTTGAAGCGCCTCAATTCGCAGAACGGAAGGTCGACCTCGACCCGCTCGTGGATCGCCACCTCCACGCCATCCACATCCACCGTGCGGATGCCGAACTCGGGCTTCTCGTAGTCCTTCCCCAGGCGGTGCATCAGGTCGTAGGCCGCCGAGATGCGCTGGGCCATCGGCAGTTGCGCGAAAGGCAGTGCCGGGTTGGTGAAGACGCGGGATGCGACCTCGGCAAGGTCGGCAAAGGGCTCCATCATGGAGCGTTGCGTTTCGTAGATCTGGTAGAGCATGGATCAGACTTCCATCATGTTGCAGTGCAATGTAGCAGGAAGACGCTGACCGCGAGGCAGGGAGAACACGCAGGAATTGCCGGTATCTGTCGCCTATGTGCAGACCGACGCGCGACAATGGACCCATGACGACCTCCCATCGACTGCCCGTGCTGTTCATCGGCCACGGCAGCCCCATGAACACCATTGAAGACAACGCCTGGCGGCGCAGCTGGCAGTCGTTGGGGCGAGAGCTCCGCCAATCGGCCTCGCCCATCCGGCTGATCCTGTGCGTTTCGGCCCACTGGCTCACCGAGGGCTGGTGGCTGACCGCCATGGCCCGTCCCCGCACCATCCACGACTTTGGCGGCTTTCCCCAGGCGCTGTTCGACCAGCAGTACCCCGCACCGGGCGCACCCGACGCGGCGCGGACCATCGCGGAGGCGGTCCGGCAGCCGGACGGCCGCCCGCTGGGGCTCGACGAAGGCGAATGGGGGCTGGACCATGGCAGCTGGTCGGTGCTCAAGCCCATGTTCCCCGAGGCCGACATTCCGGTGGTTCAGCTCAGCATGGACTATGGCCGGCCCCCGGCCGAACATCTGGCGGTCGGCCGTCAGCTGCGCGACCTGCGCAGCGACGGTGTTCTGATCGTGGCCAGCGGCAACATCGTGCACAACCTGCGCGCCATGCAGCGCCAGGTCGGTGACCATCAGGCCCACGACTGGGCGGTGGACTTCGACAGCCACATTGCCGGGCGCATCGCCATGGGCGATGCGCAGGGCCTGGTGGATTTTCAGGCGCAAGGCGACATGGCGCGCCTGTCCCAACCGACATGGGAGCACTACCTGCCGCTGCTGTACGCCGCCGGCGCGGCCGAGGCCGATGAACCGGTGCGGTTCTTCAACGAGGGTTTCCAGGCCGCATCGATCTCGATGCGGTCGGTGATCTGGGGGTGAACCCGGGACAGCGCCCGGGTTGCGGCGCGTTTACAGCACCGCGGCAATCGACTTGCAGACGTGGTCGATGTTCTTGCCATTGAGCGCGGCCACGCACATGCGGCCGGTGTCGGTGCCATACACACCGAATTCGCTGCGCAGGCGCACCATCTGGTCCTTGGTGAGGCCCGAATAGCTGAACATGCCGATCTGGTCGGTGATGAAGCCCATGTCCTGCTTCACGCCGGCGGCCTTCAGCCCGTCGACCAGCTTCTGGCGCATGGCCTTGATGCGGACCCGCATGTCGCCCAGCTCTTTTTCCCACAGGGCGCGCAGCTCGGGGTTGTTGAGCACCGCGGCCACCACCGCGCCCCCGTGCGTGGGCGGGTTGGAGTAGTTGGTGCGGATGACGATCTTGAGCTGCGACAACACCCGGTCGGCTTCGGCCTTGTCAGCGCACAGCACCGACAGGGCACCCACCCGCTCGCCGTACAGGCTGAAGCTCTTGGAAAAAGAGGTCGACACGAAGAACAGCAGACCGGCCGCGACGAACTTGCCGATGACCGCGCCGTCTTCGGCGATGCCGTGGCCGAAGCCCTGGTAGGCCATGTCGAGGAACGGCGTGAGGCCGCGCTCCTTCACGGCCGCGATCACCTGGTCCCACTGGGCGGGCGTGATGTCGTAGCCGGTGGGGTTGTGGCAGCAGGCGTGCAGCACGGCAATGGTGCCGGGTTCGGCAGCGCGCAGGCTGGCCAGCATGCCGTCGAAGTTGACGCCACGGCTGGCCGCGTCGTAGTAAGCGTAGGTGCCGACCTCGAAGCCCGCGTTGGTGAACAGGGCGCGGTGGTTTTCCCAGCTCGGGTCGCTGATCAGCACCTTGGCCTTGGGGTTCAGGCGCTTCAGGAAGTCGGCGCCGATCTTCAGGCCGCCCGTGCCGCCCAGGGCCTGGACGGTGGCCACCCGGCCGCTTTTCACCGGCTCGCTGTCGGCGCCGAACACCAGCGACTTGACCGCGCTGTCGTAGGCAGCAATGCCGTCGATGGGCAGGTAACCGCGGGCCGACGGCTTGTCCATCATGGCCTTCTCGGCCGCCTGAACGCACTGCAGCAGCGGCAGCTTGCCGTTCTCGTCAAAGTACACCCCGACGCCCAGGTTCACCTTGTTCGGGTGCGTGTCGGCGGCAAATTGCTCGTTCAGACCCAGGATCGGGTCGCGGGGGGCCATTTCGACGGCGGAAAAGAGGGTCATGACGGGGGTGGGCGGTGGAGGAAACCCAGGATTTTAGGGGAGGCCGCAAATCCGCCGTTCACTCCACCGGGGCAGCGCACCAGCAGTGGAGGTCTGCAGACCGGTGAGGCTCAAGCACGGCCTCGGGATCCACGTTCTCGGTCCAAGGGGTGGCGGGATCAGGCGCGCATTGCGATCGGCCCGAACGGTTCGCCGTAATGGCGTCCCAGGCGCTCGCCCGAGCTACAGTCTGAGTCTTCGGGCATTGGCAGGCTCGGTGAACCGCCCGGTTGTGCCATTCAGCCGTGGAATTCCTGGCTTCGACACATTCGTAATGATTTGTGAACAGATTTCGAACGCGCCAAGACGATTGACCAAAGCTGTACTGGTGCGGAAAGCCAATCGTTGAAAAACAACTGGTTACCCCCGTCTACTTGTGGTCTCGGGTGGGCGTACATCCGTGAGGATACTCACGTCCACTAGGGTAGCTGCTTTGCCCGCACGTCGCGATCTCCGGGTCCTCCTCCCGTGAACCAATCCACACTTGCATGCGCTTTCAAGCATCTGCTGTTGCCGCCACACTGCAACCAGATGGGCAGACCGGGGCACCCGCACATTGAACGAGAACCGAATGAACGCAACATCTTCCACAACCTCTGCAGCGACGGCAAAGCGATCCACTCTGGCGTGCTCATCGCTCACCTTGCTGTTCACGGCTGTCCTCGGCGCTTGCGGGGGTGGTGGTGGTGGCGTTTCAGCCAGCACGGCCAATCCACTCGAGTTGCCTGTCAAGGTTCCGGTGGTTTCTGGTCCTTCGGGAACCCCGGCCCCGGCCCCTGTGCCGTCGCCTGCACCGCCGCCTCCTCCTCCTGCTCCGGCACCTGCCCCGGCACCTGCCCCGGCACCTGCCCCGGCACCTGCCCCGGCACCTGCTCCGGCACCTGCTCCGGCACCTGCTCCGGCACCTGCTCCGGCACCTGCTCCGGCACCTGCTCCGGCACCTGCCCCTTCGACCGGGCAAACTTCCACCACAGTGGTTGCCCAGCTCGAAGCGAGCCGCCTGTCCGGACCCGCGCCGTTGGCTGTTCAGTTCGACGCCTCAGCAACGAGCTCGACGCTGTCGTCTCAGCACCCCTTCCATCACGTTCGCTATTCGTTCAATTTTGGTGATGACAGGGGGCTGACCTGGCCCCATTCGGGTCGGCCGCGCAACGTTCAGACAGGTGGGCCGATCGCAGCCTATGTTTACGACTTGCCCGGCACCTACCGGGTTCAGGTCCGGGCCATTGACGCCTCCGGCAATTCGTCCGAGCGAACCGTCACGGTGGAGGTGCAGGACCCCAACGTCGTGTATATGGGCAGCCGGACGGTCTGTGTGTCCACGGCCGCCAACTTCACGGGTTGCCCCGCGGGTGCGTCCCAGATCGCGATGCTGCCCAACGCCGCGTCTTACAGCGATCGGCGCGTGTTGTTGCGCCGCGGGGAAACGTTCGGGAACATCGAAATTCCGCATGGCAGCCAGAATGTCCAAGTGGGCGCGTTCGGCGCCGGGGCCAAACCACGGGTGAACAACGTGCTCGTGGGTGCACTTGGACCGACCACCCCCGCATTCCCGCGCGACATTTCAATCATGGACCTGAACGTGCTCGGGCATTTCGAGCAGTTCGTGACAATGTCCCGGCTGCTTCTGTACCGCAACACGTTTGACGCTCCCACAGGCGAAACGCGAGTCGCGCAAATCAATATCGCAAGCGCGTTAGCCTACATTGTGCCAAGAAGCTCTATGCCTGCGAGTCAATTCATCCAGCCCCGTGAGATATTCGTGGTGGAGAATCAGGCGAGAGCAACCACGAGCAATCCCATCGTCAATATGGTCGGTGAGGGAAGTCGCTTCGTGATTCTCGGTAACGACATGGGGACGGCGCAGCAACATACAGTGAGGATGTATGCAATGCACAAAGGTTACGTGGCCCACAATGCCCTTCGCGGGCGTTCTTCTGATGGCATCAGGGTCGCACTGAAAATTCACTCTGGCGGGCTGGGCGATTACAGCGATAACTATGCTGTCTCAGGGAACACTTGGGCCTCGAGGCAAATTGTGATCGCCAACAACCGGCTTGGGGATGCAGCGGACAACAACTCGTTCACGGGAGGCGCGAGCCCGCAGAACAACGGTCCCAACAGCCGCGAAGGGCTCGAAGACGTTGTGCTGGAGAACAATGTCTTTCACCGCGGTCCCAACACCAACACCGAGTTCATCTTGATGGGCCGTCGTATGACGTCGCGAGGCAACACACGGGCCGACGGCGGTTTACCCAACATCAATCAATATCAGAACTCCTACCAGCTGTTGCCCGCTGAATGGGTCGGTCCTTTCTACTACCAGTGATCTGCAGGCGGTAAGGGCAGCAACCCCTACTGCCGAGCCTTTTTGCTGTTCAGTAACTTGGCTGGACGCGCGGATCAGCAGGAGGCCCTCAGCCAGTAGCGGAACCCGTTAGATTTCGCACGCCGGCACTTACCGCCGGTGTGGGATAGCACCACCAAACTGCCTAGGCAGAGGCTTCAGTGCCAAGGCATACTTGAGGCCTACTCCACACCACGGTCTGCCTCGAAATGAATCAGCGCTACGTACTCGTTTCTCCCTGCCGAAACGAGGCCAAATACATGCGCCAGACGCTGGACACGGTCACCAGCCAGTCAATCCTTCCGGCCAAGTGGGTGATCGTCGACGATGGTTCCACCGACGAAACGCCGCGCATCCTTGCCGAGTACGCCGCCCGGTTTCCCTGGATCCAGATCGTGACCCGAAGCGACCGGGGGCATCGGGCCGTGGGCCCCGGCGTCGTGGATGCCTTTTATTCGGGCTATCGCTCCATCAATCCCCATGACTACGATTTCGTGTGCAAACTCGATCTCGATCTTCGGCTGCCCCCCCGCTACTTCGAGATTCTGATGCAGCGCATGGCGGCCAATCCGGCCATTGCAACCTGCAGCGGCAAGGCCTACGTCGAGGAAAACGGCGCGCTCATCGCCGAACGCCACGGTGACGAGACGTCGCTGGGCATGACCAAGTTCTACAGGGTGAGCTGCTTCGAGGCCATTGGCGGGTTCGTCCGAGAGGTCATGTGGGACGGCATCGATTGTCATCAATGCCGCATGAAGGGCTGGATTGCCTGCAGCTGGGACGAACCCGACCTGCGCTTCGTGCACCTGCGTCCCATGGGCTCGAGCCAGGACAGCATCTACACCGGGCGCATGCGCCACGGTTACGGCCAGTACTTCATGGG
Organism: Hydrogenophaga sp. XSHU_21; assembly: GCA_046604145.1. Lineage (GTDB taxonomy): Bacteria > Pseudomonadota > Gammaproteobacteria > Burkholderiales > Burkholderiaceae_C > Hydrogenophaga. The sequence continues at coordinate 1,142,380 of JBKIXD010000001.1, forward strand.
CACCGGCTTTCTTTTCATGGCCGCCAGCGCCGTGTCCCGCATCAACCAGAAGCCCTACGTTCTCGGTAGCGCAGCCATGCTCTGGGGTTGGCTCAAGGCGGCACTCCAGCGCAAGCCGCGCTACAACAACCCCGAATTCCGGCAGTTCCTGCGCAGCTACCAGCGGCGCTCGTTGATGGTCGGCAAGACGAAGGCCATCGAAGAACTGACGGGTAGAACCTGATGTGCGGCCTCGCAGGCATCGTTGGTCGCGTTGGCGATTCCAATCGCGCTGCGTTGCGGCGCATGACCGACGCCATGGCGCATCGGGGTCCCGATGGAGAGGGCATCTGGCTGTCGCAGCCCGACGAACGTGGTTGGGGCGCAATGCTTGGGCATCGTCGCCTCTCGATTCTTGATCTGTCGACAGCGGCGTCGCAGCCGATGCTGGATCCCGACCGCGGTGACGTGGTGGTTCTCAACGGCGAGATCTACAACTACCGTGACATCCGCGGATCGCTCGAGGCTCAGGGACACGCGTTGTGGTCCACCGGGGACACGGCGGCGCTGCTGCGCCACATCAGCCTGAAGGGCTTCGATGCCGTCAAGGACCTGCGTGGCATGTTTGCCTTTGCGCTGTGGGACCCTCGCAGTCAACAGCTTCTGTTGGCCCGCGACGCCCTGGGCATCAAGCCCCTTTACCTTGCCCGCAACCCCGATCCCTCTGGCGACTGGTCGTTCGCGTTTGCGTCGGAGGTCAGGGCCCTTCTGAAGTCGGGGCTGCTGCGCCAGCCGCACCTCAATGCAGACGCGGTTGCCAGCGTGATCTGGAACGGGTTCACCGTCGCGCCCGACACGATCGTGGAGGGCGTCGAGTCGTTGCTTCCCGGCGAAATGCGCGTGTTTGCCCAAAGCGGCCAGGAACTGAAGAGAGCCCGTTACTGGACACAGGCGGATTTGCCTCGGGGCGGGTCGAACACCGAGCGCGATGTGGCGGCAGCGCTTGAGGACAGCGTGCGTCGCCATCTGGCGTCCGACGTTCCGCTGGGCGTGTTTCTGAGCGGAGGCATCGATTCGAGTGCGGTGGCCAACGTGGCGCAGCGGGTCGCCGATGAGCCGGTTCATTCCTTCACCTTGGCGTTTGCCGAACAGGACCGCAACGAAGGCGACATCGCCAGGGCCGTGTCGCAAGCCATCGGCACCCACCACCACGAGATTCTTCTGCGCCAGGAGGACTTCCTCGATCAACTGGATCCGGCGATCGCCAGCCTCGACCAGCCCAGTTTCGACGGTCTCAACACGTTCTTCATGTCGCATGCGGTGGCCAAGGCAGGTTTCAAGGTGGCCCTGGTGGGCAGCGGTGGCGATGAATTGTTCGGCGGCTACACCTCGTTCAGGGACCTGCCGGCCATGGCGGCGTGGTCGCGGCGCACCGCGCTGCTGCCGCAGGCCGTCCGTCAACTGGCTGCACGGTCCATCGCACGATGGAAGTCACCATCGCAAGGCGCTTTTCCAGGCCAGACCCGATGGGCCAAGCTGCCATCGATGGTGGCCGCAGGCGACGATGCCGTGGCCCTCTATCAGCTCGCATACGCGCTGTTTCTGCCAGAAACGCATCGGCAGCTGATTGACGCCCACTCTGTCGGGTTGCCCTCCAGCTACCTGGGTTTGCCTGCCGAGCGCCTTCAATCGATCCGTTTGGAAACCTCGGGTCGGAGCGACCTGTCGACGATTGCCGGTCTGGAGCAAGGGCTGTTTCTGGGCGAGCGCTTGTTGCGCGACACCGATGCCACCAGCATGTCGGCCTCGATCGAGATTCGCCTTCCCCTCGTCGATCAGCCATTGCTGGAGACTGTGGCGGGGTTGACCGACCACGATCGCTTCCTGCCCCAGCGATCCAAGGCCATGCTTCGCAAGGCCGGCCTTCAGGGTCTCGACCCTTCGCTTTTCGATCGGCCCAAATCCGGCTTCGAACTTCCCTATGCGCATTGGTTGCGGGGCTCGCTGGGCAGCGAGGTGGCCGCCGTCTTGACCGACCGGGACCTGATCGCCAGCGTGGGGCTTGCCCCCAGCCATGTTGCCCGACTCTGGCAGGCGTTTCAATCCGGTGCCCCGGGTCTGTATTGGTCCCGCATCTGGTGCATCTACGCACTGGCGGTCTGGGCGCGTCGAATGGGGCTGGCAGCTTGAGTCCATCTTGAGGCGCTGGTTTCGCCGACAACCCAGGCGCTCCGAAGTGTGGTGGCATCGGCACTTTGGCAGCGATGCCACGCATCTGCTCAGGTGAGTGGTCCATGGTCAATGACTGAGAGGGATAAACCGATGAAGATCGCTATCGGCAAAGGTATCGGGCATACGTTGAACAACGTGACGGAGCCCAGCTTTTGGCGCGACCGTGCTTTGTTGAGTGTTCTGGGAATCGCGTTCGCTTTGCGTCTGCTCTGGGCGCTGAGTGTCCCTGTGGTGCCATTGTCCGACTCGGCAGCCTATCTGGTATTGGCTAAGAGCTTAGCGGCTGGCAACGGATACGCATGGGCAGATGGCACCCTGACGGCCTTCTGGCCGCCGGGGACCTCGTTTCTTTACGCAGCCTTGTTCCGGGTATTCGGTGAGAGCTTTGCACCCGTGATCGCTCTCAATTTGTTGGCAGGCATGGCCGTGGTGTATCTCGGCTTTCGTCTTGCCCGTTTGCTCTACGGCCGGCCGGTCGGGCTTCTGGCCGCGACGATGCTCGCCGTCTGGCCTCTTCTGGTCCAGTTCACCACGATTCTTGCCAGCGAAGTACTGTTCATGGTGCCGGTCTTGCTGGCGATGCTCATTGTGTTTGAGGCGTCGAAGCCCAAATTAGTCCACTTCGTCAGCTTTGGCCTCCTGGTGGCGATCGCTTCCTACATCCGTCCAACCGCCATCCCACTGGTGGTGATCGTGCCCGTTTTGCATCTCTTGCGCGGCTCGTCGCTGCGGCAGCTGGCCGGTTGGATCGGGGTAGGTGGTCTGGTCTGCTGGCTCGCGATCTGGCCCTGGAGCGAACGAAATTCCAACCTTTTTGGGCAGCCTGTGGGCATTTCAACCAATTTCGGTGCCAATCTCTGGATGGGCAACAACGGCCAGTCCCAAGGAACTTACCAGTCGTTCGAAGCGTACAGCCACCTCAACAACGAGAAAGTGCGCGATGACCAGATGCGCTCGGATGCGATCAGGTTCATCAAGGAAAACCCGGGGCAATTTGTCACCTTGGGAATCAAGCGAATGATCAATACCTTTGATCGCGAGACAATTGGCGTGGTCTGGAACGTTCAGGGCATCGAACAGCGCTTTCCGGGCGCTCCCTGGATGACAGACGCTCTGAAGCTGTTGTCCACCGGCTATTGGTACGGGATGTTGCTGGCGTCTGTTGCCGGTGTGTTTCTGTTGCTGAAGCGGGAACGTTGGATGATTCTTTGCAACCCAGTGGTTGTCGTTGCATTGTTCTTTGCGGCTGTGCCAGCGATCATGGTGGGCCAAGATCGCTACCACGTTCCCATGATCCCGATGGTCGCCTGTTGTGCCGCGCTTTTTCTTCAGCACTGGCTGCAACGAGGAACGGGCGCTAGGTCTTTGCAGGGCTGAGACACCCTAACCGTGCATGGCGCGTGACCCGATCACGCGGTGCCAAGCTAAACGACTGGATGACCGAGTCGTTCCAGCAACGCATACATCGCCGCAGGCGGTTGAAACACGCCAGCAAACTTCCCGAACAGCGACTTCTTCAGCAAAGGAAAGCCTGCGTCTAGCAGTTGCTCGGGACAAAACAGCGTGAGGTCCCTGTATTTGGAACCGTCTGTGTACCAGTAGGCTCCCACGGTCATGGACCGGCTTGCCACGCGCGCGAGGCGGGTCTCCTGGAGAAGGATCACGGCGCTGGCCGTGTGGTAGCACCATTTGTCAGAGATCACCGGGGCAACGGCGTTCAGGAATTCCGAATCTAGCCCCCGAACGATCAGGGAGAAGGACTGAAGGTGATTCTCTTCAAGCGAACTGGCGGTCAGTCCCGTCAGTCGCCATGGTGCGTGCTCGATGAACGGCGTGAGCGCACAAAACGGTCCGAGCATCGAGTCGTTCAGGATGAACACGTTCGATCCAGGGCATTCCCGGGCCAGAGCGTACAGGCCTACGCTGTATCCGGAGAAATCGTATCCGGCGAGGTTCTTCCAACACAGTGCGTCGCATTGCCTACCCAACTCCTCCAACACCGGATGGCCTTCCGGACAGGCGCAGACGATCATCAAGCTGGCGCTCTCCCTTGCCAACCGGTCAAGCGTGAATCGGTGGGCCGCGGTCAGCGCTCCGTTTGGGAGGAACATGAAATACAGAATCCAGTTGCCCTTGGAGAGGGGGGGCTTGAGGACGCTGGATGCCGGGAAGGGTTGCCTTGTCCACCTTGCAGGAATTCGATGGCGAACCGCTGCGATGCTGGGGAAGCTCGGCTTGTAAATCCAGTTGGTTAACACCGATTCGATCGGATGTACCAAGTCGGAGTGGGCTTCGGCGTCGCGCTTCATCGGGTCGGGCGTTTCAACGATCTTTCCGACGGCTGATTCGGGTATTGGTCGCCATGGCGTTGATCGGTGTCGAGTGAACGATTCTGGCGCGGGGAATCCGGCTGAGTCTGCACGGCGCAACCCGCGTTCCTGCCTGCCTCCAGGTAGATTGGCGGGACATCGGGTGCAGACAGGTGAATGGGACAGCGGGCTCTCGGTTTTCCCCATTTTCGTGGAAATCCTCGCTTTGGGGCACGCTGACCTGGGGATTCCAGGCGAGTGGCGGAAAGTACACACCTATACTCGGTTGCATGGTCATGTCCAAGTCGCCGCCACGATCGATCCTCAAGCGCCGGGGCAGCATTTCTACCGCCGTTCAGACCCTGGTTGACCTTGCGGTGGTCATGGGGCTGGCGCTGCTGCTGGTGCGACAACAGATCGGTGAATTGACGGCCGAGTACGCAGTGCTGTTGTTGCTGCTGGCGATGGGGATGCTGTTCGCTTACGACCAGTTCGGTGTCTACCGGAGCAACAGCAGCTTCATGCGCAAAGCGCTGACGTTGTTCAAGGCATGGTCGTTGGCGTTTGCCTTCCTGCTGGTGGTGGGATTCGTCACGAAACAGACCGAGTCCTTCTCCCGACTGGTGTTGGTGCAGCTGTACTTGGGGGGATTCTTCCTGCAGGTGTTGCTCCAGTACCTCAGCCGCGAGATCCAGATCCGCGTCATGGTCCGGGCGGTTCCAGCCGAAAACGTGTTGATTGTTGGAGACGGCAAGCTGGCTCGCTACCTCCAGCACAAGATATCCAGCAACCCTTGGTTGAATCACCGGGTCATCGGCTGTCTGGAGACTCCCACCGCCGCGCGCGGTCGCGCCGCTGGATCGGCACCCGCGCTGTACGAGTCGTCCGACTTTGCCTCGTTACGGGAGCCTCAGGTCATCGGCCCGCTCGAAGAAATGCTCGCGGTGATCGATAGCAATGATGTGCGCACGGTTTATTTCGCCATTCCGTTGAGCGAGTCTGACCTTATTGAGGACATGTACCTGCAGTTGCTGGACCGAAACGTTGCGGTGCACTGGGTGCCAGACATCTTTTCGCTCCTTCTGGTCAACCACAGCGTCAGGGAGATCGCGGGGCTGCCGGTACTCACCCTTTCAGAGACACCGTTGACCGGCACCCGCCTGCTCATCAAGGCGATTGAAGATCGCGTGCTGGCAACTCTGATCCTGCTGTGCATTTCGCCCCTTCTGCTGGTCATCGCGTTGGCCATCAAGCTTGACAGTCCGGGGCCGGTGTTTTTCAGGCAGGCCCGAAACGGCTGGAGCGGCAAGGTGTTCCACATCTGGAAGTTCCGGAGCATGTTTGTCCACCAGCCCCCGACCGGGGTGGTTCAGCAGGCCCGAAAGAACGACCCCCGGGTCACGCGGGTGGGAGCGTTTCTGCGCAAGACCAGCCTGGACGAACTGCCGCAGATCTTCAACGTGCTGAAGGGCGAGATGTCGTTGGTGGGTCCGCGGCCGCACGCGGTGCAGCACGACGAAGAGTATTCGCAGCGCATCCGCGCGTACTTCGCGCGCCACAACATCAAGCCTGGTATCACCGGTCTGGCCCAAGTGCGGGGCTTGCGTGGCGAAACCACCGAAATCGAGCGCATGCAGCAACGGGTCGAAGCCGACATCGAGTACATCAACAACTGGTCGCTCTGGCTGGACCTGGTCATTCTCGTTCGTACCCTCGGTGCGCTGACGGGCCGCAACGCCTACTGAGCGACTGCCTCGCTCCGGGTCATCTACGGGCCTGGGACACGCCTGTCTTGGGATATGTCGTGACCACTTCCCAAACCACTTCCTGCATGAGCCTCGCAACTTCTTCGCTGGGTGCGTCGGCGGGGCTCCCGTCGGCCCGCTTCAGGCGGTGGGGCAGGCCCGTTGGGTTGCGCTGGTAAAGCACGGCATAGTGGGTCAGTGCCACCAGGTAATGCCCCACATCGTTCATGTGGATGTTGTCCCGGGCGCCTTTCTCGTCAAATGAGAACAGTTCTTCCCTGGATTTCAGGCCAGGTAGCCCGCCGAGCTGATCCAGCCGCCGCACAAAACGGGCAAGAACCTGCCCCGCCGGGATGACATGAATCGGTCCGCCAGTACCATCTCTGGCGAGTGCCTTGGCCAGCAGTACTCCTTCCCAGTGCAGCGGAAGATCTTCATCAATGCGTTCGAGCCATCCCTTTGGGTCGTTCAGTTGATGCCAAGTCTCATAAAGATAGACCCGGGTATCGGGGCGAACACTCCGGGCCAATGCAGTCCACAGGTGCAGGTACTTCGGGCTGTCGTGGTACTTGATGGCGTCCTTGATTTCAACGCTCTCAGTCAGCACCAGCACATCGAACTTCCCGCTCTTGACCGCCGTCATCGCGTCCATGTACCGAGGGTGTGCATTTTCCAGTTCGAAGCCGTTGATTGGTACATCGGGCTCCCAGTGCGCCTTCAGCGAAGAACCCCAGCCCAGTTGCGAGCGGTGGTCATGACCGGGTCCGGCCAGTTGTTCCAGCATCGAAGGCATGTCGCGGCTGACCAGGCTGTGCCCGATGTGATAGACGTTCAAGGGCTTGACCGGCGGCGGCAAGGGGTTCACGTACAGCGCCGATAGCGCCTGGGGGTCGAGCGTTTTCTGCCAGCCGCAGGCGGTCAGCAGCAGCGCCAGGGCACAAGTGAAGGTGTGTTTCAGTCTCATGAGGTGGTGGGGTCAATGGCGGTGGTTCGAATCCGCGTCAACTCGGTTGGCCGAACCCGCCACGGGCCAAGCGGGGTGGGTCGCGGCCAGGTGCGCCCGGACATGGCCTGAGAGTTCGTCGACGTTGGGTGGTTCCAGGATGTCCATGTGGCGTCCTGGAACGCGAACGACCGTCAACGCCGGCACCAGCGATTGCCAGCCGTAGGCGGGTGCGGTCGATGCGTCGTCGCCTGCCTGGAGGAACAGCACAGCCATGTCGCCGGGTCGCGCCCGATACGATCGAATGGCCTGGACGTAGGCCTGGTTTCGCCGCCCACCCGGCTGGTTTCGCTGCGAGCGCTGCAGCCTGTATACCTGCAAGATGTGCCTGAGGTGGCTGGCACCGTGCTGGCGAAGCATCCGCAGGCGCCGCCGCACGCCCGCCAGCACGTGTTGCCATCCCCGTCCCGGCAACATCGAATCGAACAAGATCAACAGCCCGAGCGACTCGCCTTGCTGTTGCAGCCGTTGCGCCACTTCGTAAGCCAGCACACCGCCGATCGAGAAACCACCGAGAAAGTACGGTCCCTGGGGTTGGACCGACCGGATCAGCTCGAGGTACTCCCCCGCGAGTGTGTCGACCGAGACCTTGGGAGGTACCGAGTCTGGTGATCGCTGCAGCAAATCGATCTCGGTCTGCGAGAACACACCAATCACGGGCACTTCAGGGCCCAGCCGCTGCGCGAGGGGCCGATACATCTCGGCGCCGGCCAGCAGAAACAGGGTTGGTCCTTGTCCCAGGTGCTGCAAAACCGTCAAGGTCTTGTCGACCGTGCCCGCCGCGGTCGGTTTTGCCATCACCGCCGCCAGATCGGCCACCGTGGGGTGTTCAAACAGCAGTGCCAGCGAGCAGGGCCGCAGAAGCGCTTTCTCGATCCGGGTCACCACACCCACTGCCTGGATTGAATGTCCGCCCAGATCGAAGAAGTTGTCGTGTATGCCGAAGTCGTCGATCTGCAGGGTGTCACGCCAGGCCGACCAGATGGCCTCCTCGATGGCGTCCCTTGGCGCCACTCTCGGTTCGGGTGATCGAGACGCCAGCCCGGGGGGGGCGGGCAGCGCCTTGCGGTTGGTTTTTCCGTTGGGCAGGGCGGGCAGGGTGGCCATTTCGACGAATTGCGCCGGCACCATCGGGTCTGGCAGCCAGTGTCGAAGGTGCTGGCGCAGTTGTTCAGGGGCAGGCATCACGTTGTGAGGCACCACGTATGCCACCAGCCTGGGCGAGCCCGTCCCGTCGTCGTGCAGCGCCACCACCGCCCGTGCCACGCCGGTGTGGGTCAGCAGGTGGGCTTCGATCTCACCCAGTTCGACCCGAAATCCTCGCAGCTTGACCTGATCGTCCAGCCGTCCACCGTGTTCAAGCGAGCCGTCATGACGCCATCGCCCGCGGTCACCGGTTCGGTAGAGGCGCCCGTCCCCCGGCGCAACACCTTCTGGTGCCACCACGAAGCGCTCGGCGGTCAGCTCGTCGCGCTGGTGGTAGCCCAGCGCCAACCCCATGCCGCCGATGCAGATTTCGCCCGCCACGCCGATCGGGCAGGGCTGCAGGTGACCGTCGAGCACGAGGATGGTGGTGTTGGCCACCGGCCGACCGAGCGAGATCGGCTGGGTCGGGTCACTGGGCAGTTGCCAGCAGCTCGACCACACCGTGGTTTCGGTGGGGCCGTACATGTTCCAGACCTCGCGACAGCGGGCCTGCAGCTGCGATGCGAGGCTGCGGGTGAGCGGTTCTCCACCCACGAGCGCCTTGAGGGAGGGGTTGCCTGCCCAGCCGGAATCGATGAGCAAGTGCCAGCGCGATGGTGTGGCCTGCAGCACGGTGATGTGCTCCCGGGCAACCAGGTCCGCGAGCGCTCGGCCGTCTGTGGCCTGTGCGTCGCTTGCCATGACCACAGTGGCGCCCACTCCCAGCGGCAGCAGGAGCTCCAGCACCGCAATGTCGAAACTCGGGGTGGTGATCGCCAGAAGCCGGTCTGTGTTTGTCAGTCCGGGCCGGGTGGCCATGCTGGAGAGCAGGTTCACCACCGCGCGGTGTGGCACCACCACGCCCTTGGGTCGTCCCGTTGAGCCCGACGTGTAGATCACGTACGCCGGGTCTTCAGGGCCGGCATCGTGGTGCCGATCGCTGTCCAGTGGTTCGTCCGATTCGGCCGCCACCTCTTGGCTCTCTTCATCCATCAACAGCGTGACCACAGGGCCGGGGGACAGCTTCACCGCGATCGTTGCGGTCGTGATCAAGAGGCTCAACCCGGCGTCGTCGATCTGGTGGCCGATGCGCTGCGGCGGGTGGCCTGGGTCCAGTGGCACGTAGGCCGCCCCGGACTTGATCACTGCCAGCATCGCCACCAGAAGATCTGTGCCCCTGGGCAGGCACAGGCCCACCCGGTCACCGCGCGAGATGCCGCGTTGGCGAAGGTGCCTCGCCAGTTTGTTCGTGGCGGCATCGAGTTCACGGTGGGTCAGGATCGCTGTACCGAACACCACTGCAGGGTGGTCAGGCGCCATCCGGGCGCCTGCGCCGACCCATTCGCCCACCGTGCTCGCAGGCAAGGGCTCCGAAGGTCCGGTGGACCAGGCATCCAATCGCAGGCGCTCGTCGTCGCGCATCAGCGGGAACGTCGACACGCGCTCGGACGGTGAACGCACCGCCGCGTGCAGAATGCTTTCCAGGTGCTCGGCCATGCGCTGCACGGTTTCGCGTGAAAACAGGTCGGTTGCGTACTCGATGACGATGGCCTGGTCGTAAAGCAGGTCGGCAACCACCGTGAGGTCGAACTGGGTTGACTGGCGATCGAAGTCCAGCCGAGTCCATTCAAGGCCGTCAAAATGGCAGTCACGGGCCTGTGAGTTCACCATGTTGAACATCACGTTGAACAGCGGTTGCCGGCTCGCATCGGGTCGGCCACCCATCTCTCGCACCAGCAATTCGAACGGCATGTCCTGGTGGGCAAAGGCATCCAGTGAGACTGCGCGCACCCGCGACAGCACCGTCTGGAAATCCGGGTCGCCCGCCAGATCGGTGCGGAACACCAGGGTGTTGACGAAGGTGCCGATGAGGTGCTCGGAGGTGAGGTGATGGCGGTTGGCGATGGGCACGCCGATCGCGATGTCGCTCATGCCGGTGTGTCGCTGCAACATCACCTTCAGCGCCGCGATCAGCACCATCGAAAGGCTCGCGCCATGGCTTGCGCCCAGCTGGCGCAAGGCCGATATGTCTTCCCGAGCCAGCGGCAGGCGAACCGTCGAGCCGCGGAAGCTCTGGCCTCTGGGCCTTGGAAAGTCTTCATTCAGCGCCATGGGTTCGAGGCCATCGAGCCGGCGAAGCCAATGGTCGCGCTCTCGCGCATGCCGTTCGCCATCAAACCAGCCACGGTGCCAACGCGCGTGATCGGCCACCTGGAAGGGGAGTGGGGGCAGGGTGGCTTCACCTCCCTGCTGGATGGCGTTGTAATGCGCAGCCAGTTCGCGGCCCAGTTCGGCAAACGACCATTGGTCACCCACGATGTGGTGCATCACGATCAGCAGCACCACCTCGTCTTCGGACAGCCGGATGGCCTGCGCGCGAAGAAGCGGGCATTGGTCGAGGCGGAAAGGCGCCAGCGTGGCCTGCGCGAGGTACAGGTGCAAGGCAGTATCCGATGGGGATATATCGGCAGGGCCGAGCCGCACTTCCTCGATGGCGGGATGCTGCGCGGCCACGACTTCCCCGATGACCCCTTCTGGAGTCGTGATGAAGCGGGTGCGCAGCACCTCGTGTCGCTGAACCACGCGGGCCAAGGCAGCCTGCATGACCGAGGTATCGAAAGCACCCCGGAAACGAAGCGCCAGGGGGATGTTGTAGGCACCGCGGTCTGGTGCCAGTTCGTGCATGAACCACATGCGCTCTTGCGAGAACGACAGCGGTACCACGCTGCCCGGCGGTCGCGGCGCCGTTGCGTCGGGCACCATGTCGTCCACCAAGGTCAACGTTTCCTGCGCGGATGCAGGTGCCAGCGCCAGGAGTTTGGCCAATCCCCGCACGGTCGGGGTTTCGAACAGCGCACTGATGGGCAGGTCGATACCGAAGCGAGCCCTGAGGCGGGACACGAGCTGGGTGGCCAGCAGGGAGTCGCCCCCGAGGTCGAAGAAGTTGGCATCGGGTTCAACGACCGAAACGCCCAGCACTTCGCCCCACAAGCCCAGCAGCTTGTCCATCAGTTCGGCGTCGGCGGTCTCGTCTGGCGCAAGCACCGCGGGTGGCGCGGGCTGGACGGCTATGCGCAGGGGTTCCAATGTGCCCTGGAGGTACAGCCGGCGCGCGGCGTGGCGTTGTGGTTTGCCGCTCGAGGTGCGGGGCAGGGTGCCGGCCCGCAGCAGCACCACGTCTTGAAGCTCGACCTGGTGCTCGACCGCCACCAGCTTTCCGACGGCGTCGATCAGGTCCCTGGCCACCTCCGGCGAATGCCGTCGGCTGCACTCGACCAGCAATACAACCGACTCCCTGCGCCCGCTGTCCACCGCAACCGCAAACACACCCCCTGGACGCACCCCGCTGTGGGCGGACTCGGCGGTGCGTTCGAGGTCCTGCGGATGCAGGTTGCGCCCGTTGACGATGATCAGGTCTTTGCGGCGCCCCGCCACGAACAGTTCGCCTTGGTGTATGAACCCGAGGTCGCCTGTCCGGAGGTAGGTCTTGCCTTGGTTGCCATCGGCGGTCAGGGAGGCACCGAACGTGGCCAACGACGCGTCGGGCTGCCCCCGATAGCCCCTGGCCACACTCGGCCCTGCCACCCAGATTTCGCCAATTCGGTCGGGTGCACAGGGGGTCGCTGTGTCGGGGTCGACGATGGAAACTTCGAAGCTTGGCAACGCCGGTCCGCAACCCACGAGCCGTCGGGCACCTGACGCATCGTCGGCCACACGCAGCACCTCAAGCCGGTCCATGCGCGATGCATCGAACGTTCCCGTCAGGGGCGGCGTCCGTGCGTCGTGCACGGTGACTGCCAACACGGCCTCGGCCAGGCCATAGGAAGGAGCGAGCACCTCAGGCTTGAAGCCAAAGGGCACAAACGCGTTCGTGAATGCGTCCAGCGTCGTCGCGCGGACGGGTTCTGCGCCGCAGGTGACGAGTTGAAGGCTGTCGAGGCGAGCGGTCCACCCCGGTGTCCGGTTCAAGGCCTGCACACAGGCGGCAAATGCGAAGTCGGGTGCGCCACTGTGCGTCACCTGGTGCTTGTCGATCGCCTCGAGCCAGCGCAGCGGTCGCAGCAAGAAACTCAGCGTCGGCATCAGGTACGACGTGCATCCCAGCATCAAGGGCAATATCACGCCCTGCACAAGCCCGTAGTCGTGGAACCATGGCAGCCACACCAGGCCGCGCGAACGACCGCTTTGAGCGTGTTGCCCGAAAGCACGGCACTGGGCCAGCACGTTCGAATGGGTGATCTCCACGCCGCGTGGTGCGCTGGTGGATCCCGAGGTGTATTGCAGGTAGGCGACGTCATCGGGATGACCGATCTGTTCGCGCGTGCCGCTTGTATCGCTTCGGGCCGGTTCGACCGGGGTGTCCAGCAGACCCATCAGATCGATCCAGTGCACGTCAGCCACCTGGGCCCGCGCCGCCTCGATCAGATCGGATCGGGCCAGCGCCAGCGCGACCCCGGCGTCCCTCGCCATTCCGGACAGCCTGGATTCACTGGCTTTCGGATTCCTCGCTTCTGGCGCAGGGGCTGGAACGGGTACCACGCCAGCCAGCAGGCAGCCCCAGAACAGCTGCAGCGCTTCAGGCTCGTTGCTGAAGGCCAGCAACACCCGGTCGCCAGGGCGGGTGAGGCTTCTCAACCGGCTTGAGATCGCCTCGGCAACCTCGCCAAGTTCCTCGAAAGTGAGAACGTGCGCGGGCTCGAGATCGTTGCCGAGGAACGCGTAGGCCAGCCCATCCGCGCAGCGCTCGACTTGTCCACGAAACAGCGTGCGGAGATCAGTGGTTTCTGGATCGAAGTTGCACGCCGACATGCGCGTGATCATGAACTCGCTGGAGGAAAACAACTTTGGGGCGCTCTGTCCACGCGTGCGCCAATCAACCAAGCCACGATGAGTCCGCCGGATTCACGTACCTTGCCCGCGGGCAAGTGAATCAGCACAGGCACATTGGCAGTTGGGGCCTGCCCCACGCGGAATTCTGAGTGATCGTGGTTGAAGGTCAACTGCACATCGCAAAAATCAAGTATGCGCCCGGTCTGCGGGTACTGCCACTTGTAGTAGGCCTCTTTGGCGCAGAACGCGCGGGTCACCCAATGGCCTCTGTCCGATGGGGGCAGAAGGCCGAGCGTGGCCAATTCTTGCTCGGTGCAGATCGTTGGCCACAGGTCCGCCTCCAGCGGGCGATCGTCTTCGATGTCAATGCCAATGGCGTGCACTTCACTGCGCCGACCCAGAATCGCCACACACACATGATTGTTGTGTGCGATGGACCCTACCACACCGACAGGCCAGATCGGGGACCGATCGATAGCACTGGGTATGGCTTGCGGAGGAAACCCGATGCGGCCCATCGCCTCGCGCGCGGCCTGGCGGCCGGCGGCGAACTCGCGCTGGCGCCGGGGAATTGCCTTCTGCACCGCTTCGCGCTCTTCCGGCCAGAGCTGGCCAGGATCGCCGTCGATCCCGGTGCAGGCCACACCGACGCCGTCGCCCAGTGCCTTACCCAGTTCCCACTGCAACTGGGTCAAGTCGGGCCGGGTCCTTGGCGGGTCAGCAAGGGGGAGACCGGCTGCATTCATTCCGTCGTCTGTTTGCCCGCCCGCATCGCCCGCCGGCGCGACATGGCGTCTGCCCGCATCTGGGCCCGTTCGGCCGATTCGGCGGTGGCCTCTGCGGTGTCCCTGGGTTTGTCGTCCAGGTGGTCGGCCAGTGCGGCCAGGGTGGGGAATCGGAAGATGTCGGTGATGCTCAGCTTCGGGGCGTTGAGCGCCTGCTTGATCTCGCGGTGGGCCTGCACCGCCAGCAGCGAGTGGCCGCCCAAGGCAAAGAAGCTGTCCTTGGCGCCGATCCTTGGCACCCCGAGGATCCGGGACCAGATGGCCGCGATCTTCTGCTCGATCTCGTTCTCGGGTTCCACGAACACCGCCGCGCGTTCGCGCAACGTGCTCTGCGTGGGCGCGGGCAGCGCCTTGCGGTCCACCTTGCGGTTGGGGGTGAGCGGGAACTCGTCGACCGTGACGAACACCGACGGCACCATGTGCTCGGGCAGGCGGGCGCCGGTCCAGTCGCGCAGGGCATCGGTCTGCAGACCCGGATCGGCGCGCAGGTAGGCCACCAGGCGCACGTCGCCGGGCTGGTCTTCCCGGGCCACCACCACCGCCTGGCGCACGCCCGTGGCAGATTCCAGCACCGCCTCGATCTCGCCCAGTTCGATGCGGTAACCGCGGATCTTGACCTGGAAGTCGGCGCGACCCAGGAAGTCGATGCGCCCGTCGGGCCGCCAGCGCGCGAGGTCGCCGGTGCGGTACATGCGGGCGCCGCCGGGTGCAACGCATTCGGGACCCACGAAAGGGTCGGCGGGGAAGCGCTCGGCCGTGAGGTCCGGGCGCTGCCAGTAACCGCGCGTGACACCGTCGCCGCCAATGTAGAGCTCGCCGGGCACGCCCACCGGCAGGGGCTGCTGGTGGCTGTCCAGCACGTACATCTGCGTGTTGGCAATCGGCCGGCCAATGTTGACGACCGCCTCGCCCGTGCCGGCGGTTTCGGTGGACGACCAGATCGTCGTTTCGGTCGGGCCATACATGTTCTCGATCGACGCCTTGGTGACCTGCCCCAGCTCGGCCACCAGGGTGCCGGGCAGGGCCTCGCCGCCGATCATGAGGTTCTGCACCTGCCGCAGGGCCATCCTGGCTTCGTCGTTCATGGCGATCATGCGGGCCATGCTGGGCGTGCACTGCAGGTGGGTTACGCCATGCCGAACGATCTGCGCAGCAATGGAGTAGTCGCCATCGGCCACGGTGGTGGGCTGGTTCGAGCGGCGCAGCACCTCGGCGAGCGGGTACAGGCCTTCCATGACCTTTTCCACCGGGATGCCGTAGTCGATCAGGCAGGCGACCTCACCGACGCCGATGCGCTTGAGTTCTTCGACGCGCTTGAGGCAGTCCTCGACCGTGCCGAACAGACCGGAATCTTCAAAGTACCGCAGGAACGCAAAGTCGAGGATGCCCTCCATCTCATCGTCTGTCAGCGAACGCAGGTCGAGCTCGAACGGGTTGCTCACGCCGGCCGGCTTCTTGAAGGCCGGGAATGCCCAGGCGTACTGCTTGATCAGGCCGGCCGCGCTTCGCAGGTAGTCCTTCATCGGGCCCCGCGCCACCTCGCGCGCCAGCTCGCGGTCGCGCGCCACGTAGGTGTGCAGCATTAGGGTGACGGTGAAGTTCGCCGGATCGTGCCCCGCGTCGCGCAGCGCCTGGTGGTAGAGCTTGATCTTACCGGCCACCTCGTCGACCGACTGGCCCAGCAGGTGGGTGAGCACGTTGGCGCCGATGGCACCGGCCTCTTTCCAGGTCTCGGGATTGCCGGCGGTGGTGACCCACACCGGCAGCTCTTTGGACACCGGGCGCGGCTGGGTGATGACATTGAAGGGCTCGCCATTGGCGGTGGGGAAGGGCACCGCCTCGCCGCGCCACAGGCGGCGCAGCTGGTCGATGGTGTCGAGCATCGCCTTCTTGTTGTTCGGCGGCGTGTTCTGTGGCCGCAGCACGAAATCATCGGGCTGCCAGCCCGAGGCGATGGCCAGCGCCGCCCGGCCGTTGGTGAGGTTGTCGATCACCGCCCACTCTTCGGCGATGCGCGCCGGGTGGTGCAGTGGCCCGACGCAGCTGCCGGCGCGCACGCCGATGTTCCGGGTGACGGCGGCCACCGCCGCGCCGGTGACCGACGGGTTGGGGTAGGGTCCACCGAAAGCGTGGAAATGGCGTTCCGGCGTCCACACCGCGCAAAAGCCATGCTGGTCGGCGAACTTCGCGCCCTCGAGCAGCAGCTCGTACTTCTTAGGGCCGGCGCCGTCGTCGTTGCCCCAGTAGTAGAGGCTGAAGTCCATCTTCTGCGCCGAGATCGACGGCTGACCTCCGCCCGACACCAGGGCACGGTTCTCGTCGCTCGAGAGCACCACCTTGAAGCCGCGGGCCAGCGTGTAGAACAGCTCCAGCACCGAAATGTCGAACGACAGGCTGGTCACCGCCAGCCACACCCCGGGTGGGTCGTGCCGGATGCGATCGTCCATGCCTCGGAAGAAGTTGGACACGTTGCGGTGTTCGACCATGACCCCCTTGGGGCGCCCGGTGGAACCCGACGTGTAGATCATGTAGGCGATGTCCGAGGATTGAACGCCGCTGTCGGGGTTGCCGTCGGGCTGGGTGGCCAGCTGCGGGTCGTTGTCGATCACCAGCACCTGGGCTTTGTGAGGGGGCAGGCTGCCCACCAGGGCCGACGCCGCCACGATCACCGGCGCGCCGCTGTCTTCGATGTAAAGCGCCACGCGGTCGGCCGGGTAGGCTGGGTCCAGGGGCACATAGGCGCCGCCGGCCTTCTGGATCGCGAGCGCGCCGATCAGCAGTTCTGCCGACCGGGGGGTGTAGAGGCCCACCAGGGTGCCTGGCTTGACGCCCATGCCGCGCAGGCGGTGCGCGACCTGGTTGGCCCGGCGGTTGAGCTCGGCATACGTCAGTGCCGTGCCCTCGAACACCACCGCGGTGGCTTGCGGTGTGCGCAGCACCTGGGCTTCGAAGAACTGGTGCACACAGGTCTGGCGCTCGTAGTCGCAACGGGTGTTGTTCCAGCCATAGAGCACCTGATCGCGCTCGGCCGGCGACATGATCGGCAGACGGACCAGGGGAGTGTCGGCGGCCGAAGGTTCGGCCAGCGCGGCAAGCACCCATTGCAGGCGCTGTGCCAGCTGAGCGGCTGCGTCATCGGGCATGCGGGTGCTGTCGTGCCACAGGGTCAGGCCGCCGTCGGGCGTGCACTCCACGGTGACTGCGCTGCCGTCGATGGCGCCTGCGGCCAGCGACAGCCCCACCTGCGGCACCGACAGGCCCTTGATGGCAGGGTCGCGCGCCACCAGATCGAGCGCGAAGGCCGGATGGCGGCGGGCGTTGTTCAGCGCGGTGGTGACCTGCGCGCTGAATTCGCCGAACAGTGTGTCGCCGCCCGCCGACAGGCGCAGCGGCACCCATGTGGACAGGTAGCCGGACGCGCTCGGCGCGCCGGCGACCCGCAGGGCGAGGTCGAAGGCGGACTTTCCGCTGACGCGTGCGACCCAGGCCGCCACACCTGCCAGCAGGCGGTCACCGGACAGCGCTGGCGGCATTGGCAGCTTTGCTTGCCGCCAGGTCGCCGGGCCTGTTGCGGACACGGCGGACGGCAGGTCGATCGCCTCTGGAGACTGGAGGCAGCGGCGCCAGGCCGCCTCGCCATCGACCACCTGCGCGAGGGCATCGGTCAGCGCCCGTGCCGTGGCCGGGTCGAGCAAGGGCAAGCGCGCGCCGGTCCGCGCCACGGTGGACGGGCACACGGCCTGGCCCAGCGGATCGCGCAAACCGGTGAGGCGCAGTGGGGTGGTCGCAGTGCCCACCACCAAGCCACCGGGCGTGGCTTCGAGCACCTCGCCGGGCGCAGCCGCGCCCAGGGTCGTCTCAACGGTGGCGCCGCCGACCAGCAGCACCCGGCCGTCGATCTCGACCTTGGGGCAGGCCAGCGGGTTCCAGTAGGTGCTGTGGTCGAGCGCACAGACCAGGGCGGCAAGCCGGTCGGCTGGTTGCGCAAAGTCGAGCCGGGCCGCCGCCGCGGGGCGATCGAGCCGCGCGTGGTAGGTGCGCTGGCTCAGGTCCTGCGGCTGGCGCCGCAGGCCCGGGCCACGCAGGTCGGCCAGCAGGTCGGCGAAGCTTTCCATGGCGGCTTCGTAGCAGCGTGTGTTCAATGTCAGCGCTGTCTCGTTGGGGGCCATGTCGAACAGCTTCTGCTGCACGATGTCGCCCTCGTCGATGCCGCCCTCGATCAGGTGCCAGGTGACGCCGTGGCGTTTTTCCTGTTCGAGGATGGCCCACACCGGCGCGTTGAGGCCTGCGTGCCGGGGCAGCGGACCGTCGTGGAAGTTGATGGCGCCGCGCTTCGCCTGCGCCAGCACCGCCTGCGGAATCACCGACAGGTTGGCAATGCTGAACAGCCAATCGAATTCGAGACCGGCCAGCCGCTGCGCCAGGTCGTTGCCGGGCGCTTCCACACGAAGACCCCGTTGGGTTGCCCACGACCTGATGTCGCCGTTGCGGGTGATGACCACCGAGATGTGGTCGCCGCCCTGCAGCACGCGCTCGGCGCATTCGATCAGCAGGGACTCGTTGCCCATCACGGCACAGGAAAAGCGGTTCATGGATCGCTCCGAAAACGAAACACCAAAATCAGGTTGCCTGGCTGGGACGGCCGCCCACCAGTTTGCGCTGCCACAGAGAGCGCAGCGCGTGCGACACCAGGTCGCGCAGGAAATGCTCTGGGCCGACCCTTTTAGACCCCAGCACACGCCGCAGCAACCGGATCATCGAACCGGCCACATACGCCAGCGTGGCCATGCCTGCATAAACCGCGCCATGGTTCTTGGTGAAGTACCAGAGGCGGGAGTCGAACCAGTAACCCGGCATGCGCTTCCAGGTCTTCATGCCAGTTGAGACCGAGCCGATGTGCATGATCCGGCTGTCCTTGACGTAACGCGCCCCCCAGCCGGCCCGACGGGCGCGCAGGCAGAGGTCGGTTTCCTCAAAGTACAGAAAGTAGCGCTCGTCGAACAGGCCGATGTCGTCGAGCACCTGGCGCCGGATCATCAGGCTGGCGCCGGCCAGCCAGTCCACGTCCATCGATGTGGTCGGTTCCGGGATCGCCACGATGTGCCGGCGCAGCAGCCGCGAGATGATGCCGGTGGCGGCGGCCGATTCGAACTCGCTCTGGATCGACGGAAAGCGGAACGCGGTGTTGTGGAAGGCGCCGTCCTGGCCGAAGGTGTGGCCACCGGCGAAGCCGAGTTTCGGGTTGGCCAGCAAGGCGTCCAGCAGAATCTGGATGGAGCCCGGCTCCGGGAACGCATCGGAATTGAGCAGGTACACAAAGTCGGGCTTCGAGCCATCCGGCAGGCCCATTCGCATCGCCACGTTGTTGCCCGCGCCGAAGCCGCCATTGCGGCCGGAGGCCACCACCCGCACCCGGTCCCAGCCGCGCGCGGCCACGGTGTCGCGGATCTTTTCGTAGGAACCGTCGCGTGAGTCGTTGTCGACCACCGTGATGGTGCCGGCGATGCCTGCCGTTTCGCGCACCGCCACCTCCAGCGCCTTCAGGGTCATGTCGGCGGTGCGGTAATTGAGCAGGACGGTCAGAACGGTGGGTGAGGGGTTCATGTCTTGGATACCGACTCGGCTTCGTCGATGCAGCGCTTGATCTGGCCGGCGAGCACGCGCACGTTGGGTTCCAGCACCATGGAATCGTGGTTTCCGGGCACCTCGATCACACGCAAGGCGGGCATGTAGCGCGTCCAGTCGTTGTCGTCGAGCACGTACTCGCGCTCGGTACTCACCCAGCGCCCACCCGTGACCTTCCAGCGGCGATCCAGCGGCGGACGGAACAGCACGGCCGGTCCTTGCCAGGACTTCAGAGGGTACACCGGCAAGGCGGCACGGAAAGCGGCTTCGATTTCGGCGTTGTGCAACTGGTGCGTGCTGGCGGTCGGCGCCGGGCCGCCCCGGCGGCGC
The DNA here is from genome assembly GCA_046604145.1 of Hydrogenophaga sp. XSHU_21. Lineage (GTDB taxonomy): Bacteria > Pseudomonadota > Gammaproteobacteria > Burkholderiales > Burkholderiaceae_C > Hydrogenophaga. The sequence goes on from JBKIXD010000001.1 coordinate 1,162,403, forward strand.
TGCAACTCCCAGGCAATTCTGCGCTCGGCCCAACGTTTCAGGAACCCCAGGCCACCTCGTCGCAGCTCGTCCAGCTTGATGAGCAGTTTGTCTGGCCGAGTCAGGGCCGGCCGCTCCGGCAGCGGGGTGTCCAGCAGCACCAGCAGCGACACTTTTTCACCGGCTGCCTCGAGTTGGCGCGCGATTTCGTAGGCGGTGATGCCGCCGCCCGAGAAGCCGCCCAGCAGGTAGGGACCGTGCGGCTGCACCTGGCGCATCTCGGCAATGCAGTCGGTGGCCGCCTCGACCAGCGAGTCGTGCGGCTTCTGGTCGCCGTACAGGCCGCGCGCCTGAAGCCCGTAGAACGGGCGGCCGACGCCGATCAGGCGTGCCAGGTGGCGCAGGTTGAGCACGTTGCCGAACATGCCGGCCACCAGGAAGAAGGGCGTGCGCTCGCCGCCTTCGCCGTCGTGCATGGCCACCAGGTGGGTGAACCGGCGCCGCGGTGCGGGGCTGGCCGTTGCCGCACCGCCCGCTGTCCCGGTGGCATCTGTCGACGTGTCGCCGATGCGTTCGCGGATCATGTCTGCGCAGAGCGCAATGGTGGGCGCCTCGAACAGCACCGAGATCGGAAACTCGACCCGGTAGGCCTTCTTGACCATGGCGAACAGGCGCACCGCAATCAGCGAGTGACCGCCAAGGTCGAAGAAGCTGTCTTCCACCCCGACCTGGCTCACCCCCAGGAGTTCTTCCCAGAAGCCCACCAGCGTGCGTTCCACGTCGTTTCGAGGTTCGACATAGTCGCTGTCGAGATCGGGGCGCTGGAATTTCTGTCCGGACCCGGCGTCGCTGGCCACGGCCTGGCCAGCCTGCCGGATCAGGGCATCCAGTTTCATCGATGACACCACCACCTGCGGCAAGCCGCTGGCCAGCGCGCGGCCGAACGCATCCGCACCCTCGGCGGGTCGAATGCCCTGTGCGATGTTGTGTTGCAGCTGCTCTTCCGCCGGTGAGAGCCTGGCCTCCGCGTCGGTGGAATCACCGTGGTCGAACACCAGTTCGCGAGCGTCGAGACGGCTGACCGATGCCGCGAATCCGCCTTCCTGCAGGCGCTTGATGGAGAAACCCCGCACCTCCACGCACACCTCGCCATGAGCGTCGCAAAGGGTCACATCGAAGACGGCAAAAGGCGCGTCGGCGCGGTTGTCCTGCGCGTTGCGCACCCAGCTCCAGATCTGGCCGGGCAGCGGGCGGTGGACCAGCACCTCGCGGTATGACACGGGGACCCAAAGGTGGTCGGGCGCGTAGCCGGCAATCAGGCCCATGGCCCAGCCGGTGGCCAGGTCCAGCAGTGCGGGGTGGAGCAGGTAGCCCTGCTCGATGTCGGCCAGGAAGGCCGGGGGCAGCGCCAGGCGGGCAATGCCTTCACCCTGACCGTGCGCCACCGATTGCAGCACGCGCCAGCGCGGCCCGAACCGCAGGTGTTCTTCCTGCGGCGAGCGCAGGCCTGCGGCATCAGAGGCCTGGTGCAGCGGGCAGCGGGCTTGCACGGCGGCCAGGTCGATGGCCGGCGCAGGCGGGAGCGCGCCCGGCACCAGGGTGGCCTGGGCGTTGAGCTGGAAGCCCCGTCGGCCTTCGAACAGCACGTCGCTGCGAACCTCCAGCGCATAGCCTTCCTCGCTTCGGCCAAGCTTGACCCGCACCTCGCGGGTCTGGCCGTCGTTGACGTCCAGCGGGCGGAAGAAATACAGGTCCCGGATGGCGAACGGGCCTGTTTCGCCGTTGCCCCGCAGGGCCTGGGCCGCCAGTTCGAGATAGCCGGTGCCCGGCAGCAGGGCCTGCCCGGCCCTCGTGCGGTGACCGTCGAGAATCCATCGTTCCTGGGTGCGCCACTGCGCCGTGAACAGGCGGTGGCCGGACGGGTCGAAGGTGGCCTCGTCCAGCAACGGGGTGCCGGCCGGGTGGCGAGGTGCGGGCACCGATTCACCCAGTCGGCTGGCCATGGCCTTGGCGGCCATGCCGACCTCGTTCCAGATGCCCCAATCGATGGCCAGCACCTTCGTCTGGCCGCCCGCGCGGCTGTGGGCGTAGGCGTTGAGGTACTCGTTGGCGGCCACGTAGTCGACCTGGCCAGCCGGTGCCGTTACCGTGCTGGTCGATGAGAACAGCACGAGTTGGTCGATGCTGCCGTCGGGGAACAGGTCGTGCAGGATCTGCAGCCCGTGCACCTTGGGGGCAAACACTTCTTCGACCGCGCCCGAGGTTTTGGTGAGCAGCGGTCCGTCGTCGACCACACCGGCCGCGTGCACCACCAAGTGGATGCGACCGAACCGCTGTCGCGCCTGCGCCTCGGCTGCCTGCATGTCCTTGACGTTGCAGACATCGGCGGCGACGACCAGCACCTCGGCACCGAGCCCCTCGAGCCGGCGCACCGCCTGGATGCGCTGCACCTGGGCAGCCGATGCGCCGGGGTTTCTCAGGATCGCGTCCCATGTCTCGGGCGACGGCAACGCCTGACGCGCCAGCAGCACCAGCCGCGCGCGCTTTTCGCGCGCGAGTCGCTCGGCCACCGTCAGACCGATGCCGCCCAGGCCACCGGTGATGAAGCACACCGGCGCCTCGGGCAGCGTCGGCAATGCAGTGGCCTCGGGCAGTGGCAGCGGTGCAAAGCCGAGCTCGAATCGCTTGTCGCCGCGCAATGCGGCCACGCGATTGCCCGCCGGCGCAAACAGGTCTTCCAGCACCTGATCGGCCAGGTCACCGCAGGCGTCGGGCCGGGGCTTGGCCCGCCAGCCTTTGTCTTGCGTCGGCAGCACCACGTCCAGCGCAGTGCAGGTCAGGCCAGGCAGTTCGCGGGGGGCCACGCGGGCGGGGCCCATCACCGTGGCCTTTTCCGGATAGGGCAATGCTTCGTCCCGCACCCTGGCCGCACCGGTGGTCAGCACGGTGACGTGCAAGGGTTTGGGCAGGTTCTCTTCGGCCAGCGCCTGGGCCAGAAACAACAGGCTGAAAAACCCTTGTTCGATGTTGCGGTGGAAGAAGCTGCTGCCCGGGCGGAAACGCTCTTCGCGGGTGACCAGCCACGCGTGCACGATCTGCTGCGGCGGATGGCCGGTGGCCATCAGGTCGCGCACCAGCTCGTCGTAGCCTTCGCGACCGCGTTCCGGTGACAGCAGGTATTCCTCGTCGCTGACGCGTGCAAACACGTCGCCGGCGCGAACGACGGTCACCCGGTGGCCGGCCGCACGCAGCCGCTGCACCAGTGCATCGGCCAGGCCGGCGTCGTCCATGAACACCAACCAGCTTTGGGGTGCAGTGCCCGCCAGGTCGCGCGCGACATCGAAGTTCACGTCGGCCTGGCGCGGACGCCAGCGGGGCTGGTACCCCCACTGACCGACATCATCGGTGCGCAGGATTTGCGCCGGTTCCGGCGCGGTCACCCGGGACTGGCCGGGTTCGATGAAGTAGGGCTTGCGCTGGAAGGCGTAGGTGGGCAGTGGAACGCGGCGGCGCCGCGCTTCGCCCCAGATCGGTTCCCAGTCGACCTTGACGCCGGTGGCCCACAGGCGCCCCAGCGTGCCAAGGAACCACACGTCGTCGGCAATGGCGTGGTCGGCGTGGCGCAGCGAGTTGATCACCTGACCCGAGGGCACGCCATTGGCCTGCGCCAGCGAGCCCAGCGCCTTGCCCGGTCCCACTTCGAGGTAGACGCGTTGACCTTCCTGCATCAGGGTGGCCAGACAGTCGGCAAAGTGAACGGTGTTGCGAAGGTGGCCCACCCAGTACAACGGGTCGGTCGCCTGGGCTGCCGTCAAAGGCTTGCCGTCGCGGTTGGAAATGATCGGCAACTTCGGCGCCTGCAGCCGGATGCTTCGCAGGTAGGCCTCGAACCTGCCCAGAATGGGTTCAAGCATGCGCGAATGTGCGGCGATGTCGATCTGGATGCGCTGAGGTTCCACCTCGCGCGCCTTCAGCGTGGCCTCGAGTGCGTCAAGCGCATGCTGCGGACCCGAGACGACGCAGAGCTCGGGTGCATTGACGCTGGCCATGTCCAGCTCGGTGCCCAGCAGGCCGCGAACTTCGTCGGCCGCGAGCGGCACGCTCAGCATGCCCCCAACCGGAACCGTGTCGAACAACTGTCCCCGCAACAGCACCAGACCGATGCAGTCCTCGAACGACATCACGCCGGCGAGGCAGGCGGCCGTGTTCTCGCCCATGCTGTGGCCCACCAGTGCGGCGGGCTTGACACCCCAAGACATCCACAGCTGCGCCAGCGCGTACTCGACGATCATGATCAGTGGCAACTGAACCGATGGTCGCTTGAGCTTTTCAACAGCCTGGGCGTGCTGGTCCGGCTCGGGCAGCCACAGTGCGCGAATGTCGTAGTTCAACTGGCGCTGAAGTACGTCGAGGCCACGGTCCATCCAGTCCTTGAACACCGGCTCGGTGGCATAAAGCTCGCGCGCCATGCCCGCGTACTGAGCACCCCCGCCGGGGAACATGAATACCACGTCCGGGTCATCGCCCAGTCGGGCATGCGTGAACACGCGGCGGGTGTCGGTGCCTTCGAGCAGCGCCGCGGCTTCTTCGTGGGTTTCGGCCACAAGAACGCGCCGGTGTTCGAAGGCGCGCCGACCTTCCTTGAGCGTGTAGGCCACGTCGGCCAGGTCTTGCTCCGGGTGGGCGCGCAGGTGCGCGGCCAGCGCCTTGGCGTTTGCATCAAGCGCCGCGCGCGAGCGCCCCGACACCACCAGCACGTGAAAGGGCCATTCCGACGGTTCGGCTGGCGCAGCCTCTGGCGCTTCTTCGAGCACGGCGTGGGCATTGGTGCCACCCACGCCGAGCGAATTGACACCGGCGCGGCGAGGCCCCTTGTGCGAGACCCACGGGCTCAGGGTGTGATTGACCTTGAAGGGACTGCTGTCGAAGTCGATCGATGGGTTGGGTTGCTCGTAGCCGAGACTGGGCGGCAGTTCGCGGTGCTTGAGGGAGAGCGCCACCTTGATGAGGCTCGCCACGCCGGCTGCGGTGTCCAGGTGCCCGATGTTGGTCTTGACCGATCCGATGCGGCAGAAGCCGGTCTCGGTGGTCGTCTCATGAAAGGCCTGCGTGAGCGCGGCCACCTCGATCGGATCGCCCAGGTAGGTGCCGGTGCCATGGCATTCCACGTAGTCGATGGTGTCGGCGCGCACGCCGGCCACGGCATGCGCCTCGGCAATCGCCTTGGCCTGACCGTCCACGCTGGGGGCAAGGTAGCCCGCCTTGGCCGCCCCGTCGTTGTTGACGGCGGTGCCCTTGATGACGGCCCAGATGTGGTCGCCGTCCCTGAGCGCGTCCTCAAGCCGGCGCAGAACCACCACGCCCGCGCCCGATCCGAACACCGTGCCCTGGGCGCGGTGATCGAACGCGTGGCAATGGCCGTCAGGCGACAGGATTTCGCCGTCCTGGAAGATGTAGCCGCGCGCGTGCGGCAGTTCGATGGTGACGCCGCCCGCCAGCGCCATGTCGCATTCCCCGCTCAGCAGCGACTGGGCGGCGTAATGAACCGCCACCAGCGAGGTGGAACAGGCGGTCTGAACGTTGACGCTCGGGCCCTTGAGGTCAAAGATGTGGCTGACCCGGGTCGAGAGGAAATCCTTGTCGTTGCCCGTGTGGCGCAGCAGGAACATGCCTGTGTTGGCCACCAGGTCCGCGTTGGAGCAGATGTTGAAGTAGAAATAGCTGCCCATGCCGCAGCCGGCAAACACCGCGATCGAGCCCGGAAACGACTCGGGTGGATGGCCCGCGTTCTCCAGCGCCTCCCAGGCCACCTCCAGGAACTGGCGGTGCTGCGGATCCATGATGGCGGCTTCTTTGGGGCTGAACCCGAAAAAGTCGGCGTCGAACTGCTCGAAGCCGTCCAGCGGGGCGGCGGCCGGCACGTAGTTTCGGTGCCGCATCCGCTCCGGCGACTCTCCCGCGGCCAGCAACTCGGCCTCGGAAAGACGGCGGATGGACTCGACACCCTGACGAAGGTTGTTCCAGTAGACCTGGGGGTTGGGGGCGCCCGGCAGGTGGGCGGCGATCCCGACGATGGCGATGTCGTTGGCGGCTGGGATTTCCTTCGCAGTCACATCCACCTCAGCGGTTCCAGGCACATGAATACCTCCTTTGCACTACTATTATGGAGGGTGCATGTGGCAGGATCACTGATAAATCAGTCACGCAGTGGCGGACTGTCTGTGATTTCTCCCATGGATGGGCTACCGAGTACGCCAAAAAGACCACGGTCTTGCAGGACCTCGTCGACGATGTGGACGTCGATCACCCTGGCCTCGTGAGAATACGCGTACACCAGCACCATGTCGCACAGGGTGTTGATGTTGCGCGGAATGCCCTGGGCCACCTTGGCAATCTTGGCCATGGCCAGCGGTGTGAACAGCGTTCTTTCCCGACCCGCCACCTTGAGCCGGTGCTCGATGTAGTCGGCGACTTCCACCGTGCCCAGTGGCGGGATGAAGTAGTCCACCGCTATGCGCTGGGCGAACTGCACCAGCTCGGGGCGCTTGAGCAGGTCGCGCAGCTGCGGCTGGCCGACCAGGATCATCTGCAGCAACTGATCCTTGTCGGCGTTGATGTTGGACAGCATTCGCAGGGCCTCGAGTGCGGACACGCTGAGGTTCTGGGCTTCGTCCACGATCAGCACCACCCGACGGCGCTGGGCGTATTCGCTGATCAGGAAGCGCTGAAAGGCGTCGTACAGGCCGACCTGGGATTTGCCTTCAAAGGGCAGGTCGAAAGACAACATGATCCATTCAAGCAGGTTGCCCATCTCCTGGTGGGTGTTCGTCACCAACCCCACCCGGATGTCCTCACCGAGGCCGCGCAGCAGGCGCCGGATGAGCGTCGTTTTGCCACAGCCGATCTCCCCGCAGATCACGGTGAAGCCTGCCCTGCTCATCAAGCTGTACTCGAGCATGCTGTAGGCCTGCGCATGGCGCTGGCTCATGAACAGGAAGTCGGGATCCGGCTGGATGGAGAAGGGTCTTTCACGAAGACCGTAGAAGGATTCGTACACGAAGGGCAAACCAGGAGAGTTGAGGGGGCGGAGGTGAGGTACAGCTGAAACTGAGCAGGATTGCAGGCGGGGCTGTCCAAGTCAACGGGCTTTGGAGGAGGGCGGCTTTCTTTCCGCTTCACCAGTAACCCGCGCCCATGCCGCGGGCCATTTTTATCTGAGCATTCAGGTACACAATCAGGTCGAACCCAAAACCCGCTGCAAGCAGCACGGCCTTTCTCGGGTTTAAAAGGTTTCGAGGACGCTCAAGCATGAATGCTGTACGCTTGATCAGAAAGTGCAATGGAATCCATCCGAATGGCCAGCGAGGCAGCTGAGTTTTTATTGTTGAACTCAACCAAGCCTCGTCTTTTGCGGCCCGCACAAGCTCTCTGTGGCGCTCCTGCTCTGGAAGGCTTCTGAGTCGAGCGAAGATCGCGGCATTGACCGCTGATCCAATAACGATTCGCGTCTGGTGTTTGATCAAGGAATTGATGGACCGTTCAGAGTTGAATACATGAAACACTTCGCCGCCGTTGATGCGTTTCATGTTTTCCTCTGTGACCATGTTGTCGGTCAGGATCATCGCCCGCAGGAAACCGTCTTCCACCGCCAGCCCGATGGGCATGAAAAACTCGCGGGCGCGCTGAGCTGGCATGCAGTACAACTGGCCGCAGATCGCAGTCTTCCAGTCGTTAAGTGTTTCGCTGCTGCGGGCAATAAGCTTGTCCAGCCACGTCAAGTTTTCCGGTCGATAAACAATATCCTTGATCGGGTGTGAATTGAAGGCATACAACGCGCTGTCGGCTGCCAATCCATCCACCAACTTTCTCAGTGTATCCGGTTCAGTGAGTTCAATGTCTGCATCAGAGAAAATCAATACATCAGCGTTCTCTCTGCTGAGTGAGTGAACGAACTGGTTCCAGGTTCTGGACTTTCCGCCGAGTTCCAACTCTTCGATGGTGATTCGGATTTGCGCGCTTTGAGCTGCTTCAGACATTGAGAACGCCTCCGCTACTTCAGCCGTTGAGTCCTTGCAGCCATTCGCCAGCACAACCAATCGCACATCCAGATCGCCTACGACCTGATTCAGGAATCCAGTTAAGGTTTTCTCTATATTGGCCGCCTCATTGTGAGCAAAAAGACCAATGTCAACATGTTTCATTCGAGTTCCTATTCTTGACCTGAGAAAACCGGTCAAGTCGGTGTTCAGGCGGGAGGACGCGTGTGGACTTTACGGGATGCCGCGCATACCTTCAGCGTGTCCGTGGCCAGCAGACCCAGGCCGAACGGGTACTGAAGAACATAACGCTTCCATAGCCGACGCGGCTCTTGCGCGAACCGGTATAGCCATTCGAGCCCGGACATCTGCATCCATCGCGGCGCCCGTCTGCCCGTCGGTCCGAGAATCTCGAAGGTGCCGCCCACCCCCACGATGGTCAGTTCGGGCATCGCCGCCCTGAGCTTGAGCGCCAGACGGTCCTGCTTGGGCACGCCCAGCGCCACAAAGAGCACCCGGATCCGCTCGGCTCGAAGGCGATCCACGAATTCGTGCGTCTGGGCGTCGCTCAGATCGACCCGGCCATTGAACAGATACCCGCAAGCCTCTATCGCGATCGACCCGTAGCGGCCGAGTGTGGCCGCTGGATCCACGCCGCCAATGATGGCGTATCGGGGCAAACTTGGTTGCTGCATAAAGGCATGAACCAGATCGACCCCGGTGGTACGTTCGGGAATCGCGTGCTGCGGACCCCTCATGCGCGAGGCCCACACCAGAGGCATGCCATCCGCCGTAATGATGTCTGCCTCGGCCACCAGTTCCCTGTAGCCCGGCTCGCGCGTGAAGCGGGCGAGCATTTCGGTGTTGAGGGTGAGGATCCAAGCCCCGCTACCGTGCGCCGCCCGGTCGAGCAATTCCCCCAGCACCTCCTGCATGTTCTGGCGAGAAACCGGCACGCCGCAAATCAGGCAAGTTTGATTCATGCGTGGACCTCGGTGAACAGTGGGCAGGCCAACGGCGCGTTCAGGCATCACGTCGCCTCCCTGAAGTGCCTGGCCAGTTTTTCTGCCTCCCGGTCAATGTCGTGGCGCGCAAGCACCCGCTCGCGAGCAGCCGCGCCCATGGCCTGCAGCCGCTCGATCGGGGCCCGGAGCGCTTCGGACATTGCTTCGGTCAAGGCCTCGACATCACCGGCGGGGACCAGCCAACCGTCTTGGCCGGCGCGTACCAACTCCGGGATGCCTGCAATGCTGGTGGATACGACCGGTCTCCCGAGTGCCATGGCCTCCATGATGACGACCGGGAGACCCTCTGCAAAACTTCCCAGCACCAGGGCTCTGGCGGCAAGCAACTGCGCCTTAACGGCCTCGCTGCTCACCCATCCGGTGATGGTGATCTGCTCCGGCAGACGGTGCTGCCTGATCAGGTCCTCGATGTCTTGGCGCAGTTCGCCGTCACCCGCGAGGACCAACTCAACCGGCTCGCCTCTGTCCCTGAGGCGGCGTACCGCCTCCACCAAAAGCAACTGGCCTTTCTGCTCGCACAACCGGCCCACGCAGACCAGTCGTGGCGCGCTTGTGAAAGAGGGGTTGGGTGGAAGCACCGAAAAAGCGGGCTCGAGGCCACAGTGGACCACTTGAACCTTGGGCCAGTCGCTGAACGGGATCCATCGGAACAACTGGCTTCGTGCGAAAGAACTGATGGCAATCACTTGGGATGCCCCGGCAATCTTCTCGCGAAGATGAAGGCCGACAGGGCGATCGAACTCCTCGGGACCATGTACCGTGAACGAAAAACGCGGACCGCCCAGCGTGTGGGTCAGCAAGGCCACCTCGGCAGGATTGGTGCCAAAGTGTGCGTGAAGGTGATCAATACCGCGATCAGAGCACCATTCGAGGAGTGCACAGGCTTCTGCCAGGTACACCCAGTGATACGGGACCACGCGATCCGATTGGCGGGACATCCGCATCGACGCCGCGAAGGCGCGTAGAAAGAGCCTGGGCTCCGCAAGAAACCGGCGCAGCGTTGCTCCCAGAAGGCCCGCAAGACCCCGCTTCAGAAGATAGTGCGTCAAGCGACGCTCAGCAAGGTCGTCGGGGTCCACCAGCGGATCGGACCAGCCGCGCAAGGCCACCCTGGCGATCTGGACGCCCTGCCGCTCGAGTGCTTGAATCTCGCGCCGGATGAAGGTGTGGCTAACTTTCGGGTACTGGTTGGTGAAGTAAGCGACCCGCATCAATGCCTCCGATTTCGTTTCAGAGAGGCCGCGATGATGACTGCAAGGCCGCCCATTTCCAGCAGCCAGTTCATCCTGATCCCGCCAAGGCTCTGCCCCAGCAAGGCGTCAACGTGGTGGAACGACGCGGCACGAATGACCACGAACATGGACAGCCCGGCTGCCCCTGCCAGGGCCACGTGGGTGGCGCGCGGAGCTCGCCAAACCAAGTGAAGCACCACTGCAAACAGCGTCAGGCCCATGAGGACAAGGCCAGCAATGAATGCTTCCTGAATCTGGTGGCGCCTGTCGTACCATCCGCCCTCACTGGCTGCAATGCGGCCCAGCTCTGTCACTGCACTCTGCAAATCGAGTTGCTTGTTGATGCCCAGCAGCAGCAGCGCGAGAACGAGCAATCGCCAGAACCAACGTTCTTTGTCGGATAACGGCGTGGCTTGCCCTGGCCCGTCACGGAGCACGCGCCAACCGGCCAGCGCCGCGGCTGCGTAAAGTGCTACGGTGAGCCACCCCCCCACGCTGGGGTCGCCAATGCCGGGGCTCCAGGAGCCCACAAGACCTGGCTGCAGATGGAGAGAAGTTGCAAGGGGCATCTACTTGTATTCGATGATCGTGCCGGATACACCCCGCCAGCGGGCAAGGTGAAACTTGAGCACGCCACATGCCTCGGCCCACTTGCCGATGACCATGAACGCGCTGGAAGAGGGCGAGCGTGTACGCCAGGTCAGCCGGGCCCATTGCAACGGAAAAACGAGCGCTAGCCCCAGCGCCACCTGGCTGTGGACCATGGCCGAGAGGGCGACCGATGCAGGCAACAGGACGCCCCAGATCAGGGCCCTGCGGGTCTCGCGCACCCAGTGGCGCTCGGGTGGTGCCCCGTGAATCCAGGCGCCCTCCGCATAGGCATGGCCCGATCTGAGGGTTCGCCGCCACCATTGGCTGAAACGGGTCATGGCTGCGTCATGCAAGGTCATTTCCAGGTCCAACCGGTGAATGCGCCAGCCCCTCTGGCGCAGACGAACACAAAGCTCAGGTTCCTCACCCGCAATCAGACTGTCGCGGTAACCGTTGACCGCTGCGAACGCCGCCACTCTCATCATGGCATCGCCTCCGCATGCAAGGGCGTCGCCGACAGGCGTGTCCCATTCTTCGTCGCACATTCGGTTGTAGACGGACCTTTCTGGAAATCGCTCTCTGCGCCGACCGCACACGACTGCATGGGCCTCGTGGTCCAGCAAAAAGTTGCGTGCTGCCTCAAGCCAGCCGGAAACCACTTCACAGTCGCCATCGACGAACTGCACGAACTCGATGTCAGGGAAGTTCGCCGAGAGCCTGCGAAAGCCTTCGTTTCTGGCCCTTGCCGCCGTGAACGGGCGCGAAAGGTCGAGGTCCACCACATCGGCGCCCTTGCCGCGTGCCATCGAGGGCGATCCGTCGGTGGAGCCTGAATCGACGTAAACAATGGCCGCATCGGTCATTCGAACGGACTCGAGGCAACGCTCAAGGCGTTTGCCCTCGTTGCGACCGATCACCACCACACCGATGCGGTGTTCAGCCATGGCGAGTCGCCTCCCGCTTCGCTTCTATCACTCGAGCTGGAATGCCTACCGCCACTGCTCCGTCGGGTACATCGACCATGACCACAGCGTTTGCTCCAATCTTGGCGTGATGTCCTACCGCGATACCACCGAGCACCTTGGCTCCTGCCCCGATATCGACATGCCCGCCAATCACTGGTGTGCCCCCCGACTCGACTGTTCCAATCGTGACCTGTTGAAAGATCAGGCAGTTCGGACCAATGGATGCATCTGGATGGATGACCACGCCATTCGGATGGGGCAATAGCAATCCTCCGCCGAGCTTACAGTTCAGGGGGATGTCGGCGCCACTGATGGCGCTCCACAGGCGATGTCGAAGTACGACAAGGATCAGTCGCCACCGGCGGAGCCTCGTGTGGCCTTGTTGCAGACGCTGATGGTCGCGAATGCACGCGATCAAGCGCTTTCCCGGGCTCCACTCGCCAGGTCGCAAATGCTCTCTGCTCCAATCGGGGTGTTCGTGACTCGTCATGTCGAGCTCAGGGCAGGATGGAGCGGCGTTTGTTTGCCCTCGGCACAAGGCGACCCGGGCACAACCGCCGATCGTCCATGGACGGACAATCTACCCCCGTGTTTGCTCGGTCGGAGACGGGTCGCGGTCCCGCAGGTTTTGCCACGGAGGGCGCCACGCATGCGCGGCTGGTCGCATGGTCTACCGCGTGATGCGATGAGGTGGCTCTAGATCGTCGGCCAGCGAGATGGAGGCGCTTGCTGCACCCTCTGATTCCCATCTGGTGAGCGGCGTGGAGGCCCGATTGACGCGCCATCGAGGCCAAGCAGGAATCGAAGCAGGTTGAGCCCGTCATCCCGCCCTCCGCCGTAACATCGGAAGAAGATGCTTGACCAAAAAAGGCAAAAAAACCAGGGTGACGAATGTACCGATGAGGGCAAGGCGCAGCAAGGGATGCAACTCGGCTAGTGGCTTGATGAAATGAAGTGCGCTCAGACAGGCCATCGACAGCAACAGCAGCGCGGCCAACAGCGCCGCTTCAGCCCTGAATGCTTTCAGTCCAAGTCGGTATCCGAGCCACCGACTTAACATGGCTGTGGCAATGTCGCTGGCCACGACGGCAAAACACCCCATCAGGATGCCCCCCTCGAACTGGTGAAACAAGGGGAAAAGGATGCAGAAAGAGACCACCTTCACCGCACTGGCCGCCGCTAGCCATTGGGGCACACCTTTCGCCAGGAAGGCGGTTCCATACAGTCCGCCAAGGTTGCTGAACCAGACCGACAGTGCGAGGATCGGAAGCATCAGGCCCGCCTCAGCGTAGCGGTGGTCGTAGGCCAAGTTGAAAAAACTGTCTGCGCCGGCGATCAGGAGCACTGCGAAATAGGTCGACGCCAACAACACCGGCATAGTAGCTCTGGCGAATGCCACTGGGAGCTCGATGCCCTGCTCGAGCAGGCGCGAGTAGTACGGAAACACAATCGCAGACTGGAGTTTGCCCACCACGTTGGGCACGATCATCGCTAGACCTGCTGCAATAGAGTAGACGCCCACGTCGGCCAGTGGATACATGGAGGCAAACGTGAGGCGGTCGATTTGGCCCGCCAGAAAGTAAAGCACGGTCGACAGGAAGATCCACTTCCCGAAGGAGAGGATGGCTCGAACCGCACTTGACTCCAATGCAAGGCGGGGTCTTGGCCCCGAAAGAAACAGGTAGGTGGCCACGCAATGGACCGCTGAAGACACCGCAGCGGTGATGGCCAGTGCGTACACCGAACGTGTTTGCCAAGCCAGAAGCAACATCAAGACGGTGTTAAAGATCGTGACGCCGATTTCGATTCGCATGACTTCGCCCACCCGAATATGCCGGGCCGCTGTGAGCGCTGCGGGCGATCGAAGGCCGTCGAACAGCGCTGTCAGGGCGACGATCGGGATGAGCCATCTGAGTTCGAATGCTTTCGGATCGTTTGCACCGTAGAAGTTTGCAACTGGCCATGCCAGCGCGACCGCCAGCGACGTCAGAACACCTCCTCGGATGACCTGGATGGTCCACGCGGTGTTGAGGAACGTCGGTTCATCGCCGCGAGGACTCTGAATGACGTTTTGCTGAAGGCCAACATCCGAGAACATGGCCAGGCCTACCATGACCGCGGTGACGAGGGCCATCAGTGCAAAGGCCTCTTCGAACAACAATGCTGCCAACGCAATGTTGGTCGCCAGACGCACGACTTGTCCTGCTCCAAAGGCCGAAACGATCCAGATCGTTCCGGAACGAGCTTTGCTCCCCAACTGAATGGCGGTTCCAGCTGGTCCGTGCTCGGAAGGATCGGTCGAGTGCACCTGGGTCACGGATTCGAGGGCTCTGGTGCCGCCAAGCTCAGCCTCTGGGCAAACAGGCAGAAGGAAACAGCCACGCCGATGACAGCCCAGTACACAGTTGCTATTGCAATGATGCTGCTGACTGTGTAGATCATGAAGGCAATTGCCAGCAGCGTGGAAAAGAGCGCTCTACCAAGCTGAGCAGACTCGGGATCCAGCCTGGAGACTTGACGGATTCCTTGCTTTGCTTGCCGTAGTGCGGACACAAAGATTGCAGAAAAAAGGAGGAGGCCCGTGATGCCAGAGTAAAGCGCGACGCCGACATAAGTATTGACCACATCAATGATGCCTTCGCCCTGCCGCATCACCTGCAGTTCTGGGGCTTCCATGTAGTTGGACGAACCGAACAGAAGGGTTCGTTCAATGACTGGGATTGCGGCGGTGAGCAGATCCGCGCGGTACTCGACGTTGCCCTGTTCGGACTCGCCGATCACTGGGAGCAGATCAATCAATATCTCGCCTTTCGGGAAACTCGACAAAATCAGCAAGGCCATCAAGCCGCCCATGGCCAGCATGGACAGCTTCTTTACGGCGCGCGAGCCCGTGATGATGTAGACAACGACAAGCAAGGCCGCACCCACCCATGGACCCCGGGACAAGGAGGCGACGATGCCCGCCACTAGGAGCGCGCCGCCCAGCCAACGATGTGCGCGGTTGGTAACCATCTCCTTCAGGTAGAGGTAAAAGCCAAAGGCCACCACCATGGTGTAACCCGCGACTATGGAGTTGCCCACGGACGCGTTCGGACGCAGCAGTCCGGAGCGCAGCAGGTATCCACCGAACATGTTTGGATTCAACCCCAACGCGCCCAACACAGCCGAATACAGCTTCCATTGGCGAAGAACCTCGAATATCAAAACCAGCGAAAGCACCATCGCGCCGATCATGAACCCAGCCATCGCCTGCTTGAAGCCTTCCTTGTCCTGGATGCTTCGGCTTGCGACGTAGTACGGTAGGAGGATGTCCACCACAAGCGAAAGAACCGCTCGCATCCCGCTGGTCACGCTCTCGTCTCGAAAGGCTAGCAGCGACATCAGCGCGAAATATCCCAACACGGCGTGATCGACCGGAGAACTGCCGATTCGGGCTGTCGACTTCCTTTGGTAAAGCACCAGCGCAGTCGGCAGCAGCAGGGTCAGCGCCAGCAAACGGTAATGGTCCACAACCCACAGGTGGTCGATGATGCCGAGTCCGGGGATCATTGCGGGCGCGGGAGGCGACACAAACAAGAGGACGAAATAAAGGCCCATTACATGCGCTTCCGACCGCCGCTTCAGAATCAACGCGATGCCAATCAAGAAAAGGGTCAGCCAGATGCTGTGGGAGAGGAATAGCACCAACGTGCAGAAAAACCAGAGATTGCGCCAGCGCTTGAATGTCTCCATTGGCAGGAGCTGGGTCAGCGCCCGCTGGGCGAAATACCAGTAGACGGTTGCAAGAGCGAGTAAGACGACCAATGCGCGCAAATGCTCAGGCATGGCTCATCCAAAACTGATGCGGTTCAGCGAAGTCGAAGTCAGGTTTGTCGCGGAGCCATTCGTCCTGAATATCGCGCAATGCATGAGCCATTTCCTGCGGACCGCGTGACTCGTCATGCCATGGGCACATCGGATCAGGCGCTTGGCCCATCAGTAGTACGCGTTTTGAACCGGGGCTTCTTCCTTGTTGAGCACGACCCCCAAAAGATTGGCCTTGGACAGGCGGTTCATAGCCTCTTCAACCTCACTTTCGGTAGAGGCTCCACTGGCCACTACCAATAAAACGCAATCGATTCGCGGCAACACGGTCATGACGTCATCGGCCGCAAGAACAGGGGGCAGATCGAAAACTACAATCCGGTCGCGGTAGCGATCGCGCAATTCGGTGATGAGGTGTCCGACCCTTGCCGATGAGAGGGCCTCTGAAGCACCAGCCACCGACGAGTTGGTGGGGAGCACAACAAATCGCTCGATACCGGGATTCACAAGGGCATCCGCAACACCAACGCGCCCTTCGAGCACATCGTTCAACGAGTGTTTGCACTTCAAGCCGAGGGTCTTGGCCACGCTGGGCCGGCGCAGGTCGAAATCGACCAGCAGCACGGTGCGGTGCGACAACTGGGAAATGCTCATTGCCAGGTTGGTCGACACCAGTGTCTTGCCAGACTCTACGGTGGGTGAGGTGATGGCCAGGGTTTTCCAGCCGTTGTCGTCCATCTTTTGCAGCACCTGGGTTCGAAGCACGTCAAAGGCCCATCCGGCGGCATGAGCCTTTTGGTGTGCAATGACCCGCCGGCTTTCGAGGTGCTGGCTGTCCAGGGGGACGACCGCGGTCTGCTTGTAGTGCACGGGCAAGGGATCGCCCTGTGCGGTCCGGCGTTCGCTGGCCTTGGCAGGCTCTGGCTCAGCTCGGGGTGGCTCACCGGTCCCCGGGAACAAGGCCACGGTGGCGGGCGCCGAATCGACGTGCCCGGCCTTTGCTTTCTCGATGGCGAGTTTGATGCGTTCCATTTCGCGCTGGACCTTCAACCCAAATGGGAAAACACGGAGAGCAGCAGCGTGTGCAGGGGCAGGATCATGGTGTGGATGATCAGCAGCACCAGGAGCCCGGCCCCGGCCACGATGAACACGGCCCGTTTCCGCAGGGCGTCCGTCGCCGTGAGTTCTGCGGACGTTGCGATGTAAGGAATCACCACCAGGGGCCGCTGACCCGTCAGCGCAGTCAGGGCTGTGACCCCTCGAACCCGACCGAAGAGCTTCTCTAGCACCAGAACCACCGCCGCAGAGGCCGCCAAGGCGACAAAGAAGCCGAGCGCCACGAGCTTTCGGCGCTCGGGTTTGACAGGGTATTCGGGCAGTTGAGGTGGCTCGAGTAGGCTGAAGCGTTCGCCTTTTTGCTCCCCTTCTAGGTTCTGGACCAGCTGGGCCGACATCTGCTTGGACCGCAGGTCTTCATACTGAGCGCGGGCCGCTTCGTAGTCTCGTTGAAGCGCCGCGAGGTCCCTTTCGACCTGAGGTGCGCGCTGCACTTCAGTCCGCTGCTGGGCAATGCTACTGCGCAGGTTGCGCTGCTGATCGGCCAGCAAGTCGGCTCGGGCACGGGCGGTCTCGATTCGGGCCTCGATGCGCGACACCGCAAGGCGAGCCTGTGCTGCGGCCACGTCGCGCGTCGGGCTGCTGACATTGCTTTCGGCGCGCAGAGCCTGCTCAAGCATGGCGATCTGCCGTTGCTGCGCACGCACATCGGGGTGGTCTTCGGTGTAGATTCCGCGGATGCGCGCAAGCTCCGAGCGAGCCCGGTCCAACTCTTGCTCGGTAGCACTCGGCGCAGCGACTGTGCCACTGCCCGGTGCCACCAGACCGGCGCGAGCCCCGGTCAACTCGACCTGCAGGTTCTGTAGTTCGTCCAGTGCCAAACGGTGTTCGCGTTCCGTCGCCCTCAGGTCGGACTCAAGGCTTTGAATGTTTGACAGGGCAACCACCTGGCCCTCGGCCGATGGGCTGCCCTGGGCGCGCTTGAACGTTGCGATCCGTCGCTCGAGGTCCTCGAGCTGGAGCTTGACCCGATCCGCCTCGCGGCTCAGAAACTCGTTGGCGCGCGAGGCCTGTTCCATCCGTTGCTGCACACTGCTCTCAAGGAACAGGCGAATCAATGCGTTGGTCACTTCCAGTGCCTTCTCCGGGTTGGCATGCTGAAAAGACACGGTGAACGCGAAGTTGTTGGTGGGCCGCTCCCAAGCCGGCAGGTTTCCCTGCTGCACGTTCACGCCAATGCTGTTTCGCATTGCTTTCACGATGTCGGTGTCTTTGAGCTCCACACCTTCGTTCGCGTCGAAAATCCGATGCTCAGCTGCGATGCCCAGCAACGTCTCGCGCGTCATGAGCCGCTGGCGCAGAGTCTGAAGGCGTTGCTCGGCATTGCCGGAACCGGCCGACCGCACCACGTCACCTGCAATTTGGGGGGCTTCGGCCAGCAGCGTTCCGGTTGCTTCGTACGAGCGGGGAAGCAGCAACGCCACAACCACAGACCCCGTCAATATGGTGCCGAACGTCAGGATGATGGCCAGCATCCAGCGACGCGCAATGGCGAGGTAATCTCGCGGTGTCAGTTGGTAGTCGGCAGCCATGAATCGATGAAATCAAAAGTCTGGATGGGAGTAAACAAGCCCGACGGTAAGTGCGTTCCCGCTGCCGGTCGGTCCGATAGCCCGCATTGCACGCCGATGTTCGACGCCCGCGGAGAATGTCCAGAACGGGGTCAGAACGGAGCTGATGCGCACGTAGGCGGTGGCGCCGGAGTCTCGTGCACCTTCGAGGGCCTTGGCGTGATCAAGCCCGAAGGACAGGGTGTTCTCCGCCGTCATTGCGTATCTCATCGAGGCCGTGAAGCTCTGCGAGCGCGTGAATCCGCCGATTGAGCCACCCGCGCTGACTTCTCGGGACCAGCCCAGAAGGTAGCCGTAACGTTCGCCCTCGTAGGCGAGGCGAAGGTTGCCGACCGCAGACGTTCTCGATCGGACGCCGCTCGTGCGGACAACTCCGGCGCCGGCGGCGAGCGATAGGACCTCGGTCAGCGCGGTTTCGTAACCGAGACCCAGCCCGGTTCGGGTTGAGTTGTCGCCGGCGCCCTCTGGGTTGACGCTGGAGGCACTCCCCGTGAACGACATGCGCGCGGTCGGCGAGGTGTCAACCTCATAGGCGGCAGAGGCCGAGGTTTCGCTGAAATCCCGGAAGACGTCGGTGTCATAGCTGACTTGCCGCTGCGTGGCCGCGAGCTCCCACCGAGAACTCTCAGTAATGTTGCGGGTCCAGGTGGCGCCCAAACTTCCCACCCGTTCGGTGCTGTCGCGGGTCACCCGACCGAACTCGGCGAACTCAGTTTCGCGGGTGGAGGCTTCCTCCAGCGATCCTCTCACTGCAAACACCGACAGTGGGGTGGTGTTCTCCCAGACCACACTGGCCCTCGGAAGGGTTCGGTTGGCGCTCAGGTCGGTGTTGCTCGACCGCTCGACCGTGGCGCCGAATCCCCATTCTGTGCGTGTTGGACCGTCAACCTTCTGGATGGTGTATTGCGGGCTGATGCGAAACAGGGTGACGCTTCCGCTGCTGACTGCCGCGAGGTCCGGGTTGCTGATACGGACGACTTCGATCGGCACGGTGAGCGTGTTCTGTGCCAAAGCGGGCAGCCATGGCAGGCAATGGCAGGCAATGACCCAGCGGGCGAGTTGCTGCGTCTTCATGATCAGGGCACCAGGATGGTGTCGCCCGGCTGCAGCACCACGTTGGTGTCGAGCTGCTCGCCCTTGACCAGATCGTTGTAGCGCACGGGGAGGATTCGATTGCCTTGCGGGGTGTTGCGCAGGACGCGGATGGCGTTGCCGTCAGCGAACCGGTCCAGACCGCCCACCTGGCTGAGCATCTGCAGTACCGTGGTGTCTGGGGAGGTGAGGATGACGGCACCGGGAGTGACCACCTTGCCAAGCACATAGACCCGGTTGCCTTCGGCAGCCGTGATGGCGACGGTGACCACTGCCTCGGGGATGTACTTCTTCAGCTTTTCGGCCACGCGCAACTCGGCTTCGGAGGTGCTGAGCCCGACCACTTCGACGCGGCCTGCGAGCGGAAAGGTGATGCTGCCGTCGGGAAGTACGCGCACCTCCATCCGGAGGGCCTCGTCGCGCCAGACCGACACGGTCAACGCGTCGCCGTGGCGCAGCTTGTAAGCGGCACCCGATTGAGCCATTGAAGTGCCACAAGCCCCCACCAACAAGGCAGTCAGCAGACTGCGTGCGAACAATGACATCTTCAACCTCCGTTGAACAATAAAGGATTCACCTGCAACCGGCCGGCAGACCGCCGTGATTGCTGCGGCGCCCGGCTTCCGCCCGGACACCGCGACCCTGCCGCATTGCGGGCTGACGAAGGTCGCCAGCGCGTCGACGGGTTGCATTTTCTTACTACCTACATCGTATACCACGGCTGGTTGAGCTTGATGGCGGAATCCCCCCAAATGGGGACCTGCTGGTGCCCAGGGCGCCAAAACTGCGACGTATTGCTCGGTTGAGGGTTACCGGTACGTCCGAATGTGGGCTTCAGCACCGACAGGCCGCACACATATCCGTCCTGTCGTGGCGCCCCGGTATCATGCGCCGTCCCCTCGAGGGAGGGGTGGAACACACAAGGACACGACGGTCATGAAGGTTACGGTGGTTGGCACGGGGTACGTCGGGTTGGTTAGCGGTGCATGTCTGGCCGAGGTGGGCAACGATGTGCTTTGCGTTGATGTGAACCCCGAAAAGATTCGTATTCTTGAGTCGGGCGGGATCCCCATCTACGAGCCCGGCCTCAAGGAAATGGTCCAGCGCAACGTGGCTGCCGGGCGCCTGCACTTCAGCACCGATGTGGCGCGGGCCGTCAACCACGGCACCATCCAGTTCATTGCCGTGGGCACGCCTCCCGATGAAGATGGTTCGGCCGATATGCAGTACGTGCTGGCCGCCGCGCGCACCATCGGGCGCCTCATGACCGACTACAAGGTGGTGGTCGACAAAAGTACAGTGCCGGTGGGCACCGCCGACAAAGTGCACGCAGCAATTGCTGACGAACTGGCCAAACGGGGTGTCGATACCCCATATGCTGTGGTGTCGAATCCCGAGTTTCTCAAGGAGGGTGCTGCGGTCGAGGACTTCATGAGGCCCGACCGGATTGTGGTGGGTGGCAGCGACGAGCAGGCTTTGTTGCTGATGCGCGCCCTGTATGCGCCGTTCCAGCGCAACCGGGAGCGTTTGGTCGTCACCGATGTGAGAAGCGCCGAACTGATCAAATACGCTGCCAACGCGATGCTGGCCACGCGCATCAGTTTCATGAACGAGTTGGCCAACCTGGCCGAGAAACTGGGGGCCGACATCGAGATGGTGCGGCAGGGCATTGGTGCCGACCCGCGCATCGGCTATCACTTCCTGTATCCGGGTGCGGGCTACGGCGGATCGTGCTTCCCCAAGGACGTCAAGGCGCTGATCAAGACCGCAGCCAGCGAGGCCGGACTGGACCTCAAGGTGCTCGCTGCGGTGGAAGCCGCCAACGATGCCCAGAAGCGGGTGTTGGCGGGCAAGGTCAAGCAGCGGCTGGGCAATGACCTGAAGGGACGTCGCATAGCGTTGTGGGGTCTGGCATTCAAGCCCAATACCGACGACATGCGCGAAGCGCCCAGCCTCGAATTCATCCGGGAAGTTCTGGCCTCGGGGGCAACTGTCAATGCCTACGACCCTGCCGCGATGGAAGAGGCGCAGCGGGTGCTGAAGGGCGTGCAGGGTGTCGATTTCGCCCGATCGCCCAATGAGGCGCTCGAAGGTGCCGATGCACTGGTCATCGTCACCGAGTGGAAGGAATTCCGCAGCCCCGACTTCGACCTGATCAAGCAGAGGCTCAAGCAGCCCTTGATCGTGGACGGGCGCAACCTGTACGACCCGACTTTCGTGCGCCGCCTCGGCTTCGACTACCTCCCCATCGGCCGTTGAGCGGTCCCCGGGGGGGCAACGCTAGCTTCTCAGACCCAGCCAAGCCCACCCAGCAGCCCACCCACCGCCAGCAGCCAGAGCAGGTGCACCTTGGTGCGCCACACCACCAGCGCGCTGGCGGCGGTCAGCAGCCACAGGCGCCAGTCGCTGGCGGGGTTGTCGTGCGTGGCGGTCAGCAGCCAGCCGGTGGCGATCAGCAGGGCGATCACGATCGGGGCCATGCCTGCCTTGAACGCGCGCACGGCACGGCGTTCGCGGTTGCGGTGTGCCCAGCGCGTGGCGCTGTAGGTGAGCACGGAGGAGGGCAGCAGGATGGCCACCATGGTCACCACCACGCCCGACAGGCCCGTGGCCCACGCGGTCAGGCCGGCCTGGGGTCCGCCGGCTGCGTTCATGCCCACGTTGAAGCCCAGCAGCGCAATGAACAGCACGTTCGGACCCGGCGCGGCCTGTGACAGCGCGATCGACGCCGTGAACTGCGCGTCACTCAGCCAGCCCTGCTGAACCACAAGGTAGCGATGCATGTCGGGCGCCACGGTGATGGCACCACCGACCGCGAGCAGCGACAGCGTGAGGAAGTGCAGGAACAGGTCCAGCCAGTCGACGGTGATGGGCAGGGTGGGCATGTCGCCGAGCGGTTCAGTTCAGTGCCGCAGGTGTCCAAGGCGGTGCCATGCCCACGCGCAGGCAACGGCGCCCAGGCCGAGCAGCACCCAGGCCAGTGGCCATCGCAGCACGGCCACGCCGACGAAGCTCAGCAGCGCAAGGGCAGCGCAGTGGCGCATGCCCATCACGTTGCTGCGCAAGGCCCCCATCAACTTGAGCCCGGTGGCAGCAATCAAGCCGGCGGCCACGGCACCCATGCCCCGCAACACGCCCTGCGCCTGGGGCGTGCTGGCAAGCTGGCTGTACAGCGTGGCGATCACCAGCAGCACAGCCAGTGGGGCCAACAGCATGCCGGCCAGTGCCGCCAGCGCCCCCGACAGCCCGAAATGGCGCCCCCCGATCATCATGGCGAGATTGACCACGTTGGGGCCCGGCATGATCTGCGCCACCGCCCAGTCCTCGACGAATTGCTCGCGGGTGAGCCAGCGGCGTTTCTCGACCAGTTCGCGCTGCACCACCGCCAGCACGCCGCCAAACCCCTGCAAGGCGAGCCACGTGAACGCCGTGAAGAGTTCGCCGCGTGAGCGGGGCCGCTCGGGTGCGAGGCCGGTGTCTGGTTCAGGCAGCACCGAGCATGCCCCGGACCATGTCGACGGTCAGTGGTTTGGTCACGAAGTCCTGGATCACGGGCAACTCGCTGGCGCGCTGACGGTCCTGAGGGGCTCCCGACGAGGTGAGCATGAGCAGCACGGTGGTGGGCTTGCCGGCCAGCAGCGGTGTGGCCTGCGTCGCCACCTCGAACCCGTCGACCAGGGGCATGTTGATGTCCAGGAAGATACAGGTCGGCTTGGCCAGCGGATCGAGGCGCAGGAAATCCAGCGCGCTCGGTCCGTTGTCGAAGATCAGGACCTCGCCGGTGAAACCGGCCCGCCGAATCATGATCTCGTGGTAGACGTTGTCGGCCTCGCTGTCATCGATGAGGATGAATCGCTCGGGTTTTGGCATCTTGTTCGGCAAGGGCATGGTCAGGTCTGGATCGACTTCGACGGCAGGTGCAGCGTGAAGCGGCTGCCTTGGTCGGGTCGCGACTCGAGTGTCAGTCGGCCTTGGTGAAGTTCGGCAATGCGCTGGCAGATCGAAAGACCCAGCCCGGAGCCGTCATGTTCGCGCCGGTTGTGCAGCCGGGTGAACATGCTGAAGACCGCTTGTTGGTGTTCCTGCGAAATGCCCACCCCATTGTCGCTGACATGAATCAGATCGAGCGTGTCGTCGTGTGAGCCGCTCACCTGAACCAGGGGCGCAACGCCGGGTCGTGCGAACTTGAGCGCGTTGTTCAGCAGGTGTCCAAGTGCCAGCTTCAACAGCGCCGCATCGGCCCTCACGACTGGCAGCGTCCCGATCACGATCCGGCCCTGGCAGCGATCCAGCTGGGCTTGCAGCATTTCCCGGACCTGCGTGACGAGCTCCGTCAGATCCACCGCCCGGAGGGTCACCTGGTGGCTGTCGAGCTGGCTGAATTCGACGAGGTTGTCGATGAGATGGCCCATGCGCTGACCGCCCTTGCGGATGAAGTCCAGGTAGCGCTTCGCATCGGGCGTCAGTTCGTCGAAGTGCTCATCGGCCAGCAGGGAGCTGAAGTTCTTGACGCTGTTGAGGGGCTCGCGAAGGTCGTGCGAGAGCATGTGGATGAAGCGCTGCTGCTCCTCGGTCTTTCGCTCGAGTAGGGTCACGGTGCGGCTCAGCCGCACCTCGTTCTTCTTCAGCGCTTCGATGTCGTGTGCCCGCATGACCACACCGCGCACGCACCCGTCGGCATCGCGCACAGGCAGCAAGGCCACTTCCATGTGGCGTGGTCCGCGGCCCTTGTAGTCTGCCAGGCGCTGGTAGAACACCGACTCCCCGCGCATGGCGCGTTCCAGCTGAAAGCCCACCACGTCACGGTAGAGCGCCTCTCCCATGTGGTCTGCCACGTGTTTGCCGATCACATCGGCAGGTTCGCAGGCGTTGTAGTCAAGGTAGGTCTGGTTGACGTGGCGATACACCCCCGCCGAGTCGATGTAGGCCTGAAGGTCCAACGCCGCTGAAGCCATCGCGGTGAGCCGCGCGGTGTGCGCGTCGGCATCCAGGTAGGCCTGAAACTGCCGGTCCCTGCGCTGCTTTTCGTGCGTCAGCAAGGTCGCCACCAAGGTCGAAAGGCGCTTCAAGGCGGCGCATTGTTCGGGTGTCAGGCTGCGTGCACGGTCGTCGATGACGCAAACCGTGCCCAGCGGCAAACCGTCGTCGGTGAGGATGGGCGCGCCCGCATAGAAGCCCACGGGTCCCTCGGGCACCACCAGTGGGTTGCCCTGAAACCGGTGGTCCTGCCGGGCGTCTTCCACCACCATCACCTCATCGGGTTGAAGAATGGCGTGCGAGCAGAAGGCCGCCTCGCGGGGGGTTTCCGTCAGGTCTAGGCCGATGCGCGACTTGAACCATTGGCGGTGTTCGTCCACCAGTGAAATCAGGGCGACAGGTGTGCCGCAGACCGCCTGGGCCAGTGCGGCGATGTCGTCATAGGCCCGCTCGGGCAGCGTGTCCAGCACTTCAAGGGCGCGCAGGCGGGCCAGGCGCTCTGATTCGTTGGCGGGAAGGGCGGCGGGCTGCATGGAGGGCGGGTTTGGCAAACCTGCATATTTAACACGCGCGCCCGTTCATGGCGAGCCGGCGGGCGTCTGGGCCGCCGACCGTCGAATCCTCGTGCTCGGGCGGCGGCCGGCGGAGCTTGCTCACACCGACATGCCGCCGCTCACCTCGATGACCGCGCCGTTGATGTAGCTGGCGTCGTCGCTGGCCAGAAACGCATAGGTGCCGGCCACTTCTTCGGGCCGACCCAGACGGCCGAGGGGCACCCGGTGCTTCATGTCGTCGATCACCTTGTCGGGGATGGTGCCGAGGATGGGTGTCTCGATGAAACCGGGCGCGACCGCGTTCACCCGAATGCCTTTGGGACCCAGCTCGCGCGCCCAGGTCTTGGTGAACCCGATCACGCCGAACTTGCTGGCCGCGTAGTTGGTCTGCCCGTAGTTGCCGTAGATGCCCACCACCGATGACGCGTTGAGGATGACGCCCTGGCCCTGGCGCACCATCGCGTCGGCCACGGCCTGGGCGCAATGGAACACGCCGCGAAGGTTGACGTCGATCACCCGGTCGAATTGCTCGATCGTCATCTTCTGAAGGCGAGCGTCCTGCGTGATGCCGGCGTTGTTCACCAGCACGTCGATGCGCCCGTGCCTGGCCAGCACATCGGCCACCACCGCATCCACCCGGGATCGGTCGGTCACGTCCAGCGCATGGCCTTCGGCGCGCCCGCCGAGTGATTGGCAACGCGCCACCGCGGCCACCACGGCTTGCGGCTTCACATCGGTGAGAACAACGATGGCGCCTTCCTGCGCAAACCTTTCGGCCGTGGCCAGGCCGATGCCTTGTGCGGCGCCCGTGACCAGGCACACCTTGTCGGAGAGTCTTGCCATGTCGTGAAAAACAGAAGTGATCAGTAGCGGGGCTGGAAGCGCCGGATGGCATCGCGGGCAGCGCCGTCCAGCAGGAAGCCGGGGCCGAAGCGGCGGGCCAGCTCATCGCATCGCCGTTCGAACGGCTCGATCCCCTGGCCGTGGATGAACTGCAGTGCGCCGCCCGTCCAGGCGGGAAAGCCGATCCCGAAGATGGAGCCGATGTTGGCGTCGTGCGCGCTGGTGAGCACGCCTTCGGCCAGGCAGCGCGCGGTCTCAACCGATTGCCGGTACAGCAGCCGGTCCTTCACGTCGCGCACGTCCCAAGCGAGCGACGGGTCTTCAAACAGCCCTTTGAGCTCTGGCCACAGGTGCTTCTTCTGTCCCGCCGGGTAGTCATAGAAGCCCCCACCCGAGGCCCGGCCCGCGCGCTTGAGGGTCTTGACCATGCGTTCGACCAGCAGCTCGCCGGGCGATGGTTCGTAGGACTTGCCCTCGGCCTTGAAGTCGGCGCGCGTCTGGTCCAGCACATGCACCGAGAGCGACAGGGCCGTTTCGTCCAGCACCGCCAGCGGACCCACCGGCATGCCGGCCTGCACCGCAGCGTTCTCGATCGCGGCGGCGGGAATGCCCTCGCCGAGCATGGCAGCCCCTTCCATGACGTAGGTGCCGAACGTCCGGCTGGTGTAGAAGCCGCGCGAATCGTTGACGACGATGGGCAGCTTGCCCAGCGACTGCACGTAATCGTATGCGCGCGCCACGGTTTCGTCGTCGGTGCGCTGTCCGCGGATGATCTCGACCAGCTTCATCTTGTCCACCGGGCTGAAGAAGTGGATGCCGATGAACTTGTCGGGCCGCCGGCAGGCGGTGGCCAGACCGGTGATGGGCAGGGTGGACGTGTTGCTGGCCATGAAGCCGCCAGGCGCCAGCTGTTCTTCGGCCTCGCGCGTGATCTGGGCCTTGAGCTCCCGGTTCTCGTACACCGCCTCGATGATCAGTTCGCAGCCCTTGAGGTCCTTGGGGTGATCCGTGGGGGTGATGCGCGCCAGCAGTGCCAATTGGTCGCGCGGGCTCATGCGGCCTTTGTCCACCAGCGCCTGCGTCACCCGTGCGCTGTAGGCCTTGCCGAGTTCGGCGGTTTCGAGGTTCACGTCCTCGAGCACGGTGTCGATGCCGCGGGTGGCCTGCACATGGGCTATGCCAGCGCCCATCATGCCGGCGCCCAGCACGCCCACCTTGGCGGGCTTCCACTTCGGTATGTCCCGTGGGCGCGATCCGCCACCCTTGACCGCGTTCAGGTTGAAGAAGAACGTGTTGATCATGTTCTTCGCCACCGGGCTCACGATGAGTTGCGCGAGGTATCGGCTCTCGATGCGCAGTGCGGTGTCGTAATCCACCATGGCACCCTCGACCATGGCCGCCAGGGCGGCCTCGGGGGCGGGGTAGAGGCCACGGGTCTTCTGTTTCAGCACCGCCGGTGCCACGCTCAGCATGCCCGCCACCTTGGGGTTGGCGGGCGTGCCGCCGGGCATCTTGTAGTCCTTGGCGTCCCACGGGTGGTGGGCTTGCGGGTGGGTGGCGATGTAGGCCTCGGCGGCCGCGCGCATGGTCGCCGCATCGGCAGCCAGCTCGTGGATCAGCCCGAGGTCGAGCGCCTCGATCGGGCTGAACAGCCGGCTTTCGAGAATGTAGGGTTGCGCGCCTTGCAGGCCCAGCAGCCGGGTCATCTTGGTGATGCCGGTGGCGCCCGGAATGAGCCCGAGGGTGATCTCGGGCAGGCCCAGCTGGATCTTGGGGTTGTCCAGCGCGATCCGGTGATGGCCCACCAGAGCCACCTCCCAGCCCCCACCCAGCGCAGCACCGTTGATGCAGCTCACCACCGGCACACCCAGCGTCTCCAGTGTGCGGAAGTTCTTCTTGGTCTGTTCGATCTCGGCGAACACGCGCGCAGCGTCGCCGGGCTGCAGGCGCATCGTGCCCTTGAGATCGGCACCCGCAAAGAACGTGCTCTTGGCCGACGCCAGGATGATGCCCTTGATGAGCGCCTTGTCGCGCGAGATCAGTCCGGTGACGGTGGTCAGGTCGCGCTGCCAGTCGGCGCACATGGTGTTCACCGGCGAGTCGGGCTCGTCGAAGGTGACGGTGGCAATGCCCTGGTGCAGTTCGTAGCGGATCGTCTTCATCTGGTTCACACCCTCTCGATGACCGTGGCGATGCCCATGCCGCCGCCCACACACAGCGTGGCCAGGCCGCGCCTGAGGTTGCGGCGCTCGAGTTCGTCGAGCAGGGTGCCCAGGATCATGGCGCCAGTGGCACCCAGGGGATGCCCCAGGGCGATCGCGCCGCCGTTCACGTTGACCTTTTCGTGCGGCACGCCCATCTCGCGCATGAACTTCATGGGCACGGCGGCAAAGGCCTCGTTCACCTCGAACAGGTCGATGTCGTCCACCGTCAGGCCCGCCTTGGCCAGCGCTTTGCGCGCAGCCGGCATCGGGCCTGTGAGCATGATCGTGGGATCGGCCCCGGACAGCGCCACCGCCACCACCCGCGCGCGGGGTGTCAGCCGGTGGTCCTTCCCGGCCTGGGCGCTGCCCACCAGCACCGCGGCAGCGCCGTCGACGATGCCGGACGAGTTACCCGCGTGGTGCACGTGGCGGATTCGCTCCACCTGCGGATAGCGCTGCTGGGCGACGGCGTCGAAGCCCATCGAGCCCAGTTGCTCGAACGCCGGCTTGAGCGATGCCAGACCCTCCATCGTGGTGTGCGGCTTGATGAACTCGTCTTCATCCAGGATGGTTTGCCCCAGCATGTCCAGCACCGGCACCACCGAACGCCGGAACCGGCCCTCGGCCCGGGCGTGGGCCGCCCGCTTCTGGGATTCGAGGGCGTAGGCGTCCACGTCCTCTCGTGTGAAGCCCTCCAGCGTGGCGATGAGGTCGGCCCCGATGCCCTGAGGCACGAACAGGGTGGCGCTGTTGGTGGCCGGGTCCTGCGCCCAGGCGCCGCCATCGGAGCCGATGGGCACGCGGCTCATGCTTTCCACACCACCGGCCACCACCAGGTCTTCCCAGCCGCTCGCCACCTTCATGGCGGCCATGTTCACCGCCTCCAGGCCGGACGCGCAGAAGCGGTTGATCTGCACACCGGCGCAGCGCCAGTCCCAGCCCGCCTTGAGCGCGGCCACCTTCGGTATCACCGACCCTTGTTCACCCACCGGCGACACGACCCCCATGACCACGTCGTCCACTGCAGCTGTGTCGAAACCATGGCGCTTGTGCAAGGCACTCAGCGCACCGGCCAGCAGGTCGATGGGCTTGACCTCGTGCAGGCTGCCGTCCTTCTTGCCCTTGCCGCGGGGTGTGCGAATGGCGTCGAAGATGTAGGCTTCGTTCATGGGCTGACCTCTGCGCGTGGCGCATCATTTGGGCATGGGCGGCTCTGCGCGCGCTGCACCGGGCTGTCGCGGTGGCGAACACGGATACCGCGGGGCAGTATAGACTTTTGCCAAGCAACTGCTTGCCATAAATCCCCGCAACCGTCTTCTCGGTGACATCATGATCGAACGCACCCTTTTCAGCAGCGACCACCAGGCTTTCGCCGACAGCTTCCAACGGTTCGTGGACAAGGAGATCGCGCCGTTTCACGAAGCATGGGAAGAACAGGGATTCGTGGACCGGGATGTCTGGCGCAAGGCCGGTGAGAACGGCTTTCTGTGCATGACCATGCCCGAGGAACATGGCGGTTCCGGCGTCGACAAGCTGTATTCGGTAGCCCAGATGGAAGCCTTGTCGCGCGGTGGATTCAGCGGCATCGGTTTCGGTCTGCACAGCGAGATCGTGGCGCCCTACATCCTCCACTACGGCACCGAGGCCCAGAAGCGCAAGTACCTGCCCAGGTTGGCCAGCGGCGACATGGTGGGCGCCATCGCGATGAGCGAACCCGCCGCCGGCAGCGACCTGCAGGGCATCCGGACGACCGCCATTGCACAGCCCGACGGCAGCTACCGCCTCAATGGCAGCAAGACGTTCATCACCAACGGGTGGCATGCCGATCTGGTGATCGTGGTGGCCAAGACCGATCCCGCCGCCGGCGCCAAGGGCACGACGCTGCTGCTGGTGGAGCGCGGCATGCCGGGATTCGAGAAGGGCAAGCGCCTGAAGAAGCTCGGGCTCAAGGCGCAGGACACCTCGGAGCTGTTCTTCAACGATGTGCACGTGCCGGCCGACCAGGTGCTGGGTGGCGCCGATTTCGTGGGCCGCGGCTTCATCTGCCTGATGGAGCAATTGCCCTGGGAGCGCCTGCAGATCGCCATCGGCGCGGTGGCCGCCGCGCAGGCCGCCATCGACTGGACGGTGCAGTACGTCAAGGACCGCAAGGCGTTCGGCAGCACCGTGGCCGCCTTCCAGAACACCCGCTACACGCTGGCCGAATTGCAGACCGAGGTGCAGGTGGCGCGTGTGTTCGTGGACAAGTGCTGTGAACTGGTGTGCGATGACAAGCTCGACTCGGCCACGGCCAGCATGGCCAAGTACTGGTGCAGCGATCTGCAGTGCAAGGTGATGGACGAATGCGTGCAACTGCACGGCGGCTACGGCTACATGTGGGAATACCCCATCACGCGGGCCTACGCCGACGCACGGGTGCAGCGCATCTACGGCGGCACCAACGAGATCATGAAGGAACTCATCTCGCGGCAGATGGGCCTGGGCGCGCGCTGACGCCCGCGACCCGTCTGCGCAGGTTCACTTTTTCGTGGCGGCCTCGCCAAGGCGCCGGCCGAGCGACAGCGCGTAAGGCGCGGCGCGTGCATTGAGCACCGGATCGGCGGAGGGCTTGATGCCGTTGGGCAAGACCAGCGGGTTGAAGGTCATCGCATCGCATGCCCCGCTCAGGTCGGCCGACACCTGGTCGATCACCAGCCGCCCGGCCGACACGGTGCTGCGACCTTCAGGCCACATGATGGTCGGGTCGGTGAGGTTGTCACCGGGTTCGGCCAGTTGCAAGCGGAAGTCGAAGGCCACAGGTCCCTTGGCAGCGCGCTCGCGCAGTTCACCCGCCAGAAAGTCGTCGGGAAGTGTCTTGAGCTGGTCGTCGGTGAGGCCGATGTCGCCCGCCTCGGGCACGAACTGCCAGCGTGCAAACCGGCTGCCGGCCGAACCCTCGAGCTCGAACGCATTGACACCCCAGTAGTTCACGGTGCCGTAGCTCGCTGGCACCGGCGCCTTGGCCAGGTAGGCCGCCTGCCGCAGCGTTTCGGGGTTGGCGTCGTTGAAGGCCTTGAGCTTCTCCGGGTCGGGTTTGCCGGTGGCCGGATCGGGCGTGCGAACCTGCAGGAACGGGGCGAACTGCTCGGGTTTGGCCACAAAGAATACAGGCGCCGAGATGTTGGCCACCTGCCAGCGCTCGCCCCCCGGGATCTGGAAGTCCAGCGCCAACCCCCGCACCGAACGACCCTTGTCGCTGGCCTTCGGACTCCCGCCACCCACCGAGAAGCGCGCCACCACGGGCACTTTCTGACCGCTGAACACGGATGCCCTCGAGAGCCTGCGGCCGCCTTCGTTCCCGACGAAATGGCCGCTGGCGCAGACGCCCTTGGCACCCGAGCGGCGGAACCCCGCCTGTTTGCCGAAGAGCCCTTCGAGGGCGTTGACCTGTGCCTGGGGCAGATCGGTCTGGACTTGGGCGCTGGCTGGCAACAGGTGGCTGGCCAGCGCGGTGGCTGCAGCCACGCTCAGGAGAGAGAGCTTCATGGGGATCGACCTTTCGTCGGGGGTGCGCGGGCCGCACCGTGCGATCCGCTGGACGGTTGTCGACACAGGGACGAAACCCTTACAGGCGGGGTTCGAGGCTCGCTGAACGGATCGCACCGGCCGGAAGGCCGATCTGCCCGGAGGTGATGATTGGTGTACAACCCGCCAGGGTGGATGCCGCCGGCGAGCCGTTGGTGCGCGCAGCCTCCCGGATCGGAGGGCGGTGTTCCCTTGAAGAACGTCGACATCAGGCAGATCGAACTCCTGTGCGAACTGATCGACACCCAGACCCTGGGTGCGGCGGCCGATCGGGTGGGCATCACGTCTTCCGCTGCCAGTCAGTCGCTGGGTCGTTTGCGCACCGCCTTCGAGACCGACCTGTACGTGCGTCAGGGTGGTCGGTACCTGCTCACACCCCATGGTCAACAGGTCATGGGTGGCCTTCGCGCCATCGTGCGGCGGTGGAGCGAGACGGTTCAACTCGCACAGGGGTTCGACCCCGGTGCCTGCGAGCTGCGATTTGCCATTGCGTGTGTGGCGCACGCCGCCGCGCCCGACCTGGTGCGCCTGCATGCCGGGTGCCGTGAACTTGCGCCGCATGTGCAGCTGGACATCCAGGTGCCCCTGCACAACGGCGTGGACGTTCAGGCGCTGCGCGCCGGCAAGCTCGACATTCTTTGCGCCAGCGCGCCGCCCGCACCCGATGCCCGGGATCTGCACCACGAGCTGCTCTGCACCCATGCGCTCACGCATGTGGTGGTGCGCAAGAACCATCCCCGGGTGGGCCGGTCCATCACCCTCGAAGGGTATCTGGCCGAGGAACACCTGATTGCCCACTACCGCAACCTCGATCCGGCCACGCGCAGCCCGCTCGACACGGCGCTGATCGGCATGGGCCTGCCGATGCGCCGGTCGACCTATGTGCAGTCGCTGTGGAGCTGCCTCAACATGGCCACACGCACGGACTATCTGCTCACCATGTCGGCCGAGGGTGCGCGTGTGCTGGCCGACCAGATGCCGCGGCTGCGCATCCTCCCGCTGCCCGCCGAACTGCCCCCCGTCCGCACCACGCTGCACATGATCTGGCACGAACGAACCCACCGCAGCCGTGCACACCAGTGGCTGCGTGAACGGCTCAGGCAGGTTGCACGGGACGATGCGGCCGCCATCGGCGCAGACGATCGCGCTTCACCGGTGGGAGAACCGGCATGACCGCGGTCGACATGAGGCAGCTGGCCCTGATGCTGGCCTTGCACGAGCGGCAAAGCCTGAATGCAGCCGCGCTCAGCGTGCACATGACACCCTCGGCGGCCAGCCAGTCCTTGCAGCGCCTTCGCGACGCCTTGGGCGACGAGCTGGTGATTCGGCGAGGCCCGGACTATGTGACCACGCCGTTCGGCGAGACGGCTCTGGAATCGTTCCGGGAAATGCTGCGGCTCTGGAACGAAGCCTCCACAGGCTCCGATGTGTTCGACCCCGCCACCAGCGATGCCCACTGGGTGGTTGCCTGCGCCGAGCCGTTCACCGAGATCGACATCGACGCCTGCTACGCCAGCGTGGTTTCGGCGGCTCCACGCATCAGGCTGGACATTGGCGCGGTGCCCGCAGGGGAAAGCGCCTGGAGCGCGCTGCGCTCGGCGCGCGTCGACCTGTTGCTGGGGTGTGCCGCACCGCCGCCGGAGGCGCCCGATCTGCACGCGCTGCGCCTCGTCGATGCACAGCTGACCCACTGCTGCCTGAGCGTGGCCCATCCCCGGGTGGGCGCCACCCTCACGCTCGCCCAGTACGCCAGCGAACCTCACCTGGCGCTTGAGACGGGGGAGGAGGGCAGGCAGCTCGACCCGATCGACGAAGCGCTGGCGGCCGCCGGATATTCACCGCGCCACCAGAGCGCTGTGCCCACGCTGCGCCATCTGGCGGCCATCGTCGCCACCACCGATCGCCTCAGCGCGGTCACGGCGCACCAGGGTGCCGTGCTGGCCCGCCATGCCGAGGGCCTTCGCGTGGTTCCGCTGCCGGCCGGGTTGCCGCGCTTGCAGTCGCCGCGGTTCATGACCTGGCACCACCGAACGCATCAGCACCCCGCGCATCGGTGGCTCAGGGAGCGATTCCGGCAGTTCATCCACACCGAGGCAATCGCGGATTCCGCAGGCGCGGCAAACGATCAGCGATGACCGGCCAGTGAACCGGCCGGGGGCTCGACGTCGCTTTCCCGACCCCATCGCAGCAGCTCGTGGATTTCGCGGATGCGCAGCACCGCCACCGCCGGCCCTCGGGTGCGGACCAGCAGGTCGAAGGACTCGAAGAAGAGGGCGCGCAGTTCGCGAGGCTCATGGGCCGACAGCAGGGCGGCGTACAGGGTTCGATCGGACGGGGTCAGAAACTCGACATAGCGACCGATGGCATTCGACAGGATGGCCTGGGCAGCCCTGGTGGAATCCCGTGCGGGCATTCGAACAACGTTTGCCGGGGACTGGCATTTCCAGCGGGCCATGAGGCCATCCAGCATCGAAGGGGTGACAAGCGCGTCGAAGGTGGCGTCGAGGTTCATGGCGACTGGTCCGGCTGGTGGGGCGCAGCACGGTCTGACGGCACGGATGAAGCGGTCAGCCCGTTTGCACAAGATCAGACTCTAGGCACTGACCGACCGGTTGGCGATTTCGAACTCGCAAACGCCGATTCAGTTTTGCTTACCCCGCCCATGGGTCCGGCGGGGCGTCTGCCTCAATGCCGACCGGCCAGCCAGGCGTCGATTTCCTTCAGGCGAACCACCGCCGCCCCTTCGCCCAGCCGCCGGCAGAGCAAATCGAACAGTTCGAAGCGAAGGTGCCGCACGGTGTGCAGCGAATCGGTGCCGGTGAGGCACGCGTAAAGCCGCTGGTCACGGCCGGACAAGGCCTGGAGGTGCGCCGCCAGGTCGGTGGCGATCAGGCGGCGTA
Organism: Hydrogenophaga sp. XSHU_21; assembly: GCA_046604145.1. Taxonomy (GTDB): domain Bacteria; phylum Pseudomonadota; class Gammaproteobacteria; order Burkholderiales; family Burkholderiaceae_C; genus Hydrogenophaga. The sequence continues at coordinate 1,196,856 of JBKIXD010000001.1, forward strand.
TGGCCTGCAGCCGCCGCAGTTCGCTCAGTGAACCGTGCGGAGGGCGTTCCTGGGCCAACCACCGCTTGAACCACCGCCCGACGACCGACGGGGGGCCGTCGAGCCGGGACAGGGAGCCCTGGTGGCTGTGGGCGACCATGGTCGCCTGCACGGTCTGGTGGAACCGGTTTTCCATGGGCAATCACCTCCAGGCGAGCGTCGGCGGGCATCCCACTCTAGGCCTGTTTGCCGCTGGCGTCGATCCCGGACTGAACCAACCGGTTTCAATCTGGCTGAATCCGGACGGTTTCGCCCGCGATCAGCCCAGCCTGACGACCCTCGTTTCGGGGGTGCCGTCGGGCACGGTGTGGTCGGCCACCCACCACGCCCGCCCCGGGTGCTCGCTCACGTCCTGCAGCACCTCGCGCAGAAAACCGGCCGATGGGGCGTCGAGCGCGGCAAAGGGCTGGTCGATCAGGGTGAGGGGGGCGCCCGCGGCAAACGCCGCGGTGAGCCACACCTTGCGGCGGCTGCCGGTGGAGAGCATGTACAGCGGCTTGTGCAGGTGGGGGTGCAGCCCGAAACCGTCGATCAGGTCGGCCAGGGCGGTGGCGCTGAGGTGGGGCCAATGCCGCTCAAGCCCCTCGAGGTAGCTGGCGGCGGCCAGCGCATCGCTGGACTCGGTCTGGGGGTCGATGCGAAAGACCTGCTCCTTGTAGCCCGCGGCGTTTTCGTGGAGCCACTGCCCGGCCGCGCAAAGGCGCCCCGACTGCGCAGGCAGCGCGCCGGCGGCGATGGCCAGCAGGGTGCTCTTGCCGCAGCCGTCTTCGCCGGTGAGCCATGTCAGCCCCGGTGCAAGCTCCACATCGAGTCCGTCGAAGACGACCGGGCCGTCCGGCCACGCAAAGTGCAGATCCTCGATGCGCAAGACGCTGGTCGCCATGAGAAACGGGCCCGCCTCAGTAGGTCAGCCGAAGCTTTCGCCCCTGGTGGTTGAGCACGGCCGCGCGTGGCCCGATCGATTCGAGCTTGAGACCTGGCGCAATGTCCTGGCCTTCGTTGAGCACCTGACCGTCCACGATCAGCATGCGCATGGCGGGTGTCTGGGAGTAGGTGGCTCCGCTGACCTGAAGGGGCGGCAGGCCGCTGCGGGCCGCAGGGGACAGGTCGGCCACGCGCGGCAGTGAATCGTCGGCCGGCGCGGCGGTTGCGGGCGCCGGGGGTGTGGTGGGCGCCGCTGGTGCCGACCGCGGACTGGCTGCGGGGGGCGCCGGTGCTGCCGGTGCGAGGATGGGGGCTGGTGCGGGTGGCACCGGGGCGGAAGGGGACGGTGCGGAAGGGGACGATGCGGCGGCCGCAGGAGGCGCGGGGGTTGCGGCGGGCGCCTGCGCCACGGTTGGCGGGATGGCAACGGCCGAAGGCGACCCGTCCGGACCGGGGGCCACCGCCCCGGGCACCGGCCGCAGCCACCAGCCCAGCGCCGCAACGGCCAGCGCCGCCAGCAGCGCTGGCCAGACCCACACGGGCACCGCTCTCGACCGCGGTGCCTTTCTGGGTGCCTGAGGTTCGCGAGGCAAAGAGACCTGGCTGTGCAGGCCCGGCACGCGGCCGCGCTCCCGCTCGGCGTCGGCGCGGCGCAGGGCATCGAGGATGTAGGACATGGCGCGGCCTCAGGAATTCGGCAGCAGCCGGGGCTCGTCAACGCCGCTGGCGAGGTTGACCTGCATGAACGTGATCGGCCCGGCCGGCCCGCCGGTTTCAATGCCGCGGGATCGCTGGAACGCCGTGAGGCGCGACGAAAAATCACCCGACGCAGGCGGCAGCGCGCCTTGCGCCTGCAGCGAAGCCAGCCGTTCGGCCAGCCAGGCACCGGCCGCGCCGTCGCGCCCGTCCACCAGCCTCGACGTCTGGCCAGGAGGCAGGCGCCAGAACGTGGCATACCCCCCGCGCCAGCGGTCCGTCAGCTCGGACAGCGGCACCCTCCAGCGCTGGCCGCCACTGGTGATCACCGCACTGTCAGCCAGCAACGCGGTGAGCAGCAGATGCCCGCTGGCACCGTCGCTCAGCCGCACTTGCAGCAGACCGGGCCGATCGAGCTGGCGCAGGCCGTTGAGCGTCATGCGGTCGGTGCGGTAGCACTGCAGCCCCAGCCCGAGTGCCTGTTCGCAAGGGTCGTCGCTGGACAGGCTGGCACTCCACAGCGGAGCCAGTTCGCGCCAGGCCTCACCCTCCGTGGCGATCAGGGCCGACGCATCGGGCCAACCCAGCGGCAGCTCGGGCTCGGTCCCGGGGCCGGCCGACGGCGGTGCGGCCCGGGACGCGAGGGCTCCGGGAGACCCGGTGGCGTCCGGTGCACCCGAGGCAGGCAAGGCGTTCTGCGCGATCGGCTCGACCGGGGCGGGCGCCGAAGCACCTGCTGCCGGCGCGGGGAGGCGAAGCCACCACAACACCAGGGCTGCGGCCACCAGAGCGCCCAGCAATGCACCCAGCAGTGCACCTGCCACGGCACTCAGGCCCGACGTGCGCAGCCCCGACGAGGCAGCGGCCGGTGAACGGCCGGGTGCTGCACGCCGTGTGCCGGCGCTCACCGGGGCATCGTCGAAAACCTCGGTGGCGGCCTTGTCGACCACGGCCCGCTCCACGCGGGCCTGCCCCATCGAATAGGCGCCCAGCATGGCCCGGTCGCACAGCAGGTTGATGCGCCGCGGCACCCCGCGCGAAAGTTCGTGGATGCGCTCGAGTGCGGCGGACGAAAACGGCAGCGGGCCCTTGAGTCCGGCCACCTGCATGCGGTGCTGGATGTAGTGGCGGGTCTCGGCGGCGTCGAGCGCGTCCAGGTGGAAGCGGGCGATGACGCGCTGGGCCAGCTGCTCCAGTTCGGGGCGCGCAATGACGCTGCGCAGCTCGGGCTGCCCGATGAGGATGATCTGCAGCAGTTTGCGTTCGCTGGTTTCCAGGTTGGTCAGCAACCGCAGTTGCTCGAGCACGTGCGGCGTGAGGTTCTGCGCCTCGTCGATGATGAGCAGGTTGCGCTCGCCGCGGGCGTGGCTGGCCAGCAGGTAGGCGTTCAGCGGGTCCAGGTGGTCCTTGACGGTGGGGGGGCCGATGCCCTCGTGCCGGACCTCGATGTGGAACTCGCTGCAGATGGTGCGAAGCAGGTCCCCCACCGTGAGCTTGGGGTTGAAGATGTAGGCCACCTTGCAGTTGGCCGGCACCTGTTCCAGAAAGCAGCGGCAGATGGTGGTCTTGCCAGCCCCGATTTCCCCGCTGAGCAGCACAAAGCCCCCGCCGCCACGGATGCCGTAGAGCAGGTGGGCGAGCGCCTCCCGGTGGCGCTCGCTCATGAACAGGTAACGGGGGTCTGGCGCGATGGAGAAGGGTTCGCGCTGGAGCCCGAAGAACTCGGCGTACATGCCCCGAGCATACCGGGGCCGGGGGCGGCTGTGCGAGCCCGTATCGGGCGAAGGCTCAGGCCGCCAGGGCCATCGAGGGCTTGGCGGTGCCGGCCGCCGGCTTGGCCACGGCGCCCACGGCGCACTCGACATCGCCCGACAGCTGGCCACCTTCCTCGATCACCACCTTGCCGTAGCGAATGCGGCCGGTCACCTTGCCCGTGGCATGGATGACGAGCTTCTGGCGCACGGTGAGGTTGCCGTCGATGGCGCCGTGCACCTCGGCGATGTCCACCTCGGCCGAGCCCTTGAAAGAACCCTGCTGCGCGATGTGGATCACGCGCGAGTCCATGGTTGCCTCGACCATGCCCTCGACAAACAGCGTGTCGCAGTCCTGGATCTCGACACCCTTGAGCTTGATGTTGGGGCCGACGATGAGCTTGCTGCCGCCCTCGGGGGTGGCGCTGGCGGACTGGGCAGGCATCGCAGCTTGCGGCGTCTCTGCCGTGGGCTGGGCGGTTGCTGGTGTGGCCTGTGTGGGCGAAGGCGAGCCATAGCCGTTGCCTGCGCGCGGTGCGGCCATGCCGCTGCCCAGTGGGCGGGGTTGTTCGTTTTCGCGTTTGCCGAACTGCAATGCCATGGGTTCTCTCCTGTGTGGTGTGGTGTGGTCGACGGGAGACCCCATGCTAGGCAGCGACCGGCTTACATTCGCGACCTTCCCGTAAGAGCTGTGTCGAGATGAACCGCGTCAGTCGCCGGTCTGGCGACGGGCCTCGATGTCCCGAACCGCTTGCCGGGCTTCGTCGCCCTCGGGTATCGGCCGGCCGCTGTCGCGCCACTGCACCGCGGCCTTGAAACCCTGGTCCTGCGCATACCGGCGAAACCACAGGCCTTCGGGGTTGTGCCGGGTCACACCGTCGAACACGGTGGCCAGCTGCTGCGTCTGTTCCAGCCCCATCGTCAGCAGCACCTGGTTGACCACCATCTTGTGCATCGCCAGGTGAGAGCGCGGCACGCCTGCGATGCGCTCGGCCAGCGCCCGCGTGTGCGCGTCGAGCTGGTCTGCCGGCACCGCTTCGTTGGCGAGACCCCAATCGGCCGCCGTGCGGCCATCGATCACGTCGCCAGTGAACATGAGCTGCTTGGCGCGGGTCGGCCCGAGGCGGTAGGTCCACATGGCGGTGGTGGGGCATCCCCACACCCGGGTGGGCATGTAGCCGATGCGGGCGTCGTCGGCCATCACCAGCAGATCGCAGCACAGGGCAATGTCGCTGCCGCCGGCCACCGCGGCCCCGTGCACCTTGGCAATGGTGGGTTTCGGGCTGCGCCAGAGTGCCATGAAATCGTCGGTGTTGCGCTTCATGAAGGCGTAGTCGACCATCGGGTCCCAGGGGTGTCGCTCCTGCTGGCAGGGGTGATCGATGTCGCCCTGGCCGAAGTGGGTCAGGTCGTAGCCGCCACAGAACCCCTTGCCGGCGCCCTCGACGACGATGACGTGCACCTGCTCGTCGTGGTTGGCCCATTCCACCGCCGCACGGATTTCGCGGGGTGTGTCGTCGTTGATGGCGTTGTACTGCTCGGGCCGGTTGAGCAGCAGCCGCGCGATGCGCGGGTTGGCGGCATCGTGGTCGATGCGCAGCGTGTTGAAGGCGGGCATGGATGTCTCCTGAGGGTGCCGATGCATGATATCGGCCGGGTATTCCCCCGGGGCGGAAGGAAGCGGGCCGACAAGCCCTACAGGCAGCAGGAATCGGGGTGCGCCGGTAAAATCAAGGGTTTTGCGCTCCACCCGCCGTGGGACCGCGCCACCCCATGAACGCCCCCATCGACGTCTCTTTCTTCGCGCGCAGCGCCAAGCCGATCACCAGCTACCGGCCTTATTGGGCCAGGCGGTTCGGCACGGCGCCGTTCCTGCCGATGAGCCGCGCCGAAATGGACGCCCTGGGCTGGGACAGTTGCGACATCGTGCTGGTCACCGGCGATGCCTACGTGGACCACCCCAGCTTTGGCATGGCGGTGGTGGGGCGCGTGCTCGAAGCGCAGGGGTTTCGTGTCGGCATCATTGCGCAACCCGACTGGAACAGCGCAGAACCCTTCAAGGTGCTGGGCAAGCCCAACCTGTTCTGGGGCGTGACCGCCGGCAACATGGATTCCATGATCAACCGGTACACCGCTGACCGGAAGATCCGCAGCGACGACGCCTACACGCCCGGCGACGTCGGCGGCAAGCGGCCCGACCGCGCCGCCATCGTCTACAGCCAGCGCTGCCGCGAGGCCTTCAAGGACGTGCCGATCGTGCTCGGCGGCATCGAAGGCAGCCTGCGCCGCATTGCCCACTACGATTACTGGAGCGACAAGGTCCGCCGATCGATCGTGGTCGATAGCAAGTGCGACATCCTGCTGTACGGCAACGCCGAGCGTGCCCTGGTGGAGGTCGCCCACCGGCTGGCGGCGCGCGAACCAGTCGAGCGCATCACCGATGTGCGCGGCACGGCCTTCGTGCGGCGGCCCGGCGACCCGAACGCCGCCGGCTGGACAGAGATCGATTCGACCGAGGTGGACCAGCCGGGTCCGGTCGAGGCACACCTGAATCCCTACCTGACGACCAGCGAACAGGCGCAGGCCCAGGGGACGACGTGCTCGAAGGACGATGGACCCGGGGGGGCTTCGACAGGCTCAGCCCGAACGGAGGGTGGCTCGGCCCGAACCGAGGGTGGCTCGGCAGGAACCGAGGGTGGCTCGGCAGGAACCGAGGGTGGCTCCGCGCCGGCGAAGGTTGGCTCCGCCACGGGCGCTGCCATTCAGCCACTGACGTTCGTTCCCAACCCGGCGCTGCAGGGCAAGGGCAAGCGGCCGCCGCGCGACCGCACCGTGATCCGCCTGCCGAGCTACGAGCAGGTCAAGTCCGACCCGGTGCTGTATGCCCACGCCAACCGCGTGCTGCACGTGGAGGCCAACCCCGGCAATGCCCGCGCGCTGGTGCAGGCGCACGGTGAAGGCGCCACGGCGCGCGATGTGTGGATCAATCCGCCGCCGATTCCGCTGACGACGGCCGAGATGGACCACGTTTTCGACCTGCCGTACGCCCGTAGCCCGCACCCGGCCTATGCCGACGAGAACGGCCGCCACGACGGGCCGACCAAGATCCCGGCCTGGGAAATGATCCGCTTCAGCGTGAACATCATGCGCGGCTGCTTTGGCGGCTGCACCTTCTGCTCGATCACCGAGCACGAGGGGCGCATCATCCAGAGCCGCTCCGAGGATTCGATCATCCGCGAGGTGGAAGACATCCGCGACAAGGTGGAAGGGTTCACCGGCGTCATTTCCGACCTGGGCGGGCCCACCGCCAACATGTACCGGTTGGGCTGTCGAACGCCCGAAATCGAAGCCGCTTGCCGCAAGCCGAGCTGTGTGTACCCGGGCATCTGCCAGAACCTCACCACCGACCACGGCCCGCTGATCAAGATCTACCGGCGCGCGCGGGCGCTCAAGGGCATCAAGAAGGTGTTGATCGGGTCCGGCCTGCGCTACGACCTGGCCATCAAGAGCCCCGAATACGTCAAGGAACTGGTGCAGCACCACGTGGGCGGCTACCTGAAGATCGCGCCCGAGCACACCGAGGGGGGTCCGCTGTCCAAGATGATGAAGCCGGGCATCGGCAGCTACGACCGCTTCAAGCAGATGTTCGAGAAGTACAGCGAGGAAGCGGGCAAGAAGCAGTACCTCATCCCGTACTTCATCGCCGCCCACCCCGGCACCAGCGACGAGGACATGATGAACCTGGCGCTGTGGCTCAAGAAGAACGGGTTTCGCGCCGACCAGGTGCAGACGTTCTACCCCAGCCCCATGGCCACCGCCACGGCCATGTACCACACCAGCCTCAACCCGCTGAAGGGGATTCACCGCGACGACCGCGCCGAACGCGTGGACATCGTGCGCGGGGAAAAGCGCCGCCGCCTGCACAAGGCCTTCCTGCGCTACCACGACCCCAACAACTGGCCGCTGCTGCGCGAGGCCCTCAAGGCGATGGGTCGGGCCGACCTCATCGGCAACGGCAAGCACCACCTGATTCCGACGTTTCAGCCGCTGACCGATGGCGGCTACCAGAGCGCGCGGCGAAAGAACAGCACCCCGCCCGGAAAGGCCACGGCACCCGCCACGCCACCCAAAGGCCGGCTGCTGACCCAGCACACCGGGCTGCCGCCGCGCGCCGGCACGGGCGCCGCCTCCGGGCGCCGGGTCAAACCGCGCTGACCTTCCCGCCGGTCAACCGCTCGACAGCAGCGGCCAGATCACCCAGAGCAGCAGGGCGGCGGCGTTGAACACCGCGGTGGCCAGGAAGGTTTGCTGAAACCGGCGGTCATCCAGCCGGTGCTGCAGCGACTGCTGAGCCAGCCAGGCCGAGGGCCATCCCCCCAGCGCCGCGGCGACGTGGAGGTATTCCACCGGCAGGGGTGCGCCGCCTTCCACCTGCACGTGCTGGTCGCGCCAGTAGAGGAAGAAGGTGGCGATGTTGACCAGCACCACGCCGGTGAGGACCACCCAGGGAAAGCGGTCGAAACCGATACCGACGAGCCAGAGCAGCAGCCATCCGCCCAGCAGGCTCAGGGCCACGGTGACCTGGCGGCGCTGATCCCTTTCCTGGCGCCAGCGATCGGCCTTCGACAGGCCCGCCGGGGCCAGCACCGGCTCGGCTGGCGCCTGTTCGGTGGCCTGGAGTGCCCGCAAGGGTGGCGGCGGCGGCAACTTGACCGACAGCGCGCGCGGGCCCTTGCCGCCGACGTGAATTTCTTCATAGACGATGGCAATGCCGGGCTCGATCGGGTGCGGGCCTTCGTAGTCGCGCAGGTGGAAATACACCTCGGCGGGGGTGTCCGGGCTGCGAATGAAACCGTGCGCCTGGGCAGCTTCCCAGCGGACGATGGTTCCCAGTTTCTTCATGGCGGGCGATGGTAGGCAGACACCAGGGTATCGTCAAAGCCGCTGGTGGCCTTGAGCCCGCCCGCCGGGCGGGCGAATCAGGCCAGCGTGTGCAGCGGGATGTCCCGCTCGACCGCCAGCCGGTCGAGTTGTTCGCGCGTGCGCCCCGCGAGGAAGGCCGCGATGGCGGTGTGGGTGGCCGGGGCGAACATGGTCGGCATGCCCGCCATGTCCACGCCCGCCGCGCTGCAAAGCGCGGCGGCAAAGTGAGGTTCCAGCGCGGCCACGGCCACGCGCCCGTTCTTGCAGGGGTACACGCGGTAGCCCGCGTGGGCACCACCGACCGCGCCTTTGGGCTGGGTGAGGCCCCAGGTGCGGGGCAGGGCGAGCCAGGCGGCGGCGTCCGACAACGCCACCTCGTGAAAACTGCCCTTGCCGCTGGATTGGCGCAGCAGCACCGCCTGCAGCACCGCATCGGCGGCCATCAGCGCCCCGCCCATGTCGGCGAACAGGGTGGCCGGCAGATCCAGGCCGGTCACCAGGCCCGCTTCGGCCAGGTAGGTGAGGTCGTGCCCCGGTTCCTCGGCCCGCTCGCCCGGCGCGCCCACGATGGCCACCATGGACAGGTGGGGATGCGCCTTGCGCAGCCCCTTCCACGTCAGGCCCAGCTTGGTCAGCGCCGATGGCCGGAACGACGTCAGCAGCACATCGGTGCGCGCGAGTTCCCGGTGCAGCGCCGCCTGACCCCGGTCCGATTTCAGGTCCATGACGCGCAACTTCACGCCGGCGTGAAGCTCGGCGTAGGCCTTCGGGTTGTACTGGCCCATGGGGTCGCCGCTGGCGCCGTCGCGCCCCGGCGGCTCGGCTTTGGTGCAGGTGGCGCCCAGCGCACGAAGCCGCATCATCGCGGCCGGGCCCGGCAGGTTGAGCGCGAGGCTGAGCAGGCGCACACCGCGAAGGGGTTTTGGGGAACGGGTCGTCATGGAGGGTCCTGGGCCGTCGATGGCGATCACTGTAGCGATCTGCCGCAGCGCGCCGGTGCAAATGCGCGACACGACACGCTGTGTGGCGTTCCGCGAGGTTCAGCGCCGACCGAAATCGAGCGGCAGGCCCACGTAGTTCTCGGCCAGCGTGCGCGACATCGCCTCTGAATGGACCAGGTAGTCCAGTTCGGCCTCCTGCACCTTCTGGCCGAAGCCCCCGGTGTCGGGGAAGCGGTGCATCAGCGTGGTGAGCCACCAGCTGAAGCGCTCCGCACGCCACACCCGCGCCAGCGCGTGGCGCGAATAGTGGTCAATGCCTGCGTTGCTCTTGTCCAGGTAGTGCTCGATCAGCGCACTGGAGAGGTACTTCACGTCGCTGGCGGCCAGGTTCAGCCCCTTGGCACCGGTGGGCGGCACGATGTGCGCTGCATCGCCGGCCAGGAACAGCCGCCCGAAGCGCATCGGCTCGGCCACGAAGCTTCGCAGCGGCGCAATGCTCTTCTCGATGCTCGGGCCGGTCACCATCGCTTCGGCCATGGCAGGGTCGAGGCGAAGGCGCAGTTCGTCCCAGAAGCGGTCGTCGCTCCAGGCCTCGACCTTGTCGTCGATGGGGCACTGCACGTAGTAGCGGCTTCGCGTGAGGCTGCGCATCGAACACAGCCCGAATCCCCGCTCGCTGTTGGCGTACACCACCGCATGGGGCGACACCGGCGGGACGTCGGCCAGCACGCCGATCCAGCCGAACGGGTACACCTTTTCGTACTCGGTGATGGCGTTGCGGGGCACGCTGGCCCGGCAGACACCGTGAAACCCGTCGCAGCCGGCAATGAAATCGCAGGCCAGCTCGTGGGTCTGACCATCCTGTTCAAAACGCACCGTGGGCCGATCGCCGTCGAAACCGTGCACGCTCACGTTGGCGGCGCTGTAGACGGTGGTCAGGCCCGCCGCGGCGCGCGCCTGCATCAGGTCGCGGGTGACCTCGGTCTGTCCGTAGGCCGTCACCACCTTGCCCTCGGTCAGCCCGGTCACGTCGATGGCATGGCGCGTGTTCTTGAACACCAGTTCGATGCTGTGATGCACCGTGCCCTCGCGGTCGACCCGCTCGCCGACGCCGGCTTCGTGCAGCAAGTCCACCGTGATCTGCTCGAGGATGCCGGCCCGGATGCGGCCGAGCACGTAGTCGGCGCTCTGGCGTTCGATGACGATGTTGTCGATGCCGGCCTTGTGCAGCAACTGGCCGAGCAGCAGCCCCGAGGGGCCGGCGCCGATGATGGCGACTTGTGTTCTCATGGTGGTGTCTCCGATGTCGGAAACCGGCAAGGCTAGGGCGCCCCGGGTCGGGTCACAAGGCCGTGCCGAGGTGATTGTGCGCAGGTCGCACACTCTGTGCGATCATCGCGCAAACTGCCCGGACCCTGAATGACCGCGTCACCCATTGCCAAGGCCGACTTCATCGAGGGGCTCGCCAAAGGGCTGGGCGTGCTCGAGAGCTTCGACACCGAGCGACAGCGCCTCAACGCCACCCAGGCCGCCGAGCGCGCCGGCATCACCCGTGCCGCGGCCCGGCGGCACCTGCTCACCCTGGCCAGCCTCGGGTACCTCGAAACCGACGGCAGCCACTACTGGCTGTCGCCCAAGGTGCTGCGCTTTTCGGGCAGCTACCTGGCATCGGCACGGCTGCCCCGGCTGGTGCAACCCGCGCTCAACCGGCTGGCGCTGGCCACGCGGGAGTCTTTTTCGGTGGTGGTGCTCGACGGCGACGAGGTGGTGATCGTGGCGCGCAGCGCCTCGCCATCCACCCAGCGCCTCATGCCCTACGGCCTGCACCAGGGCACGCGGCTGCCGGCGCACGCCACATCCACCGGCCATGTGCTGCTGGCCGCCATGGCCCGAACGGCGTTCTCGGGCTGGCTGCGCGGCCGCGAACTGGTGCGGCTCACCCCGCACACGATGGTCGATCCCAAAAACCTGCGCGAGCGCATCGAGCGGGTGCGGCAGCAGGATTTTGCGGTGGCCCGCGAGGAGCACGAACTCGGCGTGCTGGCGCTGGCGGTGCCCCTTCGGGACATGAAAGGCCGCACGCTGGCGGCCCTCAACGTGGTGGTGTCACCCCAGCGCATGGACGGTGCCATGCTCGTGCGGGACATGCTGCCGGTGTTGCAGGACGCCGCGCGCGAGTGGCGGCCGATGCTCTAGACGCCGAGGTGCTGGGCCATCAGGTCGGGCTGGGCCAGCAGCGCGCTGGACGCACCCTCGAACACCACCTCGCCCTTGACCAGGATCACGTTGCGGTCGGTGATCTGGGTCACGTGTTTCCAGTTCTTGTCGACGATGATGCTGCTGATGCCGCTTTCGCGGATGAGGCCGCAGATGCGCCAGATCTCGCGGGCAATCAGCGGCGCCAGGCCTTCGGTGGCTTCGTCGAGGATCAGCAGGTCCGGGTTGGTCATCAGCGCGCGCCCGATGGTGAGCATCTGCTGCTCGCCCCCGCTGAGCTGCTGGCCGCCGTGGTCCAGCCGTTCGGCCAGGCGGGGAAAGGTCTCGAGCACGCGCTCATAGGTCCAGTCGCGCTGGCCCTTGGTGCCGGCGCGCGCGGCCATCACCAGGTTCTCCCGCACGCTCAGGTTGCCGAAGATGCCGCGGCCTTCGGGCACGTACGCAACGCCCAGGCGCGCCACCTCGTAGGGCGATGCACCGGTCATGTCGCGGCCCTTGACATGCACCTTGCCGCCGCTGGGCTTGACCAGGCCGATGAGCGACTTGAGCAGGGTGGTCTTGCCCATGCCGTTGCGCCCCATGAGACCGATGGTCTGGCCCGGTTCGACGGTGAAGTCGATGCCGCGAAGGATGTGGCTCTGGCCGTAGTGGGTGTGGAGCCCGCGGGCTTCGATCAGCGCGCTCATGCGTGTTCTTCCCCGAGGTAAGCGGCCTGCACGCCGGCGTCGTTGCGAACCTGTTCGGGCGTTCCGCTGGCAATCACCTGGCCGTTGACCATCACGGTCAGCACATCGGCCAGCGCAAAGACGGCGTCCATGTCGTGCTCCACCAGCAGCACGGCGTGCTCGGTCTTGAGCCGCTGCAGCAGCGCGACCATCGACTCGGCCTCGGCCGCGCCCATGCCCGCCAGGGGTTCGTCGAGCAGCAGCACGGTGGGCTCGGTGGCCAGGGTCATGGCAATCTCCAGCTGGCGCTGTTCGCCGTGGCTGATGGCGGCGGCCACGCTGTGGGCACGGGCGGTCAGACCGGCCAGCTCGAGCGCACGCTCGCAACGCTGGTTGACCGCCGCCATGCGTCCGGCCGCGCTGAACCAGTGCATCGGGTTGAAGGGGGCGTGGCGCTCGCGGGACTGTGCCGCCAGGCGCACGTTGTCCCACACGCTGAACGGCAGGAAGATGTTGGTCTTCTGGTAGCTGCGTCCGAGGCCCTGGCGGGAAATGTGCTCGGGCGACCGACCGGTGATGTCCTGCCCGTTGAGGGTGATGCGGCCGCTGGTGGGCGGCAGGTCGCCCGAGAGCAGGTTGGTCAGGGTGGATTTGCCGGCGCCGTTCGGGCCGATGACGGCATGGATGCGGTCACGGTGCAGGTCCACCGACACGTCGTTCACGGCAGCCAGTCCGCCAAACCGTTTGGTGAGGTTCCTGGCCGAAAGCAGCAATTCGGTCATGCGCCGCCCCCTTTGCGCGGCGAGAAGCGCTCGACCAGACCGAGCAGGCCCCGGGGTGCCACGATGACCACCAGCACGATGAAGCCGCCCATGAGGAGTTGCCAGTGCTTGGTCATGTCCTTGAACAGGTGCATCACGTATTCGAAGGCGAACGCACCCACGATGGCTCCCGCAAAGTTGCCCATGCCGCCCAGGATCACCATCATGATGGCGTGGGCGCTCATGTGGAACCCCATCAGTTCGGGGTTCACATAGCCGGTCTGTGCGGCCCACAGGTAGCCCGCCACACCCGCCAGCGCGCCCGCGAGGGTGAACGCGGTGAGCTTGTACCCGAAGGTGCCGTAGCCGACCGCCCGCATGCGGTGCTCGTTGACGCGGATGCCGGCCATCACGCGGCCGAACGGCGAAAACAGCAACCGGCGCAGGCCGAAGTACACCGCCAGCAGCACCGCCAGCGTGAAGTAATAGAAGACCAGTTTGTTGTCCAGATCCAGACCGAGCGCCGTGGCGTCCGGTCGGAAGGTCACGTAGATCCCGTCGGAGCCCCCCAGGGCCTTGTTGTCGAAGAACAGGAAGTACACCATCTGCGCGAACGCCATGGTGACCATGATGAAGTAGATGCCGTGGGTGCGGACCACGAAGAAGCCGATGACCAGGGCAGCGAGCCCGGCAGCGAGCGCCGCCAGCGGCAGCGACCACCACAGTGCGATCGGGGCGTCTTGCGGCGTGAGGAACGCGAGCGCGTAGCCAGCGAGGCCGAAGTAGGCCGCATGACCGAGCGACACCAGGCCGCTCACGCCCTGCAGCAGGTCCAGGCTCATCGCAAAGATGGCCAGGATCATCATCTGCGACAGCATGCCGAGGTAGAAGTCGGCGCCGGCAATCGGCAGCAGTGGGAAGGCCGCCAGGGCGATGGCGCCCAGCGCCAGCACGAACTGGATGCTGCGCGGCAGTTTCTCGAGTTGGGCCTTGGCGGTGCTCATTGCTTGAACAGCCCTTCAGGTTTGTAGAGCAGCACCAGCGCCATCAGCATGTACACGGCCATGCCGGCAATCTGCGGCAACAGCACCTTGCCGAAGGTGTCCACCAGGCCCACCAACAGGGCGGCCACCAGGGCGCCGCGCACCGATCCGATGCCTCCGATGACCACCACCACGAAGCACATGATCAGCACCGAGCTGCCCATGCCCGGGTAGACGCTGGCGATCGGAGACGCGATCATGCCGGCGATGGCCGCGAGGCCGACACCGATCGCGAACACCACGCCGTGGATGAGCCGGATGTTCACGCCGAGCGATTCGGTCATGTCGCGGTTGAACGCGCCAGCCCGGATCTTCATGCCCAGGCGGGTCTTGTTGATGAGCAGGTACAGGCCGATGGCCAGCACGATGCACACGCCCGACATGACCAGCCGGTACACCGGATAGGACAGCGTGTCGGTCAACGGGATGGACCAGTTCAGCACCTCGGGGACCTGCACCGCATGCACGTCGTCGCCCCAGAAGATGGACCGCATTTCCTCGAAGATGTAGATCAGGCCGAAGGTCAGCAGAACCTGGTCAAGGTGGTCCCGGTGGTAGAAATGGCGGAACAGCAGCCATTCGAGCAGCCAGCCGAACACCACCGCCAGCACCACACCCAGCACGATGGCCAGCGTGAGGCTGCCGATCTGCGCCGTGAAGAACCAGGCCATGTAGGCACCCAGCATGTAGAAGCTGCCGTGCGCCAGGTTGACCACGCCCATGATCCCGAAGATCAGCGTGAGGCCGGCGGCCAGCATGAACAGCAGCAGTCCGTACTGGACGCTGTTGAGCAGCTGGATGAGAAAGTTGGCGAAGTCCATGGGTGGTGCGGGCGGCAGAAGTCAAACCGGCGCCGCTCGGGCGCCGGTTTGACGCTGTCGAATGCAAGGATCAGGCCATGCGGCAACCGGTGCCGGGGTCGGCCACGGCCTTGGCGGCAATGCCGATCACCTTGTTTTCCTTCTTCTCGACCCGGCGCAGGTACATGTCCTGGATCGGGTTGTGGGACGGGCTCATCTTCCACTTGCCGCGCGGGCTGTCGATCTCGGCGCCGCGCATGGACGCGTAGAGCGCCTGCTTGTTGCCGAAGTCGCCCTTGACGGCGTTGGCGCCCTTGATCAGCAGCAGACCGGTGTCGTAGCCCTGCACCGCGTATACGTCGGGCTGCAGCTTGAAGGCCTTGGCGTATTCCAGGCGGAACTGCTTGTTGCGCGGCGTGTCCAGCGAATCGCTGTAGTGCATGGTGGTCAGCACGCCGTTGGCGGCGTCACCGGCCGCCTCCAGCACGCCCTCGGTCAGGAAGCCCGAGCCGTAGAGCTGGATGGTGTTGCTCAGGCCGGCAGCCTGGTAATCGCGCAGGAACTTGGCCGCGCCGCCGCCGGCAAAGAAGCAGGCCACCGCGTCGGGCTTGATCGATGCGATCTCGGTCAGCAGCGCCTGGAACTCCACGTTGGGGAAGGGCAGGCCGAGCTTCTTGACGATCTGGCCGCCCGCGGCGGTGTAGCTCTGCTCGAAGCCTTCGAAAGCCTCGTCGCCTGCGGCGTAGTTCCAGGTGATCCACACGGCCTTCTTGTGACCGCGCTCGACCATCGGCTTGCCCAGGGCCAGCGTGGGCTGGCTGTTGCTGAACGAGGTCCGGAACACGTTGGGGGCGCACTGCGCCCGGGTGGCAATGTGCACGCCGGCGTTGGGAATCAGGTTGAGCACCCCGGATTCGCGCGCCACCCGGTGAATGCCCATCTGCACGCCGGAGTGCACCGTGCCCACGAGCACGTCCACGCGGTCGCGCTGCACCAGGCGGGTGGCGTTCTCGATGCCCTTGGCCGGGTTCGATTCGTCGTCCACCTTGAAGAACTCGACCTCGCGACCGCCGAGCTTTCCGCCCTGTTCGTTGAGCGCCAGGCGGAATCCGTTCTCGATCGCCACGCCCAGCTGGGCGAACGTGCCGGTGTAGGGGAGCATGAAG
The DNA here is from genome assembly GCA_046604145.1 of Hydrogenophaga sp. XSHU_21. Lineage (GTDB taxonomy): Bacteria > Pseudomonadota > Gammaproteobacteria > Burkholderiales > Burkholderiaceae_C > Hydrogenophaga. Next base: position 1,212,782 of record JBKIXD010000001.1, read on the forward strand.
CCCACCCGGATCTTGTCGGACTGTGCGCGCACGATTTCGGGCAGCAGCAGGCCGGAGGACGCGGCGCCGATCACGGCGGCACTGCGGGTCAGGACGAGACGGCGGGTGGTCATGTTCGGAAGCTCCTGGGTTGGGTCGGAATGCGGGTCACTGTAGGGTGGGGGGCAGGGCTTGGCGATCCAGAATTACCCTATGAGTTTCAGGTTTGAATCGTTCAGACTTGAATCAACCGGCGTTCGGCGCCGGTTGGGTGGACAGCGCCTGCGCCAGCCATTCCCGGCACCAGGCGGCACCCACGGTCTCCGGGTTGTCGTCGCTCGATGCGTCCAGCACGAGCACCTCGCCCAGGCGCACGGCGCCCAGATCGCGCAGCCGTTCATCGAAGCGGCGCCCGCCGTTGGCAAAGGTCTGGGGGTATTGCAGGCTGTCGCCCAGGGCAATGACGCCGTAACGCACGTGCCCCAGAAAACGGGGCTGTGCGTCGAGCGAGGCATAAAACGCCTGGGCGTTGTCGGGTACGTCGCCCGTGCCGTAGGTGGACGAGCATATGACGTAAAGTGCATCTGGATCGTCGAACACCTCGGGGCCCAGCCCGTCCATCATCCGCACCTCGATCCGTTCGATGAGGTCGGAACTGTCAAGTTCGATGGCCTGCGCCACGTACTCGGCGGTGTTTGTCATGGTGCCCACCAGGATATGCAGCGTCGTGGGCGTTTTAGGGGGGTGGTTGGCGGGCATGACACGCACTTTAGTGCATGTTCCCGAGTGCCATCACCGGGTTTACCCGGGTAAATTTGTGTCGCTCCGCCGTGGCGAGGGCCGCGCAACCACCGCCTGCTAGCTCGCCCCCGTTCCAGGGATGCCCGCTCCTGCCTGTGACAAAATTTGGGGCTCCGCTTCGCCCTTGCGCATGTCCTTCCGTCCAATGACCTGCATCACCGGCCTGTTCCCAGGCTCGTCGGGAGGGCTGCGCGTGCTGCGGCTGCTGCTGCTGTCGTTGCTGATCGGGGTTCTGTCGCCGGCGGTGAACGCGTCGCTGGCCATGGACCGGGCGGGTCCGGGCCAGGACATCTGTTCGGCAAGTCCTTTGTGGTCTTCCGTGGGCGATCGGGCGGACGGCACCGATTCGCCCTTCGATGCGGCCGGTGAACACGGGCAAGGCCACTGCCTGTTCTGCCGGCTGCCGGCCGATGCGGTAGCCGGTCTCCCGCCCCTGGGCGGGTGGGTGGTGGCCGACGGGGTCGTTCGGCCCGCGGTGCCGTTCACATCCGAGCCTGCCCGTCCGCGGCTCGATGCCTGGCCCGCCAGCCTGAGCCGCGCACCGCCCCGGCGCGACTGACCGCACCGCCCGCCGCGCACCAAAACGCGTGGCTTCCCACATTTTTTCGCGGATCTTCCCGCCGTCGATCGCTTGTCTGCGCGTCGCGGGGGAGGCCCTGCCGACCGTCGAGCCATTCCCCATGAATTCCCCCATTCTCTTTTTTCGCCCCATGGGCGCCGTTCCCACCCCGCTGGCCGCCGCCCTGGCGTTGTGCTTCGGCCTGCCGCTCGCGCAGGCCCAAGGCGGTGCACCGGTCCAGTCCCTGCCCGACATCATCATCCAGTCGACCAAGATCGACGAGCCACTGCTGGGTGCGCCCAGCGCCATCACGGTGCTCGATGCCGAGGCGGTGGACGCCGGCCGCGTGCGCGGTGTCGACGACCTGTCCCGCCTCGCGCCGAACTTCAAGCTCGACAGCGGCTATGGCGCCGGGTCGCGGGGGTTCCTGTCGATCCGCGGCGTGGGCAACACGCCGGGCTCGATCGATCCGTCCGCCTCCCTCTATGTGGACGACGTTCCGTACCACGACTTCACCGCCTATTCGCAGGCGCTGTTCGATGTCGAGCAGGTGGAGGTGCTTCGCGGGGCACAGGGCACCCTGTACGGCGGGTTCGCCCAGGCCGGGGTCATCGACATCCGCTCGCGCCTGCCGGGCGCCAGTCTTCGGCGGGCGGTGAGCCTGGAGGCGTTTTCGCCCCGAAACCTTCGATCGTCGGTGTCGATCAGCGGTCCTGTGTCGGACACGCTGGGCCTGGGCGTGTCCTTGCTCAACGAGCAGGGGCGCTCACCGATCAAGAACATCACGCTGGGCAAGCGCAGCTCGCGCGAGACCAACGCGGCCAGGGTGCAGGGTCTGCTGACGCCCGACGCAGACACCCAATGGCTGCTGACGGTGGTGAACCAGCGCCAGCGCAACCGAGGCGGATCGGACTACCTGCCGGTCAACCGGGCCGACTACGACGCCTTTGCCGGCGTGACCACCGACGATTTCGAAATCGCCAACAACATCGAAGGCTTCCAGAACCTCGACACCGATGCCCAGTCGCTGCGCTACAAGAAGCGGTTGGAGGCCGTCGAGTACACCGTCGTCGCCGCCAACCGCCAGACCCGCAGCCGATCGCTGGTCGACTTCAACTACCGGCCCGACAACAGCGGTTTCCTGTTTGCCTCCGCGAGCGACGACCGGATCACCAACCGCCACCTCGAGGCCCGCGCGCGGCTGGTGCCGGCGACGCCCCACTCGCTCGACCTCACGGTGGGCACGTCGGTGATGTCCCAGGCCTACCGCGTCTTCAACACCGTCAACTTGGCGTCGACCACCTACGACGTCATCGATGCGAAAGGCGACAACGTCAGTCTCTTCTCCAGCGCCCGTTGGCCGATCGGCCAGCAAGGCCTGGCCCTGCTGGGCGGCGTACGGTTCGAGCGCGCCGAACGCGAGGCGGGCAACGGTCCGTCGGACTTCCGTACGCCGGCCTTCGGCAATGTGGTCCCGACCACCTCGGTGAGCTCCGATCAGGTCACCTGGAAGCTCGGCGTGACCCAGGCGCTGGCGGCTGGGGATGTGTACGCGCACGTGGCCACCGGCTGGCGGCCGGGCGGGGTGAACTACTACACCGAAGACCTGTCCGCATTGACCTACCGGAAGGAGCGCTCGATCACCTACGAAACCGGCTACCGGCACGCTTCGCCGGACCTGTACCTGTCGGCGGCGGCGTTCTTCACGAGGCTGAGCGACTACCAGGAATCGAAGGTGGCGGCGTCGGGTGCCCCCGGCCGAGGCTACCTCGCCAACGTCGCCACGGTCCACATTCCAGGGGTCGAGTTCGAGGCCCGGCAGCGACTGGGCCGGGGATTCACCGTGTTCGGGCACCTGGGCTACACCCGCGCCCGTTTTGACCGCTACCCTGAGTTCACGGCCCTCGAGGGCCAGCCTCTGGGCAACCGGCCGGACTGGAACCTGCGGGTCGGTGCCGAGTACGGCACCGGCCGCATGAGCTACCAGGTGGTGCTGCAGGGCAGCGATGCCTTCAATTCCGCCTACACCAGCTCGGGCTCGACCACGCGCGTCGATGGCCACGCCATCGGCAACCTGAGCGCCACCTACCGCGGCGACCGGTTCGACCTCACGGCCTTCATCGACAACGTGGCCGACACCGAGTACTTCCTCAACGCCGGTTACTACAACTACGGCACGTTCCTCAATCCCTTGCCGCGTGGTCAGGTCGGCTCGCCCCGGACCATCGGCGTCAAACTCAAGGTGGTGTTCTGATGCATCCCCGTCGCCAATTCCTGGGGGCCGCCGGCCTGCTGGCGCTGCTCAACCCCTCCCGCGTCTGGGCCCACGACAAGGGCGCAGGGCCGGCCGCGGCCCGGGCCGACACACCGGCCTCCACGGACACCCACGACATGTCGGCGGTGCCCCGGTCGTGGACCGGCAACGAGCAGATTGCCATGCTGCTTTACCCCGGCTTCACCGCCCTCGACCTCGTGGGGCCGCAGTACATGTTCGGCAACCTCATGGGGGCCACGATCCACCTGGTGTCGAAGACGCGCGAACCGGTCATGAGCGACACCCGACTGGCCATCGTTCCAAACGCCACCTACGCGGACGTGCCCGCCGACCTCGACATCCTGTTCGTGCCGGGCGCAGGATCGGCGGTGTTCGACGTGATGGAGGACGAGGCGACCATGGCCTTCGTGCGCGACCGCGCGTCTCGCGCCAAGCTCATCGTCTCGGTCTGCACCGGTTCGGTGATCCTGGGAAAGGCCGGCCTGCTGAAGGGCAAACGCGCCACCAGCCACTGGATCTCGCGCGAAGAGCTGGCGGTTTTCGGCGCCATTCCGGTGGACCAGCGCGTGGTCTGGGACGGCAACGTCGTGACCGGCGCCGGGGTGTCGGCCGGTCTCGACCTGGGCCTTCAGATCATCGGTCGGCTCAAGGACGACTTCTTCGCCGAGTCCATCCAGTTGCTGGCGGAGTACGCCCCCGAACCCCCGTACACATCGGGTCGCCTGGCACAGGCTCGACCCCAGGTCCGCTCGCTCATGGAAGGCATGTTCAAGGGCTACCGGGCCAGGCTGCGGGCGATGAAGGGCTGAGCCTGTCGCACCTCGACGAGGCGCGCGCGGTGCTGCTGCCGCGGGGTCCGCGAAGGGGCAGGGCGGTGGGTGGTTTTCAAGGGTTTTCCAGTCGGTACAAGGCGATCGACCCCTTTTTCAGCAGAATTCGGGCGTGGGTGCGTCGGCCATCGCACCTTGTCGCATCCCCTGACCAACCCATCCCCGCTGCCCATGTCGGCCATCGTCTGGCTCAAGCGCGACCTGCGGTCCCGCGATCACGCGCCGATGGCTGCCGCCGCGGCGCACCGCGGCGCGCTGGCGGTGTACCTCATCGAACCCGAATGGCTGGCCAGCCCCGAGTTCGATCCGCAGCACCTCGCCTTCACGCTGGCCTGCCTGGCCGAACTGCGCACCACGCTGGCGGCCCGGGGGTTGCCGCTGCTGGTGGAAGTGGGCGAGGCGGTGGCGGTGCTCGAGCGCCTGCGGGCGGCCCACGCGGCCGAGGCCCTGTACAGCCACGAAGAAACCGGGCCGGGGTGGACCTACGGGCGCGACCTGCGCGTGGCCGACTGGTGCCGGGCGAAGGGCGTGCGGTGGACCGAATGGCCGCAGACCGGCGTGGTCCGCCGTCTGGCCGAGCGCCGCGGGTGGGCCGCGCGGTGGAACGCCCGCATGGACGCGGCCGAGGTGGTGATGCCCGATGGTTTCGCGGGCGCCCGGGTGGACCTGGTCGACCTGCCGACCCTGGCCACCCTCGGGGTGCCGGCGTCGCGCCCGCTGCCGGCCGCCGGCGAGTCGGCGGCCTGGGCGGTGCTGAACGGCTTTCTGGGTGGCCGTGGACGCGACTACCGGCGGGCCCTGTCCAGTCCCCTGACGGCGGCGGATGGCTGCAGCCGCCTGAGCCCGCACCTGGCGTTCGGCACGGTGTCGATGCGCTGCGTTCACCAAGCCACCGAGGCCACCATCGCCGCCACCGACGACCGCTCGCTGGCGCACGCGTTGCGCGGCTTCGCTGGTCGTCTGCGCTGGCACTGCCATTTCATGCAGAAGCTCGAAGACGAACCGGCCATCGAGGAACGCAACTTTGCCCGGGTGTTCGATGGCGTTCGGGAGGGCGAATTCAACCGCGAGCGGTTCGAGGCCTGGTGCGCCGGGCAGACCGGATTTCCGATGGTCGACGCCTGCATGCGCAGCCTTCGTGCCACCGGCTGGCTGAACTTCCGCATGCGCGCCATGCTGGTCAGCTTTGCCGCTTACCACCTGTGGCTGCACTGGCGCGAACCAGGGCAGTTCCTGGCGCGCCAGTTTCTCGATTTCGAGGCCGGGATCCACTGGAGCCAGATGCAGATGCAGAGCGGCACCACCGGCATCAACACCCTGCGCATTTATTCGCCGTCCAAGCAGGCCGCCGACCACGATCCGCAGGGCCGCTTCGTCCGGCAATGGGTGCCCGAAGTGGGCACGCCGGCCTACCCCAGGCCCATCGTCGACGAGCGCGCCGCGGCGCTGCACGCCAAGCAGCGGCTGTATGCCCTGCGGGCCACGCCCGAGGCACGGGCCGAGGCCGATGCCGTGCAGCAGCGCCATGGTTCCCGAAAGGCCGGGCTTCCACCGTCGGGGGGCAAGCGGCGCGCGGCACGCGCGCCGGCGGCACAACAGGAGCTGTTCTGAGGCGTGTCAGGCCCTGGCCACCAAGGCGCCATTGGCCGCAGCCACCGCCCTGAAATCCGCGCTGATGCGCTCGTCGGCTGCGGCGGCCTGCCAGAAGCGCAGGGCCAGGTCGCGCGCTTTCGGCCAGACGTTCAACGTGTGCACCGTGGGACGCGGCAGCTGGGCCGCAAAGTCGCGCGGCACCACCTCACCGGCCAGAGGCGCGTACAGCATGGGCAACATGTCGTAGGCCGGGGCGAGCCGCCAGCGGTGGTCGTGGAGCAGCAGCGACAGGTTGCCGTGGTGGCGGTCGGTGTTGGCGATCAGGGCGCCAAAGGCGTCCAGAAGTCCGATGGTCTGCACGTCATCGGCGCTCAAGCGCTCGGGCCCGGCGCGGTCGGAGCGGTGGGCGGTGTCCACCCAACTGGTGCCTTGGCCGATGTACTGGCGGTCGTATACCTCCAGCGACACCATGCCGACCCGACCGCCGAGGGCGGTGCGATCGAAGCGCCGGCTTTCCAGAAACACCCGACCGGACGCGCGTTCAATGACGGTGTGCGCCGCCGGCACGCCGGCTGAAGCCAGGGTCTGCAGTGCGAGGCCTTCACACACCAGCAAATCGCGCCAGCGCTGGCTGGCTGCGCTGTCGTCCCCGGGGGAGAACTTCACCAGCACGGCGTGGCCGTCGCGCACGGCGCTGAACTTGGGCTGTTCGCCGCCCGCGCTCGACCCCACCGCGGTCTGGTCCAGGGACTGCGCGGCCAGGGCGGGGTATTGCGAGGCCGGGTCCGTCACCAGCGGGGCGGCGGTCCGCCACGGGGCGGGCAGGGCGGTGTAGCGGTCGAAGGCGGCGGTTCCAAGCAGGAGGTTGCCCGGCAGGTCTTCGCCCGCATTCACCAGCGCCTTCAGGATGTGGTCGTCGCTCCAGTGCGCGAGATTGCCGGGCAGCTGCAGGGTGGCGTGACCCTGTGCGAAGCGACGGCCCAGGAACCCTTGGGGCCGCATGTCGTACAGGAACCAGGGCAGGCTTTCGTGCCGGGCGCTCTGGCCATGCTCGCGATCGGCCTCATCCATCCAGAAACCGCCGCCTGCCAGGGGGTGGAGCGTGCCGAAGAACCGCAGTTGCCCATCGGGCTGCACCGCGTGGATCGGTACCTGGCGACCCACACCGGGCACCTCGCGCGGCAGCAGGTATCGACGTGCCCGGGCCGAGCCCACGGCGACCACGGTGCCATCGGCCAGCAGCGGTGCGAGCAGGCGCGACACGCTGGGCTGGCTGAGGCCCAGCTGGTCCTGCAACTGCGGGCTGGTCGCGAGGCTGCCCAGACGCCGCAGGGCCGCTGTCAGATCACGCGAAAGTGCATCGGACATGAATTGATTTGTGAATAGATAAATGCATTCTATCCCCTTGTTTTTCAAAGAGAAAGAGATATCTCTTGAATCAATTCTGCCCGCCGATGACGCCAGTGGTGTCCCGCGCTGGCGGTGGTTCCTGCGCGCTGCTGAACGGGACCACCGGTGGTCCTCGGCGCGGTGCAGGGTGGTGGGTGTTGCTGGCCTGCCCGGAGGGACTCGAACCCCCGACCTGCTGCTTAGAAGGCAGCTGCTCTATCCAGTTGAGCTACGGGCAGTGAGCGGTGCGGCGGCACCTGGAAAAAAGGCCCACGGGGTGGGCCTTTGTTCGTCTCGACATGAATGGTCGGAGCGGCGGGATTCGAACTCGCGACCCTCTGCTCCCAAAGCAGATGCGCTACCAGGCTGCGCTACGCTCCGACACAAGCTGCGCATTCTACCCGTGCCGTTCAGCGCTTCTGGTACTGGGTATTGCCAAACAGCACGTCGCGCGCCTTGTTGTCGGTCAACGGCTTGCGCGCGTCGGCCAGAACGGCCACGCCGCGCTGCACGGCCGGGCGTTCGGCGATGCGGTCGAACCAGACCTTCAGGCGCGGGTAGTCGGCCCAGTCGATGCCCTGGTTCTGCCAGCTGCGCAGCCAGGGAAAGATGGCGATGTCGGCGATCGAGTAGTCGGGCCCGGCGATGTGCGCGTGGTGGGCCAACTGACGGTCCATCACGCCGTACAGGCGTTTGGCCTCGTTGGTGTATCGGTTGATCGCGTAGTCGATCTTCTCGGGCGCATAAATGCGGAAGTGGTGCGCCTGGCCCAGCATGGGGCCCACGCCCCCCATCTGGAACATCAGCCATTCCAGCGTCTTGAACTTCTCGCGGTCGGTGGCCGGCAGGAAGCGCCCGAACTTCGAGGCCAGGTACACCAGGATGGCGCCCGACTCGAACAGGCTGATCGGTTGCCCGTCGGGTCCGTGCGGGTCCACCAGCGCCGGGATCTTGTTGTTGGGGCTGATCTCGAGGAACGCCGGTTTGAACTGGTCGCCGGTCCCGATGTTGACGGCATGAACGCGCCAATCGCGGCCGAGGCGCAGTCCGCACTCCTCGAGCATGATGTGAACCTTGTGGCCGTTGGGTGTGGGCCAGGAGTGAACTTCGATCATGAATCGGTGCCTTTGCTGCGGTGATCGGTTTGGATGTGTGCGCAGCTTACGGGACAATCGCCGAACATGCTCGATCCGCTGCTGAACCTGGTGAGTCCCGCCCGCCGTGCACGTGCCCGGCATGCCCCTCTGGTGTCCTGGGGCGAGGCCCGCGGGCTGACCTTCGAGGCGGGCAGGGACGGCCGATGCTCATTGACCGGCCAATGGCAGGGCGGCGCGGTGCGCATCGATGTGCAGCCGGCCAGCCGTCCTTACCTGGCCGGTTGGGAACTGAGCGCCCGCACCGACCTCGGTCTGGCCGTGCCCACGGGCATCGTCCTGCTCGACCGTTCTCTGAAGCAGTCGCTCGAGCGGTGGGCCGACTACCTGTATTCCCAGCTCACCAACTCGCTGCAGACCGTGGCCGACACCCTCCCGGAAGAGGTTCGCTGGCTGGCCACCTACCGGGACGCGGGCTGGCCCGGCCCCGATCCGGCTTTTTTCGAGCGTTACGCGGTGTTGACCGACGCGTCGGACGAAGCCCGGCTGCTGGTCGATGCAGCCGCCATTCACGCGCTGATGCAGCGGCCCGTCGGCGATGGCGTGGCCGGTGCGCCGTTTCTGTTGATGCGGCTGCGCGGCAAGCTGCAGTTGCGCCTGCAACTCGCCGCTGAGGGGCAGGTCGGCATCGAAATGCAGGCCCTGGACCTGTTCGAATCGATGAGCCTGCGGCTGCGGGCGCAGACCGCCGAAATCAGCTCCCGCGGGTGATCGGCATCTCGACCTCGCCAGGCACCGCCATGTGCTTGGCCAGCTCGAGTTTGGCGATCGATTGCCGGTGCACTTCGTCCGGGCCGTCGGCCAGGCGCAGGGTGCGCTGGTTGGCGTAGCTGTAGGCAAGGGGGAAATCCCCGCTCACGCCGCCACCGCCGTGGGCCTGGATGGCCATGTCGATGATCTCGCAGGCCATGTTGGGCGCCACCACCTTGATCATGGCGATCTCTGCCTTGGCCACCTTGTTGCCCACGGTGTCCATCATGTAGGCCGCCTTGAGGGTGAGCAGGCGGGCCATCTCGATCTTGCAGCGCGCATCGGCAATGCGTTCGTGCCAGACCGACTGGGCCGACACCGGTTTGCCGAACGCCACGCGGCTGTTGAGGCGCTTGCACATCAGTTCCAGCGCGCGCTCGGCCGCGCCGATGGAGCGCATGCAGTGGTGGATGCGGCCCGGCCCGAGGCGGCCCTGCGCGATCTCGAAGCCACGGCCCTCGCCGAGCAGGATGTTGCCCATCGGCACGCGCACGTTCTTGAGCACCACCTCCATGTGGCCATGCGGCGCGTCGTCGTAGCCGAACACCGACAGCGGACGCACCACGGTGATGCCGGGCGAGTCCTTGGGGACCACGATCATGCTTTGCTGGGAATGGCGCGGCGCGTCCGGGTTGGTCTTGCCCATGACGATGTACACCGCACAACGGGGATCACCCGCACCCGACGACCACCACTTGCGGCCGTTGATCACATAGTGGTCGCCATCGCGTTCGATGCGGCACTGGATGTTGGTGGCGTCGCTGGAGGCCACTTCGGGCTCGGTCATCAGGAAGGCCGAACGGATTTCGCCGCGCAGCAGCGGTGCGAGCCACTGGTCCTTGAGCGCCTCGGAGGCGTAGCGCTCCAGCGTTTCCATGTTGCCGGTGTCCGGGGCCGAGCAGTTGAACACCTCGGGTGCCCAGGGCACACGGCCCATGATCTCGCACATCGGCGCGTATTCGAGGTTGGACAGACCCTCTGGCGCTCGCGGGCTGCGTGGCAGGAAGAGGTTCCACAAACCCGCTGCGCGGGCCTTGGGCTTGAGTTCCTCGATCAGCTTCGTGGGGACCCAGGCGTTGCCGCGGGCGCGGTTGGCCTCGATTTCCTCGAAGAAGCGGTTCTCGTTCGGGTAGACATGCTCGTCCATGAAGCCGAGCAGCCGCTCGCGCAGCGCCTTGACCTTGTCGGTGTAGTCGAAATGCATGGGGTTTCCTTCGGGTGCGCGGGGGCGTGGGGTTCTGGGTGGGTGTGTCGGTGTCGGTGGCGGCTCAGCCGCCGTTGGCAAAGCGCCAGGCCATCTCGGCCATCGGCCGCGCGCCTTCGGCCGATTTCACGGCCTGTGCACTGGATGCCGTGCCGGCCTCGACCCGCTTGGCGATGCCCTGCAGGATGGCCGCCAGCCGGAACATGTTGTAGGCCAGGTAGAAGGGCCAGTCGGCCTTGAGCTGCGCCGGCGTGGCGAACGCCGTCCGCTCGCAATAGCGGGCGATGTACTCGTCTTCGGTGGGGATGCCGAGCGACTTCACGTCGAGCCCGCCGATGCCCCTGAACAGGCCCGGCGGAATGTGCCACGACATGCAGTGGTAGCTGAAATCGGCCAGTGGATGGCCCAGGGTGGACAGCTCCCAGTCCAGCACCGCCAGGATGCGTGGCTGGTCGGGGTGGAACATGAGGTTGTCGAGCCGGTAGTCGCCGTGCACCACCGAGACCATGCGCTCGTCGCGCGCCATGGCGGGCACGTTCTTCGGCAGCCAGTCGATCAGGCGGTCCATCTCGGCGATCGGCTGCGTGACCGAGGCCTGGTACTGCTTGCTCCAGCGACCGATCTGGCGCTCGAAGTAGTTGCCCGGTTTGCCGTAGTCGGACAGTCCTGCCTGCACGGGGTCGACCCGGTGCAGCGCCGCCAGCACGCGGTTCATCTCGTCGTAGATGGCGGTTCGCCCGGCGTTGTCCAGGCCGGGCAATGACTGGTCCCAGAGCACGCGGCCGTCGACGCACTCCATCACGTAGAACGCCCGCCCGATCACGGACTCGTCTTCACAGAGCACGTGCATGCGTGCCACGGGCACGTCGGTGTCCGCCAGCGCGCTCATCACCCGGAATTCCCGTTCGATCGCGTGCGCCGACGGCAGCAGGCGGGCCACCGGCCCGGGTTTGGCGCGCATGACGTAGGCGCGCGCCGGGGTGACAAGCTTGTAGGTCGGGTTGGACTGGCCACCCTTGAACATCTCGACCGACAACGGACCGGCAAAACCCGGCAGTCGATCGGACAACCAGCGCTCCAGCGCCGCGGCGTCGAAGGCGTGTTGTTCGGCCACCGGCCGCGTGCCGGTGAAGTTCTGTGCGTCGTTCATTCGGCTGCGGTCGGGGTGGGGAGGGGACTCAGGTTTCGGCTTCGGCAATCCGCATGAGCGCCGTGCGGTTGCGCACCACGAGGCCACCTTGCTCGATGCGGATCGTGTCCTCGCGTTCCATGGACTTCAGCTCCTGGTTCACGCGCTGACGGGACGCGCCCAACAGCTGCGCCAGTTCCTCCTGGGCCAGTTGCAGGCCGATGCGGGTCTCGTTGCCATCGTTGAGGCAGGGCACGCCGTAGCTGCGCGCCAGGTGCAGCAATTGCTTGGCCAGCCTCGCGCGCAAGGGCAGGGTGTTGAGGTCCTCGACCAGTCCGAACAGCGTGCGGATGCGCCGCGCCTGCAGGCGCATGAGCGCTTCGTAGAGCTCCACGTGCATCGACAGGATCTTCTGGAAATCGTTGCGGGCCACGCAGAGCAGGGTGGTGGCACCGTGCGCATAGGCGTCGTGCGTGCGCTGGTCGCCATCGAACATCGCCACATCGCCGAACCAGACGCCGGGTTCCACGTACGTCAGCGTGATCTGCTTGCCCGACAGCGAGGTCGAACTGACCCGCACCGCGCCCTTGGCCACCGCGGTCCACTCGGACGGGGGATCGCCTCGCGCGACGATCAGGTCGCCGTCCTTGAATCGCTTGACGTAGGCGCATCGAAGGATGTCGTGTCGCAGTGAAGGTGAAAGGCTGTTGAACCAGCGACCGCCATTGATCGCCTCGCGTTCTTCCATTGTCAGAATCGGCTCGTCCATGGTCTGTCTTTTGAGTGACTGGCGGGGGATTTGATTGTCGCGGCCGGGACCGGCGGGGCTGTGCGTTCAGCGGTACCGGGCGGGGCGTTTTTCCATGAAGGCGGCGATGCCTTCGCCCGCGTTGCCGTGGTGGAGGTTGCGCACGAAGTGGTCGCGCTCGGCAGAAAGCTGTGCGTGCAGCGCCACCGTGGCGGCGTCGTTCACCAGTTCCTTGATGCTGGCCAGGGCATTGGGTGCCCGGTCGTTCAGGCGTTCGGCCAGGCCCAGCGCGTGCGACAGCGCCGAACCGGCCTCGACCACGGCATTGACCACGCCCAGCTGGTGCAGGCGGTCGCCGCCGATGCGTTCGCCCGCCATGAGCAACTGCATGACGGTGGCGCGTGGCAGCATGCGGGCCAGGTTCCAGGAGCCGCCGCCATCGGGCGACAGGCCGACATTGCTGTACGCCATCACGAACACGGCGTTGTCGGCTGCCACGATGAAATCGCACGCCAGCGCGAGCGAGAAGCCCGCACCCGCGCAGGATCCTTCCACCGCCGCAATCACCGGCTTGGGAAATGCGCGAATGGCCTCGATCCAGTTGTGCAGGCCCTCGATGCTCTGCGCCTGCACCTCGGGCGGTTTTTGCCGGTTGGCCAGCAGTCGCTGCAGGTTGCCACCGGCGCAGAAGTGGCTCCCTTCGCCGGTGATCACCACGCTCCGGACCTCGGGGTTGCTTTCCGCCACGCCCAGGGCCTCCACCCCGGCGGCATACAGCTCGGGCCCCAGTGCATTGCGGTGCTCCGGGTTGCTGATGGTGAGCACCAGGGTGGCACCTTGCGTCTGGCTCTTCAGGCTGGCGCTCATGGTCAGGCTTCCTCGTGCGTGAGGCTCAGGCCCAGTGCGCCGCGGCGGCGCAGCCAGGGCGAAGGGCGGTAGCGCGGGTCGCCGTACACGGTCTGCAGGTTGAACAGGATCTCGAGCACGTTGGTCGGGCCGATGCGGTCGCCCATGGCCAACGGGCCCATTGGATAACCCAGCCCGAGCGTCACCGCCACGTCGAGGTCGGCCGGGGTGCAGATGCCCTGCTGGCACATGTCGGCGGCAATGTTGACGATGGTGGCCACCACGCGCTGGGTCACGAAACCGCCGCTGTCGCGCACGACGCTGACGGCCTTGCCGTCGCGGGCAAAGAGCGCGTGCGCCGCGTCGCGCATGTCGGGCCGTGTGGCCGGGTTGGTGGCCAGCACGCGCCGCCGCGTGGCGCTGTCCTCGAGCATCATGTCGATGCCCATGGTCCGCGTGGCATCGAGCCGTTCCACAGCGGCCAGCGTGGTCACGTCCATCCCGAGAGGAGCCACCAGAATGAGCGCCTGGCCGGAGGGCGCCGCCCCGGTTTCGATGCGCGCATCGAGGTTCTTCAGCAGCTGGTAGAGCTCCTGCCGGCGGGCCGCCTTGGGCGACACCCACACCGGCGGCATGTCGGTCACGCGCGGTGCGGGCGCCTCAGCCGGCACTTGCGCCGCGCCATCGGTGTAGGTGTAGAAACCTTCGCCCACCTTTTTGCCCACCACGCCACCAGCCAGGCGCTGTGCGGTGATCACGCTCGGGCGGTAGCGCGGTTCCTCGTAGTACTGGTGGTAGATCGACTCCATCACGGGGTGCGAAACGTCCAGCGCCGTGAGGTCCATCAGCTCGAACGGGCCCAGGCGGAAACCCATCTGGTCCTTCAGGATGCGGTCGATGGTGGCGAAGTCGGCCACGCGCTCGCCGACCACGCGAAGCGCCTCGGTACCGTATCCGCGGCCCGCGTGGTTGACAATGAATCCGGGCGTGTCCTGGGCCATCACCGGTGTGTGCCCGTAGGCCCGCGTGAAGCCCACCAACCTGGCGCACACCCCTGGGTCGGTCTTGAGCCCTGCGATCACCTCGACCACCTTCATGAGCGGTACCGGGTTGAAAAAGTGGTAACCGGCAAAACGCTGCGGGCGCCGCAGTGCGGAGGCAATCGCCGTGATGGAAAGGGAAGAGGTGTTGCTCACGAGCACCGTGTCCTCGGGCACGATGGCTTCCAGCTGCACGAAGAGCGCTTGTTTCACGTCAAGACGTTCCACAATGGCTTCAATGACGATGTCGCATGCCGCCAGCGCGTTGACCGATTCGGCCACCTTCAGCCGACCGGCGAACGTGTCGCGTTGCTCGGGGGTGAGTTTTCCCTTGGCGAGCAGGCTGTCCCAGGTCTTGTTCAGCGCCTGTCGGGCCGCGTCGGCTGCGCCGGGTTGGGCGTCGTGCAGCCAGACCTGGGCGCCGGCCTGGGCCGCCATCTGGGCAATGCCGCGCCCCATGGCGCCGGTGCCCACGATCCCGGCACAGTCGAAGAAGGATTGCATATCTGTGTTTTATTTGGGTTGAACAGCGATTTGACTATGACAAAATGTTTCAACCTGTTGCAAAGGAATTCCGTCGTGCGCCAGATCTGGACAGCCTGCATTTTGCTATCAACCGCCGTGGGCAGTTCGGCGGCCACGCTGGGGCGTCACAGCGGTGCAGCCCTGATCGGACAGCCGCTGGACGTTCGCCTGCAGGTGATGCTGGCGCCGGGTGAAGACATCGCCACGCAGTGCATCGCCGCCGATGTGTCCTACGGCGATGTGCCGGTCGCCGCCAGTTTCGTCACCGTGCTCACCAGTGCCCAGCCCGGTGACACCATGGGCACCGCACGAATCATTTCCTCGCTGCCGGTCAATGAGCCGATCGTCACGCTGTCGGTGCGCGCGGGCTGCGGCCTGCCCTTCACCCGCCGCTATGTGCTGCTGGCCGACCTCGTCAGCGAGCCGGCCGTGGCCTCGCCCCAGCCGGTGGCTCCGCCCCAGCCCCTGGTCATCGCGCCGCCTGCGCCGGCACCGGCGCCACAGGCCGTTGCCCCCGCTCCTGCTCCTGCCCCTCAGGCCGCTGCGCCCGCTCCCGCCCCGGTCGTCAGGCCGCCGCGGCCACCGGCGCCGCCCAGACCGCCCAAGGTGGCGGTGGCTCCCCGCACACAACCCGCCGCCGCACCCAAGGCTGCCGCCGTTGCGCCCGCGCCGGCGGGCGCCACGGGCGGCGCCGGCGCTGCTGCCTCGGCCGGTGCACCGCGCCTGCGGCTGGACCCACCCGATCTCGGCCCCGGCACCTCCCCCAACGCGCTGGGCGACGCCGCGCCCGCACAGCCGGCCGAACCCAATCCGCTCGAGGCGGCGCTGGCCGCCGCCAACCTCGAGGTGCAACGCAACGGCGAGCGCCTGGCGGCCCTCGAAGCCGAAATGGCCCGCTTCCGCGAGGCCCAGCAACGCGATCAGGCCCGCATCGCCGAGCTGAGCGCGCAACTGGCCCTGGCCGAAAACC
The DNA here is from genome assembly GCA_046604145.1 of Hydrogenophaga sp. XSHU_21. GTDB lineage: Bacteria > Pseudomonadota > Gammaproteobacteria > Burkholderiales > Burkholderiaceae_C > Hydrogenophaga. The sequence goes on from JBKIXD010000001.1 coordinate 1,228,574, forward strand.
AGCGCTACACGAACTGGGTGGTGTTCCTCCTGGCGGGGTTGCTGATGCTGGCGCTGGCCGCCCTGGCCCTGCTGGTGCGCCGGCAACGCCGCGACGCGGTCATCGCTTCCGATGCGTCCCGCGCCTGGTGGGCCGACCAGCAGCCCGACGAACCCGAGGCGCCGCGGCCTTCCCGCCGCGCCCCGCTCGAGCCCAGCGCTCCGGTTCCCCTCGAAGCCGCTGAGGTTGATTTCGACCTTGATGAAGACTCGTCGCCGGCACCGCTGTCCCGGCCCCCCGGCGGCCGCCGAACCAACATGCCCCCCGCCGCCGACCGGCGAGAGTTTCTGCCCAGTGCGATGGGCGTGGCGCGCTCGGTGGCCATGGAAGAACTGTTCGATGTGCAGCAGCAGGCCGACTTCTTCGTGTCGCTCGGCGAAGACGACCAGGCCATTGCGGTGCTGCGCAACCACCTCGTCGAAAGCCACGACCCCAGCCCGCTGGCCTACCTCGACCTGTTCCGCCTGTACCACCGCCTGGGCCGCCGCGCCGACTACGACGCCTTGCGCGACGAGTTCAACCGCGTGTTCAACGCCGGTGCGCCGCCGTTCGACCGCTACAGCGACCAGGGCCGTGGGCTCGAGGCGTACGAAACCGCGTTTGGCCGCATCCAGGCGCTGTGGCCCCAGCCGCGCGTGCTCGACCTGATCGAGCGCAGCATCTTCCGCGATGCGGAAGAGGGCGAGACCGAGGTGTTCGACCTCGAGGCCTACCGCGAACTGCTCATGCTGCACTCGATCGCCAAGGAGCTGGTGGAGCGCGAGTCGGCCACCCAGCCGCCGATCGATTTCCAGAACACCAACATGCAGCCACTGAAGGCGGCCGGCAAGGTCGCTCCGGTGGTGAACGAAGACGCCATGCGCCGCACGGTGCCGATGGATCTGCATGTGATCCCGCCGTCATCGGCCCACGTGCCGCTCGATGTCAACATCGAGGAAATGGAAGCCGAATCGCAGTTCGAGGCATCGCTGCCCGAGGTCGATGTGCCGGTGGAGCCCACGGCCGGCCGCACGCAGGCCTTTCGGGAAGGCGAGAGCCTGATCGACTTCGAAATCGTCGACAACGAGCCGCCGAAGCGGCGCCGTGCCGGCGACCCGCTTGACGGCGATTTCGGGAAGAAATGACCAGACCCGGACCGGGAAAGGGGCGCTTGCAGCGCCCCTTTTTTCGTTCAGCGCCGCACTTGCAGAGCGCCCGGGTTGACGATGTTGGTGGGCGTGCCCTTGATGAAGTTCACCACGTTGTCGAATGCCGAACTGAAGAAGTTCTCGTAGTTGTTCAGCTCCACGTAGCCGATGTGGGGCGTGCAGATGCAGTTCTCGAGGCGCAGCAGGGCGTGCCCCTGCAGGATGGGTTCCGACTCGAACACGTCCACCGCCGCCATGCCGGGTCGACCGCGGTTGAGCGCTGCCAGCAGCGCCTCGGGTTCGATCAGCTCGGCGCGCGAGGTGTTGACCAGCAGTGACGTGGGCTTCATGCGCAGGAGGTCGTCCAGCCGAACGCAGCCGGCGCTCTGTTCGCTCAGCCGGAGGTGAAGGCTGAGCACGTCGCAACACTCGAAGAACCCCTCCTTGGAGGTCGCCACATCGTGACCGTCGGCGGCGGCGCGCGCTCGCGCTTCTTCCGAGCCCCAGACCACCACGCGCATGCCGAATGCACGCCCGTATCCGGCCACCATGGCGCCGATCCGCCCGTAGCTCCAGACCCCCAGCGTCTTGCCGTGGAGCACCATGCCCAGACCGAAGTTGGACGGCATGGCCGACGACTTGAGGCCGGACTGCTGCCAGGCACCATGCTTGAGGTTGGACACGTACTGCGGAATGCGGCGCATGGCGCCCAGCACCAGCGCCCAGGTGAGCTCGGCTGGCGCCACTGGCGAGCCGGCCCCCTCGGCCACCGCAATGCCGCGCTCGGTGCAGGCGGCCACGTCGATGTGACCGCCGACCCGGCCGGTCTGCGCGATGAGCTTGAGCCGGGGCAGCTTGTCGATGAGCTGCCGTGTCATGTGGGTGCGCTCGCGAATGAGCACCACCACATCGGCATCGCGCAGGCGGATCGACAGCTGACCAACGCCCTTGACGGTGTTGGTGAAGACCTTGGCGGGGTAGGGCTCGAGTTTCTCGGCGCAATGCAGTTTGCGCACGGCGTCTTGATAGTCGTCGAGGATCACGATGTTCATGGCGCCTATTGTGCCCGCGACCCCCGCACCGACCGGGCCGCGCAGACATGCGCAGCCCGTGGTGACGATGCCTCAGGCCCGGCGCTGCATGGCCCGGAGTCCGCCGCTGGCTTCGTCGGCCACCAGACGGTCAAGCTCGCGGCACACATCGTCGATGCGCCCCGCCAGCGCCACCCGGCCATCGTGCCGGCGCCGCGCCAATGCCGCCTGGTTGGCCGCCGAACGCCCCAGCCACCCTGCGCGGGAAAAGCGCCGCAGGGCGCGGTCGGGTGCCGCGACCGGCGCCGCCCTCAAGCCGGGCGCCTTGGGTTCGGGCAGCCAGCATTCGATGAGTTGGAGCGGTTTGCGCCAGCTGCTGGAGTGAAAGAACAGTCCCATGTGAAACTCCTTGACGGTGTTGAACACAGGCGAGATTTCCATGATGGGCCAGCCCCGCGGGGTTTCGTGAAAGGCGCCTCCGCCTTCACGCAACGCCCGCCACCCGCGGCGCTGGCTTCGACCCGGATGGGTCGGTCATGACCCTGGTCGGGTCAGTTCTGGAAGCTGTTTCGGATCAGGCCCACCGCCAGTCCTTCGATTTCGAAGGGCTCGCCGGGCTCGACCACGATGGTGGGGTAGTCCGGGTTTTCGGCCCGGAGCTCAACGTGGTCGCGCAGGCGCATGAAGCGCTTGACGGTGACATCGTCGCCCAGCCGCGCCACGACGATCTGGCCGTTGCGGGCCTCTCGCGTGGAGGCCACCGCGAGCAGGTCGCCGTCGAGGATGCCGACGTCGCGCATGGACATGCCGCGCACGCGGAGCAGGTAGTCGGGTGTGCGTTGGAACAGCCCGGGTTCGACCGCGTAGGTCTGGTCGATGTGCTCCTGCGCAAGGATGGGCGAACCGGCGGCCACGCGGCCCACCAGGGGCAGCAGGAGCTGTGCGATCCCGGGCAACGGGAGGTTCAGCTGACGGTCGCGCGACTGATTGATACTCTGCAGATCGGCATGGCGCAGGCGGATGCCCCGCGAGGTGCCACTCACCAGTTCGATGACGCCTTTGCGCGCCAGGGCCTGCAGGTGCTCTTCGGCCGCGTTGGCCGACTTGAATCCCAGCTCGGCCGCGATTTCAGCGCGCGTGGGCGGTGCGCCGGTGCGGGCGATGGCCGTCTGGATGAGGGCCAGGATTTCCTGCTGGCGGGCGGTGAGTCGGGGCGTGGTGACAGGATCAGGGTCGCGCATGGGGCCTCGCTGCGTCGGGTGGATCTGGAACACTGTTCGGGTATCCAGTATCTGTATTTTTAACCAGTTCTCGGGACATGGCAAGTGGCGAATGCAAATGGGCGGGGTCGCATCGTGGTGCTGGGCATGGGCGGCACCATCGCGGGACGGGCTTCGCGCCCCGATGACAACGTGGGTTACGAGGCGGGCCAGGTCCGGGTGGAGGACCTGGCGGCCGGTCTGCCGGCGCTGGCCGGGCTCACCCTGGCTTTCGAGCAGGTCGCCCAGATCAACAGCAAGGACATGCGCCTGCCCGAACTCCAGCGGCTGGTGGGTCGGGCACAGGTTCACCTCGAGGACCCGGCGGTCAGCGCCGTGGTGGTCACCCATGGCACCGACACCATCGAGGAAACCGCCTGGCTGCTGCAGGCGCTGCTGGCGCCGGCCAAGCCCGTGGTGCTGACTTGCGCCATGCGCCCGGCCACCGCCGTGTCGCCCGATGGCCCGCAGAACCTGAGCGACGCCATGGCGGTGGCGCTGCACCCGGGCGCGCGAGGCGTGGTGGTGGTGTGTGCCGGGCGGGTGCATGGCCCGGCCGAAGTGACCAAGGTGCATCCCTACCGGACCGATCCGTTCGACTCGGGCGACGCCGGTCCGATTGCCCAGGTCGAAGAGGGCCGCGTTCGCCTGTTTCGTGAATGGCCTTCGCAGGCCTGGCGGGCGTCGCGCTGCCGGGCTTTCCTGCAGGCTGCGGCCATGCCGCGCGTGGCCTGGCTGTCCAGCCATGCCGATGCCGGCGCCTGGGAGGTCGATGCGCTGCTGGCGGCGGCGCCTGACCAGCGGGTGCGGGGCATCGTGGTGGCGGGCACCGGCAACGCGTCGCTGCATGCCGACCTGGAATCGGCGCTGCGCCGAGCCACCGCAGCCGGCGTGCGCGTGGCCATGGCCAACCGCAACGGTGCCCCGCCGGTGCCGTACCCGTCGCAGCCGTTTCCCGACATCGACGGGCTGGCGCCGGCCAAGGCACGCTGGGCGCTGGCCCTGGACCTTCTGGAGGCCTGAACATGTTTGCCGCGCTGGGCGCCCATCCCTGGGCCTATCCCATGCTGGAGGTGGTCCACATCGTGGGCATTGCGCTGCTGCTGGGCAACCTCGTGCTGGTGGAGGCGCGCGTCTGGGGCCTGGGCGTCGCGCTGCCGGTCGAACCGCTGGCGCGCCTGGGCCTCACGCTCAGCCTGAGCGGGTTCGGGCTTTGCGTGGTCACCGGTGTGCTGATGTTCGGCACCATGCCCGCGGAACTGTTGGCCAACCGCGTGTTCACAGCCAAGATGGCGCTGATCATGCTGGCCGGCTGCAATGCAGGCTGGTTTCATGCCCGGCAATCGCTGCGGCGCCTGGATGGCACGGCCCGGTTCATCATGGGCCTGTCGACCGCGTTGTGGCTGCTGGTCATCACCTGCGGCCGCTGGATCGGCTACGTTTGACCAAGGAGATATCCATGCACCGAAGAACCCTGTTGCAGGCGGGAGGCGCGCTGACGCTGGGAGGGCTGGGCACGATTGCCCGGGCCCACCATGGCTGGAGCAGTTTCGACCAGGGTCGTCCCATCTACCTCGAAGGCCGTGCCGTGCAGGTGGCATGGCGCAATCCCCACGCCGAACTGATGCTCGAACTGCCGGACAACCTCGCGGTGCCGGCCAGCCTGGCGCAGCGCCCGGTGCCGGCGCAGTCGGCCAACGTCGACGGCGCCTCGCTGCTGGCGCGCGCCGTGACCCCCACCCGCAAGGACAAGCGCTGGCAGATCGAACTGGCCCCGATCTTCCGCATGAACCAGTGGCAGGTGCCCGAGGTGAAAGACGGCGACCGCATTGCCATGGTGGGATTCACCTTCGAGGGCGAGCGCGGCGAGCCGATCCTGCGCGTCGAATACCTCTTCATCGGCGACAAGACCTACGGCCTGCGCTCCAGCCCCGCCTGAGCCGGGCTCCGCGCAGCAAAAAGCCCCGCCATGGCGGGGCTTTCTTTTCAGGGGCGGGCGGGTGGCGTCAGCCGGCGAGCGCCTGCAGGGCCCGCGCGGTGATGTCTTCGACACTGCCCACGCCGCTGATGGCGCGGTACTTGGGCGCCGCGGCCGGGTCGGCCTTGGCCCACTGGCTGTAGTAGTCCACCAGGGGCCGGGTCTGGGCGCTGTACACCTCCAGCCGCTTCTTGACCGTTTCTTCCTTGTCGTCGTCGCGCTGGATCAGGGGTTCGCCCGTCACGTCGTCCTTGCCGTCCACCTTGGGCGGATTGAACTTGACGTGGTAGGTGCGGCCCGAGGCCGGGTGCGAGCGGCGGCCGCTCATGCGCTCGATGATGGCGTCGAACGGCACGTCGATCTCGAGCACATGGTCGAGCTTGACGCCTGCGGTCTTCATGGCGTCGGCCTGCGGGATGGTGCGGGGAAAACCGTCGAACAGGAATCCGTTGGCGCAATCGGGCTGGGCAATGCGTTCCTTGACCAGGTTGATGATCAGGTCGTCGCTGACCAGGGCGCCGGCATCCATCACGGCTTTGGCCTGCAGGCCCAGGGGCGTACCGGCTTTCACAGCGGCCCGAAGCATGTCGCCGGTGGAGATCTGGGGAATGCCGAATTTCTGGCAGATGAACGCCGCCTGCGTGCCCTTGCCGGCCCCCGGTGGCCCCAACAGAATCAATCTCATTGCTTTCCTTTTAAGAGTTTCAATGGCGTCGCCGCGTGTCTCGCGCGGCGGCCCCTGGGCACGCGCACCGGGGATCTCCCGGTGAGGATAGCACGCGACTTCCCGACAAAGACTTACAGCGCACCGCGCCGGTGCGCGCCTTTCAGCCCGCTTGCAGCAGCGCCCGCACCCGCTCCAGATCCTGCGGTGTGTCCACCCCCGGACCCGGTGCGCGATCGGTCAGGTGAACCGCAATTCGCTCACCGTGCCACAGCGCGCGCAGCTGTTCGAGCGACTCCAGCCGCTCGGTCGGTGCGGCGGGCAGGGTGGGGAAGCGGCGCAGAAAACCGGCCCGGTAGGCGTAGATGCCGACGTGCCGCAGCGGGCGCGGGTCGGGCAGTTCGCCGGTGCGTTCCATGCCGTCGCGCCACCAGGGAATCGGTGCCCGGCTGAAGTACTGGGCAATGCCCGCCCGGTCGGTTACCACCTTGACCACGTTCGGGTTGAGCCAGTCCTCGCGGCGTTCGATGGCGTGGGCCGCGGTGCTCATCGCGCACCCGGGCTGGTCGCGGAGCGCCTGCGCCACCGCGTCGATGAGGGCAGGCTCGATCAGGGGTTCATCGCCCTGCACATTGACCACCAGATCGTCGCCGTCCAGGCCGAGTTGCCCGCAGGCCTCGGCCAGCCGGTCGCTGCCGCTGGGGTGGTCCGCCCGTGTCGCCACGGCTTCCACGCCATGTTCCCGGCACGCCTGCAGGATGCGGGCGTCGTCGGCGGCCACCACACAGCGGCTGGCGCTGCTGAGCGCGGCGCGGTGCGCCACCCGCACCACCATGGGCAGGCCGGCAATGTCGGCCAGCGGCTTGTCCGGCAGGCGGCTGGACGCCATGCGGGCCGGAATCAGGACGGTGAAACCCGCCACGCTCAGGCCGCGGGCGCGGGTTTGGGCGGCCGCGCGGCTTCTTCTTCGGTGAGTGGCCGAGCTTCGTGCTCCAGCAGCACGGGAATGCCATCGCGGATCGGGTAGGCGAGGCGCGCGCTGCGAGAGCGCAGTTCCTGCGCCTCGCGGTGGTAGGTCAATGGGCCCTTGGTGACCGGGCACACCAGCAGTTCGAGCAGTTTGGAATCCATGGTGCAAATGATAGGCGCGGCTCAGGCCGGCCGCTGGCCCAGCCGCCGATCGATTTCAGCGAAAAGACCCGGGTCGATGGCGAGCTCGAGCGGCACCGCCCACACCTGCACCCCCGGCGGTGGGTCACCCAGCTTGACGAGGTCCTTTTCGGTGCAGACCACAGGGCCACTGACCGAGCCCAGAGCGGCCGCCAGCTGCCCGGCGTCGGCGTGGTCGGGCAGGGCAATGGTCTGTTGCGGCCGCAGCCCGGCCGCCACGAGCATGTCGAAGAACGCCTGCGGCCGGGCAATGGCCGCCAGCGCCGTGACTGGTCCCCGCGCCAGCTCGGCCAGGGACATGCGCTGGCCGTCCGGGCTGATCGCGTGGTCGCCCAGGCGCCGGCTGGCGTCGAAACCGGGAACGCCTGCCGGCAGGGGCACCTGGGGTGCCGCGCCCAGGCCGCGCTGGCGCAGCACCACGTGGGGTGCATGGTCGAGGTTGCGCACCGGCCAGGGTTCGCGCAGCAACCCGGCCGGCAACAGCCAGCCATTGCCCAGGCCGCGCTCGTCGAACACCGCCAGCCTGACGTCGCTGCCCAGCGCCCAGTGCTGCAGGCCGTCGTCGCAGACGATGAGTTCCGTGTCCGGGTGCGCGGCCAGCAAGGCGGCGGCGGCGGCGGCACGGCGGCGCCCCACCCACACCGGCACACCGGTGCGGCGGCGGATCAGCAGCGGTTCGTCCCCGGTGAGGTCGGGGCTGTCATGCGGTTCCACGGGCAGAACGCCGTCGCTGCGGCGGCCGTGCCCGCGCGACACCACTCCCACCCGCCAGCCATGTCGCACCAGGTGCTGCACCAGTGCGATGGTGGTGGGCGTCTTGCCGGCGCCGCCGGCCACGATGTTGCCGACCACCACCACCGGCACGCGCACCCGGGTGGACCGCAGCCAGCCCTGCCGGAACAAAAGGCGCCGCAACCCGAGCAGGGCGCCGTACAGAAGGGACAGCGGCCAGAGCAGCCAGGCCCCCGGACCGCGGTGCAGCGCCAGACCTTGCCAGCCCGACTCGCGCGAGGCCTGCAGTGGCATGCGGGGTCAGGGGCGCGTGCGCGCCGCGCCCGAGGTGCCCTGTTGCGTGGCGAAGGTGATCTGCACCAGCCCGGCGCGCCGCGCCGCGTCCATCACGTTGATGACTGCCTGGTGCGTGGCGGCCGCGTCGGCGCTGATGACGATGACCGTTTCGCGGCCGCCATCGACGCTTTCCTGCAGGGCGCTGGTGAGCAGTTCCACGCTGGTGCCTGTCAGCACCACGCGGTTGATGGCGTAGCGCCCGTCGGCGCCGACGGACACCACCACTTCCTTGGGGTTCTGTTTCTGCGCCTCGGCATCGGCCACCGGCAGGTTGACCTTCAGCTCGGTGTATTTGCTGTAGGTGGTGGTGAGCACCAGAAAGATGACCACCACCAGCAGGATGTCGATGAACGCGATCAGGTTGATCTCGGGCTCATCGCGGTGGGAGCCGCCGTGGAAGTTCATGACTTGCGCACGGCGATCAGGTGGCGGGCAAAGCGCTCGGCCGCCACTTCCATGGTCAGCAGGTATTCGTCGACCCGGCCGCGGAAGTAACGCCAGAAGATCAGCGCCGGAATCGCGACGATCAGGCCGAAGGCCGTGTTGTAGAGGGCAATCGAGATGCCATGGGCCAACTGGCCGGGATCACCGCCGCCGGGCACCACGCCCAGTCCGCCGCCGGCCTGCGATCCGAAGATCTCGATCATGCCGATGACGGTGCCGAGCAGGCCCAGCAAGGGCGCCGCCGAGGCAATGGTGGCCAGCGCGCCCAGGTATTTCTGCATGCGGGCGGCCGCCTGCCTACCCGCGCCCTCGAGGTTGGCCCGAAGGTCCTCGGCCGTGGCCTTGGGGTTGCTGTTGAAGGTGCGGAACCCGGTGGCCAGCACCGCGCCCAACACCGAGTTCTGCTCGAGCTGCGCCACGACGTCCGGCCCAGGGATACCGTTGCGCGACACCATCATGGCTTCGTCGAGCAACTTGGGCGGCGCGATCTTGCTGGTCTTGAGGCTGATGAACCGTTCGATGACGAGCGCCATGCCGATCACCGAACACAGGATCAGGGGCCAGATCGGCCAGCCAGCGGCTTGTATGATGGAAAACAACGGTGGGTCTCCGTACTCAAGGTGCCGGCGGCACCGGTCAACAGCGGCGGATTATGGACCAGTGCCCCGCGCTTTCCCGCGATCGCCCCGATGCCCGACGCGATCGGCGCGCCGGGCGTGTCGGCGCCCGTCAGGTGCACAACTTCTGTGGATAACTTTGTGAAGAACCCCGCGAACAAGGCGGCAGATCGTTCATCTGCGGTGCCTGCGCTTCGATTGCCCGCTTTTTGGGCACCACATTCCGCTTTGGAATCAAGCCACTGCGCGCGCGGCCTTGATGTTTCGGGCCTCCACCACCTCCGTTCCAACGCCGGCGCGCCCTGTGGACACATTTGACCCTGAAAACCCCGTACCGCCGGGGGTCGTCTCTCGCGATACCCAGCCCGCCGAGCGTGTCTGGGCGGTTGGCCCCCTCGTGCGAGCCGTGGCGGACACCTTGTCCGCCCGGTTCAATCCGGTGGCCGTGCAGGGCGAGATTTCGGGTTTCTCGCGCGCGGCCAGCGGGCATTGTTACTTCGCCCTCAAGGACGAGGCCGGTCAGCTGCGCTGCGCCATGTTCCGGCGTTCCGCCGACGGGCTGGACTTCGCGCCCCGGGATGGGTTGCGGGTGGTGGTGCGTGGGCGCATCGACGTGTACGGCCCCCGGGGCGACCTTCAGCTGATCGTCGAGGCCATGCGGCCCGCCGGGCAGGGCTCGCTGTACGAGCAGTTCCTGCGCCTGAAGGCGGCGCTCCAGGGCGAGGGCCTGTTCGACGCCGACCGCAAGCGCGAGCTGCCGCCGCACCCGCGCCACATCGGTGTGGTGACCTCGCTCGGGGCCGCGGCGCTGCGCGATGTCGCCACCGCGCTGCGGCGACGCGCACCGCACCTGGCGGTGACCGTGTTCCCGGCGGCGGTGCAGGGTGCCCAGGCCCCCGCCGAACTGGTGGCGGCCCTCCGCGCGGCCAATGGCCACCAGGGCAGCCGCGGCCCCTGCGATGTGCTGTTGCTGGTGCGGGGAGGCGGCTCGCTGGAAGACCTCTGGGCGTTCAACGACGAATCGGTGGTGCGCGCCGTGGCCGCGTCTTCGCTGCCGGTGGTCGTGGGGGTGGGGCACGAGACCGACTTCACCCTGGCCGACTTTGCCGCCGACCTGCGCGCCCCCACCCCCACCGCCGCCGCCGAACTGTGCGCCGCGCCACAGGCTCAGCGGCTGGGCGAACTGGCGTACCTGCAGGAGCGCCTGTCGTCGGCCGTGCAGGACGCCATCGACGAGCGCGCGCAGCGCCTGGATCTGCTGGCACAGCGCCTGGGGCGCCCGTCGGCTCGGCTGTCGGGGGCACGGGAACACCTGCGGTCGCTGCAGTCCGGCTTGCAGGGTGGCCTGCGGCTCTGGCTGCAGCGGCAATCGCTGGCCCAGCGCGCCCTGGCGCAGCGGCTGCCGCAAGGCGCGGCGCGTGCCCTGGACCGCCAGCGCGACCGGCTCGAGCGCAGCCGGTCGGCGCTGTCCCTGCTCGACCCCGATCTCGTGCTCAAGCGCGGCTACGCCTACCTCACCGACCCGTTGGGGCACGCCATCACCAGCGCCGCGCAGGTCCGCCCGGGCGATGACTTGGTGGCCGCGCTGTCCGACGGGCAGGTGCCCCTGCGGGTGCGCGATCCGTCATAACCCCGCCGCCAGTGGCGTCACACACGCTGCCTACAATCGCCGGTTCACCCACAACCCATCACAAGAGGAAGCGCATGGAACACACCCTGCCCGCACTGCCCTACGGTCTGGACGACCTCGCCCCGCACTACAGCCGCGAGACCCTGGAGTACCACCACGGCAAGCACCACAACGCCTACGTGGTGAACCTCAACAACCTGCAAAAGGGCACCGAGTTCGAGAGCATGGACCTCGAGTCCATCATCAAGAAGTCGTCGGGCGGCGTGTACAACAACGCGGCCCAGATCTGGAACCACACCTTTTTCTGGAACTGCATGAAGCCCAACGGCGGTGGCGAACCGTCTGGCGCGCTGGCCGCGGCCATCAACGCCAAGTGGGGCAGCTACGCCGCCTTCAAGGAAGCCTTCGTCAAGAGCGCGGTGGGCAACTTCGGCTCCGGCTGGACCTGGCTCGTGAAGAAGGCCGACGGCTCGGTGGACATCGTCAACACCGGCGCCGCCGGCACGCCGCTGACCTCGGCCGACAAGGCCCTGCTGACCGTGGACGTGTGGGAACACGCTTACTACATCGACTACCGCAACGCCCGCCCCAAGTTCGTCGAGACCTTCCTCGACAAACTGGTGAACTGGTCTTTCGCCGAGAAGAACTTCGCCTGAGGCCTCGCGCCTTGCGAATGAAAAAGCGGCCCGCGGGCCGCTTTTTCGTTGGGGATCCGATCGATCAGCGCTTCTGGAACGGTGGTCCGGCCAGCAGGTAGCCAGCCCGGATGTTGCGCTTGGCAAACCAGCCCTGGTTCATCTCCAGCACGAACCGAACCGGCTCGGTCGAGCAGTGGCTCTGTTCGGACATCGGCTGCATGTCGGCCAGGTTCACGATGCGGCCGTCATCGGCGACGAAGGCCGCGGTGAGCGAGATGAGGGTGTTGCGCATCCAGAAGCACTGGGTGGCGGGCTGCTCGAACACGAACAGCATGCCTTCGTGCGCGGGCATCGAGGTGCGGTGCATCAGACCGATCTGGCGCTGGATGGGTGTGGCTGCCACCTGGGCATCGATCCGGTGCATGCCGGCGACCAGCGCGGTGCGTGGCAGATCCAGCTGGGGCTTGCCTTCAGGCGCCTGCGCGAACGAAGGCGTCAGAAAGGCCGAGAGGGCGAGGAGGAGGGCGCCAGCCCAGGCCGAGACAGCGGGACGGGTCGTTGCGATCGTCTTCATGCGCGGATGGTATCGGCCTGTCAGGTCCATGGCATGAGGCGGGGCTAAAATGGCCGATGCGCATCATGCGAAATGATGTTTCAGGCGGCCCGGCAGCCCTTGCTGAATGCCCGGCCCACACCAGCCCATCCGGAGACCCGTTCCCATGTACCAGCACATCAAGGTGCCCGCCCAAGGCCAGAAGATCACCGTCAACAAGGACTTCTCGCTCAACGTCCCCGATCAGCCGATCATTCCGTACATCGAGGGCGATGGCACCGGCTTCGACATCACGCCCGTGATGCTGAAGGTGGTGGACGCCGCGGTGGCCAAGAGCTACGGCGGCAAGCGAAAGATCCACTGGATGGAGGTGTACGCCGGCGAGAAGTCGACCAAGGTGTATGGCCCCGACGTGTGGCTGCCCGAGGAAACGCTGGCCGCCCTGCGCGAATACGTGGTGTCCATCAAGGGCCCGCTGACCACCCCGGTGGGCGGCGGCATCCGTTCGCTCAACGTGGCGCTGCGCCAGGAACTCGACCTGTACGTCTGCCTGCGCCCGGTGCAGTACTTCAAGGGCGTGCCTTCGCCCCTGAAAGAGCCCGAGAAGACCAACATGGTCATCTTCCGCGAGAACTCGGAAGACATCTACGCCGGCATCGAGTACGAAGCCAAGTCGCCCAAGGCGGTCAAGCTCATCAAGTTCCTGCGCGAGGAAATGGGCGTCACCAAGATCCGCTTCCCGGAGACCTCGGGCATCGGCATCAAGCCGGTGTCGATCGAAGGCACCGAGCGCCTGGTGCGCAAGGCGATCCAGTACGCCATCGACAACGACAAGCCCAGCGTGACCATCGTCCACAAGGGCAACATCATGAAGTACACCGAGGGTGGCTTCCGTGACTGGGCCTATGCCCTGGCCCAGCGCGAGTTCGGCGCCGAACTCATCGACGGCGGCCCGTGGTGCAAGTTCAAGAACCCGAAGACCGGCAAGGAAATCGTCATCAAGGACAGCATTGCCGACGCCTTCCTGCAGCAGATCCTGCTGCGCCCGGCCGAGTACTCGGTGGTGGCCACGCTCAACCTCAACGGCGACTACATCTCCGACGCGCTGGCGGCCCAGGTGGGCGGTATCGGTATTGCCCCGGGCGCCAACCTGAGCGACTCGGTGGCCTGCTTCGAGGCCACCCACGGCACCGCCCCCAAGTACGCCGGCAAGGACTACGTGAACCCGGGTTCCGAGATCCTGTCGGCCGAAATGATGCTCCGCCACATGGGCTGGAAGGAAGCCGCCGACCTGGTGATCACCTCGCTGGAGAAGGCCATCCTGTCCAAGAAGGTCACCTACGACTTCGCCCGCCTCATGGACGGTGCCACCCAGGTGAGCTGCTCGGGCTTCGGCCAGGTCATGATCGACCACATGTGATGCGGTCCCGGGGCGCTGGCTGGCGCTCCGACCGGTTCACCCCAGGAACCCCGGTGGGCTCGGTCCCCCCGGGGTTTTGTCATTGGGGCCCCGCCGCGGCGCGGGTCAGCGGTTCAACGCCCCGCCAGCTTCCCGGCGTGGCGCGCCAGCCAGTCGGCCAGCCGCTCTGGCTCCTGCCCGGTGATGCGGCGGTAATCGCTGGTGGGCCGCCCGACATGGCCGGCCGCGGTGTTCGTGTCGAACGACGCCATCACCCGGGCGAAGGGCTCGGGCAGGCCCGCCCGCACCATGCCCTCGACCAGCCCCTCGATCGGCACCGGCACCACCGTGATCGGACGGCCCAGCGCCTGCGCGATCGCGCGCGCCTGCTCGGCGGTTGTGAAGGCTTCTTCGCCACTGAGCGTGTGGACGGTCTTGCCGGCGCCGGTTCCGGCCAGCACGGTGGCGGCCGCGCGCGCGAGGTCATCGCGCGAAACGTTCGCCAGCCGCCCCTCGCCGGCCGCGCTGAACCACTGGCCGCCCGCGGCCAGCACGCCCGGCAGGGTCATGAAGAGGTTCTCGAAATACCAGTGGTTGCGCAACACGGTCCAGGCCGGCAGGCGGCTGGCGGCCAGCGCGGCCTCGGTGCTGGCGTGGTCGGGCGCGAACAGCACGGCCGAGGCCTTGGGGTTCGGCATCGAGGTGTAGACCACGTGGCCAACGCCCGCGGCCTCGGCGGCGGCCACCGCGGCAAGGTGCTGTTTCAGGCGCGCGCCGGGGCGGTCGATTGCGTCGGTGCTGACCAGCAGCAGGCGGTCGATGCCGGCGAACGCGGTGGCCATCGTGGTTGGTTGCTCGAAGTCGGCGGTCACGGTGCGAACGCCGCGGGCGGCGAGGTCCTTCAGCGCGCCGGGTTGCCGGCTGGCGGCCACCACGCGAGACGGCTCGATGGCCAGTGAATGCAGCAGGTGGTGGATGACGCGCTGGCCGAAGGCGCCGGAGGCGCCGGTGACAAGAATCTTCGGGTTCATGGAGGGTCCGGGCATGAGGCCACCTCGGGGGATGGCTTTGATTACGATTAAATACCAATTCACAAAGCGTAAGTCGGTATTAGAATGATCGTATGGCCGCGCTCCCTGCGCAAGCAGGGAGCCCCGCGTCACCTGGTTACCTCGACGTCACCGACCCCGACCGGAGCAAGCCCATGTCCCTGCACAAATCCACCGCCGAATTCGCCGAACGCTGCCCGATCCGCGATGTGCTCGAACGCCTCGGTGACCGGTGGACCATGCTGGTGCTGTTCACGCTGGAAGACGGGGGCACGCAGCGGTTTTCGGTGCTCAAGTCCCGCATTCCCGACATTTCGCAGCGCATGCTGGCCCAGACGCTGCGGCGCATCGAGCAGGACGGCCTGGTCCTGCGAACGGTGTACCCGGCGGTGCCACCCCGGGTCGATTACGCCCTGACGCCGCTCGGCGAGTCCTTCCTCAAGCCCATGCACCAACTGCTCGATTGGGCGGCGGCGCACCACGGGGACGTGCGCGCGGCCCGGCTGGCTTACCGCCCGGTGCCCGCCACGCCGGCGCTCTGACGCCGGGCGGGCGGGCGCCGCGGTCAGCGGGCCGCGTACTCCAGCGACGAGTGGTGTAGCACGATGCGCAACTGCCCGGCGTCGTCCTTGACGAAGCCCCAGGTCTTGTCGACCGTGGTCACCTTCCCGTCCGGCCCGGTCAGGTGCACCTTGCCCATGGTCTTGGCGCTGTCGCCGGCGATGAACAGGGCGGCGTTGTCCACCTTGCACTGGCTCCAGCCCTTGAGGGCAAAGCCGGTGTCGGCGGCGAAGGCCGGATCGCCGCCCACGAAGTAGGCCAGCGCACCGGCGCGCGTGGTGCGGAAGGTTTGCGGGTTCACCGTGAGGGTGGGCTTGAACAGCACCGGGCCCATCTGGTAGCCGTAGGCGCTGTCGATCACTTTTTCGGCCAATGCCTTGGCGGCCGGTTGCCCGCTGCGGGCGCCCGTGGTGGCGATGTCCACCAGGGCCTTGCACCAGGCCTGCTGCGCGGCCAGCAGTTCGGCTTCGGTGATGCCTTGGTTGACGACCGGTGCCTTGGCAAGTGCTGGCAGGGTGGTGGCGGACAGCGCGAGGGCGGCAAGGGCGGTGGCGAGTTTCATGGAAGGCTCCTGGTGTGGGGGTGGGTGGCGGTCGTCACCCGTCGGCACTGGTCGCGGCCTTCGGGCTCGGGCTCCATTGAACCGGTCCGTGATGGACCGGCGCTGACGCCACCGTGAGCGTTCGCTGAACCGGACATGAACGCCAGATGAATCCGGCGGCGCCCGCGCCCGCCACGCCACAATCCGGGGATGTTTCGCCGCCGACTCACCGCCTCGCTGGGGTTGCTGGCTGCTGTGGCGGTGCTGCAGGGGCTGGCGGCCGCCACGGCCCTGCGCGTGGCCGGGCAGCAGGTGGAGCGCGGCCGGGTCGCCAGCGACATCCAGCTCGGCTTTGTCGAGCTGTCGGCCACCAAGCAGCGGCTTCGCACCTGGGTGGCGCAGCGGCAGCAGAAAGCCGGGGCCGACACCGACGTGCGCGAAGCGCTGCAGCGCGAGATGCGGCAGACGCTCGCGCGGCTCGAGCAGCTCTCGGCCACGGCGATCCGGCTGGACGGCGGCG
The DNA here is from genome assembly GCA_046604145.1 of Hydrogenophaga sp. XSHU_21. GTDB lineage: Bacteria > Pseudomonadota > Gammaproteobacteria > Burkholderiales > Burkholderiaceae_C > Hydrogenophaga. The sequence continues at coordinate 1,244,862 of JBKIXD010000001.1, forward strand.
CCGCCACCCGCGCCGAGCACCTGCGCCGGCAGGACGCGATGGCGGTGCTGGCGTCGAGCATGACGGAACTGGAGCGGGCGGTGGACGCCGCCGAGCCGCTGGCCCCGGGCGCCGACGCCCGCGAGGCGTGGCAGGCCTTGAACGCGGTGTTCGATCAGTCGCAGGGGCGCGACCTGCGGCGGCTGCTTGCCGACAGCCTGGACCGCGAGGCCGCTGCCGTGCAGCGCGAGCGCCAGGCCGCCGACCGGACGCTGGCCTGGATGCAGGCGTTCTGGGTGTTCATGGCGCTCTCGCTGGCCTTGCTTGCCATGGCCGCGGCGGCCTACTTCACGCGGGCGCTGAGCAGCCCCCTCAACCACCTGAACGAGGGCGCACAAGCCCTGCAGCGGGGTCAGCTCGGGCACCGCATTCCCCTGGACGGCGTGGACGAGTTCTCGACCGTGGCCCGCGGCATGAACACGCTGGCCGCCGAACTCGAACAACACCGGGCCCGCGAGGCCCGGGCGCGGTCGGAGCTCGAAGAACTGGTGTCGGCGCGGACCCGCGAGCTGCGCAGCGCCCTCGAGGCGCTGAAGGACGCCGACGCCCGGCGCCGCCAGTTGTTCGCGGACATCAGCCACGAGCTGCGCACCCCCACCACCGCGATCCGCGGCGAGGCCGAAATCACCCTGCGGGGCAGCGACCGGCCCGCGGCCGACTACAAGGCGGCCCTGCGCCGGATCGTCGAGACGGCCTCGCAGCTCACCGGCGTGATCAACGACCTGCTGTCGATGGCGCGCAGCGACATCGACAGCCTGTCCCTCGTGAAGCAGCCGCTGGACCTGGCGGAGCCCCTGCAAGAGGCGCTCCTGCAGGCCCAGCCCCTGGCCGCTGCGCGCGATGTGGCGCTGCGCACCGATCGGGTGGGTGAAGGCCGCTGCCGGGTGCTCGGGGACGCCCAGCGCATCCGGCAGCTGCTGCTGATCCTGCTCGACAACGCGATCCGCTACTCGCCCGCTGGCGCCGAGGTGCGCGTGAGGCTGGTGGGCCCGACCGACACCGAGGCGCAGGCGGTGTGTGCGATCGAGGTGCACGACGACGGCATCGGGATCGCCGCCCACGAGCTGTCCCAGGTGTTCGACCGCCACTTCCGGGGCGAGGAGGCCCGCCGCTGCCGGCCCGAGGGCAGTGGCCTGGGTCTGCCGATCGCGCAATCGCTGGCGCGCGCCCACGGCGGCCAGGTGGCGCTGAGCAGCGTTCCGCACCAGGGCACGGTGGCGCGGCTGGTGTTGCCGGTGCTCGAGGTTCGGCGGCCCGCCGCGGTGGCGCCCGGCGGCCCGCCCTGGGGCGCCGCATGAACATCCTGATCGTCGAGGACGACAACCGCATCGCCGATTTCCTGTGCCGCGGCTTGCGCGCGGAGGGCCACTTCGTCCAGCGCGCCGCCGACGGCCCGGCCGGCCTGGCCATGGCCCGCGAGGCGGCCCGGGACGCGGCGCTCGACGGCCGCCCGACCGTGCTGGTGCTCGACTTGATGCTGCCCGGCCTCAACGGCCTGGAGATCTGCCAGACGCTGCGCAGCGAGCAAGTGGCGCTGCCGATCCTGATGCTGACCGCGCAGGGCGCGCTGGAGGACCGGGTGGCCGGCTTGCGGCTCGGCGCCGACGATTACCTGTGCAAGCCGTTCGAGTTCGAGGAACTGCTGGCGCGGCTCGAGGCGCTGGCGCGGCGCGGGCGCGAGCAGCGGCCGCCGCGGTCCAGCCGGCTCGTGGTCGCCGACCTCGAGCTCGACCGCGACCGCATGCAGGCCAGCCGGGGAGGCCGCCCAGTGCCGCTCACGGCGCGCGAGCTGGCGCTGCTGGAGCTGCTCATGGGCGCGCCGGGGCGCCTGTTCAGCCGGGAACGGATTCTGGCCAACGTCTGGGGCACGAACGAAGACCCTCTGACCAACATCGTCGACGTCTACATCCGGCGCTTGCGCTCGCGCATCGACACCGACGGGCTGCCGCGCCTGATCCACACGGTGCGCGGCCTCGGTTACCGCCTCGAGGCGGGGCCGGCCGTGCCGTCGGAGCCGCCCGGCAACTGAGGCGGGGATCGGCCATCCGGCTGTCCACCGGGCGACAGAAGACCGAAAAACACCGTTTTGGCTGGCTTGCTCACCGGCTTGACCGGGTCGGCCGGTCGCAGAATTGCGACGCGAACACGGCTTTCGTCGCCTTTCTCCGGATCGGAATCCCGGACGGCGTCGGGGGCGCAAGCCGCTCGCTAGAATGAATCGCATGGCTTCCCAGACCCCGAAGAAACCCGATCTCCCCGCCGCCCCGCCGGCGTCGGGCAGCGACGACGCGGTCGTGCTGGAGCGGCGCACCCAGCGCATCCAACCTCCCCAGATGTACCAGGTGGTGCTGCTCAACGACGATTTCACCCCGATGGAGTTCGTGGTGCAGGTGATCCAGGAGTTCTTCAGCAAGGACCGTGAAACGGCCACCCAGATCATGTTGAAGATCCATCTGGAAGGCAAAGGTGTCTGTGGGGTCTACTCCCGCGACGTGGCCAGCACCAAGGTCGACCAGGTGCTTCAGGCCGCCCGCTCGGCGGGGCACCCCTTGCAATGCTTGAGCGAACCTGTTGAATAAACACCGGCCCACCCCCATCTCAACCTACATTCGTCTCAAGACGTCTCTCCCTCGACCCCCAGCCCAAGGACGTGCCCCATGATTGCCCAGGAACTTGAAGTCAGCTTGCACATGGCCTTTGTGGAGGCCAGGCAGCAGCGGCACGAATTCATCACGGTCGAGCACCTGCTGCTGGCCCTGCTGGACAACCCCAGTGCCGCCGAGGTGCTGCGTGCCTGCTCGGCCAACATCGACGACCTCCGGAAGTCGCTCACGAATTTCATCAAGGACAACACCCCGCAGGTGGCCGGCACCGACGAGGTGGACACCCAGCCCACGCTGGGTTTCCAGCGCGTCATCCAGCGCGCCATCATGCACGTGCAGTCCACCGGCAACGGCAAGAAGGAAGTCACCGGCGCCAACGTGCTGGTGGCGATCTTCGGCGAGAAGGATTCGCACGCCGTGTACTACCTGCACCAGCAGGGCGTCACCCGCCTCGACGTGGTGAACTTCATCGCGCACGGCATCCGCAAGAGCGACCCGCCGGAGCCGACCAAGTCCAACGAAAGCGCCGCCGAGAACGAAGAGGCCGCGGAATCGAAGGGCAATGAAAAGGCGTCGCCGCTGGAGCAGTTCACCCAGAACCTCAACCAGATGGCCAAGGACGGCAAGATCGATCCGCTGATCGGCCGCGAGTACGAGGTCGAGCGGGTCATCCAGATCCTGTGCCGCCGCCGCAAGAACAACCCGCTTCTGGTGGGCGAGGCGGGCGTGGGCAAGACCGCCATCGCCGAGGGTCTGGCATGGCGCATCACCCAGGGCGACGTGCCCGAGATCCTGGCCGAGTCCAGCGTGTATTCGCTCGACATGGGCGCGCTGCTGGCCGGCACCAAGTACCGCGGTGATTTCGAGCAGCGCCTGAAGGGCGTGCTCAAGTCGCTGAAGGACAAGCCCAACGCCATCCTCTTCATCGACGAGATCCACACCCTGATCGGGGCCGGCGCGGCTTCGGGCGGCACGCTGGACGCGTCCAACCTGCTCAAGCCGGCGCTCTCCAGCGGCCAGCTCAAGTGCATTGGCGCCACCACCTTCACCGAGTACCGCGGCATCTTCGAAAAAGACGCGGCCCTGTCGCGCCGTTTCCAGAAGGTCGACGTGGTCGAGCCGACGGTCGAGCAGACGGTCGACATCCTCAAGGGCCTCAAGTCGCGCTTCGAAGAGCACCACAACGTCAAGTACGCCGTGGCGGCCCTGCAGGCGGCGGCCGAGCTGTCGGCCAAGTACATCAACGACCGCCACCTGCCCGACAAGGCCATCGACGTCATCGACGAGGCCGGTGCCGCGCAGCGCATCCTGCCGGCGTCCAAGCGCAAGAAAACCATTTCCAAGACCGAGGTCGAGGAAATCGTGGCCAAGATCGCCCGCATTCCGCCGGCCAACGTGTCCAACGACGACCGCGGCAAGCTGGCCACGCTCGAGCGCGACCTCAAGAGCGTCGTGTTCGGCCAGGACAAGGCACTCGAGGTGCTGTCGGCCAGCGTGAAGATGGCGCGTTCCGGCCTGGGCCGGGCGGACAAGCCCATTGGTGCCTTCCTGTTCAGCGGCCCCACCGGCGTCGGCAAGACCGAAGCCGCCAAGCAGCTGGCCTACATCATGGGCATCGACCTGATCCGCTTCGACATGTCGGAGTACATGGAGCGCCACGCCGTGAGCCGCCTGATCGGCGCGCCCCCGGGGTATGTGGGCTTCGACCAGGGCGGTCTGCTGACCGAGGCGATCACCAAGAAGCCGCACTGCGTGCTGCTGCTTGACGAAATCGAGAAGGCGCACCCGGACATCTTCAACGTGCTGCTGCAGGTCATGGACCACGGCACCCTGACCGACAACAACGGGCGCAAGGCCGACTTCCGCAACGTGATCATCATCATGACCACGAACGCGGGCGCCGAGACCATGAACAAGGCCAGCATCGGCTTCACCAACGCCCGCGAGGCCGGTGACGAAATGGCCGACATCAAGCGCCTGTTCACGCCCGAGTTCCGCAACCGCCTCGATGCGATCGTGAGCTTCAAGGCCCTCGACGAGCAGATCATCCTGCGCGTGGTCGACAAGTTCCTGCTGCAGCTCGAAACCCAGCTGGCCGAGAAGAAGGTCGAGGTCACCTTCACCGACACGCTGCGCAAGCACCTGGCCAAGAAGGGCTTCGATCCGCTGATGGGCGCGCGCCCGATGCAGCGCCTCATCCAGGACACGATCCGCCGCGCCCTGGCCGACGAGCTGCTGTTCGGCCGCCTCACCGAAGGTGGCCGCCTGACGGTCGACCTGGTCACCAAGACCGGCGAAGACGGCAAGGAAACCCACGATGTCGACCTCGACATCCAGCCGCTGCCCAAGAAAGAGGGCAAGGCCAAGCCCGAAGAGGCGACCGAGGTCTGAGCGACTGTTGGTTTTGCGCAGGCCCGGCGATGCCGGGCCTTTTTTCCGTCCGCTTGAGCCGCGACATTGTGTAAGCTCCACCCAGCATCGGATACCCAAGGGGGTACCGAGACAGGGAGGAAGCGATGTTCAGACACATGGTGGTGGTGGCGCTGGCCGCCGTATTGGTTGGCTGCGGGCGCGTCGAGGCACTGTTCCTCGAGCCGCATGAAAAGGCGTTGCGCGCCTTCCCGCTTTCCCAGGCCGCAGATCGGGCTGTCCGGGATTTGAACGCCAGAACGGCCGTTGCGGGTTCCTCACCCATCGCATGGCCAACGTCGACCGAAGACCTGATTCGCGCGAGGTCCGTCATGTGTTCGGCGGCAGTAGCGATTTCCCGCCTCGATCAGCCGGAAGACGTGCGGTCCAAGATCAAGGACTCGGACTGCTTCGACCGGGAAGACGAACGCCTTGCAAACACCTTCCAGCTTCGTTCCCTGGCGGTGTTGCTCCGGTCGGCGGACATTGTCCCCGCCGCGCCGCTCGCCGATGGCACCGAATTGGCGATTTCGCAACCGTTCATGCATGCCGAGGTGGCCGAATCGGCGCATGCAGTCGCTGTATTTCAGGGTGATGGGGGCTGGACGCTTGTCAACCTGACCGATGGCCGAACCATCAAGAAGGTGGCGGCAGGCACCGCGTTCGCAGCACGACCGACCCTGTCCGCAAATGGTCGCGTGTTGGCCTCGGCGTCGGGTCAGCGCCTGCTGCGTGTGCTGGACGCCTCCACTGGCGATGTGGTCTGGGAATCCGGCGAGTACGGTGCCGTTCTCCGATGGCTGCCCGAACTGAATGCCGCCCTGGTTCAGGGCAAGGGCAACCAGGGACTGCACCTGCTCGACCTGCTGTCGGCTGAATCACGGCCTTTGCTGCCCTCGGAACGCGCCATACAGTGGGCATTGCCAGTACCTGGTTCGCCGGGCCGGCTGATGCTGGCAGGACGGGAGTCGATTGCAAGGGTCGAGTTTTCCCGTTCAGCAGACGGCGAGCTGGCTCACAAGATCCTGAACCGGTGGCAACTGGATCGCCAAAAGCAGCTGCTGGAGCGGCCCATGCTGATGATGGAGGGCAAGCGCATTGTGTTCAGGGACGCGGTATCGATCCGGTGGTTCGATATCGATGCCGGCACCACGGGATCGTGGGATCTGGATGGACGGAACCTGCAGTCGCTCATCAAGGTGAACGACCAGAGTGTTCTGGTCCAGGGCTATCTGGGCGGGCGTCAGTGGAAGCAGTATGTGGTCGATCTTGCAAGCGCCCAGGCTGCTGAAGTGCAGGCGCCCGAGGGGCGGGCCCGTTATGTGGGTGTTGGAGACCGTCCGGCCGTGGGCCAGATCGTCAATCAGGCGCTCGTGCTGAGAACCTCGCTCGCGGGCGTCAGCCCGATGTCCATGGATGACCTGGTGGCCCAATCACAGCTTGCGCGGCAACTGGCCGAGCTCGAGGCCGCTTCGCGGCAGGCGCAGCTATCGTCGGCGCCACTCGGTTCTTCGGGCGGCCTGAGCTATCCGGGGGGGCTGTACCGTCCTCCCGGCGAAACGCCGGTTGGTGCTCCCACGCCCCAGCGCCCACCGATGATCCAGGGGCTGCCGTCGAATGCGCGTGTCTCTGCCGTGGGCGTCTATGGCGGCTCGCGGGCTGGGGGCGGTGCGGGTGTGGTTGGCCGGCCTGGTAGTGCTCCCGCCACCGTGCGCGTGACGGTCATGCCGGACAGCGCCCCCCTGGTGCTGGTGCTCTCGTCGTACGAGGCGGTGAACTGGCTGGTGTTCAATCCGAACGGGCGCCGAATCGCAGCCATCCTGGTGTCGGGCTACGAAGAAAGCAAGGTGTTCGGCGCTGGGGATACCACGCCGGTCGTGATCGGCCGACCCTACGCCTACGAGCTGTCATCCCCGGGGTATCGTCAGCTTCAACAATCGGTGATGAATTACGTCGGCCGCAACATCGACCTCTTCCAGGGGCGCTACAGCGGCAGCGAGTTCATCGTGCGGTGACAGGCACCTGCGGCACCAGCGGCCGTGTCTGCCAGGGCCTGACCGGCCATCACGGCTGGTCCTGGTAGCGGGCGCGGATCGCCTCGATCCGGTTCCGGTTGGTGCCGAAGTCCTTGCGCCCCAGCCGGCTGGCGCTGCGCACGTCGACGGCATTGCGCTGCGGGTTGAACCAGAACTCCAGGTCGTCGGTGAACTTCATCCAGCGGGTCGTGGCTTCGGCGCGCAGGTAGTCTGGGCGCTCTTCCACCACCGTCACGCCGGGCATCTGCCGCAGAACGGCGGCCAATGCCTTCATGGACGGCTGCTGTCCGCCGGCTTTGGCGGGCAGCGGATCAATGGCGGCGTAGGCCTGCTGCGGGTGGCCGGGGTGCAGGGCGGCCTGGCTGCTGACGCTGTTGGGCGTGGGCGAGGGCGCCTTGAGTTGACCGGCGTTCACGCCCAGATCGGCAGGTGCGCGCCCGCGCAAGGCGCCGAACTGGGCCGCCGCCAGCAACAGAACCGCCAGGATGGCGAGGGTGGCGAGCATGCGCGGCAGCCGCTTCAACGCTTGCCACCCAGCAGGCCACCCAGCACACCCCGAAGGATCTGCCGGCCGATGCCGCTGGCCACCGTGCGGGCGGCTGTTTTGGCCATGGTCTGCACCAGCCCGTCGTACTGACCGCCGCGCGGGCCGGTGCGCCCGAACAGCACCTCGTTGATGGCACTCTTGCCTTCGGCCGGTGCTTCCTTGGGCGCGCCCGGAATGCGCGGCGCCTTGGCGGCGGGTTTTTCGTCGCCGGCATCGTCGGCGGCGGCCTCGCCGCGCGACGCCGCGTGCGAGCGGAACATCTCGTAGGCGCTCTCGCGGTCCAGCACCTTTTCGTAGGTGCCGGCCACCAGCGACCCCTGAATCAGCGCACGCCGCTGCTCGGGCGTGATCGGCCCGATCTGGCTGCCCGGCGGAATCACGTACACCCGCTCGGTCTCGCAGGGCCGGCCCTTGGCGTCGAGGAAGCTCACCAGCGCCTCGCCCACGCCCAGTTCGGTGATGGCGGCCTCGATGTCGAGGCCGGCCTTGGGCCGCATGGTCTGGGCGGTGGCCTTCACCGCTTTCTGGTCGCGCGGGGTGAAGGCGCGCAGCGCGTGCTGCACGCGGTTGCCCAGCTGGCCGAGCACCGAGTCGGGGATGTCCAGCGGGTTCTGGGTCACGAAATACACGCCGACGCCCTTGGACCGCACCAGGCGCACCACCAGCTCGATGCGCTCCACCAGCACCTTGGGGGCCTCGTTGAACAGCAGGTGGGCCTCGTCGAAGAAGAACACCAGCTTGGGCTTGTCGGGGTCGCCGATTTCGGGGAGCGTCTCGAACAGCTCCGACAGCATCCACAGCAGGAAGGTGGCGTACAGGCGGGGCGAATTCATCAGCTTGTCGGCCGTCAGGATGTTGATCACCCCTTTGCCGTCCACCGTCTGCATGAAGTCGGCGATGTCGAGCATGGGCTCGCCAAAGAACTTGTCGCCCCCCTGTTCCTCGACCTGCATCAGCCCGCGCTGAATGGCGCCCACCGACGCGGCGCTGATGTTTCCGTACTCGGTGGTGAACTGCTTGGCGTTGTCGCCCACGTGCTGCAGCATGGCACGCAGGTCCTTCATGTCGAGCAGCAGCAGGCCGTTGTCGTCGGCGATCTTGAAGATCAGGTTGAGCACGCCGGCCTGCGTGTCGTTGAGGTTGAGCATGCGCGCCAGCAGCAGCGGACCCATGTCGCTGATGGTCGCGCGCACCGGGTGGCCTTGTTCGCCGAACACGTCCCAGAGCGTCGTGGGGCACTCGGTCGGCTGGGGCAGGTCGATGCCCCGGTCCTTGAGGATGCCGGCCATCTTCTCGCCGATACGGCCGGTCTGGCTGATGCCGGTCAGGTCGCCCTTGACGTCGGCCATGAACACCGGCACCCCGATCCTGGAGAAGCCCTCGGCGATGGTCTGCAGGGTGACGGTCTTGCCGGTGCCGGTGGCCCCGGTGATGAGCCCGTGGCGGTTGGCCAGTTGGGGCAGCAGGCTGCACTGCGCGGTGGCGTTCTTGGCAATCAGCATGGGTTCGGCCATGGCGGGGTCCTGGAAGGGAATGGGGCGGGATGGGCGGGATGGGCGGAATCGTAAAATCGCGGGCTTATTAGATCAAAGCCAGACGGGCAAAAGGACAACTTCGTGGCCGGACACAGCAAATGGGCAAACATCCAGCACCGCAAAGGTCGCCAGGACGAGAAGCGCGGCAAGATCTGGACCCGGGTGATTCGTGAGATCACGGTCGCCGCCCGCACCGGCGGTGGCGACCCGGCGATGAACCCCCGCCTGCGGCTGGCGATCGAAAAAGCCAAGGCGGCCAACATGCCGGCCGACCGCATCAAATACAACGTCGACAAGGCCTCGGGCACGCTCGAAGGGCTCTCGCTCGAAGAAATCCGCTACGAAGGGTACGGCATCGGCGGCGCCGCCGTCATTCTGGACACGATGACCGACAACCGCGTGCGCACCGTGGCCGAGGTGCGGCACGCCTTCAGCAAGTACGGCGGCAACCTGGGCACCGAGGGCTCGGTGTCTTTTCAGTTCAAGCACTGCGGCCAGATCGTGTTTGCGCCCGGCACCTCGGAAGACCTGGTGATGGAGGTGGCGCTGGAAGCCGGCGCCGAAGACGTGATCACCGACGACGACGGCGCCATCGAGGTGCTCACCTCGTACACCGACTTCGAGGCCGTGAAGAACGCGCTGGAGGCCAAGGGCCTCAAGCCCGAGATCGCCGAGGTGACGATGCGGCCCGAGAACACCATTGCCCTCACGGGCGAGGACGCTGCCCGCATGCAGAAGCTGCTCGACATCCTCGAAGACCTCGACGATGTGCAGAACGTCTACCACAACGCTGAAATCTCGGAATGAAGGTTCTTGTCATCGGCGGCGGAGGCCGCGAACACGCGCTCGCCTGGCGCCTCAAGCAGTCCGAGGGCGTGGAGCAGGTGTTTGTGGCACCCGGCAACGCCGGCACCGCGCGCGATAAGCAGCTCACCAACCTCCCCATCACCGACAAGGTGGCGCTGCGCGAATGGGTGCAGGCCAACGGCGTGCAGCTCACCGTCGTGGGGCCCGAGGCGCCGCTGGCCGCCGGGGTGGTCGATGAATTCCGCGCCCACTGGCTGGCCATCTTCGGCCCCACGCAAAAGGCCGCGCAGCTGGAAAGCTCCAAGGCCTTCAGCAAGGCCTTCATGCAGCGCCACGGCATCCCCACCGCGGCCTACCAGACCTTCACCGACGCCGCGCAGGCCCACGCCTACGTGGATGCGCAGGGCGCACCCATCGTGGTCAAGGCCGACGGCCTGGCGGCGGGCAAGGGCGTCGTGGTGGCCATGACGCTCGCCGAGGCGCACGAGGCCATCGACTTCATGCTGCTGGACAACAAGCTTGGCGTGACCCACAACGAAGGCGGCGCCCGTGTCGTCATCGAGGAGTTCCTGCAGGGCGAGGAAGCCAGCTTCATCGTGCTGTGCGACGGTGAACACGCGCTGCCGCTGGCCACCAGCCAGGACCACAAGCGCCTCAAGGACGCCGACCAGGGGCCCAACACCGGCGGCATGGGTGCGTATTCGCCGGCGCCGGTGGTCACGCCCGCCGTGCACCAGCGCGCCATGGACGAGGTGATCCTGCCCACGTTGCGCGGCATGGCCGCCGACGGCGTGCCGTACACCGGCTTCCTGTACGCCGGTCTCATGATCACGCCCGACGGCGCGGTCAAGACGCTGGAGTTCAACTGCCGCATGGGCGACCCGGAAACGCAGCCCATCATGATGCGGCTGCGAAGCAACCTGGCGCAGGTGCTGTTGGCGGCCACCCGGGGCGAACTCGACCGCGTGCAGCTTGACTGGGATCCGCGGGTGGCGCTGGGCGTGGTCATGGCCGCGGCCGGCTACCCGCTCGATCCCCGCAAGGGCGACCCGGTCACCGGACTGCCGGCCGACGAGGCCGACCGCATGGTGTTCCACGCCGGCACGGCGCAGGACGGCGACGCGGTGCGGGTGTCGGGCGGGCGCGTGCTGTGCGCCACCGCGCTGGGCGCCTCCGTGGCCGAGGCGCAGCGGCGCGCCTACGAGGCGGTCGATGCCATCCGGTTCGACGGCATGCAATGCCGCCGCGACATCGGGTTTCGCGCGCTTTGAGCGATCCCGTCGTGCTTCAGGCACCCCATGCGGTGCAATTCAAGGGCTCGCGGCTGGCCGCGGGGCTCTTGTGCCTGGCCGGCTGGCGCGTCCAGTGCGAGGGTTTCCCATCGCGCCAGGGCGTGGCTATCGTCTACCCGCACACCAGCAACCACGACTTCCTGGTTGGTGTGCTGGCCAAGTGGACCATCGGCATTCCGCTGCATTTCTGGGCCAAGGACACCCTGTTCGACGTCCCGCTGTTTGGCCGCTGGCTGCGCTGGCTCGGGGGCATCCCCATCGAACGGAAATCGCCCCGCGGCGCCGTGGGGGCCATGGTGCACACGCTGCGCGAGGCCGTGGCGGACGACCAATTGTTCTGGCTCGGTCTGTCGCCCGAAGGCACGCGCAGCCACACCCGGGGCTGGCGCAGCGGCTTTTATCAGGTGGCACTCGGGGCAAACGTGCCCCTCGCGCTGGTGGCACTCGACTACAGTCGCAAGGAAGTCAGGGTCACCGACTTCCTGCGTCTGAGCGGCGACCCCGCCGCCGACTACGCCCGCATCGCGGCCGTGCTCGGCAGCGCCAAGGGCTTCCACCCCGATCAGGCCAGCCCGGTACAGCCCTTGCCCAAGCCCATTTCTGCCGATACGGTGTGACCATGTCCGACAACCCCCTCAACAACGTTCGCGAGTACCTGGTCGACCTGCAGGAGCGAATCACCTCCACCGTGGCCATGGTCGACGGCGGGCGCTTCGTGGTCGACCGCTGGACCAAGCCGCCCGGCGAAAAGCTGCAGGGCAGCGGCATCACGCAGATCCTCGAGGACGGCGCGGTGTTCGAGCGCGCGGGCTGCGGTTTCTCCCACGTCACCGGCCCCCAACTGCCGCCGTCGGCCACGCAGCACCGGCCCGAACTGGCGGGCGCGCCCTTCGAGGCGATGGGCGTGTCGCTGGTGTTCCACCCCCGCAACCCCTATGTGCCCACCGTGCACATGAACGTGCGCATGCTGGCCGCCACGCCGAAGGGCGGGGCGCCCGTGTGCTGGTTCGGGGGCGGCATGGACCTCACGCCGTACTACGGTTTCGAGGAAGACGCCCGGCATTTCCACCGCACCTGCAAAGCGGCGCTCGACCCGTTCGGCGTGGACAAATACCCGCGCTTCAAGAAGTGGTGCGACGAGTACTTCTACCTCAAGCACCGCGATGAGCCTCGCGGGGTGGGCGGCGTGTTCTTCGACGATTTCTCCGAACTCGGTTTCGACGGCAGCCTGGCCATGATGAGTTCGGTGGGCGATGCCTTCCTGGACGCCTACCTCCCCATCGTCGACCGGCGCAAGGGCACGGCCTACGGCGAGCGCGAGCGCAGCTTCCAGCTCTACCGGCGCGGGCGCTATGTCGAATTCAACCTCGTCTGGGACCGCGGCACGCACTTCGGCCTGCAGTCCGGTGGCCGCAGCGAATCCATCCTCCTGTCCATGCCCCCGCTGGTGAGCTGGGCCTACAACCGCAAGACCAGGAAGGGGACGCCGGAAGACCGGCTGTACCGCGACTTCCTGGTGCGCAAGGACTGGGCCTGATGGCCACTGCCCCCGGGGCGATCCGGCGCGTGGGCATGTTCGGCGGCGCGTTCGATCCGCCGCATGGCGCCCACCGGGCGCTGGCCGAGGCCGCCGTGGCGCAACTCGGGCTGGACGTGCTGCACGTGCTGCCCACCGGGCACGCATGGCACAAATCGCGCACCCTGTTGCCCGCGCGGCACCGCCTGGCCATGTGCGAACGTGCCTTTGGCGATCTGCCGCGCGTGGTGATCGATCCGCGCGAAACCGAACGGGCGGGGCCCACCTACACCGCCGACACCCTCACCGAACTGCGTGCCCAGTACCCGGCGGCCCGGCTTTACCTGATCCTCGGTGCCGATCAGCTGCTGTCGTTCAAGACCTGGGTGCGCTGGCAGGATGTGCTCGCCCTGGCCACCCTGGCCGTGGCCAACCGACCCACCAGCATCGGCGCGCAGGCCCTGCTGGGCCAGGCCGAAGAAACCGATCTTTCGGGCGTTGACATCCCCTTCGAGCGGCTCGACATGCCGCTGCAGCACCTCAGTGCCACCGCCGTGAGGGCGCGCCTGGCCAGCCCATCGGCCGACGGCCCGCCCCTGGACGTTCTGGTCCCGGGACCGGTCGCAGGCTATATTTCACAACATCACCTCTACGAAACCGTTCAATGACCAGCGAATCCGCCGCCAAAAAAGACATCCAGAAACTGCAACGGGCCATCGTCGAGGGGCTCGAGGACGTCAAGGGCCAGGACATCGTGGTCTTCAACACCGAAGAACTGTCGCCTCTGTTCGAGCGCGTGATCATCGCCAGCGGTACGTCGAACCGCCAGACCAAGGCGTTGGCGGCCAGTGTGCGCGACGCGGTGCGTGAGGCGGGTTTCGACAAGCCGCGGGTCGAAGGCGAGGACAACGGCGAATGGATCATCGTGGACTGCGGCCAGGCGGTGGCCCACGTGATGCAGCCCGCCATTCGGCAGTACTACCGGCTGGAAGAAATCTGGGGCGTGAAGCCCGTGCGCCTGAAGGGCCCGGCCGAAAAAGCCGCCGCCCGCAAGGCAGCTCCGGCGAAAAAGCCCGCCAGGTCTGAACCCGCCGAGCCCGTGGCGGCGACCCGCCCCGCGCGCAAGGCACCGGCCCGGTCTGCCACGGGTAAAGCGCCTTCCGGCAAGCCGGCAGCCAGCAAGACCGCCCCCGCCCGAAAGACCGCTGCCAAGGCCGCGCCCGCCAAGGCGGCACCGGCGCGACGCGCCGCGTCGGCCGGCACCGCGGCCGGCAAACCGGCTGCTTCCCGGTCGTCGGGTCGCACGGCCGCGGCGCGCAAACCCGCCGCCAAGCCGCGCGCCGCGCTGCCCAAGGTGGTGGTGGGTGCGTCGGGCACGAAGAAGAAGACCACGGCCAAGCCGGCCGCCAAGGCCGCCGCCAAAAAGCCCGCCAGGCCCGCGACCAAGAAGAAGGCATGAAGCTCGTGATCGTCGCGGTCGGGCAGAAGGTGCCTGACTGGGCCCGCACCGCCTACGACGATTACGCCAAACGCTTTCCCCCCGAGCTGCGCGTCGAGCTCAAGGCCGTCAAGACCGAACCGCGCGCATCCCGCACCACCGAAATGCTGTGGGCCGCCGAGCGCCAGCGCATCGAGGCGGCCGTTCCGCGCGGTGCGCGCGTGGTGGCGCTGGACGAACGCGGCACCGCCCTCACCACACAAGCCCTGGCGCAGCAGCTGCGCGAGTGGCAACTGGGTGGCGATGACGTGGCCTTGCTCATCGGTGGGCCCGATGGCCTCGACCCTGCGCTGCGCGAGTCGGCCCACCAGCGCATCCGCTTGTCCGACCTCACCTTGCCGCACGCCATGGTGCGGGTGCTGCTCATCGAGCAGCTCTACCGAGCCTGGTCGATCAACGCCAACCACCCCTACCACCGCGAATGACCGTTCTCTACCTCGCTTCGCAGAGCCCGCGCCGGCGCGAACTGTTGGCGCAATGGGGCGTGGCGATCGAATTGCTGTTGCCCGACGCCGATGAAGATGTCGAGGCGCTCGAGGCGGTGAAGCCCGGCGAGGCCCCGGCCACCTACGTGCAGCGGGTGACCCTGGCCAAGCTCGACGCCGCCATGGCACGCCTGAAACGCCGGGGTCTGCCGCCGGCGCCCGTGCTTTGCGCCGACACCACCGTGGCGCTGGGGCGCCGCATCCTGGGTAAGCCCGCCGACGCCGCCGAGGCGCGCGCCATGCTGGCCGATCTGGCCGGGCGCACGCACCGTGTGCTCACCGCCGTGGCGGTCGGTCGGGGCAAGCGGCGCTTTGCCGCGTTGTCCACCTCCACCGTGACCTTCGACGCCCTCACGCCGGCGCAGATCCGCCGCTACGTGGCGGGTGGCGAACCCATGGGCAAGGCGGGCGCCTATGCCATCCAGGGCACCGCGGGGCTCTGGGTTCGGCGCATCACCGGCAGCCACAGCGGCATCGTGGGCCTGCCGGCCTTCGAGACCGCCCAGGTCCTTCGCGCGGCAGGCCTGCCGCTTCTCTGACAAGCTGGCACCCCATGAACCAGGACATCCTCATCAACTGGTCTCCGCAGGAGACCCGCGTGGCCGTGGTGGAGCAGGGCGCCGTGCAAGAGGTGCACATCGAGCGCACGCTGGAACGCGGTCTGGTCGGCAACATCTACCTGGGCAAGGTCTCGCGGGTGCTGCCCGGCATGCAGTCGGCCTTCATCGACATCGGGCTCGATCGCGCGGCGTTCCTGCACGTGGCCGACCTGATGCCCAACATCCAGGCCAAGCACGCGCCGACGCGCCCCAACGGCGACACGGCCGCCCCCCAGGTGCTGGCGCCCAACCCCGTGCTGCCGATCGAAAAGCAGATCTTCGAGGGCCAGGCGCTGATGGTGCAGGTGCTCAAGGACCCGATCGGCACCAAGGGTGCCCGCCTGACGGCCCAGATCAGCATTGCGGGTCGCCTGCTGGTCTTTCTGCCGCAAGACACGCACATCGGCGTGTCGCAGAAGATTCCGCCCGCCCAGCGCGAAGCCCTGCGGGCCCGCCTGCAGCAGCTCACCGGCACCAGCGACGGCAGCCCCGCCGGCGGGTTCATCCTGCGAACCAACGCCGAAGACGCCGGCGATGAAGAGCTCGCCGACGACGTGGCCTACCTGCGCAAGACCTGGCTTCGCATCAAGCAGGCGGCACTCAGCCAGCCATCGGCCACCCTGCTGCACGAAGACCTCAACCTCATCCAGCGGGTGCTGCGCGATCTCACCAGTGGCGAAACCCAGTCGATCCGCATCGATTCGCGCGAGCAGCATGGCCTGCTGAAGGTGTTTGCCGAGGAGTTCATGCCCGACACGGTGGGCAAGCTGCATCACTACAGCGGCGAGCGGCCGATCTTCGACCTGTTCAATGTCGACGAGGAGATCGCCCGCGCGCTCGGGCGCCGCGTCGATCTCAAGTCGGGCGGCTACCTGGTGATCGACCAGACCGAAGCGCTCACCACGGTCGATGTGAACACCGGCGGTTTTGTGGGGGCGCGCAACTTCGACGACACCGTGTTCCGCACCAACCTCGAGGCGGCGCAGACCATTGCCCGCCAGCTGCGGCTGCGCAACCTGGGCGGCATCGTCATCGTCGACTTCATCGACATGACGCGCGAAGACCACCGGGAATCGGTGCTGTCCGAGTTTCGCAAGCAGCTGGCCCGCGACCGCGTCAAGACCATGATCGGCGGCTTTTCGCAGCTGGGTCTGGTCGAGATGACCCGCAAACGCACGCGCGAATCGCTCGCCCACATGCTCAGCGAGCCTTGCGAGGCCTGCGGCGGCAAAGGCGAGGTGAAGACCGCGCGCAGCGTGTGCTACGACATCCTGCGCGAGATCCTTCGCGAGGCGCGCGCCTTCAGTCCGCGCGAGTTCCGCGTGGTGGCGGCCCCCAAGGTGGTGGAGCTGTTTCTCGACGAAGAGCGCGCCCACCTGGCGGGCCTGTCCGAATTCATCGGCAAGCCGATTTCGCTGCAAAGCGAGAACTCGATGACCCAGGAGCAGTACGACATCGTGCTGCTCTAGCCGCTGCCGTCAGGCGCGGTGCCGGGCCGATCCGCCGCGCACCGGCCCCACGCGGGATTCGATGGCCTGCTGCAGTGGGCGGCGCAGCCCCATCATGAAGGCGGCTTCGGCCACGACGAACAGCGGGCCGATGACCAGGCCGACGAGGTCGTCCACGAACGCGGGCTTGCGGCCCTCGTACCAGTGTCCGATGAACTGGAAAACCCAGCCGACCACGAACAGGCCGATGCCGGCGGCCAGCCAGGTGGCGGTGGGCTGCAGGGCGACCGATTGCGCCACCCACAGCGCCAGGCCCATCAGGCCCGCCATCACCGCGCCCAGTCGCAGATCGAGCCGGATCCAATAGACCACAACCGCCAGCGTGACCCCGGTGGCCGGGGACAGCGAGACACCACCCCACTGGGCGAACACCGGTCGGGCGAGCAGCACGGCCACCGCCAGCACGATCATGGGAATACCGATGAAGTGGGTGACGATGTTGCGCAAGTCGCGGTGGTAGGCGGCGTACTGGGACAGCTGGTCGGTGAGCGTCTTCATGGTCTTCCTCCTGGTCGGCTTGGTGGTCAGTCGGCGCTGCCGAGGCCCTGGGAATGCAGCCGCGCGTAGAGCCCGTCGGCCGCAATCAGCGCCGCGTGCGGGCCCTGTTCGACGATGCGACCGTCGGCCAGCACCACCACCCGGTCGGCGTGCTCGATGGTGGAAAGCCGGTGCGCGATGACCAGCGTGGTGCGCCCCTTCATGAGCCGCGCCAGGGCGTCCTGCACCAGCCGCTCGGACTCGTTGTCGAGTGCCGAGGTGGCTTCGTCAAGGATCAGCACCGGCGCGTCCTTGTAGATGGCGCGCGCGATCGCCAGGCGCTGCCGCTGGCCGCCCGAGAGCTCGGCGGCGTTGTGCCCCACGTTGGTGTGCATGCCCTGGGGCAGGCGGTCGAGCAGGTCGCCCAGGTTCGCCGATTCGAGGGCCGAGCGAACGCGCGCCTCGTCGATCTGGTCGTCGGTGGCGCCCAGGGCCACGTTGGCCGCCAGGGTGTCGTTGAGCATCACCACGTCCTGGCTGACCATGGCGAACTGCCGGCGCAGGTTGGCCAGGTTCCAATCGGGCAGTGAAACGCCATCGAGCGTGACGGTGCCCCGCTCGACCTCCACGAACCTGGGCAGCAGGTTGACCAACGTTGTCTTGCCCGATCCCGACGGACCCACGAAAGCCACCACCTCGCCGGGGCGCACCTGCAGGTCGATGCCCCGGAGTGCCACGCCCGCGTCGCCTCCGCCGCCGTGCTCGTCGCGCGCGGCGTAGCGCACCCAGACCCCCTGGAAAGCGATGGCTCCCTGCACCCTTTCGGTCTGGTGCGTGCCGCCGCTTTGCTCTTCGGTCTGCTCGATGAGCTCCAGCCCGCGCTCCAGTGCCGCCAGACCGCGCGTGATGGGCGACGCAATCTCGGCCAGGTGACGGATGGGGGCGATCAGCATCAGCATGGCGGTGACGAAGGCCACGAAATTGCCCACCGTGACCCCGGTGGTGGTGCTCTGCCAGAGCGCCACGGCCACCACCGCCGACAGCGCGGCCGACGCCAGCAACTGCGTGAAGGGCGTCATGGCCGCCATGGCCACGGTGCTCTTGAGGGCCAGCCGCCGCAGCGACACGCTGAGGACATCAAAGCGCTCGGCCTGGCGTTCCTGGGCCCCGTGCAGGCGCACCACGCGATGGGCCAGGGCGTTTTCTTCCACCACATAGGCCAGTTCGTCGGTGGCCTGCTGGCTGGCCCGCGTCAGCTTGTAGAGCCGCTTGGACAGCACGCGCATGATCCACGCCAGGCCCGGAAACACCGCGATGACGATCAGCGTGAGCTTCCAGTTGAGGTAGAGCAGGTAGCCCATGAGTGCCAGCAGCGTCAGGCTGTCCCGCGCCAGCGTGATGAACGACGACACCAGCATCTGCGAGCCGGTCTGCACCTCGTACACCAGCGTGTTCGACAGCTTGCTCGAGCTTTGCTGGGAAAACAGCGACATCTGCGCGGCGTTCATGCGGGCAAACATGGCCCGGCGCAGGTTGAGCATGCCGGTGTTGGCGGTGTAGGACAGGGCGTACTGCGCCACGAACGACGCCATGCCGCGAATGCCGAACAGCCCCATGAAAGCCACCGGCACCATCCAGAGGGCGATCTTTCCCTGGTTGAAGCCATCGTCCAGCAGGGTTTTCAGCAGCGCAGGGATGAGGGGTTCGGTGAGCGCGCCCACCACGGTGGCGAGCGCCGCGAACACGATGCCGGTGCGCGCGTTGCGGAAGTACGGCCACAGGCGAAGCAGCCGCTGCGTGAGCGTGCCGGGGGGCGGTGTGGTGGGAGGCGCAGCGGGGTTCAAGGCGGCGAAGGGTGGGGCGATGGCGAATTGTCGTGCCGTGGCGGGGAACCAATGGACCGGCCGGGGGTTCACAGCGGCGCGGCGGCTCACATCTTGTCACGGTTGCCCTGCGAGGGTCCGGTATTATCGACCGGTCGCCTCCAAGGGCACCGGGCACTCTGCCCCGCACTGCCCGACCTTCCCTACACCATGATCGAACCGACCCGACTCCATCCCAACCACGGGATGCCGCGCCGGCATGCCCTCGGCCTGATCTCTGCCGCGTCCCTGCTCGGCTGGCCCGCCGCCAGTGCGCTCGCCCAGTTCCGCGTCGAGGTGACCGGCGTGGGCCTGACCCGCTACCCGTTCTCGGCCGTCAGCTTCCGCGGCAACGACGCGGCCAGCGAAAACATCGCGGCCATCGTGCGCGCCGATCTCGAGCGCTCGGGGCAGTTCGTGTTCGTGCCGCCGCTCGCGGGCGCGCTCGACGAAACCTCGCGCCCCGACCTCGCCCCCTGGCGCGAGCGCGGTGCCGATTCGCTGCTGGCGGGCAGTGTCACCCGCCTGGCCGACGGCCGCTACGACGTGCGCTTCCGGCTGTGGGACGTGGTGCGCACCGCCGACCTCGGCGGCCTGAGCTACCCGGTGGCGGCCACCGACCTGCGCCTGGCCGCGCACCGCATCGCCGACTACATCTACGAAAAGCTCACCGGCGAAAAAGGCGTGTTCTCGACCCGCATCGCCTACGTCACCAAGGCCGGCAACCGCCACAACCTGTGGGTGGCCGATGCCGACGGCGAGAACGCCCGCGCGGCCCTCACCAGCCCGGAACCGATCATCTCGCCCAGCTGGGCGCCGGGTGGCGGGCAGCTGGCCTATGTGTCCTTTGAATCGCGCAAGCCGGTCATTTACGCGCACGAGGTGGCCACCGGCCGCCGGCGTCTGCTGGCCAACTTCCGCGGTTCCAACAGCGCGCCGGCCTGGTCCCCCGACGGCAGGTCGGTGGTGGCCACGCTGTCCATTTCGGGCAATGCGCAGCTCTACGCCATGGACGCCAACGGCGGCGAGCCCCGCCGCCTGTCCCAAAGCGCCAGCATCGACACCGAACCGGTGTTCAGCGCGGACGGCCAGCAGCTGTACTTCGTGAGCGACCGCGGTGGTTCGCCGCAGATCTACCGCATGCCCGCGCAGGGTGGCGGTGCGCAGCGCGTCACCTTCAGCGGCAGCTACAACATCTCCCCTTCGCCCAGCCCCGACGGCCGCTGGCTGGCCTTCATCTCGCGCGTGAACGGGGCGTTCCGCCTGCACGTGATGGAACTGTCCACCGGCACCGTGACCGCACTCACCGACACCAGCGGCGACGAAAGCCCGAGCTTTGCGCCCAACAGCCGCATGATCATCTACGCCACCCGTGACAAGGGCGCCGAGGCCCTCATGACCACCACGGTCGACGGCCGCATCAAGACCCGCCTGGCGGGCGCCCAGGGCGACATCCGCGAGCCCGAGTGGGGCCCGTTCCAGCGCTGAACCGATTTCCGTTTCTCCCTTTATCCCTCACCTTTTCAACTCCACAAGAGCATGTCCATGTTCCAAGCTTTCTCTCCCCGTCGTGTCACTGGCCTGCTGGCCGCCCTGATCGCCTCCGTGGCCCTCGTGGCCTGCGGCTCCAACGTCCGCCTGGACCAACCCCCTGTGTCCGACGCCACCGGCACCGCCGCTGGCGGCGCGGCCGGCGGGCAGGGCAGTGGCGTTGACCCGCGCGGTGTGGCCGGTGTGCAGGTGCCTGGCGCCGGCAGCACCCAGCCCGCGGCCATGCAGCGCGTCGTGTACTTCGACTACGACAGCTTCGAGATCAAGCCCGAGTTCGCGGCGCTGCTGGAAACCAACGCCCGCTACCTGGCCGCCAACCGCAGCGTGCGCGTGGCCCTCGAAGGCCACACCGACGAGCGTGGCGGCCGCGAATACAACCTGGCCCTGGGCCAGAAACGCGCCGAGGCCGTGCGCCGCGCGCTGTCGCTGCTGGGCGTTCAGGACGGCCAGATGGAGGCCGTGAGCTTCGGTGAAGAGAAGCCCGCCGCCACCGGTGCCGATGAAGCGGCCTGGTCGAAGAACCGCCGCGTCGAACTGACCTACCGTTGATGCCGGCCATGAGCAGCGCGCGCATGCGCCATTGGCTGGGTGCCGGGCTGGTGGCCCTGGCGGCTGCCTGGGCGCCCGCCGCGCACGCCATCTTCGGCGACGACGAGGCCCGCAAGGCCATCATCGACCTGCGCCAGCAGGTCGAGGCCAACAAGCTGGCGTCCGACGCCGCCGCCAAAGAGGCCCGAGACAACGACGCGGCCATCAAGCGCAGCCTGCTCGAGCTGTCCAACCAGATCGAGCAACTGCGCCGCGAGATCGCTGGTCTGCGCGGGCAGAACGAGCAGCTGGCCCGCGAGGTGGCCGAACTGCAGCGCGCCCAGAAGGACGTGCAGGCAGGCATGGACGAACGGCTGCGCCAGTTCGAGCCGGTGAAGGTCGAGCTCGACGGCCGCAGCTTCAACGCGCAACCCGCCGAGAAGGCCGAATTCGAAGCGGCCATGGCAACGCTCCGGCGGTCTGAATTTGCGGCGGCCAGTGCGGCCTACACCGGCTTCCTGCGCTCCCACCCGGGCAGCGGCTACACGCCGGTGGCGCTGTACTGGCTCGGCAATGCGCAGTACGCCAACCGCGCCTACAAGGACGCGGTCGACAGCCACCAGCGCCTGGTGCGCGAGTTTCCCGACCACCCCCGCACGCCCGAGGCCATGCTGGCCATGGCGAACAGCCAGGTCGAGCTGAAGGACACCCGGGCGGCCCGCAAGACGCTCGAAGACCTCGTCAAACTGCACCCGCAGAGCGAGGCGGCCGCCGCCGCCAAACAGCGGCTCGCCCGCCTGCGCTGATCCCCGACGTCCCGCCGCGGCAACCCTGCCGCGGCCGGGGCCGTCCCGGCCGCACCTACAATCGCGGCCCTATGGATGACCTTGCCGCCCTGAATTCCCTGAACCAGACGGTCCTGTGGGCCGCCTTTGCCGTGGCCGCGGTGTTCGGCTTCATCGCCCAGCGCACGCACTTCTGCACCATGGGCGCCATCAGCGACATCGTCAACATGGGCGACTGGACGCGCATGCGCATGTGGGGCATGGCGGTGGGCGTGGCCGCCATCGGCTTCTACGCACTGGGCTGGTCGGGCCAGATCGACACCACCAAATCGCTCTACACCGGCAGCCGCATCATCTGGCTGTCGGCGCTGGTGGGCGGGGCGCTGTTCGGCTTCGGCATGGTCCTGGCGTCGGGCTGCGGCAGCAAGACGCTGGTGCGTGTCGGCGCAGGCAGCCTCAAATCGCTGGTGGTGTTTGTCGTCATGGGGCTGGCCGCCTTCATGGCGCTGCGCGGCGTGTTCGGTGTGCTGCGCAACGCCACCGTCGACCAGGTCAGCTTCGACATCGCCGCCGGGGCGGCCGTGCCGGCCTGGGTGGCCGCCGGCGCAGGCCTGGCGCCCGGTCTGGCCGGTCTCTTCACCGCGCTGGTGATCGGTGGCACGCTCATCGTCTGGGCGCTGATGTCGCGCGATTTCCGCACCGGCAACAACCTGCTCGCCGGCATCGGCATCGGTCTGGTCATCACAGGCATGTGGTGGATCAGCGGTCACCTCGGCTTTGTGCCCGAACACCCCGAAACCCTCGAGCCCGTCTTCGTGGGCAGCAACAGCGGTCGCATGGAATCGCTGACCTTCACCGCGCCCATGGCCTACGTGCTCGACTGGCTCATCTTCTTCAGCGACACCACCAAGGTGCTGACTTTTGGTGTGGTCACCGTGGTCGGCGTGGTCGCCGGCTCGTTCCTGTGCGCGATCACCGAGCGCAGCTTCCGCTGGGAAGGTTTTCGCGACACGCAGGACACCGCGCTCCACCTGGTGGGTGCCGTGCTCATGGGCGTGGGCGGTGTCACGGCGCTGGGCTGCACCGTGGGGCAGGGCCTCTCCGGTCTGTCCACCCTCAGCCTCACCAGCGCGATCGCCGTGACCGGCATCGTGGGCGGTGCGGTGCTGGGCTTCAAGTTCCAGATGTGGCTGCTGGAGCGCGAGGGGTGAACACCCTCGGGCCCGAGCGCTTCGAACGCCGGTTTGGCGGTTTGCGGCGGCTCTACGGCGTTGACGGCGCACAGCGCATCTTCGACGCGCACGTGGTGGTGGTCGGCATTGGCGGGGTGGGGTCGTGGGCGGCCGAAGCCCTGGCCCGCAGCGGCGTGAGGCGCCTCACGCTGATCGACATGGACCACGTGTCCGAGTCCAACATCAACCGCCAGGTGCACGCGACCGAGGCCACCCTCGGCCAGTCCAAGATCGAGGCCATGCGCGACCGCATCCTGGGCTTTCACCCGGACATCGAACTCGACCTCGTCGATGACTTCGCCGGCCCCGACAACTGGCCTGCTCTGTTGCAGGGCCCGCGCCCCGACGGTCTCATCGATGCCTGCGACCAGGTGCGGGCCAAGACCGCGCTGGCGGCCTGGGCCATGGCCGAGCAGCTGCCCTTCATCAGCGTGGGTGCCGCCGGCGGCAAGCGCCGCGGCGACCTGGTGCAGATCGCCGACCTGGCCGACGTCACGCACGATCCCCTATTGGCCCAGCTGCGCTACCGCCTTCGCAAACACCACGGCGCCCCGCGCGAAGGGCGCATCGGCGCGGCCTGCGTCCACAGCCGCGAAGCCGTGGCCCCACCCGATCCGTCGTGCGCCATCGATGGCAGCGGCGATGGTTCGCTCAACTGCCACGGCTACGGCAGCGTGGTGTCCGTCACGGCCACGTTCGGTTTGTGCGCCGCAGGCTGGCTGCTCGACACATTCGCGCGTACGCCCCGCAAAAAAGTGGAACCCCCTTCAGAAGGGCACCAAAAGCACGCTATAATCTGAGGCTTCGCGGCGAACAATTTGCTTGCTGCGGAGCTGCAATAAAAAGAGTGGGACGTTAGCTCAGTTGGTAGAGCAGCGGACTTTTAATCCGTTGGTCGGCAGTTCGAGCCTGCCACGTCCTACCACCCACAAGAAGGCCCTGGTCGCGTGACCAGGGCCTTTTTCTTTGGGGTCTGCGAAGATGCCGCCCCGATGGCTTTTCAAGGAGGTGGCACCCATGCGTTGGTGGACAACAGCGCTCGTTGCAATGGCAGCCGCGGCGGCGGGCCAGGCCCACGCGGGCGTGATTTACCTGTGCCGCTCGGACGCCGGCAACACGTTCTGGTCGCAGGCGGCGTGCCGCGTTCAGCAGGCGCGCACCGAGCGCACGGTCACGGTGCCGGACGGGTTGTCGTTCGACGAGCAGGTGCGGTTTGCCCAGCGGCAGATGGGCGATGGCGTGCCGGTGGAGCGGAACGACTTTGTGCGCTTTCCCGATGGGTCGACGTCGCTGGAGCCCGCGGCCTCTTGCGAGGCGCTGGCGGCGCGGGTGGTGCACCTCGATGCCTTGGCGCGGCAGCCTCAGTCGGTGCAGGCCACCGAGGCGATCCGGGCGGCGCGCCGCGAGGCGCGCGATCAGCAGTTCCGAAAGCGCTGCTGACGCGCGCAGCGGCCGGGGGTCACTTCTTGAACAGACCCCACACCACCAGCAACAGGATGGCGCCGATGACCGAGGCGATGAAGCCGGCGGCCTGGCCTTGCTGGTACAGGCCCAGCGCCGCGCCCAAATAGCTCGCCACGAACGAGCCGGCCACGCCCAGCACGGCCGTCATGATCCAGCCCATGCCGTCGTGGCCGGGCTTGAGGGCGCGGGCGATGAAGCCGGCGATGAGGCCGATGAAGAGGGTGGCGATGATGGACATCATGGTGCGGGCCTTCCTGGTGTTGGTGGTTCGGGTTGCCAATCGGGTCACTTCGGGGCGACCGGGCCACTGTAGCGCGCCGGGGACGTGCTCGGGCCTCAGGGTATGGCGGCCTGTTCGATGGCTTCGCTGAGTTCGAGCCAGCGCGCCTCCAGCTCGCTGTTTTCGGTGTCGATGGCCTTGAGCTGGCGGCCCGCCTCGGCCAGTTTGCCCGGGTCCTGCGTGGCCAGCAGCGTGGCTTCGACGGCGGTGCGCTGTTCGGCCAGCTGGGCCATGCGCTGTTCCACCTGGGCCAGCGATTTTTTCAGCGGGCGCAGGCGCTCGTTGAGTTCTTTCTGGCGCTGGGCGTCAGCGCGGCGGTCGGCCACCACCGGCGCGGCCGGCGCAACCGCCACCTTGGCGGCCGCAGGGGCTGCAGCGGCGGCACGGGCCTGGTCGCGCTGGGCTTCGCGCGCCTGCTTGGCCACGTCGAGCAGGTAGCGCTGGTAGTCGTCCAGGTCGCCGTCGAACGGCGCAATGCCACCGCGCGAGACCAGCCAGAACTCGTCGCACACCGCGCGCAGCAGCGAGCGGTCGTGGCTGACCAGCATGACCGTGCCTTCAAACTCGTTCAGCGCCACCGACAGCGCTTCGCGCGTGGCCAGGTCGAGGTGGTTGGTCGGTTCGTCGAGCAGCAGCAGGTTGGGCCGCTGCCAGACGATCATGCACAGCACCAGCCGCGCTTTCTCGCCGCCGCTCATGCTGCCCACGGCCTGGAACACCTGGTCGCCGGTGAAGTTGAAGGTGCCCAGGAAGCTGCGCAGGTCCTGCTCGCGCGTGGGTTGGCCACTCAGGCGGCCTTGCGCGGTGGTGTC
Organism: Hydrogenophaga sp. XSHU_21; assembly: GCA_046604145.1. Classification (GTDB taxonomy): domain Bacteria; phylum Pseudomonadota; class Gammaproteobacteria; order Burkholderiales; family Burkholderiaceae_C; genus Hydrogenophaga. Next base: position 1,270,727 of record JBKIXD010000001.1, read on the forward strand.
CTTCACCAGGCGGATCATGTGCTCGAGCGGGTTGTCGCGCGGGCTGAGCACGTCAAGTTCCTGCTGCGCGAAGTAGCCGATGTTGAGGCCCTTGCCTTCGGTGACGGTGCCCGCCAGCGGCGCCAGGGTGCGGGCGATGGTCTTGACCACGGTGGACTTGCCCTGGCCGTTGGCGCCCAGGATGCCGATGCGCTGGCCCGCCAGCACCGACCGGTTGACTCCGCGCACGATGGTGCTGCGCGGAGCCGACCCTTCGCCGGGGTAGCCGAAGTCGACGTTTTCGAGCACCAGCATCGGGTTGGGCAGGTTGGCCGGCTCGCTGAATTCGAAGGTGAAATCGGCGTCGGCCAGCACCGGGGCGATGCGCTCCATGCGCTCCAGGGCCTTCACCCGGCTCTGCGCCTGCTTGGCCTTGCTGGCCTTGGCCTTGAAGCGGTCGATGAACTTCTGCAGGTGGGCGATCTTGTCCTGCTGGCGCGAGAACGCGGCCTGCTGCAGCGACATCTGCTCGGCCCGCATGTCCTCGAACTTGCTGTAGTTGCCGCCGTAGCGCTTGAGCTGCGCGTGTTCGATGTGCACGGTGACGTTGGTGACCGCGTCCAGAAACTCGCGGTCGTGGCTGATGACCAGCAAGGTGCCCGGGTAGCGTTGCAGCCAGGCTTCGAGCCAGACGAGGGCGTCGAGGTCGAGGTGGTTGGTGGGTTCGTCGAGCAGCAGCAGTTCGCTCGGGCACATGAGCGCGCGGGCCAGCTGCAGCCGCATGCGCCAGCCGCCCGAGAAGCTGTCCACCGGCCGGTCGAGTTCGTCGGTGCGAAAACCCAGGCCCAGGATCAGTGCCTGGGCGCGCGCGCTGGCGTCGTGGGCGCCGGCGTCGTTGAGGGCCATGTAGGCGTGCGCCATGCGCTCGCCGTCGCCGCTGTCTTCGGCCTCGGTCACTTCGCGCTCGGCCGCCAGCAGCGTGGTGTCGCCCTCGATCACGAAGCGGGTGGCGGGCAGGTCGGTCTCGGGCATGTCCTGGGCCACCTGGGCCATGCGCCATTGCGCCGGCACGCTGAAGTCGCCCTTGTCTTCGTGCAGGGCACCGTCGAGCAGGCGGAACAGGCTGGACTTGCCGGCGCCGTTGCGGCCCACCAGGCCGACCTTTTCGCCGGGGTTGATGGTGAGGGAGGCGCCGTCGAGCAGCACCTTGGCGCCGCGTCGCAGCACCACATCGCGCAGGGTGATCATCGGGCGGCCTCGATCGCTTCGCGGGTGAGCAGCAGCACCTGGTCGTCGCCCGCGCTGGTGCTCAGCCAAACCGGCCAGAGCGCCGGAAACGCGGCCTCGAAGTGCGCGCGCTCGTTGCCGATCTCGAGCACCAGAACGCCATGGGGTGCCAGGCAGGCGGGCGCGTCGCGCAGCAGGGTGCGAATGAAGTCCATGCCGTCGTCACCGCCGGCCAGGGCCATGGCGGGTTCGGCGCGGTACTCGGCCGGCAGGGCCGCCATGCTCTGCGCATTGACGTAGGGCGGGTTGCAGAGGATCAGGTTCCAGGGGCCGGGGCAGGCGGCCAGCCCGTCGCTCTCCACCAGGCGGATGCGGTCGGCCAGTCCGTGGCGCGCCACGTTGAGGCGGGCCACGGCCAGCGCGTCGGCGGACAGATCGGCCCCGGTCACCTGCACCTCGGGCCAGGCCATGGCCGCCAGCACGGCCAGGCTGCCGTTGCCGGTGCACAGGTCCAGCACCTGCTGCGTGTCCTCGCCCAGCCAGGCGTCAAAACCGCCATCGGCGATGAGTTCGGCAATGAAGCTGCGCGGCACGATGGCGCGCCGGTCGATGTGGAAGGGCACGCCCTGCAGCCAGGCCTCGCCGGTCAGGTAGGCCGCGGGTTCGCGGGTGGTTATGCGCTGGTCGATCAGCGCGTTCACGGCCGCGGTGTCGGCGTCGCTGACCGCGTGGTCGGCGAGGGCGTCGATGTCGCTGTCGAGGGGCAGGCCCAGGCGCCAGAGCACCAGCCAGGCGGCTTCGTCGCGGGGGTTGGTGGTGCCGTGGCCATAGGCCAGCCCGGCGGCGTCCAGGCGGGCTTCGGCCTGGGCCAGCAATTGGTTCAGTTTCAAGGGGGTCAGGCGGTCTGGAGCGCCTGCGCGTGCAACTGGTGCAGCGTGCGGCGGTAGATCGCGGTCAGGGGTTCGATGTCGGCCAGCACGACGTGCTCGTCGACCTTGTGGATGGTGGCGTTGGGCGGGCCGAGCTCGATCACCTGCGGACAGACCTGCGCGATGAAACGACCGTCGCTGGTGCCGCCGGTGGTGGAGAGTTCGGTGTGGATGCCGGTTTCGATGTGGATGGCTTCGCGCACCGCGTCCACCAGCGTGCCGGGGCGGGTCAGGAAGGGGCGCCCGCCCAGCGTCCAGGCGATGTCGTGGTCGGTGCCGGGCTTGAGCCCGTGCCGGCCGAGGATGTCGATCACCTGCGCCTGCAGCGACTCCGGCGTGCGTTCGGTGCTGAAGCGGAAGTTGAAGTCGATGACCACCGTGCCGGGGATGACGTTGCTGGCCCCGGTGCCGCCGTGGATGTTGCTGATCTGCCAGCTGGTGGGCGGAAAGTGGTCGTTGCCGCGGTCCCATTCGGTGGCGGCGAGTTCGGCCAGCGCCGGCGCCGCGAGGTGAATGGGGTTGCGCGCCAGGTGCGGGTAGGCGATGTGCCCCTGGATGCCCTTCACGGTGAGCTTGCCGCTGAGCGTGCCGCGGCGACCGTTCTTGATCATGTCGCCGGTGCGCTCGACCGAGGTGGGCTCGCCAACAATGCACCAGTCGAGCCGTTCGCCGCGCGCCTTGAGCGCGTTGCAAACCACCACGGTGCCGTCCAGCGCCGGCCCTTCTTCGTCGCTGGTCAGCAAAAAGGCGATGTCGATGCCGGGGTCGGGTTGCTCGGCCACAAAGCGCTCGCAGGCCACCACCATGGCGGCGATCGAGGTCTTCATGTCGCTGGCCCCACGCCCGTACAGGCGACCATCGCGGTGGCTGGGCACGAAGGCGTCGGTGGTCCAGGCCTCGCGCGGGCCGGTGGGCACCACGTCGGTGTGGCCGGCAAACACCAGCGTGGGGCGCATGCCCTGGCCGCGCCGGGCCCAGAGGTTGCTCACCCGGAAGTCGGCCGGGCCGCTGTCCATGCGTTCGCAGGCAAAGCCGATGGCCGAGAGCCGGCCGGCGATCAGGTCGAGGCAGCCCTCGTCGCGCGGGGTGACGGAGGGCAGGGCGATCAGCGCCTCGGCGAGGCGCAGGGTGTCAGACATCGGCGGCGGTCAGAACTTGACGTCCAGCGTGAATTCGGTGAACGACGGGGCGTCGGTGGCTTCTTCCTCGGTGCCGTCGAACCCGTCCAGGCGGCTCTGCTGAAAATCGTTCTGCAGGCGCCAGAGCAGGTTGTTGGGCGAGTCGGCGTTGGCCAGGCCTTCTTCGCGCGACACCAGGCCGTCGTGGATCAGGCGCGCCAGATCCTGCTCGAAGGTCTGCGAGCCCTCAGCCAGCGATTTCTCCATCGCCTCGCGAACGCCAGAGAAGTCGGCCTTCTGGATCAGGTCGCTGATGAGCGCGGTGTTGAGCAGCACCTCCATGGCCGGCACCCGCGAACCGGTGGGCGTGCGCAGCAGCCGCTGCGACACGATGGCGCGCAGGGCGGCCGACAGGTCGCCGAGCATGGTGGGTCGCACCTCGACCGGGTAGAAGCTGAGAATGCGGTTGAGCGCGTGGTAGCTGTTGTTGGCGTGCATGGTGGCCAGCACCAGGTGACCCGACTGCGCATAGGCAATGGCGGCCGACATGGTTTCGCGGTCGCGGATCTCGCCGATCAGGATCACGTCGGGCGCCTGGCGCAGGGCGTTCTTCAGCGCCGTCTGCAGCGACGCGGTGTCGGGCCCGATCTCGCGCTGGTTCACCACCGACTTCTTGTTGCGGTAGGTGTACTCGATGGGGTCTTCGACGGTGAGGATGTGGCCGCTGACGCGCTCGTTGCGGTGGTCGATCATGGCCGCCAGCGTGGTGCTCTTGCCGGCGCCGGTGGCCCCCACCATCAGGATCAGGCCGCGCTTGTCCATGACCAGATCGGCCAGGATGGGGGACACATTGAGCGTGTCCAGCGGGGGAATGTCGCCGGGCACGAAACGGATCACCACCGCAATGCTGCCGCGCTGGCGCATGGCGCTGACCCGGAAGTTGCCCATGCCCTCGATGGCCACGCCCATGTTGAGCTCGCCCTCTTCGAGCAACTCCTCCATGCGCTTGGGCGGCACGATCTCGGCGAGCAGGTTGCGCGGCGCCTCCGACGGCAGGATCTGGCTGTTGATCGGGATGACCTGGCCGTTGATCTTGATCATCGCCGGCGCATTGGCCGTGAGGTACACGTCCGACGCCCGCTTCTCGGACATCAGTCGCAGGATGCGCTCCATCGTTCCACTGCTCATGACGGTTCCTCTACGGAAGGGTTTTCAGGCCAGGGACACCGAGGGACCGGCTCGGCCGGACCTCTGGTGTCGCCCCCTCGAGGGGGTCGCGCGAAGCGCGGCGGGGGTGCTTCATGTTCAGTCGCGCAGCAGGTCGTTCAGGCTCGTCTTGGCGCGGGTCTGGGCATCCACGCGCTTGACGATGATGGCGGCGTACAGGCTGTACTTGCCGCCGTCCTTGGGCAGGCTGCCGCTGATGACGACCGAACCCGCGGGCACGCGGCCATAGCTCACCTCACCGGTGGCGCGGTCGTAGATGGGGGTGCTCTGGCCGATGTACACGCCCATGCTGATCACCGAGTTTTCCTCGACGATGACACCTTCGACCACTTCGGAACGGGCGCCGATGAAGCAGTTGTCTTCGATGATGGTCGGGTTGGCCTGCAGCGGCTCGAGCACCCCGCCCAGGCCCACGCCGCCCGACAGGTGCACGTTCTTGCCGACCTGGGCGCAACTGCCCACGGTGGCCCAGGTGTCGACCATGGTGCCTTCGTCCACATAGGCGCCGATGTTGACGTAGCTGGGCATGAGGATGGCGCCCTTGGCGATGAAACTGCCGCGCCGGGCCACGGCCGGCGGCACCACGCGCACGCCGGTGGCCTTCATCTGCTCGGCGTCGAGGTGGGCAAACTTGGTCTGAACCTTGTCATAGAAGCCCAGGTCGCCGGCGCGCACCACCTCGTTGTCCTTCAGGCGGAACGACAGCAGCACCGCCTTCTTGATCCACTGGTGCACCGTCCACTGACCCACGCCCTGGCGCGTGGCCACGCGCAACCGGCCCTTGTTGAGTTCTGCAATCACGTGTTCGACCGCGTCGAGCACTTCCTTGGGCGCAGAAGCTGGGGACAGCGAGGCGCGGTTGTCCCACGCGGTGTCGATGATGTTTTGCAGTTGCTGTGTCATTCGGGGGCAGAGATGGGGGTTCAGGAAGCGGATCGGCAGAAATCGGCGATGCGGTGCGCGGCCTCGAGGCATTCGTCCACGCCGGCCACCAGGGCCAGGCGCACGCGGCCCGCGCCGGGGTTGAAGCCCTGCACGCTGCGTGCGAGGTAGCTCCCGGGCAGGACGGTCACATTGTATTGAGCGAGCAGTGCCCGCGCGAAAGCCTCGTCGGCCCCCAGCCCCGCCGTGTGGTGCGCAAACCTCGAAGGCACGCCGGCCCACAGGTAGAAGGACGCGTCGGGCAGGGCCACGTCGAGCACGGGTTCGAGCACCGGTGTGACCTGGGCAAACTTTTCGCGGTAAAGCCGCCGGTTGTCGACCACGTGCGCCTCGTCGTTCCACGCCGCGGCGCTGGCGGCCTGCACCGCCGGGCTCATGGCGCCGCCATGGTAGGTGCGGTAGAGCAGAAAAGGCTTGATGAGGGCTGCGTCGCCCGCCACGAAACCGCTGCGCAGTCCGGGCACGTTGCTGCGCTTGGACAGGCTGGTGAAGGCCACCAGGCGGCGGAAATCGGTTCGGCCCAGGCGCATGGCGGCCTCGAGCCCGCCCAGCGGTGGCTCGTCGCGGAAATAGATCTCGCTGTAGCACTCGTCAGACGCCATGACGAAGCCATGGCGGTCGCTGAGTTCGAACAGGCGCTGCCATTCGGCCAGCGGCATCACCGCGCCGGCCGGGTTGCCGGGCGAACACACATAGACCAGTTGGGTGCGGGCCCAGACCTCGTCGGTCACGCTGTCCCAGTCCACCGCAAAGTTGCGCTCGGCCACGCTGGGCACGTAGTGAGGCTGCGCGCCGGCCAGCAGGGCCGCCCCTTCGTAGATTTGATAGAACGGGTTGGGGCTGATCACGGTGGCACCGGGCTGCGTGGGGTTGACCACCACCTGGGCAAAGGCGAACAGCGCCTCGCGCGAACCGTTGACCGGCAGCACCTGGGTGGCCGGGTTCAAGGCCACGCCATAGCGGCGCTGCACCCAGCCCGCGCAGGCCTCACGCAGGGCCGGATCGCCGGCGGTGGCGGGGTAGCTCGACAGGCCCGTATCCAGCGCATCCGACAGCGCCTTCTTCAGGAAATCCGGTGCCGGGTGCCTGGGCTCGCCAATGCCCAGGCTGATGGGACGGTGGTCGGGCGCGGGTTGCACGCCCGAGAAAAGCTGGCGCAGCCGTTCGAAGGGGTAGGGCTGCAGCCGCTGGAGCAGGGGGTTCATGGCGGGCGATTATCGGGCCATGGTCCCGACCCACCCCCGCAAGGGGCTGGCCGCGTCAGGCGCGCTGGGGCTGGGCGCGCCCGACCCGGGAGCGCAGGCGCTGATAGAGCTGATCGAGCGCCAGAACGGCGGTGAGCATGCCGGTGGAGGCGATCACCAGCATTTCCAGCCGGAACGACGGAATGAAGCCCGATCCCTGGGGAATGGCAGAGCGCTCCGGGGTGGTGCACACGAACTCGGCGGCGGCCATGCCGGTGTAGTGCATGGCACAGACCGCCACGCCCATGGCCAGCGACGCGCCCACCCGTCGGCCCAGCGTGGGGCTGTTGAACGCCAGCCACAGCGCCGCCGTGGCGGCCACCACGGCGATCAGCATGGAGCCGGCCACCAGCGGGATGTTCCATGTGATGAAACCGTAGATCTTCAGGCCATACATGCCCAGGTAGTGCATCACCACCACGCTCAGGCCCAGACCGGTGCCGGCCAGCAGCAGGCGGGGCAGGCTGCCCGGGTTTCGGGCGGCAAAACTCACCGACCACGCGGTCGCGGCCACGGCGACCGCCAGCGAGGTGAAAGTTTCCAGCATGGAATAGCTGCTGCCCACGTCCATCTGCAGCGCCAGCATGCCGATGAAATGCATCGACCACACCCCCACGCCGCCCAGCGCCACGCCCACGGCCAGCACGTTGGTCCAGTCCAGCGCGCCGCGGCGGTTGGTCAGGCGGTTGGCAGCGGTCAGGGCCACAAAGGAGCCGATCACGGCAAAGGCGAAGGACAGGGCGATCAGGCTGGGGTCCCAGGAGGTGTTGACGATCGAATTCATCGGGTGCGTTTCAGAAGGTTGCGGTGAATGCTTTGGTGCTTGATTCGGCCGCGATTCTGTTGGCATGCTTTCAATCGAACAACCCTTCCCCGTGGAGTATTTGGCCTGCGCCGTTAAAAAATGCACCGATCGGTTCAGAAACAGCCTGACACGATCGCACCGGCTCGCGCCCGCCGGCCGCCGCCGGGCGGGGCGGGGGCCGCAGGTATCATCCCCGGCTGGTCCCTGGGGGGCCGCCGCCCCTTGCCAACGCCGACAACCCGGATCGCGCCGTGCGCCTCAACTCGATCAAGCTCTCCGGCTTCAAGTCTTTCGCCGAACCCACCAACTTCATGCTTCCCGGCCAGCTCGTGGGCGTGGTCGGGCCCAATGGTTGCGGCAAGTCCAACATCATGGACGCGGTGCGCTGGGTGCTGGGCGAGTCCAAGGCGTCGGAGCTGCGCGGCGAGTCCATGCAGGACGTGATCTTCAACGGCACCACCAGCCGCAAGCCGGCCAGCCGTTCCAGCGTTGAGCTGGTGTTCGACAACAGCGACCACCGCGCCGGCGGCCAGTGGGGCCAGTTCACCGAAATCGCGGTCAAGCGCGTGCTCACGCGCGACGGCACCAGCAGCTACTACATCAACAACCAGCCGGTGCGCCGCCGCGACGTGCAGGACGTGTTCCTGGGCACCGGCCTGGGCCCACGCGCCTACGCCATCATCGGTCAGGGCACCATCAGCCGCATCATCGAGAGCAAGCCCGAGGAATTGCGGCTGTTTCTGGAAGAAGCCGCGGGCGTGTCCAAGTACAAGGAGCGCCGCCGCGAGACCGCCCACCGCCTGGCCGACACGCGAGAGAACCTCACGCGGGTTGAAGACATCCTGCGCGAACTCAACGCCAACCTCGACAAGCTGGAAAAGCAGGCCGAGGTGGCCGCGCAGTACCACGCGCTCAACGCCAGCGCCACGCTCAAGCAGCACCAGCTGTGGTTCCTGAAGCGGGCCGAGGCCGAGACCGACCAGGCCCGCGTGCAGAAAGACGCCGCCCAGGCGGTGACCGACCTCGAATCGCGCACGGCCGACCTGCGCCGCATTGAAAGCGAGCTGGAAACCATTCGCCAGGCCCACTACGCCGCGGGCGATCAGGTGAACCAGGCCCAGGGCAAGCTCTACGAAGCCAGCGCCGAGGTCGGCAAGCTGGAGGCCGAAATCCGCTTTGTGGTGGAAGGCCGCCAGCGCGTCGAGCAGCGCCTGGTGCAGCTCAAGGAGCAGATCGCCTCGTGGTCCACCCGCAGCGAAGACGCGGCCGGTGAGCTCGAGCAACTGGCCGAAAAGATCGTCGGCGCCGAGGAGCAGTCGGTGGTGCTGGCGGCGCAGGGTGAAGAGCAGGCCGGTGCGCTGCCGGCGCTGGAGGACGCGCTGCGCGCGGCGCAGTCGCGCGCCAACGAGCAGCGCGTGGCCGTCGGGCAGGTCCAGCAGCAGATCCAGGTGCTGGCGGCCGACCAGCGCAACATCGAGGAACAGACCCGCGGCCTGACGCAGCGCCGCGAGCGCCTGAGCGCCGACCGCAACGCGCTGGCCGCACCCGACGAGGCCCGGTTGGTGAACGCCCAGGGCGCGCTGCAGGCCGCCCAGGCGCTGGCCGAGGAAACCGATGCCCGCCTGCACGAGCTGCAGGAACAGGTGCCGCTGCTCGACGACGCGCGTAGACAGGCGCAGGCCGAAGTGAACAGCCAGTCGGGCAAGCAGGCCGACCTGAGCGCGAGGCTCGAAGCCCTCAAGGCGCTGCAGGAGAAGGTTCGCACCGATGGCAAGCTCAAGCCCTGGCTGGCCAGGCACGGGCTTGATTCCCTGCAGGGCCTTTGGAGCCGCATCCACGTGGAGCCCGGTTGGGAAAACGCGCTCGAGGCGGCGCTGCGCGAGCGGCTTGGCGCGCTCGAGGTGTCGCGCCTGGAAACCGTGCGCGCCTTTGCCAATGACGCGCCGCCCACCCGGCTGGCCTTCTACCAACCCCCCGCGGGCGCCGCGGCCACGGCCGCTTCGGGCGCGCTCAAGCCGCTGGCGGGGCTGCTGCGCCTGAACGACGCTGCCCAGCAGGCCTTGCTGGGCGACTGGCTGCGCGGTTGCTACAGCGCCGCCAGTCTCGACGAAGCGCTGCAGCAGCGATCGCAGCTGCAGGCCGGCGAAACCATCTATGTGGCCAGCGGCCATGCGGTCGGCGCCCACAGCGTCACGTTCTATGCGCCCGACAACGAGCAGGCCGGCCTGCTGGCCCGCGCCCAGGAAATCGAAAACCTCGACAAGCAGCTCAAGGCCCAGGTGCTGATTGCCGAGCAGGCGCGCGCCGCGCTGGTGCGTGCCGAGGCCGCCTACAGCGATGCCTCGCAGCGCCTGGTCACCGCGCGCCGCGAAGCCGCCGAGTCGCAGGGCCGGGCCCACGAACTGCAGGTGGAGGCGCTGCGCCTCACCCAGCAGGCCGAACAGACGCGCGCCCGCAGCGAGCAGATCGCGGCCGACCTGGCCGAGGTCGACGAACAGCTCGAGGCACTGCAGGAGCGCCGGGTGACCGCCGAAGGCCGGTTCGAGGAACTGGACATGCAACTGGCCGACAGCCAGGAGCGGCATGCGCAGCTCGACGACGCGGTGATCGAGGCCGAGCGAAAGCTCAACCAGGCGCGTGAACAGCAGCGCTCGCTGGAGCGCCAGTCGCAGGAGGCCGTGTTCTCGTTGCGCAGCCTGCAGGCCCGCCAGGCCGAACTGCAGCGCGCCATCGACACCGCCGGCCAGCAGGAAAAGGCGCTGACGGACGAAGAGCAGCGGGCGCGCGATGAACTGGCGCGCCTGAGCGACGCCGCTGCGCAGGCCGGGCTGCAGACTGCGCTGGCCGCCAAGACCGAGCGCGAACAGGCGCTGGCCGCGTTGCGCAGCCAGTACGACGACCTGACCATGAAGCTGCGCGCCAGCGACGAACGCCGCCTGCAGCTCGAACGGGAGCTCGAGCCACTGCGCAGCCGCATCACCGAATTCCAGCTCAAGGAGCAGGCCGCGAGGCTGGGGGTCGAGCAGTACAGCCAGATGCTCGATGAAGCCCAGGCCGATCGGGCCGCCATCGCCCAGAGCATCGCCGAAGGCAACGTGCGGCTGGCCGGCCTGCAGGGCGAGATCGACCGCCTGCACCGCGAGATCCAGGCGCTCGGCGCGGTCAACCTGGCGGCGCTCGACGAACTCACCTCGGCCCGCGAGCGCAAGACCTTCCTCGACGCGCAATCGGCCGACCTCAACGAAGCCATCAACACCCTCGAAGACGCGATCAAGAAGATCGACAGCGAAACCCGCGACCTGCTGGGCTCCACCTTCGAGACCGTCAACCAGCACTTCGGCAAGATGTTCCCCGAGCTCTTCGGCGGCGGCAACGCCAGGCTGGTGATGACGGGCGAAGAAATCCTCGACGCCGGCGTGCAGGTGATGGCACAGCCCCCCGGCAAGAAGAACCAGACCATCCACCTGCTGTCCGGCGGCGAGAAAGCGCTCACCGCGATCGCGCTGGTGTTTGCCATCTTCCAGCTCAACCCGGCTCCGTTCTGCCTGCTCGACGAGGTGGACGCGCCGCTGGACGACGCCAACACCGAGCGCTACGCCAAGCTGGTGACGGCCATGAGCAAGGAAACCCAGTTCCTGTTCATCAGCCACAACAAGATCGCCATGGAGATGGCGCAGCAGCTCATCGGCGTGACCATGCAGGAGCAGGGTGTCTCGCGGATCGTGGCGGTGGACATGGAGTCCGCGGCCGGCATGCTCGAAGCCACCTGAGGACCCTGCGCCCATGAACAGCCTGCAAATCGGTTTGGCGGTCATCGGCGGGTTGGTGTTGGCCGGCGTGGTGGCCTACAACGCGTGGATCACCCGCCAGAGCGTGCCGCGCACCGTGCGCGAGCGCGGCGGCGTGTCCGGCGACGGTGTCGAGCCAACCCTCGCGTCGCTGGACGACCCGCTGGCCGAGCGGCGCGAACCGGTGCTGGACGACGGTGAGCCCGAGGCAACGCCCGGCGGGTTCGCGCTGGACGACACCGTACCGGCCGAGTTGATGCCCGCATCGGCGATGTCGACCGCGCTGCCGGTGGCCGAACGCCGGCCCGCGCCCGCGCTGGACGCGCTGATCGATGTGATTGCGCCATTGGCGCTGGAAACCGAGGTCTCGGGCGAGGCGGTGCTGGCCGCGCTGCCCGCCACCCGCCGGGTCGGCAGCAAACCGTTCGCGGTGGAGGGCCTGCCCAGCCAGGGCGGTGACTGGGAATCCCCGCGGCCTGGCCAGCGCTACCGCGCACTGCAGGCGGGCGTGCAGCTGGCCAACCGCGCCGGGCCCCTCAACGACATCGAGTTTTCCGAGTTCGTGGTGAAGGCGCAGGCGTTCGCCGACGCGATGGGGGCGACCCCCGACTTTCCCGAGATGCGCGCCGAGGTGGCCCGCGCCCGCGAACTCGACGCTTTCGCCAGCGGCCACGACGCGCAACTGGGCTTCACGCTGCGCGCGCGCCGGGCAGCCTGGAGCCCGGGCTATGTCGCGCAGCACGCGTCGCGACTGGGGTTTGTCGCCGGGGCGTTGCCCGGCCGCATGGTGCTGTCGGCCGCCCACCCGGGCCTGCCCCCGGTGCTGGTGCTGTCGTTCGACCCCCAGGCCGCCATGGCCGACGACCCCGAGCAGAGCGCGCTGCGCGAGGTGGCGCTGTCGCTCGAGGTGACGCATGTCGACCGGGCCGAGCAGCCGTTCGTGCGAATGCGGCAGGCCGCACAGGCGCTCGCCGAGGCCATGGACGGCCTCGTCACTGACGACGCCGGTGCGCCGCTGGGCACCGACACCATGGACCGCATCGGCGCCGACCTCGAAGCCCTGTACGACGCCCTGGATGCGCGCGATCTCTCGGCGGGCTCCGCCCAGGCGCGCCGACTCTTCTCATGACCCCGGATCTCTTCGCCGACCCGCCGCCACCCGCCGCGGCGGCAGCCCTTCGGGCGGCCGAGCTGCGCGCCCAGCTGCACCGCCACGCCCACCTGTACTACACCCTCGACGCGCCCGAGATTCCGGACGCCGAGTACGACCGGCTGTTCCAGGCGCTGCAGGCCATCGAGGCCGAACACCCGGAATTGCTCACGCCCGATTCGCCCACCCAGCGCGTCGGCGGCGCGGTGCTGAAGGAACTGGCCCAGGTGCGCCATGCCGTGCCCATGCTCAGCATCCGCACCGAGACCGACACCGAAGCCAGCGGCGCCGAGGCCTTTGACGCCCGGGTTCGGCGGGAGCTCGGGCTGACCGAGGCCGATGCGCCGGTGGAATACGTGGCCGAACTCAAGTTCGACGGCCTGGCCATGAGCCTGCGCTATGAACGCGGTGTGCTGGTGCGCGCGGCCACCCGCGGCGATGGCGAGACCGGCGAGGACGTGACGCACAACGTTCGCACCATCGGGCAGATCCCGCTTCGGATTGGTCCCGTATCAGATAACACGATCGTTGCCGATGCACTCATCGCGCTAGAGGAGTTTCCACAAGTGGTGGAGGTGCGCGGCGAGGTCTACATGGCCCGTGCCGATTTCGAGGCGCTCAATCAACGCCAGCGCGAGAAGATCGCCGCCGGCGCCAAGGGCGAGAAGACCTTCGTGAACCCGCGCAACGCGGCGGCTGGCGCCGTGCGGCAGCTCGATTCGGCGATTGCTGCCCAGCGGCCGCTGAGCTTCTTCGCCTACGGCTGGGGCGAGGTGGTGGGCGACCACGCGCCACCCGCCACCCAGCACGACTGGCTCATGCGTTTGAAGGCCTGGGGATTCCCGGTGGCCGTGCAGACCTCGCTGTGCCGCGGGGCCGACGAACTCGTGGCTTTCCATCGACGCATCGGCGAACAGCGCGACCAGCTGCCCTACGACATCGACGGCGTGGTCTACAAGGTCAACCGCCTCGACCTGCAGCAGCGCCTGGGTTTCGTCACGCGCGAGCCGCGCTGGGCGGTGGCGCACAAGTACCCCGCACAAGAGCAGCTCACCACGGTGCTGGCCATCGACGTGCAGGTGGGCCGCACCGGCAAGCTCACGCCGGTGGCCAAGCTGGCGCCGGTGTTCGTGGGTGGCGTCACGGTCACCAACGCCACGCTGCACAACGAACTCGAGGCCCGCCGCAAGGACGTGCGGGTGGGCGACACCGTGGTCGTGCGGCGCGCCGGCGATGTGATTCCCGAGGTGGTGTCGGTGCTGGCCGACAAGCGCGCGGGCGATCCGCTCCCGTTCACCATGCCCGCCCACTGCCCCGTGTGCGGCAGCGCCGCGGTGCGCGAAGAGGACGAGGCCGATCACCGCTGCACCGGCGGCCTGTTCTGCGCAGCCCAGCGAAAGCAGGCCATCCTGCACTACGCCCAGCGGCGCGCGGTGGACATCGAGGGACTGGGCGACAAGCTGGTGGAACAACTGGTCGACAGCGGTCTCATCCACACGCTGCCCGACCTCTACAAGCTGGGCTTCACCGCGCTCGCCGGGCTGGACCGCATGGCCGGCAAGTCGGCGCAGAACGTGCTGGATGCGCTGGACAAGAGCAAGCAGACCACGCTGCCCCGTTTCCTGTTCGGGCTGGGCATCCGCCACGTGGGCGAAGCCACCGCCAAGGACCTGGCCCGGCATTTCGGCAGCCTCGACCGCATCATGGACGCCAGCGTCGACGCGCTGCTGCAGGTCAACGACGTCGGGCCGGTGGTGGCCCGCAGCATCCGCACCTTTTTTGACCAACCCCACAACCGCGAGGTGGTGGAACAACTCCGCGCCGCCGGTGTGACCTGGTCCGAAGGCGAGGGCGCGCAGAACACGCCCCAGCCCCTGCTCGGCAAGACCTTCGTGCTGACCGGCACCTTTCCCACCCTCAAGCGCGAAGACGCCAAGGCCATGCTCGAGGCCGCGGGTGCCAAGGTGGCCGGCTCGGTGAGCAAGAAGACCGACTACGTGGTGGCCGGCGCCGAGGCGGGCAGCAAGCTCGACAAGGCGCAGGAGCTCGGCGTGGCGGTGATCGACGAGGCGGCGATGCTGGCGCTGCTTCAGGGCTGAAACGGCGGTGTGGTTCGCGATCGGGTTGGTGAGCCTGGGCGTTCTGCTTTTCTTTCAGTTCCGCTTCCGCTGGATCACGCCGTGGTCGGGCCTGCCGGGAGTCTTGCCCAGAACCCCGGTCCACCATTACCGCTATCGCAAGAGCAAGGACAGCTACGTCGGTATCGAGGTGGCGGTGCGGGTGCCCGATTTCTTCCGTTTCGAACTCAAACGCGAGCGCTGGACCGACCGCTTTTTCAAGTGGGTCGGTCTGTCGGTGGAGAAGCAGTTCGGGCACCATGGTTTCGACCGGCTGGTGTACGTGGCTTCTGACGATGCACACCTGCTCAACCGGGTGGCCGACAGCCCCGAGCTGCGAGAAGCGGCGCAGCTCCTTTTCAGCCAGGCGGCGCCGGGGTGCAAGATCAGACGGGTGCAATGCGCCCACGGCTGGCTGGTGCTGAGGATTGACCGCAGCACGTTCCTGAGCCACAAGGAGGATGCGCGCCGGCTGGAGCAGGCGATGTCGGCCGCGCTGCCTTCCCTCGACCGAATCGGCGTGGCCTTGCGCGCCAGCGAGCGCCCCGTGCTGCCGCCGGCTCGCCGGGATCCCTACCTGTTGCCCGCCGTGGCCGTGCTTTCGGTGTCCACGGCACTCGCGATCAACGGGGCGCTGTTCCTGATCAGGCCTGTGCTGTTCGATGACGCTTTTCTTCTCGACACCACACGGATCATCGAACTCGCGTTCTGGGTCGGGTCGTTCATCTTTGCCGGCTTGCTGGGCGCATACCTGATCCTGCTGGCACGCAGCGCAAGGGCCCACCTTTTCCTGCTCGAGCTGCTGCTGGTGGGGTCATTCGGCGCCTATGGAAGCGCCGCGAGCGAGATCCGCGACGCCAACATCGAGTGGGACTCGGCGCCCGCGGTGATGCGCGAGGCACCTGTGGTGGACAAGTCGATCAGCCGCTCTCGCCGCGGAGGCACCAGCCACTTCCTGCACGTTGCCAACTGGAAAGGCGGCACCGACACCCTGCGCATCAAGGTGTCGCGCTCGTTCTACGAAGCGACTGCCCGGGGTCGCCTGCTGGTGTTCGAGGAGCGACCCGGGCGGTTCAAGGCCGCGTGGGCGCGCCTTGTCGGTGCGCGACCCGCCCCATCGGCGCCTACTTGAACTTGTAGTGGTCCCGGTTGAGCACGGCCGCCACGGCGGTGACTTCTTCGGGGAACAGCTGCAGGTTGAGTTGCGAGTTGCAGTTTTCCACCATGCCCCGCAACAGACCAGCGCTGTTGATGCGACCGGCCGGGCGGTAGATGGCGCTGCCGTCGCCGCCCACCTTGCTGGCGTGGCAGGCGGCGCATTTGTTGTCGGCCATGAGCTTCTGGCCCAGCGCAAGGTCGGCGTCCTTGAAGATCGACGCACCTTGTGCCTGGGCCATCAGCGGGAACAACAGGGCAGCGAACAGGGTGGCGGTCTTCATGGTGTCTCCAGGGCTTTGGGGCATCTGCGAAACTTCGCGCATTGCCGCTTCCAAGTCAAGTCGACATGACCGTCCGGACCATCCTGAAAATGGGCGACCCGCGCCTGCTTCGCCATGCGCAACCCGTGACGGCGTTCGACACGCCCGAGCTCCACGCGCTGGTGGCCGACCTGAAGGACACCATGGCGGCGGCCAACGGGGCCGGACTGGCCGCACCCCAGATCGGCGTGGACCTGCAGGTCGTCATCTTCGGCAGCGGCGAACCGAACCCGCGCTACCCCGACGCGCCGATCGTTCCGCGCACGACGCTGGTGAACCCGGTGATCACGCCGCTGGGCGACGAGGAAGAAGAAGGCTGGGAGGGGTGCCTGTCGGTGCCGGGCCTGCGGGGTGTGGTGCCGCGCTGGCGCCGTATCCGCTACCAGGGGTTCGATGAGTCCGGTCGGGCCATTCACCGCGAGGTCGAGGGATTCCACGCCCGGGTGGTGCAGCACGAATGCGACCACCTCTGGGGCACGCTCTACCCGATGCGGGTGCGGGATTTCCGGCGCTTCGGCTTCACCGAGGTGCTGTTCCCCGGCCTGGACGCCAGCGACGACGACTGATCCGCGCGCAGCGCGGGGTCAGGTCTGGCCTTCGAGCGTTTCGAGCAGCTCTGTCTCGATCTCGATCTGGCGCTTGTTCACCTGCAGCGGCGCGCCGCTGATCAGGAAGGTGTCCTCCACGCGCTCGCCCAGCGTGGAGATCTTGGCCAGCTGCACGCTGACACCGTGCCGCGCCAGCACGCGCGAAATGCCGTACAGCAGGCCGGCGCGGTCGCTGGCCGACACCGACAGCAGCCAGCGCTGCGCCTTTTCGTCGGGCCGCAGGTCGACCCTGGGGGTGATCGGAAAGCTTTTGACCCGGCGCGACAGCCGTCCCTTGGTGGGTGGCGGCAACGGGCCGCGCGAGTCGATCACCTGGGCGAGGCGGTTTTCCACCATGGCCACCAGTTCCCGGTAGTGTTCGGCCAGTTCGGGCACCACCACCTGGAAGGTGTCGAGCGCGTGACCGGTCAGTGTGGTGTGCACGCGCGCATCCAGGATGCTGAACTGCGACATGTCGAAGTAGCCGCAGATGCGGGCGAACAGGTCGCTCTGGTCGGGGGCGTACACCAGCACCTGCAGGCCTTCGCCCTCGGGCGACAGTCGCGCACGCACGATGCAGCGATCGGGATTGCGGTCGGTCTTGGCCAGTTCACGCGACAGCACGCGGGTGTGCCAGGCGATCTCGTCGGCCTGGTGCCGCATGAAGTAGCTGACGTCCAGGGTGTCCCACAGCGCCTTGTGCGCGTTGTGGGGCAGCGCGTGGAGCGCGAGCAACTGAAGGGCTTCGCGCTTGCGGCCTTCGATCTCGGCGCCGGGATCGGGCGCGCGACCACCCAGCACACGCAGCGTGTAGCGGTACAGGTCCTCGAGCAGCTTGCCCTTCCAGGCGTTCCACACCTTGGGGCTGGTGCCGCGGATGTCGGCCACGGTGAGCAGGTAGAGCGCGGTCAGGTAGCGCTCGTTGCCCACGCGCCGGGCGAACTGGCCGATCACGTCGGGGTCGGACAGGTCGGCCTTTTGCGCCAGCCGGCTCATGGTGAGGTGCTCGGCCACCAGAAATTCGATCAGCTTCGCGTCATCGCGGTCAATGCCATGCTGCCGGCAGAAGATGCGCACGTCCTTGGCGCCGAGTTCCGAGTGGTCGCCACCGCGACCCTTGGCGATGTCGTGGAACAGGGCGGCGAGGTAAAGGATCCAGGGCTTGTCCCAGCCGGCGGCCAGCTGCGAGCAGAACGGGTATTCGTGCGAGTGCTCGGGAATGAAGAACCGGCGCACGTTGCGCAGCACCATCAGGATGTGCTGGTCCACGGTGTAGACGTGGAACAGGTCGTGCTGCATCTGGCCCACGATGTGGCGGAACACCCAGAGGTAGCGCCCCAGCACCGAGGTCTGGTTCATCAAGCGCATGGCGTGCGTGATGCCCTGCGGCTCCATCACGATGCGGCGGAACATCTCGCGGTTGGCCGGGTCGTTGCGGAACCGCGCGTTCATGACCGGTCGCGCGTTGTAGAGCGCGCGCAGGGTGCGGGCCGACAGGCCCTTGACCCCCACCGTGGTCTGGTAGATGTAGAAGGTTTCGAGAATGGCGTGCGGCTGCTGCACGTAGAGGTTGTCGCTGGCCACCTCCAGCATGCCGCCCTTGTCGAAGAACCGCTCGTTCAGCGGGCGCAGGCGCTGCACGCCGGGCTCGCTGCTGGCCAGCCGCTCTTCGATGTTGAGCAGCAGGATCTGGTTGAGCTGGGTGACCGCCTTGGCCGCCCAGTAGTAGCGCTTCATGAGCGCTTCGCTCGCCCGGCGGGTGCCGCGCGGGTTGGTTTCGCCCGGTGCCGGCAACTGCGCCCGGAAACCGAACGATTCGGCCACCGCGGTCTGCAGGTCGAACACCAGCCGGTCCTCGCGCCGGTGGGCCAGCAGGTGCAGGCGGGCGCGGATCAGGCTCAGCAGCGCCTCGTTGGCCTTGATCTGCCGGGCTTCCAGGGGCGTGGCCAGGCCGGTGCGGGCCAGTTCGTCCCAGCTGCGGCCCAGGCCCGCGGCCTTGGACACCCACAGGATGATCTGCAGGTCGCGCAGTCCGCCGGGGGATTCCTTGCAGTTGGGTTCGAGCGAGTAGGGCGTGTTCTCGAACTTGTTGTGGCGCTGGCGCATTTCGAGCGTCTTGGCCACGAAGAAGGCCTTCGGGTCCATGGCCTCGCCGAGTCGGCGCACCAGGTCGTTGAAGCCGGCGCGGTGTCCGGTGATCAGGCGGCATTCGAGCAAGGAGGTCTGCACGGTGACGTCCTTGCCGGCCTCGCTCACGCACTCGGTCACCGTGCGCACGCTCGAACCGATCTCCAGGCCCAGGTCCCAGCACGCGCCGATGAACGATTCGATGCGGGCCTTGAGTTCGGGGTCGGCCGCCGGGTCGCAGTCCTCCGGCAACAGCAGCAGGACATCGACGTCGGAATGGGGAAACAGTTCGCCGCGGCCGTAGCCGCCCACGGCCACCAGCGCCTGGTTCGGGCCGAACCCGGCCCGTTGCCACAGGGTGCGCAGGGTCTGGTCGGTCAGGCGCGCCAGCTTGGCCAGGGCCTGCCGCACGCCGCGGGTGGACGCCCCGGATTGACCGAGCTCGGTGAACAGCGCGGCCTTGTCGTCGCGGTAGCGCTGCCGCAGGGCGACCAGATCGTCCATGGCGGTGGCGCCGCCCTCAGGCGGCCACGGGGGTGGCGGCGCCCACGAAAGCCGGTGGCGCCAGGCTGCCGGCCGACAGGGTGAGCACCTCGTACCCCGTTTCGGTGACCAGCACGGTGTGCTCCCATTGGGCCGAGAGCGATCGGTCGCGCGTGACGATGGTCCAGCCATCGCCGAGCTCCTTGATCTCGCGCCGGCCGGCGTTGATCATGGGCTCGATGGTGAAGGTCATGCCGGGCTTGAGTTCTTCGAGCGTGCCCGGGCGGCCGTAGTGCAGCACCTGGGGTTCTTCGTGAAAGCGCTGCCCGATGCCGTGGCCGCAGAACTCGCGCACGACGGAAAAACCGTTGCCCTCGGCGTAGGTCTGGATGGCGTGACCGATGTCGCCCAGGCGGGCGCCGGGGCGCACCAGAACAATGCCTTTCCACATGGCCTCGTAGGTCACCTGGCACAGCCGCCGCGCCTGAAGCGTGCAGGCGGCTTCACCGCCGATGAGGAACATGCGGCTGTTGTCGCCGTACCAGCCGTCCTTGATGACGGTGACGTCGATGTTGAGGATGTCGCCCTTCTTGAGCGGCTTGTCGTTCGGGATGCCGTGGCACACCACGTGGTTGAGCGAGGTGCACAGGTGGCCGGGGTAGGGCGGATAGCCGCTGGGCTGGTAGCCGATGGTGGCCGACACCGTGCCCTGCTGTTTCATGTAGTCGGCCGCCAGGCGGTCGATCTCGAGCGTGGTCACGCCGGGCTGCACCAGCGGCGTGAGGTAGTCCAGCACTTCGGAGGCCAGACGGCAGGCGGTCCGCATGGCCTCGATGCCGGCGGGATCCTTGTAGGTGATGCTCATCGCCCGATTATCCCACCGCGGCCCGCGCCGCCGTGCGCCGGCGGCCAATCGCCACGGGGTGCGGCGGGTAAAATCGTCGCTTCGCCCATCCTCCACGGGCCAACGCACCACAGGCTCCCGACGTGTCCCTGAATCTGCGCACTTTCGATGGCGGACACGCCATCAGCGACTTCAAAGTCCAGCAGCTCCTTCCCCGCCTCCAGCACATCCACGACAAGATCACCGGGCTCAGCGCGCGGTTTGTTCACCTGGCCGCGTTCGACGCCGCGCCCGAGGCGTCCACCGAGCAGCGCCTGGGCGAATTGCTCACCTACGGCGAACCGGTGACCCCCCGGCACCTGCGGCTCGAGGCCGACAGTGCGCCGGCGCTCCTGGTGATGCCCCGGCTCGGCACGGTGTCGCCCTGGGCGTCCAAGGCGACCGACATCGCGCGCAACTGCGGTCTGGTGGTGCACCGCGTCGAACGCCTGATCGAATACCGCATCGAACTCAAGGCGGGCCTGCTGGGCGGCAAACCGTCCTTGTCGCCCGACCAGCGTTGGGCGGTGGCCAGCCTGCTGCACGACCGAATGACCGAGGCGGTGGTGGCCACGCGCGGGGAGGCGCATGCGCTGTTCACCGAGCTGCAGGCCGCGCCCATGGAACGCGTGGACGTGCTCGCCGGCGGTCGCGCCGCGCTGGAGCGCGCCAACGCCGATTGGGGCCTGGCCCTGGCCGACGACGAGATCCAGTACCTCATCGACGCCTTCACCGGCCTGGGACGCAACCCCACCGACGTCGAGCTGATGATGTTCGCGCAGGCCAACAGCGAACACTGCCGCCACAAGATCTTCAACGCGCAGTTCACCATCGACGGCGTGCCGCAGGACAAAAGCCTGTTCGGCATGATCCGCCACACCCACCAGCACAGCCCGCAGCACACCGTGGTGGCCTATTCCGACAACGCGTCGGTGATGGAGGGGCACGCGGTGCAGCGCCTGGTCGCGCGGTACGAGGGCGCGGACGCGGGTGCGGGTGCGCCGGTGTACCGCACCGAGACCGCCACCCACCACGTGCTCATGAAGGTGGAAACCCACAACCACCCCACCGCCATTTCGCCGTTCCCGGGCGCATCCACCGGCGCGGGCGGCGAAATCCGCGATGAAGGCGCCACCGGTCGCGGTTCGAAGCCCAAGGCCGGCCTCACGGGGTTTTCGGTTGGCAAGCTGTGGGGCGGCCTGAGCGACCAGCCCGGCGGCAAGCCCGGGCACATTGCCAGTCCGCTGCAGATCATGACCGAAGGCCCGCTGGGCGGCGCCGCCTTCAACAACGAGTTCGGCCGGCCCAACCTGCTGGGCTATTTCCGCGAATACGAGCAGGTGGTGGACGGCGTGCAGCGCGGCTACCACAAGCCCATCATGATCGCCGGCGGGCTGGGTGCGATCGACGCCACGCTGACGAAGAAGGTGCTGTTTCCCGCCGGCACGCTGCTGATCCAGCTCGGCGGTCCGGGCATGAAGATCGGCATGGGCGGCGGCGCGGCCAGTTCCATGGCCACCGGCACCAACGCCGCCGCGCTCGACTTCGATTCCGTGCAGCGCGGCAACCCCGAGATCGAGCGCCGTGCGCAGGAGGTCATCAACCACTGCTGGCAGCAGGGTGAGCAGAACCCCATTCTGGCTATTCACGACGTGGGTGCCGGGGGCCTGTCCAACGCCTTCCCCGAAATCACCAACGACGCCGGCCGCGGCGCGCGCTTCGACCTGCGCGCCGTGCCGCTGGAGGAAAGCGGTCTGGCGCCCAAGGAAATCTGGTGCAACGAAAGCCAGGAGCGCTACGTGCTGGCCATCGCGCCCGAGTCGCTGCCGATGTTCCGGGCGTTCTGCGAGCGCGAGCGCTGCCCGTTCGCGGTGGTGGGTGTGGCGACCGAGGAGCGGCAGCTGCAGTTGCTCGATGGCCCTTCGACGGGCCCAGGGTCGTCGGAGAAACCGGTCGACATGCCGATGGACGTGCTGCTGGGCAAGCCGCCCAAGATGCACCGCGACGTGAAGTCCGTGCCGCGCAGCGCGCCGCCGATCGACCTGACCGGTGTCGACCTGCAGAAAAGCGTGATCGACGTGCTGAGCCACCCGACGGTGGCCTCCAAGCGCTTTCTCGTCACCATCGGCGACCGCACCGTGGGCGGTCTGTCGCACCGGGACCAGATGGTGGGCCCCTGGCAGGTGCCGGTGGCCGACTGCGCGGTGACCCTCGCCGATTTCGCCGGTTTTGCGGGCGAGGCGATGAGCATGGGCGAGCGCACCCCGCTGGCCGCCACCAGCGCCGCGGCGTCGGGCCGCATGGCGGTGACCGAGGCCATCACCAACCTGCTCGCCGCGCCGATCGAGCTGTCGCGCGTGAAGCTGTCGGCCAACTGGATGGCCGCCTGCGGCGAACCCGGTGAAGACGCGGCCCTGTACGAGACCGTGAAGGCGGTGGGGATGGAACTGTGCCCCGCGCTGGGGGTGTCCATTCCGGTGGGCAAGGACAGCCTGTCGATGCGCACCCAGTGGCAGGCCGACGGGCAGACCCGCAAGGTCACCGCGCCGGTGAGCCTGGTGGTCAGCGCATTCGCCTCGGTGGCCGACGTGCGCGGCACGCTCACGCCCCAGCTCGACCGCGCCGTGGACGACAGCACCCTGCTGCTGATCGACCTCGGCAAGGGCCGCCACCGCATGGGCGGCAGCATCCTGGCGCAGACCCTCGGGCACCCCGGTGGCGAGGTGCCCGACCTGGACGACCCCAGGGACCTGGTGAACCTGGTCCATGCCGTGAACGCGCTGCGCGCGCAGGGCCGCCTGCTGGCCTACCACGACCGCAGCGACGGCGGCCTGCTGGCCACCGTGGCCGAAATGGCCTTTGCAGGTCAGGTCGGCGTGGCGCTCAACGTCGATCAGCTCGTGACCGAGGGCGATGGCATCACCGACAGCCGCGCCGAAATGGGCGACGCCAAGAACTGGACCAAGCAGGTCGGTGCGCGCCGCGAGGAGCTCACCCTCAAGGCGCTGTTCAACGAAGAGCCGGGTGTGGTGCTGCAGGTGCGCACCGCCGAGCGCAACGACGTGATGCAGGTGCTGCGCGAACATGGCCTGTCGAAGTTCAGCCACTTCATCGGCAAGACGCGGCCGGCTTCTTCGCCGATGGACGCCGGCAAAGGCGAGCTTCAGGTGTGGCGAGACACCAAGGCGGTGTTCTCGGCGAAACTGGCCGACCTGCAGCAGGTCTGGGACAGCGTGAGCTGGAAGATCAACCAGCAGCGCGACAACCCGGCGTGTGCCGATGCCGAGCACGCCGCTGCCGGTGACCCGACCGACCCCGGTCTGCACACCCACCTCACGTTCGACCCGGCCGACAACGTGGCCGCGCCCTACCTGAACCTGTCCCGCCCCCGGGTGGCCATCCTGCGCGAGCAGGGCGTCAACTCCCATGTCGAGATGGCCTGGTGCTTCACCCAGGCCGGGTTCGATGCGGTCGACGTCCACATGACGGACCTGCAGAGCGGCCGCGCCAACCTCAAGGACGTGCGCGGAGTGGTGGCCTGCGGTGGCTTCAGCTATGGCGACACCCTGGGGGCCGGCATTGGCTGGGCGCGCTCCATCACCTTCAATGCGGCGCTGTCCGACCAGTTCCAGGCGTTCTTTGCGCGCACCGACACCTTCGGTCTGGGCGTGTGCAACGGCTGCCAGATGTTTGCCGAGCTGGCCGACATCATTCCGGGCGCCGACGCCTGGCCGCGCTTCACCACCAACCAGAGCGAGCGATTCGAGGCGCGCCTGTCGCTGGTCGAGGTGCTCGAATCGCCCAGCCTGTTTTTCCAGGGCATGGCCGGCACCCGTCTGCCGATTGCGGTCGCGCACGGCGAGGGCTATGCCAACTTCCGCCACCGCGGGGATCCGGCGCGGGCCATCGGCGCCATGCGCTACGTGGACCACCACGGTGCCGCCACCGAGCGTTACCCGTTCAACCCCAACGGCAGCCCGGGCGGCCTCACCGCGGTGACCACGCCGGACGGCCGCTTCACCGCCCTCATGCCGCACCCCGAGCGCGTGTACCGCAACGTACTCATGAGCTGGACCGACCAGGACGTTTCGGCCCCGAGTGGCTGGACGCGCCTGTGGCAGAACGCACGCCGCTGGGTGGCCTGAGGCCCGGGCCCGTCAACCACCCCAACCAGGAACCCCCACCATGGCCGGCACCAGCCTACTCGCGCTGATCGACGACATCGCCGCCTTGCTCGACGACGTGTCGGTGATGACCAAGATCGCCGCCAAGAAGACCGCTGGCGTGCTGGGCGACGACCTGGCGCTCAACGCCCAGCAGGTCACCGGCGTCAACGCCGATCGGGAGCTGCCGGTGGTGTGGGCGGTGGCCAAGGGCTCGTTCATCAACAAGGCCATCCTGGTGCCTGCCGCGCTGCTCATCAGCGCGTTCGTGCCCATGCTGATCACGCCGTTGCTCATGCTGGGCGGGTTGTTCTTGTGCTTCGAGGGCGTCGAGAAGCTGCTGCATGCCTTTGGCGCCCACAAGGCCGATGACGCGAAGCACCGCGAAGAACTGGTGAAGGCCGTGACCGACGAGAAGATCGATCTCGTGGCCTTCGAGAAGGACAAGATCAAGGGCGCCGTGCGCACCGACTTCATCCTGTCGGCCGAAATCATCGTCATCAGCCTGGGCACGGTGGCCAGCGCCACCATGCAGCAGCGCGTGGGCGTGCTGGTGGGCATCTCGCTGCTGATGACGGTCGGGGTTTACGGATTGGTGGCCGGCATCGTCAAGCTCGACGACCTCGGTCTGCACCTGAGCCGCCAGCTCGCGGGCTGGAAGCAGGCCATCGGCCGGGGCATTCTCGCGTTCGCGCCCTGGCTCATGAAGGCCTTGTCGGTGCTCGGCACGGCCGCCATGTTCCTCGTGGGGGGCGGCATTCTGCTGCACGGCCTGCCCACGCTGGCCCACGGCGTGGAAGCCTGGGCAGCCGGCCTGGGCTGGGCGGGAGCCTTCGTGCCCAGCCTGGCGGGCGCGCTGGCAGGCATTCTGGCCGGTGCCGTGGTGGTGGCCGTGGTCGAGGTGGTCAAGCGCCTGCGTGGAGCGCCCAAGGCGGCCTGACCGCCAGTGCGCGCATTGACCTGCGTCAACGCGCACCCTCTGCATCGGCCTAGAGTGACTCTTGCAGGTGTCCGAGCCTGCACAGGAGGCATTCCATGGATCCGTTGTTGACGTCCATGCGTCTGGTCCGCGCGCGACCTGACCGCACGAGGCTGGTGTGGGCGCTGGGGGCGGCGCTGCTGCTGGGCGCCTGCGGCGGGGGCGGCGGCTCGGTCGTCATCGCGCCGTACTGGGTGGCGTCGGGCCTCGTGGTTCAGGACCTGGATGGTGATGGGCGCGCCGACGTGGCCGTGGCCCGGACCTACGTGGACGGGGTGCCGCCACACGCCGGTTACGTGGATGTTCGGCGGCAGACCGTGGCCGGGCGGTTCGCCGCTGCAGAGGTTCAACGCGTCGCCGCCGATCCCTGGACCTTGTCCGTGGCCGACATGGACGGCGACGCGCGGCCCGACCTGCTCGCCGCTTCACCGCTCACCCTCCCGGTCGCCATCAACGGCACCGGTGACAGCGGCGCCATCGCCCTGCTGCGGCAGGACCCACTGCTCTCCGGTCGGTTCCAGCCTGCGCAGGTGCTGGCCACGGGCGGCATTGCGAACGAAGCGGAGGTGGCCGATGTGAACGCCGACGGGCGTGCGGACCTGTTGGTGGCGGACGGCGTGATCGCGAACAGCCGCGCGCTGTTGCTGACCCAGCAGGCGTCGGTCGGTGTGTTCGATCCGCCCGTTGCGGTCTGCACCGGCAGCGGCTCGGGCTGGGCCTCAATGGCCGTCGGCGATGTCGACAGCGACGGCGTGGCCGACGTCGTGGGAGCGGGAGGCACCCGCGCCTGGTGGTGCAGAGGGCTGGGTGGCGGGGCGTTTGGTGCCCCAGCGGTCCTGGGTCTGGGCACCTCGTTGGGCGGGGTGGTGCTGGCCGACCTGGACGGCAACGGTCGTCTCGACATGGCCGTCGCCGACGCCGGGCTGGCCCCATCAGGCGGCACCGGCGGCAGCTTCGTGAGGATCTGGCTGCAGTCGCCCACCGGCGCCTTCAGCCCCCAGCTGCACGCGGTGGCCGACGGTGCCAGGCGCATGGCGGTGGCCGATCTGGATCAGGACGGTCGCCTCGACATCGCGGTGGTCTCGATCGTGTACCAGACCCAGGGCAACAGCACCCGGGTCACGTTGCTGAGGCAGTCCGCCTCGGTGGCCGGCACCTTCTCGGTGTCGAGCGTCTGGCAGGGTCCGCTGTCGGGCAACTTCATCGCCACCGGTGATGTGACAGGCGACGGCCTGACCGACATCGTGATCAACGACGGGCCGACGGTGCATGCCCAGTCGGCCACGGTGCCCGGCGTGTTTTTGCCTGGCACCGTCCTGCCCTGATCGATCGGGCCGGGGACTTCAGGTCGGTTGATGTGCGTCAAGTCGTGCGCCGCGCAGCGGCCTAGACTGCCTGCAAACACCCCGAGGGCATCATGAGCGCCACCGACACACACACCGATCCGGTCACCAGCGAAGCACCGCTGACCAACTTCACCCAATGCCATGCCGGCATCGTGCGCCGACTGAACGCACTGGACGAACTGCCGGCGTTGCTGGATCCCGCGGCCCGGGCGCGCCGCATTGCAGAAGAGTCGCTGGCGTTCTTTCGCGAGGCCATCTTCGAGCACCACATGGACGAAGAGCGCGAACTGTTTCCGGCCGTGATCGCCAGCGCCCAGCCCGGCGCCGAGCGCGAACGGGTGCAGGGCATGGTCGATCGGCTCACCAGCCAGCACCGCACCCTGGAGGCGCTCTGGAAATCGCTCGAGCGCGAGCTCAAGCGCGTGGCGCGTGGCCAGGACAGCGACCTCGACGCGGGCGACCTGCGCCGGCTGGTGTCCGGCTACATGGCCCACGCCCGCTTCGAGGAGACCGACTTCCTGCCAGCGGCCGAAATGATCCTCGGGCGCAACGACAACCACATGGCGGCCCTGGGGCTGTCGCTGCACCTGCGACACGTCCCCACGCCGGTGCCGTACGTCTGAGGTTCAGGCGGGCGCCTTCGGGCGCTCGCGGTAGAAGGTGATCGGGCTGGTGGCCGTGGCCTGGGCCACCGACGGCTTGAGCTTGCCCACCACGTGCATCTCGCACGGCTTGCAGTCGAAGCGCAGCGTGAGCTTCTCGTTGCCGTGCGTGATGGTGAGGGGTTCGGCGCGCACCGTGCCCTGCACGCCGGTGACGCCCTTGGCCTGCTTCGGGCACAGGCTGAGCGAAAAGCGCACGCAATGCTTGGTGATCATGAGGCTGACCTCGCCGGCCTCCTCGTGCGACTCGTAGGCGCTGGCGATCACCCGGACCCCGTGGCGCGCGTAGAAGTCGCGCGCCTTGTGGTTGTAGACGTTGGCCAGGTAGGTCAGCGTGTCTTCGGGGTAGGGCGCGGGCGGGTCGACCGCCACGCCGCGTGGCAGCCGGGCAAAGGCCCGGGCCCGAGCCGATTCCAGTGCGGCCACGGCGTCGCGCCGGAGCGGGTTGAGCATCGAGGACGGCACGAACCAGGGCCGTGACAGCTCAAGCGCGATGTCGATCGGTGTGAACAGCGTTTCGCCCAACCGGCCCAGGGCCTCGCGCAGCTTTTCGTTCGCCTGCGCCGCGTCGCGCGCCGGTTCGAGCGCGCAGGCCAGGGTGGCGTGGGCGGCGTGCCCGTCCTCGTCGGTCAGGTCCAGGCGCAGGCCCTCGGGCACCTCCGACAGCTTCATCCACACGCCGATGCGCCGCTCGGCCGATTTCTTCTCGAGCGTGCGCACCCAGTCCATGTCGCGGTTGCGGTTGATGACCGTGCCGCGCTTGAGGTGGCGCAGGCCTTCCATGGCGTCCTTGGGGTGCACCCGCCATTGCCCTGGCTCGCCGGCCGGTTCTGCGCGGTTGATCTGCAGGCCCACGAGCTCGCGGTGCAGGTCGAGGTAACACAGCCCGTCGCCGTTGTGGATCACCGTGGCGGCGTCGTCGCATTGCAGCTCGACCCAGTCGGGCCCGACCTTGGTGACCCAGCCGATCGGACGGCCCGGGTTCTTCGGGGTGTCGAAGGCGCCGATGTCTTCCTTGCGGCCGTTGACGAAGTAGTCGGTGAACTCGCGGTTGAAGTTCTGGTCGGGGTCGGGTGTGAAGCCGAAGGTGCAACGGCCCGACGACGCCCGCGCCAGCTCGGGGCGTTCTTCCAGGATGTCGTCGAACAGCCGCCGGTAATGGGCGGTGATGTTCTTGACGTAGCCCATGTCCTTGTAGCGTCCTTCGACCTTGAAGCTGCGTGCCCCGGCGTCGATGAGGGCGCGAAGGTTGTCGCTCTGGTTGTTGTCCTTCATGGACAGCACGTGCTTGTCGTGCGCCACGATGCGTCCCTGGCTGTCCTTCACCTCGTAAGGCAGGCGGCAGGCCTGGGAGCAATCGCCGCGGTTGGCGCTGCGGCCGGTCTGGGCGTGGCTCACATAGCACTGGCCGCTGTAGGCCACGCAGAGCGCGCCGTGAATGAAGAACTCGACCAGGCAGCGCTCGGGGTCGAGCGCGTCGTGGATGGCGCGAATCTGCGGCAGGGTGAGCTCGCGCGCCACCACCAGCTTGGACAACCCGGCGTCCTGAAGGAAGCGGGCCTTTTCCACCGTGCGGATGTCGCACTGGGTGCTGGCGTGCAGCTGGATCGGCGGCAGATCGAGCTCGAGCAGGCCCATGTCCTGGATGATCAGCGCATCGGCGCCGGCATCGTAGAGCTGGCGGATCAGCTTGCGGGCCGGCTCCAGTTCGTCGTCCCGCAGGATGGTGTTGACCGTGACGTAGATGCGGCTGCCGAAGCGGTGGGCGTGCTTCGCCAGCCGCCCGATGTCCTGCACGCTGTTGTCGGCCGAGGTGCGCGCGCCGAACGACGGCCCGCCGATGTAGACGGCGTCGGCGCCATGGTTGATCGCCTCGATGCCGATGTCGGCGGTGCGGGCGGGTGAAAGCAGCTCGATCTGGTGGTGCAGCATGGGGGCGGGGGGCACAATCCGCAAAACCCGAGATTGTCCTGGAGAAGTCGCATGTCTGCACACACGTCCATCGTCCTGGTTCACGGCGCCTGGCACGGCGCCTGGTGCTGGCGGCGCGTGCTGCCGCTGCTGCGCGGTGCCGGCATCGACGCCCACGCCGTGACCCTCACCGGGGTCGGGGACCGAGCTCACCTCATGGCGCCATCGATCGACCTGCACACCCACATCCAGGATGTCCTCGCCCTGATCGAGGCCGAGGAACTGACCCGGCTGGTGCTGGTGGGACACAGCTACGGCGGGATGGTGGTCACCGGCGTGGCCGACCGACTGCTGCGCGAGCGCCCCGGGGTTCTGGCCCATCTGGTCTACCTGGATGCGGTGGTGCCCAGCCCCGGCGACAGCTGGAGCAGCGCCCACAGCGACGAAACCCGCCAGGCCCGCACCGCGGCCGCGCAACCCAGCGGCGGGCTTCATTTCCCGCCGCCCGATGCCTCGGTGTTCGGCCTGGCGGGCGCCGACCGCGACTGGGTGAACCGGCGCCAGACCCCGCAGCCGTTCCGGGTGTACCAGCAGCCCCTGTCGTTCGATGCCGCTGCGCTGGCCGCGGTGCCGCGGACCTTCATCGACTGCACCTCGCCGGCGCTGTCCACCATCGCCCCCTCGCGCGAGCGGGTGCGCCGCGAGCCCGGCTGGCGGGTCATCGAAATGGCCACCGGCCACGACCCCATGGTGAGCGACCCCGCCGGGCTGGCCGCCCACCTGGTGGCCGTTCAGCGCGGGGCCGCTGCTTGAACGCCCGGTACGACCGCATCGACCGGCTGCGCGCGGTCGCCCTGGCCTGGATGACGGTCTATCACTTCTGCTTCGACCTCGATTTCTTCGGCGTCATCGACCAGGCCTTCCTGACCGACCCGTTCTGGACGCTTCAGCGCACCGCGATCGTCACCCTGTTTCTGTTCACCGCCGGGCTGTCGCAGGCGGTGGCGCTGCACCAGGGCCAGGGCTGGCCCCGCTTCTGGCGCCGATGGGCCCAGGTGGCCGGGGCCGCTTTGCTGGTGAGCGCCGGGTCCTGGTTTGTGTTTCCGCAAAGCTTCATTTACTTCGGTGTGTTGCACGGCATCGCGGTCATGCTGGTGATCGCCCGGCTCACGGGCCACTGGGGCCGCTGGCTCTGGCCGCTCGGGGCGCTGGCGCTCGGCCTGCCCTGGCTGGCGCCAGCGGCTGTCGAGGCCTGGCCGGCGCTGGCCTCGCTGAACCAGCCGGGCCTCAACGCGCTGGGGTTCATCACGCAGAAGCCCTTCACCGAGGACTACGTGCCCCTGTTGCCCTGGCTGGGGGTGGTGTGGTGGGGGTTGGCGGCGGGGCGATGGGTCTGCGGGCACCGCCCGGGCTGGCTGGGCGGCGGCGGGCGGGGTGGATTCATGGCCGCCTGGGGCCGCCACAGCCTGAGCTTCTACCTGCTGCACCAGCCGGTGCTCATGGGCCTGATCTGGATCGCCCTGCAGGCATGAAAAAGGCGCGGGGTTGCCGCGCCTTCGTGTCAAGCCGGAAAGGGCTTACTGGATCTTGGCCTTCTCGCGCAGGCCCTGCTGGAATTTCTGCAGCTTCTGCTGCGTCATCTGCTGCACGATCTGCGGCTTGACCTCGTCGAACTTCGGCAGTTCGGCGTCGCGGATGTCGTCCACGCGGATGATGTGCCAGCCAAACTGGCTCTGCACCGGGGCATCGGTCATCTGGCCCTTGGCGAGCTTGACCATGGCCTGGGAAAACTCGGGCACATAGCTGGCGGCAGGCGCCCAGTCAAGGTCGCCACCGTTGGCGCCGGACCCCGGGTCCTTGGAGTCCTTCTTGGCGATGTCCTCGAACTTGGCACCCTTCTTGATGTTGGCGATGATCGCCTTGGCGTCGGCTTCCTTTTCCACCAGGATGTGGCGGGCCTTGAACTCCTTGCCGGCATTGGCCGCCACGAACTTGTCGTACTCGGCCTTCACCTCGGCGTCGGTCACCGGGTCGGTCTTCTGGTACTCGGCGAACAGCGTGCGGATCATGATGGTCTGGCGGGCCAGTTCCATCTGGTTCTTGAACTCGGCCGAGTTCGCCACGCCGCGCTTCTGGGCTTCCTGCATGAAGATTTCGCGCAGGATGACTTCTTCCTTGATCTGGGCACGCACCGTGTCATCGACCGCGCGACCGGACGCTTCGATCTGCTTGACCAGCGCGTCGACTCGGGTCGTGGGCACCGGCTTGCCGTTGACGACGGCGACGTTCTGGGCGATGGCCCAAGGAGCAGAGGCGATCAGCACGGCCGCGGTCAGGGCCGACAGGGACTGTTTCATGGACTTCCTGCAGGATTGGAAAAACGGTTGGAGCCGCTGCGCAGGGCAGGGTTCGCGGTGGGAATGTGACAGAAAGTTGCCAGCGGGTTTCAGCGCTGGATCTCGATCGCCAGGGCGTGCAGCCCGGCGTCGGTGAACGAACGAAGGGCATCATACACAAGGCGGTGCTGGGCTACCCGGCCCAGTCCGACGAACGCCGGCGAGGCGATGCGCACGCGGAAGTGGGTGCCGAAACCCAGTCCGTTGGCGCCCGCGTGCCCTGCATGCGCGGCGCTCTCGTCGATGACCTCCAGCGCGGTGGGCGAGAGCCGCTCGCGCAGGCAGGCTTCAATGGCGGGTGCCGTGGGCACCGCCGTGGTGCTCACGGCTTCACCTCGGGTTCGTCCTTGATGTAGCGGGCGATGTAGAGGCCCTGGGCCACGATGAAGATGACCGGGAACACATAGCCCCAGAGCTTGAAGTTCACCCACTGCTCGGTGGTTTGGTAGGCGGCAAACCAGGCGTTGATGCCGGCCATGAACAGGAAATACCCCACCCAGGCCACCGTGAGGCGCGCCCACACCGGCTCGGGCAGCTTGAGCTGGCTGCCCAGCAGCATCTGCAGGAAGTTCTTCTTCCAGCCCCACAGCGCGGCGCCAAGCACCACGGCCATGCCGGCGTACAGGACCGTCGGTTTCCATTTGATGAAACGCTCGTCCTGCAGGAAGAGGGTGAGGGTGCCGAACACCAGCACCAGCACCAGCGTGATCTTGTGGATGTTCTGCAGTTTCTTGTCGATGGCGTAGATGAGGCCGGTCTGCAGCACGGTGGCGGCCATCAGCACGCCGGTGGCGGCGTAGATGCCTTCGAATTTGTAGGCGGCGAAGAACAGCAGGATGGGGAAGAAATCGATCAGCAGGCGCATGTGCTGATTATCCGATGACGCCTTGTGCCGGGAACTGCGCCGGGGATTGAAGGCTCGATAAACGGCCCTACATGCAAGAACAACCCCCACGAGGAGATGTCCCGATGACCCCCCAGGAACAGCAGGCCGTGCTCACCATTGCCCTCATGGCCGCTCTGGCCGACGGCTCCAAAGCCGACGCCGAGCGCGACAGCATCCGCTCGATCGCCGAATCGCTGGGCGCCGAGGGCGGCGCCGCCGGATTGGCCAAGGTGTATCAGGATGTGTTGCTGCGCCGGGTGGACCTGGCCGGTACGGTGGCCCGCCTGGCCGATGCGGGACAGCGCGAGCTGGCCTACGAAATGGCGGTCTGCGTGTGCGACGCCGACGGCGCCCGCACGCCGGCCGAGGCGGCTTTTCTGACCGACCTCAAGGCGCGCCTGAAGCCCGATGCGGCCGAATCGGCCGCCTTCGAGAAAGCCGAAGCCGAGCTGGTGACCGCCGCGCAGGCGGCCGTCCCGGCGGTGGTGGCCGCATCCCCCGTGCCCGGCGCCAGCGAGCGCCGTGGCCCGGAAAACACGGCGCTCGACAAATCGATCCTCAATTACTCGCTGCTCAACGGCGCGCTGGAGCTCCTGCCCCAGTCTTGGGCCTCGATGGCCATCATTCCGCTGCAGGTGAAGATGGTCTACGAAATCGGCAAGGCCCACGGCGTGGAACTGGACCAGGGCCACATCCGCGAGTTCATCGCGGCCGTGGGGGTGGGGCTGACGTCGCAGTACCTGGAACAGTTCGGTCGCAAGCTGCTGGGTGGCCTGCTGGGCAAGGCGGCCGGGCGCACGGTGGGTGGCATCGGCCGCGCCGCGACCGGCATGGCGTTCTCGTTTGCCACCACCTACGCGCTGGGCCAGGTGGCCAAGCGCTACTACGCTGGCGGCCGGCAGATGAGCACCGACCTGCTGAAGCAGACCTTCCAGGATTTGCTGGGCCCGGCCAAGCAGATGCAGCAGCAGTACCTGCCGCAGATCCAGCAGAAAGCGGCCACGCTGGATGCCGGTCAGGTGATGGCGATGGTTCGGGGCCGCTGAGCCACCCTTCCGTCCGACCCGAGCCAACCCCCCCCCCGTTCGGCCTGAGCCTGTCGAAGGCCCCGCCCAGTTGTTGGCGCGCCCGCGTTTCACCCCACCGTGTCGCGCTGACGGCTGGCGTGGTCCGCGTTCTCCGGCGTGCTCGCGTATCGGTGGGTGGGCGCGCCTGCGTCACCTCATCACCACCGCGGTGGGCGCACCGCCTCTGTGGCAACCGCGAATGGCGCCTGCGCCCGCGAACCCCACCATCCGTCGAGAGTGGCGGGTTGGTGCGCCACTCCTCCGTTCAGTCAAGCCCCCCTTCCGTTCGGCCTGAGCCTGTCGAAGGCCTTGAATCCCCCAGACCCTCAAGCCGGCGAAGGAACGTCCTCGCGCATGGCCTGCGCCGCGATGTCCATCGAGCGCAGCCGAAGCGCCGGGTCGAACACGTCGCTGACCAGGATGAATTCGTCGGCCTCGGTGAGATCGGCCAGGCGTTGCAGGCCGCTGCGCACGGCATCGGGGCCGCCGATGACCGCCGCGGCCAGGAAGTCGGCGATGCCCTGGCGTTCGTGCGGGGCCAGGCGCTCGACGAAACCCTCGACCGGTGGTGGCAACTGCCCACGCCGGCCGGTCAGGATGCCCAGCACCCGCTGGTAGGTGCTGCTGGCCAGAAACTCGGCTTCGTCGTCGGTGGGCGCCGCGATCAACGGCACACCGATCGCGGCATAGGGCTTGTCGAGCACGGCCGAGGGCTGGAACTGCGCGCGGTACACCTCGAGGGCCTGCAGCAGGAGGCGCGGCGCAAAGTGCGATGCGAAGGCAAAAGGCAGGCCGCGCTGGGCGGCCAGCTGCGCCGAGAACAGGCTGGAGCCGAGCAGCCAGATCGGCACGTTGGTGCCTTGGCCCGGCATGGCGATGACGCGTTGCCCGGGCACGGCCGGGCCCAGAAAGGCCTGCAGTTCGGCCACGTCGCGGGGAAAGTCGTCTTCGGTCTCCACCCGGTCGCGGCGCAGCGCGCGCATGGTCAGGCCATCGGTGCCCGGGGCGCGGCCCAGCCCGAGGTCGATGCGGTCGGGGTACATCTCCGCCAGGGTGCCGAAGGCCTCGGCCACGACCAGCGGGGCGTGGTTGGGCAGCATCACGCCGCCCGAACCCACGCGAATGCGTTGCGTGGCGCCAGCGATGTGGCCCACCAGCACCGCGGTGGCCGAGCTGGCCACGCCCGTCATGTTGTGGTGCTCGGCGAGCCAGTAGCGCGTGAACCCCAGCGACTCGGCGTGCTGCGCGGTGCGCTGCGCAATGGCGATGGCGTCGCGCACGGTCCCGCCCTGGCGCACCGCCACGAGGTCGAGCATCGACAGCCGGATGTCGGTGAGGTGTTTCATGGCGTCAGCTCACTTGCCCTGGTGTTCCAGCGAGGCCGAGTTCATGCAGTACCGCAGACCCGAGGGCGCGGGGCCGTCCTCGAACACGTGACCCAGGTGGGCGCCGCATTGGCTGCACACGGTTTCCGTGCGCACCATGCCGTGGCTGGTGTCGGTGATCTCGGTGATGGCGCCGGGAATGGCCTTCCAGAAGCTCGGCCAGCCGCAGCCCGCGTCGAACTTGGTGCCGGCGTCGAACAGGTGGTTGCCGCAGCAGATGCAGTGGTAGCTGCCATCGGCCCAGACCTCTTCGTACTTGCCGGTGAACGGCCGTTCGGTGGCGGCGCGGCGGGTGACCTCGAAGGCCACGCGCTCGGCCCCTTTGGCGGCCAGAATCTCACGCCATTCGGCGTCTGTCTTCTTGATGGGAAAGTCCATGTCGGTGTGCCTTTCAGGAGGAGCAGCTGATCTCGATCTGCTGCGCCCAGTCGGGAGGGAAGGCGGCAAGGTCGTCCTCGCCTGTTCGTTCGTCGAAGGGGGCCGTCAAAGCTTTCAGCAGCCGGTCGACCTCGCTGAAATCGCCTTGCTGTGCCCGCTCGATGGCGATCTGCCCGAGGTGGTTGCGCAGCACGATGCGGGGGTTGACGCGGCGCATCGCCCGGGCGGTGTCGGCGGCGTCGAAACCCGGGGAGGCGTGCAGGCGTTCGCGCCAGCGCCCGGCCCAGGCATCGAAGGCCTCGCGTTGCAGGAAAAGGTCGCGTGCCGAACGGGCACCGGCGTCACTGGCCGGGCCGGCCACCTCGTCGCCAAGGCGGCGGAACGCAATGGTGAAATCGACCGCGTCCGCGGCCATGAGCTGCATCAGGGTTTCGATCAACTCGGCATCGCCATCCTGGGTGGTGGTGAGGCCCAGTTTGGCGCCCATGCGCCGGGTGAGGGCGGCCGGGAACAGCGACTTGTAGGGTTCGAGTGCGTCCAGCGCCTGTTGCTGTTCGTCCATCAGGGGCAGCAGCGCCTGGCCCAGGCAGAACAGGTTCCAGTAAGCGACGTTGGGTTGCCGGTGGTACGCGTAGCGCCCGCCCTGGTCGCTGTGGTTGCAGATGTGCGCGGGGTTGAACGCGTCCATGAACTGGAACGGACCATAGTCGATGGTCAGGCCCAGGATGCTCATGTTGTCGGTGTTCATCACACCGTGGCAGAAGCCGACGGCCTGCCATTGCGCCACCAGTTCTGCGGTGCGCGCGCTCACCGCCTCGAGCAGGTTGGCATAGGGGTTTCCGTCGCCTTGTCGGCAGGCCGGGTAGAACCGGTCAATGACGAAATCGGCCAGGCGCCGGAGTTCGTCGATCCGACCGTTGGCCGAGAAATGCTCGAAATGGCCGAACCGGATGAAGCTCGGGGCGACGCGGGTCACCACCGCGGCGGTTTCCACGGTTTCGCGGATCACGGGTTGGGGCGAGCCGGTGACGCACAGGGCCCGTGTGGTGGGGATGCCCAGTCCGTGCATGGCCTCGCTGCACAGAAACTCCCGGATCGAGCTTCGCAGCACGGCCCGCCCGTCGCCCATGCGCGAGTAGGGCGTGAGGCCCGCGCCTTTCAGCTGCAGCTCCATGGCCCCTGAGGGTGTGTCGATTTCGCCCAGCAGGATGGCTCGGCCGTCGCCCAGCTGGCCGGCCCAGACGCCAAACTGGTGGCCGCTGTACACCGAGGCCAGGGGACGGGCCCCCTCGATCGGCAGCGAGCCGCTGAACGCGCGCACGGCCTCGTCCTGCCGCAGCCGCTGCGGGTCCAGACCCAAGGCATGTGCCAGGGGCTGGTTCAGGCCCACAAGGTGGGGTTCGGGCAAAGGGGTGGGCGCGACCTCGGTGAAGAAAGCCGACCCGAGTTCGGCAAAGCGGTGCTGCCAGGGGCGGCCCAGGTCCAGCGCCGTGGCGGCAAGCAGGGTGTCGTTCATTGCAAACATTGTCCTCCCCTGGCGGTTCCCGGTTTGGCGTCAGGGGCATGGCCGCTTGCCAGGGCCGCGGTGCACCCGATAATGCATTTCGCTGATGCGCCAGCCCCGAGCTGGTGCCAGGGGGAGCAGCCAACATGAAAAAGACGACCCATGCGGACTGACGCCGAGGCCATCCTGTTCGTCGACGACGAAGCCGTGTCCAGGCAATGGTTCGCGCGGTGTTTCGGTGACGAGTTCGACATCACCACAGCCGCCAGCGTGGACGAGGCGCTGGCGACACTCACCGAGTCCGGGCAGCGCTTCGCGGTTCTCATCACCGACTACCGCATGCCCGAGCAGGACGGCATGAAGCTTTTGCGTGTGGTGCGGCGTGAGCACCGCCACCTGGTGCGCCTGATGGTCACGGCCTACGCCGAAATGAACGTCGCCATCGCCGCCATCAACCAGGGCAGGGTGCTTCGCATGCTGGAAAAGCCCCTGGAGGACGAGGCCACGCGCGAGGCACTGCGCGAGGCCCTCACGATCTACCGCCGCCAGGCGATGGAGCGTGCACTGAACGAAAGCCGGGCCGCCTCGTTGCGCGAGACCCTGGGCTTCCTGGCTCACGAGCTCAACACCCCCCTGGCCACGGTGCGTGGCAGTGTGGCCGCGGTGCTTGAGCGGTACCGACCCCCGGCACCCGGCGATGCCCCGGGCACGGTGCGCTTCGAGGGCCTTGGCGCGCAGGAGTTGCTGGCCGCGCTGCAACGCGCAGAACGGCGCGCGCTGTACTGTCAGTCGCTTGTGTCCACCTTCGTGCAGTCGGCCCGGGACGCCTACCGGGATGCGGCGCCCCAGAGCCTGAGCGCCTCCAGCCTGCTGGATGCGCTGGTCGACGAGTACCCGTTCGAGGACCGTGAGCGCCAGTGGGTGAGCACCGGGCTCCAGCAGGATTTCCACCTGCCCGGGCGGCGCGACCTGCTTTACCTCGTCTTGTGCACGCTGACGAAGAACGCCATCCTGGCGCTGCGTGACACGGCACTGCCTCGGCTGCGCATCGAGGCCTCCTGCATCGGCAGCCCGGGCACGGCGCGCGCCTCGATCCGCTTCATCGACAACGGCCCGGGCATTGCGCCCGACGTGCTGGCCCGGCTGACGCGCGAGCCGGTGACCACGCGCGCCGCCACCGGAGGCAGCGGCATGGGCCTCATGTTCTGCCAGCGCGTCATGCTGGCGGCGGGCGGCCACGTTCGCATCCAGTCTGAGCCCGGCGAGGGCACCACCGTGGAACTGCTGTTCGAGCGCGGCGTGCAGCCCTTGGCCGCTGGCGCAGCCTGACTGCCCGCGCGCTCATGCGGGCGGCCCGGGCTTCAGGCCGGGGGGCGGGACGGATCGACGCGCACCCCGTACTGTTGCGACAGCGCCAGCTCGGTTGCCAGCAGCAGGTCGCGCAGCTCGTGTGTCCAGTCTGCGCCGCCCGGCCGCTGGCCGCTCAGCCAGCCGGCGTAGAGTTCGCGGGCGCGGGCATGCAATGCCTGTGCACCGGCCTCGCCAGCCAGCCCCACCAGTGCGTGCAACGCAGCCGACACAGCGTCTGCGGCGTTCATGCCGGCCGCCTCCTCCAGGGACTGCACATGGCGCCGAAGGTCGATCAGCGCGCGTGGCACCAGGTCATCCATCAAGCCGAGTCGGCGGAAGTTCTCGATCCGTGCCGTGTTGACCAGATCGACCGCTTGCGGCGGGGACGCCCCGTGGGTCAACGGCGGATTCGGTCGGCCTTCAATCGCGGCGCTCAGCGCACGCAAGAGCCCTGCGGGGTCCATCGGCTTGCCCAGCACCCCTTGCATGCCCGCTTCGCGCGCCCGGGCCTGCACGGCCGGTGAGTCGTTCGCGGTGAGGGCCACCACGGGCACGCGACCGGCGTCGCCGGGCAGGCTTCGCAGCCGCCGGGTGGTGCCGATGCCGTCGAGCCCCGGCATGTTGATGTCCATGAGGATGACGTCGGGCAGGGCGCCTTGCTGGAGCATGTCCAGCGCCTGCTGGCCGTGCTCGGCCTCGGTGGCGATCAGGCCCAGGTCACCCACCAGCGCACGGGCGATGGCGCGGTTGAGCGGTTGATCGTCGACGATGAGCACGCTGCGCCCGGCCAGCGCTGCGCCGTGTGCGGTGGGTGCGGCCTTCGAGGGGATGGGGGCCACAGGTGCCTCTTCGGTGGCCGGCGCGGGCGGGAAGCGCAGCGTGAACTCGGTGAAGCGGCCCCACTCCGACCGGCATTCGATGTCGCCACCCAGCGATCGCATGACGCGGCGGCAGAAGGAAAGACCCAGGCCCGTGCCTTCCGCCTTGCCCAGGGTCTCGAATTCCTGGAACAGCTTGTTCTTCAGGCGGGGGTCGATGCCCGGCCCGGTGTCGTGCACCACCACCCGCGGCGCCGGGTCGTTCTCGACCCGGATGTCCACCGTCATTTGCGGATGAAGCGGAAGGTAGTACAGGGAGTTGCGCAGCAGGTTGAAGATGACCAGCTCCACCGCCGTGGCGTCGCCCCGAAACCGGAAATCGCCCGCGACATGGAGCCGCACGCAGTTGCGCGCCTGGGGGGACTCATAGGCATAGCTGGCTACTGCTTCCCGAACGCAGCGCGCGGCGGACAGCACGACGAATTCGGTCGGGGGTGTCCCACGGTCCGCGATCTGCTGAAGCGTGATGCTGATGGACTGCAGTCCCCGCTGCACGGCCGTCAGCCCGGACTCGACGGCCTGCGCCGCCTCGGTGCCGCTGGCGACCTGGCCACCGATGCGAAGCAGGGCGTGCTGCACCTGCGCCAGCGGGGTTCGCACCTCGTGGGCGATGGATGCCGCGAGCCCGCCGTAGACCTGCCGGAGGCGTTCGTGTTCGGCCCGCTTCTGACCGGCGTGGGAGAGGGCTCCCGCCACCACCACGAGGATGGACGTGAGCGCGGCAACCGCGATGGCAGAGGGGATCTGCGCACCGGGTTCGAAGTGGAGGTAGGCGCCAGAGGCGAGGGCATAGCCCCCCACCAGCATCACCACCGCGTTGCGCCAGTCCGCCAGCAGGATGATCAGCAGGGTGCCCATGACCATGTTCACCACCGACAGGGCGCCGCCCTGGTTCATCATCGACGTGAAGGTCAGCAGGAACGACAGGCAATAGAAGACAACGAGGTAGGAGTACCCGATGTAGTGCGGGCGCAGCCGCTCCGGCCACCAGCGCCGCAGCGCCAGCCCGATGCACAGGACCATCGCCGCCAGGCGCCAGGCCAGGTCGTCGTAGCGTGGCGGCACGATCGACGTGAGGCGCAGCAGGTAGAAAAGGGGGAAGGCCACCGCACCCACACCGCCAATCCACTGCAGCAGCGGTTGGTTCTCGTGGTGGATGCGGTAGCGCTCGTACAGCCGCACGAGGCGGGGAAACATGGCTTCGTCCTCTCCGCCCGGCGATGGCGCGCCGGATCGAAAGGCACTCTAGCAGTTTGCCCTCGGGAAGCTTCAGGCCGCCGACGCGATCTCGGGCACCTCGGCCATGTCGGACAGGTCGACCTTGAGCGCGCGGGCCACCGAGTGCACATCGCCGTGCACGAGCGCACATTCGTTCCCTTTGAAGGTGGCGGTGGTGTGAACGTGAAGTCCGAAGCGGCGGTACAGGCGCATCATGCGCATGTGGCACGACCCGTGAAGGTGCCGCACCTTGACGGTCTGGATCAGTTCGGCAAAGGCCAGGGACATGCAGGCCGGCAGGAGGTCGCCGCGGCGGTGATCGGGCGACATGATCAGGCGCCCGACTTCCCAGCTGTCGGCGCCGATCAAGTCCGTTCCCGCGCTGGCGTGTCCCCAGAAGCGCTCCGTCACGGTGACGTGGTGGCAGGTGGGAATGAATCGAATGGTGCCGATCGGCTCCGTGCCCAGCATGAGCGCCATGACCACGCCGAGGTCGTCCTTCAGGTCTTCCATGGACGCCATGGCCGGGTCGATCTCGTACTCGGTCTGCGTGTCGGCCAGTTCGCGAAGGTGCGCCACCATGAGGCGCTGGGCGCGGGTGTGCAGCACCATGGCGCTGAGCGATCGGGTCGCCGCCCAGGGCGAATCGCTGGTGTGCCAGGCGCTGGCGGGGAGCGCAGGTGCAAGAAGCGGGTTGGTGGTGGTGATCGGGTTCATGACGTCTCTCCTGGGTGTGCGACGGATCGAAGGGCTGGTGGTGCGTGCGGTATTGCACACCCCGACATTGTCAAATCCGCATTCCCCGCTCGCGACAGGGGCATGACCACCGTTGCGTGCTGCCGACGCCCCTGCCGGGCCGCGTTGGCTCCCCTGCAGTACTTCTGCGGTACATCCGCCGGCGCGACGAATGCATTTGTCGCAGCCTGCGTTGATCTGGCGATTGCTGCCCGGTGGTCGGGCCGGGTCCCGGGACCCGTGTTGCCCTCGGGACATCCCGCTCGCACCGGTGCCCGGCGCGCGGCTAGCATGGCAATCGATTCTTCCAACCACTTCCGGAGACTTCCCCATGCTGGGACAGATGCAGAGCCAACCGTTGCTCATTTCCAATCTCATCGTCCACGCCGAGCGCCACCATGGCAGCACCGCGATCGTTTCGCGCCGGGTCGAAGGGGACATCCACCGCAGTGACTGGGCCACCGTCGCCCGCCGCTCAAGGCAGGTGGCCAATGCCGTCGACGGGCTGGGTCTGGCGTTTGGCGACCGGGTGGCCACGCTGGCGTGGAACGGCTACCGCCACCTCGAGCTGTACTTCGGCGTCAGCGGCACCGGCCGGGTGCTGCACACGCTCAATCCCCGCCTCCATCCCGAGCAGCTGGTGTGGATCGTCAACCACGCCGAAGACCGGGCGCTGTGTTTCGACATGAGCTTTCTGCCGCTGGTGAAGGCGGTGTGGAGCAAATGCACCACGGTCAGGCACTGGATCGCGCTGTGCGACGCCAGCGCGCTGCCAGCCGACAGCGGGATCCCCGGCCTGCAGAGCTACGAGACCTGGATCGGCGCGCAGCCGGATCGCCACGACTGGGCCGAGTTCGACGAGAACAGCGCCTCGAGCATGTGCTACACGAGCGGCACCACCGGCAATCCCAAGGCAGCGCTGTATTCGCACCGCTCGACCCTGCTGCACGCTTATGGCGCGGCGCTGCCGGACGCACTGGGCTGCTCGGCGCGCGACAGCATCCTGCCGGTGGTGCCCATGTTCCACGTCAACGCCTGGGGCCTGCCGTACTCGGCCGCTGCCATGGGCTGCAAGCTGGTGTTTCCCGGCCCCGCGCTCGATGGCAAATCGGTCTACGAGCTGATCGAGGCCGAGGGCGTGACCATGGCCGCCGGTGTCCCCACGGTCTGGCAGATGCTGCTGGGCCACCTGCAGCAGAACGGCCTGAAGTTCAGCAGCCTCAAGCGCACGGTGATCGGCGGTTCGGCCTGCCCGCCGGCCATGATCGCCGCGTTCAACGAGCAATACGGCGTTGAAGTGCTGCACGCCTGGGGCATGACCGAGATGTCGCCGCTGGGCACCGTGTGCAACCTGAAAAACGCGCAACTCGGGTTGTCGAAATCCGAGCAGATGCAGGTGCGCCTCAAACAGGGCCGCGCGGTTTTCGGTGTCGACATGAAGATCGTCGACGAGGCCGGCGAGGAACTGCCCTGGGACGGCAAGCGCTATGGCGACCTGCTGGTGCGTGGCCCGTGGATCATCGCCAGCTATTTCAAGGGCGAAGGTGGTGACCCGCTGCATTACGACGCCCAGGGTCGCGGCTGGTTCCCCACCGGCGACGTCGCCACCATCGACGCCGACGGCTTCATGCAGATCACCGACCGCAGCAAGGACGTGATCAAGTCCGGGGGCGAATGGATCAGTTCGATCGACGTCGAGAACATTGCCATGGCGCATCCGGCCGTGGCCATGGCGGCGTGCATCGGCGTGCAGCACCCCAAGTGGGACGAGCGCCCCATCGTGGTGGTGGTGAAGAAGCCGGGCGCCGAGGTGAGCCGCGACGAACTGCTGAAGTTCTATGACGGCAAGATCGCCAAGTGGCAGGTGCCCGACGACGTGGTGTTTGTCGAGGCCATCCCCCTCGGTGCCACCGGCAAGATGCAGAAGATGACGCTGCGACAGCAGCTCAAGGACTACGCGCTGCCGGGCGCCTGACCGCCTGTCGCTCGGGCCTGTCTCTCCCGCAGTCACCCGTGCGATAGGCCCTAGGGGCTATCCCTGAGCAGGGCCACAGACCGGGCTTGTAAGCTGCTGCGCTGATCCAACCACCCAGGAGACAAAAGCCATGCCGCACGCCTTCAAGCGCCTTGCCGTTGCATCGTTGTTTGCCTGCGCGCTTGCCGCGCACGCCCAGAAGGGCGAGTCGGTGCGAATCGCCTTCATCGATCCGCTGTCCGGGCCCTTTGCCAACGTGGGTCAGAACCAGCTCAAGAGCTGGCAGTTTGCGGCCGAGAAGCGCAGCGGCAGCAACCCCGCGGGCGTGAAGTTCGAGGTGGTCGGCTTCGACAACAAGGGCTCGCCACAGGAAAGCCTGAACGCCCTCAAGGCGGCCATCGACCAAGGCTTCCGCTACGTGACCCAGGGCAATGGCTCGGGCGCGGCCGCGGCCATCCTGGATGCCGTCAACAAGCACAACGCGCGCAACCCGGGCAAAGAGGTGGTGTTCCTCAACTATGCCGCGGTGGACCCGTCGCTCACCAACGAGCGCTGCAGCTACTGGCACTTCCGCCTCGACGCCGACACCACCATGAAGATGGAGGCGCTGACGTCGTTCATGAAGGACCAGCCCAAGGTCAAGAGCGTCTACCTGCTGAACCAGAACTACGCGCACGGCCAGCAGGTCGCCAAGTACTTCAAGGAGGGCCTCTCGCGCAAGCGGCCCGACGTGAAGATTGCCGGCGAAGACCTGCACCCGCTCGGCCAGGTGAAGGACTTCGCGCCCTATGTGGCCAAGATCAAGCAGTCGGGTGCCGACACCATCGTCACCGGCAACTGGGGCGCCGACCTCACGCTGTTCATCAAGGCCCTGAACGACGCCGGCCTGAAGCTGCCCATCTACGCCTACTACCCGGGTGTGAGCGGAACCCCCACCGCGCTGGCCCAGGGAGGCGATCTCGAGGTCTACCAGATCGCCTACAACCACTCGAACTACGACGGCGAGATGGGCAAGCTGGCGGCCGAGTTCAAGCAGCGCTTCAACGACGACTACTACACCTTTGCCACCTGGAACGGCGTGACCGCGCTGGGCGAGGCCATGGCCAAAGCCAAAAGCACCGACCCGGTCAAGGTGGCGGCCGCGCTGTCGGGCCTGAGCTTCAAGGGCTTCAACGGCGAGACGCAGGTCCGCAAGACCGACCACCAGCTGCAGCAGGGCCTGTGGATCTCCAAATGGCAGAAGGTGGACGGCAAGAACCGGTACAGCGTGGAGAACACCGGCTACACCTTTGCGCCGGTCAAGTACCTCGAGGCCTACGTGGCCAGCACGCCCACCAGCTGCGACATGAAGAAGCCGTAAGCTGACGCCCGTCCCGGACGGGTGCACGGCCCGTTCCACCGCCCCGCGTTGTGCGGGCTCCGGGGAGCGGGCTTGTTTTTGACCACCACCCAGGAACGCGTTCACCGCCCCATGGAGTTCTTCACCATTTCGCTGCTCAACGGCGTGAGCTACGGGCTCCTGCTGTTCATGCTGAGCTCCGGCCTCACGCTCATTTTCAGCATGATGGGCGTGCTGAATTTTGCGCACGCCAGCTTCTACATGCTGGGGGCCTACCTTGCCTACACCATTGCGCTGTTCGTGGGCTTCTGGCCGGCCTTGTTGCTGGCGCCGCTGCTGGTGGGCGTGCTGGGCGCCCTGTTCGAGAAGACAGTGCTGCGCCGGGTGCACGCCCACGGCCATGTGCCGGAACTGCTGGTCACGTTCGGCCTGAGCTACATCATCCTGGAGCTGGTGCAGCTGATCTGGGGCACCAGTTCGGTGGACTACCGGGTGCCTGAAGAACTGTCGGGACCGTTGTTCACGCTGTACGGCACGCAGTTCCCCATGTACCGCGGCTTCATGATGGGGGTGTCGCTGTTCATGCTGGTGTCGATCTGGCTGCTGCTCACCCGC
The DNA here is from genome assembly GCA_046604145.1 of Hydrogenophaga sp. XSHU_21. Classification (GTDB taxonomy): domain Bacteria; phylum Pseudomonadota; class Gammaproteobacteria; order Burkholderiales; family Burkholderiaceae_C; genus Hydrogenophaga. The sequence continues at coordinate 1,315,598 of JBKIXD010000001.1, forward strand.
ACGCGCATCGGACTGGTGATCCAGGCCGCGCTCACGCACCCGCAAACCGCCGAGACGCTCGGGCACAACGTGCCCAGGGTGTTCATGCTGGTGTTCGGCGGCGGGGCTGCGCTGGCGGGACTGGCCGGCGTGATCGGCGGCAACGCGTTCGTGACCGAGCCAGGCATGGCCGCCACCGTGGGGTCGATCATCTTCGTGGTGGTGGTGGTGGGCGGCATGGGTTCGCTGTCGGGCGCGTTTCTCGCGTCGCTGCTGATCGGTGTCATCCAGACATTTGCGGTGGCCATCGACGCGTCGCTGATGGGGTTGCTCGGCCGCCTCGGCATCGCGATCACCAGCGACACCTTCGGGTACGCGCTCTGGAAGCTCAAGGTCAGCCAGGTGGCACCGATCCTGCCGTACCTGTTTCTGGTGCTGATCCTCATTTTCCGACCGCGCGGCCTGCTCGGCACGCGCGAGGGCTGACGCCATGAACGAACTGTCGCGCCGACTTCCGCCCGCCCGCCTCGCCGTGTGGGGTGGTTTTGCCCTGCTGCTGACCGTGGCACCGATGGTCTGGACCAGCAGCCTGGCCCACACCATGCTCTCGCAGATGGGCATCGCCATCATCGTCTGCCTGAGCTACAACATGCTGCTCGGGCAGGGCGGCATGCTCAGCTTCGGGCATGCGGTGTATTCCGGCATGGGTGCCTTTCTGGCCATCCACACGCTCAACCTCATCGGCGACGGCCTGCCGCTGCCGGTGAGCCTGCTGCCGGTGGTGGGCGGCCTGGCGGCAGCGGCCTTTGCACTGCTGTTCGGCTGGGTCACCACCAAGAAGTCGTCCACCACCTTTGCCATGATCACGCTGGGCGTGGGCGAACTGGTGTGGGCCATGTCGCTGATGTTCCCCGAATTCTTTGGCGGGGAAGGCGGCATTTCGGGCGACCGGGTGGCCGGATCGAGCCCCTTCGGCATCACCTACGGTCCGCAGATCCAGCTCTACTACCTCATCGCGTTCTACACCTTCGTGTGCACGCTGGTGATGTTCATGTTCACGCGAACGCCCTTGGGGCGGATGCTGAACGCCGTGCGCGACAACCCCGAGCGGGTGGAGTTCGTGGGCTACAACACCCAGGTCGTCCGCTACATCGCCTTCGTCATCGCGGCGTTCTTCGCCGGGATCGGCGGCGGGCTGGCGGCCCTCAATTTCGAGATCGTCACCAGCGAGGTCGTCAGCGCTCCGCGCTCGGGCGCTTACCTCCTGTTCACCTTTCTCGGCGGAGCCACCTTCTTCTTCGGCCCCATCATCGGTGGCGTGCTGATGGTGCTGGCCTTCGTGCTGCTGTCCGAGTTCACCAAGGCCTGGTTGTTGTACCTGGGGCTGGTGTTCCTGTTCATGGTGATGTATGCGCCCGGCGGCGTGGCCAGCCTGATCATGATGAACGTGCGGGTGGCGGCGCACGGCCTGCTGCGGCGGCTGCTCGGTGGTTATGCACTGCTGACCGTGTTCGCGGTCATGGCCCTGCTCGGTTTTGGCGCCCTGATCGAAATGGTTTACCACCTGCAGCTCAATGCCGCGCTGGGCAACGAACTGCAGTTTCTCGGCGTCACGCTGGACGCGCGCAGCCCCGCCAGTTGGGGTGGGTCGCTGGCCCTGGCGTTGGTCGGTGCCGGGCTGTTCGAATGGTCGCGCCGCGGGTTTGCCCGGCGCTGGAGCGAGGTGCAGACCCTGATCGAGCAGCGCCTGCGCGCCGGGGAGGCCGCATGAGCGGGCCGGCCCTCGAGCTGCGCGACCTGCGCAAGTCGTTCGGCAAGACCGACATCATCCGGGGCGTCAACCTCGTGGTGCAGCCGGGCGAGCGTGTGGCCATCATCGGCCCCAATGGCGCGGGCAAGAGCACGCTGTTCAACCTGATTTCGGGCCGATTCGCGCCGACCGGCGGACAGGTGCTGCTCAATGGCGAGCGCATCGACGGCAAGCGGCCGTTCGAGATCAACCGGCTCGGCCTGTCGCGCAGCTTCCAGATCACCAACATCTTTCCCAAGCTCAGCGTGTTCGAGAACCTGCGCTGCGGGGTGCTCTGGAGCCTGGGTTACCGCTACACCTTGTTCCGTTTCCTGGGCAGCCTGACCGACGCCAATGAACGCGCCGAGCAGCTCATGCGCATGATTCACCTGGAGAAGAAGCGCGACGTGCTGGCGGTCAACCTGACCTATGCGGAGCAGCGCGCGCTGGAGATCGGCATCACCATCGCCGGCGGGGCCCAGGTCATCCTGCTGGACGAGCCCACCGCCGGCATGAGCAAGAGCGAAACGGCCCGTTTCATCGAGCTCATCCGCGAGGTCACCGTGGGCAAGACGCTGCTGACGGTGGAGCACGACATGGGCGTGGTGTTCGGGCTGGCCGACCGCATTGCCGTGGTGGTGTATGGCGAAGTGATCGCCTGCGACACCCCCGATGCGGTGCGCGCCAACCCGCGTGTGCAGGAAGCCTATCTGGGCTCGGTGCTGGCCGAGCAGCAGGCCGGAGGACATTGACGTGCTGAAGGTTCGGGACCTCCACGCCTATTATGGCAAGAGCCACGTGCTGCATGGCGTGAGCTTCGATGTGAAGCCTGGCGAGATCGTGGCGCTGCTGGGGCGCAACGGCTCCGGGCGATCGACCACCGCCAAGGCGATCATGGGGCTGGTGGATGCTGCCGGCTCGGTCGAATGGAATGGCAAACCACTGCTGGGTCGCAAGCCGTTCGAGATTGCGCACGCGGGCATCGGGCATGTGCCCGAGAACCGCGACATCTTTCCCCGGCTGACGGTGCACCAGAACCTGCTGCTGGGCCAGAAAGGCAAGGGGCAGGGCGCACGCTGGGGCTTTGACGACATGTACGGCCTGTTCCCGCGGCTCAAGGAGCGGCAGCACACCGAGGCCGGCGTGCTGTCGGGTGGCGAACAACAGATGCTCACGCTCTGCCGCACCCTCATGGGCGACCCCGATCTCATCATCATCGACGAACCCACCGAGGGCCTGGCGCCGAAGATCGTCGAGCAGGTGGCCGTGTACCTGCAGGCGCTCAAGCAGCGGGGCATTTCGGTCCTGTTGATCGAGCAGAAGCTCACCATTGCGCTGAGCATCTCGGACCGCACGCTGGTCATGGGGCACGGCAGCATCGTGTTCGAGGGGAGTCCGTCGGATCTGAAATCCGATCCCGCCATCCGCAAGGAGTGGCTGGAGGTCTGACCGGGCCGCCAGTCCTGCGGGCGACACGCGGGCCTTGCCGGCGGCCCCGCTGACCCTAGAATCGAACGGTCGTTCTTTTTTGCCGGCGGCCTGGCGCGCCGGCTCACACACCAAAGCCCGAAGGAGATTGCATGTCCGCCGATTACCAGGTCCACGGTGACGTGGCCGTCATCACGTTGAACAACCCGCCCGTCAACGGGTTGGGTCTGGCCACTCGGCAGGGCATCACCGCCGGGCTGGACAAGGCGCAGGCCGATCCGGCGGTCAAGGCCATCGTGCTCACCGGTGCCGGCAAGGCCTTCTCGGGCGGCGCCGACATCAAGGAATTCGGCACGCCCAAGGCGCTGGCCGAACCCAACCTGCTCAGCGTGATCCTGGCGGTGGAGCACTGCACCAAGCCGGTGGTGGCCGCGATCCACAGCGTCTGCATGGGCGGCGGTCTGGAGCTGGCGCTGGGTTGCCACTACCGCATCGCCGCGCCGGGCTGCAACGTGGCGCTGCCAGAGGTCAAGCTGGGCCTGATTCCCGGTGCCGGCGGCACCCAGCGCCTGCCGCGCGTGCTGGGCGTCGAGGCCGCACTGAACATGATCGTCAGCGGCGAGCCGGTGAAAAGCGAAATGCTGGCCATGCTGCCGGGTCAGAAACTGTTCGACAAGATGGCCGCCAGCGCGGAAGCGCTGGCTGGCGAAGCGCTGGCCTTTGCGAAGGAAGTGGCGGCGAAGCACGCCGACGGTAGCGCGCTGCCGCTGGTGCGCAACCTGCCGTGCAAGCACAAGGACGGCGACGCCTATTTCCAGTTCGCACGCAACATGGTCAAGGGGATGGCCAAGAACTTCCCCGCGCCGGCCAAATGCGTGGACGCCGTCGAGGCCGCCACCAAGCAGAAGTTCGAGCAGGGCATGCTCACCGAGCGCGAGATGTTCATCAACCTGATGTGGACACCCGAGTGCCGGGCGCTGCGCCACCTGTTCATGGCCGAGCGCGCTGCCAGCAAGATCCCCGACGTGGCCGACGACACGCCGCAGCGCAAGATCGAGAAGGTGGCCGTCATCGGCGCCGGCACCATGGGCGGCGGCATCTCCATGAACTTCCTCAACGCCGGCATCCCGGTGACCATCCTCGAGATGAAGCAGGAGGCGCTGGACCGGGGCGTGGGCGTGATGCGCGGCAACTACGAGGCACAGGTCAAGAAGGGCAAGCTCAAGCAGGACAAGCTCGATCAGCGCATGGGCCTGCTCTCCACCACGGTGAGCTACGACGACATCAAGGACGCCGATCTCGTGATCGAGGCGGTGTTCGAGGACATGGGCGTCAAGGAAGCCGTGTTCAAGAAGCTCGACGAGGTGATGAAGCCGGGGGCCATCCTGGCGTCCAACACCTCCACGCTGGACCTGAACCAGATCGCCGCTTTCACCCAGCGCCCTCAGGACGTGGTGGGCCTGCATTTCTTCAGCCCGGCCAATGTCATGAAGCTGCTGGAGGTGGTGCGCGGCGAGAAAACGGGCAAGGACGTGATGGCCACCGTGATGTCGGTGGCCAAGAAGATCAAGAAGACCGCGGTGGTGTCCGGCGTGTGCGACGGCTTCATCGGCAACCGCATGATCGAGCAGTACGGCCGCCAGGGCGGTTTCCTGCTGGATGAGGGCTGCACCCCGGCGCAGGTGGACCGCGCGATCGAGAAGTTCGGTTTTGCCATGGGGCCGTTCCGCATGGGCGACCTGGCGGGCAACGACATCGGCTGGGCGATCCGCAAGCGCCGCTACACCGAAAAGCCCGACATGAAATACAGCAAGACCGCCGACCTGCTGTGCGAGAAGGGGCGCTTCGGCCAGAAGGTGGGCAAGGGCTGGTACGACTACGTCCCGGGCAAGCGCGACGCCATTCCCAACGCCGAGGTCGAGCAGATGATTGCCGATCACCGCAAGGCGCTGGGCATCACCCCGCGCAAGATCTCCGACGAGGAAATCGTGCAGCGGCTGGTGTTCTCGCTGGTGAACGAGGCTGCGCACATCCTGGAAGAGGGCATTGCCAACAAGGCCAGCGACATCGACGTGGTCTACATCTTCGGCTACGGCTTCCCGGTGCACCGCGGTGGCCCGCTGAAGTACGCCGACGAGGTTGGCCTGTTCAACGTGGCCCAGGCCATGAAGCGCTTTCAGAAGAACCCGCTGGACGATGCGAAGTTCTGGGAGCCGGCGCCGCTGCTGGCCCGCCTGGTGGCCGAAGGCAAGAACTTCAACGGCTGATGCCCCGAACCGAATCAGGAGAAATCACATGAGCAACGCCGTCATTGTTTCCACCGCCCGCACGCCCCTGGCCAAAAGCTGGAAGGGCGCCTTCAACATGACCCATGGCGCGACCCTCGGCGGCCACGCCGTTCGCGCCGCCATCGAACGCGCTGGCGTCGACGCCGGCGCCGTCGAAGACGTGATCATGGGGTGTGCCAACCCCGAGGGCGCCACCGGCGCCAACATCGCGCGCCAGATCGCCCTCATGGCCGACCTGCCCATCACCGTCTCGGGCATGACCGTCAACCGGTTCTGCTCGTCGGGCCTGCAGACCATCGCCCTGGCTGCTCAGCGCGTGATCGCCGGCGAAGGCGATGTCTATGTGGCCGGCGGCGTGGAAAGCATCTCCTGCGTGCAGCAGGAAATGAACATGCACATGCTGCGCGACCTCGACCTCGACAAGAAGAAGCCGGCGATCTACTGGAGCATGCTGCAGACCGCCGAGCAGGTGGCCCAGCGCTACGGCATCGGCCGCGACGCCATGGACGAATACGGCGCCGCCAGCCAGCAGAAGGCCTGCGCGGCGCAGGCTGCCGGCCGGTTCAACGACGAAATCGCCCCCATCACCGTCACCGCCGGCGTGGCCGACAAGGTGATGGGCCTGATGACCAAGAAGGTCACCATCAGCGCCGACGAAGGCCTGCGCGAGGGCACCACCAAGGAAGGCATCAGCGGCATCAAGCCGGCGCTGCCGGGTGGCGTGATCTCGGCCGGCAACGCCAGCCAGTTCAGCGATGGCGCGGGCGCCTGCGTGGTGGTGAGCGAGCAGTACGCCAGCAGCCACAACCTCAAGCCGCTGGGCCGTTTCCTGGGCTTTGCGGTGGCCGGCTGCGAGCCCGACGAAATGGGCATCGGCCCGGTGTTTGCGGTGCCCAAGGTGCTCAAGAAGCTGGGCCTGAAGGTCGAGGACATCGACCTCTGGGAACTGAACGAGGCGTTCGCCGTGCAGGTGATCTACTGCCGCGACAAACTGGGCATTCCGCACGACCGGCTCAACGTCAACGGCGGTGCCATTGCGGTGGGCCACCCCTATGGCGTGTCGGGCCAGCGCCTCACCGGCCATGCGCTCATCGAAGGCAAGCGCCGCGGCGCCAAGCGGGTGTGCGTGACGATGTGCATCGGGGGGGGGATGGGGGCGGCCGGGGTGTTCGAAGTGCTCTGACGAGCACCCCCCCGCGCCGCCTTCGGCGTCACCCCCCGGAGGGGGGCGATGCCGGTGGACCGGCGGAGCCGGATCCACGGCATCCTGGGTTCAGACACTCGCTTCGGATGCATGCCTTGTCCTTGAATGCCTGATGGAGTGCCCATGAGCCTTCGCCCCACGATCGACTTCCTGCTCAATGACTGGCTCGATGCGCCGGCTTTGAGTGCGCGCGAGCGGTTTGCGGACCACAGCCGGGAGACGTTCGATGCGGTGCTGGACACTTGCGAGCGGATTGCGCGCGAGCGGTATGCGCCGTTCAACCGGCTGGTGGACACGCAGGAGCCTCATTTCGATGGCGAGAAGGTGGTCCTGCCGCAGGCGACGCACGACGCCCACAAGGCCTATGCCGAGAGCGGCATGCTGAGCGCCGCGCAGGACTACGCGGTGGGCGGCATGCAGTTGCCCTACACGGTGGAGGCGGCGGCGAACGCGTTTTTTGCGATGGCATCGGTCAGCATCGGCAGCGGCTTGCTGACCACCGGCAACGCCAACCTGCTCATGGTGCACGGCACCGAGGCGCAGAAACGCGCGTTCGCGCTCAACGAGTTCTCGGGTCGCTTCTCGGGCACCATGTGCCTGTCGGAGCCGCAGGCGGGATCGAGCCTGAGCGACGTGGCCACGCGGGCCTTGCCCGACGGCCCGGATTTCGCCACCGATCCGCTGGGGCCGCGCTACCGCCTCAAGGGCAACAAGATGTGGATCTCGGCCGGCGAGCACGAACTGACCGAAAACATCGTTCACCTGGTGCTGGCCAAGATTCCGGACGAGAACGGCCGGCTGGTGCCCGGCACGCGCGGCATTTCGCTGTTCATCGTGCCCAAGAAGCTGGTGAACCCCGACGGACAACTCACCGGGGTGCGCAACGATGTGGCGCTGGCGGGGCTGAACCACAAGTGCGGCTGGCGCGGCACCACCAACACGCTGCTCAATTTCGGCGAGGGCCGGTATCCCGTGAACGGTGCTGCGGGCGCAGTCGGCTATCTGGTGGGCCAGCCGGGTGAAGGCCTGCGCTGCATGTTCCACATGATGAACGAGGCCCGCATCGGCGTGGGCATGGCGGCCACCATGCTGGGCATGGCGGGCTACCACGCCAGCCTCGATTACGCGAAGAACCGGCCGCAGGGCCGCCCCATGGGCCCGGCCGGCAAGGACCCGGCCCAGCCACCGGTGCGCATCATCGAACACGCTGATGTCAAACGCATGCTGCTGGCGCAGAAGAGCTACTGCGAAGGGGCGCTGGCGCTCGAGCTGTACTGCGCCCGTCTGGTGGACGAGCAGCACACCGGCGCGCCCGAGGCGGCCGACGATGCGCGCCTGCTGCTGGAGGTGCTGACACCGATTGCCAAGAGCTGGCCCGGCGAGTGGTGCCTCGAGGCCAATTCGCTGGCCATCCAGGTGCACGGCGGTTACGGCTACACGCGGGACTTCCCGGTGGAGCAGTACTGGCGCGACAACCGGCTGAACATGATTCACGAAGGCACGCACGGCATCCAGGCCATGGACCTGCTGGGCCGCAAGGTGCTGATGGAAGGCGGCAAGGGCCTCAAGCTGCTGGCCGGGCGCATCAATGGAACCATCGAGCGCGCGATCCAGGTGCCCGACCTGGCACCGCACGCCAATGCGCTGGGCCAGGCGCTGGCCCAGGTGGGGGCCGCCACCAAGGCAGCCTGGGCCACCGGCGAACCCACCGATGCGCTGGCCAACGCCGTGCCCTACCTGCAGGCGTTCGGGCACACGGTGCTGGCGTGGATCTGGCTCGACGTGGCGCTGGCCGCGCACGCGGCCCCCGCCAGTGCCGCCCGCACCGGGCGGCTGGCCGCCGCGCGCTATTTCTTCCACTACGAGCTGCCCCGGATCGGTGCCTGGCTGGCGGTGGTGAGCAGCCGCGACCAGACCTGTGCCAGCCTGCCGGAGGAGGCATTCTGATGCTGCGGCACATCGTGATGTGGAAGCTCAAGGCGCACGCGGAAGGGGCGGACCGCGCCACCAACGTCGCCAAGGCCAGGGCCCTGCTGGAGTCCTGTGCCCGCCTGCACCCGGGCATCGTGCATTTCAAGGTGGGCTCGGCGCTGCCCGGGTTCGATTGCACCTGCGACCTGGTGCTGGACAGCACCTTTGTCGACCATGCCGCGCTGGCCGCTTACCAGAACCACCCCGAGCATGTGGCCATCAAGCCGTTCATGAAGGCGGTGGTGGCCGAGCGGCAGTGCATGGACTTCGAGGCCTGAACCGTCCGGCGCTGCGCGCCGCGCCGGTGACAGACACCCACCCCTGAGGGGGCCACAATGGTTCATTCCAACGAGATGAGGAAGACCCCACCATGACTTCTGCCAGCAGCACCGCCCGCACCGTGGCGCAATTGTTCGACCTCAGGGGGAAGAACGCCCTCATCACCGGCGGGTCCCGTGGTCTCGGGCTGCAGATGGCCCATGCCCTTGGCGAAGCTGGCGCGCGCGTGCTCATCAGCTCCCGCAAGGCGTCCGACCTGGCAGAGGCCACGGCCGAACTGCAGACAGCCGGCATCGATGCGCGCTGGATCGCCGCCGACGGCCAGAACGAGGCCGAGTGCCGCCGGCTGGTGGACGAGACGGTGCAGCGACTGGGCGACATCGACGTGCTGGTGAACAACGCCGGTGCGGCCTGGGGTGCCCCGGCCGAAGACCACCCGGTGGAGGCCTGGGACAAGGTGATGAACCTCAACGTGCGCAGCTATTTCATCCTGAGCCAGGAGGTGGCCCGGCGCTGCATGATCCCGCGCAAGCGCGGCAGCATCATCAACACCGCGTCGATTGCCGGCCTGGGCGGTAATCCGCGCGGCATGGAAACCATTGCGTACAACACCTCGAAGGGCGCGGTGATCAACTTCACCCGCGCCCTGGCGGCCGAATGGGGCGAACACGGCATTCGCGTCAACGCGATCTGCCCGGGGTTCTTCCCCAGCCGCATGACCCAGGGCACCCTGAAGAACCTGGGCGAGGAAAAGCTGGCCGCGCACGCGCCGCTGGGCCGGCTGGGCGACGACGAAGACCTGAAAGGTCTGACCTTGCTGTACGCCAGCGACGCCGGCAAACACATCACCGGGCAGTGGCTGGCGGTCGACGGTGGCGTGTCGATCATCACAGGAGGCTAGCGTGGACCACCCCTGCCGCGCTGCGCGCGACCCCCTCGAGGGGGCGGCGCCTGCGGGCCGTCCTGAGCTTGTCGAAGGGCGGACCCGCGGTGCCACTGGGGTGAAGACATCGCGTCACGGCGGGTTGGTTATCTGATCATGGAATTTTCTGTTCGCATTCCGTTTGTCGAGTTGTTGGGCTTTTCGCTTCAGCGGATGGAGGGTGGAGAGGCCGAGATTGCCTTTTCGCCGGCCGATGACCACCTCAATTCCTTCGACGTGGTGCACGGCGGTGCCACCATGACCCTGCTCGACGTGGTGATGGCGCACGCGGCGCGGTCGGTGCAACCCGACATGGGCTGTGTGACCATCGAGATGAAGACCAGCTTCATGCGCGCGGCCAAGGGCCCGTTGCTGGCCCGTGGGAAGCTGCTGCACCGCACGGCCACCATGGCGTTCACCGAGGGGCAGGTGTTCGACGCGGCGGGCAAGCTGTGCAGCCACGCCACCGGCACGTTCAAGTTCGTGCCGCGCCTGCCCACCGGGCCGGGCAGCGTGCAGCCGCTCAACCGCGTGGCCACCGACTGACCTCCACCGAAACCACTTCCCCGGGCGACCCATGAACGACGACCTTCCCGTGGCCTTGGTGACCGGTGCCGCACGCGGCATCGGCCTGGCCATCGCGCGGATGTTCCTGCGCCGCGGGCACCGGGTGGCGCTGATCGACAACGACGAGGCCACGCTGTCGGCCACCGAAGCCGCGCTGCGCCATGAGGGGCTTGCCGAATCGTTGGCCATCGCGGTGCCGGCCGACGTGTCGCACCCGCAGCAGGTCGACGCCGCGGTGCAGCGCACGGTGAATCATTTCGGCCGCATCGATGCGCTGGTGAACAACGCCGGGGTGGCGGTGTTCAAGCCGATCGCCGAGACCACGTTTCACGACTGGCGCTTCGTCATGGCCACCAACCTCGATGGCGCGTTCCTGATGACCCAGGCCGTGGCACCCGTGATGCTGTCCGAAGGCGGCGGCGCCATCGTCAACATCGCCTCCATTTCGGGCCTGCGGGCCAGCACCCTGCGAGTGGCCTATGGCACGAGCAAGGCCGCGCTGATCCACCTCACCCGGCAACAGGCGGTGGAGTACGGCAACGCCGGCATCCGCGTCAACGCGGTGGCGCCGGGCCCGGTGGAAACCGCCATGGCCAAAGCCGTGCACACGCCGGCCATCCGCGCCGATTACCACGACACGATTCCGCTGGCCCGCTATGGCAGCGAAGACGAAATCGCCGAAGCGGTGCTGTTCCTCTGCAGCCCGGCGGCCAGCTACATCAACGGGCAGGTGCTCGCAGCCGACGGCGGTTTCGACGCCGCCGGCGTGGGCCTGCCCACCTTGCGCAACACCCCGTCCCACTGAACACCATCCCGGAGACCACCATGCCCCAGAACCGCCAGATCCTGCTCGACAACCGCCCCCAGGGCGAGGCCACGGTCGACAACTTCAAGCTCGTGACCACCGACACACCGGCGCTGCAGGACGGCCAGGTGCTGGTGCGCCACCACTACCTCAGCCTCGATCCCTACATGCGCGGGCGCATGAACGACAGCAAGAGCTATGCGGCGTCGCAACCGCTGGGCGAGGTCATGATCGGCGGCACGGTGGGCGAGGTGGTCGAATCCCGCCACCCGAAGTACAAGCCCGGTGACCAGGTGGTCGGCATGGGCGGCTGGCAGGAGTACAGCGCGGTCGACGCCACGCAGCCCGGCGCGCTGCGCAAGGTCGACACCACCCACGTGCCCCTGAGCCATTACCTGGGCGCGGTCGGGATGCCGGGCGTAACCGCCTGGTACGGCCTGGTGAAAATCATCGCGCCCAAGGCCGGCGACACGGTGGTGGTGAGTGCCGCCACCGGCGCCGTGGGCAGTGCGTTCGGCGCGCTGGCCAAGGCGCGCGGCTGCCGGGTGGTCGGCATCGCGGGCGGGCCCGACAAGTGCCGGTATGCGGTGGAAGAACTCGGTTTCGACGCCTGCATCGACTACCGGCCCCACAAGGACATGTATTCGCTGGCCAAGGCGCTCAAGGAGGCCTGCCCCAAGGGCATCGATGGCTATTTCGAAAACGTCGGCGGCATGGTGCTCGACGCGGTGCTGCTGCGCATGAACGCGTTCGGCCGCATCGCGGTCTGCGGAATGATCGCGGGCTACGATGGCCAGCCGCTGCCGCTCGCCAACCCGGCGCTGATCCTGGTGAACCGACTCAAGGTCGAAGGCTTCATCGTGAGCGAGCACATGGAGGTCTGGCCCGAGGCGCTCACCGAACTCGGCACCCTGGTGGCCACGGGCAAGCTGCGGCCGCGTGAAACGGTGTCTCAGGGCATCGCCTCGGCACCCGAGGCCTTCCTCGGCCTGCTCAAGGGAAAGAACTTCGGCAAGCAGCTCGTCAAGTTGATCTGACCCCCGCGCCGCCTTCGGCGTCACCCACGGGTGGCGACACTGGCGGTTCCGGGGTGGCCCTGGATGCAGGCATCGCTGTCGAGAAGGAGTTGTCATGGGTGTCACGCATGAGGTCTTCAACCAGCCGGCGCCGCTGGTGGATGTGAACCTGTTCGAGACCAACCGGCCGCTGCGGGCGGCGCTGGATTTCAATGCGCCGGGCTTGGACATGGCGGCGCTGTCCGGGCTCGGGCGTGTGGTCGGCAGTGGCGAGTTCCAGGCGCACGCGCGGCTGGCCAACGTGTTCACGCCGCAGCTCAAGACCCACAGCCGGACCGGCCACCGCATCGACCAGGTGGAGTTCCACCCGAGCTACCACGCGTTGATGGGGTTGGCGGTGGGCGCGGGCCTGCACGGCAGCCCCTTTGCGCCCGAGGCGCAGGCCGAAGGCTTTGCCCACCTGCGGCGCGCAGCCGGCTTCATGCTGTTCACCGAACTCGAGCCGTCGGTGCTTTGCCCGATCTCGATGACCTACGCGGTGACGCCCGCGCTGCAGGCCAACGCCGCCATCTACGCCGACTGGGGTCCGCTCATCGGCAGCCGGGCCTACGACCCGGTGATGCGGCCCTGGCGCGACAAGCCCGGCGTGACCCTCGGCATGGGCATGACCGAGAAGCAGGGCGGCTCGGACGTCCGGGCCAACACCACGCAGGCCGTGGCCGACGGCGCCGACGGCTGGGGCGAGCGGTTCGTGGTCACCGGCCACAAGTGGTTCTTCTCGGCGCCGATGTGCGATGCCTTCCTGATTCTGGCGCAGACGCGCAGCGGCCTGTCCTGCCTGTTTCTGCCGCGCGTGCTGCCCGATGGTTCGGTCAACGCCATCCGCATCCAGCGGCTCAAAGACAAGCTGGGCAACAAGGCCAACGCCAGTTCAGAGGTCGAGTTCCACGGGGCCACGGCGTGGCTGGTGGGCGAAGAAGGGCGCGGCGTGCCGCAGATTCTGGCGATGGGCACGCTGACGCGGCTCGATTGCGCGCTGGGGACCAGCGGGCTGATGCGGCAGGCGCTGTCGATCGCCATTCACCACACCACCCAGCGCAAGGCGTTTGGCAAGTGGCTGATCGATCAGCCGCTGATGAAGAACGTGCTGGCCGACCTGGCGCTGGAGAGCGAAGCGGCCACCGCACTCGCGCTGCGCCTGGCCCGCGCCTTCGACCGCCCCGGCGACCCGCACGAAGCGGTGATGGCCCGCTTGCTCACCCCTGTGGCCAAATTCTGGATCTGCAAGCGGGGCAGCCACTTCGCGCAGGAGGCCATGGAGTGCCTGGGCGGCAATGGCTATGTGGAAGAGGGCGGCGAGGGCGTCATGGCGCGCATCTACCGCGAGATGCCGCTCAACTCCATCTGGGAAGGCGCCGGCAACATCATGGCCCTGGACCTGCTGCGCGCCATCCGCAAGGCCGACGCGGCCGCGGCGCTGGCCCACGAACTGGCGCCCGCCCGGGGCATGCACCCGGCGCTGGACCACCTCGCCGTCCGTTTGCCGCTGCGGGTCGAGGAAATGGCCACCGAAATGGAGGCGCGGCGCCTGGCGCAGGACGTGGCCCTGGCCGTGCAGGCCGCGCTGCTGGCGCAGACCGCGCCAGCCGCCGTGTTCCATGCGTTTTGCGATTCCCGCCTCGGAGGGCACTGGGGCCACGCCTTCGGTTCCCTGTCATCCGGCGCCGATGTCGATGCCATCATCGACCGCGCCCGCCCGCACTGAGTTCGCGCCCATGCACGCCACCACCCTGCACGACCTGATCCTGCACCACTACCCGAGTTCGCCGTTCTCCGAAAAGGTGCGGCTGATGATGGGCCTCAAGGGGCTGGTCTGGCACAGCGTCCTGATTCCGTCGGTCATGCCCAAGCCCGATGTGGTGGCCCTGACAGGCGGTTACCGCAAGACGCCGGTGCTGCAGATTGGCGCCGACATCTACTGCGACAGCGCGCTGATCGCCGACGTGCTGGAGCACCGGGAGCCCGAGCCGGCGCTGTTTCCGGCGCATGCGCGGGGCCTGTCCCGGGTGGTGGCGCAATGGGCCGACACCACGCTGTTCTGGGCCGCCATGGCACACAACCTGAGTCCCCGTGGCGCGGCCGCGCTGTTTGCCGGCCAGAAGCCGGAAGTGGCCCAGGCCTTTGCCGCCGACCGGGCCGCCATGCGCAACAACATGACCCAGCTGCGCCCGGCCGATGCCACCAGCGCGTACCGCAGCTACCTGCGCCGGCTGGCCAACATGCTCGACGACCAGCCCTTCCTGATGGGCGAGTTGCCCGGCATCGCCGACCTGGCCGCCTACCACCCCCTGTGGTTCAGCCGCGTGGTCAACCCCACCATGGCGGGCATCCTCGACGCAACACCGGACGTCATCGAGTGGATGGACCGGGTGGCGGCCATCGGCCATGGGCGCGCCCAGCGCATGGCAAGCGCCGACGCGGTGGGCATTGCCCACGCCGCCACGCCCGAGCCGATCAAGGCCGACGAAGTCTTTCAGGACGACCACGGGATTGCCCTGGGCAGCCGGGTCACGGTGGCGGCCGAGGCATTCGGCACGGAGACCAGCGAGGGCATCCTGCGCGCCGCCACCCGCACCCGCTACACCATCGAGCGAACCGATGATCGAGCGGGCACGGTCCACGTGCATTTCCCGCGCGTGGGTTTCGTGCTGCGTGAGGTGCGTGCCTGATGACCGACATCCGCTGGCGCTGCCTGCGCTTTGACGAACTGTCCCTTCAAGAGCTCTACGCGCTGCTGGCGTTGCGCAGCGAGGTGTTCGTGGTCGAGCAGGCGTGTACCTATCAGGACATCGACGGCGCCGACCCGGCCTGCCTGCACCTGCTGGGTGAGCGCGATGACGTGTTGCTGGCGTGCGCGCGCCTGGTGCCGGCGGGGCTGAAGTTTCCCGAGGCCAGCATCGGCCGGGTGGTCAGCGCCCCGGTCACCCGGGGCAGCGGCCTGGGGCATGCGCTGATGCGCGAAGCCATTGCCCGCCTGCACGCGCATTGGGGCGTGCAGCCCATCCGCATCGGCGCCCAGGCGCACCTGCAGGCCTTCTACCGGCAGCACGGCTTTCTGCCCGACGGCGAACCCTACGACGAAGACGGCATCGAGCACGTCGAGATGCGCCGAGCCTGATTCCTTTTCACATGGAGACCCACCGATGATCCAGAACTTCCAGGGAAAAACCGCCGTGCTCACCGGCGCCGGCTCGGGCTTCGGCCTCGAATGCGCGCGCATTGGTGCGCGGCTGGGCATGAACCTCGTGCTGGTCGATGTGCAGGCCGATGCCCTTGAGCGCGCCGAGGCCGAAATGAAAGCCGCCGGGGTGAAGGTGCTCGCGCGCCGGGTGGACGTGTCCGACGCGGCGCAGATGGCGTCGTTGGCCGAAGACGTGCGCAGCACCTTCGGCGCGCCCCATTTCGTGTTCAACAACGCCGGCGTGGGATCGGGTGGCCTGATCTGGGAGAACTCGGTCAAGGACTGGGAATGGGTGCTGGGGGTGAACCTGTGGGGCGTGATCCACGGTGTTCGCGAGTTCACCCCGATGATGCTGGCCGCCGCCAAAGCCGATCCCGGCTGGCAGGGGCACATCGTGAACACCGCGAGCATGGCGGGCTTGCTCACCCCGCCCAACATGGGCATCTACAACGTGAGCAAGCACGCCGTGGTGGCGCTGACCGAAACGCTGTACCAGGATTTGCGGCTGGTGACCGACCAGGTGGGCGCGAGCGTGCTGTGTCCGTATTTCGTGCCGACCGGCATCAGCCAGAGCCACCGCAACAAGCCGGCCGATCTGGCCGGGGAAAAGCCCACGCAGAGCCAGCTCATCGGGCAGGCCATGAGCGACAAGGCGGTGGGCTCGGGCAAGGTCACGGCCGCCGAGGTGGCGCAGATGGTGTTCGACGCGCTGCGGGAAGACCGCTTCTACGTGTTCAGCCACCCGAAGGCGCTGGGCAACGTGCGCACCCGCATGGAGTCCATCGTGAACGTGCAGAACCCGCCCGACCCGTTTCTGGAGCGGCCCGACATCGGGGCTGGCCTGCGCGCGGCGCTGCGAAGCGCCTGACCGATCGCGCCGCTGCCGTCTACCGAAACGGCTGCAGCCAGCGCGCCATCCGGGCCCACCACGGCAGCGCCGATCCCATGGACAGGTGCGGAAGTGGGCTGCCGGGCTCGGCCGACGAAGCCGATGCAGCCGATGCTCCCGCTCTGGCCGCTCTGGCCGATGCGCTACCAGCGAGCGAACGCCGGGCGCGCGCGTTGGCCAGCCGGTGGGGCTTCTGCCGGAGTTCGCGGTGTCGGTCGATGGCCGACTCCAGCGCCTGCTTGATCACCCCCGCGTCGGTGGGCAGGCTGACATAGCGGTGAATGAGGCCTTCATTGATCAGGTGCTGCAGCGCGTGAATGTCGTGTTCCTCGCTGCAGATCACCACCGACAGGCGCGGCTTTCGGCGCTTGATGGCCCGCACCAGGTTGTTCGTGCCGCCCGAACCGCAGGTCTGCCGGATCACGACAACGGCCACCGGACGCTGCTCGAGCAACGTGAGCGCATCGGCCGAATCGTCGGCCACCATCACCCGGGCGTTTTCCAGACCGGCCTGCTGCACGGCGAGGCGCAAGGCCGGGTCGGGCTCGACCAGGAGCAACTCCTCGGGGGGTTCGTCGGCGTCCTCGGGGGCGTGCGTGTCCTGGAAATCGCTCCAGCGCATTCGGCTCATTCGGGCGAGTCGCGCCGCCTCCTGCACCGCACGGATCAGCTTGGTGTTGTCCCAGGGCTTGCTGATGTAGCGGAACACGTCGCCGTCGTTGAGGGCCGACACCACCGCACCGAAATCCGCGTAGCCGGTGAGCAGCAGCCGCATGGCATGGGGCGCCGTCACCTTGGCGTGCTGCAGGAATTCGGTGCCCGTCATGCCGGGCATTCGCTGGTCCGAGATGATCACGTCGAAGCGGTCGGCGCCCAGGATCGCCAGGGCCTGCGCCGGGTCGGATGCGATGGTGACCTCGAACTCACCGCGCAGCAGCCAGCGAAGCGATCGAAGCAATGCGGGCTCGTCGTCCACGCACAGCACCTTGGGCAGGATGCGGGCGGTCATGTGGCGCCCCCCTGCGGGAGCGGCAGGCGGATGGTCACGGTGGTTCCCAGCCCGGGGCGGCTGGTCAGGTCGACCCGACCGCCATGCATGCGGGCGATGTCCTGCACCAGGGACAGGCCCAGCCCGGTGCCTTTTTCGGCGCCCTTGGTGGTGAAGAAGGGCTCGAACACGCGTGCCTGAATCGCCGGGTCGATGCCGCAGCCGGTGTCGCTGACCACGATCAGAACCGCCGTGTCGTCATGCAGGGTGCGCACGGTCACGGTGCCCTCGCCGTCGATGGCCTGTGCCGCGTTCATCAGCAGGTTCAGCACGGCCTGGTTGACCTGCGACACGTTGACCCTGATCCGCGGCAGGCTGACGTAGCGTTCCTCGATGCGCACCTTGGGCGAGACGACGGCCCGCGCGATGTAGACCACGCTGGAGATCGCATCGTTGAGTTCGACCGTGTCGTGGGGAGCCTGATCGAGGCGGGTGAAGCCACGGAGCTGCTCGACCAGTTCCTCCATCATCCGCACGCCGCCCAATGTGTCTTCGAGCATGTGTCGTGCTTCGGCAACCTCCTCGTCGGGCACCAGGTGCGCGGTGGCCTGGTCCTCGGCATCGGCCAGGAGCACGGTGGCGGCCACCTCGTGATCGTGCCGGCGCATCCAGCGGTCCACCACGTCGCCCGCAATCTGGAGGTTGGTCCGGCAAAAGGCCAGCGGTGTGTTGAGCTGGTGGGCCACGCCGGCCACCATCTGGCCCAGCAGCGCCATCTTCTCCGTTTGCATGATGTGGGTGCGCGATGCCTGGACCTGCTCGGCCTGCAGTTCGAACTGGCTCTGCGCGCGGCGGGCCATCATCTGCAGCACCGCATACAGGATCATGGTGAGGATCAGCAGCGCGGCGGTCGCCCGCGTGCCGTCCTCGTCGAGCCGTTGCAGAACACCGCCCAGGCGCTCGACCATGGCGTCCTCACGCGCCCGGGCCTGCGCGTCGATGCGTTCGGTGGTGTGGGCCACCTTGCCCATGAAGGCCGACACGTCGCCATAGGTTTCGATGACCGCCACCGGTGTGGTGGACGTGCCGACGAAGACGGGCAGGTAGCTGTTGACGAGATCGCGCCGCTCGGTTCGGGCGTGGAGCGGGTCGAGCGTCTGGCTCGGGGTCAGGTGGGTTTGCGGCCGGCCCTGCCGCGCGGCCATGCTCCAGCCGGGACTTTGCGAACGGTCCTCGCCGATGTGGCCTGCGTCGGTCGAATAGACCGTGATGCCCCGCAGATCGAACACCTTCAGGCGAAAGATCTGGGTGTCCCGCATGGCCTGGCGCAGCCGCGCATCGACCGCCTGGAATTCGGGCAGTGCCTGCAGGCGCTGCCCGAGCCTGCGGTAGCAGATCTGGCGCTGATCCTCGGCAAACGGGCTGGCGTCGGGTCGGTGGGCTTCGCAGCCCGTGAAATCGACCAGGTCCGACTGGGCGAGGTAGCTGCTGAGGGAGTCGTTCCAGACCAGGTTGGCCAGCAAGCGAGCCATGCTCAGGTGGTTGCCTTCGTGCACCGCGATCACGTCGCGCTGGGCGAGGTCGGTGACTTGCTGCAGCAGGTCGGCCTGAAGCGCCGCCACGGCCTGCCGTTCTTCCTGCTGGATGGCCTGCAGGCCCTGGCTCCGCAGCGATTCCACCTGGTGGATCAGCAGGCCGAACAGCACGAAGGCGGCAAGGCTGGTGAGGGCGAAATGGCGGGTGAGTCGAGGGCGTTGCATCGGTTGGGTCGGAGTTCCCGCTTGGGAGGTGGGCGATGCTAGAAAGGGCATGGGCGTCCTTACATACGCCCGGCGCAGTATTTCCGGCCGGGGACCGGCTCAAGAACCGCATCCGGGTGCGATGTGTCACGCACAGACGGGTCCCGGGCGTGTGGCAAACTCCCGCGCTTTGTTCGGGGGAGGTCGGCCATCCCGGCCGCTCGCCCAAGGCAGATCCGATTCCGATGCAAAAGATCGTTGCGCAGCTTGCGCAGGACCTGAAGGTCCGTGAGACACAGGTGCAGGCCGCCGTGGACCTGCTCGATGGTGGCGCCACCGTCCCGTTCATTGCCCGTTACCGCAAAGAGGCCACCGGCGGGCTGGATGACATCCAGCTGCGCGAACTGGAGGCGCGCCTGTCTTACCTGCGCGAGCTGGAGGACCGGCGCTCGACCGTGCTGCGCAGCATCGAGGAGCAAGGCAAGCTGACCCCGGCCCTGCGCGAGGCGGTGGAGCTGGCCCAGACCAAGCAGGAACTCGAAGACCTGTACCTTCCCTACAAACCACGCCGCCGCACCAAGGGCATGGTGGCGCGCGAGGCCGGCATCGAGCCCCTGGCCGATGCGCTCTGGAGCGACCCGACCCTCGACCCGCTCGCCAGTGCCGCGCCCTACGTCAAGACCGACAAGGGCGAGGACGGCAGCGATTTCACCACCCCGCAGGCGGTGCTCGACGGCGTGCGCGACATTCTTTCCGAACGCTGGGCCGAAGACGCCACGCTGGTGAAGTCGCTGCGCGAATGGCTCTGGGCTGAAGGGCTGTTCACCAGCAAACTGGTGGCAGGCAAGGACGAAAACGCGCCCGAGGTGGCCAAGTTCCGCGACTATTTCGACCACAGCGAACCGATCTCGCGCGTGCCCTCGCACCGCGCGCTGGCGGTGTTCCGCGGTCGCTCGCTCGAGGTGCTGGACGCGCGCCTCACGCTGCCCGGCGAGGTGCCGGCCGGCCAACCCGGTCCGGCCGAGGGGCGCATTGCGCAGCACCTGGGCTGGCGGCACCAGGGCCGCGCGGCCGATGACCTGCTGCGCAAGTGCGTGGGCTGGACCTGGCGCGTGAAGCTGGCGCTGTCCACC
Organism: Hydrogenophaga sp. XSHU_21; assembly: GCA_046604145.1. Lineage (GTDB taxonomy): Bacteria > Pseudomonadota > Gammaproteobacteria > Burkholderiales > Burkholderiaceae_C > Hydrogenophaga. The sequence goes on from JBKIXD010000001.1 coordinate 1,335,836, forward strand.
GAACGCGACCTGTTTGCCCGGCTCCGGGAGTCGGCCGAGCTGGTGGCGATCCAGGTGTTCGGCAACAACATTCGCGACCTGTTGCTCGCCGCACCCGCCGGCCCCCGGGTGGTGATGGGGCTGGACCCGGGCATCCGCACCGGTGTGAAAGTGGCGGTGGTCGATGCCACCGGCAAGCTGGTGGACACGGCCACGGTGTTTCCCCACGAGCCGCGGCGCGACTGGGAAGGTTCGCTGCACACGCTCGAAGGCCTGTGCCGCAAGCATGGCGTGCAGCTCATTGCCATCGGCAACGGAACCGCCAGCCGCGAAACCGACAAGCTCGCGGCCGATGTCATCAAGCGACACCCCGGCATCCAGAAGGTGGTCGTCAGCGAGGCGGGCGCCTCGGTCTACTCGGCCAGCGAATTCGCCAGCCTGGAGATGCCCGATGTCGACGTGAGCCTGCGCGGTGCCGCCAGCATTGCACGCCGCCTGCAGGACCCGTTGGCCGAGCTGGTCAAGATCGACCCCAAGAGCATCGGCGTGGGCCAGTACCAGCACGACGTCAACCAGAGCGAACTGGCACGCACCCTGGACTCGGTGGTGGAAGACTGCGTGAACGCCGTGGGTGTTGACCTCAACACCGCCAGCGTGCCACTGCTGTCGCGCGTGTCCGGCCTGTCGGGCGTGGTGGCCAAGGCGGTGGTGCGGTGGCGTGAGTCCCATGGGGCGTTCCGCCACCGCCGCCAGCTGCTCGACGTGAGCGGTCTCGGCCCGAAGACCTTCGAGCAGGCCGCCGGGTTTCTGCGCATCCGCGGGGGCGACGACCCCCTCGACATGACCGGGGTGCACCCCGAGAGCTATCCGGTGGTGCAGAAAATCATCGCGGCCGCGGGCCTGCCGGTGCACGAGGTGCTGGGTCGCGCCGAGGTGCTGGGCCGGCTTCGTCCCGAGCAGTTCGCGGCCGATGGTGTCGGCCTGATCACGGTCAAGGACATCCTGCGCGAGCTCGAGAAGCCCGGGCGCGATCCGCGCCCCGACTTCCAGGTGGCGCGCTTCAACGACGGGGTCGAGGACATCACCGACCTGCGCGAAGGCATGGTCCTCGAAGGCACGGTCAGCAACGTGGCCCAGTTCGGGGCGTTCGTCGACCTGGGCGTGCACCAGGACGGACTGGTGCACGTGAGCCAGCTCAGCCACAAGTTCGTCCAGGATGCGCGCGAGGTGGTGAAGGCCGGCGACATCGTCAAGGTTCGGGTGGTCGAGGTCGATGTGGCCAGGAAGCGCATCGGCCTGTCGATGCGGCTGGACGCGGCTGGCGGCGCGCGCGGACCGCGCGAGAACCGGTTCGAACCGGCGCGCAGCAAGGGGCCATCCCGGGCGGCGGCGCCACCGGCGCCGTCGTCCACGGCCATGGCGTCGGCGTTCGCCAGGTTGCAGGGCGGCCGGCGGGACTGAAAGGGCGGGTGGGGGCAGGGGGGCAGGGCGGAGGGCGTGCCTGCCCCGGCCTGCCCGATCGGGGGTCAAGTCGGTGCGGCGAATGCCGATAGCTCAGGAAGCAAATCCTTCGACCCACTCGCCTGTGTCTACCATGGACCTACAAGCCCTGCTGAACTACCCAGGCGCACTGCCGGCAATGTCGCGCACCGTCACCGATCTGATGACGGAGATGAACAAGGACGATCCCGATCCCCGGCGGGTGGGCACCCTCATCGCCCAGGATCCCTCGCTCACCACCAGGGTGCTGCGCCTGTCCAATTCCTCGTTCTTCCGGGCCAGCCGGAAAATCGGCGATCCGCACGACGCGGTGGCCATGCTCGGCATGACGCACGTCCGCTCGCTGGTCATGGCGGCTGCGCTGGGCTCCAGCTTCAAGAACGTGCCCGGCGTGAACCTGCAGCAGTTCTGGCGCTACAGCCTGAAGGTGGCCGACCACGCCCGCACCTTTGCCGGGCTGGTGCGCCAGAACGAAAGCAACGCCTACACCGCCGGGCTGATTCACGCCATCGGCGACCTCGTGATGCACATCGCCATGCCCGACGACATCGGGCCGCTGGACATGGGCACGCCGCCGCTGGACCTGCAGCGGGCGGCCGCCGAACGAAACCGTTTTGGTTACACCTTCGCCGAGGTGGGCGCCGGGATGGTCGAGCGGTGGAACTTCCCGGTGGCCATCGTCAACGCCCTGAAATTCCAGAACGAGCCCTTCGAGGGCGACACCTACGAGCCGCTCGCCGGTGTGGTGCACCTGGCCTCGTGGCGCGCCCGGGCCGAGGAAATCCAGCTCGACGACAGCGGGCTGGCCGCCACCTTCCCCGACATGGTCGGCATTGCGCTCGGTCTGGATCTCGGCAATGTGCTGGGCAAGGAGCCCGACGAATGGGCCCTGACCGACGCCATGGCCGCCTTCCTGGACTGACCCCCGACTCAAGATTCAGCCCGTCACAACGATATCAAGGTCAGCCATCCTGCCCGCCAACGTCCAGGTCAGCCATGCACATCGACAAGCTCCTCAAGCAACCCCAGGCCCTGCCTTCCGCCCCGAAGGTGGTCCGGCGCCTCATCGAGAGCTTCGAGGAGGAGGACGTCGATCCGGTCCGGATCGCGTCGTTGATCGATGAAGACCCGGTGCTCACGGCCAAGCTGCTCAAGACCGCCAACTCGGCGTTCTTCGGGCTGTCGCGCAATGTGACCAATTCGCGCGAGGCGATGAACATCCTGGGGCTCATCAAGGTGCGTGCCCTGGTGATCGCCAGTGCCCTGGGCGAAGGCTTTCACACCGTGGGTGGCGTCAACCTGAACCAGTTCTGGCGCTACAGCCTCAACACCGCCAACCTGTCGCGCTACATCGCGCTGCCGATCCGCATCGACGAAAACACGGCGTTCACTGCGGGGCTGATCCATGCCATCGGCGAGCTCGTGATGCACGTGGGCATGCCCGAAGCCATGCTCGAGCTGGACCGCAGCGTGCCGATGCTCGACCTCAAGCGCGCCAAGGCAGAGCGCAGCCTGTTCGGCTACAGCTACGCCGAGGTGGGCGCGGCGCTGGCGCGCGAATGGAAGTTTCCGCGCCGCATGATCAATGCCATCGAGCACCAGTGCGCGCCGTTCGACAACGACGTCTACGAACCGATTGCCGGCGTGATCCACATCGGGTCCTGGCGCGCCCGCGCGGAAGAGCAGGACATGCGAAGCGAGCTGCTCATCAACACCTACCCGGACCCCGTCGGGCTGGTGCTGGGCATCGACCCCGACACCGTGGTGGCCGAAAGCATTCCGTCCATCTCTCGCCACGGCGGGATTGAAGGCGAGGCGCAAACCGAACCGTCGGGCGATCCGGTCGAACACTGAACCCGGGCGGCGGGTCGCGGACAATCCGCGGCATGCGAGCACTGCGAATCCATGCGGGCCCCCTGGCCCTGCAACACCTGAAAGACCACGGGCTGCGTCCCGCCCACGTGGGCGTCATTCCGGCCGCCGCCGGAGGCCCCAAAGGACTCATCCTCGGTCCGGTGGACCGCATGCTGTTCGGGCACTGGCTGCGCGAAGCGCCCCAGCCCATCCACCTCGTCGGCGCTTCGATCGGTGCGTGGCGCATGGGCACTGCCTGCCTGGAGGATCCCGTGGCCGCGTTCGAGCGGCTGGAGCACGACTACATCCACCAGCACTACGAACTGCCGCCCGGACAGCGGCGCCCGTCGCCCGACCAGATCAGCCAGACCTTTGCCGCCAACCTGGAGTCGTTCTACGGCGGGCGGGTGGGCGAGGTGCTTCACCATCCGCGCTGGCGGCTTCACATCGTCACCTCCCGCGGGCGCCGGTTGCTGGCCCGGGACGGCCGCTGGCGCACGCCCCTGGGCTATCTGGGGGCCTTTGCCGCCAACAGCGTGCACCGACGGGCGTTGGGCGACTGGCTGGAGAGGGTGGTTTTCTCGGCGCCTGACGGCGCCACCGGGGCCACCGGTGCGCTGCCGTTTGCCACGCACGACCTGCGCACGCGACAGATCCCGCTGGGTGCCCACAACTTCATGCCCGCGCTGCAGGCCAGCTGCTCGATTCCGTTCGTGCTGCGGCCGGTGGCCGACATTCCTGGGGCGCCCAAAGGCGTGTACTGGGATGGCGGCATCACCGACTACCACCTGCACCTGCACTACCAGGCCAGCGCCGACGCCCCGATCGTGCTCTACCCCCATTTCCAGAAGGCGGTGGTGCCGGGCTGGCTGGACAAGGCCTGGAAGCGCCGCCACCGAAGCAGTCCGGCGCTGGACCACATGCTGGTCGTCGCGCCCGACCCCGCCTGGGTGCGGACCCTGCCGAACGGCAAGCTGCCCGACCGGACCGATTTCGATCGCTATGGCCAGGACCTGGCCGGTCGCGTGAAGGCGTGGACCGGTGCGGTTCACGCGGCCCGCCAGCTCGCCGACGAACTGGCCGACTGGCTGGCCAGTCCAAGGCTCGACCAGGTCGAGCCGCTGTGACGCGGCGGCGGGATAATCCAAGGGTGAACGCGCCTTTTCTGACCGCCGCCCTGTACAAGTTCGTCGACCTGCCCGATCACGCCGAATGGCAGCAGCCATTGCGCGACGTGTGCGCACAGAACGGCGTCAAGGGCACGCTGCTGCTGGCGCGCGAGGGCATCAACGGCACCATTGCAGGGCCCGAACAGGGGGTGGAGGCGGTGCTGGCATGGCTGCGGCGCGATCCGCGCCTGGCCGACCTGCAGCACAAGACCTCGTGGTCCGACCATGCGCCGTTTCACCGCCTCAAGGTCAAGCTCAAGCGCGAGATCGTGACACTCCGCGTGCCCGGTCTGGACCCCACCCGCACCGTGGGCACCTATGTGAAGCCCGCCGACTGGAACGCGCTGATCGCCCAGCCCGACGTGGTGGTCATCGACACGCGCAACGACTACGAGGTGAAGATCGGCACCTTCCAGGGGGCGATCAATCCGGGCATCCGCAGCTTCACGGAACTGCCGCAGTGGCTGGAGCAGCAACCCGCGCTGCAGGGTGAGCGAAAGCCTCGCGTGGCCATGTTCTGCACCGGTGGCATCCGCTGCGAGAAATCGACGGCGCTGTTGAAGATGCGCGGGTTCGACGAGGTCTACCACCTCGAAGGCGGCATCCTCAAGTACCTGGAGGAAGTGCCCGAGGTCCAGAGCAAGTGGCAGGGCGAGTGTTTCGTCTTCGACGAACGCGTGAGCGTCGGCCATGGTCTGGCGGTGGGCGGACACGCACTGTGCCGCTCGTGTCGCTGGCCACTGACCGAAGACGACCTCCGCTCGCCGCAGTATGTGGCGGGCGTGAGTTGCCCGCACTGCCACGGCTCGCGCACGGCCGAGGAGCGCGACCGGCTGGCCGAGCGACAACGGCAGGTCGAACTGGCCCGCCAGCGCGGCCAGACCCACATCGGTTCAGCGCCCGGTGCCCGCCCGAGAGGTCAGGCGGCCCACAGCCAGTACGGCTCACCCCCCGAGTCCGACACCTGCTGATCGCCTTGCCGGTGGCTCTCCACCAGCATGTGCGCCGGGGTGGCCAGCTGCTGCCGAAGCCGGCGGCCCGCCGGGGTCCGGTCGAGCCAGGCGCCACATTGCAGCGTGGCCTGTGCCAGGTCCTGTCCGGTGGGTGCGCCCACCGGGGGCCAGGTGGTCAGGGCCGCCATGGCCAGCAGCCGCTTGGTGGTGGAGGGCGGTGCCGTCTGCCAGGCGCGCACCATGAGCTGGTGGGCGCGTCCGCGGTCGGCGCTCAACAGGGCCAGCGACGCCTCGGCGGCGATGCGGGTGGCGGTGCGGGTTCGGCTCAGGTGCGGGGTGGACTCTTCCATGCGTGCGCGCAAACCCTCCAGCGCATTGGCAGACGCGACCCTCAGGGCCGAATCCACGGCGAACAGCCAGTCCTCTTCGCCGAACCAGATGCCCGTTTCACCCATCACCGGCAGCGCGCGCTCGACCAGGCGCCAGACCGCCTGGTGCTGTCCTTCCTGCTGGGCCCGGCGGGCGCACAACCAGTCGTGAATGGCTTGCCAGCGCGGCATGTCGCGCACCGGTGCGTCGTCCAGGGCATGGATGGTTCGCTCAAGCAGGAATCGCTCGCCAAGGCGGGCGGCCAGGTTGCCCAGGGTGAAGGCGCACAGCATGCGCGGAGCGACCCACGGCGAGCGCAACGCGTGGTCAAAGGCAGCCGTGGCCTCGCGCAACGCCGAATCGATGTCGGCGCCGTCAAGCCGCACGCGCGCCGACAAGGACAGTGCCATCGCGTGAAGGCCTTCGGCGCCCTGCACGATCGAACCGGGTGCCTCGGTGATGACCGGACCGTCCAGGCGGGTGTTCTCGTCGCGGCTCAGGTGGCGTTCAATGATGGAAAGCCTGCGCCAGCGGCGCAAGGGGCCCGGGACATCGCTCAGGTTGCTGTTGAGCATGGGCAGCCACCACGCGGGCGGGGTCACGCCACCCTGCGTGGCGGTGAGCAGGTGGCCGGCGATCGCGCGGGCGCGGAATGCCTGGGATGCGTTGGCCGCGGCGCCCGTTTCGCGCATGGCGCGTTCCACCAGGTGCAGGACGCGCCCGCCGTCGCCGGCGTGCCATTCGTGAACGGCCAGGCACAGATCTGCCCAGCCCGCGGTCGCGGGCTCGTTGGCGTCCACCGCCCGCTGGCGCAGGCGGACCGCCTCTTGTGGCGTCTCCGGGTCGGCCCGCCAGGCGGCCTCCATCAGCAGGTCGGCGTGTTCTCCAAGGGTCGAGTTGGCCAGCACCTCGTTCCACAACCTCGACAGCTCGGGCCCTCGGTCGGCGAACGGGTGCGGTTCGAGCTGTGTCAGGGCCGCCAGCCGCTCCCAGCGCCGATCGGCTTCATCGGGTGAGGCGGTCGAGATGACCTGTCGCAGGCGAAGCAGGTAGGCGGCCGAACCGGCGGCCCGCCAGACCGCCTCGAAGGGCGAAGTGGCCTTGTCCGCCACGCTGAGCATCTGTCCGACTGCCTGGCGCATCTGCACGGTGGCGGTGTAGCTCTCGCCCTCGAGCGTCAGGCTGCAGGTGGTCAGCGTGGCCGATGCGGTGTGCTGGTGTTCAGAGGGGTGGTTGATGGACACGCCCACACCGCAGCTCTGCAATGCCCAGGCGCCGAATGCGCCCAGGGCAGAGGCGAGCCAGGGTGGCGCGTCGGGGATGTCGACCAGCCTGGGGCTTTGCCATTGCACCTGGGCCGTCGATGGTTGCAGGGTCGATTCGTTGACGGGCAGTACCCGGTGGCGTACCTCGCCAACCCACCGGTATCCGATGCGGTGAACCGTGCGAACCGGGCAGTCGTGGGCGTTTTCGCGCTGCAGGGCCTTGCGAACCTTGAGGACGCTCTGCGCGATGACCGAAAGCGTCACGTGGCGGTTGCTCCAGACGTGGTCCAGAAGCTCCTCTTTGGTCACCACGCGGCCTGCGTTGCGGATCAGGTAAACGAGCAGGTCGAAGGTGCGCCGCTCCATCGGCCGCAGAGTTCCTTCGCACGTCAGTTCCCGGCGATCGGTCCGCAGCACGAAGGAGCCGAACGAGAACTCATCGGCCGACAGGGTGACGTGTGATCTCGCGTAGCCCTGCGAACTGCTACGCAGCAGGTCCGGCCTTGCGTCGAGATGCGCGTGGCCCTCTTTGCTGTGCTTCCGCATGTCGGCTTTCCTCCCAGAAAAGCCGATTAAAGCATTGCTAAAGGCGTCAGTTATTCGTGATCAAGAGGCTTAAAGAACTACATCGATGGTGTCGTTCAGGCCATTGATTCGAGCAGCATCGCCTCGTATTCCTGCGCAGTGGCAAGGCGTGGATTGGTCTTGTGGCAATGGTCGGCCAGTGCGCCCTCGATGACCCGCGAGAAGCACGACGCATCGACACCGAGCGCAGCCAGTCCGGTGGGCAGCCCGAGGCGTGCCGTCATCTCGCGCACGGCATCGGCCACATCGCCCGAGCTGCCCAGTCCCATGGCCTCGGCCATGCGATCGAGGCGTTTTTCCTTTTGCATCGTTTCGGCGGCGGCATTGAACCGGATCACCGCCGGCAGGAACACCGCGTTGAGCGTGCCATGGTGCAGCCGGGGATTGACGCCCCCGAGGCTGTGGCTGAGGCTGTGCACGCAGCCCAGTCCCTTCTGGAACGCCATCGCCCCCTGCATGCTGGCGCTCATCATGTTGAGCCGGGCCTCCCGGTCGCTGCCGTCACGGGTGGCGCGTTCGATGTGGGCCCAACCCCGTCGCAGGCCGTCCAGGGCAATGCCGTCGGCCGGCGGATTGAACGCCGCGCTCATGAAGGTTTCCATGCAATGCGCGATGGCGTCCATGCCGGTGGCTGCGGTCAGCACGGGGGGCAGGCCGAGCGTGAGTTCAGGGTCCAGCAGTGCCGTTCGCGGCACCAGGTGCCAGCTGTGAAAGCCCAGCTTGCGGCCGTCGTCGACGATGACGATTGCGCCGCGCGCCACCTCGCTGCCGGTGCCGGCGGTGGTCGGCACCGCAATCAGTGGCGGCACCGACGAGGTGATCTTCGGGGACCCGCCCTCGATGGTTGCGTAGGTCTTGAGCGGGCCGGGGTGTGTGGTGGCGATGGCCACGCCTTTGGCGCAGTCGATCGCGCTGCCGCCACCCAGCGCGATCAAACCGTCGCAGCCGTGTGCGCTGTAGAGGGCCGCGGCCGCGCGCACGGCTGCTTCGGTGGGATTGGAGGGGGTCTGGTCGAACACGGCGGTTGCCACACCGGGCAGTTGCTGCAACAGGCGATCGAGCAGGCCGGCCGCCTTCACACCGGCATCCGTGACCACCAGCGGCCGTTGCATGCCCACGCGTTCGCATTCCGACTTCAGCTGAGCCAGCACGCCGAAGTCGATGAGGATGTTTGTCACGTAGAGGATCTGCGCCACGGGGGTCTCCGGTTATGGTTCGGGGTTGCCGGCGCCGTTGCGCCGAACCCGGACCGCTGCAACTATAGGCATGCCGCTCGGTGCAGCGGTCGCCCAAAAGACAATTCCGCCATGACCGCCCACCGCAATCCCCGCGCCCGCCTGACCACCGCGATGCGGGGTGTCATCGACCGCATTGCCCGCGCCGGCCATCCGCCCCTGCATGCGCTTTCGCCGCAGCAGGCCCGACAGGCTTACGAAGCCGGCGCCGGCGTGCTCGACATCCGGCCGCACGCGCTGCCGCGCGTGGAGGCCCTCGAAATCCCGGTGCGGGACGGAACCGCGCTGCCGGCGCGCCTGGTGGCGCCGGCACACGGCGGTGGATTGCCGGTGCTGCTGTACTTTCATGGCGGCGGTTTCACCGTCGGCAGCGTGGCCACACACGACCCCCTGTGCCGCGCCCTCGCACACCTGGCGCATTGCGCGGTGCTGTCGGTCGATTACCGGCTGGCGCCCGAAGCCCGGTTCCCCACCGCGGTGCACGACGCCTGGGACAGCCTGGTGTGGTTGCGGGAGCGCTGTGGCGACCTCGGGCTCGATGCTTCCCGCATCGCGGTCGGCGGTGACAGCGCCGGCGGCACGCTGGCCGCGGTGACGGCGATCGCCGCGCGCGATGCGGGCTGGCCGCTGGCGCTGCAGCTGCTGTTCTACCCGGGCTGCGCAGGGCACCAGGACACGCCATCGCACAAAGCCTATGCCCACGGCTTCATTCTCGAAGAGCCGCACATCACCTACTTCTTCTCTCAGTACCTGCGCGATGAGCGCGACCGGGACGATTGGCGCTTTGCACCGCTGGACGGTGTCGACGAACGTGGCCAGCCCAAGGACCTCGAGGGCGTGGCGCCGGCGTGGATCGGGTTGGCCGAGTGCGATCCGCTGACCGACGAAGGCATTGCCTATGGCGATCGCCTGCGCCTGGCCGGCGTACCGGTCGACCTGGACATCCATGCCGGGGTGGTGCACGGATTCATCCAGTTCGGTCGCGCCATCCCTGAAGCCCTGACCGCCCACCAGCAAGCGGCGCGCGCGCTGCGCCACGCCTTTGGAGATGCCTGACATGGCCCAGCTGACCCGTTCCGACTTCCGCTTCTTCCACCGCCTGCGTGTGCGATGGGCCGAGGTCGACATGCAGAAGATCGTCTTCAATGCCCACTACCTGATGTACTTCGACACCGCCGTTACCGAGTACTGGCGCTCGATGGCGTTCCCGTACGAGGAAGGCATGCAGGCGCTGGACGGTGACCTCTACGTCGTCAAGGCCACGGTGGAGTTCCATGGTTCGGCCCGCATGGACGACCAGATCGACGTGGCCATGAAATGCGCCCGCATCGGCAACAGCTCGCTCACCTTCACCGGCGCCATCTTTCGCGGCGACGAGCACCTCATCAGCGGTGAACTGGTCTATGTGTTTGCCGATCCCCACACGCAGACGTCCCGGCCGGTGCCAGCGCGCCTGCGCGAGACCCTGACGTCTTACGAGGCGGGGGAGGACATGCTCGACATCCGGGTCGGGCGCTGGGACGAGCTCGGTCAGTCGGCCCGGACCCTGCGCACGGCGGTCTTCGTCGAGGAGCAGCGCATTCCGATGGAGATCGAGCTTGACGACGCCGATGCCGCGGCGGTGCACGCCGTGGCCTTCAACCGCATTGGCCAGGTCGTGGCCACTGGCCGCCTGCTGCAGGCGGCGCCGGGCGTGGGCAAGATCGGTCGCATGGCAGTGCACCGCGTGCTGCGCGGTGGCAGCCTGGGGCGGCGCGTGCTGCAAGCGCTGATGGAGGCGGCGCGCGCCCGCGGTGACCGGGAGGTGGTGCTGCACGCGCAGCAGAGCGCCGAAGGCTTCTACACCCGGCTTGGCTTCCATCCGCGCGGCGAGCGCTTCATCGAGGCCGGCATTGCCCACCTGGAGATGTTCAAGCCACTGTGAGGCGCTCGCGCCGGTGGTACGCCGGGTCCAGGGCGGGCAGCGTGCGCCCCGGATCGTGGCTCCATTCTTCAAGGTCGAGGGTGCCGTCGGCGTGCCAGGTCAGCAGCGTGCTGCAGCGGGTGCCATAGCCGCGATCGGGCATGCGAACGAACGGGCTTGACAGCGAGCGTTCGGCGGCCAGCGGCACACCGGTGCGGGGCAGTTCGTCGTCGGGGGCGATGCGGGTGTCGGTCAGCGTGGTGGCCAGCGCGCCAGGCCATGCGTTGCCGCCCACCGGCCCGGACCGCAGCGCGTCGCTCAGCGCTGCGCCCAGCCGGCGCGCCTTCGGCCAGGGCGTGTTCAGGCTGGCATTGGACACGGTGTGCACGCCCCGCCCCAATGGGGCGGTGTGCAGGCGCGGCGCCTGTTCGTCGTGGGGCCGAGACGGGTCCCGGTTGGCGATCCAGGTCCATTCACTGCGCCGCAGATCGCCCACCACAAGGTTGAAACCGCCGTGGTCACCGGCCTTGATTCCCTGGGCAAATGCCCGCCCGTCCTGCGAGGATTGAAGCCACCGAACCACCAGTTCGCCCCGGCTTCGCCGTCCGCTCTCAGGCTGTCCCTGCCGCACGTTGGTGAGCCAGGCCACGCGACCGCCGGGCGTCACCGCCATCCATGTGCCGCCCTCGCGCAGGTCGCGTCCGCCCACGACCTCGGTGCCGTCATCCAGCGTCCACCGGTGCAGCGCGGCGCTGGGTCGCTGGTGGAATTCGTCGCGGTTGGCCGCCACCACCAGGGGGGCACCCGGCACGGCGTCGATCGCGAAGGCGATCAGGCACATCAGATGTCGTCGAGCAAAGGGTAGGGCAGGGGCAGCAGCGAGAGTTGCGCGTCGCCCACCCGGAGCGGCTGTCCGTCGGCCGCACCGACCTGCATGGACACGATGACCCGCCAGCCGCCGCGGGGGTCGGCGGCCGCCTGCACCACGGTGCCGCAGGGCTGCTCGGCGTCGCCGGGGTGAAAAACCTCCTGGCCGGCGGCGACCGCAGCGCTGGCCTGGGCCACGTAGGCGCGTCGCTTGAGCGTCCCGCGGAACTGGCTGCGGGCAACCACCTCCTGGCCGGGGTAGCAGCCCTTCTTGAAATTCACCCCGCCCACCGACTCGTAGTTCAGCATCTGCGGCACGAAGGCATCGACCACGGGCTGGCTCAGTGTGGCCACGCCGCTGGCCGTGTCGAGAAAGCGCCACAGGTCCTCGCCGAGTGCCGGTGCAGCGGGTGCGGCGCCGGCCGGCCCCACCCAGAGCGCGCGGGCCAGCCCGTCGCCAGCCGGCAGTCGCACCAGGCTGGTGTCGCCGTCGCGCAGATGGCTCCACACCGGCGGACCCAGCGTGGCCGGCACGGCGTCGCCCGCCAGGCCGAACACGGCGAGGCTGTCGCCGGCGTCGCTCAGCCTGACCTTGGCGCGCAGCACGAACATCTGCAGGCGCTTGAGGGTGGGCGGCAACAGGTCGCGGCTGCACACCAGCAGAACGCGGTCGTGTGCCGCCTTGAACGCGACAAAGCTGGCCAACATGCGCCCCTTGGCCGAGCAGAACGCCGCCAGGCGGGCCTCAGACAGGCCCAGCAACGAAAAATCCTGCGTGAGCTGGCCGTGCAGGAACCGCGCGGCGTCCTCGCCCTCGGCGATGATCACGCCCAGGTGGGGCAGGGGGCTCGCGCCGTGCAGGGCTTGAACGGCGGCGGAATCGGGATGGAGGGTCATGCGGGCGATGAGGGGTCGAAGGCTCGGACTCGGTGGCTGGAGGGGGCCGGTGGTGTGCGAATTATCATGACGCCGCCCGAGCAACGCCGCTGGTGCGTTCGTTCTCCCTGACGTCATCAAGTCTTCGATGCGCATTTTCCGACTCCTCATCGTGTACCCCCTGCTGCTGGCGGGCGTGGCCTTCATGGTTGGCCACTGGTGGGTGCACCATCCGCTGGCCCTGTCCAGCGGCGCCGACGAAGGCAAGGTCGAGTTCGAGGTGCCCGCGGGCAGCTCGGCGCGCCAGGTGGCGACCCGGGTCAGTGCCGCCGGTCTGGACGTCTCCCCCGACCTGCTGTGGGCCTGGTTCCGGCTTTCGGGCGAGGCGCGCGACATCAAGGCGGGCTATTACGAAGTGGACGCGGGGGTGACGCCCCGCGCGTTGCTGGGCAAGCTGGTGCGCGGCGAGCAGGCCCTCAAGAGCGTGCAGATTCTCGAGGGCCTGACCGCGCGCCAGGCCATCGATGCGCTGCGTGCGTCGCCCGAACTCACCCAGGACCTGGAAGGGCTGACCATCGAGCAGGTGATGGAGCGCATCGGCCTGCCCGGGGTGCATCCTGAAGGGCGTTTCTTTCCCGACACCTACCGGGTGGTCAAGCGCGCGCCCGCCTCGAGTGTGCTGCGCGAGGCGGCAAAGGCCATGCAGCAGCGGCTGGACCAGGCCTGGGCCCAGCGCGATCCGTCGGTGCCGCTGCAATCGCCGGATGAGGCGCTCATCCTGGCCAGCATCGTCGAAAAGGAAACCGGCCGGGACAGCGACCGCGGGCGCGTGGCCGGGGTGTTCACCAACCGGCTGCGCATCGGCATGCGGCTGCAGACTGATCCCACCGTCATTTATGGCATGGGCGACTCGTTCGACGGCAACCTTCGCCGGGTGGACCTGACCACCGACACCCCCTACAACACCTACACCCGCGCCGGCCTCCCGCCCACCCCGATCTCGCTGCCCGGCATGGCGTCGTTGATGGCCGCGGTTCAACCGGCCAGAACCGACGCGATGTATTTCGTCGCGCGCGGTGACGGTTCCAGCCAATTCAGTGCCACGCTGCAGGAGCACAACGCTGCGGTGCGCCGATTCCAGCTGCGCCGCTGACCTGCATGACACCACCTTCCGGTCTGTTCATCACGTTCGAAGGCATCGACGGCGCGGGCAAGTCCACCCACATCGAGGCCGTGGCCAACGCCTTCTCGGCGCTCGGGCGCCGCACCGTGCTCACGCGCGAACCCGGCGGCACGCCGCTGGCCGAAAAGCTCCGCGCGCTGGTGCTCAACGACCCGATGGACCCTTTGTGCGAGGCGCTGCTCATGTTCGCGGCCCGGCGGGACCACCTGGCCCAGGTGATCGAGCCTGCCCTGGCCGACGGCGCCGTGGTGCTTTGCGACCGCTTCACCGACGCCACCTTTGCCTATCAGGGCCACGGCAGGGGCTTCGACCTGGCCGTGCTCCGCCAGCTGGAGCAATGGGTGCAATCGACCGGTGGCGGTGCGATCCGCCAGCCCGATCTCACCGTGTGGTTCGACCTTCCCGCCGAGGTGGCGGCGCAACGGCTCGTCAAAGCCCGCGTGCCCGACCGCTTCGAGGCCCAGCCGCAGGCGTTCTTTCAGCGCGTGGCCGAAGGCTATGCCAGCCGTGCGGCCGAGGCGCCCGGCCGGTTTGCACGCATCGACGCCCACCAGTCCCGCGAGGCCGTCGCCGACGCGGTGCGCCGTGCTTTTTCGGCCCGTGGCTGGTTGCCTGCCCCATGAACCCCTCCACCCTGCCTCCCTGGCTGCACAAGCAGCTCCAGGCGGTGCTGGGGCAGCGCGGCCACGCCGTGCTGCTGGCGGGGCCTTCCGGGCTGGGCCAGTACGACCTGGCGCTGGCACTGGCGCGGGCCTGGCTGTGCGAAAACCCGGGTCCGCAAGGTGCCTGCGGACGGTGTGGCAGTTGCCACGCCATCGACGTGCGCACGCACGCCGACCTGAACGTGCTCATGCCAGAGACGGTCTGCCTGTCCATGGGGTGGCCGCTGCACGAGAGTGACCAGCGGGAGATCGACGAGAAAAAGCGAAAACCCAGCAAGTTCATCCGGGTCGAATCGGCCCGGCAGGCGGTGGCCTTCACCCAGACCACCAGCGCGCGGGGCGGCCTTCAGGTGGTGTTGGTGTACCCGGCCGAGCGCCTCAACATCGAAGCCGCCAATACCCTGCTCAAGACACTTGAAGAACCCCCGGCGTCGGTGCGCTTCGTGCTGGCCACCGAGGCCGCCCACCAATTGCTGCCCACGATCCGCAGCCGTTGCCAGACCCATCAGCTGGCATGGCCCGACGCCCAGGAAGGGCTGGCCTGGCTCCAGCAGCAGGGTGATTTGTCGAATGCCGCCGCCATGGCCTGGTGGCAGGCCTCGGGCGGTCGGCCCGACATGGCCCTGGCCCTCGCACGCAGCGGGCTGACGCCCCAGCAATGGTTGGGCCTGCCCCAGGCGCTGGCGCGAGGCGACTGGACCTCGCTGGCTGACCAGTCGCCCGCCGCCCAGCTGGACGTGCTCCAGAAGCTGTGCCACGACCTGATGGCGCGCGCCGCCGGCGCCCCGTCGCGCTTTTTCCCGCAGGAGCAGCTGCCACCGCCACCGCCCTGGCGCGTGCTGGCGTTGTGGTCGAGGGAGCTCGCCCTGGCGGCCCGCAGTGTGGAGCATCCGTACCACGCCGGCCTGCTCCAGGAGGCCTGGGCGGCGCGCGCCCGGGAGGCCCTCACGACCGCCCGTCGCTGAGAGCCCGCCGATCGTGACCCAATGCCGCAAATGACCCCGACCCACTGGCCGAATGCGGGTCTGTCGCCACGCAAATGAACTTAAACTCCCCCGAAATGAGCACCAACCCGAGCACCGCTGCGGCCCGACCCAGCGTGATCCAGCTCTCGATCAAGGAGAAGGCCGCGCTGTATGCGGCCTACATCCCGCTGTTCTCCGACGGCGGGATATTCATTCCGTCCTCGCGGGATTACCGCCTGGGCGACGACGTCTACGTGCTGCTCAGCCTGCCCGACGACCCGCAGCGCTACCCGGTGGCGGGCAAGGTGGCGTGGGTCACGCCGCCCAAGGCACAGGGTGGTCGCACGCAGGGCGTGGGCATCCGTTTTCCTGCCGACGAGAAATCCCGCCAGCTCAAGATCAAGATCGAGGAAGTGCTGGGCGCGAACATCGGCTCCGACCGCCAGACCCAGACCCTCTGATCCCGCGCCCCCCTGGGGAAACGCCTCGCCGCCCCGTGCCGCGAGGCGTTTTTCATGGATCATCGCCCCATGTTCACCGACTCCCACTGCCACCTGAGTTTTCCCGAGCTGCGCTCGCAACTGCCCGCCATCCTCGACGCCATGGACGCCGCCAGCGTCGATCGGGCCTTGTGCATCTGCACGACGCTGGAGGAATTCGACGACGTGCACGGGCTGGCCATGGCCCACGGCCACCTGTGGTCGACCGTGGGCGTGCACCCCGACAACGAAGGCGTGCGCGAGCCGGCGCTTCAGGACCTGCTGGACGGCGCCGCCCGCCCCAAGGTGGTGGGCATCGGTGAAACCGGGCTGGACTATTACCGCCTGGGCGAGCGCACCCTGGCCGACATGGAATGGCAGCGCGAGCGGTTCCGGGTGCACATTCGCGCCGCCCGACAGACCGGATTGCCGCTGGTGATCCACACCCGCTCCGCGTCGGACGACACCCTCGCCATCCTGCGCGAGGAGGGCGGTTTCGGGTCCGGCGGGCAGGGCCCGGTGGCGAGGGGCGTGTTCCACTGTTTCACCGAAACCGCGGCCGTGGCCCGGGCCGCGCTCGACCTGGGCTTCTACATCTCGTTCTCGGGCATCCTCACGTTCCGCAGTGCCGAGGACCTGCGGGAAACGGCCCGTCTCGTTCCCATGGACCGGATGCTGATCGAGACCGACAGCCCCTACCTCGCGCCCGTGCCCCACCGCGGCAAGGTCAACACCCCGGCCCTCGTGCCCCACGTGGCCCGGCAGATTGCCGACCTCAAGGGCCTGGACATCGAGGCCGTGGCGGCCGCGACGAGTGCCAATTTCGAGCGGCTGTTCGACCGGATCAGCGCCCCTGTTGAACCTGTCGAAGTTTGAAGTATCGGTTCAACATCATGAAAAAACGCATTGTTTTAAAAGCATTATTGGCCTCACTTATGGCGTCGACGGCTTCGGTGGCGCCCGTGGCGCTGGCCAGTTCGTACGACGACTTCTTCGCGGCGATCAAGCGGGACGACGTGCCGGCCCTGCAACGGCTCGCGCAGCGGGGATTCGACCTGAACACGATCGACCCCGCCGGCCAGCATCCGCTGTTCATCGCACTTCGCGACCAGGCCGACAAGGTGGCCCGCTACCTGCTCGACCAACCCGTGGTGAAGGTGGAGTACCGCAATGCGAAGGGCGAGTCGCCGCTGATGATGGCGGCCCTCAAGGGAAAGCTCGACCTGGTGCAGCGCCTGATCGAGCGCAAAGCCGAGGTCAACAAGCCTGGCTGGGCGCCGCTGCATTACGCCGTGACCCACCCGGAGGATGTCAGCCTGTCCGTCACGAGGCTGCTGCTGGAACACCACGCCTTCATCGACGCGCAGTCGCCCAACGGCAGCACGCCGCTGATGATGGCGGCCATGTACGGTCGCCCGGAGGTGGTGAAGTTGCTGCTGGAAGAGGGCGCCGATCCCCTGATGAAGAACGAGCAGGGCCTTGGCGCCATCGACTTTGCCCAGCGCAGCCAGCGCCAGCCGGTGGCCGAGGCCATTGCCGCTGCGGTGAGGGCGAAGCAGCCCGCCGGCCGCTGGTGAGCCGGTCCGGACCGTCGCGTCCGGCACAGCCGTAGGTGAATCCCACATGACGGGTTGGCGCGCGCCCGCGCACAATCCGGCGATTCGGTCCTGTGAGGAGACATCTTGAAGCCAGCCAGTCAGAAAGACTTTCTTTCCGGTCTCATGTTTGCCGCCGTCGGCACGTCCTTCGCTGTCGGCGCCTTCAATTTCGACATCGGGTCGGCCGCCCGCATGGGGCCGGGCTACTTCCCCTTCCTGCTCGGTGTCCTGCTGGCGGTGTTGGGCGTGGTGATCACCCTGCAGTCGTTTCGCGGCATTCCCCGCGACACCGAGCGCCTGGGCAACATTGCCTGGCGGCCGCTGGTGTTCATCCTGCTGGCCAACCTGGTCTTCGGTGCGTTGCTGGTGGGTGTGCCGGCGCTGGGCATTCCGGCGTTCGGGCTCATCGTGGCCCTGTACGCCCTGATCATCATCGCCGGCTATGCGCGTCCGAACCACCAGATCAAGGAGTCGCTGATCCTGGCCACCGCGCTGGCGATCGGCAGCTACTTCGCCTTCGTCTACGCACTGAACCTCCAGTTCCCCGTGCTCCCCTGGTTCCTGCAGCCCTGACACCGAAAGCCCCCCATGGATCTTTTTGACAACCTTGCGCTCGGCTTCGGCGTCGCCTTTTCGCTGCAGAACCTGATTTATGCCTTTGTGGGGGTGCTGCTGGGCACGCTCATCGGTGTGCTGCCGGGCCTGGGGCCGCTGGCCACCATCGCCATGCTGCTGCCCGTCACTTACGGGCTGGAACCGGTGTCGGCCCTGATCATGCTGGCCGGTATCTACTACGGCGCGCAGTACGGTGGTTCCACCACGGCCATTCTGGTCAACCTGCCCGGCGAATCGTCGTCGGTCGTGACCGTGATCGATGGCTACCAGATGGCGCGCAAGGGAAGGGCGGGGCCGGCCCTCGCCGCTGCGGGTCTGGGGTCGTTCTTTGCGGGCTGTGTGGGCACGCTGGTGCTGGCCGCCTTCGCCCCGCCCCTGACCGAGGTGGCGCTCAGCTTCGGGCCGTCCGAGTACTTTGCGCTGATGGTCCTGGGTCTCATCGGTGCGGTGGTGCTGGCGTCGGGCTCGCTGGTCAAGGCGCTGGCCATGATCGTGCTGGGCTTGTTGCTGGGTCTCATCGGCACCGACATCAACTCGGGCGTGGCCCGCTTCACCTTCGACATTCCCGAACTCACCGACGGCGTCAACTTCGTCGTGGTGGCCATGGGCATCTTCGGCTACGGCGAGATCATCAGCAACCTGTCGCAGGACGAAAGCAAGCGCGAGGTCTTCACCGGCAAGGTGACCGGCATCATGCCCACCGCCGAAGACTTCAAGCGCATGTTCCCGGCGGTGCTTCGCGGCACGGCATTGGGCGCGGCGCTCGGCATCCTGCCCGGTGGCGGTGCGCTGCTGTCGTCGTTTGCGGCCTACACCATCGAGAAAAAGACCAAGCTCAAGCCGGGCGAGGTGCCGTTCGGCCAGGGCAACATCCGCGGCGTGGCAGCCCCTGAATCGGCCAACAACGCCGGTTCGCAGACCTCGTTCATTCCGCTGCTCACGCTGGGCATCCCGCCCAACGCGGTGATGGCGCTCATGGTCGGTGCCATGACCATCCACAACATCCAGCCGGGGCCGCAGGTGATGACCAGCAACCCCGAGCTGTTCTGGGGCCTGATCGCCTCGATGTGGATCGGCAACGCCATGCTGATCATCCTGAACCTGCCCCTGATCGGTATCTGGATCAAGCTGCTCACGGTGCCGTACCGCTGGCTCTACCCGGCGATCGTGCTGTTCTGTGCCATCGGTGTTTATTCCACCAACAACAACAACTTCGACATCTGGATGGTGGCCATCTTCGGCTTCATTGGCTATGCGTTCATCAAGCTGGGGTGCGAGCCTGCGCCGCTGCTGCTGGGCTTCATTCTGGGCCCCATGATGGAAGAGTACCTGCGCCGTGCCTTGCTGATCTCGCGGGGCGACTGGTCCGTGTTCGTCACCCGGCCCATCTCGGCGTCGCTGCTGGTGGCCGCGCTGGTGCTGCTGGCCATCGTGCTGCTGCCCTCGGTGAAGAAGAAGCGGGAAGAAGCGTTCGTCGAGGATTGATGTCGCTTCCAGGAGCAGCCACGGAGAGGCGCTGCTCCCCAAGAACCCCGGTTCCTGGGCAACAACAGGCCGGGGTTTTTTGTTGGCTGCGGAATCAGTGCTCGGGCAGCACGCCCTTGGCGCGGGCGGCAGCAACGATGTCGAAGCCGTGCGTGTCGGCGCACCATCGGGCGAGGTCGGTCGGCGTGCGGGGCGCGCTGCGCGGCGATCGCTGGGCCATGCGGTTCATGAACGTGCACGGGTCGAACCCGGGTTTGGCGTGCACGATGGCTTCGCGCCCGTTCGGGAGCGGCCGGGCAAGGGCGGCGCCGGCCATGGCGGGGGTCGGGGCGCTTGGGGCAAGTCTGATCGGCATCGTGGTGGTGCGGTGAATGGGGGCGTACGGAGAGCGGTCCGGTCTTGTGGGTTCAGGCCAGCAGGCCGAAGTCGGCCAGCAGGGTTGAATCGCCCTTGCTGGTCACGCTGTGGAGGGGTTGCGCGATCACCTCGCGCCACAGCGACGTCTGTGAGCCCAGGTGGTCAAATTCCCGGGCCAGCACCGTCGGCGCCTGCAGATCGGCTGGGCAGCTGGCCAGGAGCTCGTAGCGGTGGTCCGGTCCCAGCGAAAGCATGGGCATCGGAATCACGCCGACGCTGCGCAGGATCAGTTCGTTGATCGCGTGGCGCTGATCGGTGTCGTTGACCATGCCCAGTTCGGCGCGGAAATGCAGACAGCCATCGTCGGCGTCGAAGCGCACGTCCATGAGGGTCTGGTCCTCGAGAACGACGACCCAGGCCGGTTCGTCGGCTTCGCGCACGACGGCCCACACGCTGGATTGCTGGGCAGCCAGCTGCAGGCAGTCTTCAATGGCAGGCAGGTTCATGTGACGTTCTCCAGTGCGGTGGATTCGCCAGGGCGGTATCGTGTGTTTTCTGGGTAACCTCGGGAGCGGTGATGGTTCCGGCAGGTTTGGCAACCTCGTTGTTTGATATTCCACGATGTATATTATGTAAACCTGATCCTGCAGGTGCTGCGCCGGCTTTTCATTCAATCGACCAGGTGGCAGACCAACCTTAACTTCCGAGCGGACGAGCCCGGACCGGCCCGGAACCCGAGCTTTTCAAGCTCCCGGCAGTTTCCTGCGCCAGTTAACCCTGTTGCCGGCAACCGCCAACCAGTTTTGGCCCCTGCTTGGGCCTGTCCGAACCAAATTGACCGGTGCTTGGCGTAGCGCACCGAGACCCAGTTAACCCAGTTTCCGGCGGCCGTAAACCGGCTTTAACCCCTCGTGGCCCTGTCCGAATCGAATTGACCAGGCTCTGCAAGTGACCTCGGAAATCAGTGATCCACTTCCTCAACCTCGATGTTGATTGCCTACTGTCGGGCGACGCACTGGCTGAGTTGCGTCCGAGTGATAACCGGGCCGCGGTACGCGGCACCAGTGGGTAAGGCCCAGAAGCGAAATCCGGGACGATTCGGACGACTTGCTCTGGTGAGCGCCCCAGGTCAAGGGCTTGAGGCAACGATCGCTGCAGCGACAGACCACGAGAGCGTGGCATATAGCAACCGCAGGCTGCCCTGATCACCAGGAACTTGTACAGGGAGAGCGCGCCGAGCTCATGGCGTCCCAAATCAGGGAACATGGGCGTGCATGGGCCATAGCGCTCCAGAACCAGCCCTCATTTCTCGAGAGGCTCATCGACCGCCTGGTCTTCCTCAAGATAGAAGAGCCTGGCATCGCGCACTTCGACGTGCGCATCGCACAAGCACAGCACATAGCCGTCCTCGGTCCTCATCTTGCCTGCCTCCCCGCACACGATGCACTGCTTCGCTGTTCGGTTCGCGGCGAGGAATACGAGCTCCTGGATCTGCTGCGCGATCTTCGCGTTCTTTCTCGCGCGGCCGACGATGTCGAAGTGAAACCGGGCCGAGCCGAACTTCTCTTTCACCTGGGCCCAGACGAAGCCGCGCTTGTCATCGCCGAGGATCTCGTCGATCTCAGCACAGAGCTTGGCAAAGCCCTTGAACCAGCCACGGGCGAACGAGACGCCCAGGCTCTTCGGGTTGTTGAACTGGTACGGGTAGCGAGCCTTCAGCTCAGCAGGTGTCTTTGGTGGTTTCATTGATGGCAATCAAAGCGGCCGGGCCTCATCGAGGACCGTGGCACGGAAGCTGTCTGGCAGGGAATCAGGGGTGAGCACATCGACAGGCACACCCAGCAAGCTCGCCAGTTCATGGCGCATGCGCCCGATGTCCAGAAGCGACATGTCCGGCGTCGCGTCGACCAGGATGTCGAGGTCGCTGCCATCGGTGTCCTCGCCGTGCAGAACGGAGCCGAAGATCCGGGCGTTGCAAGCGCGATTGGCGTCGACCACGCGGAGGATCGTGTCGCGGTGCAACGCCAGGGCTTCAGACGATTTCATCCGGCTGGGGACGGCTCGCACGGTCGGGCCAGCGACGCTCGGATGGCAGCCACGTGCTCACGCTGCAGTCCGACGTTCTCTTTACAGAGAACAAGCCGGCCGCGCTTGTCGTGCACGGAGCGATGGAGACCTGTGCCGCTCAGTTCGTCGTCCAGGATGACGTATGGCTCGCCTCGATGGTGCGCAGCCAGCCACCGATCGATGGCCTCTGCACGCGTTTCGCCGCGATTCTGCGGCGCCTCCCAGGCGTCGTGCAGGCTCGCAGAAAGAACAGCCAGGCCGGTCTTCGCGAGCAGCTGCTCGAAGCCATCGCGCGGCAAGAACCGCAGCCAGCTGGTGGTGAGGACCAGCTGAGCTTGATGCTCACAGACCGCTTCAACCAGCACTTGAGTTGCCGGCGCATGGAACAGGCGCGACCAGAGCTCAGGCGGAGGATTCGGCGCGAGCACGTCATACCCACCGAACCCGCCTGGTTGATTCAAGACGACGACATCGTCGAAGTCCAGGAGGATGATGGGCCGGTTGCTCATTGCCATGCCAAGAGGATATCGACCCGACGCGCGCTACGACAACCCAAAGAGGCGTTTCTTCTCACGGATGTGGTTGAGCATAAGAGAGCCCATCTCTCGGCCGGTGATCACGCCCTGCTCCGCCAGCTTGGTGAGCATGAGTTCAGTTTCATCGAGCCTGACTTCATCGTCCGAAAGCTCGGTCAGCTTCTCAGCGAATGCATCGAGCCTGGTGCGCACCGTGACTACCCCGTGCTCGCGCGCCAGGTCGGCGACGAACCTGGCCACGTCGGTCGTCGGCAGTGGATCGGGGAGCCTGGCCACGCTCAGAGCTCTATCTGCAGCGCAGGGTCGAAAAACTCGTTCTCGAAGCCGCGCGGGTTGAGGACGACCTCGGTGCCGTTGACCAGGTAGCGCTGGCTGTCGTGCATGTGCCCATGCACCCAGTACCGGGCCCGGCCCATCAGGTGCTCGAGATTCGAAGCGAAGCAGGGATTGAGCAGGTCGCCGAAATACTTCGGGTGGATCGACTTCTTGTGAGGCGCGTGGTGGCTCACCACGATCGTCTTCGCGGGATCGGCAGTGGCCAGCTCACGACTCATCCAGGCGACCGTCTCCGAGTGAATCTTCGCGGAGTCGATGGGTAGGAACTTGCGTTTCTCAGATGGCGTCTGGTCGGGGTAGACCCCGATCTGGTACGCCTCCTCACTGCCACGGGGCCAGGCGGTCTGGATCACGCTGAAGTCGCGCAAGCCGTAGTAGGCCTCTTCCATCGAGAACTCTTGCTGCTCGGCCAGATTGAAGTCCGTCCACAAGGTCGCACCAAGGAAGGTGAATCCACTGATTTCGACCCGGTCGCGCTCGAGAAAGTGCACACCCTTCTCTTCAGCCTCGCCGCGCAGATCTTCGATCAGCCGCTCGTATGTTCCACCGTAGAACTCGTGGTTTCCGGACACGTACACGATCTCCTTGTCGGGAAACGCTGTCCGTGCCCATCCGATGCCATTGATGCCTGAGGCGATGTCGCCCGCCATAATGACCACGTCGGCGCCGTCGTCGACCCTACGGCCGTTGTGCATCACGTCGAATCGGTCGAACTCAAGGTGCAGATCGGAAAGTACCAAGGCGCGCATATTCTCAAACCCTCCAGGTCCTGTCTTCATCCATCTCGCCAGGCTTGATGACCACCATCTCGCCATCCAGGCTCAACGCCGTGATCCCTCGCAGGCCCACTCCGTGGCTCTGAAACCCCTGCGCCGGCCAGCGCGCCGAACTATCGAGCCGGTCGTGGTGATGGCCGTGCACTGCGATGCGCACGCCCATTGACTTGGCCAGCGTGTCCAGGATATCGAACCCATGCGGGTGGTAGCCTGGCGCTTCATGCGTCACCAGAACGTCCGCCCTGAGTTCAGCCATCTTGTCGATGACTTCAGGGTAGATCGAAGACCAGTGCTTTCGGTGCTGCATTCCCATGCAGCGATCCTGGCGCGGCGTGCGCGCAGCGTGTTCCTTGGCGCTGCGGAAATACGGCTGGCCGCGGTTCTTCGAGCCGGGATCCGGGTGCCACACTGATTCCCGGAAAACGCCGCCTAACCCCGCCACGCGCACACCACCAGGCAGCTCCACCACTTGGCCATGCAGGCTCCTCCTTTGCCCCAGCTCATCGTCCCATAGGTGGGAGAAGCCGATTTCAGAGTCGGTGTCGTGGTTGCCATGGATGAGCCAAGTGATGTCCTTGATCGGGGCCAGCACCTGGCTCAGCGGCGCCGGCGCTTCCATGTCGCCCAACAGCACCACAGCCGCGGCCCGCCAGGTCGTGGCTGCCTCGATGATGTGGTCGAAGCGCCCGTGTGGGTCGCCGCAGAAAAGAATCATCTCCCCAGGGCCTTCCGCAACGCAGTGAAGAAGGCAATCCTGTGTCCCGAGAACGGCGCGCGCGCCCCTTCGCGCCAATCTGGCATGGTCACTTGCTCGGGCTCAACGCCCAGCGCTGCCAGCTGCTCGGCGAGATCCTCAGGGGATCCGCGCAGCGTTGTGCGCTCGACTCCCTCGCTGAGTTCGGCGACCAAGCCGTCGGCCTCGAGGGTCACCCGAACCGTCGCCTGACTCATTCCTTTCTCTCCGCCCGTTCATTGTGCAGCTTCAGGTACTCCTCCGGGGAGATGGCCTCGGGCGGCGTGTGCGCCTCGCACCGCGTCATGAAGTAGCCGCCGGTGACAACAGGACGACCTGTAGTTCCGCAGGTTTCGCAGATCGCCTTGGACTCTCGCTCGGCCGCAGCGATCGCAGTCATCTGCTCACCGTTCGCTTCCTCTACGTAGAACCGCAGTGAGCCGAACTTCTCTTTGACCTGGACCGCCACCAATTGTGGTGAGCCTGGATGTTCTGAGAGTGCTTGCAGCCGAGCGCACAGCCGCTCGATGAGATCGAACCAGCCGTCACCAACTTCAAAGCCGAAGCCCATGAGGCTTGTTCCAACGCCGGCGTGTCGGTTGACGAAGATCTTGGGGTAGCGCTGGCAGAGCAGCTCGTCGTGGTCGGGCGTCATTCGTATCCTCTGAAGAGTGGAATGGTGAAAGAAGATAGAACGTCCACCTTCGATTCGACGGTTCGCTCAGTTCGGAACAACAAAGGCTATCCAGTCGAGCATACAAAAACAATGGTGACCATTTATGGGAGGACGCCTGCGATGGCCGCAGCGACATTTGTGTGCGATCGGTGCGAAGATTCGAACGTGGGTATATGCAAGGCATTCCATTGATCTCTTCGCAAGAGGGCACTCATGGCGACTGAACTGGGCAAGTTGATTCCGGATGACTTTCCTCGGCAGGGCCAGCTGGGCACAGTGAGCGGCGTGCAGCCCAAACTTCCGGCCCGAAGGATCGTTGGCAGGTTCGTTGCAGGGCTCACGAGCGAAGAGCTCTACGTACGCTATGACAACTGCTTAGACCTAGTGGAGCAGCTGACGGCGTACACCCGAGGCAAGCTGGCCGCAATGCCGAACGCGAAGCCTGGCGACCTTTTGGCGCGCGTGCGCCGTGGTGCAGAACGCAAAGGGTGGGACGTCTCGAGCGGGGAGATGGATTGGATCTTCAGCAAGGTAGCCGGCAGGCTTGGTATTGATGTCGCTGATGTTGCTGATGTCGCCACCGTTCCTCAACGCACTTCGCTCGAAGTTCATGACGTCGAAGTGCCACACGTTGAGACGCTCGTCCAGCGCGCCCTGCGTGGGTCAAGTGGCTGAGATCAGGCTGGGGAAGACGCCCCGGCTAGAAACCGCGCCAATTCGGTCTGTACGCCAAGCGCGCTCAGCCCTTGTGTTGGGTTGCACAGGATGAGCTCCGCCGGAGGCGGTGAAGGGAACTCGCCTGCCTGGTCGTCGAGGATCCTGAATGATCCGATCTCGGGGTGCTCCGCCAACCAGGCCTGAATCGACGCCCAGCGATCGAGCTGCGGCGGCGTGACGCCGGCATAGAGATGTGCGAAACCAGCGCTTCTGTGTTCAAGGCGCTTGCCGATGAATTCAGCATGCGATGTGCGCCTCGCCGAGGCGTGGACCACAAGCTGCATGTCCTGGTGCGGTTCGAGGAGCTTCAAGAGGATCGGCAACCAGACGAACTCGCGCATGACCTCAGGGCGGCCGTGGGCGGCATGCAGCACGCCGTCGAAGTCGAGGAAGAGCGCGCGTACCTTGATCAAGTCGTCGCCAAAAGGATGCCTGACCAAGTACGACTCACCATCGAGTCCAGGGTGAATGTCTTGTTTGCCGATCATCGCAGTCCATGTCAGCGCGGTACCAAAGAGAACGCGAACGGCCTGCGGCGCCAGTACTTCCCCAAGGGCACCGACCTGTCTCGGTGGAGCGAACAAGAGATTGAAGACATGGCATTAGGGCGCTCCGATCTTCAACAGCTGCCTGCGATCCACCACATTGCTTGAGGGGTCGGAGCGCAGGCCTCCGTCAAACTCCCTGCCATCAAGATCGAGGAAACGTACACATTCTTCTGCATTCTCAGTTCGCACCAGCCAGACTTCTCGTATCTCTCGTGACGTCCATTGCCTAGCTCTGGCACTCCGCCCCGGCATTATGCAAATCAGTCCGCTGACCGTGTCGGTATCGATGGTGTCCAGGATGTGAGCCAAGTCGCGCTCCCATGCGATGCACAAAGTGCGCGTCAGCAGAATCTCTCTTTCTTCGGTGAGCTCACGCAATGTCAGAAGAAACCAGGGTGTGTGAAGGGAAATTTCGATCAGACGCCAGTGTTTTGAGTCTGGATCTATCAGGCCTTCGGGTAGAAAAACCTCGTACTTCGGATGTGAAACGAACATGCGTACTCCATGCGCGACCCGGCCACTGGCTTCGATACCACTGTGGTTTTAATAACTCAGAAGTATTCTGCATGGGTACGTGCGGCATGCCAAGTGGTCCATCCAGAGTGCCGGATCATTCCAGGGGAAAAATTCGTTTTCCGAATACGCTCGGTTTTAGGCTAGCGTTGTCGAAGAAGGTAGCCATGCCCAAGATCCTCTACAGTCGCCACAACGAAGTCTTTCTCGCCATGTTGCGAGGTCTGCGGATGACCCGCCGCCTTCGTCAAGCGGACCTTGCCAATCGACTCGGCAGAGGCCAAGGCCTCGTCAGCAAAGTCGAGCGTGGCGAGCGCAGGCTAGACGTAATCGAGCTTCGGGACTGGTTGGCAGCGCTTGATGCAGACTTCGTTGGTTTTGTGAGTAGTTTGGATGCTCAACTTCGGCTACATGCCACAACAGACCCGCAGATAACACGCCGCAGGGGTTCGCCGAGAGCGTCGATGTAGACAAGTTTTGGACCATTTTGAGTTATATATAACGTGGCGTAAATAACCCAGATCTCGGAGCCTTGGTCGGATGTCAGTCCGACTCAAGAAAACTCCAAAATCTGGACGCCCGAAGGGCGCCCGAAGCTTTGATGAGACAGTTGCCAAGATGCTTGGCGCCGCCGCGCGAGCGCAACGGCTGGACAACGGCATGTCGCAAGAGCAATTGGCGGATGCCGCGGGTCTGGAGCGCTCGTATGTAGGCAGGCTTGAACGAGGTGGCAGCCAACCCACATTGCTCGCGCTGCTCAAGTTGGCTAAGGGCCTCAACTGCGAAGTCTCTACGCTGGTGGGGCCGGTAGAGGCGGCATTTCGCCGGCGCAAGTAGCCAAGCCAGCTCCTATGGGTACGCGGCCATTCGTCTGCCCAAGGAACACCCACGCGCTTATGTTGACTCGGGATCGACCGACATCGCCAATAGGATGAACAAGGCGTCATTCGAAGCGACATCGCACGTGACATCAAAGGCTGGGTGCGTGGCACCTTTGTCGCGTGCCCACTGAGTGAGCCAGGCGAGCCGCTCCGTTGAAGGAGTCTGACTGAGAACCAGGTCGCTGGATTCCATGTTGCTCTCCGCAAGTGAAGTTGCGGTTCAAGCTGCGGGCCAGGCGGCTGGGTTAGCAGCTGTAGGAGAGCAACGGGTATGGGCCTGATGGCCCGCCGAGACGGTAGTTTTTTCGGGTCTGGCACTGTGGTCAAGCCCTCCTCCTGCTCGCTGACATCACATACGCAGACCGATTGACGATGCGTGAGATGTTCGGAGTGCAGTGAGGGGTTGAAAATCAGAGACTTTTCGCCTTGGGATGATTGAACTGCCGCTCATCGGGTCGAGGATTTTCGAGGTGCACCGCAGCCATGACTGCATCTGCGCGTGTGCACGCTCGCCAAAGCACAACCGGCAGCAGCCCACTGATCCCGATTCGTCCGTCAATGATCACAGGCAGGTTTACAGCGTATCCGGCCCTTCGGCTAACAGCGCCGAACGCACACTGTTGGCCGCATAAGAGTCACTGACTGGCTTGCATGCTGCGCGGCAAGCCTCGTCACATCGCGGGCTTGCCCAGCACACGCAACCCACGTCGTGGGCCATCACCGTTGGCGATTAGCTTCGGGATCCAGTCGAGCTGCTGAGAGGTGATCAGGTGCCGGTTCGTGTTCGTCATCGTCCGGCGGTTGATTTCTCTCAACGCAACCCCCTTACCATTGAAGTACGTGGCCGTGGGGAAGGATTCGTTCATGGCCAGCATCGCGGTGTACTGGTCGATGGGGAAGATAAGTTCGGACTCTGGCCGACTGAGTCCAGCCCAGGGGAAGAAATAAACGGGGTTGTCGCTGGTCAGCACTTCGCCACGAGGGTCGATCAAGAAAGCCCAGTTCATATTCAGGAGGGCGTCGACGACCTTCCTCGAGGTCGACGGCTCCAGCAGGCCCCACCAAGTCTCGATCGGCGGGTTCGCCATCAGCTTCTGACGCGCATTCGCAGTCTGCGAGAGCAAGTTGAAGTAGCGCTCGTTGGTCAGGATCTCCCGTCCCTTGAGCTCGTGGATCTCCTTCTCAAGGTCATCGGTAATCTCTTTCACCGTGTCGGGGATCTTCTCCATCACGCGCGCCCTCCCGATCGGGCCGCGTTTCCACAATGTCACGATGTACAGAGCGAGCGCCTCGAGGTCGTCAGCGCTCAGCGACTCGCGCCTACGGATCTTTCCGAGCACCCTGTTGGCAGGTTGCTCGATGCTGTTGTTCAGCAGCCCTTCCAATTCCTCGGTGTACAGATTCCGCTCGTTGGCGATCGCTTCGGGCTGCGACTTGAATGCCTTGCGGGTCGCCTTGTCGTAGACCCACAGCCGCCCATCTCGCGTGAACCCGCTGAGGTAGTAGACCGGAACGAAGTGATGTCCCATAGGCGTTGCCGTGGTCGTTGGAGGTTGCAGGGATAACGGTATGTTCGCGAATTTTCCGACTCACCGGTTCTCAACGCCCCCTCCGATTTGTCAGGGACTACAGAAACCGGCAGCCATCGCGCTGGGGTGTCACGATCGTAGTGCGGCGGATGGCCCTCGTGACCGCGACGCGCAGCGCCAGCCGCGACTGCGCGATACGCCTTGAATCGGAGTTCGCCGTCACTATGCGCCCGGAGAACGTGCCTTCGTAGATGACGACCTCGTCGAACTCCTTCCCCTTGGCCTTGTGGATGGTCATCACGTGCAGGCCACGCCACTCCTTCTGCGCGGCGACAAAATGCTCCTGCAGCAGAGCATCGCCAAGCGCCGCCTCGGCACCGGCATAGTCGCCCTGCGTCCGCCACATCTCGCTGAGCGCCGTGCGTAGCGCGGAGCCCCTGTGCAGCAGGCGAAGAAACCGCGCGTCCTCGGCCACCCGGGCCACCTGGGGCGCGGTGGACGTGGCGATCAGCTCCCGCATGGCAGCCCAGTCTTCCTCGGGGTTTCCTGAGTGCCTGAGATTCTCGCGCTCAGCTGCAAGCCGCTGGCACTCCTGGACGACAAGCACCCTGTTCTTGCCGCGGATTTTTCCCGTCGACATATAGGTGCCGATCGCGCCGGCGAGGTCCATCTCCGCCTGCGCCGGAGCCTTGTTGCCGGCACGGCCACGAATATGGGTGTGCAGCGTCGCGACCAGGCGTGACGCGAGCGCCGCGGTCGGACCCCCTCCCAGCAGAACGGCGATGACGTTCGCTGCCAAGGACGGCGACTCCGCGTCCATCGCCACATCGTGCCGAAGCGCGGGCAGGCCATCCAGGTCCGAGGACAGGTACTGCGAGAACTGCAGCATGAGCGCTTTGGACGGCACGAGGACAGCCACCGAGGTGTTTGGCTCGTTGCGCAGGCGCCGGAGAGCGGCCAGTACCTCCGCCTTCGCCCGGAAGTGGGGGCTCTGGTTCCTGCGGAAGCCGTAGCGAGCGATCTTCACGTGCGTGTACTCCTTGCCGCGGTTCTGACCGGTCAACAAGTCGTTGCCGAAGACGGTGATGTCCGTCCCGGTGCTTCGGTGGTTCTCGCCCGAGAAATCGAAGCTCCCAGGCTGGAAAGCCTCGACGAATTCACCTAGGCGGCGAGGATCTGCGCCCCGGAACTCGTAGATGCGTTGCTCGGGGTCGCCGAGCGCGATCAGACGGCTATGCCGACCCAACTGGCGGATCAGCCCCCACTCGTCGGCATTGGTGTCCTGGAACTCGTCGAGGATCACCATGGGATAGGCGTCGCAGTAGATGTTCGCCAACCTGACGCTGCGCTGGAAGAGCTGGGCGACCAGCCGTGCGAACAGATCGAAATGCAGTCGCCCCTCTTCTTCGAACAGGCGATTCATCTCCTGCTCGCGGGCGCCGGCGTCCACGTCGGCGAAGTGAGCCGCGGCCTCCGGCGGTGGCAGGAGGGTGATGGGCTGCGCCGTGTTCAACAGATAGCCGTGGCTGCGCAGGATGCTCCACGCGAACCCGTGGTACGTGTTGATCTCGAGGTGCTTGAGCTCCTCCGGCGAGATGATTTCCGCCGCCTTCTCGGCGATGCGTGCGACCGTCGGCCTCGCAAAGCTCAGGAAGAGCACCTTCTGGCCAGGTTTCAGCGCGCCGCTTGCGACCTGCTGCTGAGCCTTGACAAGCGCCACGTGGGTCTTGCCGGCGCCCGGGCCAGCAAGGGCCAACGCGTGTCCTGGGCAGGCCAGGAACGCGAGCTTCTGCGGACTCCAGACCATGGACTTCAGGCTGCGATGGGTTCGACGGGAGGCGCAGGGGGAACTGGAGGCGGAGGCTCGATCACCCGGAAAATTGCGTGCAGGCAGTCGGTGATGTACTTGGGCATTTCCTGCCAGCTCGTACAAGACGCCAGCAGGTCGGCAGCCTGGCCGCTGCCCTTGCCCCAGGCGAAGTATTGGGACAGCGCGCTCGTCAGCGTTGCCAGATCGAACTCTGCCTTCGGCGTCACCGCCATCAGATGCGGTGGCCAGTCGCCGTCTGACACCACGCCCAGCGCGTAGCGCCGGATCGCTGTCTCTTGGGCCCCCTGCAGCACTAGCGACTCGAATCCCTTCATGGGCGATTCGAACGCGTAGTCGACGGCGGCATGGATGAGAGCGAGCTGTATTTCGTCCTGCTTGTCGAATACCGCGAAGACGGTCTTGCCCAGGCCCCTGAAGAAGTGACCGAGCGGCGCGACCTGGGAGTCCGTCTTGGCGTCGATGACCGCCACGCCGAGCGCCTCCAGCGATTTGAAAAACTGTGGATCGGTCTTGCTGAGCGTGCGCGCGGCCGCCGGCAGCGCGTCGAACTCCGTGCGACCCTCGACGATAAGGACGTACTTGGCAAGCAGCGCCTCGCAGAACCGCGCCCGGAACTCCGCCTTGTAGGCTTTCGGCTTGATCGCTGGCGGCAGGCTGGCAGGGACCGAGGTCATCACGCCGCCCGCGCGCTTGAGAACCTTGATCTGGGCTGGCTCAAATTCTTCAAGCACATACGGTGAATGCGAAGTGAAAAGGGCCTGTGCCGACTTCTCGCGCACGCTGTTGACGATGCGCTTCTGCGTGTGGGGAGGCAGCGCCGTCTCAGGCTCCTCCATGGCGAAGATGACGTTCTGCTTGAGCTCGGCAATGATGGACAGCAGCGCGAGCACCAGCGTATTGATGGTACCGGTGCCCTGGTGCTGGTACGGCGCCGCGTAGCTGCTGCCGTCTGGACGCTTGGCGCCCGTGCCCATGAAAACCGTCAGCGTGCGACGCAGCGTCTCTCGGGTGAGATCCGAGACACGCATGTGTGGATCCTCTGCCCAGTCCGACGGGACAAACTTCTTGATCGAAGCCTGCACCGCAGCCAGTAGCGTGGCGACGCCGAGCTCAGGTTTGTCGGCGACCGGTAGGACGCGCAGCGAAGCCAGTAACTCCTCCCACATGTTGAGGCGAGAGTCCTGAAGGCGCAGGATCACGTCCAGCAGCGAGCCACGCTCCAGGCTGAGCGCGCGCGAGCCGGTACGCACCGTTCTCAGGTAGAGGAAGCCGCACTTGCGCTTGTCGGTGGCGCGAAACGTCTGGTATTCGCCGGCGCCGATAGGGGCGGGCAACGCAAAGAATGTGTTGCCGAGGAAGTCGTCTTCCTCCGAGTCGTAGGCGCCACGGAAGAAGACGCGCAGCGCTGGCCCGACCCCTGCGGCGTCGGTGCCTTCGACTGGCGGGCCGGCCAGCAGCGTCTTCGTGCTGGCGTCCCACCAT
The DNA here is from genome assembly GCA_046604145.1 of Hydrogenophaga sp. XSHU_21. Taxonomy (GTDB): domain Bacteria; phylum Pseudomonadota; class Gammaproteobacteria; order Burkholderiales; family Burkholderiaceae_C; genus Hydrogenophaga. The sequence continues at coordinate 1,368,360 of JBKIXD010000001.1, forward strand.
TCCACGTGTTCGCGGAAGTGCCGGAGCTGCTCCTCATTGAGGTCGGCGACGATGACCTCAATTGCCAGCGGGATCGGCTGCCCTTCGGCGTTGAGGTATTGGCCCGCATAGAAGTCGTGTTCGTCGACAACGGGACGTCGGGAGAGTCGCTCTGGGCCCAGCACGAGATCAATCGCCTCAAGCAGCGTGGATTTGCCCGCGTTGTTGTCGCCAACGAGCACGCTGTGTCCGTCGAAGTGAACGGTACCCTGCGCGATCCCTCGGAAGTTCGCAACCTTGACCTGGACAATTTTCATAGAGCCCCCCTGCTTGGCTCGTTAGTGCGGCCATTTACGTCCAATTATGTATGCGCGCTCAGTAGCAATGGAGCAAAAGGCGGGTCGTCCGCCGATGGACCGGTCATAACAGAAACGGCCATTCAGACCGTCGAACGCGAATTGCTGCATCCAGTCTTCAGCCGACTGTGACAAACGTCACGCAGAAGCGGTGCATCCCCAAAGTTGATGAGATATCGCCAGAAGCCCCCGTGCTAGGTTCGAGGCCCCAAAAAGGGAACCGTCGCAATACTTCGAACCTAGGAGGAGACTTCAATGAAAACCGTACTCGCTTTGGCCCTCGCATTTGCAGCATCCGTTGCCCTCGCTCACTCAGGCGGCACGGACTCGAATGGGTGCCATAACGAACGCAGGACTGGGGGCTACCACTGCCATTGAAATCACTCTGCGGCTGGTGACAGGCGGATAACACACTGTGGCGTGGAATGGGGCAAGACGCTGCTGATCGCATCCGCCAACAAGGCGCCCGCGCGTACTACGAACTGCGTGGGGTCTACCGCAACCCCTATCCGGGCAACACCCCCGAGTACAACCACTTTGAGCGCGGCTGGTTTCAAGCGTTGCGGAGGGACGATGCACGTCAGATTCGGCCGCCATCCTCAACTTCGCCGCCTTCGCCCAAGCCTGAAGCACCAATGCCACCGAACGCATACGCATCGATCAAGGGGCGGTCTCGATAGGAGCGCCTGTACAGCGAGCCAGAGAGCGGATGTCGCGAGCTGCTGGAGCGGCTTGACTCGTCACGCGTCAGGCCCATGCGCTGTAACCAGCAGGATCTCCAGCGCAAAGGGCTCCCGCGGGAGCCCTTTCTTCTGCGCGCTTTGAATTTGCCCCTCGGTTTGGTGAATTGAGTACTATTGGTGGATGCCTAACCTCGCCCAGACCCTCAAGCAAGAGATTTCGCGCATCGCGCGCAAGGAGGTCCGTGAGGACCTAGCTGCGCTTCGCAAGTCCGTCAATGCCCACCGTTCCGAAATAGCCTTGCTCAATCGGACAGTCAAGGAACTCGGCACGCAACTACGCTCGGCACAGAAGGCTGTGATGCGCGCCGGACCGGCCGCTGCAGAGGAGAAAGACGTAGAGCGCCCAGGACGTAAGCGAAGCTTCAATGCCGATCGGCTGAAGGCGAAGCGTCAGGCGCTGGGGATGAGTCAGGCGCAGATGGCACGGCTGATTGGCATCTCCTCCCTCAGCTTGTGGAAGTGGGAATCCGGTCAGGTTACCCCGCGCGCCTCGATGCTCGAGCGCTACTTTGCGGCCATGAGCGTGGGTAAGCGCGAAGCTTGGAAAGTGGTTGAGGCCAACTGACCTCGCGGCGCGGATTGCTCGCGCTGAATTGCCTCCGGCATTCGGTTGCAATGCGGGCATAGCGTCCGCTTCAGACTGGGTGCTGCCATCCGAGTCGACACCTTGGATGTCCGATCTGTGGCACTTTGCAGTCATTCGGATGCCCAAGCTGAGCATCGCTCGCATCCAATGGCAATGTCACATAGGGCTCTCAGCGAGTGGGCAGGGGTGGGGTGGAGCCATACAGTCCCAGAAGCCACTAGGCCTATGCCGTCCTGTCCAGCTCAATCCATACGCCATCCTCATAGCGGAGTAATCGGTTGGCGTCGAATCTCCAGAGGTGCAGCCACTGGTTCTGCACCAGGTCACGGACTACTGGGTGCTGAGCGATGACGCGTTCAATCGACTCGCGTGGCGCGTCGATGACAACAGTCAATCGAAGTGGCTCATGCTGCCAACGCGTTCCGTCGTGCAGCGATTGACGGGACAGACCAATGCGGAGGTCTCCGCCGTTCCCCTCGAAGACACCGATGTGCCCCCCCCACCACGTTGTGAAGCACCTTGTTGCCGCTGCCCAGGCGTTCAGGGTCGCAGGTGGAGGCGTGGTACTGCCAGTTGATCCAGTGCGTGACGAGCATGGGAGCGGTCATCAGAAGCTCCAGCACGCTGCCATCGGTGTCCTGTGTGGCGTCGTAGTCATGCAGGAAGCTACGTCCATTGAGCAACACCCCCTGGGTCCGGTGGCGAGGTCCAATGACAAACGCGGCGTTGCCCGCCAAGCCCCATTCGGGCCGCGTTTGGGCGCCGTCGCTGGCGCGTCGGCGCAGCGTGTTCAGCAGTTGGGGGTCTGAAAGCTTTGGGTCGATTCCAAGAGAGGGCGCGCGTTCCTTGCGCACCCGGGCACTCGCCTCTGCCAGGACGGGCTGCAAGCGGTCCCAGCAGGCACGTGCCTGCGGTGGCAGCAGATCCAGGTCAAGACCCTCGATCTCGTCGGTCGTCGTGTTGTGCAAGGCCGCCAAAAAGCGTGTGGAAGTCGGGATGTCGTGTCCCTGGGCGCGTAGGCCCTTGCGCACGCGCACTTCGTTGAGCAGGCGGGCAAACACGCGGGCGTTCACCTCGCCGGTCTGGCCAGAGCAGGCGCCGCAGTCGAGCGCCGCGGCATGGGCATTGTTCTCGCTCTGGCTGCCGTGCCCGACCAGCAATACCAGAGGCGCCAGGTGTTGCTCAAGCCCCATGGCGTGCAGCACTTTGCGCGCCAGCGCCACCTTGGCGTCGGTATCCATACCCATGAGCACGGGGCGGCACACCGTCTGCAAGCGCAGGGGCAGGCCATCGAGGTCGTCCTGCGCGCGCGCCGTGGCCTTGGGGCGCAGCCACTGGCCCATCTTGCCCAGATACGCAAATCCCGCCGTCTCCACGAAAGAAAAGGCAGTCCCGGGCCACCTGCTGGCTGCTTGCCAGGGGCGGCTTTGGGCGAAGCGTTGGCGGCGCTCAGCCCTGCGCAACGCGCTGGACTTCGCCCGAGGGATGTGATCTTGCGAGTGGGCAAACAGCCGATCGATATCGTGGCGGATCTTCCACTGGCGATCGGACAGGCAAGACCGGGCGAGCGCGTCGAGATTGGCTTGTGGCGCGAGCGACATCAGGAGCGGGTCACCGCCGAGCTTGCCGAAGCGACGGTGGCGCACAGAGACAAGGCTTCCCCCGCGCTCACTTGGGGAGGCGGCGCCAGGCTCGGGTTGGCCTTGCGCCCTCTGACCCCCGGCGAGCGTACCGCATCGGGCCTGCGCAACGGACTGTTGATCGAGGGTGTCACCGGCCCGGCTGAGATGGCCGGTGTGCAGGCGGGCGATCTGCTCGTGGGCATCAATGGCCAGCCCGTGAATACCCCTGGTGAAGTCCGCGATGCAGATCAACACCGGCAGGCTTCCATCGCGCTACAGCTGCGACGCGGCGACGCCATGATGTTCGTGCCGGTTCCGCTCGGCTGATCAGAGGCCACATGTGGAAACATGAGCGGCCATGAGCGTTTGGCATCGTCTCCTAGCCACGGTGCATGGCCAGAAAGGAATCGACCATGGAGTTGAGTTCAAGAGGTTCGAATGCCCTCGCCGGGCCATCGGCTGACATCGCAATCCCCGAGCTCGTGGCCGCCGTGTATGAAGCCGCGCCAGCTGTCGAGCGGGGCCGGTTGCTCGAGGAACTGCTACGTCCATTGGGCGTGCTGTCGCTGGTAGCGGTCGCTGGTGGCGTTTTCGCAAAGATCAGGTTTCGCAGCGGTTGGCAGAACCTGAGCGTCCGCGTGGACGATCTCCGGGACGTACAGGCTTCTCACGTGGTGGCTCTGGTTGATCATGCGCAGCAGGTCAGCGTGGAGGCGGTGGACGGCCTTGCGCAGATGCTGACTGCGTCGCCGATCCTGTCGGCTTCCGCCGCTGCCACCCTGCTGGTGGCTCTGTTGCTGCAACGTTCGCGGGCACGCGAGCTTCACCACCTGCCTGGCGATCCCGGTGAAGACGCAGCGGCACATCTAAGTTGATTCATCGACGGCGCCATTTCACCGATCTGCTCGCGACTCATACGTCGGCTAGCCCAGGGCAGTAAGTCGCCGTCAAGCCACCTGAGCATTTGTCAGAGTAGATGAAGCTTATCGGGGATGCAATCAGACTCCCGTTCAGTTCGTCCCGAGGGGCCTTCATCTCAGTCAATGGTCAGATACAGAAAACTGTGTCGCCCTTACGTAGGTTGAGGCGAGCCATGTCTGCATGGCCCCAAAAGGTCCTTTGCAACGTAGACGTCGCTGCCGCTCAACTGTAGCAAGCCACTGACAGTATGAAACAAGTTATCGTGGCTCCATGGCCGGGACGAGAGCTCGTTCAGGCAGGCTGACTGCACGCCCTGAAGGCGATGCATGCGCGGGGACATCCACATGACCATTGGCACCTGCTTCTGCTCGGTTGGCGCAATCGACCACGGCATGCCGTGCAGGAATATGCCCTTCTCGCCCAGCGACTCGCCATGGTCCGAAACGTAGAGCAAGGCGACCGGGCGGTCTTGCTGCTTGAGCCAGGCCACCGTGTCGGCGAGCAGCGCGTCGGTCTCGCGAATCGCGTTGTCGTAAGCGTTGACGATTGATACCGGGTCGCAGCTGGCGAGCGCCTTTGAGCGGCATTCCGGCATGAACGCCTTGCGCTCGGGCAGAGAGCGACGGAAGTATTCAGGCCCATGATTCCCCATCTGGTGCAGCACCACCAACGATCCCTGCCGGTCAAGCTCGCGGTCGATCGCCGCGAGCGCCTTCGGCAGGGCTTGCAGCAGCAGGGCATCGGGGCACTCGCCATCGGGGCAGTGTTCCCGAGGGGCCATCGAACTCAGATAGGCGTGCGGAATCCGATCGCACACGCCCTTGCAGCCGGCCTGGTTGTCGAGCCAGTACACGCCCAGGCCGGCGCGTTGCACCAGGTCCACCAGGGTTTCTTCGCGTGGCTGACCGAGACCCGCGCGGCCATAGCGGGAGAACATGCAGGGCACCGACACCTGCGTGCTGGTACCGCAGGACTGGGTATCGGAGAAATACACCAGGTCGCCCTCGGCGAGCAGGGCCTGCAAGCGCGGCGTGGTTGGCCGAGGGTAGCCACCCAGTCCGAAATTCGCCGCACGCACCGTCTCACCGACCACCAAAACGACCAACGGGCCCTTTTCCTCGACGGAGGCGCCGACGCGCTGCCGGACGTCGAGACCCACGGGCAGAAGCGGCTGGGCAGCTGAAGCGGTCTCGCCCATACCCTGGACCACCAAGCCATAGACCGTGTTGAACGGATTGAACATGTATCGCAGCGACTTGTCGTTGCGCATGAGCGAAGAGATGCCCTGGAAGCCCACGAGTAGCGCGCCCGTGCACACCGCCAGCGCCACCAGCACCGTGGCGCCACGCTGCCACAACTGGCGCCAAGGCGTCACCGCCCGCACGGGCACGCGCCACCACCAGACCGCGGGCAGTACCGCGCCCACTACCAGGGCCACGGCGAGCTGGCCGCTCAGCAGGCCCTGCGTTTCCAGCCGGTCAGTGTGGAACACGTTGGCCACCATGCCGGGATCGATCACGATGCCGTAAGTGAACATGAAGTAGCCGGCTGCGCTGGACAACAGCAGCAGCGCCACCCCGAGCCAGCGGCGCCAGGGGCCCCAGAGAACGGCTGTCAAAGCGGCCACGAGCGCGGCGCTCACCACAACAGCGAGCGTGGCCATCACCCACAGGCCGCCGGGCTGCTGCACATCCGGGCTCAGGTACACCGCGCGCCACAACGCGAGGTTGCCCACCGTGGCCAGCCACAAAGCTAGCATCAGTTCGAGTGCGATTGGGTGGACGCCGCGAGGGCGAGGGGAAGCTGGAGTCTGCATGGACGAGCATGCTTTCCCGGGGGCATTAAGCCAACATTAATCGACCCTGGTATCCCTAGGTGCAGTGCGGCAGGGAGGTCGGCTTAAGCCGGCCTTCAGCTTGATCGTGCCTGATCTCGGCATGTGTTGGACGACCCTGAAGAACTCATTGAAGGCTGCCTCACTGGAGTGGTGGTTTCTGACGGTCGCCTCGCTTTACCTTTTGGTTTGGTGGGACCACCTGAGGATCGACGCCGGGGTGATGCTCCTCATTGGCACGTCAGATGGCTTCCCGCTACGCCACAACTTCTGGCTGGAATCGATCGGGCACGACGGCGCCCGCAACCTCGCCCTAATCCTGCTGCTCGGGTTATGGCTGGCGGTGATCCGCGCCCCAGGGTGGCTTAGCGATTTCTCTCGTAGCGAACGGCTGTTCATGGCGCTGGTTACCAGCCTGTGTGCCGTGGGGATCAGCCTCCTCAAACATTACAGCGTAGTTAGCTGCCCTTGGGACCAGGCGGCATTTGGCGGCAGCGCGCACTGGGTGCCCCATTGGGCTTGGTGGGTTGCAACGGACGGTGGGCCAGGGGGCTGCTTCCCCGGAGGACATGCCTCATCTGGGTTTGCGTTTATCGCGGCGGCCTGGCCTGGCCTTGCCAGTTCCGCGGACTCGCGACGCTGGCGCTGGGGCTGGCGGATATTGATGCTGGCGCTTGTTTCTGGCTTGGCATTGGGTGTCGTTCAGAGCCTGCGCGGAGCTCATCCACCAGGACATACGCTGTGGACAGCGTGGCTGTGCTGGACCGCGAGTGGTTTGGTGTACACGGCGTTCGCGAAAGCCTTGCCCCTGGCCGGCGCATGGCGCGCCTCACCCCAGGGGTCGTCTGCCGTAGGTGGCGACCATGGGTGAGGTCGATCGCCTCCTCTTCGCGCACTGGAATCTGTCCCCGCTCGATCCGGCCTGGGCGGTGACACTGGCGCGCTTCGCCAGCGCGTGGTTGCCGTCCTTGGCCATCGGTTGCCTCGCGGCCGCGCTGCTGTTCGGGACACGCCGCTGGCGTCTAGCCAGCCTGCAGGTCGTGCTGGCTATGGTCGTTGTCTGGGTGCTTGTGCTCACGATCAACCGCCAATGGCCACAGCCGCGGCCCTTCATGCTGGGAATCGGCCAGCTGTGGATCGAGCACGGGCCGACGTCGGGTTTTCCGAGCCGCCATGCCGCGGTCGGCCTGGCCTTCGGGTGGTCCGCGCTGCGGGTCAGCCCGACGCGCTTGGTCGGGCTACTCTGCCTGGGCGCGGCGCTGCTGATCGCCTGGAGCCGGGTGGCGCTGGGCGTCCACTTTCCTGCAGACGTACTGGCCGGCTCTGTTGTTGCTGTGCTTGTAGCCGAGGTTGTCTCAACGCTTGCAACAGCTGCGTCCAAGTGTTGACAATTTGATCGCTGGAAAGTGTGCGATCCGTTCAACAGCCGCTGCGCCTGCAGGCCAGTGGCACGAGCGAGCCACTGCCGGGACGGATGACCGCCATCCGATGCGTGCGAGGTTTCACCCTCGCAAAAGCCACCGCCCGTGCATGCAGGATTGCAAGTCCGCTTCCAGACTAGGAGACGCCCTTCAGGCACGACGGTCCGATGTCCGAGAACGCTGCAAAGCTGAACTCGGAGGCCCTGACGCCACTGAACTTCCAGCGGTCACTGTTGCTCTCCTGATTTCTTTTTGGCACCACGTGAACGCAACGTTGGCTTGGCGTTCCTCGTTTGCGCTCCTGTTCCGCTCGCCATGTTGGCATCAATCAGCCTCGCGAGCCGCTCAACGGATCCACTGAGTTCGTGGATGTCCACTTTTACGGCAGTCACCTCTGCCAGGCTGACAATGCTCGACTCGCGCAGCTCAGACAGGCGTTTTTGGGTCGCCAGTTCGGTCTCTGAAAGTGCCAGTCGGGTCTGTAAAGTTTCTTCTCGCTGGCGAGCCGCCTCCATGTACTGACGCGCCAGCTTCTCCGCGGTGGCCTCCGCTTCGCGCGCTGCCTCGACAGCCTTTTGGAGTGAGTCAAGCTGTCGTTCGGCCTTCGCGCGAGCACTGCGTTCGCGCTCGAGTTCCAGGGCCACGCGCCGGTCCGCCGCGTCTGCGCGATCAGCCGCGGCCGCGAGCTGCTGCATGAGTTCAGCCATCTCCGTGGTAGCGCGCCGTCGCTCATCGACCAGCCGCTCCTTCTCGGTCGCCAGCGCAGCGCGAACCTCCTGGAGCCGGGCGCGTTCGGCAGCCAGTTCCTCGTTCGCAAGCCGAAGAGCCTGAGCCTGCTCGCCCAGTTCGCCCTGCAACCTGTTGGCCTTGGCAGTCGCCTCGTAGGCGGCTGCGCTGGCGATCTCGGTCCGTTCCTTTTCAGCCTCGACGTTGGCCACCGCGTCGGCCAGGCCCTCGCGTAGCCGTTCCTCGAAATCCCCCCTCGTGTGTGCGAGGGCGGTCTCCCAGAAGTGCCGGGCGGCTTGCAGTACGGGGTCGGGCACGCCGCCCGGCGCCGCGAAAGCGCCCGGGTCCTGGATGCGCCGCCCCAGGTGCTTGAACCACTGCTCCAGCAGCGGCCCTACGGTGTTGGGTGAGCCACTGCCCAGGTGCAGGCGCACCCGCTCGATGGTGGGTTTTTCTCCCGCGAGCAGCACGGCGTCGGCCGCGGCCCAAACGTCTTCGCGTTGCACGCCGCGGCGCCGGCGGATCTCGTCCTCGCTGACGCTCGAACTTTTCAATTGCATCGCCCTGCTCCGGTGTTTATATTACCCACGATAAGAGATTGTTATCGTGACTTATTGAGTCGTTTTGTATGTTTTAAAACGTAGTACATAACGAATATCTCACTACCGAGACCTGAACACAACATGGCGCTGCCCACCCTCCTCAAGACCCCCGCCTTGGCGCCGCACGAGCTGAGCGCCGTCGCCGAGCAAGCGGTCGCCGATCTGATGCGCGAGGGCGAGTCCGCCAACACCCAGCGCAGTTACCAAGGCGCGCTGCGCTACTGGGCTGCCTGGTATGCGATGCGCTACGGCCAATCCATAGCGTTGCCGCTGCCCGCGGCCTGCGTGCTGCAGTTCATCGTCGACCACGCCCAGCGCACGACGCCCAAGGGCCTGGTGCACGAGCTGCCGCCCGAAATCGACCAGGCCCTCGTGAACGCCGGCTTCAAGGGAAAAGTCGGCCCGTTGGCCAACAACACGCTGGTGCACCGGATCGCCGTGCTTTCAAAGGCTCACCAGGTCAAAGAGCTGAAGAATCCCTGTCGCGACCCCAAGGTGCGCGAGCTGCTGTCGCGCACGCGCAAGGCCTACGCCAAGCGTGGTGACCTACCGCAAAAGAAGGACGCGCTCACGAAGGACCCTTTGAAACTGCTCCTGGCCACCTGCGACGACTCATTGCGCGGCAAACGCGACCGCGCCCTCCTCCTCTTCGCCTGGGCCAGCGGCGGGCGGCGGCGCTCGGAGGTCGCGGCGGCCGACATGAAGTTTTTGAAGAAGCTCGGGCCGGGGGAGTTTTCTTACGAGCTCGCGTACTCGAAGACGAATCAGAGCGGTACCGATCGGCCTGAAAACCACAAACCGGTGGCCGGTGCAGCGGGCCAGGCCCTGCAGACGTGGCTCGATGCCAGCCGTATCCGGGATGGCGCCCTCTTCCGCCGCGTACTAAAAGGCGGCAAGCTGGGAGCCCCGTTGTCTGCTTCGGCTGTGCGCGACATCGTCAACGAGCGTTGTCAGTTGGCCGGCATCGAGGGGCAGTACTCGGCCCACTCGCTGCGCTCGGGCTTTGTTACCGAGGCGCTCAGGCAGCGTATCTCGCTAACCGAAGCAATGGGGATGACTGGCCATCGCAGCGTGCAAACTTTGTTGGGCTATGCACGAGAGTCCGGCGCTTCGCAGTCGAGCGCCGAGCGTCTCACGCGAGATCTGTAACACCTCATCAGCGTCACTAGGACGGCCCCGGGACGCCCGAATAAGCGACCCAATCTCCCGGACCACCTACCTCAATGCCCTGCCTGGGGCCAGTGCCGGTGTTGGTCGTCGATGTAGAACGGGTGCGAGTGACGGACGCCGCGAGTCGCCGAGGCATCGGCGCGCAGATGAGGGTGGTCGGTCGGCAGGTTCTCGTGGGCGTGCTCAAGGGTGACAGGATCCCGTGCCGGCCAAAGGCGCAGGGCGGCCAGCCCGGCCAGCAGGGCGGATGCGCCCAGCAGCAGGAAGGTGGTCGACGTGCCCCAGCGCGCCCCAGCCCAGCCGGCCAGGGGATAGAACACCAGCCAGCAGGCGTGCGACAGCGCGAACTGCGCGGCAAAGAGCGCGGGCCGGTCGGCCGCGTGCGAGGAACGCCGCAGCAACCGGCCCGAGGGCGTCTGCGCGGTGGAGTAGGCCAGGCCGGCCACGGCCCACAACGCCAGCAGGCCGCTGTAGTGCTTGACCAAGCTTGCGAGCAGGAGCGCCAAGCCCAGCACCGCCACGCCCAGCAGCATGACGGGCCGGTCGGGCCAGCGCTCGAGCAGGCGCGGGAGCGCCAGCGCCGCCACCATCGAGCCGGCGCCAAACGCGGCCAGGGCCAGCGCCAGGGCGCTCTGCGGCATAGCCCACTGCGCCTGAACCAGCACCACGGTGTTGACGAACACCATGGAGCCGGCCGCCGCCACCGCCGCACTAACGGCGAGCAGGCCGCGCAGGCGCGGCGTCGCCAGGTAGATCCGCAGGCCACGCGTGGTGCGGTCGTAGATGCCTCGCTGTTCGGTCGCAGGCGACGCCGGCAGGACCACCGAGACGACCAGCAGGGCCGAGGCGATAAAGCCGAACACGGTGCCGGCGAAGAGGTCGTGAAAGCCGATGACCGTGAGCAGCGCGGCGGCCAGCATGGGACTCAGCAAGCTCTCCAGGTCGTAGGCGAGGCGCGACAGCGAGAGCGCCTTGGTGTAGTCGCGCTCGTCGGGCAGCACGTCGGGGATGGTGGCCTGGAAGGTGGGCGTGAAGGCGGCCGAGGCCGCCTGCAACAGGAAGATCAGCACGTAGATCTGCCAGACCTGGTTCACGAAGGGCAGCAGCAGCGCCACGGCGGCGCGCACGAGATCGAGGCCGACCAGCAGGGCGCGCCGCGGCAGGCTCTGCGCCAGCGCCGACGCCACTGGCGCCACGCCCACGTAGGCCACCATCTTGATGGCCAGCGCTGTGCCCAGCACGACACCGGCCTGCTCGCCGGCCAGATCGAAGGCCAGGAGGCCCAGGGCCACGGTCGCCAGGCCGGTGCCGAGCAAGGCGATCACCTGCGCGGCGAACAGGTGCCGGTAGGTGCGGTTCTGAAGTACGTCAAGCATGGGCGAGGCTCTGGCTCAGCGCTCAGAGGTAGCGGGTGATTTGCTTGAACTCCTCCAGCGAGTCTGCGGACGGGCCAGAGCGCTTCGCGCCATCGAGCGCGTGCGCCAGGCAATGGTCGATATGGTCCTGCACCAAGGTCTTCTTGGCCTGGGTGATCGCCTTCTCCACGGCCTGCAGTTGCTGCGCGATGTCCAGGCACTCGCGCCCCTGCTCGATCATCTCGATCACGCTGTGGAGGTGGCCGTGCGCGCGGCGCAGGCGCTTGATCAGGGCGGGATGAGTCTCGTGTGTGTGGGAGTGTTTCATGTTGGCTTGTATCCTCCCCCCTAGGTTACTATACGCAGGCTTCCCGATACCCATTCGCCGTGACGATCCCCATGCAACCCCTCCTTCCGCGCCCGCGCTGGCTGCGCTGCGGCATGCGCCTGGGGGTTTTGCTGGTCATCCTCGTGGGTACCCTTCTGTCCTCGCTGGGTGGCCTGCATTCGCACGGGCTCAAGACCCTGGACGTGATCCAGCACGCCGAGGCCACCGAAGGCGATTCGCACGGCCATTCGCACGAGGAAGCCGACCTGGCCTTGTTCGACGGCCTGTCGCACACCCATCTGGGCGCGGACCATTCGCACGACAAGGCGCACGCATTGCCGCTCATGCCCGCGGTGGCGCCGGTCATGAAACCGCCCGGCAAGCCTTTGGTGCTGGCGTGGATGGACCGCCTGGCCATTCACAGACTCGATCGTCCGCCCAAGACGGCCTGATCCCCAACCCTTTCTCGCGCCGCCTTTGAATGCTGCCGGGTCTGCGATCCGGCGGGCGGCGTCTCACCCGTTTCCGTTCGGAGTTTTCATGCTTAGCCTCTTCGACAGGTGGCTGGCGCTTGCCGCATGGGCATGGCGCCACTGCGCCCTCTTCTGGTTTCCATTGGCCGCGCTTGGCGCGCTGTTCCTGGGGGCCACCGACGCACTGGCCCATGGTGTCACCCAGGGTGACAAGGGCTACATCCAGGAGGTCACCGGCGTCAAGCTGCTGCCCTTCATCTACCTGGGCGCCAAGCACATGATGACCGGCTACGACCACATCCTGTTCCTGTTCGGCGTCATCTTCTTCCTCTACCGGTTGAAGGACATCGGCCTCTATGTGAGCCTGTTCGCCATCGGTCACTCGACCACCATGATCCTGGGCGTGTACTTCAACGTCGGGATCAACGCCTTCCTGATCGACGCGATCATCGGGCTGTCGGTGGTCTACAAGGCGCTCGACAACCTGGGGGCGTTCCAGCGATGGTTCGGGTTCCAGCCCGACACCCGTGCTGCCACGCTGGTCTTTGGCCTGTTCCACGGTTTCGGCCTGGCGACCAAGATCCTCGAGTACGAGATTTCGCCCGATGGCCTGGTGCCCAACCTGCTGGCATTCAACGTCGGTGTGGAACTGGGGCAGTTGCTCGCACTCGCCGTGATCCTGATCGGCATGAGCTACTGGCGCCGCACCGCTGGCTTCGTTCGCCACGCTTACACCGCCAACGTCGCCATGATGTGCGCCGGCTTCGTGCTGGTGGGCATGCAATTGGCGGGCTATGTCGTCTTCCACATCTGAACTTCGCTCTTCAACTCCCATGTTCAACAGCAAAACTCCCTCGGCGGCGGATCTGCCGTCTTCGCGCCAACTGATGCGCTCCACCGTCGCCGCGGCCATCGTGGCCGCGGTGCTTCTCGTCACGGTCGTCTTTCCTGCCGAGTACGGCAAGGACTGGACCGGCGTCGGACGCCTTCTCGGTTTGACCGAGATGGGTGAGATCAAGGTGGCCCTGGCGCGCGAAGCGGCGGCCGATGCCATCCAGCAGGCCAATCAGTCCGCCACATCAGCCCCGCAACTTGATCCCGTCGGCACCCGCACTGCTGCGGCGCCAGCTACCGCCCCCGTCCCTGCCGCAGCGGCGCCGGCCACCAACCCGGTCGCCGATGCGTCCGGCTGGCGGGATGAATTGAGCTTCTCGCTCTCACCGGGCCAGGGTATCGAGATCAAACTGGTCATGAAGGAGGGGGAGAAGGCACGCTACGCCTGGAAGGTCCAGGGCGGTGTCGTCAACTACGATACGCACGGCGACGGCTTCGGTCGATCGATCAGCTACGTCAAGGGGCGTGGTGTGCCGGCCGATGAGGGTGAACTTGTGGCCGCGTTCACGGGAAACCACGGCTGGTTCTGGCGCAACCGCGGCGATGCGCCGGTGACGGTGGTGCTGCGCACCGGCGGGCAGTACAGCGCCATCAAGCGCGCGAACTGAGCGTTGTGCCCGATGGCGCCCGGCCTATGGTTTGCCGGGCGTCGGAGCCGTGCGGTCCATCATCATCTGCATCATGGATTGCATCATCTCCATGCGCATTTCCATCATCTGCTGTCGAGTGGCCGGGTCCATGGGCATGCCCGGCGCACCCATCTGACCCATGCCCTGCATGCCACCCATGCCGAGCATGCCGGCACGGGGACCATGCCCCATGCCTCCCATCAGCGCCATGCCCTCTTGCATGAGCTTCATGTGCTCACCCATGAGCGCCTGGCGCTCCTGCGGGGTGTTCGCGCGCGACATCTTCTCGTGCATGTCACGCATGGCCTTCATGTGCTCGCCCATCTTCGCCATGCGGTCTGCGGGAGGAGGCGCGGCGGTAGCGGCTGCAGCAGCCGCAGGCGGATGGTGCGCCGAATGGTTGGCATCGGCTGGGCTCGTGGGGTTCTGCGCACAGGCCGTGAGTGTGAGAGCCAATGTGCTGGCGACAGCCACAGTACGAAACATGTTCATGATCAAACTCCTTGGGATACCAGTGATGGATGGGGGTGAATGACGGTTGGCCACCGTGGTACAACCGAGACCTGACAAAAATCCGTGAGGTATGCAGGCCGGGACGTGGCAGCGCCATTCGCGCGCACGGCAAGGCCCTGACGATGTCCTATCGCGTCAACCGAAGTAAGACAATCGCCACGGGTGGGCCTGGGGGTGGCGGTACTGCCAGCGGGTGCCAACGAAGGCCGGTCCGGCGCAGCGCAAACCCTGCTGATGCGATGCCGATGGTGGCGTTGGGCATCATGGCCGCACACGTATCGGCGGATGCCTTCTTGGCCTGGACCTGCGGGATGATGCTGCGTTCCGTCTCGCAGAAGTCCTCGCAAAGCGCCAACGCCACATTGGGGGGAAGCGACATGTCCCCCGCCACCTCCGCCACATCCGCCGCAGCCTCAGCCGGCCGTTCATGACCAGAAGGCGGTGCGTGATGCTCTGCTGCATGGGCCAATGCGCCCGGCGCTGTCACCAGGCAGGCGTGTGCCCAGCTGGTGAACATGCCCGACAGCCAGACGATCAGCATCACCGACGCAATGCGACGGGGTTTGGGCAGTCGGGGCAGGCGGTACATATCAAGGCAGACAACCGCAAAAGGCCATCTGATGCCTTCATCCTAGGCGCCAAATAACGCCGGCGGCTTGACCCATGTCAACAGCCGACGCCGCTTGCAAACCGTTTGCCGTGCCTGGCCCTGGGAGACGGACGCGCTCAGCGGCCGGTTCGTAGCCGCAGCGCGTTGCCGATCACCGAAGCGGAACTCAAGCTCATGGCCAATGCCGCGATCAAGGGCGAGAGCAACCAGCCCGTCATCGGATACAGAACGCCAGCAGCCACCGGGACCCCCAGCGCGTTGTAGAGGAACGCAAAGAGCAGGTTCTGCTTCATGTTGGCCACCGTATCCTGTGACAGTGTGCGTGCCACGGCGATACCTCGCAAGTCGCCCTTCACCAGCGTGACTTGCGCGCTGTTCATGGCCACGTCGGTGCCTGTGCCCATGGCAATGCCCACATCGGCCTTGGCCAGGGCCGGGGCGTCGTTGATGCCGTCACCCGCCATCGCCACCACGCGGCCTTCGGACTGCAGGCGTTCGACCAGGCGCAGTTTGTCGGCCGGCTTCACCTCGCCGTGCACTTCGTCGATACCCAGTTGTTCGCCCACCGAGCGCGCGGTGGTGAGGCCGTCCCCCGTTGCCATCACGATGCGCAGTCCGGCGGACTTCAGCAGCGACAGGGCTTCGGGCGTGGAGGGCTTGATGGGGTCCGACACGGCGAGCAGGCCGACGAGTTTGCTGTCGACGGCCAGGTGCATGACGCTGGCGCCGCGTGCGCGCCAAGCCTCGGCTGCCGGCGTCATTGCCTGCACCGACACGCCCAGTTGTTCCATCAGCGCGGTGTTGCCCAGCGCCAGGGAACGGCCGGCCACCACACCGCGAACACCGATGCCGGAGCTTGATTCGAACGAATCGGGCTTGTCCAGCGTGAGCCCGCGATCGCGCGCGGCCCGCACGATGGCTTCGGCCAGGGGATGCTCGCTGCCCTGATCGAGGCTGGCTGCGAGACGCAGCACCTCGTCGGCGTCGATGCCCTCGACACCGATGGCCTGATCGAAGGCCGGTCGCCCTTCGGTCAGGGTACCGGTCTTGTCGATGATCAAGGTGTCCACCTTGCGCAGATTCTCGATGGCGGCCGCATCGCGAAAGAGCACGCCGCGCGTGGCAGCCTTGCCCGAGGCAACCATGATGGACATGGGCGTGGCCAGCCCCAGCGCACACGGGCAGGCAATGATCAACACGGCCACCGCATTGATCAAGCCGAACACCCAGCGCGGTTCAGGGCCGAAGAAGCCCCACACCAGCAAGGTGGCCAGGGCGATCAGCACGACGGTCACCACGAAGTAGCCCGCCACGACGTCCGCCATGCGTTGCATCGGGGCCTTGGAGCGCTGGGCCTGGGCCACCATCTGCACGATTTGCGAGAGCATGGTGGCTGCGCCCACGCGGTCGGACCGGATCACCAGCGCGCCACTGGTGTTGAGTGTGGCGCCAATCACCGGATCGCCTACGCGCTTGGTCACCGGGATTGGTTCGCCGGTGAGCATGGATTCGTCAACCGCGCTGCTGCCCTCGACCACGGCGCCGTCCACCGGCACTTTCTCACCGGGGCGCACGCGCAGCAGGTCACCCACGTGCACGTGCGAGAGCGCAACGTCTTCCTCAACGCCGTCGGCGCGGATGCGCCTGGCCGTCTTGGGTGCCAGGCCCAGCAGCGACTTGATGGCCGCCGAGGTCTGTGAGCGCGCCCTGAGTTCGAGCACCTGTCCCAGCAAGGTGAGCGAGATGATCACCGCGGCCGCTTCGAAGTAGACCGCCACGCGCCCCATCGACAGGAACGATGACGGAAAGACGCCGGGAGCCACCGTGGCGATCACGCTGTAGACGAACGCGGCACCCGTGCCGAGGCCGATCAGCGTCCACATGTTGGGGCTGCGGTTGATCACCGACTGCCATCCGCGCGCGAAGAAAGGCCAGCCCGCCCAGAGAACGATGGGCAGCGACAGCACCAGCTCGATCCAGCTCTGGGTGGTCATGTCGAACCAGCCGAGGCGATGCCCGAACATCGCGAGCACGAAGACCGCGGCGGTCAATGGCAGCGTCCACCAGAAGCGCCGCTCGAAATCCCGCAACTCGACGTTGTCATCGTCTTCGAGGCCTGGCATCAGCGGCTCGAGCGACATGCCGCAGATCGGGCAGCTCCCCGGAGCGTCGCGGCGAATCTCCGGGTGCATGGGACAGGTGTACACCGTGGTGCCGGCCGCTTGCGGCTCCGCCTGCGCAGGCGTTGTGGCGGGCGGATGGGCGCCGCCATCCTCATGACGATGGTTAGGGTGCTTGTGATCGTGATCGTGATCGTGATCGTGACCCGCGGGTGCGCTCATGGGGTTTCCCTCCTCGTTATCTACCCAGGTCCGCCCGCCCGGGCAAACCCGCTGTCCATCGGCGCCGCGCTCAGTGTGCGCCATGATGCACCTGCACGCCGCGCATCCAGGCCATCAGGTCGATGTGGCCGGACCCCGCAGCGGCGGGCTCGCCCTCCTTGGCGCTGCCCTTCTTGAGTTGCGGCCGGTGCCTGGGCTGGTGCTTGTCCAGGCTGTGCTGCGACAGCTTGTCCAGGATGGCGCAGTGCGGACGGTCGTCGCCGGGGCAGGCCTGCACCAACTCGGACAGGCCAGCCATCATCTGCTCGATCTCGCGGCGCTTTTCTTCCAGGCTGGCGAGGTGGCGTTCGGCCACCGTCTTGACTTCGCGGCTGGAGCGCTGCGAGTCGCTCCACAGGCCGATGAGTTCGGCAATCTGCAGGATCGAGAAGCCCAGGTGGCGCGAGCGTCCGATGAAGCGAAGCACAGACACCTCGCGCTCGCTGTAGAGGCGGTAGCCCGACTCGTTGCGATCGGCCTCGGGCAACAGACCGATGAGTTCGTAGTGGCGAATCATCTTGGGCGAGACGCCTGCAGCGGCAGCGGCCTGGCCGATGTTCATGAGCGTGGACATGGGAATCTCCGAAAGAAAGCGCAACGGGGTGAAGCTTGAAGCTTCACCCCGTGGGAAGGTCAAGTGCCGGTCCGGACCGGGTCGACCGGCGGTCAGGCGGCGGGCGGGTAACCCGATTCCGTCAGCGCTTCGACCAGCGCTGCGCGGTCTTCGCGGCTGCTGACCTGCACCTTGCGGCTGGCGACGTCGACCGACACCTCGCACGCGGGGTCGACCAGCTTGAGCGTGAGGTTCACGGTGGAGGCGCAGTGGCCGCAGGTCATGTCGGGAAGGTGGAATTCGTGCATGGAAAGCTCCGAAAGGGTTGAGGGGCTGTCAGCTTGGGGCTTACCACGGTGACAAGCGCAAGCCGCTGCGAAACCCGGCACACCGTTTGACCTTGACAACGTGTCAAGCGCAAGCATGCACAGCTCCCACCTCTACCGGAGCACCGCCATGCCCACCGACTGCCTTCTCCAACACCCCGGCTTCGGCCCCCTCGCGGCCAGCGAATGGGAGCTCTCGCCCGAACACAGCCTGATGCTGCCCGTGCAGCCGGGCGATCTTTTGCAGGCCACACGCGGCACGGTCTGGATCACCGTCGACGGTGATCCGCGCGACACGCTGCTCGCCACCGGCGATCTGCACACCGTGGGCGAGAGCGCCGTGTTGCGCCTGAGTGGCTTCGATGCCCCGCGCGTGAAGGTGCTCAGCCGTCAGCCGGTGCAGGCGCGCGCCTGGCGCGACACGCAGGGATGGCGCCACTGGTTGCCAATGGCGCGTGCCTGGGCCCATCGCCGGCTGCAGGCCGCTTCCGTTTGACCTTGACGTCGTGGCAAGGCCGAGCATCCAGCCCACCCCAACAGGAGACCCCTCATGAACCCTTCCAGCACCTTGGTGGCGCACGAGTTCCCGATCGAGGGAATGACCTGTGCGTCGTGCGTCGTTCGCGTCGAGAAAGCCCTCAAGTCCGTGGCGGGCGTGGCGAGCGTCGACGTCAACCTCGCCACCGAGCGCGCCACGGTCAACGTGACCGCGGGCACGTCCGGCGCGGCGCTGATCGCTGCCGTTGACAAGGCAGGCTACAGCGTGGCCGCCGAGAGCTTCGAGTTCTCGATCGAAGGCATGACCTGTGCGTCCTGCGTGGCGCGCGTGGAGAAAGCGCTCAAGTCCGTGGCCGGCGTCAAGGAAGCCGTGGTCAATCTCGCCACCGAGCGCGCCACGGTCAAGGCCGTGGGCGTGTCGGTCGGTGCGCTGACCGCAGCGGTCGACAAGGCGGGCTACCGCGCCGTGGCCTTCGAAGACAACCCCACCCAGCCGGTCCAGGCGTCCAAAGGCGAGCCGCTGTGGCCGGTGTTGCTGGCTGCCGCGCTGTCCCTGCCGCTGGTGCTGCCCATGGTCGGCATGCTGTTCGGCGCCGACTGGATGATCGATGGCTGGTGGCAACTGGCCCTGGCCACGCCGGTGCAGTTCTGGCTGGGGGCCCGCTTCTACCGAGCCGGCTGGCGCGCCGTGCGCGCGGGCGCCGGCAACATGGACCTGCTGGTGGCGCTGGGCACCAGCGCGGGCTACGGCCTGAGCCTGTACCTGCTGTTCAAGCACGCCGAACACGGCACGCCACACCTGTACTTCGAGGCCTCGGCCGTGATCATCACGCTGGTGCTGCTCGGCAAGTGGCTGGAGTCGCGCGCCAAGCGCCAGACCACGGCTGCCATCGCCGCGCTCAACGCCCTCAAGCCCGAGGTGGCGCGCGTGCGCACCGCCAACGGCGATCTGGACCTGCCGCTGGCCCGTGTGAAGGTGAACGACCTGGTGGTGGTCCGCCCGGGCGAGCGCGTGCCGGTGGACGGCGTGGTGGTCGAAGGCGCGAGCCAGGTGGACGAATCGCTCATCACTGGCGAGAGCCTGCCGGTGGCCAAGCACGAGGGCGACAAGGTCACCGGCGGCGCCATCAACGCCGAAGGCCTGCTGCTGGTGCGCACCTCCGCGGTGGGCGCCGAGTCCACGCTCTCGCGCATCGTGCGCATGGTGGAGTCGGCCCAGGCCCGCAAGGCCCCGATCCAGCGCATCGTGGACCGCGTGAGCGCGGTGTTCGTGCCGGTGGTGCTGGTGCTGGCCGCGCTCGCGCTGCTGGGCTGGGGCATTGCCACCGGGGACTGGGAGCAGGCGATCCTGAATGCGGTGGCGGTGCTGGTGATCGCCTGTCCCTGTGCGCTGGGCCTGGCCACGCCCACGGCCATCATGGCTGGCACCGGCGTAGCGGCGCGTCACGGCATCCTGATCAAGGACGCCGAAGCACTCGAGCTTGCGCACCGCATCGACACGGTGGCCTTCGACAAGACCGGCACGCTCACCGAGGGCAAGCCCACGCTGGTGGCCGCGCTGGCCGCACCCGGCCACGAAGCCGATCTGCTGCCCTGGAGTGCCGCCATTCAAGCGGGCAGCGAGCACCCGCTGGCCCGCGCCGTGATGGACGCGGCGAAGCAGGCGGGCGTGCCGCTGCTGTCCGCCGCCAAGGTGAGTGCGGTGGCGGGCCGGGGCATGTCGGCCGAGGTGCAGGGCCGCGCCCTGCGCCTGGGCAGCCCGCGCTACATGCAGGAACTCGGCGTCGACACCGCGGCCCTGCGCGAACAGGCCAACGCGCTGCAGGATGACGGGCGCACCGTCTCCTGGCTGGCGGACGTCACCGAGCGGCCGCTGCTGATCGGTCTGCTCGCGTTCGGCGACGCCCCCAAGGCCAGTGCGCTGCAAGCCATCGAACGCCTGCGTGGCATGAACGTGCGCTCGGTGATGGTGACCGGCGACAACCTGGGCAGTGCCACCGCGGTGGCGAGCCAGCTCGGCGTGGACCACGTCGAAGCCGAGGTGCTGCCGGCCGACAAGGCCGCCATCGTGAACCGCTTGAAGGACGGCGGGCGAACTGTGGCCATGGTGGGCGACGGCATCAACGACGCACCCGCGCTGGCCTCGGCGGACGTGGGCATCGCCATGTCCACCGGCACCGACGTCGCCATGCACGCGGCAGGCATCACGCTCATGCGCGGCGACCCGGCGCTGGTGGCCGACGCGATCGACATCTCGCGCCGCACCTACCGCAAGATCCGCCAGAACCTGTTCTGGGCCTTCGCCTACAACGTGATCGGCATCCCGCTCGCCGCAGCCGGGTTGCTGAACCCGGTGGTGGCTGGTGCCGCCATGGCGCTCAGCAGCGTGAGCGTGGTGAGCAACGCGCTGCTGTTGCGGGGCTGGCGCCGCTGAAGCCGGGTTCCGCCCGCCTAGCGCAAAGCCGGGTAGCGGGTCAGCGGCGGATCGCGCTGCGAGCGCGCGCCATTGGCGGCTGATGCCGCCATCCGCCGTAGTCAGCCCGGGCGCTCACCCTCACCTGATCCTGGCTCAGCACCGTCACGCGCGGCCGGTCGATACCGGTCAGGCGCAGTGCCGTTTCGCTTGTTGCGGTGTACATGGCACCTGCGGTCAGTTCCAGAAGGTCTTGGGAAGCGTCTGCGCTGAGCCAGACCGTGCCGCGCTCCACGCGCAGCGTGTCGCCACGCCGCACGTGAACCAGCAGGCTGTGTTCACTGGAAAGGGCCCAATCGCTCACGATGCGGGGGGTATCTCCAGCAACGGGCGTGAAACCGGAGCAGTGTGGGAAGCCGAAGGTGAACATGGCATCGCGCCTGTCAAGAAGAGAGGCTGGGCAGTCTCGGGGTGACCACGATGGCAATGTCCATGCCCGCTCACTCGCCTGCCCGCCCACCCGAACCGCGGCGCATGCCGAAACGAGGTACAGCATGGAAGATTGACCAAAGCGCGTCAGAAGGCTCTCAGATACCCGGCGAATGGCGGATTGAACTGGACCCGTCGGTACGGCGCCTCCAAAGTGGCAAACGAGACTGTGTAGTCGCCGGCGACAGACACGGCGGAGCTCGCTCGATGAGGCACGAGCCCTGCGCCCTGACAAAGATGTCATGCGCGTGTACGGACGACGTCATGGGTGGCAACCTACTGTAGCCATGTACACACGTACGCCGCGCTGCAACCGCGTCGCGGAAACCGACCAGGAATCGCCATGAAAATCAAACTCGCCCTTTTGACCCTCGCGTTCACCGGCTCTGCTGCCTTTGCTTCGGATGCAGCACAAAGAGCCGCACTCGATATCATCCCTCTCAAGGACGGAGGCATCCTTTACATCTTCAGCGATCGCAAGATGGCCAAAGAGGATCGCTTTGGCCGAGCAGCCTTCGTCCGCGTCGGGGAAGTGTTGCTGAGCGCGACGGACAAACAACTGCCCGTGACCAGCAACGAGGTCGCTCGGCTGAACTATCTGTTGAACAAAAATCACAACAACTGATGGTCCGCACCGGCGGGGTCAGGCAGGTGGAAAGATCAGCGAAAAGGTGTTGATGCCCTGCGAGGATCGCGCCGTCACCTGACCCCGATGCGCGAGCATGATGGCCTTGGTGATCGGCAGCCCGAGGCCAACGCCTTCGGTGGCATCGCGGCTTCGACCCGAACTCAATCGAACAAAACGCTCGAAAAGCCTGCGTTGTGCCTGCACAGGAATCTCCGCCCCTCGGTTTGAGATGGATAGTTCAACCCGATCACCGAGGTTGTCGACACTTATGACGACAATTGAATCCGACTCGGCATGCCGCACCGCATTGGACAGCAGGTTACTGAGCGCACGTCGAATCATCAGTCGATCTCCGGACACCATGCCAGTGCCCTTGACTTCAACACTGATGTTCCGCTCGCTGGCGACGGCTTCATAAAAGTCTCGCAGAGAGTTGGCCTCCACGAGCAAATCAACGAGCTCTTGAGAAGGCAGATCATGCAGGTTCTCTGTCTTGGCCAGAAACAACATGTCGGATATGGTGCGCCCCAGGCGCTGCAGCTCCTCGGAGATGGTTGCGAGGTTGTGCTGGTACTCAAGGGAAGATCTCGGCTGTGCGAGCGTCACCTGTGTTGCCGTCAGCAGATTGCTCACGGGCGTACGCATCTCATGGGCCAGATCTGACGAGAACGCACTCAATCGCTCAAAGTCACTTTGCAAACGATCCAGCATATCGTTGAGAGACTCCGCGAGCTCGCGCATCTCCTTGGGTACGCTTTCTGCGGGCATGCGCTCGCCAAGGCGCTGTGCGCTAAGGCGCTGCGCCCTCGCCTTCATGGCGATCAGCGGCTGCAACCCTCCTCTACTGGCCATCCAGCCCAACATGGTCCCGGCCAGAACACACGCGAGAACATAGCCTGCGATCTTTATCGTCAAGGCATCGAGGAAGTGTTGATGATGGCTGGTGTCAACGACGGCGGTCACCCATATCTTGGCGCCCTGAGCACGGCCGAGATCCAGGGCAAAGCGCTGTGCATACAAGCTCTCGCCGCCCTCGCGCCACGCCAAACCCTGTGGTGACTCGTCAAGGGCAGCAAGCACCGCGTTTGGCACGCGAAGGTCGCCCTGCTCCAGGATCACGCCGGAGTGGCCAGAAACCTTGAGATACAAGCCTTGATGCCCATGCGTGCTTGAGGCCAACAAAGTGCTCAGTTCATCCTCTGATTCGCTATTCCGAACGGCCTCCTCCACGAGGTGCACCTTGCTCAGAAGTAGCGATTGATCCAGCTCGATGAAGTGGGCATTGGTCTCTCTGAACACGAGTACGGAAAAGCCCATCAGAACAAGCGCCAAGACACCTGCGAAAAGCAACGTGAGTCGCGCAGTGAGGGACATCAAACAATGCCCCGCTTACTGATCGGGCTCATCCAGCACGTAGCCCATGCCGCGCACGGTCTGAAGCAACTTCGCTTCGAAGCCGTCGTCGATCTTGACCCTCAGCCGCCGGATCGCAACGTCGATCACATTGGTATCGCTATCAAAGTTGATGTCCCACACTATCGAGGCAATCAAGGTCCTAGGGAGCACCTCGCCGCGGCGGCGCATGAACAGCTCAAGCAGACCGAACTCTTTGGCCGTCAAGTCCACCTTTCGTCCCGAGCGCGTCGCCCGGCGCCGCACGAGGTCCAGATGCAAATCGGCCACCTGCAAGGACGTTGCCTCCTGCGCCTGCCCGCCGCGGCGCAAGATGGTCTTGACGCGCGCAAGGAGTTCAGAGAAGGAAAAAGGCTTGATGAGGTAGTCATCCGCACCAAGCTCAAGACCCTTGACCCGATCCTGCACGCTGTCGCGAGCAGTCAAGTACAGCACTGGCAGTTGACTTTTCTTTCGGCGAAGTGAACTCAACACAGACCATCCGTCGATTCCGGGAAGCATGACATCGAGCACCACAAGGTCATAGTCTCCCTCGGTTGCCTCATGCAATCCGTCAACACCGTTGCGCGCAAGTTCGACGAAATAGCCCGCCTCTTTCAGACCCTGTCTGAGGTACTCACCCGTGTGGGCCTCATCTTCGATGATCAAAATCTTCACGCGGCCACTCTCCTAGCGCGAGCAGTTTGCCACGGCGATTGCCACTCCCCAACATGACAACTCTGTAATGAACGGGTCAGGTGCCTGTGCGCGCCCACGAAGAAGAATATGCCCGTTTCCCATACAAGGAGTTGCGTGTGACAAGAAATCGATGGGCCAAGCGAGGATTGATCCTGCTTGCCGCAATGACATCGCTGGGCCCGACCTTCGCACAGGGGCGCCCTGTCGATCAACCCTCAGACTGGAGAGCCGCCAATGACGCGGTGGGCCAGTTCAAACGGGGCCATATCGACATTCTCAAGTGGGAGGCAGAGAACAGCAAGGCGTCTGTCGAACAAGCCCCTCAGGCAGCTGGCTTCGCCTTGCCGACCATGGAGAGTGCTGTGCGTGCGGCTTGGGCGCCGCACCTGGAACTTCGCAGCGTCCAGTCGCGTCTCGGTAAGGAGGATACCGATCACATGGCGGCTGGACGCTGGATGGAGGTCGAAACCCGACACCAACGCAGGATCAACGGGTACGACGAGCTGCTGGAGGTTGCAGTCGACGCGAGAAAAGCTTGGTTGAGCGCGGTAGCCTCCAAGCAGAATTTGCGTCTACAGCAAGAGTCCCTGGAGGCAGCCGAGGCGGCGACCGAGCTGGGTCGCCGCATGGTCAAGGTCGGCAACTGGAGCGCGTATCAGCAAAGCCGGGTGGAAATCGAGCTCTCGGGAGAAAAGGCCGCACTGCAACGCGCGCGTGTCGAGGCAGCACAGTCCGAGCAGGCACTGCTCAAGCTGTTGCGACTCAATGGCGTGCATGATCGCGTAGATCTTCCCGACGCCCTCCCCGATCTCCCCAAGGACGTGCCGGCAAGCAGCCGACTGAACGCGGAGCTGCAGGAGATTTTGGCGCAGCTCCCGCGCGTGAACCAGGCGCGAACGCGCATCAACTTTGGTCTGGCGGTTGGAGCCAGAGACGCAGCGCTTGGCGTCGCCAAGAGCTATCGCGACGAGGTGATGGCCCAGCGAAACCTGATCGTCGACGAAAGCGTTCTTCAGTACAACGGGATGCTCAAGAGCGTGTGGGATCTGCTGAGCGAGGTTCAGGCTCGCGCTCAGGCACAACGCGACACCGTAGGTGCCGTTCGCGACTACTGGTTTGCCGAGACCGACCTGCAGTGGGTGCTGCAGGGCGGGGAGCCTAGTGCGTTCGTCAATCCGGGAGCGCCCGCCGGCGATGGCGCTGCCGCTGCTGGTCACTGATTCAAAACACCTTAAAAAACATGAGCAATCGACGTCAATTCTTCGCAGGCGCGGCCTCCGCAGTGGCCGGACTGGCTGTTTCGAGAGCCGCCATGGCTGCACTGCCCGAGCCCGTCATCCAGACCTCCGTGAACACCGCGGCGCCCCTGGTACCGAATACGGGCCGCCCCTACAACCCGGTGGTGACGCTCAACGGTTGGAGCTTGCCATGGCGCATGAACAACGGGGTCAAGGAGTTCCATCTGGTGGCGGAACCCGTGGTTCGTGAAGTCTCCCCGGGATTCAAGGTGAACATGTGGGGTTACAACGGACAAAGTCCCGGTCCCACGATCGAGGTTGTTGAAGGCGATCGAGTTCGCATCTTTGTGACCAACAAGCTGCCTGAACACACGACGATTCACTGGCACGGGCAAAGGTTGCCCTCGGGCATGGATGGCGTTGGCGGTCTGAATCAACCTCACATCCCAGCTGGCAAGACCTTCGTCTACGAGTTCGAGGCGCGCCGGCCAGGCACCTTCATGTACCACCCCCACGCCGATGAGATGGTGCAAATGGCGATGGGCATGATGGGCATGTGGGTGACACACCCCAAGAACAAGCATCCACACATCTGTGATGTGGATCGCGACTTCTGCTTCCTGCTCAACGCATTCGATATCGAGCCAGGGAGCAAGACGCCGAAGATCAACACCATGCTGGACTTCAACATCTGGTGCTGGAACAGCCGCGTCTTCCCGGCCATCGACACCCTCAACGTACGACTCAACGACCGGGTGCGTATACGGGTTGGCAATCTGACGATGACCAACCACCCCATTCATCTTCACGGCCACGAGTTTCTTGTCACGGGGACCGATGGTGGCCCCACGCCCCCCAGCACTCGCTGGTACGAAGTGACAACCGACGTCGCCGTCGGCCAAATGCGCCAGATTGAACTGATCGCTGATGAAGAAGGCGATTGGGCCATTCACTGCCACAAGAGCCACCACACCATGAACGCCATGGGCCACGATGTTCCGACCATGATCGGGGTCGATCACAGGGGTCTGGTGAACAAGATCCAGCGCGTGGCGCCGGACTACATGGTCATGGGAGAGCGCGGCATGGCCGACATGGGTGAGATGCAAATGCCCATTCCGGACAACACGGCGCCGATGATGACCGGTACCGGCCAGTTCGGCGCACTCGAAATGGGCGGAATGTTCACCGTCTTCAAGGTGCGCAAGGACCAAAAGCCCGGTGACTACAGCGATCCTGGCCACTACAAGTTCCCACCAGGCACTGTGGCCTACGAATGGACTGGCGCTGCGCCTGCTGCCACTCGGGCAACCAATACCGGATCAGCGACTCCGGCGAATGCCACTGCCGTCAAACCCACTGGCCACAAGGGTCACCATTGACCCGCTGTGGCACAGCACCTGACCAAATTTCATCCCCCCCTCACAGGAGACCTCACTTGAAAGTCCATCACATCATCCTTTCCGGCTTGATGGCCGCTCTCGGCGCTACCGCCTTTGCCCACGGCGACCAGGCCCACAAACCCGCGGGCCCGGTCAAGCTTGAGCAGAAGGCCTGGGGCATCGCGGGCGACCCGAAGAAGGTGACTCGAACCATTGAAGTGAAGATGGCCGACAACATGCGCTTCACCCCAGACCTGGTTGAAGTGCGACAAGGTGAAACCATTCGTTTTGTTCACATGAATGGCGGCAAGGTCATGCACGAGTTTGTGCTGGGTACCAAGCCGGAGCTGGATGAGCACGCTGCGCTCATGAAGAAGTTTCCCGGCATGGAGCACGACGAGCCCTACATGGCCCACGTCGGACCTGGCAAAAAAGGCGAGATCGTCTGGAACTTCAACCGGGCGGGTGATTTCGACTTCGCTTGCCTTCTGCCCGGTCACTATGAGGCTGGCATGGTCGGCAAGATCAAGGTCGTCTCGAAGTAACCTACATCACCCCGCGAATCAACATCATCGACATCAGGAATACATCATGACCAAGGCTTCTGCACTTCTGGCATCCCTACTCCTCTCGACTGTGGCCCTTTCGCCCGTCTTTGCCCAAATGGACCACTCAAAGATGAAGGAAGGCGCCATGAACATGCCTCAGCACGAGATGGCAATGACCGAAGGTGAAGTGCGAAAGGTTGACAAGGACAATGGAAAGATCACGATCAAGCATGGCGTGATCAAGAACATGGACATGCCTCCCATGACCATGGTGTTCACTGTTTCGGAGAAAGCTCTCCTGAACGGAGTGAACGCAGGCGACAAGATCTTGTTCAGTGCCAAGAACGAGAAGGGCCAGATGCTGGTCACCGACATCAAACAACAGAAGTAACCGCCTCCCAGATCGCACGCGGGTTTTCTTTCGCCTGTTTGCTTGCCACTGCTGGCTGTTGCCCCTGGGAAACTTGCATGAATGAGCTGGAATATGCGTCTGCCAATCTCATCTTGAACTAGACCCAGCGTCTAGGCACGTTGAGAACGATGAAGATCATGCGGGCCGTGGCGAACGACCCGCTCACCTAACGCCCCATGCAGGGTTATTGCCCCTGGAGCTCAAAGTTCAGTCGTGGCCGGCGCATCAGTCGATACACCACTGGCACCACCAGCAGTGACAGCAGCGGCGCGCTGATCATGCCGCCCACCATGGGCGCCGCGATGCGCTGCATCACCTCACTACCGGTGCCCATCCCCCAGAACAGCGGCAGCAAGCCCGCCACGATGGTGGCCACCGTCATGGCCTTGGGCCGCACCCGCAGCACCGCGCCTTCGCGGATGGCCTCCAGCAAAGCGGGTTCATCGGTACGCCCGGCGTCGATGCGCTCCTGCCACGCCTGCTTCAGGTAGATCAGCATGATCACACCGAACTCGGCCGCCACTCCGGCCAGGGCAATAAAGCCCACCGCGCTGGCCACCGACAGGTTGTGCCCCAGCAGCCAGAGCAACCACACGCCGCCCACCAGCGCGAACGGCAATGTGGCCATGATCAGCAGCGCCTCGTCGATCCGCCGGAAGACCAGGTACAGCAGCACGAAGATGATCAGCAGCGTGACAGGCACCACCAGCTTGAGTTGGGCGGTGGCGCGTTCCAGGAATTCGAACTGCCCCGACCACGACACCGAGTAGCCGGCGGGCAGCATCACCTGCTCGGCGACAGCGCGCTGCATGTCCAGCACCGCGCCGCGCAGGTCGCGCCCGCGGATGTCCACGTACACGAAGCCGGCCAGGCGCGCGTTCTCGCTGCGCAGCATGGGCGGCCCGTCGGTGATGCGCAGATCGGCCACATCGGAGAGCACGAGACGTTGACCACCCGGTGCCAGGATGGGCAGGGCGCGCAGCTCGGGCAGCGAGTCGCGCAGCTCGCGCGGGTAGCGAAGGTTGATCGGGAAGCGCTGCAGGCCTTCCACCGTCTCGCCGATGTTCGTGCCGCCGACGCTGCCGGCCACGATGTCCTGCACGTCGGCGATGTTCAAGCCGTAGCGCGCGGCGTCGGCGCGGCGGATGTCCACGTCGAGGTAGCGCCCGCCGGTCAACCGCTCGGCCAGTGCGCTGCTGACGCCGGGCACATCCTTCACGGCTTTCTCGATCTCGCTCGTGAGCCGGTCGATGGTGGTCAGGTCGGGCCCGGCCACCTTCACGCCAACAGGGCTCTTGATGCCAGTGGCCAGCATGTCGATGCGGTTGCGGATGGGCGGGACCCAGATGTTGGACAGACCCGGCACGCGCACCGTGCGGTCCAGCTCCTCGATCAGCGCATCGGGCGTCAGGCCCTCCCGCCATTCCTCACGAGGCTTGAACTGGATCGTGGTCTCGAACATCTCCAGCGGCGCCGGGTCGGTGGCAGTCTCAGCGCGCCCGGCCTTGCCGTAGACGCTTTGCACCTCGGGAATGGTCTTGATGAGGCGGTCGGTCTGCTGAAGCAACTCGGCCGCTTTGGCAACAGACAATCCCGGCAGCGCCGTGGGCATGTACAGCAGGTCACCCTCGTCCAGTGGCGGCATGAACTCGCTGCCCAGCTGGCGCAGCGGCCACAGGCTGGCCACGAGCACCAGCGCCGCCACCACCAGCGTGAGCTTCGGCGCCTTCAGCACCGCGTCCAGCACCGGGCGGTACAGCGCGATGAGCGCGCGGTTCAGCGGGTTGGCCGTCTCCGCCGGGATGCGCCCGCGGATCAGGTAGCCCATGAGCACCGGGATCAACGTGACCGCCAGGCCGGCCGCCGCTGCCATGGCGTAGGTCTTGGTGAAGGCCAGTGGCGCAAACAGACGACCCTCCTGGGCTTGCAGGGTGAACACCGGGATGAAGCTGAGTGTGATGATCAGCAGCGAGAAGAACAGCGCGGGCCCGACCTCGGCCGCGGCCTCCCCGATCACCCGCCAGCGTGGTTCACCTTGCAGCGTCGCCCCGGGGTGCTGGTGGGCCCAGCGCTCCAGGTGCTTGTGGGCGTTCTCGATCATGACGATGGCCGCGTCCACCATGGCGCCTATGGCAATGGCAATGCCCCCCAGCGACATCACGTTGGCGTTGATGCCCTGCTGCTGCATCACGATGAAGGCCATCAGCACGCCCAGCGGCAGTGACACCGTGGCCACCAGCGCGCTGCGCAGGTGAAACAGGAACGCCAGGCACACCAGCGCCACCACGATGAATTCTTCCAGCAGCTTTTCGCCGAGGTTCTTCACCGCGCGCTCGATCAGGCCCGAGCGGTCGTACACCGGGACGATCTCCACCCCGGCCGGCAGGCCACGCTGCAGCTCGGCCAATCGGGTCTTTACCGCCTCGATGGTCTGCAGCGCGTTCTTGCCCGAGCGCATCACCACCACGCCACCCACGGCTTCTCCCTCGCCATTGAGTTCGCCGATGCCGCGCCGCATCTCGGGCCCGGTCTGCACGCGCGCCACGTCGCCCAGGCGCACCGACACACCGTTGCTGCTGGTGATGAGCGGGATGGCGCGGAAGTCGTCCAGCGTCTTGAGGTAACCATTGGCGCGCACCGCATACTCGGCCTCACCGAGTTCCAGCACCGAGCCACCCGCTTCCTGGTTGCCGCGCGCCACCGCCTCGGCCACCATGGATTGCGTCACGCGGTAGGCGGCCATCTTGTCCGGGTCGAGCACGATCTGGTACTGCCTGACCATACCGCCCACGCTGGCGACCTCGGCCACGTCGGGCACGGTCTTGAGTTCGAAGCGCACGAACCAGTCCTGCAGCGCGCGCAGCTGCGCCACGTCCTGCCCGCCGGTGCGATCGACCAGCGCGTACTGGTAGATCCAGCCCACGCCGGTGGCGTCGGGCCCGATGCTGGAGGTGGCCCCACGCGGCAGGCGCGCCTGCGCCTGATTCAAGTACTCCAGCACGCGCGAGCGCGCCCAGTAAGGGTCTACGTCGTCCTCGAACAGCACGTACACAAAGCTGTCGCCGAACATCGAGAAGCCGCGCACCGCGCGTGCGCCCGGCACCGAGAGCATGGTGGTGGTCAGCGGGTAGGTGACCTGGTTCTCCACGATCTGCGGCGCCTGCCCGGGCCATGTGGTGCGGATGATGACTTGCGTATCGGAGAGGTCGGGCAGTGCGTCCAGCGGCGTGCGCTGCAGGGCCACCACGCCCCAGGCGCTCAACAGCGCGCAGGCCAGCAGCACCAGAAAGCGGTTGGCGATGCTCCATCGGATCAGGCCGGCGATCATTTGCCCACCTCGGGTGCCAGGGGCTGCAGGCGGGTGATGCGGGGCACGTCGCCGTCCTGCATCTCGAACTCGATCTGCACGCGGTCGCCGGTTTCGAGGTCGCGCGGCAACTGCGCGCGCGGCGGCAGCTGGAAATCCATCTTCATCTGCGGCCACTTCAGCGCCGGGATCGGCGGGTGCGTGAGCGTGACGGTGTCGCTGCCGAGCGCATCGATCACGGCATCGGTGGTGTAACGCGGTGCTGTGGGGGTGGATGTCGGGGCGGGCTCCTGGTTGAGTCGTACCTCCAGTCCACGCAAGCTGGCTTCCGAGTCGATGAGGAACTGACCCGAGAGCACCACGCGCTGTCCCACCTCCAATCCCGCGCGGATCTCGGTCTGGCCACCGACCTCCAGACCTGTGGTCACCTCCAACGGGCGAAAGCGGCCACCGTCTTCGGCCAGCATCACCACGCTGCGCCGGCCGGTGTGGATGACCGCGTCGCTCGGCACCAGCAGCGCAGCAGCGGCCTGCGGGCGCTCAAGCTGCATGCTCACCTGCATGCCGGGCACCAGCCGGCCCTGCGGGTTGGCCAGCTCGACCCGCGCGCGGATGGTGCGGGTGATCGCGTCCACCTCGGGCAACAGCGCCTGCACCTGTCCGTCGAAGGTCTGCCCTGGCACGCCGGGGCTGGTGGTGCGCACGCGCGCACCCGGGTGCACCAACGCGGCTTGGCTCTCGGGCACCGCCCCTTCGGCCCACACGGTGCCCGTGCCCTGCAGGCGCATCAGCGTCATGCCCGGCATCACGGTCGCGCCCTCGCGCACCATGAGCTCGCTCACGATGCCGGCGATGGGGGCGGTGAGCGCAAAGCGCGGTTGCACCTGGCCCGATGCCACGACACGCTGGATGTGTGCCGGGGTCATGCCGGCCTGTCGCATGCGCTGGCGCGCGGCGTCCATCAGGGCATCGGCCCCCTCGCCGCTCAGTCGCGCCAGCGCCAGGTACTCCTCTTGCGCCGCCACCCAGTCGGGCACGTACAACTCGGCCAGCGGTGCGCCGGCCGCCACGCGGTCAAGCGCGGCTTTTACATGCAGCTTTTCCACGAAGCCCATCGCGCGCGAGCTCAGCTCCACACGTTCACGCTCGTTCCAGGCGACGTTGCCCACCGCCGTCACCGATGGCGCCAGCGAGCCTTCGACCACGGGCGCGGTGCGCAGCCCCAGGTTCTGCTGGATGCGCGGACTCACGGTGACGGTGCCGGCGTCCGCTCCTTCGGCGCCGGCGTAGCGCGGCACCAGCATCATGTCCATGAAGGGGGATTTGGACGGTGCATCGAAGTTTCTGCCCGGCACCATGGGGTCGTGGTAGTTCAGGATGCGCCGGCCCGTCACCGGATCCACGTCGCCGGCCTTGAGCGAATCACGCATGTGTCGGCGTGTGGCTTCTTCGCCCTGCGCGATCGTCCACAACGATGGGTCATCGCTGGTTGATGGGCTGCTGCTGGTGGTGGTGCCCCCGGCGGCTGGGGGGGTGGGCGCACGGTGACCCATGCCTTGCTGCATGCCCAGCCACCAGGCGCCGCCGCCCACAGCCACGAGCGTGGCCACGACGCACAATGCGATGAGAACGCGTTTTGGGTTCATGGCTTCACTCCATCTGTGGTGTCGGGGATGAGATATTCGAGCTGTGCCCACAGGCCAGCGGTCTCTCGCTCCAGCGCAATGCGCTCCAGGGCGAGGTTCAACGCATCGCGCCGCGCCTGCAGTACGGCGCCCAGCCCTTCGCGCCCGCCCCGGTAGGCGGCCAGGGCAGCGTCCACGCGCTGCGTGGCCAGTGGCTGACGTTGGGCATCCAGAAACGCCAGCCGCTCCAGCCCGGCGCGCCATGCCTGTTGCCAACGCAGCACCTGCAGAGCCCGCTCGCGTGTCAACTCCTCGCGCTCGGCCTGCAGTTCGTTCACCCGCGCCAGGCGCGCGGTCAGTTCGCGCTGCTGGCGTTGCGGTCGGTCCCACTGCAGTGGCACCGACACGCCGATGGAAACCATGTTGGAGAACCCGGAGCCACGCTGGCTGAACATGATCTCGGCGCTCCAGTCGGGCTTGAGCTCCTGGCGGGCGACCTCGGCTTCGGCTCGGGCGGCGGCCTCGCGGGCCTTCATGGCGTTGATCTCGGGCCATTGGTCCGCGTTTGGGATCGACGCTGTTGAGGTTCGCATCGGCGGTGGGTCGGCCAGCGGCTGATCAGGCGCGCCGCCGGTGAAGCGCGCCAGCGTGAGACGCGCGTTGTCGCGCTCGGCTTTTGCGCCGATCAGGCCCTGCTCCAGTTGCGCCAGTGCCTCCCGGGCGCTGAAGACCTCGGCTGGGGTGCTGCGCCCGCTGCGAAGGACCGCCTCGGTGGTCTGTACCAGCACACGCGCCTCGGCTATCTGCGCCTGCAGCAGCTCGAAGCGCTGCTCTTGCATGCGCCGCTCCAGCCAGGCTTGGGCCACCTCGGTCTGCAACAGCGCCTGACGTCGATTGCGCTCGCTCAGCGCCACCTCAGCCTCCCGCTCAAAACGTTCGCCCAGTGCGCGCCGCTTGTCCGCGCTGGGCAAGGTCTGCATCAGCGCGATCGAGCGCATGGTCATGAAGTCGCGCGTGGTGCTGAAGCGGTCGGGCCCGTCCACCGGCAGGTTGTCCAGTGAGAGGCGCAGCACCGGGTCGGGCCGCTGCGCGGCGGCCACCGCCATCTCGCGCGCGCCCAGCGCGGCGGTGGTCGCCGCATCCAGGCTGCGCGAGCGCGCCGCGGCGGCGCTCACCGCAGCCCTCAGGCTCAGCGGTTTATCGGCAACAGCGGATGGAACCACCGATACCCAGCCGGCAAAAACCAGCACGGCGCGTCCAAAAGAAAGCGAAAAATGATCCATGTCTGAACTCCGGGGCAGGCACGCCCGGGCGCAATGGCCCTGGCGGCGCGCGACGACAGCACCACCGGCAGGTGGGCTGGACCAAGCGGAGGTTCAGACGGAAGCGGGAGGTCGCCAGAGGCGGGTGGGCTGCCCCGGCGGGTGCATTCGCCAGACAGGATCCCCGAGAGACGGGGCCGCCAGGGGTGGGAACTCGAGCAACGCCAAGGGTGGCAGCCAGACTGCCGGCGCATGAAGGCCCTGGCCGGGCTTGCATGTCTCGCCCGTCAGCTCGAAGGTGGCCGCGTCGTTGCAGCAATCTTCCATGGCCTGAGCGAACTCGGCCAGGTCGACGCCCATGGTCATGCCGGGCTGCATGGGGCAAGGAGCGCTCACCGTCACCAGCCCTGCAAACCCCTGCAAGGGCATCAACAGGCACAGGACGAGGGCGAGCAGGCGGCGCATAGCGGGGATTTTAGGAGTCAGCCGAAAGTTGTGCGGCATTGAGGTGATGCCGCTTATCCAGGAGCAGGTCAATCACCTTGTCTCCCTTGCACGCTCTACCTCGCTCCTGACCAACTCCAGCAGGACGTCTGGATCGGTCGATGGCAGCGGCCGACCGTTGACAAAGAACGTCGGCGTCGCTCGCACACCTATCGCTTGCAGATCCGCCACATCCTTTGCGAGCAAGGCATCTGCGGAGCCGGATGCCACGTGCTTCTCTGCCAGCACCACGTCGAGGCCCGCAGACTGCGCCATCGCCCACGCTCTTGCCAAGGCATTTGGATCGCGACCCGCCCATGCGCGTTGCCCGTCAATCAACGCATCCAGTGTGGCTTCGAACTTTCCCTGCGCACGTGCAGCCTCCAGAATGCGCACAGCCCGCACCGAGACCTCCTTGTGAAACGGTGTGTACCGGATCACCAGCCGCGTTTCGCGCGGATAGGCGTTTAGTATCTGCTTCACGCGGGGATGGAACGCCTTGCAGGCCTCGCACGCCGGATCGAAGAACTCGACGATGGTGACCGGTGCCCTGGGGTTCCCGATGATGGGCGAGTGAGGTCGCACCATGGATCCAGCCTGCGCTGAGGCCAGTGCCACTGAAGTTTGAAACGAATGCCGTTGATAGAGAAAGACAACGACGGCAGACACCGCCAGGGCGACCAACGCCACAACAAGAACAATCTGGCGACGCGTCATGAAGGAGCCCAAACAGCATTGGGAGTCGACCTTCGGTGCCCCGGCGTTGCATCGGTTTGGTTCACGATCATCCGATCGCCACACCTGCTTTTCGCTGCCGGTGCACAGAATTTGCCAAGATCATCCGTGAGACAGAAGCACCCATCGAACAAGATTCATGCCTCCATGGACTTCAGCAAGGTCAGGATGTCTTCAGCCAGTACGGCGGCTTCGGTCCCGTAACTCGAGTACAGGCGCACGGCGCCGTTGCGGTCGAATACGTACTTGCCCGCCGAGTGATCCATCGTGTACGAGGTGGGCGTCTGGCCTTCAACTTTGCGAAAGGTGATCTTGAACTGGTCAGCGACGGTCTTGAGTTCTGTCGGCTCCGGGCGCAGAGCTAGAAAGCTCGGGTCGAAGTTGGACATGTATTCCTTGAGCAGCGGCAACGTGTCGCGTTCCGGATCCACCGTGATGAAGAGCACCTGAAGCTGCTCACCTCGGCTACCCATGAGCCGCTTGACATCGGCGAGGGTGGTCATCGATGTGGGACACACGTCAGGGCACTGCGTGAACCCAAAGAACACCACCACCGCCTTGCCACGAAAGTCGGCCATGGTGCGCACCTGACCGGTGTGGTCGGTGAGCTTGAAGTCCTGCGCGAATGAAGCGCCCGTGATGTCGGTACTTTTGAATGTGGGCGCTTGAGGCGAGCAGCCCGCCAAGAGACCACTCGTTGCAAGCCATGATGCACTCAGCGCCAGCACGCTGCGTCGTCTGAGAGGAGCTCTTGGAGCCACAAACTTCATTTCTTCACCCGGCCCACTTCTTCAGCCACCAGCGCAGCAAGTTGATCGGGCCCGAAACTGGGCAAGCTGCGGCCGTTGACAAAAAAGGTCGGGGTCTTGGTGACCTGCAGCGCGGTGAGATCCTCGATGTCTTGCTTCAGCACCGCATTGACCTCTGCGCGCTGGGCATCGGCACGCGCCTGCGCCAGATCGAGACCGACTTCCACGGCCGCGCTCCACGCCAGCTCCGGTCGGGGTTGGCCATGGTCGGCCCAGATGGGCTGCGCCTTGAGCACCGCTTCCATCACTTCGACGTACTTGCCCTGCCGCCGAGACGCCTCCAGCAACTTGACCACCTCGTCTGACCCTTGATGAAACGGCGCGTAGCGGATCACGAGCTTCACCTCATTGGGGTAGCGTGCCATCAGGTCCTTGACGATGGGATAGAAGGCACGGCAGGTTTCGCAGGCTGGATCGAAGAACTCGACGATGGTCACTGGTGCAGGCTGTGGACCGATGACCGGTGAGTGCATGCGCACGAGTCGGCTCTGCTCGGCCTTCACTTGCTCGTCCTGGGCGCTCTGCACACGCTTCTGGTACGCATTCATACCCAGAAAGAAGAACAGGGCAACGACGGCCACCAGGCTAATGACGGTGAGTTTCTTGGCATTCATGAGCGGTTCTTTGTGAGGTAGACAGACAGCAGGAGGACGATGGCGCCGAAGGCGAGCAGGGACAACCAGGGAATCTGGATGCCACCGAAGATGGACAGGCTTTGTTCACTGCAGGAGGGACCGGCACCGCAAGGAACCCACCACTGGGGCACCCATCCAGCCACCAGTGCAGTGTGGTATCCCGCCACGGCAGTACCACCCAAGGCCAAGGGCAGCGCGTAGATGGCCCCACGCCGGTCCTCGGCGAATGCCGCGATGCCCAGAATGACGGCCAGTGGGAACATAAAGATGCGCTGGTACCAGCAGAGCAGGCACGGTGTCATGCCCATGACCTCTCCAATGAACAGCGCCCCCAGGGTAGCGGTTAGGGCAACGCCCCAGGCGCCCACGAGCCAGACCCAGCCTTGCTTCACGATGCGCCCTCACCGGATGCAGTACGTCCGCGCTGACGTGGCGGCGCCTTGATTGACACCACGCACCACACCAGCATCGAGCAAACGATGAAGACATCGGCCAGGTTGAACGCAGGCCAATGGATGCCGCGCCAGTGGAAGTCGAGAAAGTCCACCACGGCACCGGTCTGGACGCGGTCAATGAGGTTGCCACCACCGCCTCCGGCCACAAACGCGCCGACCCACCGGTCGAGCGGCTCTGCCTGGCGGGTCAAGCACACCAGTGAAACGGCCCCAACCACCAGAAACGACACGGCGATGAAAAACCAACGTTGCCAGCCGCCGGCATCGGCCAGCAGTGAGAAGGCAGCGCCTGTGTTGAGCACATGCACGAAGTTGAGCCAGGGGGTCACCTGAACGACCTCGCCAAGGTCGAGGGCGGTCGAGAAGGCGGATTTGGTGATCTGATCGATCAGCAAGAGGGTTGCGACGGCGGCGAGCCATGTCCATCGCGGGTAACGCTGGGTCCAGCGAGTCGTCATTCAAGCGTCCTTCCAAAACGATCCAGGGAGGTCACGGCGGGCCGCCGTGACCATGCATGTTTAAAGGATCCGGGGGAAGGCGCTTGCCGCTCAGTGCATCACGCGGCTGCTGGCCGGCCGCCCCGAACCCACCGGGGCAGACCACTTGGGCCGATACGGCCGCTCGTGCCACATCGCGAAGACAAACCGGGCCGAGGGCTCGAGCAGCCCTATCTCGTCATGATCAAACCCATGCCATGCGGTGGCCGACAGGTCCGCGGCGCAGTTCGCGTGGCAGGCGCTACAGTCCAGATCGATGCCTGAGGCTGGGTCCGCCTGCGCGCCGATGTCGTCGGACGCCAGCCCGTGATGGGGTGGATGGTGCGGCGCATGTGAGGCTTGAAGCGCGGCTGGCTGCCCGAAGCCGTCGGCCGCCGCCCCTGCCGAGAACGGCAGGCTCAGCAGCACGAGCATCAGCAGGGTCAGGATTCGGCGCATGGCGGGATTTTAGGGCGGCGGTTCAAACCCGATTGGGGTAGCTGGTTCCTGTCCTCAATACCGAAAGCCCCGGCGGGCCAGCAAGCGCCATCGGCGCTGTCGGTGCCGGTAGAACACCTGCGCAAAAAGCCAGACCGGTAACGTGAACACACCAGCTTCGATGATCACCACGTCGCGGTACCGGGTTCGCCCGGCAACGGTGGTGATAGAGATGGTGTGGTCCCACCGTTTCACCAGGGCACTGTGCCCGTTGTCGCGCAACGCGAAGCCGTCTGCTGACGCGGGTTGAGAGATGACGATGGCCTGCTTGCCGAAGGGCAGCGTGCCAAAGAGGCGCACGTTCACCCAATAAGTGCCATCGTTCCACCGGTCTGGCCACACGGGAGGATCGACCGGGGTGAAGTGAATCAGGGGCCACGCCACGAACCGCAGCAGGCGGGTCGTCTCGACATGCGCGATCGCGTCATCCACCGAGCCATCGAGATCGGTGGCGACATCGACGCACATGCCTACCCCGCCCCGCTCACCGATGCCCAGGTTCATGTCCTGTTACGGGCAGCGTCTGCGATCAGGTCGGCCAGATCGGCGCGCACCGGCAGCGGCTGGAACGCACTCACGTTGGCGCGCCCCGGATTGCCCAGCGGCAGCCGACCGCTCAGGTGGCCCAGCGGCACCAGGGCTAGCCGCAGTACCTGCCCCGCCGCCTCGGGCCAGTCCCGGCTGCGCAGCGCCAGCCGCAGCATATGGACATGAGTCTGCCAATGGAGCTTGAAGTGCAGCTGCCCCACGACATGGGCAGCCTCGAGGTACAGCCAGGCCTGGGCGGCCGAATCGGCATGGGTGGCACCATCGATTAGGCGCTCGAACGTGGCTGGGTCGAACCGGTGTTCCAAGGTGGTATCAGTGCGCGTGTCCATGGTCACCTCCTTTCAAAGTAGGGTTGCGCAATTCGCCGCGCGCCTGGCGCAGCACGGTCCAGCCGCCATGCAGCGCCAATGCTGCCATCAGGCTGGCGACCAGCAGGTCGGGCCAGGCAGAGCCGGTGCCGAACACCCCGAGCGCCGCCAGAAAGACGGCCACGTTGCCGATGGCGTCGTTGCGGGAGCACAGCCACACGCTGCGCATGTTGGCATCGCCTTCCCGGAACGCGTAGAGCATCCAGGCGACGGCCACGTTGGCTGTGAGTGCCATGAGCGCCACCACCCCCATGGTCATGGCCTGCGGCACCTCGCCGTTCCAGACCGACCAGATGGCGGCACCAAGCACGTACAGGCCGAAGCCCACCATGCTGAACGCCTTGAGCATGGCCGCGCGGGCGCGCCAGGCCAGCGCCGAGGCAAGCACCGCCAGCGAGACGGCGTAATTCAGCGCGTCACCCGCAAAGTCCACCGCATCGGCCAGCAGTGAGAGCGATCCGGCCTGCACGCCAGCGCCGATCTCGACCAGAAACATGGCGGCGTTGACGATGAGTGCGATCCACAGGATCCGGCGGTAGCGGCCTGGGTTAGTGAGGGTTTCGGCCTTGGGGGTTTCGTGTTCACAGCAGTGGGCAGACATGGTTTCTCCTTTCGATGAACGCATTGGAAACCCTGAAGTCACTACAGAGTCAAGTCTCGAATGCCTGATGAGCGTGCGGGATGGCAGGTCATCTCAAGCTCTTGGTGCGTGCCGCGAGCCGATCAATGATCATCTGCCGCATGGACGCATCTGAATTCCTCGCATGGGTGGCGAAGCACGAGCAATGGGTGTACGCGCTGCTGTTTGTCTATTGCCTCGCCAAGACAGGCCCACTCCCAATGATCGC
Source organism: Hydrogenophaga sp. XSHU_21 (assembly GCA_046604145.1). Taxonomy (GTDB): domain Bacteria; phylum Pseudomonadota; class Gammaproteobacteria; order Burkholderiales; family Burkholderiaceae_C; genus Hydrogenophaga. The sequence goes on from JBKIXD010000001.1 coordinate 1,408,131, forward strand.
TGGCTTCGTTTCTGCATTTGGCACGCTGCGCATTGAGTTGTTAGTCTTGACCACCCTTTTTGGCAGCATCGCCGGGGGTCAAATCCGATTTGCCTTGGGGCGGTTTGGACTTCCGTTTCTTTGTCAGTTGATTCCGAGCCTCTCCCCCTGGGTTGCTCTTTGCAGCGCAGGCGTAGAGCGTTATCACAATCGGGTGATTATTGGGTACCGATTTGTGAAAGGTGCGTTCTCGCTAGTTGGCTTGGGCGCGGGAGCATCTTTCCTGAGTTGGACCCGGTTTTCTTTTGTAGACTCTCTAGGTGCTGGTATATGGGTTGGCACGATGGTGGGGGCTGGACGGGGTTTTGCATGGGCTGGGGCTTCAGTCGACCCAACCTGGGCAGCCTATCTCGGGCTAGGACTCCTGGTGGCATCGATGATCACACTGGCCATTTTCAGCAAGCGCCTTAAGGCCAGGCTTTACCCACTCGCACAAGTGATCAATCGTAGGCGTTTGTCACGCAAGCGGCAGAGACGACAATAAACAAATCCAAGCCGTATTCGATGAATTGAACCGCCCCAGAACCTCGGGAGATTCACCATGGAACAATCCATCGAACTTGGACGAGCTCAGTTGCCGGGGGGAAGGCCTACTACGGTCTGAAGCCGAAATTACAGTATCTCTGGCGGTGCACCTAGTGAATTTCGCCAGAAGCGGATTTCCGGTGCATGAGGTATTCTGGGGAAGGGGAAACCCTACCTATCGCTCCTGCTAGAAGTCATGGAATCGACGCCGAACAAACGAGCAATGCTGCACTCTCGATGGAGCGAAATGAATCCCTACCCCTTTGCGTCGCCGCGGGTCAACCGGAGCCCGTACAGCGGCATGCTCTTTACCTACGGGCTCTACACTGTCAAGCTAAATCGAGGTAAGGCTACCAACGACCACCGGAACTGGTGGATCTCGCCAGCTGGCGAGTTTCTATGCTGCGGCTACCTGGGTGATTGAAGCTTCAGGCTAGCGATGCGGGTTGTATGCGCTAGTCGTCTCTGCATTCGCCGAACCGCATCCGACCAGTATCGCGTGAAGGGTTGAACTATGCGGCGTGAAGACATCGACCCCAAGGAATTCAACGCCAGCATTGCGGAGGCCTTGGACTACGTCGCGGTCAAGATGACCGAGCTCAACGTACCGCCCGACATCGGCCAGATGACCCAAATTCGCACCGACATCGAAGAGTTCACCATGATGGCAATCGAAGCTTGCATCTTGCCGAGCACACCGGCCAAGTGGTGCTGGCAGATGGCCGCGCGGCTTATCTCCATGGAAGTCGCCAAACAGTACGTAAGTGATCTGGAAGCCCAATACGGCACAAATGGCTCCCGCCCGACCGGTGGGCCCTTGCCGAGTAAGCCGGAATGAGACCAGGGGCTTGTGCCGACCGTTGGCGCGAATGGCGCCAAGGACTTCTCTGTCGCGGTGCGCGTCAGCAGACGGAATGCCCAGCAGCGCTGGTTGCGAAAGTTTCCTCAGATCTCTGCTATCTTGGTAGGCACAGGGCTAGCCAGCTTGGCGTGGCAGCCCTCGATCTCCGGCTCGACCGCGAGCACGGCCTGGCCAAAGCAACGGGAGGCGTTCGCACGAAAGAGTTGGTCTCTCAACTCTGAGCTCTACTGTGAGCCGGTCGAGCGCGCAATGTTTAGTCCTGCGCTTATGCAAGTTCTCCCTACTGTATTCGCCCTGCCCTCCCGACAGACACTCGGTCGACTGCCCGGGAAGATCCAGCACTTTGCGCGCACCACGCATACTTACCGCGTGAATTAGTAGCAAAGTGTGGTTGGTTTGGCCATACTGCGTACAAAGTACATCGAACAACTCAGGGAGTCAGATCTCCGCAAGCGGAAGTCCGCGGCGGCACAAGCGAGAGTTGCGCCGAGAATGCCCTCCCGACCGAACAATAAGAACGACGACACCGCCACGCGCCCATCGACCGAAGATGGAAGTCACCTGCCAAGCGAACTGCCCGTCTCCTACGAGGAGGTGTTTGCGCTGATCCCTGTGGCCTGCGTCATCACACGGCTGGCTGATGGACTCATCCTCGCGGTCAATGATGAGTGGTGCGCCCTGACAGGCATCACCAGAGCAGTCGCCCTGGGCCGCACGTCCACGCAATTGGGCATCTGGTGTGACAGCGACCACCGCAGCCGCTTCTTGGCTGGCCGAGAAGACCTCAATCACCTATACCCATTGCGTGCCGCAAGCGGTGATGAGCGCATGGTCCGCATCCGCACCAGGGTACTTCGTTCCCGGGACACCGAGTTACTGGTGGTGAGCCTGACGCAGGCCGCGGAAGAAGCCGCCGTTCGTACGGACCTGCAGCGAAGCCTGGAGGGCCTGTCCAGCGCCAACCAGGCACTTCGCTCCCAGCTTGATCTGCTCGGAGAGATCGCCCAGCGCGTACCCGGCTTGATGTACCAGGCTGTGCGCTATCCCGACGGCCGCAGCGAGATCAAGTACATGAGCGACCCTGCGGTGCGGATGCTCGAACTGGGTCCGAACGAACACAAGACCGACCCACGCGCGCTCTTCTCGCGCTTTCATCCCGATGAAATCCCGCGCATCCTGGAGGATCTGGAGCAGTGCGGAGCTGTTGGAACTGACTTGAGGGAACGCTATCGCATCCGTCTTCCCTCAGGTGCCCTGCGCTGGTTCCGCTTTGAGGCATCGCCCCGGCGGCAAAGCGATGGTTCAGTGCTATGGCATGGCTACGTCGCCGATGTCACCGAGGAGCACTCCACCCGGGCGGCCATGGAGCGCCAGCAGCAACTGCTGCAGGCCGTGAGCACCGCACTGAGCCTGTACATCTCCTCCGACGGCAAATCAGAGGTCTTCACGCGCCTGCTCGAGAGTATTTGCGAAGTGGTCAGGCCTTCGGCCTCCTTTCTCGTCGAGATGACGAGTACAGCAAGTGTCTCCGGTGAGCGCGTGACCTGCCTGCAGGGCACGCTGCTTGGCACCGGGGGTACCTCAAGGGCGTTTCAGCTGGAAGATCCGCAAAGCCTGGAGCTGCTGATGCAAGGCCGAGCCGCGGTCCTACCGGCCGGTCATCCCTGCCACACCGCCATGAGCGAGGACACGGGCTCGAACGATCCCCTGGTGGTGGTGCCCTTGCGATTGCGCTCGGATCTGGTGGGCTTGGTCGGCCTGCACCATCCGGATCCCCGTGCGGTTACCTTCGAACTAGGGTTTCTGGAGCCCTTGACGCGCGCCGCTGCCCAGATCCTGCTGGCCTGGCGTGGGCACTCCGAGCGTGCAAGAACGCTCAAGCGACTAGCAGAGGCGGGGGAGCAACTGAAGACCGAGCGGCGAGCGCTTCAGATCGTGCTGGACAGTATGGGGCAAGGCTTGGCCAGGCTGGAGGCTAACGGCAGCGTCTCCTTCTACAACCGCCGCTTGCTGGAACTGCTGAATGTGCCCGAATCCTTGATGGCCTCTCGACCCACCCATGCACAGATTTCCGCATACCTGGCCAGCCGGGGGGAGTTCGGCGAGAGCTATGAGTTGGTGGATGCCGCAGGCCGGGAGTACGTGAAGGCCATAGGAGATGCAAAAGCCCCAGACGTCTATCTTCGTCGTACCCCGCAGGGGCGCTACCTCGAGATCGGAACACTCCCTTTGCCAGAGGGTGGTGCCGTACGGACCATCACCGACGTCACCCAGTACATGGTGGCCCAAGAGGAGCTCGCGGCCGAACGTCAGCGGCTGGCCTGGGTGTTGGAAGCCACCCGCCCCGGCATCTGGGAAAACAACCTGCAAAACGAGGAGTTGAAGATCAATAGCCGCTGGGCCGAGATCGTGGGTTACACCCTTGAGGAACTGAGCCCGGTGACCAACGAGACCTGGAGCCAACTGGTGCACCCCGACGATCTGGTGCGCGCCGACGCGGCCCGCGACGCCCACATTGCGGGGGAGGCGCCCTACTACGAATGCGACGTGCGTATGCGCCACAAGGATGGGCATTGGGTATGGATCAACACCCACGGGCGGGTTCACCGGCGCGCGAGTGACGGGGAACCGCTGTACATGTCTGGGATGCACTTGGACATCTCCGATCGAGTAAAGGCGCAGGAAGCGTTGAGTGCGCTCAACAACAACCTCGAGCGACTGGTGGCTGATCGCACGCGCACCCTGGAGCGCACCCTGCGCGACATGGAAGCCATCGCCTACTCGATCGCACACGACCTACGCACTCCTCTGCGCTCGGTCAACGGTTTTGCTGCTGTGCTGTTGGAGAGCGAGGTTCAGCGCCTGAGCGATGCGGGTGCCCGTTCCCTTCAGCGGATCGTCGGCGCATCGGCCCGCATGGGACAGATGCTCACCGAAATGCTGGAGGTGCTGGCGGTCGTTCGTGCGGAGATCGTCGAAGAGACTGTCGATGTACAGGCCCTGGCGATCGACATCGATCATCAACTGGGTTTGCGGGCCTCGGGCGTGGAGCTATGGATCGACCCGATGCCCCTCGCGTTGGGTGACCCCAGACTCATCAAACAGGCCTTGCGCAACCTCATGGACAACGCGTGGAAGTACGCTCGTGATCGCCATCCGCCTCGTGTGCACGTGGGCTTCGACCGAGCGAAAAATGCTTACTTCGTGCGCGACAACGGCGCGGGCTTCGACATGGCCCAGGCGTCCAAACTCTTTGGCCTGTTCCAGCGCTTGCATGGTGATACGAGTGTCCCCGGGCTGGGGATCGGCTTGGCGATCTGCGCAAGGATCGTCGAGCGGCATGCCGGGCGTATCTGGGCCGAAGCGCAACCCGGCGTGGGCGCCACCTTCTGGATAAAGCTGCCCATCCGGGAGTAGCAGGTGAACCGTCCCGAGTTGAGTTGACGTTCTCAAAGCAGTCGCTCGATTTAGTTCGCTTCTTTCTATTTGGATGGCATGAGGGTCCGGGCATGCCATTCGCGAAACGCCCAACGCTCCTGGCTCGGGTGTGTGATCAACAACACGACCACCACTTGAGGAGCACATCCGACGCACCTATCACCCTGGCTGACGTTGCTGCGCAATTAAGGCGCGCGGCCACTGGCGCGATCGTCTCCCGACGATCCTGGAGACACGCCGGCATGCGTGCCCACTCAGTGATGGGACGCGTTTAGCTCGTCACCAACTACTGGCAACGCACAATTGCTAAGGAACTTGTGGAACTGGTGACGGGGCAGCACCGGGCTGGACCGTCAGGCTCTGTGCTGGGAGTTGCCTTTCACCGAAGTTGGCCAGTCGCTCGCAGGCAAGGTCTCACCGGCCTCCCCCCTGGGTCCCTGCGACCCGTTAGAGATGGCCGAAATCCTCGTTGGCAAGTCGCGCGAGAATGTCTGAACGGGGGAAAGCTGGCCAGCACTGCTGACGGCGAGATTCGGAGTCGAATCGAGCACGTCGAGAATACTGCCACTGCCCTGCTCCAACTTTGACTGTAACCATCTGTCCCTGTACCGCCGGATCAGCCGTAGTGCGCCTCCAAGGCCCATGCGACAACGAAACCCCGTCAACGCCTCGCCGCCGACCTCGACGTGCCGCCACGGCGCAGAGTACGCGGCAGGTTCGTATTGCTCATTCCAAGGAACCTCCTCGATCCAGCGCAAGGATCGGATACTCAACAGGTTGAGCGCGAAGAGCTTGTACACTTGGTAACGCGCGGCATAAGCCGCGCCCGCCGCGTCCTTGGGAAGCCACTGAATGAGCGGGGCCAGCGAGGATCCGCGCCATGCGTGCCCTCGCTCCCAAAGCTGCTTGGGTTGACCCAACTGCACTGTCGTGCGCACCAATGCTGCCGCCGTCAAGTGCATAGGACGTGTGATTCGTACTCCGCCACCACGCACGTTGTTCAGCTCGGGCGGTAGATGGCAATCGCCCCCTATCTCTTCGATTTGCTCCCGCAGTTGCCAGACTGCCTGCGAGCGTTCATCGAAGGCTAGTTCGTGCAACTCGGTGTTCTTCAGCGTCGCTTTGGATCGGCAGATCAGCTTCTCGGCGATTATGCGCAGTTCTGTGCCGCGACGGAGCGGCCAGGATCGGTGTAGGCCGATCGAGACGCGATGGATGCCCAGGGCTTCGGGGCGAAACTTTGCGGCCGGATGATCCAGCATGAACAGGTTGCAAGGCTGAGCTCGCGGCAACAGCGACTCGTACAGGTGCTGGAACGCCTCAGGCTGCTCGACCCCCCGCGCCAGGCAGCGCTCCAGGTTCTCGACAAGCACGAAGGGATAGCCGCACGAGCTGCAAAAGTTGTGGTTCTCCAGCAAGGCGTTGATGCTTGTCGGGATGGGCATTGCGCACTGTGTGCAGCCCGCGACCAGCCGGCATCCGTGTACAGGGCAAGCGCCTACCGAGAGATGCTGGAACATCGCCGTGTGCCAACCCTGGCCGAGGCAATCTGGGCAATACCGAAGTTCGCCGATAAGGATATGGCCGGCTTCCACGTCGCCCAGGAGTGACGAACCAACGCTGTCACGCCAGAACGAGCTCGGAAACCCTAAGGCATGTACATGGTCTTCCCAATTTCGCTCGCTATGGAATACGCTGGTGTCATTGCGATGAATGCGACCCTGAATCCTGCGCCCATCTGACAGGGTCCATGCGTGGCGATGGGCCAGCGTCGTGAGTAGCATGACCGCCGACGGGGTGGCGCCACCAATGCCACGCTGGCCAAGCTGCTCGATGATGGCACTACCGAGCGACATAGTGACGCAGCACCCTGTGCAGACTGGCCTTCTTCATCGCGGCCTTCGCCTTTGCCGCGTCAATCAAGCTTTGCGGTTCCGCTGCCAGTTCGAAGAACATCGAATTCAACGCTGGGCGTAGGTAGGCAAAGGGGAGCCTGGCTGCAGTGGCAGTGAGGTTGTCTTCAGTCAAGAGAGCGTTGATGGCCTCCTCTATGGGCCGCGCCAACTCGGTGATCGACCAGCCTTGCCGAGCCCGCTCCGGAAAGTGGCGGGTGGTGAATTCCAGACCTTCTCCCTCCATGTTTTTCAGAAGCGCCGCGATGTCCGCGATAGTCAGCCCGTGGTAGATCGCCATGCCCTGAAAGAACCTGCCGATCGTTTGCAGGTAGTTGTTCTGGAAGACCAGGTCGATGGTGGTATTCATCTCTGGCTGACCGATGGACAACATGTGGGGCACGAACCCTGCCTTGCGTACGTCGGACGCAAGACTCATGAACACTGGATACAGCTCGTGCGGAATGTTCTGCAGCTCGTCGATGATCAAAACCACCCGCTTGGCGCGCCTCGTCCTGCACCTGGCAACAATCAGTCCGAGTACTCGGCTGTATATCGTCGTCAGATCCCGACCTGCAGTAGCAGTGCTGTCCAGGCAAAGAAGGCACTTCTTGAGCACTGCCTCCGCGGTCTTCGGCTTCATGAGCAGGAACTCGAATATGAAAACCGCCGTAGCGGGCAGCATCGACGGGAGGACTTGCTCGATGTACTTGGCGAACTCGCTTTTTCCCACCCGCTGAATGCCCCAAATGTGCCCACCTTCCAGCTCGCACTCCACCCAGTCGGCCACCACCAAGGCTTTGCGCTCGATCTCGGGCGTCCAGATGGGACGATTTGGGAAGAAACCACCCGTTTCGTCCGTGTTGGACGAATCGTTCAGGTTGTCGCTCATCCCAACCTCCTGGGCACGACGAAGCGATGAACAAGTGCGGGGGGAGCCTCCGGAGTTGCAGCCGGGGTGGCCGCCGGCCTAGGGGGCAGCACGCTTGAGGAAAGATCTTCAGGCAACGGTTGGCCATCCACCTGCAAGGGTGGCGGCAGGGGTAACTTATCGGGAACAACGACTGCGTCGATGTCCAGGGACTCGTCACCGACCCCCACGGCAAGGACCTGATCCTGGATTGCCTCGGGTGGCAACTGGCGCTTGAGATAGCGCATGATGTAGGCGTACTCCAAGGCGGCTTGACTGTCATGCTTGGAGCGTCCGGCCAAGTGGCGCAGAACGCCAAAGAGTGCGGAGTCACCGGGTCGAGACCGGTAACGCGCGTCCGAACGGATCTTGCTGATGATCTCCAGCATCCGCTGATCGTGCGGCACGTTTGCCATGGAGCCCTCGCACGTGACGACGGTGAATGTCGCAAATGACTGGTCTACCAGTTCGATGGTGCGCAGGTCAATGTAGTCAGCCATGGCAAAGAACTTCTTGCCACCCAGGCCGGGCTGCACCTTCAGCCATGGAGACGAATAGCGACGGTTCTTGTAGAGCACGAAGTTTCCGCGGTTGTGCTTAAGATCGCAGTGCACGGTGACCGGCCATGGTTCGCAGAAGTTGTGCGGTTTGCGACGGATCTCCGGCAGATAGTTGCACTTGATCTTGTTGGCCAGCACCAAACGCGCCAAACGCGTGAATGAGTCCAGGTAGCCCGCTCCGGAACTCTCCATCACGTTCTGGTTGGCGAAGTAGACGTCCAGCGCCTGCTCCAAGAGCCCGATCTGCACGCGCTTGCCCTCCGGGATCGCGGCCCGCTCGCGCACGGGGTCCTGCGGACCTGTTCCCGTTGTTCCCGGCAACTGGTGGATCAGAGCACGCACCAAATGGCCGATCGAGCTTTCGATATCGGGGCGGCCCTTTGGACGCCCGGGGATGCCGAGCAACACCCGCCCACCAAAGAGCCGCTGCAAAAGGGTTTGCAGCGGGTTGAACAGATGCGACAGCGCGTTGTCCAGATAAACCAAGATCGGTACCGCATAGCGCAGCGGCTCGAAGACGTTCTGCGGGAAGCCTGCGCCTTTTTCGTATTGGATGGTCGCCTCCACACAGTCGACCGCCGGCTGGCCAAGGACCGCGTTTCGGAAAAGCTGAATGATGTCGGGGCCGGACGCCTGCTGCCGCAGGCACAAGTGCCAGGCAATGTTGCAAGCGACGTTACCAATCGAGCGGCAGCGCAGAACCTGGAATTGGCTGAGCGCCACGTACTCTACGTCCCAGCGCGCCATTGGGAGCTCGATCACCGCTTCGAGGTCGACCTTCATCTCGTCGATCACCCAGACGGTGTAGGGCATCGGTGGCGTGCGCGATGTTCCATCTCCCAGCTCGTACAGCGCGGCCACAGCCGCGGCCGGTCCATGCTGCTTTTCGATGTGGCGGCGACGGTTTTCGAACTGGTAAACCTTCTCGTACCAGCCTTGCAATGGCACGTAGCCTTGGCCCTTGGTATTGAGCGGGTAGTCGCTGGAACTTAGACCCTCGTCTTTGCAGATCTCGATGAACTTGGCGTGCAGGAGATGGGGCGTCACCGTGTTGGGACGCTCCTTACCATTAAGGAACTCGGTCAGGCGCCGGAAGATCGCCGGGCGATCCTTCACAAGCTTCTTGAAAAGGCCGGTATAGCCGCCGAACTTGCTGGTCTTACCGGCTGGAGACTTGCGCTCGCGTGCCGCCTGCACCTGATTGCGAACGAACGCGCGGGTACCGCAGATCTGGTCGGTCCCGGCCTGCGCGTCGAGCGCGCGCCTCATAAGATGGAAGAACTGCGTCTCGCTCAAGCCGGCAAGCTTTTTGACCTCGCGAAATGGCGCCTGATTGAGAAACGCTGTGGCAGCCTTGGTCAAAGCGATAAGACGCGCCCTCTTCTTCAGGTCTTGAACGGTGTTGGGATCGACCGCCGGCCAATTGGAGATATCCCGCCACTGCAGGGGGATGGCAAGATAGAAGGCCGCTCTTCGCATCTCTTTGCGCGTCTCGATCATTGCAGTACCCCCTGCGCGCGCAGCACGCGGTAGTTGTCCTGCGACAGGTCCAGACGTAGGTGGCCGTGGCAGTGCATCCAAGCCACGCGAGCATCAACAAGTTGCGGCGACACGCCCAGGACCATCGCCAAGTGGCCACGGTCGATGTCTTCACTGGCATCCAGCGCCGCGGCGATCCGCGCGTCGAGCTCGATCCCCTCGTCTTCATGGATCACTGCGGCCTGACGCAGCACTTCCATGCGCCAGAAGACATCAACCCTGGAGCGCACTTGCGCCAAGGTGGTCACTACGACTTGCGCATCCAGCGCCCGGCCGACACGCTTTAGCGCGTTGATCCGCGAGCGCGAGCGTTCTTCGGTCTTGCAAGCCAGATGCAGGGTGCTCGCACCGGTGCTGCGGCTGGTAACGACGAAGGTGGCGACGGCCTTGCAGGTCCGCCCCTCCACCTCGGCGACTACCGGCGTTGCCTTCACAGTGATCGAGGCCGTGTCCGGATCGAACCGGACGTGCAACCATGCCTCGTACTCGTAGGCATAGGCGAACTGCACGTGCTTTTGGGAAACCGGGTCGTAACAGCGACTGACTGCGCCCGGAAACTCGGCGTAGCGCCCCCTACGCCCGCCCCAGCGGGTAAATTCTTTCATGGTGAGTCGGCCTCAAAGACCCATGGAAGCGGTCACCGCATGCGCGGGCCAGAGCCACAGGAATTTCTTCAGATGGCGCCGCTGATGCGGTACCACGCGCTTGAGGGATCGCGTCCTCGATCCCGGGCCGCCCGTTCAAGGCACGGCCTGACCGCAGGGCTTGACAGCCCCGCCCATCGCGCCGACACTTCGTTTCAAGGTTCCCCAACCTGAAAAGAGTGACGACGCCGCCCAGCTTGCTGTGCGGCGTTTTCCTTTGTGGGAGGTCTACGGACGGTGCTTCGGTTCTTTGCTCGTCGCTAGTCCTTTCTGGGCGTCTCACTCGCAACCTGAACCGATCCCAGCTTCGCCAGGATGCCGGCCTTCCAGATCCGCACTTCCCTGGCGCTGGCGAACCAGCCTCGGCGCCCCTCGATCTTCACCAACTTGATTGGCAGGCGGCCATTGCGAGCCGCCGCGCGGAACGCTTCGCCCGTGTGGAAGCCCAGCGCCTCGCGCAGCGAGGCGCCTCCGAGGAGTTCCTCGTCATCCATGGTCTAAGCGCCCTGCCCGATTTTTGGCATCATTCGTCCCAATTGCCGGTATGTTGCGCAGGTTACGAATCGAGCAGCGACCCCGTCTAGCGTTGAAACGGCCAGCCAATTCAACAGTACTACGTGTTTAGTAATTCATTCCCACGCACCGTTCCGACCGAGCAGGTGATCGACCTGGTCCCCCGGCCATCTCTTTGGGAGAAGCCGACGATTTATCGGGTTCAACGAGCGATCCAGCGCTGGAAAACGAAGGCGGTGTTTCAGGCACTGTTGGACGAGACGGGCGCTTCGGGACCCTATGACCTCGAATCCAAACTGATCGAAGCCTATGGAGATGCACTAGGGCCCAGGTGCAGCGCATTTGACCGGATGAAGAATCTCGGGCAACCGGATCTCGAGAAGAAGTTGTCGCGGCTCGCACGGGAGCCCGCAAATGCCTCAAGGTGGATTTACCACGCCACCCAGTATGCGCCCCAAGCGCTCGGGGTGTTGGGGGAGGCCATCTGGCGGCTCCTAGACCCGAAGCCTATGGGATACATGGAGTTGGCAGAGCTTCGCGAGCGTTGCCCTCCTGAGCCGGAGTTGCTACCCGGCATCAGGGTCGTGCTCACCGATCTAGCCGGGTTTTCAGAGGATGACGATTGGGTGTACGTCGGGACCGGAGCTCCAAAGCAGAGAAAAGGGCTGACGCACGCACTGCTTGCCATGCGCGATGCTGAAATACGAAGCAACGAACGCGCTTACTACCTGCACCTATTGAGTGCAATGGAGCGACTCCGGAGAAAGGATCTGGACCCTGACTTGCAGCTGCTGGGAGCCGATTGTTGCAACTACCTCGCGACTTGCTTCGGCCGCATTGAGGTTCAGAAGATAGCCCATTCAGCCCACGTGATCGAACTTCGGCTGGGACTTTCCGCATACTTGGGCGCCGATCCTTTTGGTGTCATCTCGGGCGACGAACTCGAGTGGTGTCCACAATGATCGGCTTCGGTGCGGGCAGGCAACTTCGTGAGGGTAAAGACCCTATTCGGCGCGAACTCCTAAAACTGACCCTCAATGGATTCGAGCGAGGCAAATTGACCTAGTTGGAGGGCGGGGTTAATTCGCGCGTACCGGCCAAAAATACTTTTGAAATCAATATCTTAGAGGACCTGGGCTGTCCCAGCTCTGTCAGTCCCCTGCGCAGCCCCGCACATGGTTCCCCTTCAAGGTACGTACACGTAGCCGTGGTTTCGCACCGTCTGCAGGTAACGTGGATTCGATACATCAGGCTCAAGCAGCTTTCTGAGGCGCATGATCGACACGTCCACGGTGCGAGGAAGCAAGTGACGCACGTTGCCATGGGAGACGGCCAATAGCCGCTCCCGCGACAAGGCGACGTTGGGGTGGGTCAACAGTTCAGCAAGCATGGCGTATTCAACGGTGGCCAAGGCCACGTTGCGCCCATCGGCCATCGTCAGGTGGCGCTCTGCCAGGTGCACGGTCACCGAACCCACCACAACCGCCTCGAGATGCGCTGCCGGCACCCCAGCTGGCGCTCCAGCGCGCCGAAGCAGTGCCCTCACCCGCGCCAACAGTTCGCGTGGCGAGAACGGCTTGCCCAGGTAGTCGTCAGCACCCATCTCCAGGCCGATGACGCGGTCGATTTCTTCCGTCAGCGCCGTCAGCAAGATCACGGGAAGGCGGTCTCCATCGGCTCGCAACTTCTGACAGGCCTGCAAACCACTCAGGCCCGGCAGGGAAACATCCACGATGGCCAGATGCGGCCGCGCGCGGTGGATTCGAGCGAGAAACTCTTCTGCCGAAGCCATCGCCGTTACCTGGAAGCCATGCTGAGAAAGGTACTCGCGCACCATCTGACGCATATCGGGGTCGTCCTCGACCAGGTGAAGGTGCATCGGGGTGGGAGCCATGCTCGTACCAAGTGCTGCGGCGATCACGGATTGTGATGTCACGAACGCCTCATATCAACGGTCAGCTCCGGCCTTTCATGGGCCAGCATAGGGCGATGCCGAAGCGACCGGACTCGCGCCGCAAGGCCAGCCTTCCGCCCGTGTGCAACGCGATCTGGCGAACAATGGCCAAACCAAGGCCGAAGTGCCCCATGGGATCATGCCCCGGTCGCAAGCGCTCGAAAGGTGCCTGCGCCCGAATGAAATCCTCGTCGCTCATGCCGAAACCCCTGTCCCACACGGTCAACCAGACCTCATCACGGTCTTCCTCCCGCAGGGTTTGCAGTTGAACCTCCACTGGCGCTACGCCATACGTGATGGCGTTGTCGATGAGGTTGTTGAGCGCTCGTTGCAGGGCCACGTCAGGCGCGAGCGCATGCGTGCCATCGGTTTGAAACGCGATTGATCGAACCTCGTTTCGATGGCTTTCAACCACCCGATGCGCGACCTCGGCGATTGACCAGGGCTCGCCAAAACCCGAATGCAGTTCGCCCTGCACGAAGCTCAGGAACTGTGAAACGATGCGTTCCAGAACGTAGAGATCGGCAGAGATTTCGTCGGCCAGATCGCCCTGACACTGCATTTCGACCCTCAACCGCAGGCGCGCAAGCGGTGATCGCATGTCGTGCGAGACGCCTGCCAGCATGTGTTGACGCATGGTCTCCTCGCTCTGTTTCTCCCTCGCCAGCGTGTTGAACGCCTTGACGAACTCACGCACTTCATCGCTTGCGCCAGAGGTTATCTCCAGCGGTCGCAGCACTCGGGACTGATCAAGCACCTGGCGGCTGAGTGCCGAAAGCGGCCGCGCAACGAGACGCACGCCGATGAGAAGGCAGGCGATCACCGCGGCTGCAAGCAGCAACAGCCAGCCCACGAACCCACCGATGGCCACTACACCGGGTGTGTCGGGTCGATGTTCAATGCGCCAAGGCTTTCCATCGATCTCGAACTCGAAGCCGATGATGTCCGGGAAAAAGCTGCCGCTGCTGGACAGCAGCCCCACCCTCACGTCCGGATCGACCTGCTTCCTGAGCATTTCGATCAGCTGGTTGGCCAGGGGCAGGCCTGGTTGGGAAGCCTGAAGATCCTGAGCGGATTCGGCTTGCAAGATACGATGCCGGGCCGAGCCCAGTGCGGCTGCGACCGCGCTGCGTTCATCCGTGGCGGCCTGGCTCAGCGCGGCGCGCTCCAGCCGAATCACCTGGCCCAGTGCCTGCGCCAGCTCCCCTGACATCGTCGACCCCAGGGACGACATCACGGCCAGGTGGATGAAGAAGGAAACCCCTCCAACGGCGATCACCAGCGCGGACATCCGGGTCACCAGCGCGCCTGGCCTCCATCCGGGTATCCACGAGGACTTCGCTGTCGAGTTCGTCGCCGCGTTATCCGCAGCTTGTGTGAATGCCCGAATCATGATGTCACCCCTGAGCCGCAAGAAGCGAGCGGCGACTGCTTGAATTCGACCTTGACTTGATCCACTGCTCGAAAGCCGATACGTAGGTCGAGATTACCGGCACCACGATCAGGCTCAGCAACGTCGAGGCCAACAATCCACCAATCACGGCAATGGCCATTGGCTGCCGAAAGCTCGCGTCGCCGCCCCACCCCACCGCCAGTGGCAGCATGCCAGCCACCATGGCCACGGTGGTCATCATGACGGGCCTCGCGCGCTTGTGGCAAGCATCCAGCAAGGCGTCTCGTTCGCTCAGCCCCTGCTCGCGCATTGCCATGAACGCATAGTCGATGATCAGGATCGAGTTCTTCGTGACGACACCGAACAGCATCACGATACCGATCAGCGCCGGAAGATTGAGCTCGCTTGCGAACAGAAGCAATGCAACCAGCGCGCCGCCCACACACAACGGTAGCGCCGACAGGTTGGTGATCGGCTGGAACCAGTTCTTGTAGAGCAGCACCAGCACGCAGTACTTGCACAGCACGCCAGTGATCAGTGCAATTCCGAACCCGAGGAACAGGTCGTGCATGATCTCGGCGTCGCCGGACTCCACCAAGCGAACGCTGTCGGGCAGCCCTCGCACCGAGGCCAGGTCGTCGATGGCCCGGAGTGCGTCGCTCAACGAATACCCGCCCAAATCGGCCGAGAGCGTGACATTGCGGCTGCGGTTGAAGCGATTGATCTGCGAGGGCCCACTGGCGATGTCAATCTGCGCGATCGAGTCCAGGCGCACCAGGCCTCGATCCCCGGGCACCATCAGTCCCGCCAACGCATCGGTATCGGTTCGCAAGGAATCGTCCAAACGCACTGAAATGTTCACCTGACGCTGGTCCAGGTTGAGTTTGGCCAGGTTGGACGAGAAATCGCCTGCTGTGGCCACGCGCAGAGTTTCGCCGATCGAGTCCGTGGTGACGCCCATCGCCGCTGCGCGACTGGCGTCGGGGCGCACAGTCACTTCCGGGCGCTCCAGGCTGGCGGTTGACGTCACACCACTCAGGAACGGCAGCGCACGAAGTTCGGTCTCGATCGAATCCGCGCCAGCCTTCAACGCCAGCGCATCATCGCTGGCCAGGATGATCTGGACCTTCTCACCAGGACCGCCACCGCTGATGGACCAACGGATCCCCGGGACCTGGTCCAGCAATGGCCGCATGGCGTTCTCAAGTGCCTGCTGTGGCGCGCGTTCATCGCGCGGGCCAAGGACCACGTTGAGCGTGGCCTTTCTCACCTCTCCCACGTCGGAAGCGCGCGTCCTGCCGCCAGCCGGCTCCGAGCCGGCTGTGACGAAGACACGGTGCACGCCGGGCACCGATGCAATCGCCAGGCGCGCCTCCTCCGCCGCCTGCAAGGTCTGCGCGATCGAGGCGCCCGGCGGCAGTTCGATGTTCACCGCGCTGGTGCCTTTGTCACTGGCAGGTATGAAGCCGGTGGGAAGCAGCGGAATCAAGCCCAGGGAAAGGGCGAAAAGCAGCGTGGCGGTTGCGAGCGTTGCAAGGCGGTGGCCCAGGCACCAACGGGCAAGCCGAAGGTATCGGGTCATCAGCCAACCATCCACTGTCGCCTCGTGGCGGTGATCCTTGAGCAGCCAGGCGGCCATGACCGGTGTGGCCACGCGGGCCACGACCAACGAGGCCAGCACCGACACCACTGTCGTCCAGCCGAATTGCTTGAACACCAGGCCAGCCGTGCCGGACATGTAGGCCGTGGGGAGGAACACCACCACGAGCGCGGCTGTCGTGGCGAGCACCGCCATCCATATCTCGTTGACGGCGTCTTCGGTGGCTTGCCGAATCGGTTTTCCCTTGGACGCATGGCGCGCGATATTCTCCACTTCGACGATAGCGTCGTCCACCAGCACACCGACGACCACCGCCAGCGCAAGCAGCGTGATCGTGTTGAGCGTGTAGCCTGCCCAGGCCATGAAGGCGAATGTCGGCAGGATTGACAGGGGCAAGGCCATGGCGCCGATCACGGTGGCGCGCCAGTCGCGCAGAAACCACCAGATGACCAGCACCGCCAGCAGCGCGCCCTCGTAGAGCATGGTCATGGAGCCGCGGTACTGCTCACGGGTGTGGTCTACCGTGCTGCTGACGCGCACAAAACTCAAGCCAGGGTGCTGCTGCTCGAGGGTCGTCAGTGCCGTTTGCACGCCCCGCTCCAGCTCGATCTCGTCCACGCCCTTGCTGCGCGATATCTGCAGGCCGATGGCAGGCATGCCGTCGAGCAGTGCAGCCTGCTGGCGCTCGGCCACCACATCCTGAACACGTGCAATGTCACCCAGCTGGACCGATCGTCCCTGTCCCAAGGGTATTGCCAAGTTCGCCAGATCTTCGGCCGTCCGAACCGTGGCCAATGTGCGTATACCCTGTTCAAGGCCACCGAGCTGCGAACGCCCACCAGAGTTGTCCGCCTGCACCTGCCGCAGGGTCCGTGACACGTCACTCACAGCCAGACCGAGCGCCTGCAGTTGGTTGGCATTCACGATGACCTGAATCTCGCGCTGCACGCCCCCGACACGTGTGAATCTGCCAACCCCGGGCACACCGAGAACTGCCTTGGCGATGGTGTCGTCGCTGAACCAGGACAGCGCCTCTTCCGACATCGCCGGGTGTGTGACCGCGTAGGTGAGGGTTGGCCCACCCGGGCCCACCGTCACCTTCGTCACCTGCGGTTCTTCTAGCGCCTCGGGCAGGTCACCACGGACGCTGTCCACGGCGTCCTTCACGTCAAGCAAGGCATCGGAGAGCGGTGTTCCGATCTCGAACTGGGCGGATATCGAAACCTCGCCCTCCGAGACAGTGGTGTTCAGGTATCGCAGGTTGCGCACCGCCGCGATCTTGTCCTCCACTTTTCGCGCGACCTCGGTTTCCAGCTGTGCCGGCGCGGCGCCTGGTTGGGTCAGCACGACGTTGATGGCGGGAAAATCCAGGTCCGGAAAGTCCTGCACACCGAGCTTGTGGAATCCCCACAAACCCGCCAGCGTCAGCAGCAAGAAGAACAGCGTGACCGGGATCGGGTTGCGTATGGACCAGGTGGCGAGATTCACGGTCGTCCTCCAGCGCGGGGTTCAGCGCTCGCGGGCTGAACCACAGCCACCTTGTTGCCATCGGCCAGAAAGCCCGCGCCACGGACCACCACCACGGCTCCTTCACGCAAGCTGCTCAACAACTCGATCTCGCCTTCCGCGCGGCGCCCTACCTTCACCTCCTGGCGACGAACCACTGAGCCCTCCAGCACAAACACCTGGCTGCGCCCGTCTCGTACGACCACGCTGGCGGCCGGGACGACCAGGGCGCTGGAACGGTTCAGCTCGATCGTGCCTTCGACCAGCATGGCGGCGCGTGCGGTGGGGCTGGCGTCCAGCGCGATCAGTACGGTTCCCAGCCTGCTGCTCTCGTCGATCGTCGGGCTCACCCGCCGCACCCGGCCCGGGATCACGTTGCCATCGGGCAGCGTGATCCGCGCGGTATGTCCCTCCTTGACACGGAACAGCGCGGCGGCTGGCACCTGAGCCCGCCATTCCAGCCGTGATTGGCGCTGTAGCCGAAACAGCTCGGTGCCCACATTGACCGCCTGACCCACCCGCGCGGTTCGCAGGGTGACGAGTCCCGCATCTGGCGCCGTGATCACGGCGTGCGACAACTTCAGGCTCGCCAGTCGCAACGCGGCCTGCGCGGAGTCGCGCTGAGCCTGCGCAGACAATGCGTCCGCCACCGCCTGCTGCACCGTCTCTTCGCTTACTGCACCCGAGTTGCGCAAGGCGAGCACCCGGTCGCGGTTGAGCGAGGCGAGCCCAGCGCTTGCTTGTGCCTGGGCAAGGCTGGCCTGAGCCTGCTGCAGTTCAGCTTGCAGGCCGCGATCATCGAGGCGAGCAAGAACCGCTCCCCGGCGAACGGTGTCGCCGGCTTCGACCAGCACCTGATCGACGACTGCCCCGCTCAGTTGGGCCGATACCAGCACCTCCTGCCAAGGCAGGATCTCGCCGCGTGCCGTCAGCGTTTCCGGCCAGTCGACAGAGCGCACCTCAGCCACCGTCACGGCCATGGCGGGGCGCGGGGACTCATGCGTGGGCTGCCCGAGCGTCGGCAAGGTCAACGCCAACAGCAGGCTGGCTGTCAGCAGGGGGTGTGATGGTCGCATGGCGGTTTCACGCAAGTAGCGCTCACGGTTGCCGGGGTGGGTCCGCTGCATCAGCGGGCTCGGGAGGGGCCAGCGCACCGCCTGTGGCCTTCACCAGGTCGATCCAGGCCTGATGCTGCGCGAGGTCAGCAGCAATCTGGCTCAGGACCGCGGCATTGAACGTGCGGCGGGATTCCTCAAGGTCGGACAGCGAGGAACGTCCGACGCCGAAGCTGGCTTCGCTGGCACGCAACAGTGCACTGGCGGCGTCAACGCCTTCTCGCGCAGACTGGCCGCGCTGCTCAGCACTGCCCAAACGCGCCAGGGCGTTCTCCACTGCTTCTACCTGAACCAGCACCGTATTGCGAAGCGACTGCAGCGCCTGCACATACCTTGCTTCATCTCGCTCGATGAGCGCGGTCTGGCGCCCGCCGTCAAACACCGCCAAGCCCATGGACAAACCCCATGAGGACAGGCCCGACGAGGTAGTGCCCTGCCCGGTGCGAATCCAGTTGTTGCCGAGCAGGGCCGAGAGATCGAGCGTTGGCCAGCGGGCTGCCCGCGTTGCGGAGAGATCGTCGAAAGCAGCGTCGGCGTCACGTGCCGCGGCCGCGATGGCCGGGTGTTCCACCAGCGTTCTGGCGGGCAGCGCCAGCACCAATGGTTGTGGGAGGCTCCTGTGGTTGCCAGCCACCAGCGCGCGGCGCTCAAGCATGGCTTTCAGGTCGGAGGGAGCCAGACCTGTGAGGCGCACCAGAGCGTTCAGATAGGCGGCGCATTCGGCCTGCGTCGTCTGCAGGGCGTTGCGCGCGTCAGCCAGGCTGCTCCTTGCGCGTGCCGCCTCCGCAGGTGCGAGTTGTCCCACGCGGACTCGCTCCCGGGTGAGGCTCAGCGTTTCTTCGCGCGAGCGCACGTCATCACCACGGAAGCGCTCTCGCTGTCCGCAAGCCAGAGCGTCCGCCCAGCTCGTGGCGACCTGGGCCTCGAGGGTGAGCAGTGCCAACGCGGCATCGCTCTCTCGGGCTTCCAGGCGGCTTTGCGCCGCATGTTCCTCGTATCTCAGGCGCCCGAAAAGATCGATCTCCCAACCCAGCTTCAGGCTCACTTGCGCAGAGGACAGCGTCTCACCGTTCACTGACGCAGTGTTTCCCCGCGATGCTTCTGCCGCTGCCGAGGCTTGGGGCATGGCGCTGGCGCGCTGCTGATTCACTGCAGCCCGAGCTTCAGCTGTTCGGGCCAGCGCGGACACGATCGAGGGGTTGTGCCGCTGCGCCTGCCGGATCAATCCATCCAGCGTGGGATCGCCCATTGCATTCCACCAGCGCGCCTGCCGTTGCGCGGGTGCCTGGGACAACGTCAGACCAGAGACACCTTTCGCGCCGTGCCAGGTGTCGGGAGCCTCAGCAACTCGCGCCCGCTGTGCTGGCGCGGGGCTTGCGCATGAGATCAAGGCGGGCACCATGGGGACCAAGATCATCCATTGCCATGACCACCCGAACGGGCTGGTCATGGTCGGTACTCGAGCAGCAGCATTGCCGAGTTGTTGCGCGACCGGCGCACGATGGGGCTGTCTCGGGCGTCGCCCAGCAGGCCCGACGCCGACAGTGAAAAGCGCACACGAGCGGCCGGCGTGAGGGCATAGCCCCAGCCCAGGCTGAGTTCGACATCCTGCAAACCTGCGCCAGGCGAGTAAATCCGATATCCGCTGGCAGCGGACTGAACCGCGTCGACTCCGTACCGGCTCTGCATGGCCGCCTGATTGGCCCAGGTGACCGAAATCCCGGCAAGCAGTTGCTGACGCGCGCCCAGCGGGCGCATCGCACGAATTCCCAATTCGGCGAGCGCGCCGTCCCGGTCATTGCCACTACCCAGCCGAAGATGGCCCACCCCTTGCAGGCCAGGCAGCAAGCTGTAAGAGAAGAAGGCCCCCATTTCCGGCCGGGTCTCGATGTCGCCCATGCCCGCCAGAGCCAGCGCGTCCTCTTCGTCGCGACCCGGGTCAATCGAGAGACGCAGTCCATAGCGCAACGGGGATGTTGAGGGAAAGGTGTATCCCACCCCGTCGAAACCCGCAAACCACCCGTTGGACCAGACGGCACGTGCGAAGGGCAAGGCCCGCGTTTCGCTTTCGTCCGACCCCAGGTACACCGGCGCGCGGGCCGCACCGAGGCCGACGCTGAACTCGACCCCCTTCGATTCGGAGGGTGCCGCCACTTGGGCGATGGCGTGCGAGCTCATGACCACCGCGCCAAGAAGGATTGAAAGTCGCCTCATGGGCAGACCCCTGTCTGCTTGGCGTCAATGATCTGCGTCAAGCGCATTCGACCCATCGGAGTCGCGACCACAAACACCTGCCTGAGCGACGCTTGATTTTCCTGCAGGCTGCCTTGTCCTTGTCCCTGCATGTCACCCATCGGCCCTTTGCACAGCACGGTCCACTCACTGGTGGATGTGTCGCGCTTCAAGGACGTCAAGCGGCAATTCTGGGGACCCTTGTGCGTTGGCTCCAGCCGTTCGGCCTCCCGAATCAGGACAGCCTCGGGTTCGAGGCGCATCTGCTCGGTGCTCAAGCAGACTTGACCTTGTGCGGTGGGCTGGCTGCCTGGCGCCCCTTCGAGGCGCGAAGTCAGCGTCCAGCGCGCGGAAGACGCCGCAGAAGGTACCTGCGCAGACACGAACGCTGGCAACAGCAGCGCTCCGAGGAGGCATTTACAAGCATGTGATCGGATCATTTCGAACAACCCAGGCATTGAAGCCTCAAGGCTAGTGCGGCCCTGGTACCGCGACGCTATCGATTGATGACAGCATGTGACAAGACACGGTTCTGCCTGCACGGGCGAGCGGACTCCGTTGCAGCGCGGAAGTGGGCTCCCCAGACCAGGCAGGCACTCCGTCTGTTTGGCGTTTTCTGCTGGCAATCAACCGCTGTTGAACACCACGCGATCGCCACCGGTAAACTCCGGGCGTGACCTCTGATCTCAGGCCCGTTCTTCTGGTGCTGCTCATGCTTTGGCAAACCCTGGCATGGGTGACGCCGTTTGCCATCGAGGTCAAGGGCGAGCAGATTGCGCACCTGAAGGTCCATCAGCAGGACCGGGACCACCACCACCACGACGACCCCGCATTGCAGTTGGCAGCCGACGCGGACAGTGGCCTGCACTTCCATGCCGACGACGGATTCCAGCCCCCCGGACTGGATGCCTCGATCGAGGCCATCGGGTTCGGCGCTTTGCCCGAGGCGGCGCCATCGGCCCGGTCCGCTGCGCCATCCAGCGTCTTTCCCGACCGCCTGCTCAGGCCCCCCAGCGCGCGCGCCTGACACCCTGCTGCCTGCCCCGTGGCGGCGCAGGGCACCCATTCATCTTTGAATTTTCCGCCTGCCTTCAGGGCATGGCACCGCCTTGCCCGGTCGCGAGGCAGACCAACCGTTCACCTGGATCCCCATGCAACTCCACCGTTTCAAGTGCCTGGCGGCACTGTCCATCGGTCTCGCGCCGGTGCTCGCGCTGGCCCATGGCATCTCTGCCGAAGACCAGCAGCGCATGCTCGACGCCGGTTACCTTCATTACGTCGAGCTCGGCGCGCGGCACATGCTGACGGGCTATGACCACCTGCTGTTCCTCCTCGGCGTGGTGTTCTTCCTCACCACCTTCCGCGACGTCGTCAAGTTCGTCACCGTCTTCACCATCGGCCACTGCATCACCCTCATCTTTGCGACCTACTTCAAGATCACCTGGAACTACTACCTGGTCGACGCCATCATCGCGTTGAGCGTCATGTACAAGGCGTTCGACAACAACGGCGGCTTCCAGAAGCACTTCTCGATGGCGTCTCCCAACCTGCTGTGGGCGGTGTTCGCCTTCGGCCTGCTGCACGGTTTCGGCCTGTCGACCCGCTTGCAGCAGCTGCCGCTGGGCGATGACCCGGTGGCCATGCTGTGGCGCATCCTGAGCTTCAACGTGGGGGTGGAGATCGGGCAGATCGCCGCGCTGGCCGTCATGGTGGGCGCATTGGCGCTCTGGCGCCACCGCCCTTCGTTCAAGCGGTTCAGTCACGCCGCCAACGTGGCCCTGTTCTATGGCGGCGTGTACCTGCTGTTCACCCAGTTGCACGGCTATCAGCACGATGCGCACCCGGACAGCTTCAGGTTCCCCGCGGCCGAGCACCGCCATGCGCATGAAGACATGGAGGTGGAGAACACCGAAGACAAGAGCCGCAGCGGCATCTGAATCCACCCATCAAACACCCACTTCAACCGAGTCAACCATGAAAACCACCATCCTCTCGTTCGCCCTCCTCGCCCTGCCCGCCTTCAGCCCTGTGGCCCTGGCCGATGTCGGCGGCAGCTGTCACTTCCACGGAAAGAAGCCCGCCGCCGAGTCGGTGGTCAGCGATTGCGCCAACCAGCGCCGGGCCGCCCTGGTCAAGAGCGGCAAGCTGGAAAGCTCCTGGCAAGGCGCCAGGCTGGAGAAGCTCGAACTGGTCGACGGCAAGAAAGGCAAGGAATGGAAGGTGGTCTTCAGCAACCCGGCTGCCACCGACAAGTCCAGGCAGACGCTCTACATCTTCTTCTCGCACCCGGGCAACTTCATCGCCGCAAACTTCACCGGTCAGTGACGCATGCGGTACGGGCTTTCGTCTCCCGTGCTCAGGGGCGGCCTGCTGGCGCTGCTGGCGGCCGCCCTGTTCGGACTCAGCACCCCGTTTGTCCAGTGGTGGGGCCGGGGTCTGGGCGCCTTCACCACCGCCGCCCTGCTCTATGCCGGCGCGGCCTTGGCCGCCCTGTTCATGCAGCGCCCGCGCGACCTCGAGGCCCGGCTGCAACCGTCCGACTCGGGCAGGTTGCTGGCCATGGCCTTTTTTGGCGCGGTGGTCGGGCCGGTGGCGCTTGCCTGGGGGCTGCAACACACCAGCGGCACATCGGCCTCGCTGATGCTCACGCTGGAAGCGGTGTTCACCGCGCTGCTTGCTTGGCGACTCTATGGGGAAGCGATGGACCGTCGCGTGGCGCTGGCCATGGCCGCGCTGCTCATCGGGGGCGTGGTGCTCGCGCTCGACCAAGGCTTGCAGGGAAGGGTTCAGCTGCTGGGGTTGCTGGCCGTGATGACGGCCACCGTGGCCTGGGGTGTGGACAACGCACTGTCGCGGGGGGTGGCCGACCGGGACCCTGGTCAGGTGGTCCTGTGCAAGGCGATCCTGGGGACGATGGCCACCGGTTGTCTGGCCTGGCTGTGGTCGGAGCCGGTGCCGGGTTGGGGCAGCGCCCTCATGCTGATGGCCATCGGCGCCAGCGGATACGGACTGAGCCTGCGCCTCTATCTGCTCGCCCAGAGGAGCTTCGGGGCAGCCCGGACCGGATCGGTCTTCGCGTTCGCTCCCTTCATCGGTGCAGCGGCTGCGTTCGGCCTTGGCGAGCGAACCGGTGGCGTGTTGCTCTGGGCTGGAGGTGCGCTGATGCTGGCCGGCGTGGTGCTTCACCTGGCCGAATCCCACGAACACGGGCACGCCCACGACGAGCTGGAGCACGAGCATGCCCACACGCACGACGACGGGCACCATGACCACCCCCATGACCCGATGCCCACCGGCGCGCACAGCCATCGGCATGCCCACGCGGCCAAGTTTCACAAGCATCCGCACGTGCCGGACCTGCACCACCTGCATCGGCATTGAGGGTGCGCGCCGCCGCGGCCCGACCGCAAGCCAGGGCCGTTGGCATGCCAACAGCCCATGGGATTCAAGGACTTGCCCCGGGATGGGCGGGCCGGATTCGCCCGGAGGGCTGGCGGCACACCGGCTGCCCCGTGCTTCCTCGCCTGTTCCTTGCTGGCGTTGCAACGGTGCCATTGCCACAGGGGAAACACCGCCTCCGTGGGGCCGGCCAGTCGCCGGCACAGTCCTACAATCCCGCTCTGCCACGCTCCGCCTGGGTTGACGGGCGGGCATCAACCGAGAAACCTCATGAAACACGCACTTCTCTCGTCCGCCATCCTCGCCACCCTGGTACTGGCCGGCTGCAGCAAAAAAGAAGAAGCCGCTCCGGCGGCCGCTGCCCCGGCGCCCGCTCCGGCCGCGGCCCCCGCGCCGGCACCGGCGCCCGAGCTGCCCGAACTGAAGGTCGCCATCGACCCGACCTACGAGCCCTTCACCTTCAAGACCGCCGACGGCAAGCCGACCGGCTTCGACGTGGACATCGCCCAGGCACTGTGCGACCAGATCAAGCGCAAGTGCGTGTTCGTCGAGCAGGTGTGGGACGGCATGATTCCCGGCCTGCAGGCCAAGAAGTACGACGTGATCATCAGCTCGATGTCGATCACCGACGAGCGCAAGAAGGTCATCGACTTCACGGACAAGTACTACAACACCCCCAGCCGCATCGTCGTCAAGGCCGACACCAAGTTCACCGACCTCGCCTCGCTCAAGGGCAAGAAGATCGGCGTGCTCAAGGGCAGCACGCAGGAAAAGTACGCCATGGGTGAGCTCAAGCCCGCAGGCGTCGTGGTCACCCCGTACGAAGCCCAGGACCAGGTTTACCTGGACATCAAGTCGGGCCGTCTGGACGGCACCGTGGCCGACTCGGTGGAAGTCACCGGTGGCTTCCTGAGCAAGCCGGAAGGCCAGGGCTATGGCTTCGTGGGCCCGGTGCTCAACGACGTCAAGTACTTCGGCTACGGCGCCGGTGTGGCGCTGCGCCAGGGCGAAGACGCGCTCAAGACCGAACTGAACGACGCGATCAAGGCGATCCGCGCCAACGGTGTCTACGACACCGTGATGAAGAAGTACTTCAGCTTCGACGTCTACGGCGGCTGATCCGGCGGACACCCGGTCTTGTCCGGCTACTACCTCTCGATCCTGCAGGGCGCCCTCCTCACGGTGGGCGTCTCGCTGGCCTCCCTGGTGGTGGCCATTCTGCTGGGCCTGGTTGGCGCGGCGGCCAAGCTGTCTGGCCGCCCGCCACTGGTGGCCCTGGCCACGGTGTACACCACCGTGGTGCGCGGGGTGCCCGAGCTGGTGCTCATGCTGCTGATCTTCTATGGCGGCACCATCGGTCTGAACCACCTGCTTGAATCCCTTGGCAGCCGGCGCACGGTGGACATCAACCCGTTTCTGGCGGGCGTGCTCACCATCGGCTTCATCTACGGCGCCTACATGACCGAGACGTTCCGTGGCGCCATCCTCTCGATTCCCCGCGGCCAGATGGAGGCCGCCTGGGCCTTCGGCATGGGCCGCCTTCGCACGTTCCTGCGCATCACGCTGCCGCAGATGGTGCGCTATGCCATTCCCGGCTTCACCAACAACTGGCTCGTGCTCATCAAGACCACCGCCCTGGTGAGCCTGATCGGCCTGCACGAGATGACCTACCTGGCCAAGCAGGCCAGCGCGGCCACGCGCGAGCCGTTCACCTTTTTCCTGTTTGCCGCCGGCCTGTTTCTGGCCTACACCTCGTTGTCCCTGTGGGCGCTGCGCTGGCTCAACCAGCGCTTCAGCCTGGGCGTCAAGCGCAGCGAGGCCTGAGGTTCCACATGCGCTGGGAAGTCATCTTCGAACCCGCCAACCTGGCCATGTATGCCCAGGGTGCGCTGACCACCATCAGCCTGTTGTTCACCTCGTTGGTGGTGGGTGCGGTGCTGGCGCTGGCCTTTGCCATCGCCCTCACCCAGGGGCCGCGGCCGCTGCGGTGGCTGGTCGGTGCCTACACCTACGTGATCCGCGGCACGCCCCTGCTGATTCAGGTCTACATGATCTATTACGGCCTGGCCCAGCTCGAGTGGATCCAGGAACGCTGGGACACGGTCTGGCCATGGACCCTCTTCAAGGACGCTTTCTTCTGCATCCTGCTGGCGTTCAGCCTGAACACGGCGGGTTACACCGCCGAAATGCTGGCCGGCGCCATCCGCGAGACCTCGGCCGGCGAAATCGAGGCGGCGCAGGCCATGGGCATGGGCCGGTGGCTGGCGCTTCGCCGCATCGTGCTGCCCAGCGCCATGCGCCGCACCCTGCCGGCCTACAGCAACGAAGTCGTGATGATGCTGCACAGCACCAGCCTTGCAGCGGCCGTTCCGGCCATGCTCGACATCACGGCGGCGGCCAGCCGCATTTACTCCGACTACTACCTGCCCTTCGAGGCCTACCTGTTCGCGGCGGGCATTTACCTCACCATCACGTTCACGCTGGTGGGGCTGTTCAAGCTGTCCGAGCGCCGGCTGCTCGCGCACCTGGCGCCGCGCACGCACTGATTGCCCGACGATGGTCCGCACCGAACACCCCTTGCTGAGCCCGAGCCTGGGCAACCAGAAGACGCTCGTGTCGTTTTCGTTCGGCGACCCGTCGGCGCGCCCCAAGGTCTACCTGCAGGCCAGCCTGCACGCCGAAGAACTGCCCGGCATGCTGGTCGCGCACCACCTGCGCCCGATGCTCGAACAGGCCGACCGTGAGGGGCGGGTGAAGGGCCACGTGGTGCTGGTGCCCGCGGCCAATCCGATCGGCCTGGCCCAGCGCATCGACCACAAGGCCATGGGCCGGTTCGAGCTGGACACCTCCGAGAACTTCAACCGCCACTACCCCGACCTCGCCAGCGCCGTCTTCGATGCGGTGCGCGATCGGATGGGGCCCGATGCTGCCGCCAACGTGGCCACGGTGCGGCGCGCGGTCGCTGAATGGCTGGGCCGGTGGGTGCCGCGCACCGAACTCGACAGCCTGCGCCGCCTGCTGCTGAGCCTTTCGCACGACGCCGATGTGGTGCTGGACATGCATTGCGACTGGGAAGCCGTGATGCACATGTACGCCGAAGAGGCCTGCTGGAAACCCCTGGAACCACTGGCCTGGTGGCTGGGCTGCCGCGCAGTGCTGATCGCCCGCGATTCCGGCGGCGGTCCGTTTGACGAATGCCTGTCGGGCCTCTGGTGGCAACTGGCCGACAAGCTCAAGGCCTCGGGCGTGTCGCACCCCCTGCCCCAAGGCTGCGCCAGCACCACCCTCGAATTCCGCGGCGAGGCCGATGTGGCTCACGAACACGCCGAGCGCGACGCCAGCGCCATCATGGCTTACCTGACGCACCTGGGCGTGCTCGCCGGCCCTTCGCCAGCCCTCCCCGCCCCCACCTGCCGGGCCACGCCCCTGGCGGGGTCGGAAACGCTCAACACGCCCGTGCCCGGTGTGCTGGTGTACCGGGCCCGCCCCGGGGACACCCTGGCCGTGGGCGACCTGGTGGCCGAGGTGATCGATCCCACCGCCGCCGGATCGGCGCGCGTGCACCGCGTCACCGCGGGCGTGGCCGGCGTTCTCTACGCCACCGTGGCCTCGCGCTACTGCATTGCCGGCGGTGAGATCGGCAAGATCGCCGGCGCCCAACCCTTCCGCACAGGCCCTTTGCTCGGCGCCTGAACACACCCCCATGACCGCCCCCGACACCTCCTCCTCCACGGCGCCGCTGCTTGCGGTGCACGACATCCACAAGCGCTTCGGCAGCAACGAGGTTCTCAAGGGGGTGTCGCTGCAGGCGCGGGCCGGCGATGTCATCAGCCTCATCGGCAGCTCGGGGTCGGGCAAGAGCACGCTGCTGCGATGCATCAACCTGCTTGAGCGGCCCAACGCAGGTCGCATCGTGCTGGGTGGCGAGGAACTGCGCCTGAAGGCCGACCGCAACGGCGAGCTGCAGGCGGTGGACGCCGCGCAGCTTCAGCGCCTGCGCACCCGCCTGGCCATGGTGTTCCAGCACTTCAATCTCTGGGCACACATGACCGTGCTGCAGAACATCATCGAGGCGCCGGTGAATGTGCTCGGGGTGCCGCGCGAACAGGCGGTTCAAACCGCCCGCAAGTACCTGGAGCGGGTGGGCCTGAGCGGCGTCGAAGACCGCTACCCGGCCCACATGAGCGGCGGCCAGCAGCAGCGCGTCGCCATTGCCCGGGCGCTGGCGGTCGAGCCGGCCGTGATGCTGTTCGACGAACCCACCTCGGCGCTCGATCCCGAGCTGGTGGGCGAGGTGTTGCGCGTGATGAAGCTGCTGGCCGAAGAAGGCCGCACCATGGTGGTGGTCACGCACGAGATGGGCTTTGCCCGCGAGGTGTCCTCGCACCTGATCTTCCTGCACAAGGGATGCATCGAGGAACAGGGCGTGCCCGCCGAGGTGCTGGCCCACCCGAAGAGCGAACGCCTCGCCCAGTTCCTCAAGGGAAACCTCAAGTAGCCATCAGGGCTGCAGCTCGAGCGTGCTGGTCCAGCCCGCCGGGTTCAGGCTGAGCGTGCGCGTCTCGTTGGCGGCCCAGGCAGCGCTCATGTCGCGGTAGCGGCTCGACAATGCGTTGCCGCTCTGGCCGGTCTGGTAGATGAACCGCGAGCGGTCGAGGTCGGCCAGGTCGTAAAGCGCGCGCAGGCTGGCGGCATGGCGGTTGGCGTAGGGCGCGTCGGCCTTGTCCAGGTGGTATTGCCCCACGTTCACGGTGAACGGGTCGCCGCCGGTGGGCACCCGCACCTCGAAGAACCTTGCCAGGGGCTTCACGTTCGAGAACGGGCGGTGGACCGAAATGGCCGGGTGCGCATCGCCCCAGCGCCACGCAGCCACGTCGTCGCCATGGGCCGTGCGCAACCGGTCCAGGGCGCGCGTCAGCGCGGCGCCACTGGCCGCGCCGCAACCGGCCTCGCCGCACCAGGCCTTGTTGTCGGTCTCCAGAATGGTCTCGATGGCGCTGCGGAACAGGCGCTTGCCGTACATGGATTCGAAGCGCTCCTTGCCCAGCCGGCCACCGACCACCCCGCGCGTGAACTCGTCCACCCAGGCGCTGTAGATCAGCGGCGCGGCGGCGTCGGCCCGCATGGCGCCGTCAAAGCCCTCCACCGCCTGCAGCGCGGCCGCGGCCAGCGGATGGTCGCTGCGTGCCTTCTGCAGGTAAGGCAGCAGGCGCAAGGTGGCGGCCGATTGAAGGTCGCCCTGCATCGCCTGAAAGCTGGTCAGGTCGTGCAACGGCGTCTGCTCCAGCATCTGCTCGATGCGTTGCTGCCGGTAGGGAGCGGCCCAGTCCTGCGTCAGGAAATGCGGGTAATCGGGCCCGTGGATGCGCTGGTTGGCGGTGGCGATCCAGCCCCGGGCGGCACCATCGTCCTGGGGAGTCTGCTCATGCGGCAGCCAGCCGCCCCAGTCATAGCGCGTTTCCCAGCCCGGCGAAGGCGCCACACCGCGGATGTCGTTGTCGGGCGCGCGCAGCGGCACCCTGCCCGCCGCCTTGAACGCAATCCGTCCCTGCCTGTCGGCCATCAGCACGCTCTGCATCGGCGCGTGGAACTCGGCAAAAGCCGCCTGCAGTTCCGGCACGGTTTGCGCGCGGTTGGCGGCCAGCGTGGCCACCACGTTGCCGTCGTCGGCGTCCAGCGCGGTCCAGCGCAGCGACAGCACGAACCGGCTGGTGTCGATCACCTGTCCGTGGCTGGCCTGCGCGTCGGAAAGCACCGGCCCGTGGCGCGTGTGGCGCACCAGGTGGGTCACGTCGGGCTGGCCCTTCACCCGGATGGTTTCGGCCCGCACGGTGAACGGAGCCCAGGCAGGTTCGGGCCCCGTGGATGGCACGCGGTACTGCGCGGGATTGGCCGGGTTGATCTGCTCCAGGTAGAGGTCCTGCACGTCGGGACCGGTGTTGGTGAACGCCCAGGCGGCGCCGGCCGTGCGACCCAGCACCACGAAAGGCGTGCCAGGCAGGGTGGCGCCGATCACGTCCATGCCCTTCTGGCCCGCGGCGTCCGGGGCCTGCAGCCGCGCGAAGTACCAGATGGCGGGTGCACTCAGGCCGAGGTGCGGGTCGTTGGCCAGCAGCGGCAGACCGGTCTTGCTGCGTGAACCTGCCACCACCCAGTTGTTCGATCCCTTGCCCTCGGAATGTCCGAAGGTGTCGGTCCACAGGCGAAGGTCGTGCGCGATGCGGGCGTGCAGGCCGTTGTCGCCGTGCGGCGCCGATGAGGTTCGTTCGGTGCCGGTGCGGTAGACGCCCAGCCCGCGGTACAGGCTCGCGAGGTCGGCCGTGGCGGCACGGGGTTCGCCCGGGTACGGCGGGAACAAGGTCCAGAGCGCGTCGGTGTCGATGACCTGCAGGGCCGAGAGCCGCGCGAATTCGTTGCCCCAGTTCCCGCCCAGGTCCAGCGCCATCATGATCGACCAGCCCACGCTGTCGGCGGCGTCCCACCAGCTGCCCTGCGCCGCCTCCTCGGCAGGGTCCACGCCCAGCAGCAGGAACTCGGGCGTGCGGGCTTGCGAGGTGGTGGCGAAAAAGGCGTTGATGCCGGCGCTGTAGGCCTCCATCGCCTCGCGCGCGTCAGGTGGCAGGGCAGCCAGTTGCCGCAGGGCCGCCTGGCGGATGCCCAGGGTTCGCATGAGTTTATCGGTGTCCAGCGTGGCCGGCCCGAGAAACGCCGACAGACTGCCGCGCATCACCGCCCGGTTGAACGCCAGCTGCCACCCGCGCTCCTGGGCGTGCACATAGCCCAGGGCCATCCATGCGTCCTGCGATCGGGTGGCCTGAATGTGTGTGACGTCGCTGGCGTCGCGCCGCACCTGCACAGGTGCCGAAAGGCCTGCCAGCCTGAGCGCGCCGTCCATGACCGGCAAGGTTTGCCTGGCGTACCAGAGACCGGTCGCGGCCAGCGTCAGCGTCAGCAGGCCAAAGGCGATGAACAGGCGTCGGATCCAGCGCATGCGGACGGATTCAGGGTCGTTGGCGAGCCACGAGGATATACCCCCGCCCCCATCGTCCCGGCGGATTCCCCGCCCGGCTTGTCGCCGATGTTCAGCGCGGCGCGGGCGGGTTGCGGCCCAGCACCATGCTGCCGTCCACCAGCTTGAAGCTGACGGTGGGCGCGCTGAAATCGGAAAACGGCGCACCCAGGGCGATCTCGCCATCGCTGTGCAGCACGACCTCCTGGCGGCGCAAGGCCACCACGGAATCGCTGCCGGCAAAGCGCACCCAGGTGCCGTAGCTGCTCACGTCTTCCAGCACATAGTTGCCCGATCGCACTTCGATCGTCGCGTGCATGCGCGAGACGCGCGGGTCGGTGACGACGAAGCTGGCTTCGGGCACGCGGCCGATGCGCACCGGCAGTTCCTGCGACGGAAACGTGCGCGAGGCGTCGAGCCACGCCAGCTCGATGCCCGCAAAGTCGGAGTCTTCCTTGGGCGTGATGGCGTGCAGATCGGCCGGCATCGTGAGGAACTCGGACTGCATGTCGAGCTGCCATTCGATGCGGAACACCTCGCACGGGTCCACCTTGCCCTTGATGCGCATGGGCCCCAGGCTGCGGCTGCGCACGCCGGTGCGGGGCTCCAGCGGGTGAATCACGGTGTCGCTGGCAAAGATCTGCTCGGGCCCGGCGAGGTCGCTCAGGCGCGACGCAAGGTTCACCGCGTCGCCGAAGCAATCGCCATCGACCCACACCACCGGCCCGCGCGCCAGACCCACCTGCATGAGCAGCTTCAGGTGGGGCGGCCACTGCTGCACCCGCTTGGCGTGTTCCTGCTGGATGTGGACCATCGCCTCGACCGAGGCGCGGTTGTCGTTGAAAGCCATCAGCACGCCGTCGCCGAGCATCTTGACGACGGTGCCGCCGTGGGCAAGTCCGCGCGCGCCGATCCATTGGGTGAGCTTGGTCACCGCCTTGGTGGCGCGGTCGTTCCCCAGCGTCTCGAACACCGAGGTGCTGCCGGTCAGGTCAACGAAGGCAATCGTGAGGTCGGGCATGGCGGGTCTGAATGGCGCGGATTAGAGCATGCTGATGTTCATGCCTTGTCACATCGGTTGTCCTGCACTGGGTCTTGAACGACGCGCGGAAAAGACCATCTGCCGAACGGTCAGTGCACCGTTGGAGTGCAAAGGTATTACCTTTCTAAGAGTTCGCGTCAAAGTTAGGTCCTAAGCACATGATTTCACTGTTGTTTTTTTTGTTGTGTACGGGCTGACACGATTGCAACGACATGCTCCAACCCGTATCCTGCGTTTCCCCTTGTTTCACATCCCGACGAAACAACCCATGCGCTGGTTCAAGCCAAGTCTCCGCAACAGCATCTCGGCCCTTCTGGGTCCGCATGCGCGCGCCGACGACGAGGACGCCCTCGAGCCGGTGCGCCAGGCCATGCTGTCGGTGCTGGGTGAAGACGGTGCCCGCATGAACCCCGCCCTGAAGCGGCGCCTGAAGTTCATGCACGATGCGCACAGCCTCTGGTACGCACGCGCCGAACTGGTGGCCGTGCTGAGCCAGATCCACGGCGAAGCGCTCGCGGTGCACCGGGTCCAGTGTCTCTCCCCGGTGTTCGACGGCCTTGTGCCCAAGGCCCTGATCGACGCGACCCGCATCCGGCGCATTTGACGCCGTGTTGCGCGGGCCCACCCTCAGCGGTGGTGGCCCCAGTAAATCAGGGCGTTGCGCCCCTCCACCGCCAACTCCACGCTTTGCCCCACCGGCAGCAGCACCTTGGTGGGCACATGTCCGAACGGCAGGCCGGTGTAGACCGGGGTTCTGGTCTGCGTGCGCAACCAGTCCACCACCGTCTTCAGGGAAAAGCCACGGTCGTGCCCCGGCACCAGCTTGAACTTGGTGAAAGCGCCCAGCAGCACGGCCTTTTGCGCCTCGAGTACACCGGCGCGCAGCAACTGGGTCAGCTGACGCTCGATGCGGTAGGGGTGCTCGTTGACGTCTTCGAGAAACAGCACGCCGCCCTTGACCGCGGGCAGCCATGGCGTACCGGCCAGCGCACACAGCACATTGAGGTTGCCACCCCACAGCGTGGCCCGGCGAATGTGCCGTTCGGGTTGCGAGACATGTGCCTTGGCGTCCGCCGCGGGCAAGGTCCATCCCGAGCCTTCGGCCACGCCGCCGAGCAGGTCGTCGAAACACGCCTGCATGATCTCGTCGGGCTCGCCCTCGGGCCCGAAATCCTCGCCCAGCGCCGGTCCGGCCCAACTCACGGTGCCGGTCCTGGCCAGCATGGCCATCTGCAGTGCGGTGAAGTCGCTCAGCCCCACGAAGTGCGTGCCGCGCTCCACCGCCCGTGCGAGCGCCTTGAACGGCAGCGCCGGCAGGATTCGGGTCAGGCCATAGCCGCCGCGTGAAATCAGGGCCACGTCGGCACCGCTGGCGGCGGCACGGCCGATGGCGGCCAGCCGGGTTTCGTCATCGCCGGCGAAGCGCAGGTGGCTGGCCAGTGCCGCGTCGTCGATCTCGACTTCATGGCCCATGGCCTTGAGCCGTTTCACGCCGCGGCGAAACGCGGCCTTGTCGCGGACCGCGCTGGAGGGGGAGTAGATGTAGATGTGGCTCATGTTCAACGGGAAAAGTGGCGCACCGCCGCTTCGGCCACAGGCTTGCCGTGTTCCTGCACGAAGTGTCCGGCCTGTGGCAGCAACAAGGGTTCGGGGCAGCCGCGGATGTCCGCCCGCAGCGCACGCATCGACGGTTCGCCCAGCACCGGGTCCTGCTGGCCGATCGCCATGAGGCTTTCACCCTGCCAGCGCTCGCGCCAGAAAAGGCGCGCCTCGCGGCTCACCGCGGCGCCTTCGCTGTCCGGCGATGTCGGGACCATGGGCGGGAACGCGCGCAGCGCCGCGCGGTGTCCCCGGTCGGGAAACGGCGCGTTGTAGGCCGCGCTTTCGGCCTCGGTCATCTGCGGATTGCCGCGCGCGAACAGGCGGCCGACGTCGAAATCGGGCTTGGCGGCGCACATGTCGCGCCAGGCCACGAAACCCGGCGACAGCGGCGCGTCGCCGGTGGCCAGCGTGGTGTTCATCACCAGCAGGCCGCGGTAGCGGTCGGGCGCCGCCATGGGCAGGGTGAGCCCCAGAATCCCCCCCCAGTCCTGCACCACCAGCACCACGCGGCGAAGGTCGAGCCGCTCCACCAGTTCAAGCAGCACCTGGCGGTGCCAGTGAAAGTGGTGGGCACTGTCCTTCTTGGGCTTGTCGCTTTTGCCGAACCCGATCAGGTCGGGGGCCACCACGCGGTCGCCCGCCGCCAGGAACACCGGGATCATGTGCCGGTACAGATAGCTCCACGCGGGGTTGCCATGCAGGCAGAGCCAGGTGAGCGAAGCCTCCCCGGACCGCGGACCTTCGTCGAGATGGTGCAGGCGCAAGCCCTGCAGCGACGGCAGGTCGCTCACGTAATGCGGTGCCCAGGGATAGTCCGGCAAACCCTGGAACGCGGCTTCGGGGGTGCGCAGCGCGTCCTCGCGCAGGGGGTGCGTGTTCATCCGTCGCTCCTTGAAAAAGGCCTTCAACAGGGCGGCGCCCTCCTCGGCCAGCACGCCGCCGCGCACCGTGGTCTGGTGGTTCAGCACCGGCTGCCCGAACACATCGATCACCGACCCCGCGGCGCCGGTTTTCGGGTCGGGTGCGCCGTACACCACCCGGGCCAGCCGGGCGTGCAGCATGGCGCCGCTGCACATGGCGCAGGGCTCCAGCGTCACATACAGGGTGCATCCGTCCAGCCGGTAGTTGCCCAGCCGCGTGGCGGCGTCGCGCAAGGCCAGCACTTCGGCGTGCGCAGTGGGGTCGTGCAGGTCCACCGGTGCGTTGCGGCCGCGGCCGATGACCCGGCCGTCTTTCACCACCACCGCGCCCACCGGCACTTCGCCCGCTTCGCCGGCGGCCTGGGCCTCGGCGAGCGCCAGGCGCATGAAGGCTTGGTCGGCGGTGTCCGTCATGCCGGCGAGTGTAGGTGAGGCTCGGCGCGGCCATCCCGGGTCTGGCATGATCGAAGGTTGTTCTGGTAAACCCTTGGAAAGCCTTCAGGCGATGTCCGCCCTTTCTGCGAGTGGCCGGCAATGGGAGCTCGACGCGCTGCGCGGGCTCATGCTGCTGCTCATGACCCTCACCCACATGCCCACCGGCTTTTCCCCGGTGCTGAGCCAGCCGTTCGGCTTCGTGTCGGCGGCCGAGGGGTTCGTGCTCATTTCGGCGGTGCTGGCCGGGCGGGTCTATGGCAACCGGTTCGAGCGCCAGGGGTTCGGCGCGCTTCGCACCAGCCTGTGGCAGCGGGTGCGGCTGCTGTACCTGTGCCATCTGGCGCTGCTGGTGCTGGCCTTCACGCTGATTGCCTGGCTGGGTGTGGTGCGCCACCAGGGTGGGGTCACCGGCCTGCTCGAGTTTTTCTTCATCGACCGCACGGCCGCGGTGCCCGCCGCGCTGGCGCTGCTCTACAACCCGCCGCTGCTCGATGTGCTGCCGCTCTACATCGTGCTGATGGCGGTGTCGCCCTGGCTCATTGCCCATGGCCGCCGGCACGGCTGGCGCGGGCTGCTGTGCGTCAGCGTGCTGCTGTGGGTGGCCGAGCAATGGGGCCTGGGTGCGTGGCTCCATGCGCTGGCGCAGGGATTCGGCTGGCCCGTGCCGTACAAGGACATGGGCGCCTTCCACCTGTTCGCCTGGCAGCTGCTGTGGGTGGCTGGGCTCTGGCTGGGTTCGCGCCGCGGTCCCTGGCCGGCGATCCGATGGTGGCTCTGGGCGCCGGCGCTGGTGCTGGCCCTGACCGCGCTGGTGTGGCGGCACATGGTCGGACAGGACCCGATGCCGGGCGTGCCGGCCGTGACCGCCCTGTTCGACAAATGGTCCCTGGGCCCGCTGCGCCTGCTCAACCTGGCGGTGCTGGTGGGCCTGCTGCTGGCCAGCGCGCCGCTGTGGCGTTCCCTGCCCCGTCCGGTGCCGCTCGAACTGCTCGGCCGGCAGTCGCTGCCGGTCTTTTGCGCGCACATCGTGATCGCGCTGTTCACCCTGGCGTTTTTCGGCTCGGTCGAGGTGATTCGCCCCTGGAGCACCGATCTGGCGTTGCTTGCCGCCGCGTTTGCCGGCCTGTTTGCCGTGGCCCTGATTGCCCAGTGGCGCGACGCCGTGGGCGGCTGGCGCTCAGGGCTTCAGGTGCGCTGAGATCACCTGCCGCCAAAGGGCATAGCCCTCGGCGTTCAGGTGCAGGCGGTCGCGCACGAACAACTCGGGCCGCGCACGGCCATCGAGGTCGAGCATGGGTGTGTGCACATCGATGAAGTCCAGGCCTTCCTGCGCCAGCACCCAGGTCTGCACCAGCAGGTTGGCCTCGCGCATCGCGTCGGCTTGCGCGGCGCGCAACGGGCTGGGCTTGAGCGACACGAACGCGATCGGCGTTCCGGGTCGGTCGTCGTGCACCGCCTGCACGAAGCGGATGTAGGCCGCCAGCACCTCGGCCGGCAATGCGCCCTCGGCAATGTCGTTCTCGCCGGCGTACACCACCACCTGCCGGGGCACATAGCGCGTCACCAGCCAGGGCGCCAGCTCGGCCCAGTCGGACAGCCGCGAACCGCCCACGCCGCGCCGCAGAACCGGACCGGTCTGGCCTTCGAACGTCTGCTCGAGTCCCCGCCAGAGCCGGATGGTGGAACTGCCCACGAACAACACCCCGCCCAGGGGGGGCGCCGAGCGGCGGTCGGCCTCCAGCAGCGCGTCGATCTCGGTGCGCCAGCGCTGCAGCGGCGACAGCGCCGGTGCCACCCCCTGCGCCCGCGCGCCGACGGCGGCCAGGGTGGCCGCCAGCAACAGGGCCCGACGCTTCATGCCGGCTCGCCGGTCAGCCCCAGTCGGCGCATCCACTTCGCCAGCGCGCGTTCGCCCTCATTGCCCTGTTCGTAGGTCCGCACCATGGCGGCATGCGATTCGGGACGGTGCTGGTTGAGCTTGACCTTGCACACGAGGTCCACGACGCGGAGCTCGAACGCGTGGATGCCCTGCATCATCTTGTGCTGGTAGTCCTCGGGCAAGGCGCGCCACTGTGCCTCGTAAGCCGGGTCGTGATCGTGAATGAGGTGCTTGAGCAGGCGGTCCTTGTCGCTGAACGACTCGATGAACCGCGCCTCGACCCGGGCCTGCACCATCAGGTAGGTCCACGTCGGCACGCGCGTCAGGTCGGGGTAGACGCGGGGCGTCATGTAGGCCTGCGGGCCCTGGAACACCACCAGCGCCTTCGGTCGCGCCTTCAGGTAGGCCGCGTGCGGGTTCGGCCGGGCCACGTGTCCCAGCAGCACCAGGCCGTCGTTCTCTTCCACCAGGTGGAGCGGCAACGGTGTGACGAACGGAAACCCGGTGTCGTCGGTGGAGACAAGCTGTGCAAACGGATGGGTCCGCACGACCTCGAGCGCCACGGCGGGATCCTTGTGGGCGAATTGGGGGGGCAGGTACACGGCGGGAGCGGCCTCGGGCTTCAAAGAGGCCGTAAGGTTAATGCATGAACCGCGGCCCCGGCGCACCCCGGGCGCCCACAGCGGGCCAAGCCGGTGCGATGATGGGCGCTTCGCGCTTCACCGGATCCACCGCCGTGTCGTTTCTCCACCATCCCGCGTTTCAGAGCCTGGTGCTGCCCGCCGTGCTGGCGGCCGTTTTCATCGGCCTGCTGATGGCGTGGCGCCCGCGCCAGGCTGCCCTGGGCGCGGTGTTTGCGCTGGTGTTGGCCCTGGCGGTCTGGCCCGGTTTGACCTGGCCGCCCACCGCGGGCGCGCAGAAGCTGCCCTGGTTGGCGCTGGCCGCACTGGTGGTTGGCCTGCTCGGCGACGCGGCCCGGCCCGGCCATGCTCCGCCGCTGGTGCGGCCATGGCTGCTGGCGGTGCTGGCGTGGGCCTTGGCCGCGGCCTGGCTGCTCGGCCTTGCGCAGGGCGCCACCCTGGCCATTGCCACCGTGGCCGGGCTCGTGGTGCTGGCCGTCAGCGCCTGGTCCACCCGCGCGCCGCTGGCCGAGCCCAGCCGCGCGGCAGGGTCGGCGGCTGCCCTGACGGTGGCCGTTCTGGGCCTGGGGGCGATGGCCGGCAGCGGCGGGTCGCTGCTGCTCGCGCAACTGTCGATCATGCTGGCCGTGGTGTCGGCGGTGGCGGGGTTGTGGGTCTGGTGGCGGCCGGGCCCGCACGCGCAGGTGACGCCGGCGGCCCTGGTGGCGCTGGCCCTGGTGGCACTGGCGCTGGCCACGTTGATGTTTGCGTCCGGGCAGGCGCATCCGGTGGCGCTGGCGCTGCTCGCCCTGGCCCTTGTGTCGCCGTGGTGGCCCGGCGCGTGGTCCCCGGGCGGCGCGCGGTGGCGACCGCTGCTGGTGGCGGGGCTGTCCGCCCTGCCGGTGGCGGCGGCGGTGGTGGCCGGCATGACCCTGGCGCCGGCCCCACCCCCGGCCACAGGCACAGATGCGGATGACGCTTACTACACGCCCCGGTGGCAGTGAGGGTGGGCCAACCCTGTACCTTGCTGGGGTACGCGGATTTCGCCCGCGGTGCGATGATGGTTCATGCCCGTGATCCTCAAGACCGCCCACCGCCCCGCTCCGTCGCCGGACAACCGGCCCGACGGCGAGACCGATGCCGTCACCGATGTCCCGCCCGACTGGCCCGAGCTCTGGGGGCAAATGCTGGCCGCCAGGAGCGGCCAGCCCATGCCGGCCACGCGGCGCGCCGCCGTGGTGTGGGGTGAGGCGACGGGGTGGACGGTCAAGGGGCCCTGCAGTGCCCGCAGCGCCACCCTGTTCGACGTCTACAAGCCGGCGCTCGACGCCCGTTCGCGCCCTGCCTCGGGCCCCTGGCTGGTGGCCCAGATGGGCCAGAGCCTCGATGGCTTCGTGGCCACGTCAACGGGCGATTCGTACTTTGTAAACGGCCCGCACAGCCTGGTGCACCTGCACCGCCTGCGCGCCTTGTGCGACGCCGTGATCGTGGGCGCCGGCACGGTGGCCACCGACAACCCCCAGCTCACCACCCGCCGTGTGCCCGGTCCCAACCCGGCGCGCGTGCTGATCGATCCCGCGGCCCGCCTGGACGGACGCGCCCGCGCGCTGGTCGACGGGCAGGCCCGCACGCTCTGGGTCTGCGACGCGCGCCATGCCGACCGGGCCCGCGCGTGCGCGCCGCAGGCCGAGGTGCTGTCGGTGGACGGGCTGCTCGACGACTTGCCGGGCGGTTCCTGCTACAGCGTGCACCGCGCCGTGGCGGCCCTGGCCGAACAGGGCCTGCGCGTGCTGTTCGTCGAAGGCGGCGGTGTCACGGTGTCGCGTTTCTTTGCGGCCGGGGCACTGCACCGGTTGCACCTGTCGGTGGCGCCGGTGCTCATCGGTGAGGGGCGGCGTGGCCTGCAGGTGCCGGCCCGGCCCGTCATGGCCGACTGCCCCCGCCCGCCGGCCCGCCGCGTGGCCCTGGGCGACGACATGCTCTGGGACCTCGACCTGACCAGCCTGTCCCCGGCGCCGGCGGGCTGACGTTCAACGGCGGGTCGGCGCCAGGGCCAGCAGATCAAGGTGGCCCACCCGCAACCCGGTCTGTGCCAGTTGCCTGAGTCGCCGCCGTTGCCAGCGGCGCACCAGTGCGTTTCTGGACAGGTCCTGCTCGATCGCGGCCTGACCGATGCCGTCCACCATCGCCCGGACCATGCCCATGTGATCGCCGGGCGCTGCGCCGCCGATGCGCCAGTCGCTGGGGGCGGTGAACACGGTGTAGCCCCGCGCCCGCAGCGCGGCTTCGAGTCGGGGCACGGCGTCTGGTCCCAGCGCCGGCCCCAGCCCCTTGTCGCGCCGCTGGTGGGCGGCAAACAGGTTGTGGATCGGCCCATCGTCTTCGTCGGCGGGCGACCACGCGTGAACGCCGTCGACGTTGAGCGAAAACAGCAGCGCCGTGCCGGCAGCGGCCGCCCGTTCGCAGAGGCGGAGCAACCAGGCCTCGCCCACCAGGTCGAGCAGGGCCGACCCGGTGACCAGCTGCGCCGCGTGCCAGGGCAGGCGGTCGAGGTCGCGGGCGAGGTCGGCCTGCAGGCGAACGATGTCGGCGCTGAAGCCGGGCCCTTCCCGTCGCAGCAGGCCGCCGGCGCGAGCGGTCAGTTCCGGTCGGGTGGCCCAGTGCGCCAGCAGGTCGGCGTCGTGGTCCACCACCAGCCATTCCTGCGCACCCCCCAGCTGGGGGGCCAGCCAGCGCAGGTTGGCCCCGGTGCCACAACCCAGGTCCATCACGCGCCAGGGGCCCGCGTCTGGCCGCAGCGCGCTCAGCCGGCTCTTCAGTTGCAGGTGGTCTGCGGCCCGATCGCGGGCCTCGGCGTCGAACGGTTCGCGCAGCGCCAGCCAGTCGGCGCTGAAGGCATCGGCGCGGCTCAAGGCGACACCTCCGGCAGGTGCTGCAAAAGGCCCGCCATGCGCGCGGCCTGGTCGCTCCAGCGGGGCAGACGGGTGGCGGCCCTTCGGGCTTCCCCGGCCATGCGCGCGCGCAGCGCGCTGTCGCCGATCAGCGTGGCCAGGGCGTCGCGCCAGGCGGGCACATCGTCCACCGGCACCAGTTGCCCGGCGCCCGCCGGCACGGTCTGGACCAGCGCACCAGCCCGGCTGGCGAGCACCGGCAGGCTGTGGGCAATCGCCTCTGCCACCACCATGCCGTAGCCCTCGTGCCGCGATGCGAGCACGAAGACGTCGGCCGCCGCGTAGTGCGGCGACAGGTGGTGCGGTGCCACTTCGCCGTGCCAGACCACCCGACCGGCCAGCGGCCCGGTGGCGGTGCGCGCCTGGAGGGCCTGTGCCAGCGCAGGGTCGCGCGCCGTGCTGCCCACGCAATGCAGGGTCCAGTCGAGTCGGGTCAGTTCGCTCAGGGCGTCCAGCAGCACCGCATGGCCTTTTCGGGGCGTCAGCGTGGCCACACACAGCAGTTGCACGCCCTGGCGGGTGTTGCCCGGAGCCACGGGCGCCGCGGGGGCATCCACGCCGGGCTCGATCACCGAAATCGCGTCCGGGCGCACGCCGAGGGCGGCCACATCGGTGGCGGTGGCCGGGCTGGTCACCACCACCTGCAGCGCATGCCGCAGGGCATCGGTTTCGCGGTGTTTCAAGGCATCGGCCGTCGCGGCGTCGAGCCCGGTTTCCAGGTGCAACGGGTGGTGCACCAGCGCCACCCAGCGCAGGCGCCGGGCATGCGGCGCCACCACGTCACCGAGCACTGCAAACGCCAGGCCGTCGGCCACCACGCAGGTGCCGTCGGGCAGCGCGTCGATGTGCCGGCGTGCCTCGTCCAGGGTGGTGGCGTCGGGGAAAGGCCACGCGCCATCGATGCGCATGGCGTCCACCGGCCAGCCCAGGTCGCGCATCGACCCGAACAACCGGCGGTCGTACACGTACCCCCCGGTCGGCGTGTTCCAGTCACCGGGAACCAGAAACACCCAGCGCGACGGCGCGGGCATCGTCAGGCGCGCGCCGGGGCGGTCAGTGGCGCTTCGTACGAGGCCCAGGCCACGTGCGACTCCTGCAGCGACACCCGCAGGGCGGTCAGCCCGCCGGAGGCCGAGCCGGGCACCGCGTGCGGCCCGAGGTCGCCGGCGGCGATGCGCGCCGCCAGCCGTTCAAAGATGGCGTGCGCCAGGAATTCGGTGGTGGTGTTGCGCCCGGAAAACTCCGGCGCCTCGTCGAGGTTGCGGAAGTTCAGCTTCGCCAGTTCGTCGTGCAGGACCTGGGTGGCCAGACCGATGTCGACCACGATGCCGTCGGGGTCCAGCGCCGGGCGGCGCAACTCGAGATCGACCACATAGGTGGCGCCGTGCAGGCGCTGCGCGGGGCCGAACACGGCGCCCTGAAAGCTGTGGGCGATCATGAAATGGTCTCTGACGGTGACGGCAAACATGGGTGTGTGGATCTCGGTTGCAAAGGAAGTGTCAGGTCGGGTAATCGATGCACTGACACAGGGTGTCGGTGTCCGGCCCCGCAAGGCGTGCCAGCACGCCCGGCAGGTCGTCGAAGGGCGCGCGGTGGGTGATCAGCCGGTCGAGCACCGGGTCGGTGAGGAGCGACAGCGCCAGCGACAGGCGCCGGGCATGGCTCCAGCGGGCGCGCTGTGCGCCGGCCACATGACCCACCTGACTGCTGCGCAACTGGAGGCGGCGCGCGTGGAAGGCCTCGCCCAGCGGCACGTTCACCGGACGGGTGCCGTACCAGCTGAGCTCGATCACGGTGGCTTCGAAACCGGCCAGCCCGAGGGCGGTGGACAGGCCGGCCGCCTGGCCACTGGCATGGAACACGAGGTCGGCATCGCCCCGGGCCTGGTCAGGCTCCGCGAACGTGGCGCCCAGCGCCCGTGCGGTGTCGGCCCGGGCGGGCTGTGTGTCCACCAGTTGCACCTCGGTGCCCGGCATTCGCGCCAGCAGCCAGGCCACCAGCAGGCCCAGCGTGCCGCCGCCCACCACGCTCACGCGGTCGCCCACGCGCGGCGCGCCGTCCCACAGCGCGTTGATCGCGGTCTCGAGATTGGCCGCCAGCACCGCGCGCGGCGCGGGCACGCCATCGGGCAAGGGAGTCACCGCCGCCGCCGGCACGTGAAAAACGGTCTGGTGCGGGTGCAGGCTGAATACCTGCCGGCCGCACAGGTCTTGGGGGCCGGCTTCGACCACGCCCACGTTCACGTAGCCATACTTCACCGGGAACGGGAACTCACCGGCCTGGAACGGGGCGCGCATGCGCTGGTGTTCGCTGGCCGGGACCTCACCGCGGAACACCAGCGTTTCGGTGCCACGGCTCACCCCGCTGTGCAGGCTGCGCACCCGCACCTCGCCATCGCGAAGCGGAGCGAGCGTTTCACCGCGTATCTCGGCCCGGGAAGGACCGGTGACCCAAAGGGCACGGGACGGCACGGACAGGGCAGAA
The DNA here is from genome assembly GCA_046604145.1 of Hydrogenophaga sp. XSHU_21. Lineage (GTDB taxonomy): Bacteria > Pseudomonadota > Gammaproteobacteria > Burkholderiales > Burkholderiaceae_C > Hydrogenophaga. Next base: position 1,451,194 of record JBKIXD010000001.1, read on the forward strand.
ACCATGAATGGGGAGGCTTGACCGGATGACGCACACAATGTGCTGGACCCACCGCGAGGAACCTCGCCGCAGGGCGCCCGATCTTAGGTGCCTCGACCGTTCGATGCCATGAACCCGTCTGTAGTGCCCCCATCCCCGCAGGACATCGCCCGCCCCGAGGCGCAGGCCAGCCACGCCGGCGCCCTGCGGCGGGACGCCGCGCGCGACCTGCTGGTGGCAGCCGTGGCGGTGGTGGCGTCCTCGATCGGCCTGGCCCTGGTGGCCGGATTCGGCGCCGACTACACGGCCAAGGCGACGGTCCTTTTCGCCCTCGGGGTCTGGCTGGTGTGGCGTGGGTTGGGGCACACCGATGCCTCGGGCCCGGCCCATCCCCACCCGCGCTTCGGCCCGGCCAACCGCATCACGCTGCTGCGGCTGGGCGGGCTGGCGCTGGTGGCCGCTCTGGTGGGCGAAGCGGTGCCGTCCGCGCCGCCCGCCGCCCTGCCCGCCGCCGCCTGGACCCTGGTTGTGCTGGCCACCTTGGTCGCCGTGCTGGACGCGGCCGACGGCGCGCTGGCCCGCCGCAGTGGCCTGGCCAGCCGCTTCGGCGCCCGCTTCGACATGGAAACCGACGCCGCCTTCACGCTGGTGCTGTGTGCGCTGGTGGTGCAGGCCGGACAGGCAGGGGCCTGGGTGCTCGCGTCAGGACTCATGCGCTACGGGTTCGTGGCCGCGGCCGCCGCGCTGCCCTGGCTGAATGGGCCGCTGCCCCCCAGCAAGCGCCGCCAGACGGTCTGCGTGGTTCAGATCACCGCCCTCATCATCTGCCTGGGCCCGATCGTTCCGCCATGGCTGTCGTCGGCCCTGGCGGCGGTCAGCCTGGCCTTGCTGGGCTGGTCGTTTGCCATCGACGTTCTTCACCTCGCGAAAACGCGCCACCACTTCAGGGAGATCCGACCATGACAACCCACCTGCCCACCCTGGCCGATCCTTCACCCCGCCGCCGGCGAATGGTGGCGGGCGCTGCGCTGGCGCTGGGCGCCACCCTGCTGGGCGCCCCGCCCGTCCACGCGCAGGCGCAGCGCTACGAGATCGACCCCGATCACCTGTCGGTCGGCTTTCTGGTCGATCACATCGGCTACGCCAAGGTGCTGGGCATGTTTCGCGCCGCCAAGGGCGGCTACCGGTTCGACGAAGCCACCGCCACCCTGTCCGATGTGCGCATCGAGGTCGACACCGCGAGCGTGTTCAGCAACCAGCGCAAGCGCGACGAGCACCTCAAGGGCCCCGACTTCCTCAACAGCGCCGAGTTTCCGCGCATGGTGTTCACCGCCGGCAGCGCACGGCGCACGGCCGATCGGCAGTTTGAAATCGTGGGCCAGCTCGAACTGCTCGGCAAGTCGCAGCCGCTCACCCTGCAGGCCACCTGGAACAAGAGCGCCGAATCGCCGATTGGCGGTTTCGGTCGCAAGCCCTATGTGATGGGCGTGTCGGCGCGTGGCAGCTTCAAGCGCAGCGCCTACGGCATGAACTACGCCGTCTCCAACGGCTGGGTCGGCGACACGGTCGACCTCATCATCGAATTCGAGGCGGTGCGCCAGTGACGGCGGCCTTCGGCCAACCGCCGAAGGCCTGCCCCGATGCCCCATCCACGCCGCCATGGCGGGCATGGTGGGGTTGGGGTTGGCGTTTCGGTCTGGCGTTTCTGGTGCTCAACACCCTGCTCACCTTCGAGAACCGGGAGCCCGGTTTCGGCGTGGTCTGGATGCCGCGCCTGTCGTTCGAGCTGTGCGTGGGGGTGGCGTTGCTGTCGGTGTGGGTGGCCTGGCGTGGCCAGGTCTCGACCCGCCTGACCCTCGCGCTGGCCGGGCTCATGGTGCTGCTGGCGGCCGTGCGCTACGCCGACGTGACCGCGCCCGCGGTGATGGGGCGGCCGGTCAACCTGTACTGGGACGGCCAGCATGCGCTCGAGCTGCTCCGGGTGGCCGTGGCTTCGTGGTCGGGCGAACGGGTGGCGCTGGTTTGCCTTGCGCTGCTCGCCGGGCTGCTGACCTTGCTGTGCGTGGCCCGTTGGGCCGTTGCGCTGCTGGGCCGTGCGCTGCATTGGGCGCCGCCCCGACCTTGGCTGTTGGCCGCCGCGGGCGCGCTCACCGTCAGCTTTGCCGCTTACGTGCCCGATGTTCGCGACACGCGGTGGTTCTTCTCGTTGCCGCTCACACCCACCATCACCAACCAGGCGACGCTGCTCGCGCAGGTGCTTCGGCCCGGCAGGGGCGAAGCGGCGCTGGGGCCCGGCCCCGCCTTTGACGGCGATCTGGGGGCACTGCGGGGTCCGCAGCGTGCGGCCGATGTCGTGGTGGTGTTCGCCGAATCGTACGGCGCCATCACCTTCGACGACCCGCTGCAGGCAGAGGCGCTGGCCGCCTCACGCCTGCGCCTGCAGCAGGCCATCGACCACAGCGGCCGTGCGGTGGTGTCGGCACGGGTCAGGGCCGCCACCTTTGGCGGTGCATCGTGGTTGTCCCACGCCAGCCTGCTCTCGGGTGTCGATGCCTCGGACCCGGGCCAGTACAACCTGCTGCTGGCCAGCGACCGTCCCACGCTGGTGACCCATTTCGCGCGGCACGGCTACCGCACGGTGGGCTGGATGCCCGGCATCAAGCGGCCGTGGCCCGAAGGCCGGTTCTACGGATTCGACCGCCTCGCCGACGACCCCCGGCTGGGCTACGTCGGCCCCGACTTCGGTTACTGGCGCGTGCCCGATCAGGTGTCGATGGCGCTCCTGCACGAACAGGAACTCGACCCTCCCAACCCGTCCAGGCAACCGGTGTTTGCGGTGTTCCCCACCGTCAACACGCACGCGCCGTTTCAACCACTGCCACCCTTGCTCGATCCCGCCGTGCGCCTGACGGCCGCCGATGCGTTCGTACCCGCCCGGACCGCGGGCGGGCAGCGATCGGAAGACCCGTCGCCGGTGCGCCGTTACCTCGACAGCATGGACTACCAGCACGACTGGCTGGCAGGCCACCTTGGTGCCCGGGCGCCGCGCGATCTGGTGCTGGTGGTCGTGGGCGATCACCAGCCGCCCGCGCTGGTGTCGGGCCGTGGCACCGCCTGGGACGTGCCCGTGCACGTGATCGCCAGCGACGCGGCCCTGCTGCGCCGGTTCGAGGCGCTGGGATTCGTGCCCGGCCTGAACCCGCCCGCGGACACGCTGGGGCCCATGCATGAACTGACGCAGCGCCTGCTGCTGGCCTTTGACGGGCAGACCGCCATCGACCTGCGCAGCGTCCACGGGTCCCTGCGCGGCAGCGTGCCGGGCCCGGAGTCGCCGTCCTGATTCAGCGCTGCAGCCAGGCGTGCACGTCGCCCGATGGCGCATCGGGCGGCAGCCCGGTCAACCACGCGCGCATGGCGTCGGCCGGCTCACCTTGCGGGTTCAGCAGGCTCAACCGCTCGCCCAGCGACACGGCGTAGCGGTATCGGCCGGGCCCGGCCAGGGCCTCCAGCCGATCGATGCAGCCCAGCGCCACGTCGCGCACCGCGGGCAGAAACTCGAACGACAGCGCCGGCAGGGGCTCGGTCAATCCGGCCAGCACCTCCAGCTCGAATCCCTCGACATCGATCTTCACGAAATCGGGCCGCCCGTGCCGCGCAATCAGCGCATCGAGCGTGGTCACCGGAACCACCGGCCCGGGCTGCCAGGCCACCCCCTTGAACGAATCGGTGGCACCGGCGCGGGCCACAAAGTCGGTGGACAGGGTGGCCACGGTCGGCGTGCGCGGGCTGCTCATCAGGCGCAGTTCACCCGGCTCGCGCCCCAGGGCGCCCACGACCAGGCTCACCCGGGAATCGCTGCCATGGCGCCGCTGCAGCCGCTCTGCCAGCTTGGGCTGAGGCTCCACCGCCACCACCCGCGCCCCCAGGTCCAGAAAGCATTGCAGCCGGTTGCCGGTGTGCGCCCCGACGTCGAATGCCAACCCGCCGGCCGGGACAAAGCGGCGGTAGAACCGCCGCAACTGCGCGCGGCGCCAGGGAATGCCGTGGTAGACGAGCAGCGAACGCCACAGCCCGAGCTTTGCGTCGAGCCGGTCGCGCCAGGCGCTGGGGTGTTCATCGGACATGGAGATGAGGCGCGAAAGCGGGCATGAGAGCGCCCACCATGACCGCCGGCGGATGTCCGGCGGAGCGCCGGTGGGCGACCGGGCGCGACTCGGCCTAGTTCGCTGCGCCGGCGGCCTCGCGCCGCGGCGACGTCACGATCTCGACCTCGACGCGACGATTGTCCTGCAGGCAGGCGATCAGCCGGTCACGCGGCAGGCCATCGCCGCACTGCCGGACCGGTTGTTCAGCGCCCTTTCCTCTCACCTCGAACACCGACATCGGCACGCCCCGGGACACGAGGTGGTCGCGCACGGCGGTGGCCCGCTGCAACGACAGCGACTGGTTGTAGGCCGGATCGCCCAGGCGGTCGGTGTGGCCGGTCAGCACAATGCGCTCGATGCCCGGCAAGGCCAGGGCCCGCGAGGCCAGCGTGTCGAGCCGGGCGCGCCCCGCTGCGCGGATGTCGTTCAGCCCCGACCGGTCGAAATCGAACAGGGCATCGGTCGTCAGCACCAGCCGCTCCACGCGCACCAGGCGTTCGACTGCGGGCGCCGGTGCCGGCGCCGCTGCGGTGGCCGATGTACCGGTGCAGGCGCGGGCCTGCTGGTCCATCTGGTCGGCTTGTTGTTCGGCGATGCCGATGTAGGGATTGGCATGGCGCCAGCCGCCCTCGGCGTACTCGTGACCCGCCGCCACCAGCTGGACCTCGAGGCAGGCTGCGCGGGCCGCCGCGCAGCGGGCGGCCGGCTCGGCCTTGACGCGGGCCGCCCTCGCCCAGAGGTCTTCGCGCAGCCGCACGCTGCGGCCGATCGCGGGGGTGCGGTCGGCCTCTGGCGAGCCCTTTTCGAGGGCATCCACCAGCAGCGTCGCCTCACCGAGGGCCTGCTCGATCACCGTGCTGCGGTCGTTCTCGTGGTAGTTCTGGCGCGCCATGTCGAGCCAGCACTGGGCCTTGGCCCAATGGGGGTCGCTGGTCGGCACGCGGCCGGTCTGGTTGAGCGCAGCGAGCCGCGCACGAACCTGGTCCATGGCCCGGTGGTCGGCCCGGATGGCTTCGTCGGTGAGGCGCTCGGCGGCCGGTTGCAGGGGAACGGCACCGGGTGCGCGGTCCGTGACGCGGGGGTCGGTGGCCGCGCAGCCCACGAGGCCGGTGGTCAGTGCCAGGATTGCCGCAAGGAGAATGGGTGATGGAGTCTTCATGGCGTGCTCGGGTCAGCGGGGCAACGACCGGTTGGAGGATGGGTCGTCACCCCGGAACAGGGTTTCGTCGAACTTGAAGCGGAGCCGGACATAAACGCCCTTCTGCGTGTAAGCCGAGCCCTGCAGCTCGTCGTCACGGAAACCGCGCACGTTGTAGCCCACGGACAGCCAGAGGTTCGACTTGACGAGGTAGCCGGCCTCGATGCCGGTCGAGGCCTGTCGCGCGCCGCCGTCCCGGCTCCAGAGGCGGTGGTGCTGAACGCCGACATCCCAGCGTTCGGTCACGTCCCAGGTGATGCGGCCGCCGGCAAGCCACGCGGTGTAGTCGTCCCGCACGCCACCGGCAAACCGCTCATTCACCCGCTTGCCGGCGATTCGACCGGTGAGCCACCAGGGGCGGCTGGGGTGGTGATCGGCGTGCAGCGACACGATGTGCGACACACGTTTCTCATCGATGGCCGGGTTCTTGTCCTGTTGCGTGCGCAGTTCGTACAGCGCGAGGGCGTTCACCCGGTTGAGGTCGGTCTGCCGGTAGGCCGCACCCACCTGAAAGCGGTCCTGCCACTGGTCATGCACCGACGGGTTGCGCGCGTTCTGGACCGACAGCGTGTTGCGGGCCAGCAGCGACCAGTCGCGGTCGACCTTGTGGGTCGCGCCAAGGGTCGACAACCAGGCGTCGAAGTTGCGGTCGCGTCGCCACTCAAGGCGCCCGGTGGCTCGCCAGCGGGGGTCATGGGTCAGTTCCACCCCACCCGTCAACGCGGTGGCCGAGGCGCTGTCGCCGGCCACGGCCTTCTGGTGTTCGGCACTGGCGCTGTAACGAATGCCCTCGGCCACCGGGAACAGTCGCCGCAGGCCGATGGCGTTCACGGCGTCGCGTCCCGAGATGGCGTCGCGCAGCCGGTATTCGTTGAAGAGTTCGGTGTCGCGCACCACCTCGCTCGAGACGCCCGCCACCAGGGCGGTTTCGCGGCCATCCAGCGACAAACCGTTGACCCCGCCCAGGCCTTTCGAAACCTCGGCCCGGCCGTAGGCGCGTGTCTGCTCGTTCAGCCGGTAGTCGGCGCCGAGGGTGATGCGCTGGCCCCGAGCGTCCGACACGTCCTGCTCGAACTCGCCGAGCACGCTCAAGCGCTCGGTGAGCTTTCCCTGCGCATTGATGGACAACGCATCGAACTCACGCACCTGGCCCGGCTCGGCCGCGAACAAGGGCGCATTGATCTGGAACGGCGTGAAGCCCGGTTGCTGGGGAATGTTCACGCCCGACGCGGAGGCGGCGTTGGGCACGCCGCCCTCGTCGCGCCCGTGCCGTATGCCCACACCCACGGTCCACTCGGGCGTGAGTGCGTAGCTCACGCCGGCATAGCCCGTCTCGCGCACCGCGTCGATCGCCTTGTCGCGGGAGCGGATCGCATCGACCCGCACCGAGAACTTCTCGTCGATTTTCCAGGTGGCGGTCACCCCCGCTTCGGCACGGCCGCCGTTGTAAGACGAAGAGATGTTGGAGAACGCCCGGTCGGTGTCACCAGCCCAGACCCGGGCGTCGAGTGCCTCGCCCTGGTGCCGCACCTCGGCCCGGGCGCCCGTGCCCCGGCCCTGGTCGCCCAGCGCCTCGCGCTCGGACCGCGCCACTTCCAGCATGGCCCAGGTGCGCCCGCCCAGCGTGACGGTGGCACTGACACCGCTGAGCCGGTAGGGGTCCGATGGGTCCTGCGACTCGACGTGGCTGCCACCGACCTCGACCGATGGCGTGATCCGCACCTGGCCATCGATGCCGCCCAGCCAGTACTTCGGCCCGCCCTGCTCCACCTCATAGGTCACCCGCACCGTGATCGGATTCAGGTTGGCGTCCACCGAGGGAACCGGCGCCCGGAAGATGATGCTCCCGGCAAACGGCTCGAACTCGTAGTCGACGAATCGAACCATGGGTTCGCGGCGCAGGATGATCCCCGGCTGGTTGCGGTCGCGCGTGACCAGCTCGACCTTCTCCGAGCCCGAGACGCCGTTCTGGTTGCTCAACCGGTACGGACCTGAAATGCCCCGGGCCGGCTGCTCGTCGACCACCTGCGCCACGTTGTCGTTCACCAGCCAGGCGTTGACCTCGAAGCCCTCGCCCTCATGGTGCAGCTTCAGCCCGGAGACCGATCGGCTGTACCGGCTGAGCTCGCGCGAAGGGCCGCCGGCTGCGGTGTTGAAGTCGCCGTACAGCACGAACGAGCGATCCCGGTCCACGCGCACGTAGAGCCGCTCGCGCGACTGGGCGTCGAAGCCCTTGATCGATGAATCGCCATAGATCGGATAGAACTGGTCCGGCAGGATGTCGCGGAACAGCCGGTCGCGCTGGTCCTTCTCCGAGTCGTAGGCCAGGGTGAGCAGCACGTCGCCGCGCACCATGCCTTTCAGGAAAAACGCGGTGCGAGCACCCAGCGTGCTGCGGTCGCCCGCGTCCCCGGCGAGGTTGCGGCGGATCTCTAGTTCGAAACCGTCGTCGGCCCGCGGCGGGCTGATGTCGGAGGCATCAAGCTTGTCGAGGTTGAGCGTGCCCTCGACCACGCCCACCGCCACCATCGAGCGCCGCTCGGGCACCAGCCGCACGCTGCCGGCCACGCGCACGTTGCCCGATTGCACCAGCAGCTCGGCGTCGCCCGCATCGGCCGACGCCACCAGGTCGAGGGTGGCCACGCCGTCGCGCACCGCCAGACGCAGCTCGCGCCGGGGCGGCTCGTCGATGGCCGCGCCGGGCAGCCGCAACAGCCCGCGGCTGGTGGACACCAGCACCTCGGTGGCCGCGGTCACCGGCCGGCCGTTGCGGTCGAACAACCTCAGCGTCAGCGCAATGGCGGTGCGGCCGTCGGCGGGTGCGGTGTCGCTCGCCACCTCAAGCACCAGCTGGGCGTCGTCGGCCAGGCGCTGGGCGCGCAGTCCGGCCGGCAGCGACAGTTGGGTCACCGGGGCCGGAAGCCCTGCGGTGCGGTTGGTTCGTTCTTCCTGGTTGAACTGGGCCCGGGCCGGGTTCGCCATCAGGGTGCACGCGAGCGCGGCCGCTGCCAGGGGCGTCAGGCGCCCGGGGTTCCATGCGCGCGCGTTCATCGCACACCTCCCTGGGCCGGCAGATCGCCGGAGCGGAACACGCGCGATCGGGGCGCTGGTGGCGCCTGCGTGCTGCCGGGCGGATCGACCATGGGCGCGGTGACCTGGCCCGTGCGTCGGCGCTGGTTGACGGACTCGCGAACCGCGGGCGAGCAACTGCCTTCGATGAAATCGGCCCGGTGCAGCTCGCCGAACTTCAGGTCGAGGAACAGGCTGCCGGCGTCGAGTGCGTTGCGGTTGCTGCCGGTCACCAACTCGCTGCCGGCCGGCAGCGTGGTCACGTCCACCCGCATGGCCGAGGTGCGTGCGGGCAGTCCGCAAACGCTGTATTTGCCTTCGCTGTCGCTGGTGAGGTGGGTGCCGTCCTGCAGGTAAAAGCGCACGCCCGGAATCCCCACCTCCTCGGCGTCCTGGATGCGGTTGCCGTTGCAGTCGACAAACACCTTGCCGAGCACACAGGCCTCCTGGAAGAACACGCCGCCCGTGATGCGGATGCGCGCCTGCGCGCGGTTCGACGACACCACCGTGCCGCCCACGGTGCCACTGGCCTGGGCCCGGTTGATGCCGTCGCCCTGCTGCGCACCCACGCCCACCCGCACGCGGTAGGTGATGGTGACGGTGGTGTTGGCCGCAAAGCTGCCGGCGTCAAAGCTCAGCACCGGCCCTGGCGCACCGGCCGGGTCGGCCACCACCGTGCCGTCGCGCGCCACGGTGCCGGGAATCAGCCGCAGCCCGGCCGGCAGACGGTCGGTGATGGTGACGTTGGTGGCTGCGCCGTTCGGGCTGACCACGCGCAGCGTGTATTGCACCGAATCACCCAGCTCGACCACTTCGCGTGCCACGTTCTTCTGCAGGAAAAGACCACCGCCGGCAAAGGGGTCCAGCGGAATGTGGTTGTGGATGACGTCCGGCACACCCGGCGCCAGGTTGAAGCGCAGGTGGTACGTGGTTGGCTGACCTGGCTGGGGCGGACCCGCCTGAGCCTGGATCAGCAGCGGGGACGGCCCCGCCGGCGTGAGCACGCCCGGCGCCGGCGGGATCGACCCCGACGGGGTGGGCGCGTAATTCGGCGCCGACACGCTGAGGCTGTATTCCCCGGGCGTGGCGCCCGGGGCCAGCAGGTACTGGTAGAAGCCGCTCGGCCCGGTGGTGAGCTGGGCGCAGTTGCCCTGGTTCGTGTAGCTGCTGCCGCCCACCAGCATGGTGGCCGGGTCGAAACCGGGTGGGCCGCAGAAGCGCACCAGCGCGCCATCCACGGGCAGCCGGGTGGCCGAGTCATAGACCACCCCGGACGGGTCCAGCGGCAAGTCCTGGCGCTGCAGGTTGGCGCCGGCCACCAGCGTGACCTCCAGGAATTCTCGGCTCGGGGACAGGCGCGACGACGGGTCGCCCCCCGTGTTCTGGGGCGTTCCGAACACCACGTTGTTGGCCGGGTCGCGGAACGCGATGCGGTAACTCCCCGGCACCAGACCGATCACGCCGTAGCTGCCATCGGCACCCGTGCGGAACAGGCTGCGGCCATCGGGCATCGTCACGCAGCCCTGGGCGCTGTTGGACGGCACTGCGCGGCACAGCACGGCCGTGTTGTTGGCGTCCAGCACCTCCACCGCCCAGTTGGCGATCGGGGTGTCGGCCGGGTCGCGCTGGCGGTCGGCGTTGTTGTCGCGCCAGACAAAGCCCGACAGGGTTGCCGGCAGGGCCGACAGCGGGACGCCGGTGGCGTCGATGCCGCTGGTCTGGAAGGCCGACTGCGACAGGCTCGCGGGATCGATCACGCCGGCGGGCGGTTGACCTGCGCCGCCTGCGGGCGTGGTCGCGTCCACCGTGTCGGTGCGCACCGCCGCGCCACCGGCCCGCGCCTGGTTGAGCCGCGCCGTGGTGGCTCCAGCGGTCACGGTCACGGGCACATTGATCGCCACCCACCCACCCGTGGGCAACGTGGCGGTCCCGAGCACGTCACCTCCGGCCAGGCCGGTGTAGCCGGGGTTGAGCGCCACACTGCCGCCGCCACCGCTCTGGCTGGACAGGGCCGGTGCGCCGGTGCGGGTCATGAAGTCGGGCAGCGTGTCGCTGATGTCGAGCGTGAGCGGTGTCGCGCCGTCGTTCTGGTAGATCACCTGCCAGACCACCTCGGCGCCCGGCGAAACGCCGGCCGCGGCCGCCGGTGACACGATGCGCACCGCCTTGTAGCCCCGCAGGGTGGCGGTGCTGGAGGTCTCGGCAAAGTTCACCTGCAGCGCGGCGCCCGGGGTGGCGCTGAAGCTCAGCCCGACGGTCTCGGTCGCGCCACCCAGCGCACCCACGGCGCCCGCGGTACCCCCGGTGACCGGCCCGACCGAGTTCGACAGGCTGGTGAAGTTGAGCGGCTGCGTCTGGCGCACGGTGTAGGTTCCCGGTGCCAGTCCCTCGAAGCGGTACTCGCCCGCTGCGTCGGTGGTGGTGAACCGGGTCACGCTGTTGCCAAAGCTGTCGGTGCCCAGCAGCGTGAGTGTGTTGCCGGCGATGCCCGCGTCGGCCCCGTTGAAGCTGCCGCCGAGATCGCGGTCCTCATACACCCGGCCCGCCACCTGGATGTTGGCCACCAGCGGGAAATTGTTCTGAACCGATTGCTGCGCCGCCCCCAGCGCAATGCCGCTGATGATGGCCGGGCTCACGCCCGCCGCGGTGGCCACGCCCGTGGGTGTGCCGCCGACGTTGCCAGGGGTTGTGGTGCCGGCGGTGGTGCCGGCGGGCGGCGCGTCGAGCCGCACCTGGTAGCTGGCCCCGGGCAGCAGTGAAGGCAGCGTGAGTGAGCTGAACAGGTACTGCCCGGCCGCGTTGGTGGTGGTGGTGCCCAGCACGGCACCGCCCGCGTCCAGCAGCGACAGCGTGACGCCGGCCACTGCCGCGTCACCAGCCCCGAACAGGCCACCGCTGTTGTCCGGATCGAAATAGACGACGCCACCGATCTGCTGGGCGGGCGGGGTCTTGGTGAAGAAGTTGTCCACCGACGCGGTGTTTCCACCCGTCAGTGCAATGCCCGTGATCTGCGGCGAAGCCTGCGTGCCGCCAGCGGCGCCGCCGGCACTGCCGGGCCACGCCAACGGGGTCGTGCTGTTGACCAGACCCGCCGGCGCCGCGCAGGTGCTGCAGGTGAGCGTGTAGCTGGTGCCGGGTGGCACGCCTGCGAAACTGAAACTGCCGTTGGCGTCGGTGTCCGTTGTCAGGCTCACCGGGTTGCCCGCGATGTCGGTACCGGTCAATGTCAGGGTCTGCGCCAGGTTGTTGGTGCCCGTCGCGCCGCTGCCAACGCCGGCGTCGGTGCCGTTGGCCACGCCATCGCCGTTGGCGTCGGTGAACACGCGCCCGCTGATCGACCGGTCGCTGGCCACCTCGCCGAAGTTGTTGTTGACGGCCCGCGCGTTGGGCGGCAGGACGATGCCACCGATGCGGCTGGTGCCCGCGCTGATCACGTAGGCGGTGGGTGGGCCGCCATACGACACCAGTGGCGCGCTGTTCGAGCCGGTGCCGGCGGTCCCCGTGGTGGCACCCGAGGAGGCGTCGAGCACCGCACCAGGGGTGGTTTGTCCGTTGACCGTGGCGGCGGGCTGGCTGCCCTGCGTGACCACGTAGCCCGGGCAACCGGGCGCAGCGAGCGGTGCGCAACTGGGGCGCAGGCCGGTGAAGCGGTAGTTGCCATCGGCATCGGTCACGGCCGTGCGGCTGATCGACTGGTTGAGGTCGTCGATGCCCTGCAAGGTGATCGTCACGCCGGCAATGCCGGGCTCGGTGCCGTTGGCCACGCCGTTGTTGTTGTCGTCGCGATAGACCCGGCCCGACACCTCGGCAGGCAGCACCTCGCCGAAGTTGTTCCCCACCGAGCTGGCCACGTTGCCGCCCGCCAGGTTGAGCTGGATGTTCGATCGGCGCGAAATGAAATCCACGCTGCTGTTGTTTGGGGTACCCACCAGCCCGGTGCCACCCTGAATGCTGGATTCCGCTGTGGTGGCGGCGGTGATGCGACCCGGCAGCGTGCCGCTGAGGGCGTTGGTTTCGGGCGAGGCCGTGGCCGAACCACCTGCGCCCAGCACGTCGCTCCCCGAACGAAGGAAGCGCACCGAATAGTCGGAACCCTGGGCAGCCGTGTCCACCAGTTCGCTGAACACGTAAACCCCGCCACTGTCGGTGGTGGTCTTCTGCAGCACCACACTGTCCAGCGAACGGATCAGGCTCACCGACTGCCCCGCCAGGGGCGGCTCGCCGGCGTCGTAGGCGCCGTTGTTGTTGGCGTCGATGTAGGCGCGGCCCGAGATGGAACCCAGCGGGCTGACCCGCAGCACGGCCGTCGCGGGCTGGCCGTTGCTGCCTGCGGTGGTGCGCAGGGCACCCGAGAGGAACTGGTTGGTGTAGGTGCCGGCGCTCGAGGCCGTCACGTTGACTTCGATGGTGCAGCCGCCGGCGGGAATGCTGGCGCCGTTCGCGTAGATCACCTGGGTGCCACCCGCAGTGGCGGTGACGGATGCCGTGGTGCAGGACCCCCCGACCGCGGGCGGTGACGCCACCGTCACGCCGGCCGGCAGGTTGTCGGTCAGGGCCTGCTGCAGCGTCTGGGCCGAGGCGTTGGCGTTGCCCAGCGTGATGGTCAGCCGCGACACCCCCCCGGGCGAGACCGTGGGGGGCACGAACGCCTTGCTCAGCGTGGGCGGTTGCAGCACCCGCACCTGGGCGCTCGCGGGGTCGGGGTTGCTGACCCCCTGGTCGGCACTCAAGGCACCGGTGGGTATGGTGTTGGTGTAGAGCCCGGGCGTGTTCGACACCGTGTCGAACGAGAAGCTGCACGAACCGCTGGCGGGCACGGTGGCTCCGGCCACCTGGGCGCTGGTGGCCGAGGCCAGGGCGCTCACGGCCCCGCCTGCACAGGTCGTGCTGGCATTGGGCACCTGGGCCACGAACAGGCCGGTGGGCAGGTTGTCGCGCAGCGACACACCGGTGAGCGCCTGCCCGGCGTTCGGGTTGGTGATCGTCACCGTGAGCCGGTTCGGGGCACCGGGCGCCACCGGGCTGGCGGCAAACGCCTTGGTCACCGCGGGCGGGGCCAGCACGAACAGCGTGGCCGTGGGCCCGGGCTGGGGGTTGGTCACCGCGCCGTCGTTGGCCACCACGGTGCCGCCGGGAATGGTGTTGACGTAGGTGCCCGGGGCGCTGGCCCGCACGCTGACGCGGATCTCGCAGACGCTGGGGCCGGCGGCCAGCTGTGCCCCGCTGAAGCCGATCGAGCTGGCGGTGGTGGACAGCGTCGCCCCGGCACAGGTGGTGGTGGCGTTGGCTGGCGTGGCCACCACCAGCCCGGCCGGGAAGTTGTCGGTGCTGGTGATGTTGGTCAGGGCCTGCGGCAGCGAGTTGCGGATCCGGATGACCAGCCGCGCGGGCTGACCCACGGCCACTGCGCCGGGCTCGAAGAACTTCTCGACACCCAGGCCCGCCAGCGAGGCGACGTTGGCCGTGAAGGGGTTGGCGTTGGTGACACCCTGGGTGTTCGTCACGGCGCCCGCGGCGAGCGTGTTGTTCAGCGTGCCCACGAAGGCCGAGGTGATGTTCACCGACACCGTGCAGCTGGCATTGCCCCCCACCGACCCGCCGCTCAGGCTCACCGAGGTTGCGTCGGCTGCCGCGTTCACGATGCCGCCGGCGCAGGTGGTGGCGGCGTCGGGGATGGGTGCCACCACCATGCCCGACGGCAGGTTGTCGACCACGCCCAGGTCGGTCAGCGGGGTGGCGCTGAGGTTGTCGATGGAGATGGTGAGGCGCGAGACACTGCCCGGACCGCTCAGCGTGGTGGGGGCAAAGGCCTTCGTGAGGTTGACGTTGGTCGTGATCTTGTTGAGCGTGGCGCTGATCGCGTTGGTATTGGCCACGCCGCCGCTGGCGGTGACGCTGCCGACCGGCAGCGTGTTGACCGAGGGCGTGCTGGTGGTGGTGGTGACGTCGAACAGGAAGTCGCAGCTGCCGCCGCCAGCCAGCTCGGCCCCGGTCAGGCTGGCGCTGTTTCCGCCCACCGGTGCGCTCAACACCACCGGGCCCGCGCAGGTGGTGCTGGCGTTGGGCGTTGCCGCCACTGCGAGGCCGGTCCCGGTCAGCGGGTCCGTCACGCTCACGTTGCCCAGCAGGCCGCTGCCGGTGTTGCCCAGCGTGATGCGCACGCGGCTCGTGCCGCCGGTCTGCACCGGGTTGGTGAGAAAGGTCTTGGCCACCGTGAGCGCCGGCAGGTACTCGAGCGTGGCGGTGGTGGTGTTGAGGTTGCGCACCGTGGTGCCGGGCACGTTCGAAATGGTTCCAGTCGCACTCACGGTGTCGGCGGCGTTGCCGCCCGAGAACGCGGGAATGCTGTTGCTGTGCACGCCCACCGTGCCACCCACCACGTTCACCCGAACACTGCAGGCGCCCGCCGCAAAGGGGGAGGTTGAACTGCGCGCCGCAAGGGTTCCTCCGCTCAGGCTGAAGCTGGTGTCACCGGGGTTGGCCGTGACGGTGCCGCCGCAGGTGCTCACGGCACCGGCCGGGTTGGCCACGCGAAGGACCCCCGGCGTTCCCGGCAGCGTGTCGGTGAAGGCCACGTTGGCCAGCGCCGAGAAGTTGTTGTTGGTGAGCACGATCTCGACAACCGAGGGCGAACCCTGGAACAACTGGCGCGCAGCAACGCCATCGAAGGTCTTGGTGACCACCAGCGGGTTCACCACCGAAAAGCTGACCGCACCCGACGAGCCGGACACCGTGCCATTGCCCGCACCGAAACTGGCGTTGGTGAGGCTGGTGCCGGGCGTGGCGCTGTTCGGGACCCGGGCGGTGAAGCGGACCACGCAGGTGGTGCCGCCGGCGGCCGCCGACGGGAAGTCGAAGGTGAACTGCGGACTGCCCGTGAGTGGGGTCGGCAGGGGCGCGCTGAAGCTGCACCCGCCGGAGATGGTCGGGGTCTGGCCATCCAGGGTGGCGTCCACGTACACCATGCCGGTGGGCAGCACGTCGGTGAACGTCACCGAGGTTTGCGGCGCCAGGCTGAACGAGGTCACCGACACCGCGAAGGTGACGATATTGCCCGGGGCCACCGTGGTGGGCGAGAACGCCTTGGACACCGTCAGCGCGTTGTTGCGCACCTCCAGGGTCGCCGAGCGTGCCGGTGAAATGAAGCCCTGGTCGTTGGTGACGCCCTGGGTGTTCGCCACGTTGCCGACCGGAATGCTGTTGGTTTGAAACCCTGGCGTGTCGGACGTCACCGGGTAACTGATCACGCATTCGGCCCCCGACGCAATGGTCGCGTTGGCCAGGGTGAAGCCTTTTTCCACGCCGGCGTCGATGCCGGGCAGCAGCGTGGCGCCCGCACCGCAGGCCGTGAGGTTGGCCGATCCGATGGCGCCGCTGTTCCGAACGGGCGCAGGCCAGCCGGTGCCGACCACATCGGCCAGCCCGACGCCGGTCAGTGCGGCCGCGCTGTTGTTGCGGATGCGCACCGTGAGCAGCGAATCGGTGCCCGCCGTCAGCGGCGACACCGAGAAGCCCTTGTTGAGCACGATCGGGCTGTTGACCGTGATGTTGGTGCTGGCGCCGGGATAGGTGACGCCGCGGGTGTTGCCGATGTCGCCCGCCGCAATGGTGTTGGTGCCGGACGCGGAGGCCGATCCCGACGGGAGCACGCCGCGAATGGTGAACTGCAGGTTGCAGGTGCCCGGCGAGCCCGCCGGAATGGCGCCACCCGACAGCGTCACGCTGCCGGCCGTGAAGCTGGTGCTGCTGCCGCAGGTGTTGCCCACGATCCCCAGCACCTCAAGGTTGGTGGGCAAGGTGTCGGTGAAGCTGGTGAACGGAATGTTCACCGAGCTGTTCGGGTTGGTGAACGTGATGGTGGCGGTGCGCGACAGGCCCTGCGTGAGGGTGGCGCCGCCCAGGTTCTTGCTCACCGCCGGCAGCAGGATGTTGTTGACCAGAATGCTCTGCTGCGCCACCGTGGCAGCGTTGGGCGTCAGATCGGTGGGGTTGATGACGTTGGTCCAGGTGCTGCCGCCCTGAAACGACGTGATGTCGACCTGGATGGCGCAGGTGCCGTCCACCGCCCCGGCGTTGCCGGGCACACTGAAGCCGGACACCGTCAGCACGTCGGCGCCGCCGGCGCCTGCGCCCGGTCCGGGCGTGAGGGTGGCGCTGGCGCAGGTCGTGGCGGGCGCCACGTAGCCGGGAAAGGTCGGGTCGTACAGCCTCAGCTGCGGCGGAAAGCTGTTCACCAGCAGTGCGCCGTCCACCTGGACATCGCTGTTGCTGATGGTGATGGTGAGGCGCACGCGCTCGCCCACCACGATCGTGCTGGCGCTGACCGACTGGCTGACCACCAGCGTGGCGTGCGCGCTGGTGGCAAACGCCCAGCACAGCAACGCCCGCAGCACCACCGACGCACCGCGCCCCGCCCCTTTGCCCAGGGGCATCCACCAACGACCCATTTCCTGCTGTCCTTGAACGCACCCGGCGTGCACCCCGCTCACGAACAGGGAGCTCAGGAACAGAACAGGCGGCAGTGTTTTTGTGAAAAGGGACGTTGGGTCCGCCAGCGGCAGACCTGTGCCCTCGTATACCGGGCGGGAGTATACGAACGGCCTATCGAAATGAGTGCACTTGGCCTACATACAGGCGCCTGCCGTGACCAAAAACACACACCTTGCGCCCATCAGGGGTGCGTCCCGATGGGGAACACTGTCCGCGGGCACTGCCGCGGACACACGGGGTCGCTTCAAAAAGGTCGGGGGACTGCCTGCGTGGCGGTGTCCACCGGGCCGGTCACTCCCACTCGATGGTGGCCGGCGGCTTGCTGCTCACGTCGTAGGTCACGCGGTTGATGCCGCGCACCTCGTTGATGATGCGGCTGGACACCTTCTTCAGCAGCGCGTAGGGCAGCTCGGCCCAGTCGGCGGTCATGAAGTCGCTGGTTTGCACGGCGCGCAGGGCGACCACGTAGTCGTAGGTGCGGCCGTCGCCCATCACGCCCACGCTTTTAACCGGCAGGAACACCGCAAATGCCTGGCTGGTCAGGTCGTACCAGGTCTTGCCCGAATGCGGCTCGATGGTCGAGCGCAGTTCCTCGATGAAGATGGCGTCGGCCCGGCGCAGCAGGTCGGCGTAATCCTTTTTGACCTCGCCCAAAATGCGAACGCCCAGGCCGGGCCCCGGGAACGGGTGTCGGTAGACCATGTCGTGCGGCAGGCCGAGCGCCACGCCCAGCTCGCGCACCTCGTCCTTGAACAGGTCGCGCAGCGGTTCCAGCAGTTTCAGGCCCAGCTGTTCGGGCAGACCACCCACGTTGTGGTGGCTCTTGATGGTCACGGCCTTCTTGCTCTTGGCACCACCCGACTCGATCACGTCGGGGTAAATAGTGCCTTGTGCCAACCACTTGGCGCCCTTTTTTGATGCATCACCTGAAGTGAGTTTGGCGGCTTCGGCCTTGAACACATCGACGAACAGGCGGCCGATGATCTTGCGCTTCTGCTCCGGATCGGCCACCCCGGCCAGCTCGCCCAGAAACAGGTCGGCCGCGTCCACCCGCACCACCTTCGCGTGCAGCTGGCCGGCGAACATGTCCATCACCATGTCGCCCTCGTTGAGGCGCAGCAGGCCGTGATCGACGAACACGCAGGTGAGCTGATCGCCGATGGCGCGGTGGATCAGCGCGGCCGCCACCGAGGAATCGACCCCGCCTGAGAGGCCCAGGATGACCTCTTCGTCGCCCACCTGCTCGCGGATTTTCTCGACCGCCTCGGCGATGTGGTCGCGCATGACCCAGTCGGGGCGGGCGGCGCAGATCTGCAGCACGAAGCGCTCGAGCATCGCGCGGCCCTGCACGGTGTGCGTGACCTCGGGGTGGAACTGCACCGCATAGAAGCGGCGCGATTCGTCGGCCATGCCGGCGATGGGACAGCTGGGCGTGCTCGCCATGACCTTGAAGCCGGGCGGCAGTTCGGTGACCTTGTCGCCGTGGCTCATCCACACCTTGAGCATGCCGTGGCCTTCGGGGGTGTGAAAGTCGGCAATCTGGTTCAGCAGGGCCGTGTGGCCCCGGGCCCGAACCTCGGCGTAACCGAACTCGCGGGTGTGGGAGCCCTCGACCTTGCCACCCAGCTGCTGGGCCATGGTCTGCATGCCGTAGCAGATGCCCAGCACCGGCAGGCCGAGTTCGTACACCGCGTCGGGGGCCTTGTCGTCCACCTCGTACACGCTGGCGTGGCTGCCCGACAGCACGATGCCCTTGAGCTGTCCGTCGGCGGCGAATTCACGCACCCATTCGCTGCTCACGTCGCAGGGATGCACCTCGCAGTACACGTGCGCTTCGCGGATGCGGCGGGCAATGAGCTGCGTGACCTGGGAGCCGAAATCGAGAATGAGTATCTTGTCGTGCTGCATGGTGGTCGGTGAACGTCAGAAAACAAGAAGGGCCGCCCCGAACGGCGACCCATTGGCCGGAAGCCCCCACCCAGGGCACCGCGGATCCGCCCTTCGACAAGCTCAGGACAGGCCGCAGGTGCCGCCCCCTGGGGGGTGACGCCGCAGGCGGCGCGGGGGGAGTCAATCCGCCCTGTAGTTGGGGGCCTCTTTGGTGATCTGCACGTCGTGCACGTGGCTTTCGCGCATGCCGGCGGCGGTGATCTGGACGAATTCGGCGCGTTCCTTCATATCCTGGATGGTGGCGCAGCCGCAGTACCCCATGCTGGCGCGAACGCCGCCGGCCAGCTGGAAGATGATGGCCACGACCGAACCCTTGTAGGGCACGCGCCCTTCAATGCCTTCGGGCACCAGCTTGTCGGCGTTGGCGTTGCCGGTGCTGCTTTCCTGGAAGTAGCGGTCGGCGCTGCCCTGCTGCATGGCGCCGATGGAGCCCATGCCCCGGTAGCTCTTGTAGCTGCGGCCCTGGTACAGCACGATTTCGCCCGGCGCTTCCTCGGTGCCGGCGAACATGCCGCCCATCATGACGCTGCTGGCGCCCGCCGCGATGGCCTTGGCAATGTCGCCGCTGTAGCGGATGCCGCCGTCGGCAATGAGGGGAATGCCGCTGCCGCGCAGCGCGGTGGCCACGTTGTCGATGGCGGTGATCTGGGGCACGCCCACACCGGCCACGATGCGGGTGGTGCAGATGGACCCGGGGCCGATGCCCACCTTGACCGCGTCGGCGCCGGCCTCGGCCAGCGCCAGCGCGGCCGCGCCGGTGGCGATGTTGCCGCCCACCACGTCGATCTGCGGGTAGTTCTGTTTGACCCAGCGCACCCGCTCGATCACGCCGCGGCTGTGGCCGTGGGCGGTGTCCACCACAATGGCGTCCACCCCGGCCTTGACCAGGGCCTCGACCCGCTCTTCGGTGCCCTCGCCCACGCCCACCGCCGCGCCCACGCGCAGCCGGCCGGCGGCGTCGCGCGCGGCGTTGGGAAAGTTGAGCTGCTTGGTGATGTCCTTGACGGTGATCAGGCCCTTGAGCTCGAAGGCGTCGTTGACGACCAGCAGGCGTTCGAGCTTGTGCTTGTTCAGCAGGGCCTTCGCTTCTTCGGGGGTGGTGCCCTCGGGCACCGTGACCAGGCGCTCGCGCGGGGTCATGATTTCTCGAACCGGCAGGTCGTAGCGGGTCTCGAAGCGCAGGTCGCGGCCGGTGACGATGCCGACCACCTTGCCGCCATCCACCACCGGGAAGCCCGAGATGCCGAGCTCGTCGGACAGCTTCATGACCTGGCGCACCGTGGTGCCGGTGGTGATGACCACCGGGTCGCGCAGCACGCCGCTTTCGTAGCGCTTGACCTTGGCCACCTGGGCTGCCTGCTCGGCCGCCGACAGGTTCTTGTGGATGATGCCCATGCCGCCTTCCTGGGCGATGGCGATCGCCAGGCGGCCCTCGGTGACGGTGTCCATGGCGGCGGACACCAGGGGCAGGTTGAGCTGAATGTTGCGGGAGAAACGGGTGGCCAGCGAAGTGTCCTTGGGCAGGACCTGGGAGTACGCGGGCACCAACAACACGTCGTCAAACGTGAGCGCTTTGCCGAGGAGGCGCATGTGGGATATCTCCAAAAACGGCATTGTACCCGCGCCCCCGCATGCGTTTTGTCGGTCAGGAAACGCCGTCCATGGCGTTGCCCCTGCGTTTCGGCGGCTTGTCCTGTGGCAGGCGCCGCGAGCCCGTCTACACTGTTCCCATGCCCAACGTCGACTACATCCGCCCCGCCCTGCGCGCCGCGCTGCCCCTGGCCATCTTCCTGTCCATGCCTGTGGCCTGGGCCCAGTGGCAGTGGGTCGACAACACCGGCCGCAAGGTGTTCAGCGACACCGCGCCGCCGGCCACCGTCCCCGAAAAGAACATCCTCAAGCGCCCCGGCAACGTGCCCCCCCTGTCTGCGCCGGCGGCCGAAGGCGCGAGCCCCGCAGCCCCGGTGGCTGCGGCCGCACCCGTGCCCGGCCTGCCGGCGCCGTCCAAGGCCGACGCCGAGCTGGAAGCGCGCAAAAAACAGGCCGAAGCCGCCGAAGAAGCCAAGAAGAAAGCCGAAGCCGAGCGCGTGGCCCGTGCCCGCGCCGACAACTGCGAGCGCGCCAAGCGCAACAAGGCCACGCTTGACTCGGGTTCGCGCGTGGCGGTGGTCAACGCCAAGGGCGAACGCGAGTTCCTCGACGACAACCGTCGGGCGACCGAAACCCAGCGCCTCGACCAGATCATCCGCAGCGACTGCGGGCCGCTGCCGCAGTGACCGCACCGCGGGTTGCGTCAGTAACCCGCCTTTGAATTCGGCCGGCGCTTGGCAAACAGGCCGGTCGTGCGGGCTCCCTGCCCCACAAACCGTTCGCGCCGGGCCACCTTGGGGTCCACCCGCAGGGGTCGCAGCACCTCCAGCCGGTCACCGTCGCGCAGCACCTGTTCCCCGGTGCAGCGCCGGCCCCACACCGCCAGGCTGAGCGAGCCGATTTCCGGAAAGCGCGCCATCCATCCCGATTCGCGCAGCGCGTCGGCCGCGGTGGCACCGTCGGCCAACTCCGCGGTCGACTCGTGCACCTCCCGGGGGGCGCTGGCGTAAAGCAGGGTGATGCGCATGGCGGGCGGTGCCAGTCGGGTCAGCCCGTGCCGTACACCTGATCGGCGCGCTTCACGAACGCATCGACCAGGCTGCCCGCGATGCGGTCGAACACCGGTCCCACCACCGCGGCCAGGGTGCTGCTGGCAAAGCCGTAGCGCAGCGTGAACTCGACCTTGCAGGCGCGCTGGCTGCCGTCGCCCAGGGGGGTGAACTTCCAGTGGCCTTCGAGCTGCGAGAACGGCCCGTCGACCAGATCCATGAAGACCTCGCGGTCTTCCACGTGCCGGTTGCGGGTGGTGAAGGCCTGCTTGACGCCGCCAATGGCCATGCCCACCCGGGCCACCATGCCCTGCTCGCTCTGCTCGAGCACGTCCCCCTGGTCGCACCAGGGCAGGAACTGGGGGTAATGCTGCACGTCGGTCACCAGCGCAAACATTTCATGCGCGCTGTGCCACAGCAACACGGACTTGTGAATCGTTTTCATACAATCGCCGGTCCCGCGCGCCGCCGTGCGGGCCAGCGCAAGAACCTGCCGGATTTTAGGCGGCCTTGCACCGCGGGCCTTGCGCCCCCATCTCAAACCCCATGGCCAGCACCAAGAACCCCAAGCCCGACGCCAAGCCGGGCGACAGCCGCATCGCCGACAACAAGAAGGCGATGTTCAACTACGCCATCGAAGAACGCTTCGAGGCGGGCATGGTGCTGCAAGGCTGGGAAGTGAAAGCCCTGCGCGAAGGCAAGGCGCAACTCACCGACGGCTACGTCGTCATCCGCGACGGCGAACTCTTCCTCATCGGCTGCCAGATCAACCCCCTGCGCACCACCAGCACCCACGTGACCGCCGAAGCCGCCCGCACCAAGAAACTGCTGCTGCACAAGGCACAGATCCAGCGGCTGGTGGGCAAGGTCGAGCAGAAGGGCTTCACCCTGGTGCCGCTCAACCTTCACTGGAAAGGCGGTCGCGCCAAATGCGACATTGCCTTGGCCAAAGGCAAGGGCGAGCACGACAAGCGCGACACCATCAAGGACCGCGAGGGCAAGCGCGAGGTGGAGCGTGCCATGAAGAGCCGGAACCGCTGAGGGCCCGAGCTCTCGTCAGCCCAAGTGCCTCAGCGGGTGGGCGTGGGCTGGCCAAGGGGGTTCGAAGAAGGCTGCCACCTGGTCGGGGGTCACGTCTTCCACCCGGGCGGGGTTCCACTTCGGGGTGTGGTCTTTGTCGACGGCCAGGGCGCGGATGCCTTCGACGGTTTCGCTGGTGGCGGCGGGGCGCAGGCTGAAGCAGCGGCGCACGAGGCCGCGTTCCATGCGCAGGTCGTCGGCCAGGCCCAGCTTGCGGGCACGGCGGATCTGTTCCAGCACCACGTGCAGCATCAGGGGCGAGCGCTGGCGAAGCACCTTCGCGGTGGCCTGGGCCCAGTCGCTGTCGGTGCCTTCCAGCGTGGCCACGATTTCGCGGACCTTGGTCTGGGTGAAGATGCGGTCGATTTCGGCCGCGGGCCACGGCGCTTTGGGCGGCGTGGTCTGCAGGTGGTTGGCCACCCAGCGCTGCACGGCTTCGCCGTTTTCGAACGGCGTGTTGATGAGCGAATTCCACAGCCCGGCCAGGCGACCCGATTCGATGAAGCCGTCGGCCAGCCCGGCGGCCATTGCGTCTTTGCCCTGCAGCACGTGCCCGGTGAGCGCCAGGTATTCACCCAGGCGGCCGGTGCAGCGGCTCAGAAAATAGCCGCCGCCGACATCGGGGAACAGGCCGATGTTGGTTTCGGGCATGGCGAGTTTGCTGCGCTCGGTGACCACGCGCAGGCTCGCGCCCTGGCTGATGCCCATGCCACCGCCCATGCAGATGCCGTCCATGAAGGCGATGTAGGGCTTGGGGTAGGTGTGGACGATGTGGTTGAGGGCGTATTCCTCGGTGAAGAAGTCTTCGAGCCGGGGGTCGCCGGCCAGCGCGGCCTGGTGAAAAAACCGGATGTCGCCACCGGCGCAGAAGGCGCCGAAAGGGCCCTCCTTGCTGTTGCCCCGGATGGCCACCGCCACCACCGCCGGGTCGTCCCGCCAGGCCAGCAGGTTGGCCGTCAGGTCACGGATCATGTCGAGCGACAGGGCGTTGAGCGCCTTGGGCCGGTTGAGCGTGATGCAGCCGACACGGCCATGCACTTCGGCAATCACCAGGGGGGCTTCTTGGGTCATGGCCACGGCTTTCAGCGTGAGGTGGAGTCGATGGTCTGGATGCGGGGTGCGGCGGTGCGCGACCGCCACCCCAGCAGTTCGTTGGCGAAGAGCGCACCAATGACGAGTGTGCCGCCAATCAGCACCTCGCGGCCAGGCGCTTCACCGGCGCCCAGCCACGCCAGCAGAATGCCGAAGATCACTTCGAGCAGGGCCAGCAGCGACACCTCGGGTGCCTTGAGCGAGCGCGCGCAGACCACGGCCAGCGCGCACGGGATGGCCAGCTGGAACAGACCCAGCATGGCCAGCCAGGCGATGTCGGTGCCGGTGGCGTTGAACGGCAGGGCCAGCGGCAGCGTGACCAGGGTCGAGATGACCCCGCCGAGCAGCACCGACGGCACCAGATCGATTTTTTCGCCCTGGGTCTGGCTGCGCTGAACCACGGTCCAGTTGATGGCGGCCGCCACCGGCACGCACAGCGCCGCGATCGACCCGGCCACCAGGCCACCGGTGGCCACGCCGGCCTGGTCGAAGGCCTGCAGGAACTGGCTGCCGTACATGTAGACGATGCCCAGGCCCGCGGCCACGATGGCCACCCAGGTGCGGGGCGCCAGCCGCTGGCCGATGGTGAAGCGCGCCAGCAGCGCGGTGAGCAGCGGCCCCACCGACATGATGATGAGCACGTTGGCCACGGTGGTGAAGGTCAGCGCCAGCATGAAGGCGGTGAACATCACGCTCCAGCACACGCCACTCACCCAGAAGGCCCGCGAGCGTGGCAACACGCCCCAGTGGCGTTGCAGGGCGCCCTGCCCCGGTTCGTCGGCCAGCGCGCCGTTGGCGCGGTCGGCCGCGCGCCACAGCGGCAGGATCACCAGCAACGACAGCGCGGTGAACGCGCTGCGCCAGAAGGTCACCTCGAACCGCGCCGCCGACTCCAGCTGCCGCGACACCACACCGGCGATCGACCACATGAGCGTCACCACCACCATCAGGCAAACGGCCTGGGTGTGGGTGAGTCGGCTCAGGGCTTTGAAGGGCATGGCGGGGTGGGCTTGATTCTGCTTTCGGGCTGAGCTTGCTTCCTCGTTCAGGCTGACTCAATTTCTCCGTTCGGGCTGACCCAATTTCTCCGTTCGGGCTGAGCTTGTCGAAGCCATCGCGCGGTGTGGGCCTGGATGCCCTTCGACAGGCTCAGGGCGAACGGGGGGGGTGGGCAGGCTCAGGGCGAACGGATGGGGGTGGGCAGGCTCAGGGCGAACGGGATCGGAGAATGATCTGGTTCAAGCTTCGCGGCTGGCGCGTTTGCGCTCGTGTTCCTTCAGGTGGCGCTTGCGCAAACGGATGCTCTTGGGCGTGATCTCGACCAGTTCGTCGTCTTCGATGAACTCCACGCCGTACTCCAGGGTGAGCTGGATGGGCGGGGTGATCTTGATGGCGTCTTCCTTGCCGCTGACGCGGAAGTTGGTGAGCTGCTTGGTGCGGGTGGCGTTCACCACCAGGTCGTTGTCGCGGCTGTGGATACCGACGATCATGCCTTCGTACACCGGGTCGTTGGCCTTCACGAACATGCGGCCGCGGTCGTCGAGCTTGCCGAGCGCGTAGTTGAAGATCTCGCCGTCGTCCATGCTGATGAGCACGCCGTTCTTGCGGTTGGCCACCTCGCCCTTGTGCGGCTCGTAGCCGTCGAAGATGTTCGAGATCAGGCCCGAGCCGCGCGTGAGGTTGAGGAATTCGTTGGTGAAGCCGATCAGGCCACGCGCCGGAATGCGGTACTCCAGGCGCACGCGGCCGCGGCCGTCCGGGTCCATGTTGACCAGTTCGCCCTTGCGTTCGCCCAGCGCCTGCATCACGGCGCCCTGGTGCTGTTCCTCGATGTCGGCGGTGACCATCTCGATCGGTTCGTGGCGCTCGCCATCCACTTCCTTGAACACCACGCGCGGCTTGGACACCGCGAGTTCGTAGCCTTCGCGGCGCATGTTCTCGAGCAGGATGGTCAGGTGCAGTTCGCCGCGGCCCGACACCTCGAACACGCCGTCTTCGTCGGTTTCCTTGACCCGCAGGGCCACGTTGCTCTGCAGTTCCTTCTGCAGCCGGTCCCAGATCTGGCGGCTGGTGACGAACTTGCCTTCGCGGCCGGCCAGCGGGCTGGTGTTCACGCAGAAGTTCATCGTCAGGGTGGGTTCGTCCACCTTCAGCATGGGCAGGGGCCGCGGGTTCTGCGGGTCGGTCACGGTCACGCCGATGCCGATGTCGGTGATGCCGTTGATGAGCACGATGTCGCCCGGGCCGGCTTCGGTGGCCTGCACGCGGTCCAGACCCTGGAAGGTCAGCACCTGGTTGATGCGGCCCTTGATGGCCGGGCCGTCGGTGCCTTCGGCCACCAGCACGTCCATGCCAGGGCGGATGGTGCCGTTGCTGATGCGGCCCACGCCGATTCGGCCGACGAAGGTGGAGAAGTCGAGCGCGGAAATCTGCAGCTGCAGCGGGGCAGCGGGGTCACCCTTCTGCGGCGGCACGTGCTTGAGCACGGTGTCGAACAGCGCCGACATGTCGGGGCCCCACTGCTCGCCCGCCGGGCCTTCCACCAGCGACGACCAGCCGTTGATGCCCGAGGCGTAGACCACCGGAAAGTCGAGCTGCTCGTCGGTCGCGCCCAGCTTGTCGAACAGGTCGAACGCGGCATTGATGACCTTGTCGGGGTTGGCGCCGGGTTTGTCGACCTTGTTCACCACCACGATGGGCTTGAGGCCCAGGGCCAGCGCCTTCTTGGTCACGAAGCGCGTCTGCGGCATGGGGCCTTCCTGGGCGTCGATCAGCAGCAGCACGCCGTCGACCATGGACAGCGCCCGCTCGACCTCGCCGCCGAAGTCGGCGTGGCCGGGGGTGTCGACGATGTTGATGTGCGTGCCCTTCCAGCTCACGGCGCAGTTCTTGGCCAGGATGGTGATGCCGCGCTCGCGTTCGATGGCGTTGTTGTCCATCACGGTGTCGACCACTTTCTCGTGCTCGGCAAAGGTGCCGGACTGGCGAAGAAGCTGGTCCACCATGGTGGTTTTGCCGTGGTCGACGTGGGCGATGATGGCGATGTTGCGAATGGCTCTGGTCATGATGCTTGTGCCTCGGAGAGGGCTAGGATTTGCTGGATGTCGGTGGGGCTCAGCAAGCGCCCCGGAATGAGTTCACCGCCCTGCGTGTGGGCGGTGCCCAGCAGAACGGTGGCCAGTGGGTCGGCCGGTGCGGGGCCGAACACGGCCACGTGAGCCTGGTTGGGCCAATCGCCGCGCCGGCGCACGCCGCTGAGGAAGCGGCCCGCATGCTCGGTGTCAAGCGTGACGCGCTCGTGACCCGGCAGCAGCGATTCCACCGGCCGCAATGCGTCGAGCCGCTCGCTCTCGCCCAGGGCTTCGAGGTGGTCCAGGGTGACGGCGTCTGTCACGTCGAAGGGCCCGGTGACCACGCGGCGCAGCGCGGTGAGGTGGCCGCCGCAACCAAGCGCCTCCCCGATGTCCTCGCCCAGGGTCCGGATGTAGGTGCCCTTGCTGCACGCCACCCGCAGCTTCAGGTGCGGCACATCGCCCTGCAGCTGCATGTCGAGCAGCTCGATCTCGTGAACGGTGACCCGGCGCGGTTCGCGCTCCACGGTTTCGCCGTCGCGGGCGTACTCGTACAAGGCCTTGCCGTCTTTCTTGAGGGCGCTGTGCATGGGCGGCACCTGGAGAATCTCGCCCATGAAACGGTCCAGCACCTCGACCACCTGGCCGGGGGTGCAGGTCACCGGACGGGTATCGATCACGTCGCCCTCGGCGTCGGCCGTGGTGGTGCGAACACCCAGTCGAACCGTGGTGTCGTACACCTTGTCGGCATCGAGGTGCAGCTGGCTGAATTTGGTGGCGGCACCAAAACACAGCGGCAGCACACCGGTGGCCAGCGGGTCGAGCGTGCCGGTGTGGCCCGCCTTTTCGGCGCGCAACAACCACTTGGCCTTCTGCAAGGCCTGGTTGCTGGAGAGTCCCAGCGGTTTGTCGAGCAACAACACCCCATGCACAGGGCGCCGTGGCACCCTAGTGCGTGGCGCGTGCATCACTCTTCCTCGTCCTTGGAACGCGAAGCCACGGCCTTGGAAATCAAGGCGTTCATGTCGGCCGCGCGCTCGGTGGTGCGGTCGAACACGAAGTGCAGCGTGGGCACGGTGTGGATGTGCAGCCGCTTGAAGAGGCCGTTGCGCAGGAAACCGGCCGCGGCGTTGAGGCCTTCGGTGGTTTCCTCGGGGTTGCCGGTGAGCAGGCTGAAGAACACCTTGGCGTGGGCGTAGTCGGGCGTGATTTCAACCGTGTTCAACGTGACCATGCCCACGCGCGGGTCCTTCAACTCGCGCGCGATCAGTTCGGCCAGATCGCGCTGGATCTGGTCGGCCACGCGAAAACCGCGGTTGGGGACGGATGACGCCTTGCGGGGCATGGTGTTCTCGCCGGATCGCACGCTTTACAGCGAGCGCGCCACTTCCTTGACTTCGAAGAATTCGAGCTGGTCGCCTTCCTTGATGTCGTTGTAGTTGCGCAGCTTGATACCGCACTCGAAGCCTTCCTTGACGTCGCGCACGTCGTCCTTGAGGCGCTTGAGCGATTCGAGCTCGCCGGTGTGCACCACCACGTTGTCGCGAAGCAGGCGGTAATGCGCGCTGCGGGTGACCAGGCCCTGCGTGACCATGCAACCTGCCACCGTGCCGATCTTGGAGGCCACGAACACGGTGCGGATCTCGGCCATGCCGATGATCTCTTCGCGCTTTTCGGGCGCCAGCATGCCGGACATGGCCGCCTTGAGCTCGTCAACGGCGTCGTAAATGATGTTGTAGTAGCGCAGGTCGACCTCGTTGCCCTCGGCCAGCTTGCGGGCGCCGGCGTCGGCGCGCACGTTGAAGCCGATGACGACCGCCCCCGACGCAATGGCCAGGTTGATGTCGCTTTCGCTGATGCCGCCCACACCGGCGTACACCATCTGCACCCGGACCTCTTCGGTCGAGAGCTTGACCAGCGCAGCGGCCAGCGCTTCCTGCGAGCCCTGCACGTCGGCCTTGAGGATGATCGGCAGCGTCTTGACCTCGCCGGCGGACATGTCGGCAAACATGTTTTCCAGCTTGGCGGCCTGCTGCTTGGCCAGCTTGGTGCTGCGGTACTTGCCGGCGCGGTAGGTGGCGATCTCGCGCGCACGGCGCTCGTCGGACATCACCATGAATTCGTCGCCCGCCTGCGGCACTTCGGCCAGGCCCTGGATTTCCACCGGAATCGACGGACCGGCTTCCTTGGTGTTGCGCCCGTTCTCGTCGAGCATGGCGCGCACGCGGCCGGAGGTCTGGCCCGCCAGCACCACGTCGCCCACCTTGAGGGTGCCGCTCTGCACCAGCACGGTGGCCACGGCACCACGGCCCTTGTCCAGGCGCGCTTCGATCACCAGGCCCTTGGCCATGGCGTCCACCGGGGAGTTGAGCTCCAGCACCTCGGCCTGCAGCAGCACCTGTTCGAGCAGTTCGTCCACGCCCAGGCCGGTCTTGGCAGACACCGCCACGAACGGCGATTCACCGCCGAACTCTTCGGGCACGACCTGCTCGGCCACCAGCTCGGATTTCACGCGCTCGATGTTGGCTTCGGGTTTGTCGGCCTTGGTCATGGCCACCACGATCGGAACGCCGGCCGCCTTGGCGTGCTTGATGGCTTCCTTGGTCTGGGGCATGACACCGTCGTCGGCGGCACACACCAGAATGACGATGTCGGTGGCCTGTGCACCGCGGGCGCGCATGGCCGTGAAGGCCTCGTGACCCGGGGTGTCGAGGAAGGTGATCATGCCGCGCGGCGTGTCCACGTGGTAGGCGCCGATGTGCTGCGTGATGCCGCCGGCTTCGCCCGCGGCCACCTTGGCACGGCGGATGTAGTCGAGCAGCGAGGTCTTGCCGTGGTCCACGTGGCCCATGACGGTGACCACCGGTGCGCGCGGCAGTGCCTCGGCCTGCTGGCCCTGCACTTCTTCTTCGGTGAAGGCCTCGGGATCGTCCAGCGCGGCCTGCACGGCCTTGTGACCGAGCTCCTCGACGACGATCATCGCCGTGTCCTGGTCGAGCGACTGGTTGATCGTGACCATCTGGCCCAGCTTCATCAGCTGCTTGATGACCTCGGAAGACTTGAGCGCCATCTTGTGCGCGAGCTCGGCCACCGTGATGGTCTCGGGCACGTGCACTTCGATCTGCTTGAATTCGGATTGCGCCTGGAAGCTGCCCTGGCCGTCGCGCGAATCCACGCGGTCGCCGCGGCGTCCACGGGGTCCGCTGCGCCAGTTGGTGCGGCCCGAACTGGTGTCGCCACGGGTCTTGATTTCCTTCTTCTTGGCCGCGTCGTCCTTCCAGGTGGAAGACAGGTTCTCGGACTTGACTTCCTTCTTGCCGGCGCCGGCCGCGGGCGCGGGCGCTGTGCCGGGGGCCTTGGTGGGCGTGCCGGCGGGCTTGTGCAGCGTGCCCTTGATGCCGGCCTTGGCGTCGGCGGGCGGGGCCACCGGCTCGGGCTTCTTGGCCACCAGGGTCTTGGCGGGCGTGGCCATCATGGCGCGGATGTTCGCGGCTTCGGCCTCGGCCTTGCGGCGGCGCTCCATCAGGTCGGCAGCGCGCGCGTCTTCCGATTTCTTCTCTTCGGCGGCCTTGTCGGCTGCTGCCTTGGCAGCGGCTTCGCGGTCGGGGCTCTTGACCTTGACCGCCTTGGCCACAGGCGCCGGCGCAGGCTCGCCCGCGGCGGGCGCAGCGGCCTTGGCCACCGCCGCCACTTCGGCGGCTTCGGCGGCCTCGGCAGCGGCTTCGGCTTCTGCGGCGGCCTTGGCAGCGGCCGCGGCTTTGGCCTCTTCGGCCTCGCGGGCGGCGCGCTTGGCGGCCAGTTCTTCTTCCTGGCGGCGGATCAGCTCGGCCTGGCGGCGTGCGTCTTCCTCGCGGCGCGCCAGTTCGGCGGCGTCGATCGCGGGCGCGGCGGGCGCCTCGGTGGGCAGTTCCTCGGCCGGGGTGGCAGCCACCTCGTCATCGCGCTTGATGAACGTGCGCTTCTTGCGCACCTCCACCTGGATGGTGCGCGCGCGGCCCATGGCATCGGCCTGCTTGATCTCGGACGTGGACTTCTTGACCAGCGTGATCTTCTTGCGCTCGCCGCCGGCGGTGCCGTGCGCGGCCTTGAGGTGACCGAGCAGGCGCTGCTTGTCGGCCTCGGTGATGGGATCGGAGGGCGCGGACTTGCTCACGCCAGCGGCCGTGAGCTGCTCGAGCAGCACGCTGGCGGGCTTGTTGAGTTCGGCCGCAAATTCGGCGACGGTGGTACTGGTCATGTGTGCTTTGCTCCGTGGGCCTCCGTTGATCAGGACTGCGATTGCGCTTCGTCACCGGCGAACCAGTGAGCGCGGGCCTTCATGATCAATTCGGTGGCTTCCGATTCCGTCTGGCCGGTGATGTCCGTGAGCTCGTCGGTGGCGAGGTCGGCCAGGTCGTCGCGGGTGTGGATGCCGGCCTCGGCGAGGCGGGCGATCAGCTCGGGCGTGATGCCGTCGAGGTCCTTGAGGTTCTGGGACGCCTCTTCGACGTTCTCCTCGCGGACGATCTCCATCGTGAGCAGCGCGTCCTTGGCACGGGTGCGCAGTTCGTTCACGGTGTCTTCGTCGAAGGATTCGATCTCGAGCATTTCCTGGATGGGCACGTAGGCCACTTCTTCGAGGCTGGTGAAACCTTCCTCGATCAGGATGTCGGCGATTTCCTGGTCCACGTCGAGCTTGGACATGAACAACTGGCGGATGGTGCCGGCCTCTTCGGCCTGCTTCTGGGCCGACTCGTCGGCCGTCATGATGTTGATGCGCCAGCCGGTGAGTTCGCTGGCCAGGCGCACGTTCTGCCCGCCGCGACCGATGGCGATCGCCAGGTTTTCCTCGTCGACCACCACGTCCATGGCGTGGCGCTCTTCGTCGACGACGATGGACACCACGTTGGCAGGCGCGAGCGCGCCGATGACGAACTGGGCCGGGTCTTCGGACCACAGCACGATGTCCACGCGTTCGCCGGCCAGTTCGTTGGTGACGGCGTTGACGCGCGAACCGCGAACACCCACGCAGGTGCCGATGGGGTCGATGCGCTTGTCGAAGGTGTGCACCGCAATCTTGGCGCGCGAACCCGGGTCACGGGCGCATTTCTTGATTTCAAGCAGGCCCTGCTCGATCTCGGGCACTTCCTGGCGGAACAGCTCGATCATGAACTCGGGGGCCGAGCGCGACAGCAGGATGGGCGCGCCACGCAGCGTGAGGTCGACTTCCATGATCATGGCGCGAACGCGGTCGCCCGTGCGGAAGTTTTCCTTCGGGATCATCTCGTTGCGCTTGAGGCGCCCTTCGACGCGGCCGCTCTCGACGATGAGGTCGCCCTTGTCCATGCGCTTGACGGTGCCGACGAAGATCTTGTCGCCGCGCGACATGAAGTCGTTGAGCAGCATCTCGCGCTCGGCGTCGCGGATCTTCTGCAGGATGACCTGCTTGGCGGCCATGGCGCCGATGCGGCCGATCGGCACGCTTTCGACCGGCTTTTCGATGAAGTCGCCTTCTTCGATGTCGGCGATTTCCTCGCGGGCATCGGACAGCAGTTCTTCGGCATCGGGGTTCTGCAGGCCGGCGGAATCGGGCACCACCAGCCAGCGGCGGAAGGTTTCATAGGAGCCGGTGTCGGGGTCCATGGCCACGCGGATGTCGACATCGCCCTTGTAGAGCTTCTTGGTCGCCGAGGCCATGGCCTGTTCGACAGCACCCAGCACCACGTCGCGTTCGACGTTTTTCTCGCGCGAGATGGCATCGATCAGCATCAACATTTCGCGGTTCATCGTTCAGCCTGCCTTTCCAATCCGGTTCATCCTTGGTCTTGTCCAGTCGGTGCCTCAGGCACCCGGGGCGCCCCGCCCCTTGAAATTCACGATCGGCGCGAGGCGCGCCTGAGCGATTTCGTCCAGCGTGAAACCCAGCGCCTGCAACGGCGCGGGTTCGCGCTTCTTGCTCACGCGCTGGCCGGGCTTGGGGGCGGGTTCGTCGCTCCAGACGATCTGCCATCCCCCCGCCTCGGTGCGTTCCAGCGTGCCGCGGAATTTCTTGCGGTTGGCCGCCACCGCACCGTTGGCACCCAGCGGCGCCTTCAGCGTGATGTCGACCATGTGTCCTTCAAAGCGGCGGAAGTCGTTCTCGCTGCGCAGGGGCCGGTCGATGCCCGGCGAACCCACTTCGAGACGCCGGTAATCCGTGCCCTCGACCTCCAGCGTGTACTGCAGCTGGCGGGTGACGCGTTCGCAGTCTTCCACCGTCACGAACCGTTCGGCCGGCTGCGGCTGCCCTTCCGGCGCCGGGGTCCAGGGCCAGTCCACCGTGACGCGCAGCAAGCCCCCCGCGGAGCGTTCCACGTCCACCAGGTCAAAGCCCAGCCCGGTGACGGTTTGTGCGACGGTGTCTTGCCAGCCCATGAATGAAATACAGCGTGCCGGCAACGGTTTCCCGCCCGGCCAAAAAAAATGGGCCGGTAGTAACCCGCCCATTTGGTCGTGAAGCGCGCATTGTAGCCGCCAGAAAGCGGTCTAGCAAGCCGCGAGCCAGCTTTTAACCGTGGGGGGCATCAGATGCCCAGCAGCCACTGGATGAGGTTCTTGGCCAGGAAACCCAGCATGCCGAACGACAGCACCATGAAGAGCACGAAGGTGCCGAACCGGCCCGCCTTGGACTCGCGCGCCAGGTTGTAGACGATGAACAGCATGTAGGCAATGAAAGCGCCGACGCCGAACGTCAGGCCGAACTGGGCGATCTGGGCCTCGGTGAGCCCGAACAGCGTTCCCTGAGGCACCGGTCAGCTCCCCGCGCGGCCGGTCAGGTCGCGGTAGGCGTGCCAGCTGGCGTGGGCCAGCCAGGGAATCACCACCACCAGCCCCACCAGCCCCAGCACCATGGCCAGCCCTGCCAGCAGGGCAATCAGCAGCGCCCAGATGACCAGCGCCAGGGGGTGCGCGGCCACGGCCCGCCAGCTGGCGCCCACGGCCGCGTGCACCGGCACGTTCTGGTCCACCAGCATCGGCAGGGCCACCACCGTGCTGGCAAACACCGGTGTCGCCAGCAGGGCCCCCTGCAGCAGCCACACCTCGAACAGGCCGACCTGGGGGGCCAGGACGACCACCCGCAGGAAATCGAGCGGTTTTTCGATCGGCACCGGGGCGGCGAGCGTGATCAGACCGGCCGAGGTGAGCACCCAGCCGGTGCCCGCCAGCGCCAGCAGCAGCCCGAACCGCACCAGCCGGCGGTCGCCGGAGCGCCACAGCGCCACCACTTCGCGCAGGGACAGGCGCTGGCCCGTGGCCAGCGCCCGGCTCACCGCATACAGGCCGGTGGCCAGAATGGGCGCGACGATGAGAAAGCCCGAGAACGCCCCCGCGAGCAGCCAGAACCGGTCGTGGGCCAGCGCCATCAGGGCGGCGCCAAACAGGGTGATCAGGGCGCCGTGCACGAGCCCAGGCACGGGGTGGGCGCGCAGATCGCCCCAGCCCAGGCGCAGCCAGCGCAGCGGTGAGAGGGGAGAGACATCGGTCGGCATGGAATGGCGTTGATTGTGCGGCCGCCGGGCCGATGCGGGGCTGACCTGGATCAAGCCGCGGCCTGCACGAGCAGGCGCGTGTACGGGTGTTCGGGCGCGCCCAGCACCGTGTGCACCGGGCCCCGCTCCACGATGGCACCGTCCTTCATGACGATCACGTCGTGCGCCATGGCCCGGATCACGTCCACATCGTGGGTGATGAGCAGGTAGCTCAGGCCACGCTCGCGCTGCAGCCGCTGCAGCAGCGCCAGCACCTGTTTCTGCACCGTCACGTCGAGCGCGCTGGTGGGCTCGTCGAGCACCAGCAGCTGCGGCTCGACGATCAGGGCCCGGGCGATGGCCAGCCGCTGTCGCTGCCCGCCTGAAAACTCGTGCGGATAGCGCTGCAGCATCGGCTGGGCGGCCTCGACGCTGGCGGCCAGCCCCACCTCGACCAGCAGCGCCGACACCCGCTCCTTGCGCCGCACCGGTGAAAGCTCGGGCCGGTGCACGTGCAGGCCCTCCCCCACGATCTGTTCAATGGTGAGGCGCGGCGAGAGCGACGAATACGGGTCCTGGAACACCACCTGCATGCGCTGGCGCAGTTCGCGCAACCGCCCGGTGCGGCGCGCTTCGTCCCAGCCCGTGCCGGTGACCACCAGCCGGCCTTCGAACGGCAGCAGGCCCAGCGCAGCCAGCGCCAGCGTGCTTTTGCCCGAGCCCGATTCACCGATGACGCCGAGCGTGCGGCCCTTGGGCACCGCCAGATCGGCGCCCTGCACTGCCACGAACCGGCCCTTGCGGAACCAGCCCTTGAAGCCCGGGATGGGCACCGGGTAGCTCACCTGAAGGCCTTCCGCCCGCATCACCGGGTCTGCGTCGCCAGATGGCGTTTCGTCGACGCTTCGCTCGGGCTTGCTGGCCAGCAGCATCTGCGTGTAGCCATGCTGCGGTCGGGCGAACACCGTGTCCACCGGGCCGTGCTCCACCAGATGCCCGCGTTCCATCACGGCCACGCGGTCGGCAAAGCGGCGCACCAGGTTCAGGTCGTGCGTGATGAGCAGCACCGCCATGCCGTGCTGGCGCTGCAGGTCGGACAGCAGGTCGAGGATCTGGCCCCGCAGGGTGACGTCGAGGGCGGTGGTGGGCTCGTCGGCAATCAGCAGCTTCGGCCGGCTGGCCAGTGCCATCGCAATCATGGCCCGCTGGCGTTGCCCGCCGCTCAACTGGTGCGGGAATGCATTGGCCCGGCGGGCGGGTTCCGGAATGCCGGTGGACGCCAGCAGCTCGACCACGCCCGCCCCCGCCTGCGCCGCGGTCAGGCCGCGCTTGAGCTGCAGCACCTCGGCAATCTGGTTGCCCACGGTGTAGAGCGGGTTCAGCGCGGTCATGGGTTCCTGGAACACCACGGCCACCTCGTCGCCCCGAACGCCCCGAAGCTCGCGCTCGGTCAGCTTGAGCAGGTCGCGACCGCCCAGCATGGCGCTGCCCGACACCTCGGCGTTGACCACCAGCCGCAGCAGCGACAGCGCCGACACCGTCTTGCCCGACCCCGATTCGCCCACCAGCGCGAGCTTTTCCCCGGCGGCGATCTCGAAGTCGATGCCGTGCACCACCGCCTGGCCGCCGAACGCCACGCGCAGGTTGCGGACCTCAAGCAGGTTCATTTCATCGCCTCCACGTCGCACCGCACCACGGGTGCCGCGCACGAAGAAGCCGACCGGGGGCACCGAGGATCCGGCTCTGCCGGTCCTCTGGTGCCGCCCCCTTCAGGGGGTCGCGCGCAGCGCGGCGGGGGTGGCCACATTCAGACATCGGCTTTCCTCGGGTCGAGCGCGTCGCGCAGTGCATCCCCCATGAAGGTGAGCAGCAGCAGCGTGCCCACCAGCACGGCAAAGGTGGACAGCGAGATCCACCAGGCGTCGATGTTGTTCTTGCCCTGGCTGAGCAACTCCCCGAGCGAAGGCGTGCCCGGTGGCACGCCCAGGCCCAGAAAGTCCAGCGACGTCAGCGCCAGGATGGCTGCGCTCATGCGGAACGGCAGGAAGGTCACCACCGGTGTCAGGCTGTTGGGCAGGATGTGCCGCCACATGATCTGCCCGCTGGTCAGGCCCATGGCGCGGGCGGCACGCACGTAGTCGAGCTGGCGGTTGCGCAGGAACTCGGCGCGGACGTAGTCGGACAGGCCCATCCAGCCAAACAGGCTGAGCAGCACCAGAAGCAGCCCCACGCTGGGCGCGAACACCGCCGAGAAAATGATCAGCAGATAGAGCTCGGGCATGGCGCCCCAGATTTCGATGAAGCGCTGGAAGGCCAGGTCGGTCTTGCCGCCAAAAAAGCCCTGGATGGCGCCGGTGATGATGCCCAGCACCACGCCGATGACCGTGAGCGCCAGCGCGAACAGCACGCTGACGCGAAAGCCGTAAATGAGTTGCGCCAGCAGGTCGCGCCCGCGGTCGTCGGTGCCCAGCCAGTTGGCGCTGCTGGGGCCCGACGGGTTGGGAAATTCCGCAAAGTAGTTGATGGTGCGGTGGCCATAGGGGTTGGGCGGGTACACGGCCCAGTTGTCGCCTCGGGTGATCTGCTCGCGGATGAACGGGTCGAGGTAGTCGGTGGGGGTCTCAAAGTCGCCGCCAAACACCGTTTCCGCGTGGTCCTGCACGATCGGAAAGTACGTCTTGCCCTCGTAGCGGACCACCAGGGGACGGTCGTTCGACAGCACCTCGGCAAACAGGCTGCCCACCACCATGACGCTGAAAAGGATGAGGCTCCAGTAACCCAGGCGGTTGCGCTTGAAGCGCAACCACGCACGGCGGCCGGGGCTGATGGATGCGGTCGTCATCAGTCGAACTTCACCCGGGGGTCGACCCAGACGTAGCAGAGGTCGGAAATCAGCTTGGTGACCAGGCCGATCAGCGTGAACAGGAACAGCGTGCCCATGACCACCGGGTAGTCGCGGCGGATCACGCTTTCGTAGCTCAGCAGCCCCAGACCGTCCAGCGAGAACAGGGTCTCGATCAGCAGCGCGCCGGCAAAGAAGGCGCCGATGAAGGCCGCCGGGAAACCGGTGACGATGGGGATCATGGCGTTGCGCATCACGTGCTTCCACAGCACCTGCCGCTCACCCAGGCCCTTGGCGCGCGCGGTCATGACGTACTGCTTGCGGATTTCCTCGAGGAAGGCGTTCTTGGTGAGCATGGCCGTGACCGCGAAGCTGCCCAGCACCATGGCGGTGACCGGCAGCGTGATGTGCCACAGGTAATCGACGATGCGGGCGCCCCAGCTGAGCTCTTCCCAGTTGGACGACGTGAGGCCACGCAGCGGAAACCACTGCAACTGGCCACCAAAGATCACCAGCAGCGCCACGCCGAGCACAAAGCCCGGGATGGCGTAGCCGATCAGGACGATGAGCGTGGTGACGAGGTCGAACCGGGTGCCCGCCCGCACCGCCTTGGCGACCCCCAGCGGCACGGCCACGCCGTAGCTGATGAGGAATGTCCACAGGCCGAGCGTGATGGACACCGGCAGCTTCTCGATGATCAGGTCGCCCACCGGCTTGTTCTGGAAAAAGCTGGTGCCGAGGTCGAAACGGGCAAAGCGCCCCAGCATTTCAATGAAGCGTTCGTGCGCCGGCTTGTCGAAGCCGTACAAGGCCTTGATCTGTTCGATGCGCTTGGGGTCCACGCCCTGCCCGCCCCGGTAAATGGAGCCGCCCTCGGCCCCGGTGCCGCCCGCGGCACGGGCCTCGGCCAGGTACTGCTCGACCGGTCCCCCGGGCACGAACTGGATCACCACGAAGGTGATGAGCAGCACCCCCAGCAAGGTGGGCACCATGAGCAGCAGGCGTTTGAGGATGTAAGCCCACATGGGAGATCAGGGGTGACCCAGGCAGAGAGGCGTTGGTGTGTTCATGGTTTGGCGGCCCACCAGGTGTCGATGGCCCAGCCCTCGCCGGTGGCATAGGGTGGCATGTCGGCCGGCCGCTGCAGGCGCCACGCGTTGTACGCGATGCGGTGCGTCGACGCAGACCACTGGGGAATCAGCACATGGCTGTGGCTGATGGCGCGGTCCAGCGCGCGGCAGGCCGCCAGGAACGCGGGTTTGGTGCCCGCTTCCACCATCTGCTTCACGATGCGGTCGATCGCCGGGCTGGCAATGCCGGTCAGGTTGCCGGAATCGGGCGTTCGGGCGGCTTCGCTGCCAAACAGGTCGGCGTATTCGGCGCCCGGGTTGTGGGTGCCACCGAAGGCGATCGAGATGATGTCGAAATCGAAGGTGCGCAGGCGCTGCTGGTACAGGGCGAAGTCCACCGGCCGGAAGCGCAGCGTGATGCCGAGCTTTTCGAGGTTGCGGATCCACGGCGCCACCACCCGCGCGCCCACCTCGTTGCTGTCCAGGTATTCCAGCACCAGCGGCTCGCCCCTGGCGTTCTTCAGCACCCCGCCCTGCACCGTCCAGCCGGCCTCGCGCAGCAGCGCCTGGGCTCGGCGCAGGTTGCCGCGCAGCGAGTTCTCGCCATCGGTGCGGGGCGGTTTGGCCATCGGGCCGAACACCGCCGGCGGAAGCTGGTCGCGCCCGGCTTCCAGCAGGGCCAGTTCGCCGGGACCGGGCAGGCCTTCGGGCGCACATTCGGTGTTGCCGAACAGGCCCTGCACGCGCTGGTACGCGCCGTAGAACATCTGCCGGTTCATCCACTCGTAGTCCATGGCCAGGCCGAGGGCCTCGCGCACGCGAATGTCGTCGAGCGGCTTGCGCCGCGTGTTCAGCACATAGCTCTGGAACCCGGTGGGCAGCTTGTGGGTGAACTCGCCCTTCACCAGCTCGCCGCTGTCGAACTTGCGGCCGGTGACGCGGCGCGCCCAGTCGCCGGCGGAGAAGAAGCGCATCAGGTCGAATTCGCCGGCCTTCAGGGCTTCCAGCCGGGCGGTCTGGTCGCGGTAAATCTTGACCGTGATGCGGTCGAAATTGGCGGTGCCGCGCCTCACGGGCAGATCGCGCGCCCAGTAGGCCGGGTCGCGCACGTAGGTGATGTCCTTGCCGAAGTTGACCGGGCCGATCTTGTAGGGGCCGCTGCCGATCGGGATGTCGGTGACCACCTTGTCGAAGGTCTTGCGCTGGCCGGTGGCCGGGTCCACCTCGTTGCCCCAGGCGCGGCTGAACACCGGCAGCCCGCCCACGGTGAGCGGCAGTTCGCGGTTGGGCACCTTGAAGCGGTAGCGCACCGTGCGCTCGTCCAGCACGTCCAGCCCCGCCACGTCGGCCAGGATGGTCTTGTAGGCCGGCGAGGTGTGCGGCCCCATGAGGGTGTCGAAGCTGTGCTTGACGTCGGCCGCCAGCACCGGGTCGCCGTTGTGGAACCGCGCCGTGGTGCGCAGGCGGAACACCACCGACAGGCCGTCGGGCGCGGCCTGCACGTCTTCGGCGAGCAGGCCGTAGGCGGCGCCGGTTTCGTCGAGTGCGCCCGCCAGCAGCGAGTCGAACATGAGGATGGACAGGTAGGCCGGCGCGCTGCCGCGCAGGGTGAACGGGTTGTACTTGTCAAAGGTGCTGACGCGCAGGTTGCTCACCAGCCGCAGTTCGCCGCCCTTGGGCGCCTGCGGGTTCACGTAGTCGAAGTGGGTGAAGCCGTCGGGGTACTTGAGCTGGCCCCACAGCGCGTAGCCGTGCGCTGCCCAGGCGGGCAAGGCCGCCCAGCCGGCCAACCCCAACAGCAGCGCCGGCGCCCAGCGCAAGGGCGTTTGTCGGCGTCGGGGTGCTTGAACCTGCATGCGACAATTCTGCGTGAAATTTTTCTGGAGTCAGAACAATGGGTTTTCTCGCTGGCAAGAAGCTGCTGATCACGGGCGTGCTGTCCAACCGTTCCATCGCCTACGGCATTGCCAAGGCCTGCCACGCCCAGGGCGCCGAGCTGGCGTTCAGCTACGTGGGTGAGCGGTTCAAGGACCGCATCACCGAGTTCGCTGCCGACTTCGGCTCCAAGCTGGTGTTTGACTGCGATGTCGGCGATGACGCCCAGATCGAGCGCCTGTTCACCGACCTGTCGGCGGTCTGGCCCAAGTTCGACGGCTTTGTGCACGCCATCGGCTTTGCGCCCCGCGAAGCCATCGCCGGCGACTTCCTCGACGGCCTGTCGCGCGAGGGCTTCAAGATCGCCCACGACATCAGCGCCTACAGCTTTCCGGCCATGGCCAAGGCGGCCCTGCCCCACCTGAACGACAAGTCGGCCCTGCTCACGCTGAGCTACCTGGGTTCGCTGCGGGTGGTGCCCAACTACAACACCATGGGCCTGGCCAAGGCCAGCCTCGAGGCGTCGGTGCGCTACCTGGCCGAATCGCTGGGCCCCAAGGGCATGCGCGTCAACGGCATCAGCGCCGGCCCCATCAAGACGCTGGCCGCCAGCGGCATCAAGGGCTTCGGAAAGATCCTGTCGGTGGTGGCCGAAACCTCGCCGATCCGCCGCAACGTCACCATCGACGACGTGGGCAACGTGGCCGCCTTCCTGCTGTCCGATCTGGCGGGCGGCGTGTCGGCCGAAATCGTCTATGTGGACGGCGGTTTCAGCCAGGTGGTGGGCGGCATTGCCGAACCGGTGGCCGGCTGATCGACACCCCTTCGCAAAAAAGCCCTGCAGTGCAGGGCTTTTTGTTTGGGGCCGCGCGCCTCAGGCCTTCACGCAGTCGGCAAAGTACGCCTTGACCCCATCGGGGCCGGTGGACTCGACCAGCCCATGGATGTCGGTCTCGAAGCCCGGGCACTCGCGCGCGAACACGCGGTTGAACTTGAGGTAATCGACGATCTTCTTGTTGAACACCTCGCCCGGGATGAGCAGCGGAATGCCCGGCGGGTACGGGGTGACCAGGCTGGTGGTGATGCGGCCTTCAAGCTCGTCGATGGGCACCCGCTCGGTGGTGCGCTGGGCAATGTGCGCAAACGCGTCGCTGGGCTTCATGGCCGGCGTGAGGTCGCTCAGGTACATCTCGGTGGTCAGCCGCGCGATGTCGTGCTTGGCGTACTGGGCGTGCACCAGCTGGCACAGGTCGCGCAGGCCCATCTGTTCGTAGCGGGGCTGCTTGGCGCAGAACTCCGGCATGATCCGCCACATCGGCTGGTTCTTCTCGTGGTCGTCCTTGAACTGCTGCAGCGCGGTGAGCAGCGTGTTCCAGCGGCCCTTGGTGATGCCGATGGTGAACATGATGAAAAAGCTGTAGAGGCCGGTCTTCTCGACCACCACGCCGTGCTCGGCCAGGAACTTGGTGACGATGGACGCCGGAATGCCCATCTCGCCGAAGCTGCCGTCGAGGTTGAGGCCGGGCGTGACGATGGTGGCCTTGATGGGGTCGAGCATGTTGAAGCCCGGCGCCATGTCGCCAAAACCGTGCCAGTCGCGCTCGGTGTCGTGGTCGTCGCGCTGGCGGTTGAGCACCCAGTCGCGCGATTCGCCCACGCCTTCGTCCACCAGGTGCTCGGGGCCCCAGACCTTGAACCACCAGTCGTCCACGCCGAAGTCGGCCTCGACCTTGCGCATGGCGCGGCGGAAATCGAGCGCTTCGAGCAGGCTTTCCTCGACCAGCGCGCGGCCACCGGGCGGCTCCATCATGGCCGCGGCCACGTCGCAGCTGGCGATGATGGCGTACTGCGGGCTGGTGCTGGTGTGCATCAGGTACGCCTCGTTGAAGAGGTGGCGGTCGAGCTTGACGTTCTGCGAGTCCTGCACCAGCACGTGGCTGGCCTGGCTGATGCCGGCGAGCAGCTTGTGGATGGATTGCGTGGCGTACACCACCGACTGCATGGGGCGCGCGCGCTTCTTGCCCATGGCGTGGAAGTTGCCATAGAACGGGTGAAACGCCGCGTGCGGCAGCCAGGCCTCGTCGAAATGCAGGTTGGCCACGTAGCCGTCGAGCAGCTGCTTGATGGCCTCGGTGTTGTAGAGCACGCCGTCGTAGGTGGACTGCGTGAGCGCCAGGATGCGCGGCTTCACCGCGTCGGCGTCGACACCGGCCAGCAGCGGATTGGCGCGGATCTTGTCGCGGATGGCCTCGATCTCGAACTCGGCCTGGGGGATCGGGCCGATGATGCCGAAGTGGTTGCGCGTGGGCTTGAGGAACACCGGCACCGCACCCGTCATGATGATGCTGTGCAGGATCGACTTGTGGCAGTTGCGGTCGACCACCACCACGTCGCCCGGCGCCACCGTGTGGTGCCACACCATCTTGTTGCTGGTGCTGGTGCCGTTGGTGACGAAGAAGCAGTGGTCGGCGTTGAAGATGCGCGCCGCGTTGCGTTCGGAAGCGCCAATGGCGCCGTTGTGGTCGAGCAGCTGCCCCAGTTCTTCCACCGCGTTGCAGACGTCGGCGCGCAGCATGTTCTCGCCGAAGAACTGGTGGAACATCTGCCCCACCGGCGTCTTGAGGAACGCCACGCCGCCCGAATGGCCCGGGCAGTGCCAGGAGTAGGAGCCGTCTTCGGCGTAGTCGAGCAGCGCCTTGAAGAACGGCGGCTGGATGCCTTCGAGGTAGCTCTTGGCCTCGCGGATGATGTGCCGGGCCACGAACTCGGGCGTGTCCTCGAACATGTGGATGAAACCGTGCAGCTCGCGCAGGATGTCGTTGGGCAGGTGCCGGCTGGTCTTGGTTTCGCCGTAGATGTAGATCGGCACGTCGGCGTTCTTGCGGCGCACCTCCTCGATGAAGCTGCGCAGGCTGACCACGGCGGGGTCCAGCTCTGGCCCCGGGGTGAATTCCTCGTCGTCGATCGACAGGATGAAGGCGCTGGCCCGGCTTTGCTGCTGGGCAAACTGCGACAGGTCGCCGTAGCTCGTGACGCCCAGCACCTCCATGCCCTCGCTCTCG
This sequence comes from Hydrogenophaga sp. XSHU_21, assembly GCA_046604145.1. Lineage (GTDB taxonomy): Bacteria > Pseudomonadota > Gammaproteobacteria > Burkholderiales > Burkholderiaceae_C > Hydrogenophaga. Next base: position 1,494,243 of record JBKIXD010000001.1, read on the forward strand.
ATGGCCTGGGCCAATGCGCGGATGCCCAGCCCCGAGGTGTTCTCGGACCGGTAGTCCTCGTCGATGATCACGATGGGAAAACGAAACTTCATGCGGGCTCTCCAGGGGAAGCGCGCAAGTGTACGGAAATCCCGTGTCGCTTCGACCGGCCCGACGGCCGTTTGGCGCAGAATCGGTGCCGGGCGCCCCGGTGGGTGCATCTTCAGGACAACGGAGGAATCAACGCATGGCCGAATCGACTTGGTGGTGGCTGCTGGCGGGCGGGCTGGTGGTGGTGGAACTGACCACCGGCACGTTCTACCTGCTGATGCTGGCGCTGGGCATGGCCGCCGGTGCCGTGGCGGCGCACCTGGGGCTGCCGCTGACCGGCCAGTTGGTGGTGGCGGCCGGGGTGGGCGCCGCGGCGGTGGCGCTGTGGTACTGGCGCTCGCGCAAGCAGCCTGGCGACCCGTCGGTGCGCAGCCTGCGCAGCGTCAACCTCGACGTGGGCGAGTTGCTGCAGATCGACCAATGGAACCCCGACGGCACCGCCACCGTCAAATACCGGGGCGCCCAGTGGACCGTGGTGCAGCGCCCCGGCAACGCCGCCGCGCCGGGCCAGTACCGGGTGGCCGAACTCGTGGGCAACCGCCTGCTGGTCGAAAAAGTCTGAACGCCCTCTTCTCCCTCAAGCACAAGAAAGAACCGACCATGGAACTCGCCGTCCTGCTCCTCATCCTCGCGGGCGTCTTCATCTACCGCGCCATCAAGATCGTGCCCCAGCAGACCGCCTGGGTGGTCGAGCGGCTGGGCAAGTACCACACCTCGCTGGCGCCGGGCCTGAACTTCATCGTGCCTTTCATCGACAAGGTGGCCTACAAGCACAGCCTGAAGGAGATCCCGCTCGACGTGCCCAGCCAGGTCTGCATCACCCGCGACAACACCCAGCTGCAGGTCGACGGCATCCTGTACTTCCAGGTGACCGACCCCATGCGCGCCAGCTACGGCTCGTCCAACTACATCGTGGCGGTCACTCAGCTGGCGCAGACCTCGCTGCGCTCGGTCATCGGCAAGCTCGAGCTCGACAAGACGTTCGAAGAGCGCGACATCATCAACGCCCAGGTGGTGCAGGCCATTGACGAAGCGGCGCTGAACTGGGGCGTGAAGGTGCTGCGCTACGAGATCAAGGACCTCACCCCGCCCAAGGAAATCCTGCACGCCATGCAGCAGCAGATCACCGCCGAGCGCGAGAAACGGGCCCTGATCGCCGCCTCTGAAGGCCGCCGCCAGGAGCAGATCAACATCGCCACCGGCGAGCGCGAAGCCTTCATTGCCCGGTCCGAAGGCGAAAAGCAGGCCGAAATCAACAAGGCCCAGGGCGAAGCCGCTGCCATCCTGGCGGTGGCCGAAGCCACGGCCGAGGCCATCCGCCAGGTGGCCGACGCCATCCGCCAGCCCGGCGGCGAACAGGCGGTTCAGCTCAAGGTGGCCGAGCGCGCCGTGGACGCCTACGGCAAGGTGGCGGCCGATGCCACCACCACGCTGATCGTCCCGAGCAACATGTCCGAGGTGTCCGCCCTGATCGGCTCGGCCATGAAGATGGTGCAGGCCACCGGCAAGTCGGGGGCCTGACCATGGACGATCTTGCGCACAACGTGCTCGGTGGCGAACTCGAGGCCTGCTCGTTCGATCCGCTCACCGGCTACTACCGCGACGGCTGCTGCCACACCGGCCCCGAAGACACCGGCACCCACGTGCTCTGCGCCCGCGTGACCCGCGAATTCCTGGAGTTTTCGGTGGCCCGCGGCAACGACCTGGTGACACCCCGCCCGCAGTGGCGCTTTGCCGGCCTGAAACCCGGCGACCGCTGGTGCCTGTGCGTCAGCCGCTGGCTGGAAGCCCTGCAGGCCGGCGTGGCCCCACCCGTGGTGCTGGAAGCCACCCACGCCAAAACCCTCGAACACGTGGCGCTGGACGTGCTGCAACAGCACGCCTGGCGACGCGCCGCCGACGGCAGCACCGCCGGCTGAGCTACAATCCCGCGCTTCGCGGAGAGGTGGATGAGCGGTTTAAGTCGCACGCCTGGAAAGCGTGTGTGGGTTAATCCCCACCGCGGGTTCGAATCCCGCCCTCTCCGCCAGAACTGAGTCCCCGAGCGTCTCCGGACAGCTCGCAAGACACACCGAAAACCCCGGTCGGCCTCGCCTACCGGGGTTTTTTCTTGTCAGTCGCAGCCGCATCGGGTCTTGCGGTCCAATCGCGGCTACCGGATGCCCACCCGCACGCAACCATGCGCTTCTCCATCGTCGTCCCGATGCTCAACGAAGCCGCCGCACTGCCGCGGCTGTTTACCGATCTGCGCGCGCTGGAGCGGCAAGGCGCCGAGGTGCTGGTGGTGGACGGTGGCAGCCACGACGGCAGTGCCGATCTTGCGTTGCAGGCCGGGTTGCGGGTGCTGCCGTCGCCGCGGGGGCGGGCGCGGCAGATGAACCTGGGGGCGGCGCACGCCGCGGGCGATGTGCTGCTGTTCCTGCACGCCGACACCGTGCTGCCCGAGGGCGCACTGGCCGCGGTGGCCGAGGCCTTGCGTGCGACGGGCGCGGTGTGGGGGCGGTTCGATGTGGTGATCGAGGGGCGGCACCCGATGCTGCGGGTGGTGGCCGCGTTGATGAACCGGCGCTCGCGCTGGACGGGCATCGCCACCGGCGATCAGGCGATGTTCGTCACCCGGGTGGCTTTCGATGCCGTGGGCGGTTTTCCGGACCAGCCATTGATGGAGGACATCGAGCTGTCGGCCCGCTTGCGGCAGCGGTCTCGCCCCGCCTGTATCGGGTTGCCGGTGCGCACCTCGGGGCGCCGTTGGGAAAGCCGCGGCGTCTGGCGGACCATTCTGTTGATGTGGCGGCTGCGCTGGGCCTACTGGCGCGGTGCCCCGGCCGATTTGCTGGCGCAGCGCTACCGGTAAACCACGATGACCGCACAGGCCCGCATCGTCGTGTTCGCCAAGGCGCCTGTGGCCGGGTTGTCCAAGACCCGGCTGATGCCTGCGTTGGGTGCGCAGGGGGCGGCCCGGCTGGCCGCCCGCATGCTGGCGCACGCGGTGCAACAGGCCGTGGCCAGCGGGGTTGGCGACGTGGAGCTGTGCGTGTCGCCGGCGCCGCAAGACCCGCTGTGGGCGGGCCTGCTGCCGTCGAACCCGGCGCTTTACCTGAGCGACCAGGGCACCGGCGACCTGGGCGCGCGCATGGCGCGGGCCGCGGGCCGCGCGCTCGAGGCCGGCCTGCCGGTGCTGTTGATGGGCACCGACTGCCCTGCCCTCACCGCCGACCGCCTGCGCTCGGCGGCCGAAGCGCTGCGCACGCACGACGCCCTGATGGTGCCGGCGGTCGACGAGGGTTATGTGTTGCTGGGCTTGAAGCGTTTCGACGAGCTTGTGTTCAGCGACATCGCCTGGAGCACGTCCGGTGTGGCGGCCGAAACGCAGCGACGGTTTCAGCGGCTGGGCTGGTCGACGGCCACGCTGGCGGCGCAGCACGACATCGACGAACCCGACGACCTGCGCTGGCTGCCTGACGGCTGGTTGCCGTCTGCCGGATGAGCCATCAGGCCACCGGTGCCTGCCACTGGTGGATGTCGAACACCTGCCCGCTGGGCGGCACGTCGTCCGGGTCGTGCGTGACCAGCAGCGTGGGGATGCGCTGGCGCTGGATCTGCTCGAACACGAAGCCCCGAAACTGCGCGCGCAGCGTGGCGTCCAGCCGGGAAAACGGTTCGTCCAGCAGCAGCGCTGCGGGTTCGGCCACCAGTGCCCGCATCAGGCTCACGCGGGCGCGCTGCCCGCCCGACAGCGTGGCGGTGTCGCGGTCGTGAAACCCGTCGAGTCCGATGTCGCGCAGGGTCTGCTCGATCCGCGCACGCCGCTCGGCCGCCCCGCGCACCGTGGCGGGCAGCGCAAACGCGAGGTTCTGCCCCACGCTGAGGTGGGGAAACAGCAGGTCGTCCTGGAACAGGATGCCGATGCCGCGCGCCTGCACCGGCAGGCCGTCGCGGCGCTGGCCGTTCAGCCACAGTTCGCCACTGGCGTGGAACGCGGGGTCGAGGTCACCCACCAGCCAGTTCAGCACGGTCGACTTGCCCGAACCGGAGGCGCCGGTGACCGTGGCCACGGCGCCGCCGTCCACCCGCAGGCTCAGTTGGTTCACCAGCACCTGGGTGCCGCGGCCGATGGTGAGGTGCTTGATCTCGAGCATGTCAGCGCAGCCCTTGCCGGCGGCGACCCGCCCAGAATGACAACGCCGCCGCCAGCCCGAAGACCAGCAACGGCAACACGATCTGCAGCAGCGCCTGGACCGCCAGCACCCGGCGGTTGCCGCCGGCGCTGAGTGCCACCGCCTCGGTGGTCACGGTGACGAAGCGCCCGCCGCCGGCAAACAGCGTGGGCAGGTATTGCGCCACGCTGACCGCAAAGCCCACCGCCAGCGCCGCCAGGATGGGTTTGAACAGCATCGGCCATTTCACGCGCAGACAGGCCGACAGCGGCGACTGCCCGAGCGCACGCGCCGTGGTCATGAGGCGGCGGTCGAAGGCGCGGTAGGGGCCGATCAGGGTGAGCACCATGTAGGGCAGCACCCACAACAGGTGGCTCCACACCAGCCCGGCCGCCGTGCCGTCGCCCTGCACCCGCAGCAGGGCGGCGTACTGCGCCGCCACCAGGGGCAGCGCCGGGATGATCAGCGGCACATACAGCAGGGCGTTGAAGCGCTGCGGCCCCCATTCGAGCCACAGCAGCGTGGCCGGCAGGCACAGCAGCGTGGCCGCGACCGCCAGCCACAGCGTGGTCCGGAACGGTGCCCAGTCGGCCTGCAACCAGGTCTGCAACGACAGGGTGTCGGGCCACAGCGAAGGAAAGAACCAGGTGCCGGCCAGCGACCACAGCAGCAGCACCGCCACCACCGCATAGCCCACCAGCCACACCAGCCGGTGCAGGCCGGCGCGGGACGGATCGCCCTCGGGCCTGCGCTCGCCCGCAGGATAGGCGGTGCGCCGCACCATGAGCCGCCAGCCCAGGCGCGCGGCCCCTGCGATCAACAGAAACAGCACCAACAACACGATCGACGCCGCCGCGCCCTTGGCCTGCACGGCGGCATCGGGGTCGGTCAGCCACTGCCACACCAGCACGGCCAGCGTGGGCGGCGTGCTCGGCCCCAGCACCACGGCCATGTCGACCACCGACAGGCTGTAGGCCAGCACGGCCGCCAGCGGCCAGCCCAGGCGGGGCAGCAGCTGGGGCCACAGCACGTGGCGCCAGGCCTGCACGCGGCTGTAGCCCAGGCTGCGCGCCACCACCATGTGGCGCTGCACGGTCTGCTCGCCCAGCACCGCCATCAGCACCCACAACAAAAACCAGCTTTCCTTCAGACCCAGCGCCAGCGCCAGGCTGAGCCCGAACGGGTCCTGCACCGTGGTCCAGGCGGGCGGGTCCACCCAGCCGGTGAACGGCGCCACCGCGCGCGCCAGCCAGCCCGAGGGCGACAGCAAGAAGAACAGGCCGACCGCAAAGGCGGCGTGCGGCACCGACAGCAACAGGGGCAGGCGGCGCTGCAACGCCAGCCAGCGCGGCCCCGGGTAGAGCAGCGTGGCCAGGCCAAAGGCCAGCGCCATGCCCAGCAGCGTGCCCAGCCCGGCCGACCACAGCGTGGTGCGCAGGGCCCGGGGCCATTGGGTGTCGGCCCACAAGGCCTGCCAGACCGCGGTGTCGAACGCCGGCGTAAGCGCCCAGACCAGGCCCGGCAACAAGGGGCCGAGGATCAGCAGCACCGGCAGCGTGGCCAGCCACACCGGCCAGCCGCCCTGCCGGCGGCCCGGTGGCCCGGAGGGCGATCCGCGCCGGATCAGCGCGAACCGTAGCGCTTGAGCCACTCGGCCTCCAGCGCCTCCACCCAGCTGGCGTGCGGTTCGGCCAGCACGGGCACGGCCTCGGCCAGCGCGCCCGGTGCGGTCTTGCGCAGGGCCGCCTGCGCGGCGGCCGGCAGCCGGTTCACGTCGAGGACGGTGCCGTCACCCCACACGGCGATGTCGGCCTTGCGCACCTGGGCTTCGGGCGACAGCAGGAAATTGGCCACCACCTGTGCACCCGCTTGCGCCTTGGCGTTGACGGGAATGCCCACGAAGTGCACGTTGCCGATGGTGCCCCCGGCGAAGCCGAAGCTGTAAGCAGTGGCGGGCAACTGGCGCGTGGCGATCAGGTTGGCGCCCTCGTTGGGGTTGAAGGTCAGCGACAGCCTGAGTTCGCCGTCGGCCAGCATGCGGTGCATCTCGGCGTTGCCGGCCGGGAACGACCGGCCAGAGCGCCAGAGTTGCGGATGCAGCTGGTCAAGGTAAGCCCACAGCGGGGCGGTGGCGGGCCCGAAAGCGGCCGGCGACACCGGTGCCTGCAACACCTTGCGGTCGGGCGTCAGCTCGATCAGCGCCTGCTTGAGGAAGGTGGTGCCGTGAAACTCGGGCGGCTTCGGGTAGCTCACGCGCCCGGGGTTGGCTTTGGCAAAGGCCAGCAGCTCGGCCGTCGAGCGGGGCGGCACGGGGGTGCGGGCCTTGTCGGCAATGAAGGTCAGCTGGGCCGTGCCCCAGGGCGCCTCGAACCCCTCGGTGGGCACCGAGAAGTCGCTGCGCACCGGCTTGTTCAGGTCGACCGCGCCCCAGTTGGGCAAAGACTCGGCCCAGGGACCGAACAGCAGGCCGCCCTGCTTGAGGTTGCGGAAGTTCTCGCCGTTGATCCACATCAGGTCGACCGAGCCGTCGGTGCGGCGCCCCGCCGCCACCTCGGTCTGCACCCGCTTGACCACCTCGGCGGTGTCCGTCACCTTGACGTGCCGGAGCTCCACGCCGTAGCGGGTTTTGACCTGCTGCGCCACCCAGGCAATGTAGGCATTGGTGGCTTCGCTGCCGCCCCAGGCGTTGAAGAAGACGGTCTGGCCTTTGGCCGCAGCTTCGGTCCTGGACCAGTCGGCCTGGGCGACCAGGGGAATGCAGAGGCTCATGCCCACGGCCAGGGCGGTCATTGAAAACCGGGTCATTCGGGATCTCTCCGGAAAAAAGGGGACAAGAAAGGGGCGAAACAAAGGGACAAAAAGGTGCTGTCGCTGGTCAGGGCGAAACCTTACACGCGCGCCATCCCGGCGCGGGCTACGGGGCCATCAAACCCTTCAGCGCCTCGAACTCGGCCAGCATGCGCTGGATGGTGTCTGGATTCAGGTAATCGTTCACCCGCTCCCGCACATGGCGGACCAGGGCGGCTTCGCTGTGTTGTGCGGACCAGTCCTCCCCTGCGCTGCGGTCGCCCCGGTCGCCGGGTTGCACGGCGGACTCGGCCAGCCATTTGGCGCACCAGGTGACCGACCACAGCCACATCAGCTCGCGCAGCGGCACCACTGCGCTGCGGCACGGTGCGGCAACGGCTTCTCCAACGGCGGCCGCCCAGGTGGCGCAGGCGCGCACCACGTCGTCGGTGGACAACTTGAACGAAGCCTCCCGGTCCCACGTGGTGGATGTGTACAGGCTGGCGTGCGCCAGATCGAGCGGCGGGAGGCTGTAGCGGAGCTTTTCCAGATCGACCAGCAGCGCCTTGCCGGTGGGCGTGATCAGGAAATTGCCGGGGTGGGCATCGAAGGTGATCAACCGCTTGGGACAGGCACTCACCAGCGGCGCCATGCGGGTGCGCAGGCCCTGCAACCGGCGCTTCAGCAACCGTGCCGAGCCCGCCGGCACGGCCGGGTGGTCCAGGTACCGGGCCTGCGCTTCGATCAGGGCGATCAGCCCCGCCAGCGGGTCGGGTTCGTCCAGCAAGGGCGCGCGGTCGGGCGCTGGTGGCACCGGCAGCGCGTGGATCGCGGCCAGGGCCCGCACGATCGCCCCGAGGTGTTCCGGGCGGCTGGCGGGTACGCCCACAATCTCTTCGACCAGCAAGGCCCCGCGGGGGAGCAACGCCGACGGCGGCACCACGGCATGCAGCAGAGGCACATGCCCCGACGGCGCCGCCCGCCGAAAGCATGCGCTCTGGTAGGCCAGGTTGTCCGTGGCCGCCAGCGCCATCTGGCTTTGTTTGGGGATGCGGGCCAGCAGGCCCGCGCCCTTCAGGCGCACATGCCAGTGCGCCAGGCCTTTGTCTGGCAGGGGCTCCAGGTCAACGGGACCCCGCAGGTGGGCTGGAAGGTGTGGCTCCAGCAGAGCTGGCAGGTGGTCAAAGGGCATCGAACCTCGGGTGCGCAGCGGCCCCCGATCGGCTCCAGCGACCGGGCGGCAGACACCGCCGACGCATTATTGCCGGGCAAAACCTGTTCGGCTGACCGGGACACAGGGCTTTGGCGCGGGCCGCAGAATGCGGCGATGAACCCGATCACCCGTTCGCTTTCAGCGGTGGCCCTGGGCACGGCCGCGCTGTGTTTTGCCGGCGCCGCTCTGGCCCAAGGCAAGGCCGCGTCACCTGCGCCCGCGGCGGCGCCGTCGGCCCAGGCCTGCCCGCCCCTGCTGCAGCACCGCTTTCCGCGCCTGCAGGACGGCGCCCCCCAGGACCTGTGCCAGTACAAAGGCCGCGTGCTGCTGGTGGTGAACACCGCCAGCTACTGCGGCTTCACCAACCAGTACGAAGGGCTGGAGGCCCTGCACGCGCGCTACGCCGACAAGGGCCTGGTGGTGATGGGCTTTCCGTCGAACGATTTCGGGCAGCAGGAACCAGGCAACGCCAAGGCCATCGCCGACCTGTGCTTCAACACCTACGGCGTGCGGTTCCCGATGTTCGACAAGACGGTGGTGGCCGGCCCGCAGGCCAACCCGCTGTACGCGCAACTCACCAAGGCCACCGGGGTCAGCCCGCAGTGGAACTTTCACAAGTACCTGGTGGGCCGTGATGGTCGGGTGCTGGCGAACTTTCCCAGCGCCATGGCGCCCACCAGCAGCCCGGTGGTGAAGGCGGTGGAAGCCGCGCTGCAGCAGCGGCCCTGAACCGCCGCGCAACCGACGCCACCTCGAAGGGGGCAGGTCAGCGGTCGCGAATGAGGTGCAGCCTCAGGGGTCATCGCGGCGCCACATGCAGCCAGAATGGCCCGAGTGAAACTCACAGCGCGGGCAATGCCTGTGCGCTGGCGGACACAAGCCGCAAGCGGCTCTCGCCCGCGTTCGGTAGGGCACAGACTTCGCAGCCGTTGCCCGGTACGCTGTTCCGGACCCATTGAAGCCATCGAAAAGACAGTTGAGCTTTCCGGTGCACATCAATTGGTCAGGAGAAACATCCATGAAATGGAATGCCCTTACCCGCATTTCCGCTGTCGGTGCGATGGGCCTCGCCCTGTCAGCCACCCTCGTGACCGGCGCGGCCCTTGCTCAGGGTGCGGTGAACCTCAAAGGCCTCGCGCTCGACACCGCAGACAACAACCGCTTCTTCACCCGCCTCGGTGGCACGGTTGGCAACGCGTTGACGTACACCGGACTTGCCGCCGGTGAGACCTACACGGCCTCTGGCCAGCTCTACAACCTGACCACCAAGAGCTTGGTCGGTGAAGCCGTGACCACGACCTTTACAGCCAAGTCTTCTTCTGGAACCGCCAAACTTGAGTTGCCAGTTCCGCAGAACCGGACCGCATTCAACATCGACTACGTCGTGGTGGTGAAGCTCTACAAAGGTGAAACCGCCAAGGGGGATGTGGTCGCGAAACTCGATGATCTGGCAAACGCCTCTCAGACCATTCAACTGCACGCCATCCAGAGCATCCAGGTGACCGCCACGACACCTGATGGCGGCCGGTCGCTTCCTGGCAAAGGCGGCAAGATCATCGCGAAAGTCAGCTACGCCAACATGGTCGAGGGTTACGCCTACACGATCTGGGGTCAGTTGTTGACACCGAGCGGACAGGCGATCGGCGTCTTTGCGAGCATTCCGGAATATGTGCCCGAGACCAAAGCAGGCAGCGTCTCGCTCGAATTCAATGTGCCCACAGGCTATGAAGGAATCAGCCTGGTCCCCGCGGTCGGCCTGTACCACATGAAGCGGGTCGAGATCGGCAAAGACGGCAACCTGACCTGGATCCCCGGCTCGCCCGCGCCCGTCATGATCGCCTCGGACATGAGTGTCGATGCGCCCGAACAGTCGATCGCAATTGGCGTACCGTTCGCGGATCAGCCAGCGAAATGATTCAGCGCCCTGCCGCAGCCCAACGGCCGTCGGCTGCACGCCGCGCGACGGCAAGACGCGCCCGACCAAGGCATCGTCATCAAGCCGACGCCGGCACGACCCCGGCCAGCGCATCGTCCGCAAACGCGCTGCCGGCTTCGTCGTAGACGTGGAACACTGCGTCGGCGCCCAGCTCACGCAGCACCTCGATTTCTTCCGGGTAGCTCACGATGGCGGCAATGCGCCCGGCAAACGCGCGGTGCTTGAGTTGCTGCAACGCATAGACGTTGCCGGCGTGTCCCGGCATGGCCAGCAGCACCAACTTCACCGACGCACAGATGACGAGCTTGTCCCAGAAGTCGGAGTCCACCGCGTCGCCCTCAATGACGTGGCGACCGGCGGCCTGGTGCGATGCCACCTTGTCGGGGCTGTTGTCCACCCCCAGCACCTTCAGGCTGTGGCCCTGGGTCAGCCGCAGGTAGGCGCCGCTGCCGATCTGGCCCATGCCGAGCACCACCGCGTCGACCTGCTCGATGGCAATCGGCTGGTCGGCCGCCATCAGCGAACGCGCCTCGAACCGCGAGAGCGGCCCCTTCAGCCGCGCGTAGATGCGTTCGCTGGCCGCGTTCAGCGGCGCGGCCAGCACGAAGCTGCCCGCCACGGCCAGCGAGATGACCACGAGCCACTCGTTGGACAACCACCCTGCGGTGGCGGCAATGGCCGCGACGATCAGGCCGAATTCGGAGTAGTTGGTGAGCGACAGCGTGGCCAGCACCCCGGTGCGTGTGCGCAGCCGAAACGGCATCAGCACCGCGCAGTACAGCGCGCTCTTCAGCGGCAGCAGCAGCAACAGCAACAACGCCATCACCACCATGGTCAGGTCAGGCAGGGCGCCGAGGCCTACGCTGAGGAAGAAGCCCACCAGGAACAACTCTTTCAGGTGGAAGAGCGACTTGGCCAGCCCGGCCGTGGACGGGTGCGACGCCAGCAGCATGCCGATGATCAGTGCGCCCAGGTCGCCCTTGACGCCCACGGCCTCGAACAGCGCATAACCCACCACCAGCGACAGAAAGGCGCCGTAGAGCACCTGCAGGTCACCGTGGCCAACGCGGTCAAGCAACAGCTTCATCAGCCGGGCCGCCGGCCACAGCAACACCAGGCATACCGCCCAGGGACTGGGCAGGCTGCCGCTGGTGGCGCTGAGGAAGATCACCGCGAACACGTCCTGCATCACCAGAATGCCCACTGCGATGCGCCCGTACAGCGAGCCGAGCTCGCTGCGCTCCTCGAGCACTTTCACAGCGAACACCGTGCTCGAGAAGCTGAGTGCGAAGCCCAGCAGCACCATCGCCGTCCAGCCCAGCCCGCTGGCCATGGCCAGGCCCAGCGACTTCAGCACGAACAGCACGGCCGCGAACATCACCGTCGAGCCGACGATATGCAACGTGGCCGAGCCCCAGACCTCGCCGCGCATCAGCGTGCGGATATCCAGCTTCAGGCCGATGGTGAACAGCAGCAGCGTGACGCCCAGGTTGGCAATGGTGTCCAGCGTGACCGTGCGCTCGAAGCCCAGGGCGTTGAGCACGAAGCCGGCGGCGAGAAAGCCGATCAGCGGCGGCAGCCGCACCAGTTGCGCGGCAAATCCGGCAGCGAAGGCCAGCGCGATCATCAGGGGTTCAAGCATGTCTTGGTTCTTGCTGAGGAGCCGTGGGACGGAGGCAGATCGGCCGGGGCGCGGGGCCCTGCAGCCGCTGCAGTGGCGTGAGCATGAAGCATGCCGTGAGGGTGCAAGTTGCGCCGCTGCCTGTGTGGGCTGCCAGCGACAGTTGTCTTCAGCCCGCGGTTGCTTCCGCCGCGGCCCCGATGGGAACGGACGTCATAAACCTGCCTGTCGCGAGCGGCAGCACCTGGCCGAGCGCGGAAGTCGGGCCATCTCACGGGTAGGCCGCGGCCATGGGGTCGCCAAGTGGTTGCGTCACATGGATTTTGTGTTCTTCGGACCATCAGCTTGACAACCCCCGCCCCAAAGAAAAAGGCCACCTTGCGGTGGCCTTTTTGCTTGCCTGTGAGGCAGTGGCGATCAGCGGATGACGGCCAGGGTGGTGCGGGCACCGCCCTTGTAGGTCATCAGCGTCAGGGCGCCGTTCTTGATGTCGCCCTTTTCGTCGAACTCGATCTTGCCGGTCACGCCGTTGTAGCTGCTGGCCTTGAGGGCGGGCAGGTACACCTTGGGGTCGGCCGAGCCGGCGGTGACCATGGCGTTGGCCATGACCTTGACGGCGTCGTAGACGTAGGGGGCGTACACCTGCACGTCGGCGTTGTACTTGGCCTTGAAGTCGGCGCGGAACTTGTCCATGCCAGCCTTCTGCTCGCCTTCGACACCACCGGCTTCGGCGCAGTACACCTGCTCGTCGCTCATGCCGTCACCGGCCAGCTTCGGCAGCTCGCTGGAGCAGATGCCGTCGCCACCCATGAACTTGGCCTTGATGCCGAGCTGCTTCATCTGCTTGAGCATGGGGCCGGCCACGGCGTCCATGCCGCCGAAGAACACCACGTCGGGCTTCTTGGCCTTCAGGGTGGTCAGGATGGCGTTGAAGTCGGTCGCCTTGTCGTTGGTGAACTCGCGGCCCACCACGGTGCCGCCAGCGGCCTTGACGCCCTTCTCGAACTCGTCGGCGACGCCCTGGCCATAGGCGGTGCGGTCGTCGATGACGGCCACGTTCTTGGCCTTGAGGGTTTCAATGGCGTACTTGCCCAGGGTGCCGCCCAGGTGCACGTCGTCGGCCACAACGCGGAACGCGCCGGCGAAGCCTTGACGGGTGTACTTGGGGTTGGTGGCCGACGGGGAGATCTGGGGGATGCCGGCGTCGTTGTACAGCTGCGACGCGGGGATGGTGGTGCCCGAGTTCAGGTGACCGATCACGCCGTTGACCTTGGCGTCGATCAGCTTCTGGGCGGCGGCCGTGCCCTGCTTGGGATCGGCAGCGTCGTCTTCGGCCAGCAGTTCGAACTTGGCCTTGGCACCGCCGATGCTCAGGCCGGCGGCGTTGAGCTCTTCGATGGCCATGCGGGCGCCGTTCTCGTTGTCCTTACCCAGGTGAGCGATCGCGCCGCTGGTGGGGCCGACGTGACCGATCTTGACCACCACCTCGGAAGGTGCGGCCGGGGCAGGCGCGGCGGCAGGTGCCGCGGCGGGGGCGGGAGCAGCCTCTTCCTTCTTGCCACAGGCGACGAGCGCAACTGCTGCGGCAAGCACTGCCAGTTTCATGTTCAGATGCATGGATTTTCCTCGGTAAGGATGGGTTGAGATGCGGAGGGAACTTTTTTTCTCCACCCGCTAAAGATACCCCAAATCCGGGGCGCTTCCGGCCGCAAATCCCCTCGCGACGCGGGTTCGAGGGTTTTCCACGACGGCCGTGACCACCCCTTGCCCCATGCCGATCGGCTCAGGCGGCTCAGCCGCCTGCCTCTGCCTGTTTCAGGTCGTGACGAATCGGCTCGATGCCCGCCCCGACGTACCGGCGCCAGCGCTGGCGGGCCTGCTGGCGGTCGGCTTCGTCCAGCCCGACGACCTCGATGACGCGCTCGAAGCGGTCGATCCCGCCGGGCACGTCGGCCTGCAGGTTGACCAGCACCGGGCAGTTGTCAGGGCCCGACGCGTCGAGCTGGTCCAGCAGGTGCAAGGGTGAGTGGCGCACCGTGGCCGGCGAATCCCCAGGACGGCTGTGGGGGATGAAATCGCCCGGGCTGAGCAACCAGATCTGCCGGGCGAGTTCGTCCAGGTCGGCTGGCGGGGCCAGCACCGCCACGCGCGCGCCCTTGCCCCAGGCCTTGCGCAGCAGGCGGGCCGTGTAGGCCAGCTTGTCCGGCGCGTTGAAGTGAAAGGCGACCTCGGGCATGGGGGCGGCGTCAGGCCTTGCGGGCCCGGGACCGGGGCGCGGCCTTGGCAGGCGCCTTGGCGGCGCCCGCCTCGGCCACCAGGTACTGCAGCAGCAGCGGCACCGGGCGGCCGGTGGCGCCCTTGGCCGCCCCGCTCTTCCAGGCCGTGCCCGCAATGTCCAGGTGCGCCCAGCGCAACTCGCCGGTGAACTTCTGCAGGAATTTGGCCGCGGTGACGGCACCGGCCGCGCGCCCGGCCACGTTGCCCATGTCGGCAAAGTTCGATTTCAGGCCCTCGGCGTAGTCGTCGTCCAGCGGCATGCGCCAGCACAGGTCGCCCGACGCCTCGCCGGCCTGGCGCAGCTGGTCGGCCAGGCCGTCGTCGGCGCTGAACAGGCCGCTGCGCACCGCCCCCAGCGCGATCACGCAGGCGCCGGTCAGGGTGGCGATGTCGATCACCGCGCGCGGCTTGAAGCGGGCCGCGTAGGTCAGCGCGTCGCACAGGATGAGCCGGCCTTCGGCATCGGTGTTGAGGATTTCGATCGTCTGACCGCTCATGCTGCGGACCACGTCGCCCGGCTTGACGGCCAGGCCATCGGGCATGTTCTCGCAGGTGGGAATCAGCCCCACCACGTTGATGGCGGGCTTGAGTTCGGCCAGCGCGGCAAAGGTGCCCAGCACGCTGGCCGCGCCACCCATGTCGAACTTCATCTCGTCCATTTCGGGGGCGGGCTTCAGGCTGATGCCCCCGGTGTCGAAGGTGATGCCCTTGCCCACCAGCACCACGGGCGCGTCGCCCTTGGCGCCGCCGTTGTAGTGCATGACGATGAAGCGCAGCGGCTCGGCAGAGCCCTGGGCCACGGCCATGAACGCCCCCATGCCCAGCGCCTCGACCTGTTTGGGGCCGAGCACTTCGGTCTTGATGGCGCCGCCACGGGCCAGCTTGCGGGCCGCGTCGGCCAGCATGGACGGGGTGGCGTGGTTGGCCGGGCGGTTGGCCCATTCCTTGGCGAACTCCACGCCGGCCACCAGCGCGCGGCCGGCGCGCAGGCCGTCGCGCAGGGCATCGGCGTCTTTCACGCCCACGGTGACCCGGGCCATGGCGCGCGGCTTGGCGCTGGGCTTGGTGGTGGTGAACACATAAGAGGCCTCGGCCGCCGTTTGCAGCGCGGCCTGCAGGCCCGCGTTGTCGAGGTCGAGCAGGGAGGCCACCACCGCCACATGGGCCACACCGGGCGCCTTGAGGGCACCGATGCCGGCGGCCACGGCCTTGCGCAGCGACGCCACGTCGCCCTTGCCGGCACCGGCCAGCACCACCCTGGCCGCCTTGATGCCCTCGGGGCGGTAGCTGGCCAGCAGCTTGCCGGCCCCGGTTTCCAGGTGTTCGCCCTTGACGGCCTGCTGCACCAGGCGGTGCAGCGGCGAGTCGCCCTTGGTTGGGGCGTCGGGCACGAGCACCAACAGGGCGTCTGCCGGGAACGTGGCCGCTTGTGCGGGTGTCAGGGTCTTGAGTTCAAAGTTCATAATCCGCTCTGGTTCTATCGACGATCGATGTTATTCCATTCATCCATTCGCAGAGAGCTCGCCCGCAGCTTTGGCGCCACCCTGGTGGTGCTGTTCACCATCGTCCTGACGATGCTGCTGATCCGCACCCTGGGTGCGGCGGCCAAGGGCAGCGTCAATCCCGAAGAGGTCATGCTCGTGCTGGGCTACACCGTGCTCGGGCGCATGCCCACGGTGCTCACGCTCGCGCTGTTCATTTCCATCGTGTTCACGCTGTCGCGCATGTACCGCGACAGCGAAATGATCATCTGGTTTGCCAGCGGACGCTCGCTCGGGGGATTTCTCGGTCCGGTCATGCGCTTTGCGTGGCCGGTGCTGGCGGTCATCACGCTCATGGTGTTTTTCGTCTGGCCGTGGGCCAACCAGCAGGTCAATGACCTGCGCGACCGCTTCGAGCGCCGCGGCGACCTGGAGCGCGTCG
This sequence comes from Hydrogenophaga sp. XSHU_21, assembly GCA_046604145.1. GTDB lineage: Bacteria > Pseudomonadota > Gammaproteobacteria > Burkholderiales > Burkholderiaceae_C > Hydrogenophaga. The sequence goes on from JBKIXD010000001.1 coordinate 1,510,247, forward strand.
CACCCGGCCAGTTTCAGGAATCGTCAAGCGGGCGGCGGGTGTTCTTCATCGACAAGGACACCGCCGACGGGCGCGAGGGCAGGAACATCTTCATCTCCAGCACCGAGACCGATGGCCGCGAAACCATCACCTCGGCGCGGTCGGGGCGCATTGAATGGGTGGACGACCGCCAGTTTCTGCTGCTCAACAACGGCCAGCGGCTGGAAGCCCAGCCCGACGACGCGCTCCGGGTGAGTGAGTTCGCCGAATACGGCACCCAGATCGGAGACTCGATCGTGCGCGGCGGCGCGGGGGTCGAGCTCAAGGCCCGGCCCACCTGGGAACTGATCACCAGCCCGTCGCAGCCCAACCTGGCCGAGCTGGGCTGGCGCATCGGGCTGGCGGTGACCGCGTTCAACTTCGTGCTGATCGCGCTGGCCACCACCGCCGGCAACCCGCGTGCCGGGCGCAGCGGCAACCTGTTCTTCACGCTGTTTGCCTTCGTGTTTTATTACAACCTGCTCAACATCGGGCAGAACTGGGTGGCCCGGGGTGTGGTCGGGCTCTGGCCGTACACACTGGCGCTGCACGGCGGGGTGCTGGTGATCACGCTGCTCTGGTTCTACAAGCGCCACCACGGCCTGAGCCTGCGCAGCGCCATCGCCCGGATGCTGGCGAGCCGCGGAGGAGCGGCACCATGAGAACCATCCGCCGGCTGATCTACGGCGAGGTGTTCGCGGCCGTCTTCTTCGTGCTGCTGGCCTTCCTTTCGCTGTTTTTCTTTTTCGACCTGGTGGACGAACTCCCCGACGTGGGCCGCCGTTCACCGATCGACGCCAACCAGACCTACAGCCTGGCCGACGCGCTGATCTACGTGGGCCTGCTGATCCCCAGCCGCGTCTATGAACTGCTGCCCATCGCCGTGCTGATCGGCTCGGTGTTCGTGCTGGCCCGGCTGGCCCAGGGGTCTGAATACACCATCCTTCGAACCAGCGGCCTGGGGCCGTGGCGGGCGCTGCGCACCATGCTGGGTTTGGGCGGTGCTTTCGTGGTGCTCACCTTTGCCATCGGCGACTACCTGGCGCCCATGGCCGACCGGGTGGCGCAGTTGCACAAGGCCCGCTTCGAAGGCGCGATCAGCCTGGGGCAGACCGGCGCCTGGCTCAAGGAACGCCAGCCGTACAGCAACTTCTCGGTCAACGTGGGGTCGCTGTCGGCCCAGGGCAGCCTGGGCAACATCCGGATCTTCGAGTTCAACAACCAGGGCTTCCTGGTGTCGACCATGCACGCCCGCAGCGGGCAGATCGAGACCGACGAGAGCTGGACCCTTCGCGACGTGGATCGAAGCGAGTTCGACGCCGCGGGCCTGGGCGCCGTGCGGGTGGACCGCACCCGCCTGGACACATTCCGCTGGCCGAGTGGCATCAACACCGAAATGGTGTCGGTGGCCCTGCTCAAGCCCGAGCGCATGCGCACCACCGACCTGTTTGCCTACATCCGCCACCTGGAGGCCAACGGACAGACTGCGCAGCGCCACGAGATCGAGTTCTGGCGCAAGGTGTTCTATCCCCTGTCCTGCCTGGTGATGGTGGTGCTGGCCCTGCCCTTTGCCTACCTGCATTTCCGCTCGGGCAGCATCACCGGCTTTGTGTTCGGCGGGGTGATGATCGGCATCAGTTTCTTCCTGCTGAACAACGTGTTCGGCTACATCGGCAACCTCAACCAGTGGCAGCCCTGGCTGGCGGCTGCGTCACCGGCCCTCATTTACTCGGTGGTGTCGCTCGGCGCCTTCGGCTGGCTGGTGCTTCGAAGGTGATGTCATGCTGGGTGTGATCGTTTTTGCCCATGGTTCGCGCGACCCGCTGTGGCGTGCCCCGGTCGAGGCCGTGGCCCGCCGCATTGCCGAGCGCGACCCGGGTTCACTGGCGCGCTGCGCCTACCTGGAACTGACCGAACCCGACCTGCCGACGGTGGCGCGCGACATGGTGGGTGCCGGCGTCAAGCACGTGCGCGTGCTGCCGCTGTTCTTCGGCATGGGCAAGCACGCCCGCGAAGACCTGCCGGAGCTCATGCAGGCGCTGCGGCGCGACCACCCCGGCGTGGTGTTCGACCAGCTGCCCACCGCGGGCGAAGACCCGCTGCTGATCGACCTGCTGGCCACCCAGGCCCTGAAAGTGCGCCCATGAACCTGCACCAGTTCAAGTTCGTGCAGGAGGCGGTGCGCCGCAACCTCAACCTGACCGAAGCCGCCAAGGCGCTCCACACGTCACAGCCCGGCGTGTCCAAGGCCATCATCGAACTCGAAGACGAGCTCGGCATCGAGATCTTTGCGCGGCACGGCAAGCGCATCAAGCGCGTGACCGAACCCGGCCAGCAGGTGCTCAAGAGCATCGACATCATCCTGCGCGAGGTGAACAACCTCAAGCGCATCGGCGAACAGTATTCGGCCCAGGACAGCGGCACGCTGTCGATCGCCACCACCCACACCCAGGCGCGCTATGTGCTGCCCGGCCCGGTGGCCGCGCTGCGGCAGGCCTACCCCAAGGTCGGCATCAGCCTGCACCAGGGCTCGCCCGACCAGGTGGCCCGCATGCTGATCGAGGAAGTGGCCGAGATCGGCATGGCGACCGAGTCGCTGGTGAACTACCCCGAACTGGTGACCCTGCCCGCCTACGAATGGCAGCACGTGCTGGTGTTTCCGTTCGACCACCCCATGGCCTCGCGCGAGCGCATCGGGCTCGAAGACCTCGCGCAGCTGCCCCTCATCACCTACCACCCCAGCTTCACCGGGCGCACCCGCATCGACCAGGCCTTTGCGCTGCGGCACCTGCAACCCAACATCGTGCTCGAGGCGATCGACTCCGACGTCATCAAGACCTATGTGAAGCTCGGCATGGGCGTGGGCATCGTGGCCGAGATGGCCGTCAAGGGCGAGAACCAGACCCCCGACCTGGTGTCGCGCCCGGCCGGCGCCCTGTTCGGCCACAACCTGGCGCGCGTGGCCTTCAAGCGCGGCACCTACCTGCGCCAGTTCGTGCTGCGCTTCGCCGAACTGCTCTCCGACCGCCTCTCGCGCGACAGCATCCAGCGCGCGATGGCCGGCGACCCCCAGGAATACGAGATCTGACGCCATGGACACGCAGACCCAACCCCGCACCCCCGCCCTGACCTCGCGGCTGCCGCAGGTGGGCACCACCATCTTCACCGTCATGTCGGCGCTGGCCGCCGAGCACGGCGCGGTCAACCTGGGCCAGGGCTTTCCCGATTTCGGCTGCGACCCGCGCCTGCTGGACGCGGTGGATGCGGCCATGCGCGCCGGCCACAACCAGTACCCGCCCATGACCGGGGTGCCCGCGCTGCGCCAGGCCATGGCCGACAAGGTGGCCGGGCTGTACGGCCGCCGCGTGGACCCGAACGCCGAGATCACCATCACCGCCGGCGCCACCCAGGCCATCCTCACCGCCATCCTGGCGGTGGTGCACCCGGGCGACGAGGTGATCGTGCTCGAACCGTGCTACGACAGCTACGTGCCCAACATCGAGCTGGCGGGTGGCAAGGTGGTGCGCGTGCCGCTCACCCCGGGCAGCTTCCGGCCCGACTTCTCTGCCATCGCAGCCGCCATCACCCCACGCACGCGCGCCATCCTGATCAACAGCCCGCACAACCCCAGCGGCATGTGCTGGACCGAGGCCGAGATGCGACAGCTCGACGAGCTGCTGACGCCCACCGACGTGCTGCTGATCAGCGACGAGGTGTACGAGCACATGGTGTTCGACGGCCAGCCGCACCAGAGCGCCCTGCGTTTTCCCGGGCTGGCGTCGCGCGCGTTCGTGGTCAGCAGCTTCGGCAAGACCTACCACGTGACCGGCTGGAAGGTGGGCACCGTGGTGGCCCCCGCACCGCTCACCGCCGAGTTCCGCAAGGTGCACCAGTTCAACGTGTTCACCGTGAACACGCCCATGCAGCACGCGCTGGCCGCCTACATGGCCGACCCGGCCCCCTGGCGCGACCTGCCGGCGTTCTACCAGCGCAAGCGCGACCTGTTCCGCCAGGGCCTCGCCGGCACCCGGTTCAAGCTGCTGCCCGGCGAAGGCACCTATTTCCAGTGCGTCGACATCGGCTCGCTGGCCGTCCCCGAGCGCGACCTGCCCGAAGCCGACTTCTGCCGCTGGCTCACCCAAGAGATCGGCGTGGCGGCCATTCCGCTGTCCGCGTTCTACGGCAGCGGGTTCGACCAGAAGGTCATCCGCTTCTGCTTTGCCAAGAAGGACGAGACGCTGGGTGAGGCGTTGAAACGGTTGTCGCGGCTCTGAGCTTTCGTTGGTGGGCGCACGGGAAGGGGCTGCCTTCGGGGTGGCTTCACTGCCCTGCCCCTCGCGCTGCGAGGGGTCCCCTGCGATGCTCGGGCGGCGGGCGCGCGGCGGAACTCACTGCGCGGGCTGCGCCCGCTCCATTCAAACAGCCGCCGCGAATCAGATGACGAAGCGCGCTGCGCGCGCCGCCCGCCACCCTGCGCTTCTCGGCAGGGCAGAGGCGCCACCCCGAAGGCAGCCCCTTCCCTTGGGTGAGTGAGTGGCCGTTAGGCGGTGGTGGAACCGGGAGTGTCGGCAATGGGCCCGAAGTTGACACTCAAGGGCTGCCTCACTCATTTGCAGATGACGCAGACATTCGCAAGATTCATCAGAAAGATCAGTCCGATGACGGCGACCATACCCACCAAACAGAGCAGTACAAGGCTCAAAACGCCCGGCCGTTCGTTGGCAGTCGAGTGCCAAGCATCTGCAGACTCTTTGGTTGCGCCTTTGATAAACCGGCATGACGTGCAGGAGTCTGAACTCATGGGATTTTGCGCACCACACACTAAACAAGACCAACTTGACATGGGTACAGTAGCTTCTATATGGCAGCGGTGCCGGTGAATAAGTGTCCGCTTCTGGCCGACATCAGCCATTCTGCTCGAACCGAAAGCGTTCCCTCCCCGCCCCCGCCACCCCACCTCTGGCCGAGGGCTTGGGCCATGGGCGGTCGGGCGACTTGTGCGCTGGCGAGGAGCGCAGGGTGACAGGCCGGCGCGCGCAGCGCGCTTCGTGAACTGACCCGCGGCGGCTGTTTGAGCGGAGCGGGCATGGCCCGCGCAGCGAGTTCCGCCGCGCGGCCTCGCGCCCGAGCACCGCAGCGAACCCCTTGCAACGCAAGGGGCAGCGCACCGGAGCCCGGCCGCCCATGGCCCAAGCCCTTGGCGCGCCAACCAAGCAGGCAATCAGCAGCGCACCGGATTTCTGCAGAACTGCGACAACTCCCGCACCGTGCTGCGTGCCGCCACCGCCTGTTTCGCACCCGGCCCCACCTCGAGGCTCAGCTTCATTTCGTACTTCTTGAAGAAGTCGTCGAACAGTTCACCGCCCAGTGTGCCCACGGCCGCCAGTTGGTCGGTCTTGGGGTCGTGTTCGAGCAGCACCGCGCACAGGGGCTGTTCGGCCGGGCCGCCCAGCACCTGGGCGCCACGGGCCGGGTCGTACTGGCTGTGGTCGGCGCAGCAGTGGATCAGGTCCTCGCCGTGGCTGGGCGTTTGCGGGTTGGCCACCTTGCCCTTGCGGAAGCTGATGAAGCTCAGGTCTTTGGTGGGGTAGACCAGTTTGTGCGCGCAGATGGCTGAGAAGGCCACGATGCTGCGCTTGGCGCCCACGCCGCCGGGCCATTCGTAGGCCTGTTTGTCGCGGGTGAGCAGGCGGGTGGGCTGGGCCGGCTTGCCGATGTCGAGCAGGAACACCGGGGTGGCCTCGAACGGGTAATGGAACACGTAGTTCACCTGTGGCCGCAGCGAGCCGGCCTTGAGCGGCTGGCCCATGTCGTCCACCAGCACCACCCGGCCATAGCGCCGGGGTTGGGCGTTGGCGGCCCAGGCGGGCGATGACAGCGCCGCGGCCAGCGCACCAGCGCCCACGGCGCAACCTTCCACGAATTCACGTCGGTCCATGTCTCTCGGATCTCCTTGTCTGCGGCACCAGTGAATCGCAGCGCCCGGGTGGTGTCAACCGCGCCCGCCAATACACCCCGTCACCCCTCGGAATAACACCGGTTGCGACAAAAAACACGCAAGTGCCCGGCAATGCGGCCGATACAGGAAATGGTGGCGCATCCGCCTGCTCACTCAGCCACCATTCAATGCACCGCGGCGGCCGACCAGCCCCGCCCAGCCCCCAGGAAATCGATCCATGCCCCAGACCGCCACCCTCGCCATCTCCCAACCGGGCCGCCGCTCGGCTTTGCGCACCGCCGGCGCCCTGCTCGTGGCCGTTGCACTGGCCGCAGGCTGGACGCAGGCCCGGGCCGCTGCCGACGCGACCGTGGTGGAGGCGGTTCAGTTGCCGGCGCAGATCGAGCGGCTGGGCCAGAAGCGGGCCGCCGAGCCCGGCGCTCGCCTGCGCGCCGGCGACAAGGCCATCACCGCCAGCGGCTCGCGCATGCTGCTGCGCCTGTCCGACCGCAGCACCATCAAGCTGGGCGAGGCCACCGAATTCCTGATCGAAGGCCTGGACCGCTCGCCGGCGGCCAGCGGCAGCCAGATCAAGGCTGGCCTCAAGCTGATCACCGGCGTGTTCCGCTACGCCACCGACTATTCGAGCAAGGCGCTGGGCCACAAGACCGAACTGAACCTGGAACTGGCCACCGCCACGGTGGGCATTCGCGGCACCGACTTCTGGAGCATGACCGACGCCGAGCACGACGCGGTCTGCGTGTTCGAAGGGCACGTGGCGGTCGAGCGCGACGGCAAGCCCGGCATCGACCTGACCCAGCCCGGGGCGTTCTGGGTCGTTTTCACGAACCAGCCGGAAAAGCCGGCCGGTCAGGCCACGCCCGAGCAACTCGCCAAGTTCATCGGCCAGGCCGAGATGCAGCCCGGGCAAGGGGTGCTTCTGCAGGGCGGCCCATGGTCCCTGGTGCTGGGCACGGGCCTCGATGGCCGGCAGGCCGGCAGCCTGCGCACCCGGCTGCAGGACGCCGGCTACCCCGCGCGCACCCAGGGCCGCGACGGTGCCTTCGAGGTGCGCATCCAGCAGTTCGCGACCGAGCAGGACGCCAGAACCGTGCTGGGCAAACTCGCTGCGCTGGGCGTGACCGAAGGGCGTGTGGTGCGCAGCCGCTGAGCCCGGTCGGGCTCAGGCATTGAGCTGGGCCCAGCACTTGTCCAGGCGCTTCACGCTCACCGGCTGCGGCGTGCGCAGCTCCTGCGCAAAAAAGCTCACCCGAAGTTCCTCCAGCAGCCAGCGCAGCTCTTGAAGGCGGGCGTCCTGCACGCCTTTGCGCTCGGCCACCAGGCGCCAGAACCGCTGTTCCTGCGGGCGCAGTTCGGCCAGGCGGGCGGCGTCGCGCGCCGGGTCGTTGCGCAGCTTGTCCAGCCGCAGCTGCACCGCCTTCAGGTAGCGCGGCAGGTGCTGCAGCTGCGCGTGGGGTGTCTCGGCGAGAAAGCGCCGCGAGACCAGGCGCTGCAGTTGCTGCGCGATGTCGGCCGCCACGTCAGCAGGCGGCCGGGCGTCCTTGAGCTTGCGCTGCGCGGCGGCAAACTCGGTGAGGATGGCGCCAGCGCTGCGCGCGATTTCGGCGGCAATCAGGTTCAAGCGCCCTCGCCCGTCGTTCAGCCGGCGCTCGAAGGTGGTGGCGTCGCTGGGCAGCGGATCGAGCAGGAACGCCCGGTCCAGCGCGATGTCGACGATCTGCTGGCGCAGCGCCTCCAGCGTGCCGCCGCCCTTGTCCTTGTCCACGCCCATGTAGGCGGCGGCCATGGCCTGCAGCCCGGGGATGTTTTTTTCCAGGTATTTCAGCGCGTCTTTCAGCTGCAGCGCAAACAGCCGCCGCAGGCCTTCTCGGTGCCTGGCCTGCGCGGCGTCGGGCTCGTCGAACACCTCGATGCGCACGGCATCGCCGTCGTCCACCAGCGCTGGAAACCCGACCAGCGTCTGGCCGCCGCGTCGGATTTCGAGCAGTTCGGGGAGCTCGCCGAAATCCCACCGGGTGTGGCGCTGGGTGGCGTCCACCGCGGGGGGCGCTGGCGGTTTTGCGGGTGAAGCCACTGCCTTCGTGCGGTTCGCGGCGGGAGCGGCCACATCGGGGTCGGCCGGTGGCGTGGGCGAAGGGCTTGCACGCAGCGAGGCCAGCGCCTGGAACGCGCCCCGCGCCTGCTGGCCGAGTTCGGCCTTGAGGGCCGGCAGGCTGCGCCCCTGACCCAGCTGGCGACCGTGTTCGTCCACCACCCGCAGGTGCATGAACAGGTGCGGTGGCAGCTGGTCGACCTTGAGGTCGGCGCGCACGATGTCGAGCTGCGTGGCCTGGCGCACGCGCTTGAGCACCGCGTCCACGAACGGGCCCTGGGCGAAGGCGTCGGGTTCGCAGAGCTCGGCCGCAAAGCGTTCGGCGGTGGCGGGCAGCGGCACCAGGCGTGACCGCGGGCGCTGGTGCAGCGTCTTCAGCAGCGCCAGCACCTTGTCCTTCACCATGCCGGGCACCAGCCAGTCACAGCGCTCGTCGTTGACCTGGTTGAGGGCGTAGATCGGCACCGTGACGGACAGGCCGTCGCGCGGGTCGCCGGGTTCGTGCAGGTAGGTGGCGGCGCAATCCACGCCGCCCAGCCGCACCACGCGCGGAAAGGCCTGCGCCGTGATGCCGGCGGCCTCGTGCCGCATGAGGTCTTCGCGCGTGAGGTACAGCAGCTTCGGGTTGTCGCGCACGGCGTGGCCGTACCAGCGCTCAAACAGCGCGCCGCTGCACACGTCGCGCGGCAGTTGTTCGTCGTACCAGGCGTGGATCACCTCGTCGTCGACCAGCACGTCCTGTCGGCGCGACTTGTGTTCAAGCTCCATCACCTGCCGGATCAGCTTCTGGTTGGCCGCCAGGAAGGCCAGCCGCGTGTCCCAGTCGCCGTGCACCAGTGCTTCGCGGATGAAGATCTCGCGCGCCCCGACCGGATCGACCCGGGCGTAGTCGGTGCGCCGGTTGCTGTACAGCACCAGCCCGTACAGGGTGCCGCGCTCCAGCGCCGACACCCGGGCGGCTTTCTTTTCCCAGTGCGGGTCGAGCTGTTGCCGCTTCACCAGGTGGTCGCCCACGCGCTCGACCCAGGCCGGTTCGATGGCGGCCATGCCGCGACCGAACAGGCGGGTGGTCTCCACCAGCTCGGCACAGACGATCCAGCGGCCGGGCTTCTTGCTCAGGTGGGCGCCGGGGTGGCGGTGAAACTTGATGCCTCGCGCGCCGAGGTACCAGTCTTCAGTGTCGCTCTTGCAGCCCAGGTTGCCCAGCAGGCCGGCCAGCATGGCGCAGTGCAGTTGCTCGTAGCTGGCCGGTTGGGTGTTGGGCTTCCAGCCTTGCTCGGTCACCACGGTGAGCAACTGGCTGTGCGTGTCGCGCCATTCGCGCACCCGCCGCACGTTGATGAAGTTTTCCCGCAGCAGGTTTTCGTACTGGCGGTGGCTGAGTTTGTGATCGGTGCCGTGTCCGCCCCGGCTGTCTTCCAGCCACTTCCAGAGCTTGAGCGTGCCGGTGAACTCGCTTTTCTCGTCGTCGAACTTCGCGTGCGCCTGGTCTGCCTGGGCCTGCTTGTCGATCGGGCGGTCGCGCACGTCCTGCACGCTGAGGGCGGCGGCAATCACCAGCACTTCGTCCAGGGCGCCGAGGTCGCGCGCCGCGAGGATCATGCGGCCCACCCGCGGATCGAGCGGCAGGCGGGCCAGCGCCTTGCCGATGTCGGTGAGTTCGTTGGCCTCGTCCACCGCGCCCAGTTCGGCCAGCAGCTGGTACCCGTCGGCGATGGCGCGCCGCTGCGGCGGATCGACAAAGGCGAAATCCTCGACGCTGCCCAGGTGCAGCGCCTTCATGCGCAGGATCACGCCCGCCAGCGAGCTGCGCAGGATTTCGGGGTCGGTGAAGCGCGGGCGGCCGTTGAAGTCGGTCTCGTCGTACAGGCGGATGCAGATGCCGTCGGCCACGCGCCCGCAGCGGCCCGCGCGCTGGTTGGCCGCCGCCTGGCTGATCGGCTCCACCATCAGCTGTTCGACCTTCTGCCGGTAGCTGTAGCGCTTGACGCGGGCCGTGCCGGCGTCGATGACGTACCGGATGCCCGGCACGGTGAGCGATGTTTCGGCCACGTTGGTGGCCAGCACGATGCGGCGCTGCCCGTGAGGCTGGAAGATGCGGTCCTGCTCGGCCTGGCTCAGCCGGGCAAACAGCGGCAACACCTCGGCGTTGCGGTGCAGCGGCTGGTGGGCGAGGTGCTTGCGCAGGTGGTCGGCCGCCTCGCGAATTTCACGCTCGCCGGGCAGAAACACCAGGATGTCGCCGCCCTGCCCGCCCCGCCACAGCTCGTCCACGCCGTCGGTGATGGCGCTGTTGAGGTCGACCTCACGGCTTTCCTCGAACGGGCGCCAGCGCACCTCGACCGGAAAGGTGCGGCCCGAGACCATGAGCACTGGCGCCGCACCTTTCGCCGAGGCGAAGTACTCGGCGAAACGGTCGGCGTCGATGGTGGCCGAGGTGACGATGAGTTTGAGGTCGGGCCGGCGCGGCAGCAGCTGGCGCAGGTAGCCCAGCAGGAAGTCGATGTTGAGGCTGCGCTCGTGCGCCTCGTCGATGATGATCGTGTCGTAGGCGTTGAGGTCGGGGTCGGTCTGGGTTTCGGCCAGCAGGATGCCGTCGGTCATGAGCTTGACCGACGCCTCGCGCGAAAGCCGGTCCTGGAAGCGCACCTTGTAGCCGACCACGTCGCCCAGCGGCGTCTGCAGTTCTTCGGCAATGCGCTTGGCCACCGAGCTGGCGGCGATGCGGCGGGGCTGGGTGTGGCCGATCAGGCGGCCGCGCTCGCCGGGCCGCGCGTTGATGCGGCCCCGCCCCATCGCCAAGGCGATCTTGGGCAGCTGCGTGGTCTTGCCCGAACCGGTCTCGCCGCAGACGATGACCACCTGGTTGTCGCGAATGGCGGCCTCAATCTCGTGCCGGCGCGCAGACACCGGCAGGGATTCGGGAAAGTCGAGATGGAGCGCGGTGGCGGGCAAGGCGAAGACTTGGTTCAAAATCGGCAAGCCTGCAATTATCCCGCGCCTACCCAGACCGACCCGACCCACCGCCCGAATGTCCAACGTCTTCAACTTCACCTTCGTCCCGTGGTTCCGCTCGGTGGCGCCCTACATCCACAAGCACCGCAGCAACACGCTGGTGGTCGGCATCGCGGGTGAGGCCATCGCCGCGGGCAAGCTGCAGAACATCGTGCAGGACCTGGCGCTCATCCAGAGCATGGGCGTGAAGATCGTGCTGGTGCACGGCTTCCGGCCGCAGGTGAACGAACAGCTGCGCCTGAAAGGCCACGAGGCGAAGTACTCGCACGGCGTGCGCATCACCGACGAGGTGGCGCTGGACTGCGCGCAGGAAGCCGCCGGCCAGTTGCGCTACGAGATCGAGGCCGCGTTCAGCCAGGGCCTGCCCAACACCCCGATGGCGGGCGCCACGGTGCGGGTGATTTCGGGCAACTTCATCACCGCGCGGCCGGTCGGCCTGATCGACGGGGTGGATTTCCTGCACTCGGGTCTGGTGCGCAAGGTGGACACCGACGGCATCCAGCGCACGCTCGACATGGGCGCCATGGTGCTGCTGTCGCCGTTCGGCTTTTCACCCACCGGCGAGGCGTTCAACCTCACCATGGAAGACGTGGCCACGTCGGTGGCGGTCGCGCTGCAGGCCGACAAGCTGATGTTCCTGACCGAGATTCCGGGCATTCCGGTCGATTCAGCCGACCCCGACAGCGAGATCGACACCGAGCTGCCTCTGGCCGACGCAAAACGCATGCTCGACGCCCTGCCCCGGGCCGAGCGGCCCACCGACACCGCCTTCTACCTGAAGCACTGCATCCGCGCCTGCGAAGGCGGCGTGGAGCGCAGCCACATCCTGCCGTTTGCGGTGGACGGCGCGCTGCTGCTCGAGATCTACACCCACGACGGCATCGGCACCATGGTGGTCGACGAAAAGCTGGAGAGCGTTCGCGAAGCCACCATCGACGACGTGAGCGGCATCGTGGCGCTGATCGAGCCCTACGAAAAAGACGGCACGCTGGTCAAGCGCGACCGGACCGAGATCGAGCGCGACGCGGGCAACTACACCATCATCGAACACGACGGCGTGATCTTCGGCTGCGCGGCGCTCTACCCCTATGCCGAGGAGCGCACCGGCGAAATGGCCGCACTGACCGTCTCGCCCCAGTCCCAGAGCCAGGGCGACGGTGAACGGCTGCTCAAGCGCATCGAGGCGCGGGCCAGGGCGCAGGGGCTGCAAAGCATCTTCGTGCTCACCACGCGCACCATGCACTGGTTCATCAAGCGCGGGTTCGTGCAGGTCAATGCCGACTGGCTGCCCGAAGCGCGCAAGCGCAAGTACAACTGGGACCGGCGCAGCCAGGTGCTGGTGAAAAAGCTCTGATCAGCCCCGGCGGCGGCCGATCAGCATCCAGGCCGCCAGCAGCGTGAAGGCGGCAAACCACAGGAACGACCAGTTCGCGATCGTCAGGCCCAGGAAGGTCCAGTCGATCTTGGAGCAGTCGCCGCTGCCGCGGAAGATCATGGGAATGGCGCGCCGCAGCGGGAACGACTCGATCATGCCGAAGAAGTCGCGCCCGCAGGACAGCACGTCGGGCGGGTTCCACTGCAGCCAGCTCTGCCGGGCCGCGGTGAAGGCACCGAAGCCGGCCATCAGGCCCATGGCCGCCACCACGATGCCCCGGACCCGCGGCGAAGCCAGGCAGGCCGCCATGGCCGCCAGCACCGCCACCAGAATGAGCGCATAGCGCTGAACGATGCACATGGGGCAAGGCTCGAGCCCCACCACGTGCTGCAGATACATGCCGAACGCCAGCATGGCCACGCTGACCGCAGCGATCAGCCCGAGGACCAGGCGGGGGCGCTGCGAAGGCAGCGCAAACAGTGTGTTCATGCCGGGCTCAGCTCACAAACGCGCGTTCGATGACGAAATCGCCCGGGGTGGTGGTGTTGCCTTCCTTGAACCCGAGCTTTTCGCACAGCGCCTTGAGGTCGCGCAGCATTTCGGGGCTGCCGCAGATCATGACGCGGTCTTCGGCGGGGTTGAGTGGCGGCACGCCCAGGTCCTTGGCGATGATGCCGTCGGCCAGGAGTTGCGGAATGCGGCCCTGGTGCATGAACGGCTCGCGCGTGACGGTGGGGTAGTAGAGCAGCTTCTGCTGAACCATTTCGCCCAGGAATTCATCCTTGCGGAGTTCGTTGGACAGCAGCTCGCGGTAGGCCAGTTCGTTCACCTGGCGCACGCCATGCACCACGATCACCTGGTCGTAGCGCTCGTAGGTTTCGGGATCGCGCACGATGCTCAGGAACGGCGCCAGGCCGGTGCCCGTGCCGAGCAGGTACAGGCGCTTGGCCGGCAGCAGGTAGTCGATCAGCAGCGTGCCGGTGGGCTTCTTGCCCACGATGATGGTGTCGCCGGGCTGGATGTGCTGCAGGCGGGAGGTGAGCGGCCCGTCCTGCACCTTGATGCTGAGGAATTCGAGGTGCTCGGCCCAGTTCGGGCTGACGATGCTGTAGGCGCGCAGCAGCGGCTTGCCGTCGACCCGCAGGCCGATCATGGTGAAGTGGCCGTTGGAGAACCGCAGCGAGGTGTCGCGCGTGGTGGTGAAGCTGAAGAGGCGGTCGGTCCAGTGGTGGACGCTGAGCACGCGCTCTTCGTTGAATGCACTCATGAAGATTCCTGGGAGGCGGACAAGCCGTTATTTTAGGAAACGCACCGCCGGGGCAACCCTGGCGGCCTTGCGGGCGGTGGAAGCTTGCTACAGTGCAGGCCTTCGAATCGGGGGGGCCACCGGCGCAAAAACCGGATGATGCCCTGTCGGTGCCTGAAAACGAACGAACCGTTTCTTCCACCCGATATAACCCCGAGAGCATAAAAGCACCCACCACACACACCACAAGCAGGAGTCGCCCATGGCACGAATGGTTCAATGCATCAAGCTCGGCAAGGAAGCCGAGGGGCTGGACTTCCCTCCCTACCCCGGCGAACTGGGCAAGCGGATTTTCGAGAGCGTGAGCAAAGAGGCCTGGGCCGCCTGGCTCAAGCACCAGACCATGCTGCTGAATGAAAACCGCCTGAACCTGGCCGACGCCCGCGCCCGGCAGTACCTGGCCCGCCAGATGGAAAAGCACTTCTTCGGCGAAGGCGCCGATCAGGCCGCCGGCTACGTGCCCCCCAGCGCGGCGTGATGCCCTGCAGCGGCGGCGTCTTTGCCACCCGGCCCGCCGCGCGCGGGCCTTTTGCTTTCAGGGCATGACGCCCACCGACCGATCCGCCTGCGTGGTGGGCGCCGGTCTGGCCGGAGCCGCCGTGGCGTCGGCGCTGGTGAAGCGCGGCTGGCGGGTCACGCTGCTGTGCGCCGGGCAGGCGCCCGCCGACGGGGCGTCGGCGCTGCCGGTGGGCGTGCTCGGCCCGCATGTCACGCGGGCGCCCACGCCCATGTCCCGCCTGACCGCCCTGGGCTGCGACATCACCCGTGGCGAGTTGCAGCGCCTGGTGCCACCCGGCCATGGCTGGCAGCCGGTGCTGATCGACAACCTGTCGCACGACGCGGGCCGGCGCGAGGTGTCGCTGGTGCGCCCTTCGGCGTTGGTGAATGCGTGGATCGGCGAGGCCATCGGCACGGGGCGGCTGAACCTGCTGACCGGCGTGCGGGTGGCGTCGGTTCACCGTGCGGATGGACAGTGGCAGCTGAAAGACGCCAGGGGTGAAGTGGCCGCGTCTGCGCCAATGGCCGTGCTGGCATCGGCCTTGGGGGTGCAGGCACTTGGCGACGGGCTGGGCCTGCCGCTGCCGCTGCGGCCGGTTCAGGGCCAGATCAGCCTGGGTGCCCTGCACGGCGAACCGCTGGCCGAACGCCCGCAGCGCGACGACGGCGTGTTCGTGCCCGAGTACCGGGACGAGGGTCTGCCGCCGCGCTGGCCGGCGCGCATCTGGACGGTGGGCTCGACCTACCGCCGCGGGCAGGAAGACACCACGGTCACACACGATGCCCACCGGGAAAACCTGCAGCGGCTGCGGGCCATGTCGCCGGCGGCGGCAGACTTCATGGAGACCACGATGGCGGACGGCTCGCTGCTGGGCTGGGCCGGCGTGCGCTGCGCCTCGCTGGACCGGCTGCCACTGATCGGCGCAGCGCCCGACCCCGCCGCAGCCCGCACGCAGCGGCTGGCGGACACCGCAAGGCTGGATGGCCTGCACCTGTGCTGTGCGCTGGGGTCTCGGGGATTGGCGCTGGCCGCCCTGGCCGGGCAGGTGCTGGCGGCACAGATGGACGGCGAGCCCATGCCGTTGGAAGACGACCTGCGAGACGCCGTGGACCCGGCGCGGTTTGCCTGGCGGCAGGCCCGCCGCCGGGGCGGCTGAAGCCCCGTCAGAGCATGTCGAGCCACCGCGAAATCGCCGGTGGCTGCAACGGCCGGGACAACACCGCCGAAATGCCCAGCCGCTGGGTGTGCTGCTGCACGCGGCGCCGCCGCCACCAACCCGCCAGCGGGCCCGCCAGTTCGGTGGTGGCCAGCGTCATCGACTGTGGGTACCGCTCGCGAAACAGCTGCATCAGGGCCCAGCTGTCGATCTGGTGGTCGTCGAGGTTGAACACGCCGCACAGGTAGTGGTGCTGTGCCATGCATTCGGCGGCCTTTTCGGTGCTGCCCGCCAGGTCCACGAACGGCACCGCCGCCAGCGACAGGCGGGTTTTCAGGTACAGGCCCTCCTCGGGCTCGACGCCCACCACCAGCGCGCGGCGCACCCCGCTCTGCGGAAAGGCGCCGATGTCGATGTCCAGCGGCACCGGCTGCGTCACGTCGAGGTCGAGCAGACCGGAATCGCTCTGGGTGGCGGCAAACACGGCGTCGAGGTCGTGCAGCAGGTCGGCCCAGGCGATGGGGCGCTGAAGCACCCGCCAGGCGTGCTCCGGCGGGTCTTCGCCCACCCAGATCAGCCGCTGGCCTTGCGTCGGCGCCCTGGCGTGCAGCAGCACCCCTTCGGCCGACAGGCCATCGACCAGCACCACAGCGGGCGGCTCGCCCCCTGCGGCGCCGGGAGACCACGGCGAATAGGCCACCTCGCGTTCCTGGGAAAGCCGAAAAACCGTGTTCAGGGCGTGCCGCTCCACGTCGGAAAACCCGATCACCTGAACAAAAACGCCCGCACTCAGCATGGCGGCGATGGTAGTGCCCGCCGTCGCCCGTCCGGCGCCGTCTGGCGGCGGGCCTGCCAGGGGTGTGCGGTGCGTCACACCCGGTGTCCCGGGCATTTCCATATTCCATCCAGCTATGGACGCATGAGAAAAATGTAGTTCGTCGAATAAGCGGGCTTGCCTACAGTGCCGCCCATGCCCGAGTTCGCCATCGTTTTCGCCGGATTTGCCGTGGGCCTCATCGTGGGCCTCACGGGGGTGGGCGGTGGCTCGCTCATGACGCCCATCCTGATCTTCTTCTTCGGCGTCAAGCCCTACCTGGCCGTGGGCACCGACCTGCTGTTCGCCGCCTTCACCAAGGCCGGCGGCACCCTGAGCCTGGCGCGCCAGCGGCTGGTGCCGTGGCGGGTGGTCGGTCTGCTGTCGGCCGGCAGCCTGCCGGCGGCACTGGCCACCTTGGCCGTGCTGCACCAGGTCGGCCCTGCCAGCGAACCGGTCCAGAAGGTCATGACCGTGACACTGGGCCTCGCCCTGCTGCTCACCGCCGCGGCCATGCTGTACAAGGCCGCACGCGGCCGGCAACTGCCCCGCACCCTGGCCGACGCCGACCTGGAAAAGGCCAGCCGGCCACGCCACCCGGCCCTGCCGGTGCTGTTCGGTGCGCTCATCGGCACGCTGGTCACGCTCACCTCGGTCGGCGCCGGTGCCATCGGGGTGTCGGTGCTGCTGTTGCTGTTTCCGCTGTTGCCGCTGCCCCGCATCGTGGCCGCCGACATCGCCTACGCCGTGCCGCTCACGCTGGTGGCCGGTCTGGGTCACGCCAGCCTGGGTTCGGTCGACTGGCGCCTGCTGGGCCTGCTGCTGGCGGGCTCGCTGCCCGGCATCTGGCTGGGCACCCGTCTCATCCGCCACACGCCCGAGCGCCTCGTGCGCTCGGCCCTCTCGCTGTTGATCGGCTACGCCGGCCTCAAGCTCATCGCGATCTGATTTCCGCTGTCACCACCATGTATCGCCACAATCACTTCGACCGCCAGTTCGTCCAGCTTCGCGCCGCCCAGTACCGCGACCAGCTGGAACGCTGGCAGGCAGGCACCCTGACCGACGACGCCTTCAAACCGCTGCGCCTTCAGAACGGCTGGTACATCCAGCGCTTTGCCCCCATGCTGCGCGTGGCCGTGCCCTACGGCGACATCAACAGCGCCCAGCTGCGCGTGCTGGCCCGCGTGGCCCGCGAGTTCGACCACAAGGAACGGCACGACACGGGCCAGGCCAACGCCGGCCTGGCCGACGTGTCCTCGCTGCCCGACCGCACGGCGCACTTCACCACGCGCCAGAACGTGCAGTTCAACTGGATCCCCATCGACCGCTCGGCCGACGTGATGGACCTGCTCGCCACCGTCGGGCTGCACGGCATCCAGACCAGCGGCAACTGCATCCGCAACATCACCACCGACGCGCTCGCCGGCATCGCGGTGGACGAGGTGGCCGACCCGCGCCCGTTTGCCGAGATCCTGCGCCAGTGGAGCACGCTCCACCCCGAATTCGCCTTCCTGCCGCGCAAGTTCAAGGTGGCCATCACCGGCGCCCGGGAAGACCGCGCCGCCACGCCCTGGCACGACGTCGGTCTGCGCCTGTGGCACAACGTGGACGGCGAGCTGGGCTTTCAGGTGCGCGTGGGCGGTGGCATGGGCCGCACACCCATCATCGGCACCGTGATCCGCGAGTTCCTGCCTTGGAACCAGGTGCTCAACTACCTCGAAGCCGTGGTGCGCGCCTACAACCGCTTCGGCCGGCGCGACAACGCCTACAAGGCGCGCATCAAGATCCTGGTGAAGGCCGAGGGCCAGTCCTTCATCGACGCGGTGGAGGCCGAGTACCGCGACATCCTCGAGGTCGACGGCGCGCCGCACACCATCACCCAGGCCGAACTCGACCGCGTGCAGGCGTTCTTTGCACCACCCGCGCTGGCCTGCGACCGCAAGAGCGCAGACGCCAAGATCGCCCACATCCTGAAGGCCGCGGCCGAAGACGACCTCGAATTCAGCCGCTGGCTGGAGCGCAACGTCCGCGCCCACCTCAACCCCGACCTGCGCGCGGTGACGCTGTCGTTCAAGCGCCTCGGGCAGGCCCCTGGCGACGCCACCGCCGAGCAACTCGAGCGCGCGGCCGACCTGGCCGACCGCTTTTCGGGCGGCGAAGCGCGCGTGACCCACGAGCAGAACCTGCTGCTGCCCTGGGTGCGCTGCGATCAGTTGCCCGAGCTCTGGCGCGAAGCGCGCCGGCTGGGCCTGGCCAAGCCCAACATCGGCCTGCTGACCGACATGATCGCCTGCCCCGGCGGTGATTTCTGCGACCTGGCCAACGCGCGTTCGTTGCCGCTGGCGCAGGCCGTGCTGGCGCGCTACACCGACATCGACGAGCTGCACGACCTGGGCGAGATCGACCTGCACATGAGCGGCTGCATCAACAGCTGCGGCCACCACCACAGCGGCCACATCGGCATCCTCGGCGTCGACAAGGACGGCCAGGAGTGGTACCAGGTCACGCTGGGGGGGTCGGACGGTACCCGCCTGTCGGGCGAGGCCACGCCGGGCAAGGTGATCGGCCCGTCGTTTGCGGCGAGCGAGGTGCCCGACGTGATCGAGTCGTTGCTCGACACCTACCGCGCCGAGCGCCACGCCGGCGAAACCTTCGTCGCCACGCTGCGGCGGGTCGGCGTCGACCCGTTCAAGCGGGCCGCCAACGCCGTTCGCAGCGCCACGGCGCGCCCCACCGAAACCGCCTGACGCCACCGCCATGACCCTCCAGATCTTCAAGGCCGACGCCTTCAACGCCCCCGAGCCCGCCAGCGAGCGTGTGGTGCTGGCGAACACCGACGATCCGCGCGCCATCGACCTGAACGGCATCCGTGTGGTGGAACTGTCGTTTCCCAAGTTCACCGACGGCCGGGCTTTCAGCCAGGCCTTTCTGCTGCGCCGCCGGCTCGGTTTTGCGGGCGAGATCCGCGCCACCGGCGACGTCCTGATCGACCAGCTGGTGCAGATGCACCGCAGCGGCTTCACCCAGGCCGTGCTTAGGGCCGACCAGGACCCGGCCCACGCCAGCCAGCTGCTGACCCACTACGCCGCTTTCTATCAAGGCGACGCGGTGCAGCCGGCTCCCCGCTTCGCATCAGCCTGACCGAAGCCCGCCCCACACACCCGCCCACCATGAGCGCCATCGACCTCTACAACCGACCCTCGGCCGATTTCGCGGCCAAGGTGGAACGCGCCATCGCGCTGCTGCGCGAACAGGCGGCGCTGCACCCCCGCCTCACCCAGGCCTCGAGCCTGGGCGCCGAGGACATGGTGGTCACGCACCTTCTGCACCTGGCCGGCGTCGACGCCAGCGTGTTCGTGCTGGACACCGGCAAGCTGCACCCCGAAACCCTGGCCGTCATTCCGCAGATCGAACAGCGCTACGCGACCAGCGTTCGGGTGTTCCGCCCGAGGCAGGAGGCCGTGGTGCACTTCGTGCGCAAGAACGGCGAAGACGCCATGTACCGCAGCATCGAATTGCGCAAGGCCTGCTGCGACATCCGCAAGATGGAGCCGCTGGCCCGCGCATTGGCCGACCACGACGGCTGGATCACTGGCCTGCGGCGCGAGCAGTCGAACGCCCGCGCCGAAGTGGCCGAGGTGATTCAGGAACCGGCCCGCGTGAAGATCAGCCCGCTGGTGGAATGGACCTGGGGCGATGTGTGGCATTTCATCGCCACCCACGCCCTGCCCTACAACCCGCTGCACGACCGCTTCTTTCCGAGCATCGGCTGCGAACCCTGCACGCGCGCCATCAGCGTCGGCGAAGACTTTCGGGCCGGCCGCTGGTGGTGGGAGCAGGAAAGCGCCAAGGAATGCGGCCTGCACGTGCAGCCCGCCACTTCTTCTCTCGTGTCATCGCTCGAACGGAGCCCCGCATGAACGCCCGCACCGAACCCGCCGTGGTCGAAACCGCCCTGCTGCACCAGGTGGCGCACCAGCTCAGCAATGCCCACCTGGACGCGCTCGAAGAAGAAACCATCTTCATCCTGCGCGAAGTGGCGGGCGCGTTCGAGCGTCCGGCCCTGCTGTTCTCGGGCGGCAAGGACTCGCTGGTGATGCTCAAGTGCGCCGAGAAGGCCTTCGGGGCGGGCCGCATCCCCTACCCGCTGCTGATGATCGACACCGGCCACAACTTTCCCGAGGTGACCGCCTTTCGCGACCAGCGCGCGCGGGAACTGGGCGCTGAACTCATCGTGCGCAACGTCGAGGATTCGATGAAGCGCGGCACCGTGCGGCTGGCCCACCCCGGGGAAAGCCGCAACGTGCACCAATCGGTCACGCTGCTCGAAGCCATCGAGGAATTCCGCTTCGACGCGCTGATCGGCGGCGCGCGCCGCGATGAGGAAAAGGCCCGCGCCAAAGAGCGCATCTTTTCGCACCGCGACAGTTTCGGCCAATGGCAGCCCAAGGCCCAGCGCCCGGAGCTCTGGACCCTGTTCAACACGCGGCTGCACAGCGGCGAGCACTTCCGCGTGTTCCCCATCAGCAACTGGACCGAGCTCGACGTGTGGCAGTACATCGCCCGCGAGAACATCGCCCTGCCGTCGATCTACTACACCCACCCGCGCGAGGTGGTCGACCGCCGCGGCCTGCTGGTGCCCGTGACCGAACTCACCCCGCCCCGGGACGGTGAACAGGTGCAGGTGCGCGACGTCCGCTTTCGCACCGTGGGCGACATCACCTGCACCTGCCCGGTGGCAAGCACCGCCGCCACACCCGAGCAGATCGTGATCGAGACCCTGGCCGCCGAGGTCAGCGAGCGCGGCGCCACCCGCATGGACGACAAGACCAGCGACGCCTCGATGGAGCGCCGCAAGAAAGAAGGCTATTTCTGATGAGCACCGCGTTCCTCCAGGCAGACCAAGCCCCCGTTCAAGCCGAACCCACCTCCATTCGACCTGAACCCACCTCCATTCGACCTGAGCCCACCTCCATTCGACCTGAACCCACCTCCATTCGACCTGAGCCCACCTCTGTTCGGGCCGAGCCCACTCCCGTTCGGGCTGAGCCTGTCGAAGCCCCCACCCAGGACACCCGCGCCGCCCTGCGGCTGATCACCTGCGGCAGCGTCGACGACGGCAAAAGCACGCTGATCGGCCGCCTGCTGGTGGACAGCAAGGCCGTGCTGCAGGACCACCTGGCCGGCGTGCAGCGCCAGGGCCAGACCGACCTGGCCCTGCTCACCGACGGCCTGTCGGCCGAGCGCGAACAGGGCATCACGATCGACGTGGCCTACCGGTACTTCAGCACCGAGACCCGCAAGTTCATCATCGGCGACGCACCCGGTCACGAGCAGTACACGCGCAACATGGTCACCGCGGCCAGCAGCGCCGACGCGGCGGTGGTGCTGGTCGACGCCACCAAGCTCGACTGGCGCAACCCCGGCCTCGCCCTGCTGCCGCAGACCCGCCGCCACAGCCTGCTGCTCAAGCTGCTGCGGGTGCCGTCGGTGGTGTTCGCGGTGAACAAGCTCGACGCGGTGGACGACGGCGCCCTGGCCCACGCCCACATCGAGGCGGCGCTGCGCACCTTTGCGGCGCAGGCCGGCATCACCGTCACGGCGGTGGTGCCCGTGTCGGCCCTCAAGGGCTGGAACGTGGTCGATGCCGCCGAGACATCGGGTTGGTGCGGCTACCGGGGCCCCACGCTGCTCGACATCCTCGAGCACCTGCCGGTGACCGAGGCGGACCACGCGCTGCCGCTGGCGTTCCCGGTGCAGTGGGTGGAAAAATTCTCGTCGTCGTCCGACACCTCGCAGGGCCGGCGCGTGTTCTGGGGCCGCGTGGCCGCCGGACGCCTGCAGGCCGGCCAGCCGGTGCGGGTGGCCCCCAACGGCCAGACCGCCGTCGTGGCCCAGGTGCTCGACCACGTGCGCCAGCCCGGCGCCGTGACCGCTGGCCACAGCGCCGGCATCGTGCTCGACCGTGAACTCGATGTCTCCCGCGGCGACTGGCTGCTGGCCGCAGACAGCGCCAGCCACCCCGACGACCGCCTGGAACCCCGGCGCGAGCTGTCCGCCACCGTGGCCTGGCTCGACGACGAGCCGCTGGTGCCGGGCCGGACCTACTGGGCGCTGCACGGCCACCGGTGGGTCAAGGCCAGGGTCAAGCGCATCGTTCACCAGCTCGACATTCACACGCTGGCCGAACTCGACGCCATCGAGCTGCCATCGAACGCGATCGGCCATGTGGAACTGGCGCTGCAGGAGCCCCTGGCCCTGCGCCCGTTCAGCCAATCCCGCGCGCTGGGTTCGCTGGTGCTCGTGGACACCGCCAGCCACCGCACGGCAGCCGCCGTTCTGGTGCGCTGAGCCCCGATTCAGCACCCGACCGGACTGCCTGCAAGGGCAAGTCCGGCGACCCCCTTGCCGCCCCTTAAAATCGCGGTTTCACGTCTTCCCGCCCCGCCACCATGACCCACGTCGTCACCGAAGCCTGCATCCGCTGCAAATACACCGACTGTGTCGATGTCTGCCCCGTGGACTGCTTCCGCGAAGGCCCCAATTTCCTCACCATCGACCCCGACGAGTGCATCGACTGCGCGGTCTGCATTCCCGAGTGCCCGGTGAGCGCCATCTACGCCGAGGAAGACCTGCCCAAGGACCAGTTGCACATGACCGAGCTCAACGCCGAGCTGGCGCGTCTGCCCGGCTGGAAGAGCATCACCAAACGCAAGGCCCCCCTGCCCGACGCCGACGACTGGAAAGACAAGACCGGCAAGCTCGACCAGCTGGTCCGTTGACCCAGGTGAGCGACGCCGCGCCGATCGAGACCGACGCGCTGGTCATCGGCGCGGGCCCGGCGGGCCTCTGGCAGGTGTTCCAGCTCGGCCTGCAGGACATCCGCTGCCACGTCATCGACGCCTTGCCCCACGCCGGCGGCCAGCCCGCCGAGCTCTATCCCGACAAACCCATCTACGACATTCCCGGCCTGCCGGTCTGCAGCGGCCGCGAACTGGTCGAGCGCCTGCGCCAGCAGGTGGTGCCGTTTGCGCCCGTCCTGCACGCCGACCAGTCGGTGACGGCACTGGCCCGCGCCGCCGACGGCCGCTGGCAAGCGACCACCTCGGCCGGACGAACCTTCCTCGCCCGCACGGTGTTCATTGCGGCCGGTGTGGGCGCGTTTCAGCCCAAACGCCTCAAGCTCGACGGCATCGACGCCTTTGAACCGGCGCAACTCCACCACCGGCTCGACGACGCGTCGGCCTGGGCAGGCCGGCGCGTGGTGGTGCACGGCGGTGACGACCTGGCGGTCGACTGGGCACTGCGCCTGCTCGACAGCCCCGCCCCCCCGGTTCGCATCAGCGTGCTGCACCGGCGCGACGTGCTGCAATCCGACGACGCGGCGGCGCTCTCGCGCCTGCAGGCGGCCATCGCCCAGGGCCGGGTGTCGCTGGTGGTGGGACAGCCCGTGGGGTTCGACGCCCAGGCCGGCCGGCTCACCGCGCTGCAGGTGCTCGACCCCGCAGGCCGTACCCAACCGCTGCCGCTCGACCACCTGCTCGTCGCGCTCGGCCTGTCGCCGCGCCTCGGCCCCATCGCCGACTGGGGCCTGGCCATGGACCGCAAACAACTCGTGGTCAACCCCGAAACCTTCGAGACCAGCGAGCCCGGCCTGTTCGCGGTGGGTGACATCAACACCTACCCCGGCAAGAAGAAGCTCATCCTCTGCAGCTTCCACGAAGCCACTTTGGCCGCTTTCGCGGCGGCCGCGCTGCTGCGCCCGGACGAGCGCGTGCCCCTTCAATACACCACCACCAGCGCCCGCCTGCACCGGCTGCTGGGGGTCTCGCCTGGCTGAGCCGCGGCGTTTTTCTCGCCGCAAAACGCGCCCGCTGAAAACGCCCCAAAACGACGCTATAATTTGAGGCTGTTCCCTGATAGCTCAGTCGGTAGAGCGACGGACTGTTAATCCGCAGGTCCCTGGTTCGAGTCCAGGTCGGGGAGCCAAGTAAATCAAGAGTCAGCAGGTTAGCGCCTGCTGACTTTTTTGCTTTCTGGATCTCCCGTGTCCGACACGTGTCCGAAATTCTTCGCGGACACATGCATGTGTCCGGATCGCAACAGCCTGGCGTTGCCCAGACGGCATCGACTACGTCGAGGAGCTCGGTGACATACCTCTGTGGGCTAGATTTGTCAGCGAATCCAGCATGACCGAGGCGCCCGCAGCGCCCTACAGTTGCCTACATGCCTCCACCGGGAGATTGCCATGCAACAGACCTCCGCCCCACCCCCGGAAACACAGGATCAAATATCGACCGTGTTTCTGCGCATGCCATCCGTCATACAGATGACGGGCTTGGGTCGATCGACGATCTACAGGCTCATCGCCCAACAACAGTTCCCCTGCCCCGTTCGTCTCGGTGTGCGCGCAGTGGCCTGGCGCCGCAGCGAACTGGATCTATGGAGCCAGTCACGTCCAGCGACATCGCACTGAAACGTACAGGCACTCCATCGGGACCACTCGGAGAGGATAGTCAGGCATTCGAGTCCTCAAGCTTTTGAAGTTTGATTGCCTGCTCAATGAGTCCGAGCCCCTTCGAGTCGCCGACTTCAGGGTCAAAATACATTCTTCGTAGCCTATCGAGGAGCGCAAGTACGCCCTCAAGGCCCACAAGCGCGCAGCACCATCCCGGTCGATCGCCAGGACCTCGTGCTCTTTATGGTCGATGTGGAGTGCATGAAACACCTTGAACCTACAGGCGTGGAAAACGGAGCCGTGTCCGAGCTGCTGGATCTAGTGGGGTTGTACCAGGGCTTGCCGCTGGACGAGGACTGCAAACGCATGCTTCTTCTGGCATCACTGGTGAAACCTTTGAATCGGTACGCGCGAGAGGACTGAGCAACCCATGTCCAGCATCCTGATCATGGCGATTGATGCCAGCGGAGCCATACGCTTCGTCGGCGATGTCTTACGAGGGGCTGCGTGCGGATGTTTCTGCCCCATGTGCAAGAGCCCGCTGGTGGCCAAACAGGGGAAAGAGAATGAATGGCACTTCTCACACGAGGCCTCACAGGAGCGCCCCGAGTGCGAAGCCGGTGCGGAGAACCTCGCCAGAAGCCTGGGCATCGAATTTGCACGCGAGTTGGCTGAGCGTAGGTCGCTGGTGTTGCCCGAATACAGGACCTCGGCAGGCGTTATCTCGGCGTGGCTGGACCGCTCACAAGCCGTAGAGTGGAACGCTCAAATTTCAGGCCCTCTCGCATGGAGAGAGCATCCCCCGAAGTCCAAGGTGGTGGCCACCGGTGCGCTGGACACGGGTGCTGCCTTTGCGCTGTTCGTCCAGGTGGGCGACGCGGGCGCGCCTCAGGTCGACGACCTGCCTGAGCACTGCGCGTACGGCTCACTGGTGGTCTCAGCCGCATGGCCACCAGGCACTCGCACGCGCGAGGACGCCATGGCCATTCTCAAGCAGACAGTGAGCTTTCGCTGGGGGTACCTGGTGATCTTGCTGTTGATCTACGGCGCATCGCGATTGGACCTGCGGTTCGCATCGGCACTGTTCGCCATGTGTCTACTTGCGAGCGCCGCTGTCCTGGTCTATGCGCTGATCGTGGCCAACGGCATGGGCGTCTACCTCCAGGCGATTCCCGCCTTTGCCGAAGACCTTTCCACGTTCAGTCCATCCCGCGTGGTGGCTATATCTTTGGCCGTCGGCTTGCTGGTGTGCACCGGTGCCGACTACCAGCAATTTGTGTTGGCCGCGCGCTCACCCTTGGCCGCCGTGGGTGGTTGTGTTCTGGCAGGGCTGCTGCTCTTTGTGATCGCCTTTTTGCCATCGGCCGTGGTGGTCGCCATGCAGGGTGGTGGCATGTTGGGCGACTTGGTGGACACCGCCCTGAATCTGGGCAGCCAGTACGCCCGACATCCAGATCAATGACAACAACGCCACCACGCCTTGAAGCTGCTTTCCGTAGGCTCGGCCAAACAGCTCCCAGACCGGAAGCCCTGTTGCCCACAGTTGCCGTGCGAAAACTGCCAACACCAGCATGCCAAAGGCGGTGGCCACCCCATAGATGCTGCCTGCCATGCCGTGGGAAAGTGCCAGTTCGCCCGAGCCGAAAAGGAAACCAATCCCGTAGCTGGCCGAAACCAGAAGTACCGCAACCTGCAAGCTACCCAGCGCTCTGTTCATGGAACCCGCTCTTGCGTCTGCCAGGCGCCAGTCACTGGATCGGCGCCGGTGAAGTAGGCACAGCAGACCTTGCCGCGATCCCGAAAGACATCTTGCCCTTTCAGCAACCGGTGCGCCTCGGGCAGTCGGTAGTAAGGCACTGCCGGCAGAAGGTGGTGGGTGAGGTGGTAGCCGTTGTTGCGCGGGTGGATCAGCCAGCGCCAGACACCGTGGCAAGCCATGTCACGCGAAAATGTGAACACGCCGCCCGGCTGAAGGCCGAAGTGATCGCACATCTCGCGGAAGGTGGTGATCAGATGGAATGCCGTCGCCCTGGCCAGCGGCCACAGCACCAGAAAGGTGACCGTGAAGTCGGGGCCGGCCACAACCCACATCAACGCTACCGCCCCAAGCCACCACCCAACGATGTAGAGCTGACTGGCCGTGCGAACCTGGCGCGAGAACAGGTGTCCACCCATCGACGACAGCCATGCATTTAGGGAAAAGACTTGGTCCAGGTAGTTTGAGAACCAGGTCGTCGGCCGACTGCGAGCGAAAAACAGGAGATCGGGGTCACCCCCATCGGTCCCAAGTTCCATGTGGTGTTTGAAGTGCGTTTCGCGGTAGCGGGTCAGGCTCGCGAACAGCAAAGGCGCGATGAACAGGCGCGCCACCAGGTCGTTTCGCCGTCGGTCCCGCCACAGATTCCGATGACCCGCGTCGTGGAGGATGTTGCCGAGCGCGCGTTGGCGGTTGGCGATCAGCACAACAGCCAGCGGCGCGAACAGCTCGCTCCACCAAACGACCAGCGCCACCGAGCTGAGGACGATGAGCCAGTCGAAGGCAATGTCCAGCACGGCGCGCCAGGGTGCCAGCCGAAACAGTTCACAGTGCGGGTCACCCTGTTGGCGCAGCTCTGATCGAAGCGCGGCCATGTCCGAAAGGACATTCGAAGTCGTTGTCATGGTGGACACTCCTTCTTCACGGCGTGCGGCTGCGGACGGCCTCGCAGCGCACGGTAGCGTATGTCGGAGCACAAGGCCCAGGCCGCGCCAAAAGGTAGCAGGAGATCCCAGCAGCGCGCCGTGGTTTAGGAACTTTGGCCGCGCGTCAATTCAGCTAAACCAGTCCCTTCTGCGGTGTACCTGCGCACTTGTGCACACCCCGGGTCAATGCCAGCCGCCCATAATCAACGCCGAAAGCCAACCCCCCTTTCCCTGTGCAGGAGGACATCGGAGTGAGCGGAGAAAAAGACCACGTTCGGCTGCAGCAAATGATGGCCCCAGACCTTCGGCCAGAAACCTACGTCTACTGCACCTTCCAGGACCATCGCCTCCCTGCGGACATCTCTCCCATCTGCACGTTCAGGGAGACCGAAGGATTGACGGCCATCGTGGAGCGCGCTCAAGCCATACAGGCCAAGGTGCCCTACATCTTTGAGGCCAAACTCATCACGCTCACCGTTCACTCGTCTCTGGAAGCCATCGGCTTTCTGGCCATGATCTCCTCGGCCCTGGCCAAAGAAGGCATACCGTGCAACGCGGTCGCAGCCTTCCACCACGATCATCTGTTCATTCCGGTTGAGCGCGCCGATGACGCGTTCTCTTTGCTGAACGCTTTGAGCCACAGCAGTGCACCGGCAGTGATTTGATGTGCTGCGTACCCTGGGTCTTCGTCGTTTAGCGCGACTGAACCCGCTGCAGATTTGGTCGCCCTACCCGGATTTCCTTTGACATCACGCGACGCGCTTGTCTACCCTACCCTCTATCCAGTCAGTTGAGACTTGGGGGTGGGTTACGCGGTTTAAACGCTGCGTGGCCTGTCGGTCAACCAGACCTGCAGGAGTGGGAATGAACAACCTTCAACTTCCCGAGGTGACGCCGTCAGCATCTGCGGTCGTGACACGCCCATCGGTCAAACGCCGTATCGATCCTATCGACGCACCCGCCCGCCCACTGGGCTCCAAACGTTTGGCGCTGATCGCAAAGCGCAGCAACGCTGCCGCCTGGGCGTCAGACCGCCATGCGGAGCGCATTGCTGAGGGCGATACCTTGCTGGCCAACCAAGATGGAACCGTGACCTTCCTCCTGCGCGCCACCCGCTACGGTCTGGTGATGGAGCGCACCCAACGCCAGGCTTCGGGCATGCGGCTGGTGCAGACGATGGTCTTTCATGACGTGAAGAGCTTCGACCGCTGGTGTGCGGTCGAGCCGTTGCGTTTTGATGATGGCCTGCTGTTCAGCAAACTGGGACGACAGGGTCATGCTGCATTTGCAATCCACCCCTGACCGCATCGAGCCTGCTTCAGGCAGACCTGCGATAGGGGACAACGCGCGCGTTTTTCAGATCCTCCCACTGATCACAGATGCGAGGTCCCCGGGCGAAGTGATCTCATTGTTTCGCGAGGCCGTTATGGGTCTGGGAGCTGATGCAGGCTACTTCCTGAGTTGCCTTCGAGACGATGCAACTCGAACCTCATTTCGGTCGTTTTGGGCATGCGATCCAGCATGGCCGGCGGAGTACGCCTCTCAACGATGGTTCGAACATGATCCCTGGTTGCGCTATGCATCGTGCGACGCGGAGCCCACCCGTGCCAGCTACCTCACCTGCTCGTCCCCCGAAGAAAACGCCTTCATCCGCGCAGCTGCAGAGCATGGCTTCGCATCTGCTTTAATCGCACCTGCACCCAGCTCGGTTGGCCTCTCAAGGGTGGGTGTCCTGTGCCTGGGATCAGCTGACCCCGAGAGGTTCGAGGGCGAAAGCTACCCCAGGGTCAGGGTACTGGCGCGCGCGCTCGCCATGGAGCTAC
Organism: Hydrogenophaga sp. XSHU_21; assembly: GCA_046604145.1. Taxonomy (GTDB): domain Bacteria; phylum Pseudomonadota; class Gammaproteobacteria; order Burkholderiales; family Burkholderiaceae_C; genus Hydrogenophaga. The sequence continues at coordinate 1,539,444 of JBKIXD010000001.1, forward strand.
ATCACTCGATTGCAAAATCCATGCGCGAGGAACTGCTCCGGGGCACGAGCCTCACAGAAGCCGACCTGCACCTTTTGCGCTGTGAGGCCGTAGGGCAAAGCAGCAAAGTGATCGGGGCCGCCATGAATCTTGAGGCCAAAACCATCGACAGCCGGTTTCAGCGCGTCAACGCAAAGCTGGGCGCACCTGACAGGCGAACAGCTGTACGCATCGCCCGCCTTTACGGCCTGCTTTGACTACCTTCTGCCGTACTTGGTATCTGCAAGCTGCTTGAGCGGTAAGGCGTTTTCATTTCCCAATTCTCTGGCAAGGGCGCGCAGTGCTGCTAGGTTGACAACCTTTGTGCCAGTCCACTCCTTTGGAAGTAGACGCTCTCGCACTGGTGCTTCCAATCCGTTGTAAATCACCGTCGCTTTACCAGCCGAAAAATCGAACTGAAAAAACAGCAGATAGCGTGCGATCCCGGTACCGGGGGTGAAGGCAGGACCAGAATTCTCTAATCCGGATGCCTTTACTTGAACGGAGTGTCCGGAAGCAGTCAGCGCATCTACTCCCTTCGTGCGCTTGGGCGGAAGG